>CAMUYQ010000003.1 GCA_947165025.1 uncultured Lachnospiraceae bacterium | reverse complement strand
ATGTGTTAGGCACGCCGCCAGCGTTCATCCTGAGCCAGGATCAAACTCTCTAAAATAATGTTTGAACCAGCTTACGCTAGCTAATTGTTTTACTTCCGAATTTTGTCTGGAATTTTTCGGGTTTGGTTGGTTGTACTATTTCATTTTCAAGGTACCGAAAAAGCCTTTAATATAAAGAAAAAAGGCCTGTCCTGCGCGGACAGCCTATTAAATATAGCACCGTCATTACGTCAAGTCAAGCATTTTTTCAACTACATTATTTTATATTTCTCTTCACCGCCATCCTCGACGATGAGAAGGTCCATTGACGATATTTCCGTACCTTCTTTAACTTCAAAGACGAGAACGGAATCAACTTCTGCACCGGGAGCGAGCGCACCTGTATAATTCATAAGGTCGTTATCAAGGAACGTAACATCTCCGCGAAGCTTGTCGCTGCCGTTTAACAGAAGCCTTACCTTGAAGTTGGAAGAATCCGTATGGGCCTGTACCTCGCTCTCGCCGTGGTTGGCAAGAACAAAATGTACTACAAGAAGTTCCTTACCGGGTGCTGCCTTCATTGAAAAAGCAAGTTCCGTTGCATTCTCGGGATATGTCTTCGCTATCTCATACCTCTCATACTCAAGATCAACCCCGTCCATTCCGAGTGCCTGTGCGATCGTCTTTGTCGGCGCGGAAGATACATCGTCCGGTGTATCAACAAGCGCTTCCTGATCAGGTCCGCCATCGGGCTCATTTACAAGCGCATCACCTGCAGGCTCTGAGACCGGACTGTCAGCCGAAGGCGGAAGAGGCTGTTCGGGAAGAAGCGGAGTCTCAGGCTTCTCCTCTTCCTTCTTAAGACCCGGATTGACCTCAGTCAGGTCAATATCTTCAAGTATCATAAGTCCGCCCGGATGTCCCTTTGCGTATTCAAGGAGCTTTCCGGCCGCATACTCTGCAATGAGCGTACTCTGTTCTTCTGTCAGATTGAGAGAAGGAACGAGATCGCATCCCGTGAGCATTGTCGAAAACGCAATGCATGCAAGGCTTGTAATAAACGTTCTTTTCATAATGTTCATATGTCTGTTTTACTATAAGGAGTTACTTCCGTCAAGTTCGAACCAGAAGTTGACACCGTCATCAAGGTTCTCAACACCGTACGATTTCCCCATCGCATCCATACACGCCTTAACGATCGAAAGTCCTATACCGCTCCCGCCGTATTCGCGTGTTCTTGCTTTATCCGCCTTGTAGAACTTGGTCCAGAGATCGGGGATGATCTCTTCGGGAATGTTATCTCCGGAATTAAATACACCGACACGAACAACATCCTCATGTCTTGTAACGGTTATCTTAATCGTCTTATCACCGGCCGCATAATGGATCGCATTTGAAAGATAGTTTGTAAGGACCTGCTCCGTCTTGAACTCATCTGCCCATACATTGACTGATCCCTCTTCCGGCATGATAAGCTTGATATCATTCTGTTTTATCAGTATATCCATCGATCCGGCACAGTTTCCGATCAGCTCGATCAGATCGAAATGTTCTATCTCAACCTTTCCGTCTCCGTTTTCAAGTTCGTTAAGATTCAGAAGGTTCTTTACCATCCTGTTCATCTTCGCTGCTTCATCCGTAATGACATCACAGTAAAAATCACGGCTTTCGGGATCATCGTTTACGCAGTCCTTAAGTCCTTCCGCATATCCCTGAATAAGCGCGATAGGGGTCTTCAGTTCATGAGAAACATTCGAAAGGAATTCCTTTCTCATCTCATCGATCTCAGTCTTCTTCTCGATATCGTTCTGAAGTTTGGCGTTTGCACTTTTCAGTTCAAGTATCGTACTCTCAAGCTTATCCGACAGACGGTTCATGTGTTCTCCGAGAGTATCGACTTCATTGTCCGTTTTACTTACATACTTTTCGGAAAAATCAAGGCGCGTCATTTTTTCGGAAATGCCCACGATCTTTTTTATCGGTTTTGTGATCCTGGTCGTTGCTATGAACACGAGAAGGATCCCCGCGATTATGGCGATCACTCCGAACCTTACGAACATGGTGTTTGCAAGTTCTGAAGCTTCCCTTATGCTCTGCACGGGAGTGCGCAGGAGCGCAAAATCACCGCTGTCAAGCGCGCCCCAAAGTTCAAGATACTCTATATGCTCTCGCGGATCAGTCGTACTTTGTATCTTGATCTTTCCGGCCTCAAATATAGGATCAACATTTTCGGCACCTCCGAACACAAAATCAAGAAGACGCTTTGTCATCAGAGACGAGTCCGGTCCGGTTGATTTTACGATCGTCTTATCTGCATCAATGACAAGTACATCTATGTTGTTGATCGCCGATATCCTCTTTAACGATTCATCAAATGATGAAGATGTGATATCACCCTGGGATACTGCTTTGTTGATGTCATCGTAACATGACAAAAGAACCTTCTGCTTGTTGTACATGTAAGCTCTCGGAAGAGTCAGCATGTTGACCACGCTGATGAGAAGGATACATACGCTGAGCAAAAGGCCGAAAACTATAGTATATTCCCTGTTTATGGATTTTTTAAGGAAGCGTATCATTTTAAATTTTCAGAAGCTCCTTGAGGAATTCCCATATCCGCCCGGTACTTGATACGGAAAGACTTTCCTTTGGCGTGTGTGCATTTTTTATGTAAGGACCTATCGATATCGCATCTATGTCCTTGATCTTTTGGGCAAGAAGAGCACATTCGAGTCCCGCGTGAACGCTCACGATCATGATACTGCGGTCGAACATTCTCTCATAAAGAGCCTTTGCCTTATCGGCAAAATCGGACTGTCTGCTTTCCCATGCAGGATAGCCCGCACGGATGTTGATATCTGCTCCGATCGCATTCGCGATCATCGTGACCTTTTGCGTCATCCATTCAAGCGACGCATCACGGTTACTCCTTAAGCTGATACAGATCTTATAGTTCTTCGGTTTTGCTGTAACTACACCTATGTTGGAGCTGGTCTCTACCATTGGCGAGATCTGGCTTGTCTTTGTAACACCGTTCGGAAGTACGTTAAGAAGAAAAACAAAGCCGGCAAGGCTTTTAGTTGACATAACTTCGAGTTTGCCTTTTCCTTTGTCCTTGCATTTGATCACAAAATCCGGATCGGTCCTTCCATACTCGGCCATGATATCCTCGCCGAATGATTTTATGAGCTTTTCGAAAGCTTTGCCCTGTTTCTTTCTGACAACAACGGTTGCCTTTGCAGATGAACAGATAACATTATCTCTCGTCCCGCCTTCATATGTGGAAAGGTTTAGTTCAACCTGTGAAGCGGCAAGTGAAAGAAATCGCCCCATCAGTACATTTGCATTTGCTCTTCCGAGATGTATATCCGTGCCGGAATGACCTCCGGTCAGATCTGTTATCGCAATATCATAAATATTTCCTTCCACCTTTGTCGTCTTACACTTAGATGAAATATCACATGTCGAGCCGCCGGCGCATCCGATCGTGATGGTGTTCTCTTCTTCCGAATCAAGGTTGATCAGTCTTGTTCCCTTCAGTCTTGAACAGTCATAACCACGCACTCCCTGAAGACCGATCTCCTCATCGGCAGTAAACAAAGCTTCTATCATCGGATGTGATATATCATCGCTGTCAAGTATTGCAAGGATGAGTGCAACACCGATACCGTCATCAGCACCGAGTGTTGTTCCTTTAGCCTTTATGAGATCACCGTCCACATATGCCTCAACAGGATCCTTTGTAAGATCGACAGATACATCATCTTCCTTCTGACATACCATGTCCATGTGCGCCTGAAGAATTACCGTCGGTTTCACTTCCATTCCGGCTGTTGCAGGCTTTAATATAGTGACGTTCATAAGCTCGTCCTGATAAGCGATCAGGCCGCGCTCGTTTGCGAAGTTCACAAGATGATCACTGATCCCTTTTTCGTTTCCGGAGCCGCGCGGTATCTTTGTAAGTTCTTCAAAAAAACCAAAAACCTTCTGCGGATTAAGTTCAGCAATTCTCTGATCCATGATGATCACATCTCCCTAATATAGTCTATTACATCACGAACCATTCTTCTCATGAAATCGTGATCTCTGTCTATTATTTCAGTCCTGCCGTTGTCAGCCGCCTGCTCAAGCTTTGCGGCAAGTTCCGACAGTCTGAACGCTCCGATCATCTTCGAAGTGCTCTTGACGGAGTGGATATACGCACCGTACGTTTCCCAGTCCTTTTCCGTATAACATTTGTCAAGAAGCTTTATCTTATGCTCAGCCTCATCCTTAAATTCCGTAAGAAGCATCTCATAAAGGCTCTCGTTTCCGCCGCTGAGCTTAATTCCTTCTTCACGATCAACAAGCGGTGTTCTCTTTGCCTTTTCGGTTTCCGGCACAGAAGTATTCATTCCGCTTCCGTCCCCGGATAACTGAACCTTATCCTTCGGGATGAAATCCATGAGCTTCCTGTTAAGGTCCTTGCTGTCTATCGGTTTTGTAAGATAATCATCAAATCCTTCGGATATATATCTGTCCTTTGCACCCGCAACAGCATCAGCCGTCAGACATATACAGGGCGTTGATACATTCATTCCGCGAACGTCTTGCCTTATCCTGTGCATCGCGGTAATACCGTCCATCTCGGGCATACGCTGATCCATAAGGATAAGATCGTATTTCTTTTCGGAACACATTCTTATCGATTCCTCACCGCCGGAAGCGGTTTCGATATTGATCTTCGTATCCTTAAGGAGTCCCTTTACAACCATAAGGTTCATCGGCGTATCATCAACAACGAGTATCGTTGCGTTCTCAGCCTTAAACGGTTCCTTCTCGGCCTTCATCTCACTGATGCTCTTTTTGAACTTCTCCCTGAAGTCGCCGATCGCTTCTTCGGATATAACCTTCTGTGGGATGACTGCGGTGAACGTGGATCCCTTTCCGTACTCGGTATCCACTTCGACAGTTCCGCCCATCATATCGATAAGGCTTCCGGTTATCGCAAGGCCCAGACCGGTACCTTCGATGGTACTGTTCTTTTCAAGATCCATTCTCTCAAACTTCTTGAACAGACGGTCTTTGTCCTCTTCCTTGATACCCATTCCGGTATCCTTGACCGAGATGATGAGTGATGTAATATCATCACCCGATGCGTCTTCGATCTTCTTTTCAGAAACGGACAGGACGACCTTTCCTTTTTCCGTATACTTTACGGCATTGTTCAGGAGATTGGTGACTATCTGGCGTATCCTGATCTCATCTCCGCGAAGAATATCGGGGATCGATTCATCAACATCCACATCATATTCAAGGCCCTTGCTCTTGGCCTTGAACACGATCATGTTGCTCACGTCATTTAAGATCGAGCTTAACTGATAATCGTTATCAACTATCTCAAGCTTACCTGCTTCGATCTTTGAAAAATCAAGAATGTCATTTATTATCGACAAAAGACTCTTTCCGGCACTGTCGATGTTTCCGGAGAAATTGCATATCTCGGAAAAGACGCTTTTGATCTCATCTCTCGCTTCGGGAAGATCATCTCTTGCCTGAAGACTCTCACGGAGGATCATCTCGTTCATTCCGAGGACCGCGTTGATCGGAGTCCTGATCTCATGCGACATGTTCGCCAGGAACTCACTCTTCGCTTCGTTAGCTCTTACCGCAAGTCTCTTTGCGGCTTCCGATTCCTCGGCTTCGAATGATTTTTGCCCCGAGCTTACGACAAGGATGATCATGACAGTGAAGGAAACGATTATGACTGATACTATAAAAAGAAGAACCGCGATGATCCTGTATGGATCTGATCCCTCCGCAAGTGACACTCCGTTGTCAAGAGTATCTCTTGTCCAGAGTGCGAGGAAATATCCACCGACACAGCATACAACGACAACAACGATATACAGCGGTCTGAACATCTTCATCAGTCGTCTGTTGCTGATACTCTTTGTCTGAATCACGGTATCACCGTATTCGCGCGAAAATGCAAACGGGATCAGGATATAACATACGCCGGAAAGGGCGATCGCATATACGTATGGATTAAGAACTTCAGACGGCCATGCATAACATGATGCCGTCCATGAAATGTACTCAAAAAGAATATAAGCAATAACCGCAACATCAACATACGGGAATCTCTTCTGCTCACTTTTATCCTTTGCATAACTTATAATGCCGTCAAATGCCAGACATGCACCTGCCGTCGTCCAGAATACCTGCCAGATATTGTTGAAATATCCGCCGTATTGAAGATAGATAAGAAGCTGCGGAACGTTAAGAACAACAGGAATGAACGCAAATGGTGATATCGACCGGATGCCCTTTTCGCGGCGACGTTCAAAAAGCATGACAGTCAGCATCGCAAATGCGACATTCCATCCGAGGTATGCAAGAACGGATGATACATTGGGGTAGTCACCCATGATAAGTTCATACACACCCCAATAGTAATTGGAAAGGAGATTTCCGAGAAAGAACAGTATCGCAAGCGTAAGCGTTCTTCTCGTATGCTCAAAGAACAGGAACAGACAAAGCATCAGTCCTGCAAGATTCAATATTATGGATAAAATATCGGTTATCAGTTCAAAGCTCAAACTTATATCCCATCCCCCAGATAGTTTTTATGTAATTGCCTCGCTCACCCATTTTCGAGCGGAGCTTTTTGACGTGTGTATCAATCGTTCTGGCATCGCCGAAATAATCGTAATTCCAGACATGATTCAGTATCTTCTCTCTCGAAAGTGCAAGTCCCCTGTTCTCCATAAAGTAGGTAAGCAGTTCGAATTCCTTGAATGACAGATCAACAGCATTACCGTCGATCGTGACAGTGTGGCTGGCCTTGTCGATCACTATACCACCGGCTTCGATCTTCGCCTCTTCCGTAATGAGATTACTGCGGCGAAGAAGTGCATCGACTCTTGCGACAAGGATCTTAGGCGAAAACGGTTTGGAAATGTACTCATCAACTCCGAGTTCAAATCCGTTAAGTTCATCGCGTTCATCGCCTTTGGCGGTCAGCATTATCACCGGAACCTTCGAGTATTCACGGATCTCCTTTAAGACTTCCCATCCGTCCATCTTAGGCATCATTACATCCAGAATGACAAGCGAGATATCATTCTGTTCAAAAAAGATGTCAGTCGCTTCCTGGCCATCCGCAGCCTCTACTACAAGATAGTCCTTCTTAACAAGAAAATCCTTAACGAGCTTTCTCATCCTGCTCTCATCATCAACTACAAGTATCTTGATCCTGTCCATAATCATCACCTGCTCAAAAAGAATACTGTGCATCTGAAAGCAAATATAACATCAAACTATGGAAATTCTGTGAATTCTACTTTTCAAGTTCAAGTTCTTTCTGTTTGATCGCAGCTTCCCTCTCGTTGAGCTCCTGTTCCCACTCACTGTACTGGTTGAGAATGGCTGTCCGGTAATTAATCATGTTCGGATTCTCTGCCCGGAGCGTTATCACGAACATCGCAATCACAACAATAATAAGAATGATGTTTACGATCAGCGATATCTTGTATTCATTCCTGAATGTCTTGCGCAGAGTCCTTGCCTCACGCTGCTGCGACATCTTCTCGTCCCGCTCTTCGCTGCGAAGGTTTAAAGCCCTTGTGTATGAAACCGGGACAGGGATCTCCTTGACTGCGTCGTCAGGGATATCCTTGCATTTATAAAGGTAACCCTGCAGCGTCCTTAAATATTCGTATCCGACAGGAGTGACAAAGATCCCGCTCGTAATGAGCTTGTCATATACAGCAAGAACACCTCGCGGATTATCCATGTTCATCTTTCCCGCTATATACTTGATCTTTTCTATCTCCGCAGATGCAAGCGATACGTCGGCATCGTCCGCAAAGGCGAATCCGTCAATTATGGATCTTGTGGCCACTGTGATTACCTCTTAACAATCAAGCAGGAAAGCGGCGACAATACCGCTTTCCTGCAAAAATCATATGCACTGCCTTTTCATTAAAGCTGGAATACTCCGACACTCTTATCGATGCCTTCGGCGATCTCTTTAAGAGTAACGGTTTCATCCTTGATATTGCCGACAAGGCTTGAGAATTCGTTTGCATTCGCACTTGTCTGCTGCGTGCTTGCCGCATTTTCTTCGGCGATCGCAGTCAGGTTCTGTACTATGTCGACAACAGATACCCTTGCGGAATCAAGACTCTCGGTCTTCTGTGAGATCGTTCCCATACCGCTCGTTGTCTGATCGATACCTGAACGCACATCCTCAAAAGCTTCCTGAGTCTTCTTAACGTCTTCATTCTGCTCTTCCATGATCTGACGTACTTCATCCATTGTCTGGACACTCTTCTCGGAATCAGCAAGAAGTTCCGTGATGATGGAAGCGATCTTGCTCGCACTCTCATTTGACTGCTCGGCAAGCTTCTGGATCTGGTTGGCAACTACCGCAAATCCACGACCCTGTTCTCCGGCTCTTGCAGCCTCGATCGAAGCATTGAGCGACAGCAGGTTGGTCTCTTCAGCGATATCGGTTATAAGTGCCGTTGCCTCACGGATACGTGCAACCGACTCGTTCGTTGTATTGGTCTGGTCATATATAAGATCGATCGCATCGGATGCTCTCCTGTTGATCTTATCAAGCTTATCAAGTGTTTCGATAGCTCTGTCTCCGGCCTGCCTCATAGTATCGGATATTGAGATAAGATCCCTGAGCTGTGATGATGTATCCTCAACCATATTACCCATAAGGATGACATTTTCGGTAGCAGACTGAGTCTCATTGGCCTGTGATGCAGCTCCGTCGGAAATCTCGGAGATCGACTGGTTAACAAGACCGATCGAATCATTTGCTTCCCTTGATGCCTCATCCAGTCTCGTGGATGAACCGAACAGAAGATTTGAATTGTCCTTCAGAGTTGTGATTATCTCAACAAGGCTGCTCCTCAAATTCTCAACACACTTGCCCATGACTCCGAGCTCGTCCTTGCGGTTGATAAGGTCTTCCGGAACCTTCTCTGTAAGATCACCCTCGGATACCTTGTCGAGGATCGCGATTCCTCTGTTGATCGCATTAACTATTGCTATCGCCACAAAGATTGCTATGATCGAAGCAATGATCACTGCAATGATAGTTGCAATGAGAATGCTGTTCGTAACAACGCTTATCTCGCTCTCAACATCGGCCTGGGCGCGTCCGCAGAATACCATACCGATAACATCCTTTGTTCCTTCCTGATAAAGGGGAACATAATATGTATAATACTTGCTGCCTACGATATCCACGTTAGATGCCGAGTATTCCTGGCCACCATTTAATACGGTACTGATGACCTTCTCGCCTGCCTGGGTATAAAGCACTCTATCGCTTGTACCGGGCTTCATTACGCTGGTGGAGTAACGGGTATCTCCGAAGAATATCGTTGTAACGGTTCCCGTTCCTGCCTTGACATCATCAACGATGGATGTGTTTGTCGTGACGTTGAACGATCCCTTCATAAGATTGTCACCGTCAAGAACATACGGTTCATCATTGATCTCATCAAGTGCAGTCCTTACAGCAAGGACAGATGAGTGAAGTCCATTGAACACTTCTGCTTCCATGCTGTTCGTAACCTTGACTTTGGCGAAGAAATAAATGAAAACACCAAGCACAATAACAGGCAACACTGCAATCATAATGATCTTTGTACGAAGTTTCATAATTATTTACCTTTTTCCCTTCATAAAATAAAGTTCCGGTCTGCCGAATTGACAGACTATAGTATTGATTATAGCAGAAAATACGGATAATTCAAGCAGAATCACCCTCTCCTCTGCTGATAAACAAGCTTTAATATCTCGGAATTACTGACTTCCCTGTCCTCTCCCGATGCTTCACCGCCTGAACAGAAGTCGGTCGGTGAAGGAAACGGCAGCCCCCTGGGATTATTGCACGTCGGAACACCGTCCGGATTGATCAGGTAATGCGCGCAGTTATTGCACAATGTAACATCCTTATACATGGCAGACCCTCCTGAAACACTTCTTCTATACTTTTACTGCTGCTCTTCTTCAACTACGGCAACACGTGCTGCCTTCTCACTCTTAACCCTTGTCCAGATCGTCTGCACAACATAAGCAATGAGATACATATCTGCAACTATGCCGATAAAAATGCCGATAAAAGGTATCATTATGAGAACTTCGAGAACAGCAATACCGATAATGGCCGAAAGATAAATGTTCATATTGGGAAGGAACAGCCTTGCGAGCGAAGCGCCCGCAAATGCAAGCCCTGCACAGTTAAGGAGTACATATGCCAGAAGCAGCATTCCTCCGACGGGAGCAAGTACATAACTGCAGCAAAGGAATATTGCAAGCACCGGTATCGCACACCAGCTGATTATTCCGGTTCCGATCATAAGTCCGGGTTTTTCCCTGATAAGCTCTGCTGCCTTTGCAAGATGGGAATTGAACAGCCAGCACAGAATGACTCCGAACACGCCCATTGCGATGACCCAGTAAACGCAGCTCTTAACCTTGCTCCATATAATGGATCCGATGCTGACCTTACCTGTAAGAGATAATCCGGAAACTTTCTCCTCATCAACCTCTTCATATGTGTATGAACCTATGCTTGTATCCTCGGCAACCTCAGGTTCTTTGGCACTGACGATCCTGAGCTCACCGGTTACGACGGCACCGCTTTCAACCTCAACGCTTTCACCTTCAAGAACGACATCACCGTCAACCTTTCCCGAGAAAGTTATCTTTGTACCTGCAGCCCAGAATCCTTTTGAAGTTCCTCCGAAAGTGATCTCATTACCTGCAGCATACACACCATTGGCACTTGACTCTTCTATATCTATCGAATTACCTGCAGCATATATATTTCCGCTCACTTCATTGCCGGTACTTGTAACTTTTTCACCGGCGATATAAAGGCTCTCGTTCACTACGGTAGAATCTACGCTGACATCACGCCCCGCCGCCATAATGGAACCCTGCGCCTTTGAATCTGTGATGTTGACAGACTGTCCGCATGCAAAAGACGTGAAGAACGGTACCGAATCAAGAGACACCGTCTCATCCGCCGCAAAGACCGTACCGGCGCTGTCGGTCTCAGCCGCAAGGACCGGTACGCACATACAGATTAATAGAAAAGCCGTCATGAACAAAGCTATGATCTTTTTACTCATTTTTGAACCTCCTTTGTCACAAAAGACAGTGAATATTATATCATTTTCTTGCGTAACTGTCTAACTTCTGTGGTAAAATTGTCCTATGGAAAACAAGCCCGAACAAACAAGCGCGTATGACCGGATCACATCGATCATGAAAGCACTTTTCCTGGTGCTTCTGTTTTTGTTCTTCTTATATTCCCTTTATTACTTTATCCGATATAAAGACGAGGATATGGCCCATCGCAACACACTGATATATGTCCGTAACTGGACCAATGCAGCCGATGACCATACGGACGGATATCTCAGCAAGGGCCAGACGTATCATTACGCGTCCGACAAAACCTTTACAATGTGTGCCACTCTGCCGCCGATAATATCCGACAGATGTTATCTGACATTCATCACGCAGCAGGATACCGAAGTAAAGATAAACGGAATAACACGCAAGGATTACAAGTTAAGCCGCGTGAATATCCCCGGCGGAAGCGTCAAACCCGTGTTCGTTTTTGTACCGATACGTATGTCGGACAGCGGAAAAAAGCTTTCGATAATCCGTCATCAGTATTCAAAATACAACAACACATGCGTTATTCCCGAGACAGTAATAGGGTCCATGCCCGATATTTACCAGTATGTCTATGACAGATACGGAGTCGGATTCATCCTTGACCTCGTTCTTCTCGCTTCTTCCGTTGTGATCATAATCATCGGTTTCCTCATCAAGATACGTTTGAAGATATCGGTTGATATGATCTATGCAGGCTTTGCACTGTTCCTTGTTGCCGGATGGATGGCAACTGACTCTTACTATTTCCCATTTGCATTCGGATACAATTACATTGACGGACTTCTGTCATACTTGTTGTGTCTGCTTATTCCGCTTCCGTTTCTCGCATACTTTGATTCTCTTCAGAAAAGGCGACACAAAAAATTCTTCATGATCCATTATGTTCTGACGTATGTAAACTTTGCCTTATGGACCATTCTTCATTTTACAGGGATACTGAAGTTTTACGATTCACTCTTTGCCATCGACTGTTTCATGATCTACATCATTCTCGCCTCGATGCTGATGTTTATCTCCGAATACCGGGACGGCTATCTGTCTTCATACAGATTTACCGCACTGGGTATGGTCGGATATACGTTCTTTGCATTTCTCGAGATCATGATGATACTTATTCCGGTACTTGAGAACAACGGATCGATGTTGCTGCTCGGCCTGCTCTTCCTTATGGCATTTGTCGTTATTCAGCAGGTGTATGATTTTCGCGCGACGGACGCACAGCGTCGGCGTGCGGTCGAACTGTCGGATGCGAAGACCAATTTCCTGGCGAGCATGTCTCATGAGATCAGAACACCTATCAATTCGATACTCGGCATGAACGAGATGATACTTCGTGAAAATCATGACCCCACGATCGGATCATATGCCGAGACCGTACAGAAATCGGGGCGCATGCTTCTGTCTCTTGTAAACGATGTACTCGATTTTTCAAAGATAGAAGCAGGAAAGTTTGATATAACATGCGCGGATTACAGACTGTCCTCACTTATCTACGATATATCCACGATAGCCCAGGAACGCTGCTCACAGAAGGAACTTGAATACTCGACGGATATCGCGGGAAGTATTCCGGACGGCCTCTGGGGCGATGAGTTCCGTATCAAGCAGATACTAATAAACTTTATAAGCAATGCCGTTAAGTATACGGACAAAGGACGTGTCGGTCTGAAGGTTTCCGGCATGTATTCTTCCAACGATATTTTTAATATCGTATTTGAGGTTTCGGATTCGGGGAGAGGTATCAAACCGGAAGATCAGAAAACACTGTTTGACGCATTCTCCAGGATCGATCTTCAGAGAAACCGAAGCATAGAAGGTACAGGCCTCGGTCTTGCGATCGTAAAGAGCATCGTCGACACGATGAACGGATCGGTAAATGTTACTTCCCAGTACGGATCGGGATCGACATTTTCCGTAACCATTCCTCAAAAGGTTACTGACAGGACTGCCGTTCCTACAAACCTTTCGGAAATGACGCAGAGCGTTCACGAAAGGGTCCGTCACGTATGCAACTATACAGCTCCCGATGCCGAGATACTTGCGGTCGATGACAACGAGCCGAACCTTGTCATTGTCCGGCAGTTTTTGAAATGCACAAAGGTGCGGCTTGACCTTTGTACCAATGGAAATGATGCTGTTTCAAAATGTAAACAGAAGAAATACGATCTTATCCTTCTTGACCATATGATGCCCGATCCCGACGGTATAGAAACACTTAAGATAATAAGATCCGACGCGGAATCCCTTAACAGGGAAACCCCGGCCGTCATGCTGACCGCGAACGCGATCGCCGGCACAAAGCAGCTGTACCTTGATGCCGGATTCATCGATCATCTTACAAAACCTCTTGATTCATCGGCACTTGAGGAAACGGTAAAACGCCTGATACCTTCCGAAAAGGTCATCCCCTCAGATGTTCAGGCCCCAGCGGATGTTGACGGCATTTCATACACGGAAAACGACGACGGATCGTTTGAATTTGCTCCCGAGGATGAAAAGGATCCTTCAGAGTTCAAAAAGCCTTTTGATGACATACACGAGATAGATTACGAAAAAGCACTCTCTCACAGCGGCGGATATGATGACATACTTATTCCGATAATGAAAGAGATCGCAAAAGAGGGAACGGATAAAGCGGCAAAGATGCGAAAGGCCGTGGCTGATGAGGACTATGATTCGTATAGGCTCGCTGCCCATTCGATAAAAGGAACGATGGCCACGATCGGTGCGGATGGCATCAGTGAAAAAGCCAGACTTCATGAGTTTGCGGTAAAAGAAGGCAACTTTGATCTTATAAAGAATGAAAACGAAGAGTTTCTTAAGGAATACGAGACACTCTGTAAGAAAATCCTTGAGGAGCTGTCAGGAAGCTGACAGATTATTAAATGATACGAAAACTGTTCAGACAAATGATGATAACTCAGGTCATCTCTTCCATGACCGTAACGCTGTGCATGCTGATAGACAACATCGTGATCGCACGTTTTCTCGGTGTTGAAGCAATGGCTGCATACGGCTACACGCAGCCTGTCCTGCTGGCATTTGCCGCACCGGGTGCGATGATCTCTGCCGGCATTCAGGTTGTATGCGGCAGGACACTCGGAAGCGGCGACAAAGAAGGCACTGATTCATGCTTTACGCTATCCGTAGGCATCACCGCGCTTATATCCGTTCTCGGGCTGGCTGCCGTACTCCTCTTCGCTTCGCCCCTTTGTACCATCCTCGGAGCGGGGCAGGCTACACCGGAAAACAGTGTATTCTTTCTTACAAAAGATTATCTGACAGGATTCATCATCGGAGTACCCGCTTTTCTCTTTGCACAGATCATGGTCCCGTACCTTCAGATGTCAGGTAACCGTACACGTCTTGTGTCTGCCGTTCTTGTCATGACCGTGCTTGATGTTTCGTTTGATCTTTTAAACGTTCTTGTAATAGACGGCGGAATATTCGGGATGGGGCTTGCATCAAGTCTCAGCTACTATTCTGCCGTGATCATCGGTATCGGTGTGTTCTTCAAAAAGGACTGTATCTTCAAACTTAAGTGGAAGGGACTTGATCCCGGAATTCTTAAAGACATGATGGCAAGCGGTATTCCGACCATTATCAATCAGCTGAGTCTTGTATTTCTCATTCTGCTTCTGAACAATCTCCTCCGTTCTGCCGGAGGCCACGAAGCGGTTGCAGCATATTCAGTCATCTCAACCGTAGGCAATCTGTGTTACGCATTCTGTAACGGCAACTCATCGGTCGCACTCATGATGGCTTCGATATTTTATGCAGACGAAGACCGTTCATCGATCTATACACTTGTACGTACCATGAGACGGAGCGCTATCGCATTGCTTGCATCCGTGACAGTTCTGGTTGTTGTTTTAGCACGCCCCATCGTAGGATTTTTCCTGGACGATCCGTACACGCTCAGGCTTGCCGAAGAAGGCATGCGGCTGTTTGCACTATGCCTTGTGCCATGTGCGCTCAACACAACGTTTAAATTCTATTATCAGGGTATTGAACGCGTGAAGCTGATGGAGCTGATAAGCGTACTTCAGAACCTGGCGCTTCCCGCGATTGCCGCACTTGTGCTGAGGGTCCTGATGGGGACTACAGGCCTGTGGCTGTGCTTTTTATTCGGTGAAGGATCCGCGCTTCTGTTCATAGGCATCTATGTCTGGATCAAAAACAGACGGATCAGTTTAGCCGCAGAAGACTTCTCTCTTCTTCCGGTGACATTCGGTGTTCCTAAAGAAGACTGCTTTGAGTGTACCGTGGGAAGTATAGAAGAAGCCGTTGAGGCTTCGGGAAATGCCATCGAATTCTGCAGGGCACACGGAATAGATAAAAAGACCGGCGTCATGATAGGCCTGTGTATAGAGGAGATCGCGATCAACACGGTCACGCACGGTTTTGTGCTTGACAACAGGAAGAACACTATCGAAGTACGTCTGGTATTCCGGGATGATTGTGAGATAATCCGCATACGTGATAACTGTGCGGGATTCGATCCTGTACACTATCATAAACTTCATCTGGATGATGATCCCATTGCTCATATGGGCATCCGTACAGTCGTTTCATTTGCAAAAGAGGCCGTTTACCTGAATACCTTCGGGTTAAACAACCTCATGCTGCGTCTGTGATATGCTGGTTATGATCTCAATCTATCCCGTATCTTGATCTCATATCATCCGGAAGCGATTCGCCTTTAAGTATATCGTGTGCTTTATCAAGCAGTTCTTCGACCGAATATCTGTGATAGTATCCTACCTTCGCATCCTCACCGGGCTCCTTGGAAGTTGTGATGAAGATATCACGTCCCCTGTGATGTCCGAAGCAGTTCGTCACGTGAGTAGTTTCGACACCGCTCTTTGTATCCACTACATCGGTCAGATTGCTCAATCTGATATACAGCAGTTCGTTATCCTTGTCATAGTCAAAAGCTGCTCCGTCTTTGTAGCCTACATATACGGATACATCAATTTTCTTAGTGAACTCTCCACTGTCAGGCGAATACCGGAACAGACTTCCGTCGCTGTAAAATACCGCAAGCTCCCCGTCCAGGAATGTCATGCCAAGGGGTGTGAGTCCGGGACATCGGATGGTACAGGTGACCTTTCCGTCAGCGCCCGACAGCAGTATCTTCTTTCCGTCCGACACGGCGTACTGTCCGTTTAAGCAGACGTCGGAATAGCAGACAGCCTCGGTCCAGCTGTCAGGAGTATCGACGTTTGCAGTCCCGCCGCCGTCCACATCAACAACAAACTCCCCGTTCTCGCCCTCAATACATACGATCCCGGCATCGCCATAATAGACCGGAGTATTTCTGATAAATCCGACATCTTCGGGCAGAGGCAGTTCTTTCTTATCGCCCGTATCAATATCATATATCGCAAGGCCGGCCTTAATATCTTCAGTCTTATAGATATAGATCAGTTTGCCGTCCTTCATGGACAATGCGTTCTCAAATGTCGTATATGGCCTGAAGAGGTGATCGGTCGATACTGTCTTATTCTTAAGATCGAGAGAAACAAGATCGTAATCTTCCGAATCGTCATATCCCAGATACGCATGATCCTTGTATACGCCGAGAAGCTTATACTTGAATACCATTTCACCGCCGGGATCCAACGCAAAATGATCAGCTTTCTCATCAAGCGAGAACACTTCCACCGTCGGTTCGCTTTTGTCATCAGCGGTGAGCAGGACAAGGTAATCCTCGTCAATATAATGATCGCTCTGCGAACCTTTTATGACCGGATCTTCACACAACGGTTTCCATTCATCGTCATATACATGAATACCATAGTAGATGACCTCATGTCCGTAACGCTGGCTTACATATACGCCATTGTTTATTACGACCTCTCGTATTTCATCGGTGAAGTATTTATTGTAGTAAACCGCATCATCATCAACACCGGGGGCGGGGATGACGTAACCGCCGTTTTCCGTAATATATACCGGGCTTCCGTCACCGTCCCTGTCACTGACATCGATAACGGAATCATTTACGTTGTTCGTGTACTTTAGCACTCCCGTGGAAGCATCATATACGGTGATGACATTTCCCGAATAATATGCAACGCCGTCATTTCCCAGTTTCATGAATCCGCTCTCAAGCATGACTCCGTTGCACACAAAATCCGTTGTCCACTTCTCGGTCAGATCGGATACATTAAAGCATCTTATGGTCGACTTGTCGGAAGATAATATATCAGACGTTCCGATCGTCATGCTTCCCGATGCATCAACAACAGAGCTGGCGATAACAAACGAATCATTTCCGATCCACCCTATATCCCTGATCGTTTCTTCTTCCAGCACTGCCATCCCGGTTTTATCAGTATCAAGATCCAGTACGCCGTATGCATACTTGTTCCAGCCCTCTACTCCGCGGAATAGTATCTTTTTTCCGTCAGGCGAAAGAGCGCTTTCGACTATCCCAAGAGCGTCATACTCTTCAGAACCGGAAAGAGTATACCTGCCCTGAATATCCCCTTTTGCGGAACCGATCTTTATAAAATCATAATCATTAACGCATATATATAACGCCCCGTCTTTAACCATAAGAGTATTCTGCGTCTTATATACGTCATCACCTGATGCAAGCTCCCAGAGCACCTTTCCGTCAGATGTGTCGTAACATGTCATGACATCGTTATCCCACACAACAAGGGCTGAATCATTTACAAACTCCATACCGACAATGTTTGAGTCAAGATCATCTTTGTACAGCACTCTCTTGTGATCCTCGGTACTGAACATTCCGATCACGTTTCCTTCGTCACGTATCGCTATCTTCTTTCCGTCACCACTTATCCTGAAATCACGTACCATCCCCGGCATCCGGTAATTCCATGCCGCGTTGATATTTTTACCGTTGTTTGCCTCATAAGCAAGCGTTGCATCGGTAAGTGCCTTGACAGCTTCGGCCGTGATCGGCCTGTCATCCTCGGAAGACTTCGGCAGTGCTTCAACAGCGAGCTGCAGCGCCGTGATGCGCTGTTCCTTTTCAAGAAGATTGCCTGATTCGTTGGCAAGATATCTGGACTGGTTTTTCAGGGATTCCAGATAATTCTGATGGATTATGTTCCTGCTGTAATACATATAACCGCTGAACGCAGCCATCAGCGCGATGACTATCGCAAACACAGCCATCAGCTGTTTGATCCTGTACTGTCTGCGGCGGTTCATCAGTTCGTCATAAGCGCATCCTATGATACCGCATGCAAGTCTCGGGAGTTCTGTCTTCTTTGCTTTTGAAAGAGGCATCCTGAAATCACAGGAAAGCGGTTCCGTAGGAACTTTTACAGTCCTCTCTTTTCCGTCCTCATCGGTAACTACCGTTTCTTCGTACTTGAGAATATCGGGTATGACATCATACGGCTCACCGTTTACAAGGACCGTAAATATATCTTTCTTGGAATGATTTTTGAGGAAATATTCTATCTCCCTGGGGACCCATGCGGATTCCTTTGTGTTGGTCGAGCATATAACGATAAGATAATCGGCATCTTCAAGTGCATTAGAGATCGAATCGCTCAGATCGCTCGTGATAGGCAGTTCATCCTTATCACGAAATATTCTGTTGATCCTTTTGATACCGGTCTTTTTGCGTATCTTGCGGGGGATATGGAATCTTTCCAGACCTTTATGGACCGCCTCTGCGATCCTGTTATCCTCCGGTGCATGCTTATATGAAATAAAGGCATTATAATGATCTATCATCAGTTGACCTCTCTGTAGAGCTGATCGAACAGCCTGTTATTAATGATATAGATATCATGCGGATCATCCTCTCTTACCGCGATATAATCCCCCGGATTCCCGGAGTAATACTTCTCCTCATCCCATGAAGTGAACAGTTTGACGTACTCCGTAAGGGGCCGCGCAAATATTCTGACCCTTCCCTGACTTAATATGGTAGAGGCATATTTCATAACGCTCTTTCTCTCGCCGGTGATCACATCGGTTATGCTCGGGTCGTATTCAAACTCCCTTTCATACGGCTCGTCGATGAACTTATAACTTCTCTCCAGCTTCTCTTTTGATATAGGATATACTTCACCTTCTATACCGATCATAAGATAGATATCCTTATCGATCCTGATGTTGATGTCACCCTCAAGAGTCCTGATCTCAACAAGTGTACCCTGATCAAATACATCCACAAGTTCCAGACATCCGAGCTTTTGTTCCTTCTTTTCATACATCCTCATGTCTGATGTATCAAGCGTCGTTTCCCTGGCATATATCACTTTGAACCTCGCATAGTATTCAGCGAGCCGTTTCTTAAGTTCACCTGCCGTTATCTCTTCAATATCCGTCTCTTCTCCGCCGCACAGCTTCAGCAGTTTTTCAGGTCTTATTGTTCCGCCGGCCTTCAGCACATGTCCTCCACCGCCGCCGATACCGTCTGCAAGATATGAAGCAAGCTCATTGGCATGGACTTCCTTATTGCAGCTGCGTACAGAGAATTTGATCTCATTCGGACTTACATAGTAGGCGATACATATATCAACACCGACCGTCTCAAGAGAAAAATCACTTATTACACCGAGTATGTTCGGATCGCACCACTCGGCTTTGATGATCAGATATTTGTATTCTATGTTGTACTCGTAATCAAATATCGCTTTTCCGGTTATCTTCAGTTCATTGAGGGAAATACTGGAATTGCACATCAGTGTGATGATGCTCTTGTTGATGACAAGCCGGTCACGCATATCCTTATCAAGAGGATGCGTCACCTCGGAAAGCTTGTTGGTATCCGTATAGAGTCCGTAATACAGTGCAGTTGAAAGAAGGACATCATCAGAAACATCCAGTCCCTCTTCACATATCATGTCCCATATGATCGTTGCACAACAGCCGATATTACTGCGGACTTCGGAAAGCGGAGGCAGTTCGTCACTCACCTGATGATGATCGATGACAGCAACATTCTGTGCCTTGGTAAGTGTCACGTTTTTCTGACCATACTGACAGTCTACCGTAACAAGCAGTTCCGGAACTTCGTCAAATTCCGGTTCGTAGCTTACCGGTATCCTGAGATTCTCTTTCATGATGAGAAGATTGCTCTTACCTATCTCGTTCTTTCCACGATAGATAAAACGCGGACTCTTTCCCATCCGTGTAAGATACCAGTGCAAAGCATATCCCGATGACAGTGCGTCCGCATCGGGATTATCGTGGCATTGTACCACTATGTCGTTAAATCTTAAAAGTTCGTTTAATCGCATAGTGGACCTGAGGGGAGTCGAACCCCTGTCCGAAAGCTCTTCCGTTAAGACTTCTCCCATCACAGTCAGTTGCTTAGGATTCCCGAAGCTGCCGCGCAAATGACAAACCGGCAACGCCGGTAGCTTCATTGATCTTCCACCTGCTCAAAGCTTTGCAGGCGAAGTGCCCTACCTGATTGATGCCGTATCCGTATGCAGTAGGCTACATGCGGGCGACACGCAGCGCTTAGGCTGCGAACGCGTAACTATTGTCTGCGTTTAAATTTAAGTTTCTCATTTGGTAACGCGGTATGAGGCCGCGGATGGCTGTCTTAAGTTCAAAACCCCCGTCGAAACCGGTACAAGCCCATGTCCGGATCGTAAAGCGATCCGGACAGGCAGAGCGCCGCCTGAGCGGAGTTAATCCTGCCTGTATTTATCTCAAACTAATCTTATAGTCTCTCTCTGCCTCCCTCTTCTGGTCTCTTGCCGCGATAGCATCTCTCTTATCAAAGAGCTTCTTACCTTTGGCAAGACCTATCTCAACTTTGCATCGGCTCCCCTTAAGGTACACCTGCAAAGGAGTGATCGTGTATCCCTTCTCGGTCAGTTTCCCGAAAAGTTTTCTGATCTCTTCCTTGTGAAGCAGAAGTTTTCTCGTCCTCATCGGATCCTTGTTGAAGATGTTTCCCTTCTCATAAGGCGGTATGTGCATCCCGTATATGAATGCCTCACCGTTCTCGATGCCGATGTAAGACTCCTTGATCGAACATTTACCCTGGCGCAGTGATTTTATCTCCGTTCCGTACAGTTCGATCCCTGCCTCATACTTATCTTCGATGAAAAAGTCATGATATGCTTTTTTGTTGTTGGCGATCAGTTTGATGCCGCCCTTATCATTTCCCATATCAGTATCATACGCTCCGGGATATATTATATCACGTATCCGTGAAAATCATATAAACCGTTCATTCAATATATATCATTATCAAGCGCGCTTATATCATCCGCAAGTACAAAATCAACCGCGCGAACTGCAATGTCCGTCATATTGCAGACTACCCGTACCTTTTCTCCGAGAGCATAGCGTCTTCCGGTGGCCTGTCCGACAAGCTCATACGTATCCTCATTGTACGTAAAATAGTCTCCCTCGATCTTTGATATGTGAACGAGTCCTTCCACAGTATTCGGAAGTTCGACATATATTCCCCAGTTCGTAACGCCGCTTATGACGCCTTCATAAACCTCACCGATGTGGTCCTGCATGTACAGAGCCTTCATCAGCTTGTCGACCTCACGCTCAACATCATCGGCAACTCTCTCCCTGCGGCTTGAATGCGAGCATACATCGGGCAGTATCTTTGCGTAATGTTCCATCCGATTTTCGTTAAGTGTCCCCCTCAGGCTCTCCTTGATGATCCTGTGTATCTGAAGATCAGGGTAACGTCTTATCGGGGATGTGAAATGGCAGTAATACTTAAGTGCCAGTCCGAAATGCCCTTCGCACGCGGTGGAATACTTTGCACGCTGCATCGACCTGAGTGTCAGCCTTGATATGAGCGACTCCTCAGGTGAATCCTCTATTGAGGCAAGAAGCTTCTGAAGCTCCTTCGGATGGATCTCGTCATCCTTGACCTTAATCCCGTATCCGAAGTTTCTGATGAACGCGGAAAGCTTTCTGATCTTATCCATATCAGGCTTCTCGTGTATCCTGTAGACAAACGGTGAATCCGCCCAGTAAAAATGCTCGGCGACCGTCTCATTAGCCGCAAGCATGAAATCCTCGATCAGTCTTGTAGCGTTGTTTCTGTCATGCGGTCTGACTGATATGGGATGACCCTTATCATCAAGCTCTATCGTCGTCTCGGCAAGATCAAAATCGATCGATCCCCTTGATTTTCGCCGGCGGCGGAGAAGTTTTGCGACCTCATCCATTTTGATGAGCATACCGGATACGTCGGAGTACTTTGCGATCAGCTCTTCATCGTGATCGGTGATGATGCTGTTAACCTCATCATATGTCAGTTTATGCTTTGATCTGATAACTGTCAGAGCAAATCTGTGATCTGTTATCTCGCCCTTCAAAGATACGGTCATAAAGCATGAAAGTGCGAGCCTGTCGACACCTTCATTAAGCGAACATATCCCGTTTGACAGTTCGACCGGAAGCATAGGTATGACACTTCCTGCCGGATAACAGCTCGTACCGCGCTCAAGCGCCTCCCTGTCAAGCGCGGAGTTTTCCTTGACGTAATGCGTAACATCCGCAATATGAACGCCCAGCATGTACTCTTCGCCGCATACCGTAAGGCTTACCGCGTCATCTATATCCTTCGTATCGGCTCCGTCGATCGTGACAAGGTCCATATCCCTTATATCCTCACGCGCGTTGTAATCGGTATCGGTAAGGCTCTGCGGGATCCTTGCGGCCTGATTTGCCACCTTCTCGGGAAATTCCGTTTCTATACCATATGCCTTTAATATCGACAGCACATCAATTCCCGGATCGCCTGCACGGCCCAGTATCTCCGTTATCTTTCCCTGCGGGCTCCTTCGGTCGTCTCCGTAATCGGTTATCCTGACAACAACCTTATCACCGTCTGTTGCCGACATCGTATCCTCGATCGGAACAAAGATGTCGCGGTCGATGCGCTGCGAGTCGGGAATGACAAAACCGTAATGATTTTTGGCCGCATCATACGTTCCTACAATGATGTCCGTTGCGCGTTCAACGACATTTACGACAACAGCCTCACGGCTCCTGCCATGTCGCCTTTTAGAACTGTAGCTTATATCAAGCGGTTCGATCAGCACCCTGTCGTTATGAAGCGCGCTGCCGGTGTTCTTCTCGCTTATGAAGAAGTCACCCTCGACCCCCTCAACATGGACGAACCCGTACCCATGCCCGCTTGCAGCGAAAATCCCTTCGTAAGTGCGACTTTGCGGCAGAAAGTACTTGCCCCGCTTACTTACCGATATGGCACCGTCTGCAACAAGCTCATCAAGGCATGCCCTGAAGAGCGGCCTGTCGTCGGAGCAAACCTGCATCAGAACGGCAAGCTCCTTCTCTTTCATCGGGACAAATGACGGATCCTTAAAGAGCGCCAGTATTGTGTTTTTCCTAGTCTGAATATCCGTATCTTTCATATGATCCTAAAAAAACAGACACCCTCATGAGAGAGTGTCCTGAAATCTTTGGTAACGTCTGTTCGTATCGATCAGAACAGATGCATGTTCAGAAGGATCGCTATTACCATAAATGCAACCACGAGGATCTTGGTGATCTTCTCAAGCTTACCTTCTATAGAGCGGCCTTTGTTCTTGCCCCAGTAGGACTCAGCAGCACCGCTGATAACACCGAGACCCGCACTCTTGCCTTCCTGCATGAGAACGATGGCCGATAATGCAACACTCACAAGTATGAAAATAACCGTAAGAACAGTTCTAAATGCGCCCATAAAGCACCTCCAATATTTCGTACTTTGCTAATTTACCACAAATACCGTGCAAACGCAAGCATAAAATGAGGGCCGGCTGATGCCGACCCTCAGGTTAAAACTCTTTACTGCTTAACTGTCTTTTTCTTCTTGCCGGTCACTACAGTTGCTACGATCGTAGCTACGCATGCCGTCAGGAGAAGGAGCCAGAGGATGATGTTGCTTGCGTCACCCGTAACAGGTCCGATCCTCTCGCCGAGGACACCGCTCGTAGGCTTAGCACGTACACCAAGTACTCCGTTAACAACTCCGCCTCGACGAATTCTCTCGGCGATAGGTGTAGGAGTGGGATTCTCAGGAGGAGTCTCAGGAGGTGTATTCCTGATGCTTCCAAGATCCACTGTCACATCGGCTGTAGCTGCGCTTACCGTGAATGTGTAAACAAGATCATCACCGTTCACATCCTTGTTGACCTCGTATCCTCTCGGAGCATCAACTTCTACGAAGTAGTAATCGCCCCAAGGAAGATCCGTTACGTAGATCTCACCTGATGAATCCGTACGGTATGAACCGTATCTGTAGTATGCATCCGAGAACAGCGTAGCTGCTGCTGCCTGACCAACCGACTTAGGTGTCGATGAGTACAGTTCGAATGTTGCGCCTGCAAGAGCGCCTGTTCCTGTTGAGCCGACCTTGCGAAGTCTTACTGCTCCGAGTGCCTTAGGATCAAGGACTGTTACCTCTACGAGCTCGCCGCTCTTGAGGATCGTGAATCCTGTACGCTCTGTTGCAAGTGCGTATCCTTCAGGTGCCTTTGTCTCTTCGAAGTAGTATGTACCGTAAGGCAGGTTCGAAATAGTCAGGTAACCGTTGGAATCTACCGCGAAGTTACCGTTGCTTGTTGTCTTGCTTGCCGTGTAGCTTCCGGCTGATCCGGTAGCATATACACGCTCTGAGTTCTCCTTGTAGAGTGCGAACTCTGCGCCTGCAAGTCTCTCACGAGTTGAAGCATCCGCCTTGGTAAGTCTGACCGAACCTATGATAGGCTTATCTGACATCGTTACCGTGATCTGGCTGCCGTCTACGGGTGCCACGAATGTGACATCGCTTGCAAGTTCATAGCCTTCGGGTGCCTTAAGCTCTCTGAGTGTATAGGTCTTGCCGCCCGTAAGTGTCGATGTGAGCACATGAGCGCCTACTTCGCTTACCCACTCTTCAAGCTTGGTCGAGCCGTCATAGATAGCAAGTGTTGCACCTGCAAGTGACTCACCTGTGTCGGCATCGATCTTCCTGATCATGATATCGCCCTTGGTATTGATGAAGTCAATAGTTCCGTCATCATTAACCTTTACAGCCGAATCGTATCCGTCGATCGGATCCTCTTCCACCTTGTAATCGTAAGGCTTACCCTTTGCATCACATGCAGGAAGCTTGTTGTTATTCTGGTCTGTAGTAAACTCGTACTCAAAGTAAGGAGCTATGATCTGCGTTGAGTTGATCTTCACGCCGTTTCTGAGCAGGTTGATCTTGACCGTAGGTCTTGAGCCCGGATCCTTTGCATTGTCGTTCCAGATCTTCTTACCGCGCTTCTCAATATAATCTCTTACTTTGTTGTTAAAGTCATAACCCTTTGTACGGTTCTCGTAGTTCAGATCCTTAATGGAGTTAAGATCCGGTGCCATCACTCCGATCTCGTTATGAGCTGACACACTTGTCACATCTGCCACGAGCTTCTTGTTGGAGTCGTAGTGGAGAGTAACTTCGATCATGTAGTACGTATTGTCGTACAGTATTCCTTCACTCTCATATACACCGTCAACCCACTGTCCGTTTGAAGGCATAACCTCTGCCAGGTAGTAATTGAACTTCCTCTCGTTAACGAGCTTACCGTTCACATACATGTCATCCTGATCGAAGAAGTACTTCTTGTTACCATTTACAGGCTTGATCACGTAGTCGCCCTTGGCATCCGTTACTGCGGAAGCTATAACCTTACCGGCCTTGACTTTCGTTCCCGTGTAATCGATGAGTTCGAACTTGAACTTGCCGTCGAGAGAACCTATCTCGGCATCCTTTCCGGTTCCGACATTGGTTATCTTCTTATGTCCGGCAAACTCTATATCGCAGTGTGCCTCGAACGGGTTGGTGAATGTGAACTCGAAGTCCGCACCCTGTACATACTCGAATGTAGGATCCATAACATCTGTTGCAGAGTATCTCTTAACATTCTTGAGATCAACACTGAGCGGAGACTTCTTGTCATAGAATCCGTCAGCTCCGCGAGGAAGCGTAACCTCAACCGTTGCAAGATAGTATCTCGTATCGCTTACGACACCGTTCTCATCGAAGAACTTCTCCTCGATCCTGTATGTATGGATACCCGTATCGTTAACATCATCGCTCTCATCCATCGGATCTTCTCCGTAACCCCACTCATAGTTGAGGAAAGGAACACCTGAAGGATTAAGCTTCTCATCATAGTGCTTGAACTGGATAAGCTTCGGAGCACCATTCGGGTCTGTAGGATCTGTCGTGTTGTTTACTGTAAATACGTACTTGGACGGATCCTCGTTTGCTGCTACTGCTTTCTTGTAATTCTCAACATCCGTGATCGTGAACTCGAAGATATCATCCTTTGTAAGCTCACGTCCGGTCATCTCCTTGTTACCGATAAGGTCGATGTAGCCTTTTGCCTTGAACTTGTTGATAAACATGTTCTCAAAGTCATCCGGCTCTACCGGGCGAAGGAACTTCTCTCCGTTCTCCTTGGTTTCGACTGTCTCCCAAACAAGGGCACCGCCTGCTCCGTGACCTGTTGTTATGATATCACCCTTACCGTTATCAACGGCATGTACGAACAGGTAAAGCTCAACCGGAACATGTTCGGTATTATCACCTTCGACGTAGCCCGTAGTATCCTCGACTGCCTTGTAAACGAAGTCATCATAGAAGTTTCCGTCGGCATCCTGCTTGTTTGCCTTCAGAAGGTCCTCGAACCTGTAGACGATATCGCCAACAAACAGTTCTCCGGGATCGAGTTCCTTATCCTTTAATACCTTCTTGGTTACAGGATGTACAACATATTCTCTTGTCGAACCGTCGGGAGCATAACCGTTCTTAACAGTCTCGTTCTTGCCCTTCTGGCTTGAATTGATCTTTGTGAGCTTGCCGTCTGCAAGAAGATCTTCCGCTGTTCCCTCATAAGAACCTGTTACGAGGAATGTGAACTCACCGCGCTCAAGCTTTCTACCCATAAGGCTCTTTGTAAGCACAGGAGGATCAATGAATCCTGCGGAATCATAATCATTTACAACAAGCACATCAGGCTTAATGCCTTCAACACCGAAGAAGCTCTTAATAGCATCAAGCCATGTCCTCTTCTGTCCGGTGAGCTGTTCCATCTGAGGGCAACTCTTTGTGACGTCGAGCTTGCCGTCAAACTTGCCGCTGTCCTTGATCGTTACGTATACGTCATACTCGGTAAGGTCATACTTCATACCTATAACCGGGTTGGGGTCAACACCTGCAGGTGCAACCTCGACTACCTTATATCTCTTAGGTACTCCGACATCGTCCAGCGTGTATGTGATTCCAAGCTTCTCAAGATCGAAGCTGAACTCACCGTTATCTATGCTGCTCTTCTGCTCATCGAGCATCTTACCGATATTACCGTTCTCGTCACACTCAAACAGTCTGAATGTGAACTCGGGAAGCTTTCTGTTCTTAATTACAGTAAGGATATCCTTGTCCTCGCCGTCGATCTTGACATTGAGCTGCTTCTTACCGTTGATCACGGTCGTTCCGGTCGCCTGATACTCATTGATGAACTCAAATGTATTTCCGGCATAAGGCTGGTTATCTGTATAACCCTTAAGGTTATCAGCCTTGACAACTGTATAGGTAGGTGTTGCTTCAAGCTTGCCCTTACCGTTATCAGTTACCTTTACAACAACCTTGTATACCGTATTCGAATACTTGTAGAACGGCTTGTAATTCTCGTCGCCCTCTTTAGGCACAACCTCACTGATGTAGTAAGTGAATTCCTTACCCTTGTCATCGAAGTTGTACTTGAATGTGTACTTCTCAGTTGCATTGGCAGCCTTACACTCATCGGCAAGGAAATCCTGTGAAGCGCCGCTTCCGTCAACCTCAACAGTTCTGAGGATATCATTTCCTGCCTCATCACTTGTGAGCTTGAATGTGAACTTATCTTCCTTGTTGCCGCCGACAAGTATCTTTCTTGCCGGGAATGTTATAGCGCCGTCTGCCTTGTAAACGTTGGTGAACGGTGTAGCACGGTATACGGGATCCTTCTCCGAATAGAGAGGAATGAGTGTGCCGTTCTCGTCACCGCGGAATACCTGTGCGCTGAGCACTCCGTTGCTGCAGTATACAACAACCGTTACCGTGTAAACGGTCTGGTCAAATGTGATACCGTCCTTCTCAGGAAGTAGCTTGCCGTTTTCATCGGTCGGGAGCACTTCGCATACTTCATACTTGAATACTCTCATCGGAGCGTACTCAATGATATTGTTGTTGGTATCTCTCTTCGTTGCCATATCATCAGGAGTGAACACGATCGGTGAGAACGTGAACTTACCTGAATCAGGCTGTCCGCCGGCGATACTGTAAACAGTCTCTTCTGTAAATGCCTTGGCGCTGTTGTCAGCCTTCTTGATCTTGAAGCCGAATACATCACCAACCTCAAGGTCGCGGCCTGAGAGAGCCTTGATACCGCCGAGTGTTATCGGCAGATCATCGGGAACATAAATGTTTGTAAACTTAACCTCAGCAGGTCTGTATGTGTATACATTGTTCTCGATCGTCATGTCTGCGGATGTTATTGCAGCATTTCCGTTGATCGAACCTGTGATACCGAGGTTACCCTTTGTATCATCTGTAACCGTTACATTGATCTTGTACTCATCGTCACTGTAATGGAGACCGTTCTTGATCTCACCCTTGTACTTCTCGGTGATGGTGTACTCATAGTTCTTTGTAACGCCGTTATCCTTGCGGTTATATGTGATCGTATCAAATACAACCTTGACGGTTCCGTCAGCCTGTTTCACGCCGTCTGTCAGTGTAGATTTCGTCTCTACCGTTCCGTCAGGCTTCTTCAGCTCGAATATGAACTCTTCGTTCGTGTTGAACTGTCTGCCGAGAAGTTCCTTCTTTGCTGAGAGCTCGAGCTTGCCGTAAGCGTTGTACTTGTTGACGAACTTGATGATCTGATCACTGTTTCTGAACAGAAGAGCATCCGTAAGCTTCGTCCACCAGTCACGCCCTTGGTATGCCGTACCGTTCTCGTATGCTACCCAGTCTGTGTCGATAGTTCCGTTATGATCATCAGTCAGTGTAACATCGATCATGTACTGTACTGTGGTGTACTCAACACCGAGCTTAACACCGTTAACAAGACCGGTTTCAGGAAGCTTCTCAACTACCTTATAGTACTTGTGTGCTGTCTCGTTACCGCCAAGATCGGAGATCTTATACTGAATCTCCTTGAAGTCCTTGGTTACAGCTACTCCGTCCTTGGAAGCCGGGAACGTAACAGTGTCAAGAACATTTCCGTCGAGATCAAGAAGCTGAGCGGTGAACTCATCCTCGCTCATATCCCTGCCTTCGAGAACCTTCGTTACAGGGAACTTAACTACACCCTTTGCCTTGTACGTATTTGTGAACGTAACAGCGGGGATGCCGGTTGATGTTGACTTCTTGTAGTATCCGATGACATTGTTGCCGAAGTCTACCGTAACATCAGCTTCAGCAGCCGTGTCAACCTTTACGGTCTCAAAGTAGCTCGGTGTTGCAACAACATGAACATTATCAGGATCCGTATCATCACGTGTAAGCGTCATCTGTGCGATGAATACGTTATTGTCCGGAGCAAAGACACCGTCATCCTGCTCGGCCTCGTGGATCGAGTAGAGTACCGGTGAATCCTTGACCTGATCGAGCGTATAGCTGATAGGATCAAATGCAACGCGTCCCGTCCCGTCATTCTGCTTCAGATCACCGACGCGAGCGCCGTCCTTATCCTGAAGTTCGAAATCAAATGTCTTATCTCCGAGAGGGATGGCTTCGTCTTCTTCTTCATTCTTCGCTATCTTCATTGCCTGGAAGAAATTAGCTCCGGGCTTCGTGTAAGTATTTGTAAATGTAACCTTTCCGGGATCCCTTGCAACTCCGTCAACGATCGTGTGGAACGGCTCAAGAGTCACTTCGGTTCCGTTTTCGCTCTCAACTACGGGTATGATCTTATCCGTGCAGATAAGATTTCCGTTTCCGTCATCCGTAACAGTGAGCTCAATCTTGAAGTATCTGTTATCGTTGGTGATACCTTCACCGGATCCTACTTCATAAAGTCTGAAATAGTATGTATTGCAGTCATCCTTCGTTGCGTTCTTAACAAACTTCAGATACTGAGGATACTTGTCTGCCGAGAAATTGAACGTTCCCTTGCTTGAGTATCCGATGCCAAATACACCTGTGCCCTTTGTGAGCTCTTCAGTTGCGATCGGAGTTGTAAGATCCGATTCTCTGTAAAGCTTGAAGCTGAAGCTGTCGTCCTTGTTGAACTCTCTTCCGCGAAGGATCTTCTCACCCGGAAGGTCATATCTTCCCTCAGCGCTGTACCTGTTCTCAAATTCAGGCGGTGTAACCTTGTCGGCTGTGTCATATTCAACATTTACAGAAACACCGAGCCCTGCATCCGTATCTGTCTTGGTAAGTGTAACCGTAACAGGATGCTTTCTGAGGTCATATCTTGTTCCGTTGCTTATAAAGAAGTTATTGTCTTCAGGATCGACCTGGCCCTCAGTAGGTATATCAGTCTCCTGGATGTAGTATACCTTAGTCTCGTTATCCTTACCGTTAAGGTCTGCAAGCGTATAAGTGATAGTATCGAATATGATATTACCGTTTGCATCGTTCGGCTTGATCTGATCCTTGCCGTCTATTACAACAAGCTCATCATTCGAATCAGTCAGCTTGAACTTGAACACATGGTTGCCCGGAGCTGTTCCGTTGAACAGCTTGGTTGCCTCAAAGTGTGCCGTTCCGGGAGTCCACTTCTTGTTAATGAACTTGATCAGATCGGCATTCTTGGCCGTAAACTTGGTCGGATCAGTTGCTGTAGGTACATACTCTTCGTAAGTCTTCGTGCACTTGAGTTCAGGTAAAGCATTATGATTTTCGTCCTCATCCGTAACATGTACGGTTGCCACGAAGTAATGCGTCGTATATACAACCTCGTTATCAACGTTGTACTCTCTGTCCTCTTCTACAAGGAACTTGTAATCACCTGTCTTGGTGAATTCGATCTTACCGAACTTGAACTTACCGTTATCGGAGTTCGTGATCGTAGTAGGTGCATTCATCGTAAATGCATCATGATTAGCCTTTGTGAAAGCGTCCTCATCGTAAGGCTTGATAGTAAACTGGAACTTACCACCCTCAAGAGTCTTGCCCTTGAGTTCCTTCTCACCTTCGATCTCTGTTGAGCCGTTCTTCGTTTCAAAATCATTAACGAATACCGGATTGGTGGGGTCGTTAAACTCAGCAACGGCCAGATCCGTTACCGCTGTCTCTTTGTCAAAGCCGGCAGTGATATCGTTCTCGAGCTTCTTGTTGCCCTTGTCGCTTACGGTCACATTAACCGTGTAAACTCTGTCATCATATACAACACCCGGAATATAGAACGCATCCGTTGTGCTTGTAGGAATGTACTCACGGATCCTGTATTTGTGTGTACCCGCTGCTGTGTACTTGATCTCCTCGATCGAAGCAGTCTTGCCGACAGCGGCAGTCTTCTCCTTCGTCCAGAGCACATTACCGTTTTCATCAAGTTCTTCAAAGATGAACTTGAACGTTCCCTTAACCTTGGGTGATGCTACAGCCTTTGTTGCAGCAAGAGTAATGCCACCCTCGGGAGGAGTGAACTTATTCTCAAATGAAGCCTTGAAATCAGCGGGAAGCTTCGTTACCGAAAGTTTGCTGCTTGAATGATCAACCGCAACATTTACGGTTACTTCCTTAACAGTTGAGTCATAGTTGACGTTACTGTCAGCGCCCTGCACCTCGCGTACTCTGTATATATGCTTCCCGATATCGCCCGGAACATCATATGAGTACTCGATCTTCTCGAAAGCAAAGTTACCCTTGTACTTCTTGTCGCCGTTAGGCAGGATATTTTCTATATTATTAGTCCTTGTGATCTCATGCTCGACATCTTTGCCGTCAGTACCCTTTACAGGATCGCCGTTTGCATCAAGCTCAACTTCATTAAGAACGAATGTGTACTCGTTCTCTGAAAGCTCGCGGCCTTCCATGTACTTGATACCGTCGATCGTGATATCGCCTGTTGCGCTGTATGTGTTGTTGTAAAGGAAGTCGGTCCCTTCGAACTTGAACGACTCATCGTTGTTCATCGCCTTTGTAACATCAACATGAACCGTTCCGTCCGTGCCCTTCTTGAATGCGAAGTATGTAACGTGCGGAGTAACAACGCCGTTCTCTTTCTTCAGCGTAACCTTTGCAACAAATTGCGTAGGATCTGCAACATACGGAGACTGGCAGCCTGTTTCCTTGATAAGGTAATAGAAATAAGCTTCCGTTGCATCGTTTGAAGGAACAATATGCCTATTCTTCCACTCCCACTTATCCCATGCGACAGCTCCCGACTCGAATCTGAGCTTGAACGTATCAAACTTGATCTCTGATCCGATGTTTGTCTTCTTCTGCTCAACACCGTCTATAACCTTGGCCGTAGTGCTGAACTGATTGCCTCCTAAATAATCATATAATTGGAACTCAAACTTTCCATCGGGAACATCAGTAACTGTTCCATCGTTGATCTGTTTGATACCTTTAAGAGTTACATCAACTTCATTAACCTTCGGCTTGTTATGGAAGTATATGGGTCTCCACTCTTCACACGGAAGTCCCCACCTGCCGTAGTCGTAGCCGACAGGATTCTTTCTTGCAGTTCTCGGAACCGCAAGCATGTTCTGGTAATCATCATCGGAGTAGATGAAGAGATGCACGAACCAGTAATCACTGTTCGGAGCCTCTCCGGCAGGATTATGCTCATAAATATTGAACTCTACGTCATCCCTGTTCTCGAACAGAACATCCTCTGTAACCCTGTACCACTTGGTATGATACTTGGTATAACCCTCATCTCTTCTGGCATCATCTGCACCAAGAGAAGCCCACCATGATATCTGGGTAGGATCAAACGAAAGCTCGAATCTGCCCTTTGCAGTCTCGGAGTCGTTTCCGTTAAGAATAATGGACATCGGATCTCCGACATCTGCCCAGTTGTTACCCTCGTTTATCTCCTGAAGGGTAAACTTAAATCCGCCTTTCCACTTGCCTGCTCCGCCTTCAAAATACTTCTCTACAGGAAGCTCACAGTCAACGTTACCGGGCTTGGGAAGATCACCGTTCGTGAAATGCCACTCACAGTTAAGATTAACTGTATTACCGATGAGCCATCCGCCGCCGACACCTGTTACCTCAACAGTAGATCTCGGAGCAATGATGATACCGGCCATGTCGTTAAGGTTGACTGTTCCGGCATTCGGAATAACGAAGATGATATCTTCGATATGTGTACCTGCTCTGCTTGACTGATTGGCCATTGCAACAGAATCTGTACCGTTAAGGATATACTTGTTAAGTGTTACATCTTCCGTTCCGGTATAGATGAATACGATCTTCTGATCGTTCTTCTTCTTGATCTCAAGAGCGCCGTTAGCCGCAAAAGACTTGGCGAGATTCTGCACCTCGTCTGCGTGGATATAATATGTACCGGCGGGATCAGCCGTGATATCAAGAGTTACCTTAGACGAATCTGCAAGAACCCCAACGTTCTTGTCTGTGATCGAATTGCGTGCCGCAAGTGTATCTGCCTGACTTGTGGCATTGACCATCATGTTATTGAGAAGGTTCTGGATATTTACCCTTCCCTTCCTGACAAATGTAACATGAGGGTTGGAGTTGTGTTCTGTATCTGTCGAGATGATACGCTTGTTCTGAACGATGTCACTATCATCCGAAGGGATAACAAAATCAACGTCCATAATGTCCTTGAGCTTCAGCTGCTGTGCATTCGCGTTGTCCTGGTTAAGAACAAAATTCTCAAGAAGATAATATGAATGAAGACTGCCGGCAGCCTTGTCAGTCATACCCGTCTGGCTGCAGCTCTTATTGAAGAGGTTCTTTGCGGCAAAGTTTGTCTCGGCATCTCCGCCCTTTACAAGATTGAGATTTACAGCGGTAATACCGTATGTCCACGAATTTCCAAGGAGTTCCTTGTTTGTAAAGGCTTCTCCGGGTTCTCCTGTTAATGTACCGATCTTATCCTTATGATCCTGATCGATGATAGCAATGACCGAAAGACTGTCAAGATCGAACTCAACAGTTCCGGCATCAACTGATGCATTTGTATCGTTGCTGTCAACAACTTCTACCTTGACATCGTTTGTTTCGATGTTCTTGGCATCAGCTGTCGTATCAACGCTGTCCTTAACGGAATCAGTAAGAGGAAGATGTACTACGCTTATGGCTTCATCATTCTCTGCCTCGGAAAGCTGCTGGTCCTTGAATCTGATCTCGAACTTAACACTTCCGTTCTCGGGCTCGAACTCAACCTTTTTACCATCTTCTTCGATGAAGAATCCGATATCGTAAAGCAGTGTGTTTGTATCGTTAAATTCAACGTTCTCGGGATCCTCGCCCGTGATCGTCTCAGCGTTCTCGTTAAGAGCGCCCATGTATGTCTCGTAATTGTAATCCGTAGACTCGGGAACAACCTCGGTAACGATGAACTCCGCATCATCGGGAACGGCATCAGCCTTCTCGAGTGTTGCAGTAACGCTTATCTTGGAATCTTCATATTCGTAAACACGCTTAACGCTCAGGTCATCAACGGTAAATGAAGCTTCGCCGTTCTCGATGTCCTCAGCGTATGCAACTGTCTGTATCTGAAGATCGTCATTGTCGGTAATAACGTAAGCCGTGAAGGCTTCCTCGTTAAGACCTTCAATGACAAGAGACTTCGTATCCTTTGTAAGGCCGTCAATACCCTTTGTGGCATCCTCTCCGTCAACCTTTGCTTCTGCATCGGTCTCAACAATAAGCTTGAAGCTTGATCTGTCGGAAAGTTCATCAGTATTGAAGCTGACCTTTACACTGTCATATCCTTCACCGGCGATAGCTGCTACTTTGCTGTCATCGGTAAAGGTGACGGATGTCTTCTCCATCTTCTTCTCTGTGGGAGCATTCTCCACAACGATAGTGGGATATCCGTCTGAATTATATTTATAGGAAAGGATTACATCATCGGATGAGGTAGCACGGATGGTAAAGTCGCCGCCCTCAAGGTTCTCAAAGTCATATCTGCCGTCGTTCGTCTTGGACAGATCATCATTGATGATCGTGTTGTAGGACGCCGCAGCGGGACCTGTGAACTCAATGCGGAAACTTCTCCTGTATCCGAGATTCTCCGTATCAACATATACGGATATCTCTTTATAGCCGTGGCCCGATATCCCACTGTCCGAAACGTCCAGTGTTCCCTCGGAAAGCTCCTCGGCCTGAGAGTATTCCTCCTCTTCTGCCGGATCGGAAATGGCAGCATTCTCGGACTGTTCCGGTTCTGCCTCCTCCTGAACATCCTCGACATCCTGTGCGCTTTCCACACTGATATCGAGATCGCCGTTCTCGCCGTTATCGACCGCATCCTCAACTGCATCGTTGTTCACAACGATACCATCCTCGGTAGTGATCTCGGCTGCGAACGTTGAAACAGACGAAAAGCCTGTTTCGATCACTGTTGCGATGAGCGTAAGCATCGCGATAGTAGTCTTAAGCCAATTTCTTCTCTTCCTCATAGTTTTCTCCTTAATCCTTATTCCTAAGAGTTCCCATATGATTTCGGGCATAAGGATACAGTATCCCCTTACCCGTTCAAATATAATGACATTATAAACTTAAAAAAAGGTTCATTACAATGTGATTATAATAAAAAAATAATCACCAAATGATATTGGTGATTATTGTGCATATTGACGAACCATTTGTTACTGCCTGTCGTAAGCCTCATTTGCAAGCTCTCTGGCCTCATCATATTCCATAGGTTTGCCCCATACAAAGCCCTGGATGAAGTCGCAGTCAAGCTCTCTTAAGCATTCAACCTGGTTATCGTATTCGACACCTTCCGCGATGACCTCAGCATCCATAACATGTCCCATATATATGACGGACTTGACAAAGTCCATGTTCATCTCATTGCGGATCAGGTTATCAATGAGCGACTTATCGATCTTCACAAGATTAATCGGAAGCTTCATCAGCTGTTCGAGCGATGTATAGCCCGTTCCGAAGTCGTCAAGAGCGATCATGATCTGATTTTCACGGAGTTTTTTGATATTCTCGATCGTATTGTTGGCATCCTCCGCAAACGAATACTCGGTAATCTCTATCTCAAGGCACTCGGGTGCAAACTTCGTCTTCTCAACGAGTTCGAGAAGCCTGTCCGCAAATCCGGGTCTTGCGATGTTCTTAGCCGAAATATTGACGGCAAGTGTAACGGTATTACCCGATGAATAGCATATCTCGCGGAATTCCTGCATTGCTTTTTCGAGAACAAAGCTGTCAATATCAAAAACAAGATCCGACAGTTCGGCGATCGAAACGAACTCTGAGGGCGGGATCTTAACACCATCAGGCGCATTCATACGGATCAGAGTCTCAAAACCGCGCAGACGCTTGTCATAAAGCGTATACTGCGGCTGGTATACAAGATAAAACCATCCGTTGGCAAGGCTGTCCTTTACAAGTCTCTCGACATAAGTCTGCCTCTCGAGCGACTCCTTCATCTCGCCGTTGAATGTTGCGATCTTGCCGGAACCCGATTTCATCGCATAGTTCATCGCGATATCAGCCTGTTTCATTATCGTATCTGCGTCATCGGAAGTATCCTTGAACTCGGCGATTCCGGTAAATGCCGTAAGGTAGCAGTTTGAAGGCACTCCGTCCTTATTGAGCGTGATCCTCTCTTCTATCGATCTGATCATCTCATCTGCAAGCCTGTTGCAGTCAATGATATCAGGTACTATTACCGCATACTCGGCGCCCTCGATCTTGTATGCCGTCCCCCTGTCCCCAAGAACACTGGTGACCCTGTTGGCAACGATACGAAGTATCTCATCACCGTATTTTCGGCCGAGATTAGCGTTAACCGGCAGAAAGCCGTCGATATGGATGAATGCCACCCTTCCGTGATCTCCTTTCCAGATCATGTCCCTGAGGTTTCTGTCAAAGGCATATCTGTTAAGAAGCCCGGTAACGCTGTCAGTCACGGCCATTTTGTTACTGATCTTTATCTGTTTTGCGATAAGAGCTATAGCAATAACAAATATTATCGCATTGAACGTTCCCGGGAGCGTTGAAATGGTTTTGGTCACAAAAATGCTCCTGATCGAACCTGCAGCCGATATCCCGAGAAATACATATGAGTAGATCAGGCCTTTCCTGCAGTCGGCAAGTACCAGTATGATGCAAAAAAGGCAGAGAACCGCCTGAATGAGTCCGTTCACGCTGCCGATCGGAAATGTTGTCTGACCGATAACGATCCCGTTACCCTTGAGCTTCACAGACAGAAAAGCATTCAGCCCGAGAAGCAGTATACAGATGATTATGCATACCCTCTGAAGTATTCTTTTATCTTTTAACAGTGAATGTTCCATGTTATTTCTGATATAAATAGCAATCCTTGATTATTCCGTGCACGAAAAATCTCTGTTTGTTGGATCCGCTCCCCGAGCACGTTACAAGCGTGACTATGTTCTTGTCAGGATCAGCCTTCGCCGCGCATTCATGAACCGATTTCTTGGTCGCCTCGCGAAGGTATGCCCTGTATTCCCTGAAAGTATTGCACGTATAATACATCTTTGAATCCGTCGGGTCAAGATAGAACGAAAAGATCTCATACCTGTATATGCCCTCGGGCCTGAATATGTATATATACGGATCCTTATCGTAGATCGCTGGATTGTTGATGTAGTTTTTCAGATGGCCGAACATGGTACCGTTCTTCATGTTATGGCCGTAGATAAATGTATTCCAGCTCGTCAGCATCGGATCAACTTCATGATCCATGAATATGCAGCCCGCGCTGTTCTTCTTCATCTCAAAAGTATGATGAAGGTAAAATTCATTGTCAGTTCCCTGTACAACAGGATGGTTGATCTCTGCTCCCGGTGCATATACCCAGCACACGCAGCTTCCGTTGATCTTCTTCAGGCTTTCGAAATCAACCGCTATGTCCGGAAAATCACCCCTGTTAAGATTTCTCGGGATGCGCTTTTCTTCTTCTTCATCGGCGGCAGCCGCTGCGGCCGCCGCCTCTTCTGCATCTTTATCGCCCTCCGGAAGGGTCGTCATTCCCTCTCCGACCTTTGCGTACTGTTCAAGGCCCGCATATTCGCTCTCGGCCTCTTTGTACTCAATGGTCGTCGATATGAGCATATATCCGCATATAATGGTTGCAAGAGAAGCGATCACTATTATGATAACCCTTACTTTGGACATATCATCATCTCCGTCAGTTATTATGCATTAACGATGTATAATGAAAGTGCTGAAAATACGCTCATATACTGCATTTTGGTTTCCTTAGTGATAGTTTTTAGTGATACCTGAATTGCTGCAATTTCCAAAAACGTTGGTTTTATCTGTATTTTCAGGTCAGTGATACCGTATTACCGTTAAGCACAACTGTTAATTTCTATCCTGTTAAAAATGCTGCAAAATGTCATCCACATTTCGGATATAAATGCCTCATTGACATCAACTATCCTTACAAGGCCGTCCCTGTGTGTCATGATCACGGCCGGCTCGGCAAATTTGGAATTAAGGATATCCGTATAGTTCATTCATCTCTCCTTAAATGTCAGCCCAGTTTCCCTTTTAGGTAATTCAGCAGATCTTCCCTCGTTGTTGTCTTGAGCACATATCCGTCAGGCTTTAGGGCCATAACACGCTCCACCGCCTCTTTTGTCCCTACTCCCGTAAGGAATATGACCGGTATTTTAGCGGTCTCCGGCTCCTCGCGCAGCATCTGCAGCACCTGGGGACCGTCTACAACCGGCATCTCATAATCAAGAAGAATGAGATCCGCTGATTTTTTCAGCAGGAATTTTATTGCCTGCATCCCTGCCGTAACGATATCAGCCTGGTACACATCCTTGATCCATTCCATGACCATACTTGCAAACGAAGGATCATCATCCACTATGAGAACCCTCTTTTTGCCGCTTGCTCCGCCGGCACTTATATATGCTTTTTCGATGGCAGGCTGCAGAGTTTCCATCTCCACGGGGCGGTCAAGCCATGTTTTGTATTTGATCGCGGGAACAAATGACAACAGCTCACGGTGGAATCTGTTTTCTCCGATAAGGAGCATCTTCCCGTCGATCTCATTGATATCATTTACGATATGCTTGAACTTCTCCAGCTTGACAGTATCCTCCACAACATCTTCGGGAAGATATATCACGTAGACATCCGTCCTGTCCGCGTGGGGTTTGATCAGGGTAAAATCCTCGATGATCTCAACATTGTATGCCCCTGTCATTTTTCTCTCGATTCCCTTTACGACAACGCTGTACTGGAACACAACGATCGCAACATTTTTCACTTCAGTGGCCATAACCTGCTCCTTGAATATATTGAAGACGAATTAAATCTGTTCACTATAATAATGTTAATCCGCCCCTTTTGCAATGGCTGCCATCGCATCCCGCTGAATATCGGCATTATATGAAAGAAGTGGTTCAACATCCCTGCCCTTTATCCTTCTGTCAGTGTAGTTTCGCGTAAGCCTTATGATAAGCGGTATCTGAACAAGTATCCCGATAAGATTGGGGATCATCATAAGACCGTTAAATGTATCGGATATATCCCATGCGAGATTCGGCTCCATTACCGCACCAAGTTCTATGATCAAAACAAAGACAACACGGTACACTCTCGCAAATGAAACTCCGAACAGATATTCCGTAACCTTTGCCCCGTAATACGACCAGCCCAGTACCGTGGTGAAGGCAAACAGCGATATCGCAAGAACCACAAACCATTCCCCCGGTTTTCCCAGAGTCGCACCAAACGCCTTGGCAACAAGTGTCGAATCATTTACACCCTCCTGTGTCAGACCGGTCTTAAGATCTATCGCACCGGAGGAAAGCACCACGATGGCTGTCAGAGTACATATGACCATGGTGTCGAGAAACACTTCAGCGATACCCCACAATCCCTGACGGACCGGTTCTCTGGCACAACTGTTACTGTGGACCATAACAGACGAGCCCAGACCGGCTTCATTGGAAAAGACTCCTCTTTTACATCCGTTCTTGATGGTATTGAACGCAAGCTGTACCGCAGTGCCTGCTGCGCCACCCTTTATCGCATCAGGTCCTGTGGCAAACCTGAATATAGCCGAAAAGATATCCGGTAATTTAGTGATATTAAGGAACACCATGATGATACATCCGGCTATGTACATTATGGACATGAATGGTATCAGCTTCTCGGAAACCGCTGCAATTCTCCTGAATCCTCCCATGAGGATGAGTGCCATCATAAACATAAGTACCACGCCGATCATCCAGTTGATCTTCGGGACTCCGAAAAGCAGCTCACTCTCAATATCCGCAAGAAAGGTGGATTGGAAATTGATGGTGATCTTATTGATCTGACCCATATTCCCTATTCCAAAGGATGCCAGTACTGCGAAGATACAGAACAGAACCCCCAGAAGCTTTCCCAGCCATCTGCAGTGCTTTATTGATCCGAGACCGTCCTCAAGATAATACATGGGACCGCCCGACCATGCTCCTTCTAAATTGCGCCGTCTGTAGTACATACCCATAACTATCTCGGAATATTTGAGCATCATTCCGAAAAAGGCCGCAACCCACATCCACAGGACCGCGCCGGGACCACCCACGCAAATGGCAGTCGAAACACCGGCAATGTTACCGGTTCCGATAACCGCGCACAGTGCGGTGCAGAATGCGCGAAACTGCGACAGTGCACCTGCATCATTTATGATACGGGCTCTTTTGTTGATCGCTCCGAAGGTATTCTTCCACCAGTGCCTCAGATGTGTTATCGGGAAAAAACCGGTAATGACGGTACATATAAGACCCGTTCCTATAAGCAGTACAAGACCGACCGTTCCCCACACGAAGCTATTGGCCGCATCGTTTATCCTTACAGCTATATCCATATAACTATCCTATGATCTCGCAATAAACAAGCGTCTGGTTGATGAGCTGATATGCAACCTCTCCGAATGTAACAGGTCCGGTAAATGGCGGTATCTTCTGTCCGTTAAGATTTCCGTACATATAGTTAAGTATACAGTTACATGAAAATACAGGATCTTTTGCCTCCATTGCGGCTATTCTTTCTTTGAACTGTCCGGAGTAATCGTCCACCTTTGTGGCAAAGCGGTAGTCAATATTTCTGAATACCGGTGCGTAAAATCCTACCGTACCGTTTTCAACGGACTTGATCGAGGTGTTGATATATGAACCGTTATAGTCAGCCACAAGCGGCATCTTGGTGTCAATACCCTTCTTCTCGATATACTCGGCAAAATTCACCTTCTGACCGTTTACAACGCAATCCGTAACACTCAGATCATTATCATTAAATCTGATGATGGGGTCGGTCTTGTCATCGGTGAAGATGTTCACCATATTGATCATGGCACTCTTGCCCCCGGGAATCTTGATATACATAACCACTGCCTTGTCCGTATACGAATTGCATGTAGTGCCGTCATACACCTTTATGCTGCCCATGGCCTCAAGATCTGCTCCTGCGATCCATCCGATGGTGGGATGCATCAGAAGCTCTTCAACCTCGGGAGCCTCCTTCGAATACTTGGCTGCCACCTCGGATCCGTAGGGCATTATCAGCATTGTAAGGCCGTTGTCATAGCACTCCTCCACGATCTGGAAAATGTTATATTTTCCGTATGTCGCGATCCTGATATCCTCCGCATAATCTATCTCATTTACGAACAATCTGTCTTTGGTGAATATCCCGCCTTCCTCACTCATGAAATAAGGTGTTGTACCGCCGATCCATTTCCCCTTCGGGAGTTTTTCAAGAAGCGAACCATCCGCCGCGATATGCAGGATCTTTCCTTCTTCAATAAGCCTGATTGTATCTTCCAACGTAATAAGCATTTTTTACCTCCGTAAAATGCACCAAAACCATAACCGGTCAGAGTGCCACTATATTTGCAAGATCAACCTTCGCAACTATAGGATACTTTGACATGAATTCATCCATCTCTTTTATGCACGCTTCCATGCTTTGAGGATCAGACTGCAGTCTCTTCTGCATTTTGGATATGAGCATGTTAAGTGCAAGATTTGATGATGTGTACTTAACCTCTCCGCGCAGGAGTTTTTCAATCTTTTCCTGTGCCAACGCTTCCATTCATTCGCCTCCTTTTATCATCTGTTATTCCAGTGCTTCCAGTATTTTGTCATAGTCCAGCATCTTTGCCGCCTCACGGATCAGCTCGAACTTTTCTTTATCCGGATCGGGAATTGAATACTCTCCGATCTCCTTCATGATCATTTCAACCTTCTCACAATCCATATCGTCCGCCGCATCATGAAGCTCCTCATATATACTTGCCATAAGATCGGCATCTGCAACAGGTTTTTCAGATTTCTCCTCCTTCCCGCCGGCATCTTTATTGCCAAATGCAGGTGAAAGTGCCTCCTGATAACTCAGGTAATGATCCATTACAGCACCGTGATTTTCTCTGATGTACTGGATATTATCACCCTTGCCCGCCATCTCAAGCGCTTCAGCCATATCACCCAGTTCCAGTGCTCCCACAAGCCTTGCCGAACTCTTAAGGGCATGTATCTTTATCGTGTAGTTCTCCCAATCGTTTGATACATAATAGTTCTCAAGATCCTCATGCTTGTCCGGTATTGAATTGTAAAATATTTCCAGCACCGATCTGAAGGCTTCCTCGGAACCGCTGTTCTTTATGGCAACAGCGGCATCGATACAGTCAAGCTTCTGATACCATTTATCTGTACCTTCCGGCTCAACGGTATCTGCTTCTTCTGCGGCAGCCTCCGGGATCTCATCCGGGATCATATCCCATAATTCATCCTGTGATTCATCCTGTAATTCATCCTGAATCTCCTCCGGCTCCTCTGAGTCTTCAATCTCTTCCGTCCTGCGGTCATCATCGATATACGATGCGATATTATACATCTTGTTTGACTTGAGGAAATACAGTATTCCAAATGTTCCGGGGCCGCAGTTGGAGGATATGGCGGCAGAAGCCTGCTGGAATATGACATGCTCAAAATAAGCTGTCTTTCTGATCTCCTCCGCGATCCACTCAAGTGTTTCACCGGGAAGATAAGCGTATGTAACAAAAGCAATATCCGAATCCGGTATTAAATCCGGCGGAAGTGCTTTGCGGATATATCTTCTGTAAGCCCGCTTTGTCCGGCCCAACCATATCCCGCCGATAGCTTTCTTATCGTTTCTGATGCTCAGCATAGGGTGAAGGTTCAGAGCCTTTGCGATCTTATGAAGTCTCTGACTGATCAGTCCCCTATTCGCCATATATTCCGTAGTGTCGATAATAAAGCTGCAGCGCAGGCGGTATTTTATCTCCTCGAGTTCGGAAATGATATCCTGAACCGGAATGCCCTGTTGAGCAAGTTTATAAGCAATAAGCACAAGTAAACCGGTGGAGCTGGACAGACATCCCGAATTGATGACCGTAACATTATCAAATGATTTTGCCGCCTCTGTTGCAAAATGATAGTCTTTACTCATACTCGTTGTCAGAGATATATGTATCACGTGATGCGCTCTCTTAAGCACATCCGCAAAGAATTCAGTATAAGCTGCCTCATCCGGAGGAGACGAGATTGCCTCCCTGCCCTCACTGATATACCTGATAAGCTCGTTGGCATCAATGTGAGTACCGTCCTTGAACACACCCTCATCTGTTTTGATAACGAACGGCAATATCGGAATATGAAGCTTCCTTACCACTGCATCGGGAAGATCGCACATGCTTGTGGATGTAATGATGACAGGAGCCTTATCGGCGTATCTCTCGGAGGTATGTATTTCCTCATCATCACCTATCATTACGGATCTTAGGATGATCTTCTCGCCGGAAATATGGCGGATAAGCATCTGCTCCATGGCTTCTCCGGAAACAGGCTTGATCAGATATCCGTCGAATCCCGCCCTTGTGTAGAGATCCCTGTTCTCACTGCCGGCGTTGGCGGTAAGAACGATAACAGGGGTTGTCCTGTTCAGACCTCCCGCCTGATTTCTGAGCTGGTCAAGACACTCTATTCCGTCCATCTTCGGCATGAGATGATCCATAAATATGGCGTCAAAATGAGTCTTCAGACTCATCTCCAGTGCCTCCTGTCCGGAAAGAGCCGTGTAGATACTCATATCGGTATCCGCAAGCAGCCTCTTTTCAACCTCCAGATTCATCTCATTATCATCAACGATCAAAATGCTGACCTCGGGTGCCAGAAAACTGCTCTCGTAGTTGCTTCTCTTAACCGTCTGCTGATTGTGGATATTCAGTTCACCCACCTTGCTGTGATCGGTCACGGTCTGCTTTATGACAAACGTAAATGTTGATCCTTCGCCGTATACACTGTTAACGGTGATGGTTCCGTCCATCAGTTCAATAAGCTGTTTTACAATGCTCAGTCCCAGTCCGGTTCCTTCTATGTGACGATTTTTACCTTCGTCAACACGCTTGAACGCATCAAACAGGAACGGTATATCCTCTTTTTTGATCCCCATTCCGGTATCCGCGATGGAAACCGTCAGTTCAGCCGTCTTCTCATCTATATCCTTACTCTCAACACGAAGCTCTATATGTCCCTTCTGCGTATACTTCACTGCATTGTTCAGAAGATTTATGATAAGCTGCTTTATGCGTACCTCGTCACCATAGAGGACGGTCGGCACTTCTGGATCAACACTCACTTCAAATCCCAGACCCTTTTCATGTGCCTTGTGCCAGATCATGTTCACTATCTCCGACAGCATATCACCCACATTATAATCGACCGGTACTATATCCATGCTTCCGGCTTCTATCTTAGAAAAATCCAGGATGTCATTTATAAGAGCCAGTAGCAGTTTGCCTGCTCCCTGTATGCCGTTTGCATCCCTTACAACATCATCCGAAGCGCTTTCGTCACGGAGGATCAGCTCGTTAAGTCCGAGTATGGAATTGATGGGCGTACGTATCTCATGACTCATACTTGAGAAAAATCTGTTCTGGGCCCGGGTGAGCTCCTCCGCTCTCTCGGCTTCTCTGATAGCTCTGTCGTTTTCTTTCTTAAACAGAACAGACTGTGCCATGGACATGGCAAAGCACACCAATCCCACAAGCAGAACAGAAATAAATGAATCCACATAGGTTTCCCGGAAGGAATGGACCCAGAGTGGCGAACCGATGTAATATGATACCAGATAACAGACAAGAGTCAGAGCCGACAGGATTGACAGCATCACCGTTCTCCATCTTCCCGTCAGAAGCATTCCGATATACATAAAGGTGAAGATGATCCACAGGAATCCCCCTCCGTTCAGACTGCCTCCGAAGAAAAACAGTGACGGAACAACACCGAACACCTGGCATAAAACAACCAGTTTGATAGCCGGCTTGAGCCTGTTTTTGTACAAACCCGTCAGCGTGCATGCAGGTACCATGATCACCACGGCAAGTACCGTTAATATCTCTCCCGGACTCTCGCCGATGTATATGTCACCGATAAGCGCAATGGTAACTGCTATCTCGGTGATTATCGTAACTATCAGGAACATCCGTTCCGAAAAATCCCTGTCATGATCCCTGATGGCCTCAATATATCTTTTGAACAGTCCGTTTTTCTTCATGCTCTGCCGCCTCCCTTCACATTTGCTTCGGGAAGGACTCTCAGCATTACCCTTTCAAAATCGGTTATGTTTATCGGTTTTGCAATAAACCCGTCAAAACCTTCGTTGATGAACATTTCCCTTGCACCTGACACTGCATTTGCGGTAAGTGCGACAACAACAGCCTTTTTATCCATATCGGCAGCCACGGCTTTGATCTTCTGCATGGCCTCCACACCGTCCATTTCCGGCATCATATGATCCATAAACACAATGTCGTAATCGTTGTCACGATATTTTCGAATGGACTCCTTACCGCTTCCCGCGGTATCTATTACCATTTCATAATTCTTGAAGAGCGATGCCGCCACAACGAGATTCATCGGCTCATCATCAACAATAAGTGCCTTCACGCCCCTGAATACCGGTCTTTCCTGACTCTCATCGTCTTCAATGTCCGTGACATTACGACCTTCATTTAGGATCTTTATTATGGGGTACGCATAAAGCGGCTTGGGCATCAGTATCACACGGCTGCCCTCCGGCAATTCGAATCCCGCCTCAGCCGATACAACAACTATGATATCTTCCTTTGCCAGTTCCTCGAAATATCCCTTGTTTTCCTCATACTCCTCCTGACCCATGAACACATGGGTGGCGCTTATTTTTTCCTTTAAGCGTTCAACCTCATACACCGTATCGGCAGGATACAGGGGAACCTTTATTCCTGTTGCCAGATTGGCGGCCATATTGCGGTAGAACTCACGAAGCCTCGGGGTTTTGTACTTATCGGGTCTGACATGGAACAGAACAGCTCCCTCAAATGATTCCGCAAGGGAAAGACATGGTTTTTTATCAATAATCTTTTGGGGGATCGTGACTCTTATCGTCGTACCGTTTCCTCTCTCGCTTTCGATCTTAACGAAGCCCCCCATTCTGTGAGCAAATCCGTGGACAATATAAAGACCCAGCCCTATACCGCCTGAACTGCGGTTTCTCTTTTTATTGGCCTGATACATTCCTTCGCTTATAGACCGGATGTCGTTCCTGCTCATGCCCATACCGGTATCCGTCATCTCGATGCACAGATTCACACCGTAATCGGTGGATTCCGCAAACATCTTCACGTATACACCGCCTTTTCTCGTGAACTTGATAGCATTTTCGAGAAGATGTCTGAATATCTTGTGAAGCTTTTTAATATCGCCTCTCAGCATTGTCGGAGTCTGCGGGCTCAGATCGACAACCATTTCCAGATTCTTTGTATTATCATACTGCCGGAAGCTTGTGACTACATCATTTATAAGGGATATGCACATGTAATTATCTTCTTCCAGGAATACTTTCTGTCTCTTACACTCTGTATAATCCTGGATATCCTCAACCTGGCACGCCAGCCTTATTCCCGCTTTTTTTATCGAGTTCGCTTCGCTGCCGACACCCTCATTTATCAGAAGATCCGACATACCGTTAACGACATTGATCGGCGTCCTGAGCTCGTGGGAAATATTTGAAAGAAAATCCTCCATATCTGCTTCGTTGCGATCGATCCGGACATTCATATCCTGTATGCTGTCATTGTACTCCGCCCGGTCGCTTATCGCCTTGACACAGCTGAAGTAGATCAGAAAGATGACAGAAAAGTGCAGGATGACTCTGGATATGTTCAGTCCGTCAAATACGATACTGCCGCTGCCGTGAGCCATCATGATCTGCATGCACATGATGATCACATATTCCGCAACAAACAGGTGCATCATATAGACCTGATCAAAGAAGGAGAATCCTATCATGACCAGTGCGACGACAGCTACCACGTCAAAGAGACTTGTTTCATGTACTCCGTGAAAAAAAACAGTCAACATGGTGTAGATCAGATATCCGACCCTGCGTATCGGATAATCCGGGATGGACAGAACATTCATTACCCACAGCAGGATCGTTCCGATGATGACAAGCGGCGGTACCCAGAATTCCCAATTCAGCATGATACTCTCTATCGTCAGGCCGGCACAGGCCAACGTTATCAAAAGCAGAATAAAGTTTTCGGTTCTTTTCTGATTCATTCAGTTTCCTTTCAGATTATCCCTTATGAAGCAAAAATCTCGTTGATCTTGTCTTTAACAAGCTGCGCCATTCTGGCATGCCCTTTAGGATCCAGATGAAGATGATCGACGCTCCCTGCCTCCACCTGTTCCGTTGCATTCAGAAAACAACAATCATGCTCATTGGCAACAAGCTTATACCATTCTGCCAGCTCCTTTGATCTTGCTACAGAATCGTCCTTGCCGAAAAACGAAACAAAATACGATTCCGCAAAGGGCTCCGACAATGCGGGAGGTGAGATTATCAGTATCTTCATATAGGGACAGGCAAGATAGTGATCGCAGTATCCTTTTATTTTCATGATCATCGTTATGAGACTTCCCACAATATCAGCCGGCGGAAGCGAAAACTTGATCTTCAGATCGTTAGATCCGAGCATGATAATCAAAAGATCCGGGCGGTTTTGTTTTGGATAACCAATATATTTCTCCGTTGGTATTATATCTGTGTCCTCTGTCAGTTCAAACCCCTCTGCTATTCTTGTGGTTAACGCTTTTTCTACTGTTAACAATTTATTATCAAAGTCAAAATTTTCGTTAGTAAGCACTTGAAATTCATTTAGCCGCAAACCAGTTTCCAGTAAAAAATGTTACCAGTACATATTCACTATCACTTTTTTCAGAGCCTTATTTTTTAGCCCTTAAAAGTGATATTTTAAAGTGATATTTGCTTCATCATACAACACAACAAAAAGGGTTTCAACTAGTAAAGATTACCAATTAAAACCCTTTTTTAGTGCCTTTCAAGGCTTTTCATTTTGTTTAACTTATCTAAAAATTATCACTCGTTAAGCGTTGACGATCTGGCCGAAATCGGGCTTTAATGAAGCTCCGCCGATAAGACCGCCGTCAATGTTATCCTTTGAAAGGAGCTCTGCGGCATTTCCCGCATTCATGGATCCGCCGTACTGGATACGTACAGCATCAGCTGTTGCTGCATCATACATCTGACCGATTATCTCACGGATCATCTTGCAGACTTCCTCAGCCTGATCGCTTGTAGCTGTCTCACCTGTTCCGATCGCCCAGATAGGCTCATATGCGATAACAAGGTTCTTAACCTGATCAGCTGTAACTCCGTCGAGATCCCACTTGATCTGACGTGCGATCCACTCCTTGTATGTTCCTGCCTTACGAAGAGCAAGTGACTCTCCGCAGCAGAGGATAGGCTTAAGACCTGATGCGAAAGCCTTCTTAACCTTTGCGTTGATAAGGATATCGTTCTCGCCGAAGATATCTCTTCTCTCCGAATGTCCGATGATGATGTACTCAACGCCTGCTTCCTTGAGCATCGGAGCTGAGATCTCACCTGTGAATGCGCCCTTGTCTTCTATATAGAAGTTTTCTGCGCCGACCTTTACGTTTGTTCCCTTTACTGCCTCGACAACGGGTACGATGTCGATCGCGGGAACGCAATATACAACGTCAACGTTGTCGTTCTTTACAAGGTCCTTAAGTGTGTTGCAAAGTTCAACTGCCTCGGCCGGTGTTTTGTTCATCTTCCAGTTGCCGGCGATGATTCTTCTTCTTGCCATGTGTATTCTCCTTCTATCATTTACGGTCGGTCGACCGCTGATTAATTCTCGTTCGGGACGCTCCCGCTCATTGTCCTCGGTGCTCACGTTACTAGACTCGAAAATACCTCGTCAAGTAACGAGCCTGCGGAATGCCCGCACGAGAACAAATCACGGTCCCCCTCCCTGCACAATGCAGGGGCGAACTCATTATAGTTTATTTATCATCCGCTGCATAAACGCCGGGAAGTTCCTTACCCTCAAGGAATTCGAGTGATGCGCCGCCGCCTGTTGAGATGTGGCTCATCTTGTCTGCAAATCCAAGCTGGTTGCATGCAGCTGCGGAATCACCGCCACCGATGATAGTTGTTGCATCGGTCTCTGCGAGAGCCTTTGCTACAGCGATGGTACCTTTTGCAAGCGTAGGATTCTCGAATACACCCATAGGTCCGTTCCAAACGACCGTCTTGGCTTCCTTTGCAGCGTTTGCGAAAAGCTCCTGAGTCTTCGGTCCGATATCAAGACCTTCCATATCAGCGGGGATCTTGTCCGAATCAACATAGGTTACATCAACGGGGCCGTCGATAGGATCCGGGAATGATTTTGCGATACCCGTGTCAACGGGAAGAAGAAGCTTCTTGCCGAGCTTGTCAGCCTTAGCCATCATTTCCTTACAGTAATCGATCTTCTCGTTGTCAACGAGAGACTTACCTATCTCATATCCCTTTGCCTTCAGGAATGTGAATGCCATTCCGCCGCCGATGATGAGTGTATCTGCCTTCTCGAGAAGGTTATCGATAACGTTGAGCTTATCTGCAACCTTAGCTCCGCCAAGGATGGCAACGAAAGGACGAACGGGATTCTCTACTGCGTTACCAAGGAAATCGATCTCCTTCTGCATAAGATATCCAACTGCGTTTGTTCCGCCCTTCTGAGTGATGTACTTCGTTACGACAGCAACGGATGCGTGTGCCCTGTGAGCAGATCCGAATGCATCGCATACATAATCATCCGCAAGATCAGCAAGTTCCTTTGCAAATGCTTCGCCGGCTTCCTGGGGCTTTGTCTCCTCTTTACCGCGGAAACGTGTATTCTGAAGGAGAACAACATCGCCGTCCTTCATGTTTGCAACAGCATCAGTAGCTGCCTGTCCGGTTACGTTATAGTCACCGACAAAAACTACTTCCTTGCCGAGCTTTTCGGAAAGAGCCTTTGCAACAGGTGCAAGGCTTTCCTTCTCGTTGGGGCCTTCCTTAACCTTGCCGAGGTGTGAGCACAGGATAACCTTTGCTCCGTCACCGATCAGCTTGTTGATAGTAGGAAGTGCTGCCTTGATACGTGTATCATCCGTGATCTTGCCTTCCTTTAAAGGAACGTTAAAATCACATCTTACAAGTACTCTTTTTCCTTTTGCGTTAAGATCATCAACGCTCTTTTTGTTAAGTGCCATGATTTTTCCTCCGTTTATAATCTCTAAAAACGGCACAAGGAACCGTCCCCTGTGCCGTTTTGTCCCCTGTTATTTAAGTATCATTAATTACTTAAGCAGGCTTCCGAAATGCTTGATGGTACGAACCATCTGGCTTGTGTATGAGTTCTCGTTATCATACCATGATACAACCTGAACCTGAGTTGTTCCGTTATCAAGAGGAAGAACCATTGTCTGAGTTGAATCAAAGAGTGAGCCGTATGTCATACCGATGATATCGCTTGATACGATCTCGTCAGTGTTGTAACCGAAGCTCTCGTTTGAAGCAGCCTTCATAGCGTCGTTGATCTGCTCCTTAGTAACGTTACCCTCAACAACAGCTGTAAGGATAGTTGTTGAACCTGTAGGGGTGGGTACACGCTGTGCAGCACCGATGAGCTTTCCGTTGAGCTCAGGGATAACAAGGCCGATAGCCTTTGCAGCACCTGTTGAGTTAGGAACGATATTAACTGCAGCTGCACGTGAACGTCTCTTGTCACCCTTTCTCTGAGGTCCGTCAAGAGTCATCTGATCACCTGTGTAAGCGTGGATCGTGCACATGATACCTGACTTGATGGGTGCGCAGTCGTTAAGAGCCTTAGCCATGGGAGCAAGGCAGTTTGTTGTACAGGATGCAGCTGAAATGATCTTGTCATCAGCTGTAAGTGACTGATGGTTAACATTGTATACGATAGTAGGAAGATCGTTTCCTGCAGGAGCAGAAATGATTACGTGCTTAGCACCGGCATCGATATGAGCCTGAGCCTTGTCCTTGCTTGTGTAGAAACCTGTACACTCAAGAACAACGTCAACACCAAGCTTTCCCCAAGGAAGGTTCTTAGCATCTGCTTCTTTGTAGATAGTGATCTTCTTGCCGTCAACAGAGATTGAATCCTCACCGAATGTAACCTTGTCGCAAAGAGCGTAACGACCCTGTGTGCTGTCGTACTTAAGAAGGTGAGCGAGCATCTCGGGAGAAGTAAGATCGTTGATAGCTACGATCTCGAAACCTTCAGCACCGAACATCTGTCTGAATGCAAGACGACCGATACGGCCAAAACCATTGATTGCTACTTTTACTGCCATGTTTAAATCCTCCTAAACATTGAATTATTGTGATAAAGCGCAAATGCGCTCTAATAACCAGCACACCTATTTTACACATAACAATAGGAAATTACAACAACTTTTTGGAGCGATTGCCTGTTAATTTAATATTTGGTATACTCTCGCTGTAACTGCAGGATATTGCGCTTAAGAAACAACTCATATGATACGATCAGACATACACGTTCACACATCGTTCTCATCCGACTGCGATGAGCCGATGGAAAATCAAATAGAGAAGGCCATCTCATCAGGACTTGATATCCTTTGCTTTACAGAGCATATGGACAAGGACTATCCTTCCGATCCCGCAAAGGAAGTCGGGGGCGTGCCGGAGTTCTTCCTGGATACCGACAGCTACCGCGAAGGATTTTTGAAGTGCCGTGATAAATATGAAGGAAAGATAAAGCTGCTGTTCGGCGTGGAACTCGGACTCCAGCCGCACCTTGGCAAATGGTCGGAAGAATACGTTTCGAAATATGATTTTGACTTCGTCATCGGTTCCGTGCATACGATAGGCCATATGGACCCCTACTACAGCGCGTTCTTTGAAGGACGCAGCGAGGCGGATGCATATGCGCAGTACTTCACGGAGGCCCTTGAAGACATAAAAGCGTTCTCGGATTTTGATACGCTCGGCCATCTTGACTATGTTGTCAGATACGGCCCTAACAAAAACAGGGACTTTACATACAGCGCCTACGGCGATCTGATCGATCCCATCCTTCGTCTCATCATCGAAAAAGGGATCGCTCTTGAGGCAAACTCCGCAGGATACAGAAAGGGACTCGGCGAGCCGAATCCCTGTATGGACATATTGCTTCGATATAAAGAGCTTGGCGGTGAGCTTATCACTATAGGAAGTGATGCGCACAGAACCGACAGTCTCTGTAATGATTTTGCGCGTCTTGAAGCGCTTCTTCTTAAGTGCGGCTTCAGATACCACGCAGTGTTTGAAGACCGGAAAGCCGCTCTTTATCCTCTCGGATGAGCCTTGGCATACACTTCCCTGATCTTGTTATGATTCATTGTCGCATATATCTGGGTCGTTGAGATATCGGAATGGCCCAGCATTTCCTGTACCGCACGAAGGTCGGCACCGTTCTCGACAAGATGTGCCGCGAACGAATGTCTGAGTGTATGCGGTGTTATATCTGCCGTGATCTTGGCTTTCTTCGCATAATACTTTATGAGTTTCCAGAATCCCTGGCGGCTCATCTTCTGCCCCGAGCAGTTTGCGAACAGTACTTTTGAAGTCTGGTCTTCAACGATCGCTGCTCTTCCGCCGTCAAGATATCTTGAAAGCGCGGTCTTTGCCTCACGTCCAAAGGGGATCACACGCTCTTTTGACGCATCCTTACATGTGATATAGCACATCTGCATGTTAACATCAGAAATCTCAAGGTTCATAAGTTCCGAAACCCTGATGCCTGTTGCATAGAGAAGCTCGAGCATCGCCTTGTCGCGTATCTCCTTGGGAGTATCGCCTTTGGGCTGTTCCAAAAGCCTTGTAACCTCGTCCATAGTCAGGATCTCGGGCATCTTCTTTTCGATCTTCGGTGCCTTGAGAACTCCGGTCGGATCTTTCGTGATCAGACCCTCGTTTGCACAATAGTGAAAGAAAGCTTTTGCGGACGCGACACTTCTTGAGACCGTTGCCGCAGCAAAACCGCTCTCATTGAGATGCTCAACGTACTTCGCCAGAGCATCTTCCGTTACATCCTTAACATCTTTGATGCCCTCATTAGCAAAATAGTCCTGCATCTTGCTTAAGTCTCTTCTATATGAAAGTTCCGTGTTCAGGGATTTCTTTTTGACGTTATGTAAATAAGTTATGAATCCTTGAATTGCCTGTTCCATAAAAAACCTGCCTCGCTCGTTACATTATAAGCAGATTTTTTTGTAAAATCAACCTTAAAATTCCTTGATTTTATCGCATTTGTCGGCATTTTTATTACTTGACACAACATATATGTAAACCACTTTTGAGGCGTAACTAGATATTGCGAAAAGTTTACAATAAAAATTTTACATAATGTTGTCAGGATATGATCATTTTGAAGATATCTTTGTTCTGTAGGCAAGAAGAGCTGCGATGGTCTTCGCGTCCACTATCTCACCGTCAAAGATCTTCTGTGTGAGTTCTTCTATAGTGAATATCTTAACGTCGATGAATTCGTCGTCATCAAGGTGCTGGCAGGTCTTCGTAAGGTTGCTGGCAACATAGATGTCTATCTTCTCGTTGCAGAATGCGACGGTCGTGTAAAGACTGATAAGGAATTCAACGTCCTTGATATCGGCGCGGTATCCGGTCTCCTCTTCAAGCTCACGGTGTGCGGCAACCTTTGTAGGCTCGTCGGCTCCGTTGAGTCCGCCTGCGGGGATCTCAAGTGTATAGGAATCGATGGCGTTCCTGTACTGGCGCACCATGACTATGCGGCCGTCGTCAAGTACAGGGACCACTGCGGCTGCGCCCTTATGCTTTATGAAATCAAAGTTTTCCTCGCTTCCGTCGGGAAGCTGCATCCTGTCCTGATATATGTCAACGATCGCGCCGTTGTGTATGAGCTTGCGGCCGATGCGCTCGGGGTGCTGATCCATGATAGATTCCTTTCTCTCACTCAGGTGCATAGTAATTTCTCGAAAACGCGCTTGCGCTCCTGTTCCGGCGTAACTGACGCTAGACTCGAAAAAACCTCGTCAAGCGCAGACGCCTCCACAAGGTTTTCTCGAAACAACTATGCACCTGAGTTAACCTCAATACTCATTAGTGGGTATGATAGATCCTATGCTTCAATAAGTTTGCGGACGCTGGCAAGCTTCACGCACAGTGTGAACACGTCGAGTGCCGACGCGAGCTCCTCGATAGGAGGGAACGTCGGAGCGATCCTGATGTTTGAATCCTCGGGATCACGCTTGTACGGATAAGTTGCTCCGGCTCCGGTCATGACAACACCGGCGTCCTTGCACATTCCGACTACTGTCTTGGCAAGCCCGGGCAGCGTGTTGAATGAAACAAAGTAACCACCGACGGGGTTCGACCATTTGCCGATCCCGAGATCACCGAGTTCTTCATTCAGACGCTTCTGAACAAGTTCGAACTTCGGACGGAGTATCTCGGCGTGCTTCTTCATATGCTCACGCATTCCGTTTATGTCCTTGAAATATCTGACATGACGAAGCTGATTGAGCTTGTCAGGACCGATAGTCTGTATCGTTATAACGCTCTTAATGAAATCAAGATTCTTTTTGCTCGTACCGAGTGCGGCAAGTCCGCTTCCCGGGAAAGTAACCTTTGATGTTGAGCAGAACTTGTATACCATATCGGGATTGCCTGCTTCTTCACATGCACCGAGTATCTCTATGAGCTTCTCCTGTCTGTCATCATAAAGATGATGTATGCAGTAAGCGTTATCCCAGAATATCCTGAAATCTTCCGCTGCGGGCTTAAGATTTGCAAATCTTCTGACTGTGTCATCCGAGTATGTTACGCCGCCCGGATTCGAGTACTTGGGAACACACCAGATACCCTTTACCGCAGGATCGCTGTTAACGTACTTTTCAACAAGATCCATATCGGGACCTGTCTCAAGCATAGGTATATTGATCATCTCGATACCGAACTGTTCGGTGATCGCAAAATGTCTGTCATATCCCGGAACGGGGCAGAGGAACTTTACCTTATCAAGCCTGCACCACGGAGTTGATCCGCAAACACCGAGGATCATCGAGCGTGCAACGGTATCGTACATAACGTTCAGGCTGGAATTACCGAACACGATAACATTGTCGGAAGAGATCTCCATCATGTCACCCATGAGCTTCCTTGCTTCGTGTATTCCTGTAAGCTCACCGTAGTTTCTGCAATCCTTGCCTTCTTCTGAGATAAATGAAGAATCCGGAAACAGTATGCCGAAGAAATCAGCTTCCATGTCGAGCTGCTTTGCCGACGGAAGTCCGCGGGCCATGTTAAGCTTCAGCCCTTTTGCCTTGTACTCTTCATATTGAAGAAAAAGTTTCTGCTCGAGTTTCTTAAGTTCTTCCTTTGATAATTCACTGTACGCTCTCATCTTTCATACTCCTGTCAGAAATGATTTTTGTTAATTATATATTCCTGTCTCTCATCAGGCAAGCGATCTACTGCAAAGATGCGAAATAAAGATCGATACCGTCCGTAAGTCCGTCCGCAAGCTTCGAAAGGGCCGCATCACTGTGATCCGATGCCGCATTACCGAGTTCCACATCAACGGAAGGGATCGTGCTGTACGATGTCTGCGTAAGATCGATCGTCATTTTTCCGTTGTCATATATCTTGCATCCCTTGTTACCGAGTCCCTTCACCAGATTGCTTCCCAGCTCCTCGTGATCTTCCCAGTGCGATTTTACGGGTTCCATATCTTTGAGCGGCTCAGGAGTTGAAATGTAAAAACATCCCTTGTCGTAATCAAGTCCATCGCCGTCCCAGTGAAGTGAAATGATGCATGAAGCAACATTGTTTGCGATGACCGTTCTTGCAATGTTGTCAAGCTGTACATCATCATCGTCCCTGAGCATCAGAACATCATATCCTTTTGCAAGAAGTCTGTCCTTAAGTATCTGTGCTTCATTAAGTGCAACAGATGCTTCCGTCGTACCGTCCCTGAATGTCATTCCGCCCGATACGGCGGCTGCCTTTATCGATCCTTCCGCGGTTGAACCGCCTGTGACCTTCGGGGATTTATCCGGATGACAGAACGTCTTTACCGACATACCGCCTTTCGTTCCGTGTCCTGCATTGATGCCGACAACGATCCCTTTTCTGTCTGCCTCGGTAGCATAAAGGATCGCCTTTCCGTCGTTTATCTCGGAGAACTCAGCAAATTCCCACGAAGGATCAAGTGCCACCTCGCCGGGCTCTATGGGAAGCGGCGGGACATCATTATCATCTTCCGCCGTTTCATCCGCTTCTTCCTCAGTCAAGAGCGCGTCATCTTCTTCAGGATCATCCTCACGCTCATCCTCAAAATGTATGACTTCTATTGCAAGTTCATCGCTCTTTTCAGGCTTCTCTGCCTCTTTCTTTTTTTCTGTTTTTACATTAACAGTACAGGCACACAGCAGCATCGTCAGAACAGAAATGACCGCAATGACCGCAGTTCTGCATGCCCTTATTTTTCTAAGTTCCTTCATCAGTAACCGTATACCTCAATTTCCGAGATCGCGGTATCTTCATATTTCGTACCGCCGACCGCCGACATTATCGTGATGTTAACATACTGACTCCTTACAGGCTCATCAGGTTTGATGACCGTAGCGGGAGGGTTCGTGATAGGCTCGTCTCCGTTACCGGGAGCATACAGTTCGACATTGCTCTCGAGCTTAGTCCCATCCTGAAAATCAAGTCCTACCCTTGTCGGTTTCCCGTTGATCGTATATCTGTACGGAGTCTTCGTGTATCCCGCGTAGATAACGACTTTTGAGATGTCATGAACTCCGTCAAGTTCTATGCTGATCATCTGTCCTTCTCCGGCTCCGGGTACACCCTCGACCCATGCCGTAGAGTAATCGCCGTCATTTACGTTACGTGCATAATATGTAGCGCCGTCCTTTGACGTTGCCCGAAGTTCCGACGTAGCAGAAACAGCATGAACGGGGAGCTTCTTCTCGACCGGATCGGGATCATATGCAGGTTCGCTCTCCACCGGATCCGCACTTTGAACAGATGCTTCATTGGAAAGCTCTCCGTTTACAAGATTGTTTGCAAGAACCGCCCACAGCTCCCTGTGACGAAGCCACATCGGTTTAAATTCTTCTATCTTAAGAGGACATCTGTGGCGTCCGCTTTCTATCGTTATCGCAGGCTTGTTAAGTTCCAGGAGTACCCAGTCGGTAAACCCTCCCTGATTGACGTTAGCGGCAGTCCTGTTTGAAACCGACATGTACTTAAGCTGTCTGCCCGCAAGGTTTGCAAGGTCATATGACTTCTGCGAAGCATCGGGACTGCACCCGTTCGTATCATAGTATACGATCTCGCCCTTTGAGTGATAACTGATATACATATCGTAGTCATCTTTTCTGGCAATATCCGCAAGTGCCTTCGCCTCAGGCTCCGACTCGGGTCCGGTTCCCTTATGGCTTCCGTATGAAATGTGGTCTTTGACATTTACCTCTTCCCAGTTGCCGTCAAAGTTGTTGTTAAGATCGACGCCGTTTGCGTTGCTCTTCCACTGCTTCAGGTAATCTTCAAACGTGATCACATCAGGCGGATAGAATGCCCTGTCATATGTCTCATCCCTGTAATGATCCATCCAGTATGAATCACCGAACTCATCAACCGCAAGCGTCATGTATTCGGCATCAGCCTCGTAGCCCGCCTTGGGATTTTCGCGAAGCGCAGGATCGTTCAATGCATCAAGGCCTGACTGAACTATCGTTATACCGTCGGGGTTGACCATCGGAACGATGACAAAACATACCCTGTCCAGAAGATCACTGTATGATCTGGAACAAATATCTCCGTTTTCATAATTGGCGCAGTAATACTCGATAAGGCGCATGACAAGCTGTGTGTTCATATATTCGCGCCCGTGGATCGAAGACTGAATGAATACTTTGTGCGGTGCGACCTTGTTGCCGAGATACAGGCAGTAAATATCCCTTCCGTCAACACTCTTACCTATCGTTTCTTTAGAAAGGAGGCGCGGATATTTCTCTGTCAGTGTGCCGATATCCTTTACCATCATTTCATATGTGTAAAGGGCATTATCTGTTTCGATTACCGAAAGCCTGCTTTCGTCATCCTTGAAGTATACCGGAACAAGGCAGTCGGCAAGTGCATACCCCATAGTCCCATCCGACAGTTCCACATAATAGTAAACGTTTCCCTTTACGGTCTGACTTGCACCGTCCCAGTGAACCATATCGCCTGCCTTCATAACAGCGATGTCATCTTTGGGATCACTTCCGGCATTGCTGCGAAGGTGCATCTCATCAAACGGAACACAGACAAAATCATTTGTCGACAGATCCACGTAGGACACCTCAGGATCCTGCTCCCAGGCCTTTTCGGATTCACGTTCCCCGCTTTTATCTTCAGATTCTGCCGGGGCAGATTCCTCGTCAGATACCGTTTCCGCTTCGCCGTCATCAACGGATTCATCCGATGTGATCTCCTTCGTATCAGCGGTATCTTTTGGCCTGACAATAAGGATCGTGATCATGGCCGAAAGCGCAAAGAGGAGAAGTGCTGCAACGGGTATCACAATCTTCAGATGCGATTTTACAAATTCTGTTTTCTTACTCATCTGCTTGCTTTCCTGTATGCCGAAGTGATATCGGGAGCAAACCTTGTACGGTCAGATTCTCCGAGTCTTCTCGATGCTTCTGTCTTCATCTCTTCAAGCCCTATGTTACCTCCGCGTTCGCGATAAATCTCGGAGACAACAGGATAGATTATCTCGAATCTCCTGTTGTAGATCGCGGAGTAGTTAGCATACAGTATCGGATTGCTCTTTATCCTGTTAAGAGTATCGCCGGTAGAGAGTGATCCATTCTGCGATATCGCGCCGACGCTGATCATCTTCGACAGGACGTCATCCTTCGTGAATGCATATCCGTTCTTCGCAAAATAGATATTGATTATCGTCTGTATGTCTTCAAGCTTTGTGACCTTTGTCAGATCATCAGCTGAAATATATCCCTGTTCGGAATAGAAACTGAGAAGATTATCCGCAGAATATCCGCTTCCGGCATTGTAAATATACTGAAGTGATTTTGCATCGACTTCTTCTTCAAAGTTCATGCCGATACCTTCATCCGCATCATAATAAAGAACATATACTTTACGGTTCTGCGAATTGTCTATGCTCGACTCATATGTTGCTTCCCACAGCTTCTGCTGGCTGTAATAGATCTTCTTGTAGATCTCGCTCAGATCATATACCTGATTGATGTTGTAATACTCTCCGCCTGTTCTGTCGGCGATGTTCTGAAGTATTGTACTGTCAACGTAATCACCGATACCGATAATATAAACCGGAACCTGATACGTCTGCGAAACATCAATGACATCTTCATATGTGATATCGTATCCGACTTCGTACGGCTCGTTCACTCCGTCGGTAAACGCGATGACGCATCTCGGTCCCACGGCTGCAGCAGTGTACATTACCGACGAGTACATCGACTGATACAGACTCGTGCTTCCTTCCGGATAAAGGTTGTTGACCGCACTTGTGATCGCGCCTGAATCCTTTGTGAAGTCCATCACTCTCGAATATATAGATGAAATAAGAGACAGTCCGAGCTTCGTGTCAGGGAATGTTGAATTGGTAAAGTCCGTTACCGCTTTCTGCATCGTCGAAAAATTCGGTGTCATACTCGTACTGATATCGGCAACAAGATCGATCGTAAGATCACCCTGAACCTGCGACAGTTCTTTTAACAGACAAGTCTTCCAGTCACCTGTTCCGGAGATACTCTCGTATACCTGAAGTCTGTTCTCATCAAGATGTCTGTCCTCGGTATTTATATACAGTTTTACTATGCCGGGTTCCGATACATCGACCTGTGTAAAGCCCTTTACCACATAAGGTGCGCTGCTTGCCTTCGGCAGACTTTCGGCAGCATTTTCAAAATCATCCACAGCATCAAAAAGTGCAACGTAGTTCTTATCCGACAGGTGTTCTGCCACCGCATCCTTGTATGCAGAAAGAATGAAGTACTCACATGAATCGGACGGATATTCTTTTATCTTGTCATCCATATCCTCTTCAACATGTGATGCTCTCGACTCGTTTTCCTTTTTAATGTCGGCCATCAGTTTTTCGAGTTCGTCGATCTGTTCATTTACATCATCCGGCTTGAATCCGTCGATGGAAGATTTGATTTTTTTCTCGGAATCGGAAAACGCTTTTTTCTTATCAAGAAGAGCATACTTTCCGCCTGTTTCCCAGTCGGAAACAAGCTTTTCGTATCTTTCCTTTGCTTCCTTTATCGTGTGTATGTCATCAATGCCTTCATTGATGACTTTATTCTCATCTTTTGTCAGGAAAAGACTCCTGCCCTGAAGTTCGAGAAGTATTCCCTCAGCATCATCAAGCTTTTGGTCTTTGATATCATCAACGACGACATTGTATTGTTCTTCAAAGATCTTGGCATTGTACATCCTGAGTCCGAAGATCACTCCGCCCGCGATAAGGAGAGTTCCGAGAACAGCGGCGCCGATCACCCAGGGAAGTTTCGACTTCTTAGGCATCTCGGGCGGCACCGGAGGGATCGATGATGTGTCCGCCACCGATGCGATGTTAACCGCAGGAAGCGGTTCGGTATACTCTATCGTTGGGATCTGATCCGTGTATCCCGTTGAAACCGGCTCAGCAGGCGCTGATGCAGGCGTTGCTTCAATGGCCTTGACTTCTTCAGGCTTATTCTCCTTAACAGGCTCCTGCTTAGGTTCTTCCTTCGGTTTATTGTCCTCCGGAACGGTTACAGCCGTGCCGCATTTAGGACAGAATCTGACGTTTTCTTCGATCTTTGCTCCGCATTTTCTACAAAACATTTTCTGATCTCCTGGTGACTTGTTCTTTTTAATTTAACGATTTTCATAACGGTCACAGAGCGTGAACCACGTATAAAATAATAGCACAAATCCCTTAATATGTGATACAATTATTAAAAACATTTTTCGGAAAGGAACGAGGGTTAACATGAATAATAAGATTGTTTCCACTATCATCCAATGGCTTTGTGTTACGCTTGTCATAATTTCTGTTGTCACACTCTTTACCGGCGGTCTCACCGTTGCCGACAAAGACATCAGAAAAAGTATGAAAAAAGAGATGAAAAGCGCTTTAAAGCAGCTCGATGCAGCTGAGGACGAGCTCAAGGACGCGCAGGAAGAGCTTGACGATTTCGGTATCGAGATCAATGCCAAAAAACTGTTCAATCAGGTCAAAAGCTTCGTAGAGGTCTTCCAGGATGCCACACTCTCTCCGTTTGAGGTAGCAAAGAGCGGTCCGCGCATCATCTCACTTATAAATGAACTTGAAGAGAATTCAAAGCTAAGCCGTCTGATCGGCTTTATTGACAATGATGTCATGGATGTACTTGAGGATTCTACCGGAGGACTCATATTCGGAGTGATCTTATTCTATCTCACCGTTCTCGCAGGAATTATCACAGTCATACTCCATGCACTCAACAAGAGACCTGCAGGTATTTCATTTACGGTTCTGATGCTTGCATGGCTGATCACGATCGGTGTTGCCGTAAGCAAGATGAACAATTACGGATACGACGAGCTCTACCTTGATGATAAGATACTGACTGTTACGGCATCACCTGTATGGGGCTTTATCCTTGCTCTTCTTGCAATGCTCCTGTGGGTGTTCAAGGATCTTATCGCAAAGCTCATCGGAGGCGTTGCGCCTGTTACGGCTGCATACAGCTCTTCAGCACCCGCAGCAAACGTATGTCCGTCATGCGGTAAAGTATTACGCGAAGGCGCGATCTTCTGTACAGGATGCGGTGCGAAGTTCACTCCTCCGACCCCTGCTAACGCACCGGTCGCTCCCACACCGGCTGCTCCGGCTCCCGCTCCTGCTCCGGCTCCTGCCGCTGATGACGGGATGAAGGTATGTCATTCATGCGGTGCCCGTATACCCGCCGATTCTGATTTTTGCACGCAGTGCGGAACAAAGCTCTCATAAACAGACTACAGAAATGAGGTGAACCGATATGGCCGGATTCATGGAGAATCTTAATAAAGGACTTGCAACGATCAACGTGAAGACTTCCAATCTTATGGAGTCATCCAAATATAAAACCGCTATCACTAACAAAGAGGACGAGATACGTTCGCTCATGCAGTACATAGGCGAGACAGTTTATCTTAACCGTTCCAACTTTTCGATCAATATGATCTCGCAGCAGCTTTCCGAGATTGAGGAAAAATATGCTGCTATCGAGGATCTGAAGAAGCAGATCGAACAGCTTGCGGAAAATGAGAAGAACATTCTCGGTGCCGGAGCAACGATCGCAGACGGACCGAAGATCTTCTGCTCACAGTGCGGTGCTCCGAATACGGCTGACAGCCGCTTCTGCGAAAAATGCGGCGCAAAGATCGTGGACTGATCATCCGAACTTATATCAAAAACTTGAATTACCGCATCTAATATGTTACATTAGATGCGGTAATTTTTTTTATTATTTTTCTGGAGAAATATTATGAGCGAGACAATTTCAAGACTTCGTCAGCCGCGTACAAAGCTTAGGGACAGGATATTGCCTGACTACACTAAAGGTGAAGAGATATTCAATATGGTCAGCCACATCGTGGGCGGTGCACTCGGTATCGCCGCGCTTGTGCTCTGTGTTGTTAAATCTGCGCTTAAAGGCGATCCGTGGGGTGTTGTCTCGTCATCGATATACGGCGCATCCCTTATCATTTTATATACGATGAGCAGCGTTTATCACGGACTTCACAAAAACATGGGAAAGAAAGTCATGCAGGTCATAGACCACTGCACGATCTATTTTCTCATAGGCGGAACATACACGGTGATCGTGCTCACAGGTGTCAGAAGGATACATCCCGGCTGGGCATGGACGATATTCGGTATCGTGTGGGGACTGTCGGCAGCCGCTGCAACGTTTACGGCGATAGATCACAATAAATATCAGAGACTGTCAATGATATGCTATATCGCGATCGGCTGGTGCATAGTCATCGCCGCAAAACCGACCGTTGAAGCGATCGGATGGCCTGCCGTTTTCTGGATACTCGGCGGCGGAGTGTCATACTCTATCGGTGCCGTGCTCTACAGTCTGGGCAAGAAAAAAGGAAAACGGTATATGCATTCCGTCTTCCATCTTTTCGTGCTCGCAGGATCGATACTGCAGTTCTTTGCGATCTATTTCCACGTACTGTAATAACGTTTTCTTACAGAAGTATCTCACATCTTATATCCCTAGGGATCATCCCTTTGAAGAGATCCCCGTCGACAGGGCTTCCGACAACGCTTCCGTAATGTGTCGGGATAACTACCTTCGGCCTGATGCGCAGCGCGAGTCCGGCCGCCTCGGAAGCATCCATCGTATATGTTCCTCCGATAGGAAGAAATGCCACATCACATTTGATGTCGGATATCTCCGGCAGAGCATCCGTATCACCCGCAACATAATACTTGTCGGCATCAAGCGTCACGACATATCCGAGCCATCCGTTCCTCTTTATATGAAACGGTTTGCTTAAGTTGTACGCCGGATATGCTTCGACCATCATACGCGCGATCTCGCGCTTCTCTCCGGGCTTTACGGTCACGATATGGCTTGCAGGTATCGTCGTGATATCCGCCGTCATGTTCTCCATTGAAAGCGGAACGACAAGATGTCCGTCAAACTTTAATACCCTGCATATATCTTCCGGCGAAAAATGATCGTAATGCTCATGCGTAACGAAAACAAAGTCCGCGTCATGCGGCTCGTCTTCTATCTGCCACGGATCGAAATATATTGTTTTGGAGCCTCGTATCCTTATGCTGCTCTGAACGTTTACGGCAATATTTACACCCACTTACAATACCTCTTTTATCGCATTTAACAGATCCGAATATTCCTCAAACGCGGGAAGATCGGGATAGTCGGCTTTGATCTTATCGGTCGTCCTGAAAAGGAATCCGTCTTTTCCCGCAGTTATCATCGCAAGATCGTTATAGGAATCACCGCATGCGATCGTGTTGCATCCTGCAGACTGGAAAGCTTTGACAGTCGTGAGCTTGCTCTTGTCGCATCTCATCTTATAATCCTTTATCATCCCGTCATCGCCGACGACGAGCGAATTGCAGAAAATGGTCGGCCAGCCGAGCTTCTTCATAAGAGGTGTTGCAAACTGCTCAAACGTATCGCTTATGATAACCGCCTGTGTGATGCTGCGAAGTTCATCAAGAAACTCCTTCGCGCCCGGAAGCGGATCGATCTTTGAGATGACATCCTGTATCTCTTTCAGCCCGAGATTATGCTCTTTCAGAATCCCGAGTCTCCATTTCATGAGCTTGTCATAATCAGGCTCATCCCGTGTTGTGCGCTTGAGTTCGTCAATTCCGCTCTCTTTTGAAAATGCGATCCATATCTCGGGCACGAGAACGCCCTCAAGATCAAGACATACTATGTTCATATGATTTTCCTTCCTTAATCTCCATATTGAAAATGCTGATAGTCTTTGGTGTTCTTCCATGAACCGCCCCATGTGAACCCGGCATCCGTAAAGAGTCTGTACGCCAGATCATCTTTATCTATCTTATATGTAAAATCACCCGACCGGTCAGCATAATCGGCTCCGTTTGCAGGATCGACGACGGTTTCGCCACCGATCTTATGTATATAGGGATTGTATCGCGGGTTCAGATCTACCGCAAGTCCCATCGCATGTTTTGACAGCTTGCCAGTTCCGGCTACGACCCGGTAATTAAAGCACGATGTGTTGTTGTCACTCATCGATGCATCATCGTCGCCCCCATACTCATCAATGAGATTTATCTTTTCAATAGGATAGTCTGCGTCATACAGATGTCTGAAAATGTCGCAAAGCTTTCCTGCTATCTCTTTGTTACACACCATCTCGCCTTCATGTACGGCTCCGTTGATATCTTTATATAAGAGGCGAAGATAACGAAGATCTTCGCGTGATACAGTGCAGCTGTCGGGAAAGCTCTTTCCCTTCATCCTGTCAAAGATCTCATCACTTATCTCTTCCTCACGGAAAAAATCATCTGCGTCATATACCGTCTCACCCGTATCGATCTCTCCCGTCTCAGGTTCAGGAGATTCTGTATCATTTTCCGTGATAGCGGTTTCGGTTTTATCTTCAATTATTATTGCAGGCATATCCTGCACATTTTCCGCTTCAGGATGTCCGCAACTTGCGCTGTCTTTTGCAAACAATGAACAGCCGCTCAGAAAAAAAGCGAAAACAGTCGCAGCCAATAGATATGACAATATGATTTTTGATAAGGATTTCTTCCGCATAACGGGTATTATAACATATGCGTCGAAAAAGTGGCTCAAACACTTGATTTTGCTTGATACATATAGTAAAATTGTCTCTAATCACGGGTAAATCGTGACAAACAAACAGGAGGTTAAACAAAATGAAGAAAATCACAAAACTTTTGGCAGTTACAGCACTTCTTGCTGCTATGTTCGCAATGCCTGTTATGGCAAGAGAGGTAAGCTTCTCATCTGACAACACAGATTACCTTATCACTCTTCTCAATAACAACACTGCAAAGCTCCAGGGTGAACTCCAGAGATTCATCAGCCTTCAGGTTGGACCCGGTGCAGATGCTGCCATCGCTGCTCAGACAAACCTTGTAGCTAACAAGATCGCTGTTACAAACAAGGAATGTGCAGAGAACCACATCGCTTGCCTTACAGGTAAGGTTTACAACCTTACACAGCTTCAGGCAACACGCCAGAAACAGCTTACATGGTTCCAGTCACTTGCAGCAACAAGCCCTTCATGGAATGATGAAGTAGCTTCAGCTCAGAAAGAGCTTGACACAGTTACAGCTCAGCTCGCTGCAGCTCAGGCTTATCTTGCAGACGCAAAGGTTAAGCTTGCACCTTTCATGTAATTCAGATTTCAGATAACAAAAACAGTATTGAGTTTATAATCTAAGGAGGTTTTCAAAATGAAAACAATTACAAAGCTTATCGTAGTATCAGCATTATTCACATTCCTTTTCGCACTTCCCGTAATGGCTCAGACAGCAAGCATCGGCGCTGAGAACACAGACGTTCTTATCCAGAAGCTTCAGGCTAACGCAACAAAGGAATACAACGCATTCCAGGATTTCTGCAAGGTTCAGGCAGGTCCTACAGCTCAGGCTGCTATCGCTCAGCAGGCTGCTATCGTTACACGTGATGTTGCAGCAGTTAACAAGAACTGTTCGATCAACCATCTTCAGATGCTTGCAGCTAAGGCTGATCTTGCAAAGAAGGTTGAAGCAACACGTAAGGCTCAGCTTGACTGGTTCACAGCTCTTTCACAGGGCACAAACGCTTATGCGCGTGAGCTTGGTGTAGCACAGGCTGAATATGCTGCAGCTGTTCAGATTACAGCAACAGCTCAGGCTAATCTTGCATACGCACAGGGTGCACTTGCTAATCTTCTGTGATACCCTGATAGAGTTATCCTGTTAATGTAAAACTTAATACTGAGATTATCTGCAGGGCCGGTATCGGCCGGCCCTGTATTTTTTATACACTTTTATAAGTGTAATAACGTACAAAAAAAGGGCCGGATCATTCGATCCGGTCCTTCCTGATTGTTTGTTTACTTTGCGTAATCGGTCACACGACTCTCTCTTATGACACTTACCTTGATCTGTCCGGGATACTCAAGTTCTGCTTCTATCTGCTTACTGATATCCCTTGCAAGGAGTACCATATCGGAATCATTAACCTGTTCGGGTACTACCATTACGCGGATCTCTCTACCTGCCTGAATAGCAAAAGATTTATCGACTCCTTTGAAGCCGTTCGTAATATCTTCAAGTTGTTGTAATCTGTTCGTGTATGTCTCGAGTGTTTCCCTTCTGGCTCCGGGACGTGCTGCGCTGATGGCATCTGCCGCCTGGACGAGACATGCGATAAGTGACTGCGGTTCAACATCACCGTGATGTGATTCAACCGAATTGATGACTATCGCATTCTCTTTGTACTTCTTACAAAGTTCTACACCGAGCTGGATATGTGTACCTTCCATCTCATGATCCACGGCTTTACCGATATCATGCAGAAGTCCGGCACGCTTCGCCATGCGGACATCGACTCCGACCTCCTGGGCCAGCAGTCCCGCAAGAAGCGATACTTCGATCGAGTGCTTGAGAGCATTCTGTCCGTAACTTGTTCTGAACTTCATCCTTCCGAGAAGCTTCATAAGTTCCGGATGAACACCGTGAACTCCCGTTTCAAGAGTAGCAGCCTCTCCTGCCTCGCGGATGCCGTTCTCGACTTCCTTCTCGGCCTTCTCAACCATCTCCTCGATCCTCGACGGATGAATTCGTCCGTCAACGATGAGCTTTTCAAGAGCGATCCTTGCGACCTCTCTTCTGATGGGATCAAAGCCCGACAGAACTACTGCTTCGGGAGTATCATCAACGATAAGATCGACACCTGTCAACGTTTCAAGGGTTCTGATGTTCCTTCCCTCACGTCCGATGATGCGGCCCTTCATCTCATCATTGGGAAGCTGCACAACGGATATCGTTGATTCGGCAACATGGTCAACAGCACATCTCTGGATAGCACCTACAACGTACTCTCTTGCCTTCTTGCCTGCCTCTTCCTTGACCCGCATATCCATCTCTTTGATCTTCAATGCGGTCTCATGCTTTACTTCTTCTTCAACAACTTTTAAGAGATACTCTTTTGCCTGTTCAGAGGTTAAACCTGAAATCCTTTCAAGTTCCCGTACCCTTTGTTCGTTAAGCTTGTTAACTTCTTCCTTCTTCTTGGCAAGTGAATCTTCTCTTGCGGATAATGACTGCTCACGACGTTCGATCTGCTCGAGCTTCTTGTCAACGTTCTCTTCCTTCTGCTGAAGTCTTCTCTCGTTTCTTGAAAGCTCTGCCCTGCGTTCCTTCGTCTCTTTCTCGAGCTCATTCTTCGTCCTGATGGACTCTTCCTTGATCTCGAGGAGGCTCTCACGCTTCTTCGTCTCAGCGGTCTTAAGCGCATCATCAATGATCTCGCGCGCTTTCTGCTCGGCATTTCCGATCTTGCCCTCATCTGCTTTGCTGCGGGCATTATAACCGATCTTGTATGCTACAACAAACGCGATCACAATGAGAAGTACACCGATACCAATGATAACTAAATCCGGCACAGTTTACCTCCTTATTTGATTGTCATAGTACAATGAAAAAATTTATATTGTATACATGTACCTGCAATAATACAACATTTAAATAATAAACATTCAAAGAAGTTATGTCAAGCACTTGTCAATATCGCTGACCGAAAATCCTTTGTTGTAAAGATACGCGTAAAGCTTCTGTCTGCCTGCATGATCAAGACTCTCTACACCCTGCGGACAACGCTTGTGTATAAGCTTTATTAACAGCTCATATTCGGCATTCTCACCATCTTCATTCAACTCCTCGTCATAACGCGCAAACGCGGCTTCTGTAACCTCTTTATCAATACCTTTTTCGCGAAGCTTCATTGCTATCTGCTTACGGCTCATCGAAGAGGACTTGCACCTTATATACTCCGACGCATATCTTTCATCGTCAATGTAACGATATGAGCGAAGATACTCAACGGCATCATCAACAGCCACCTGCGGGTATCCGCCTTCGGAAAGCTTCCTTCTGATATCCGCCTCAGTCCTGTCAAGCTTCTGCAGCAGGTTCATTCCGCGCTTTCTGGCACGTTTGAACAAAGTCTCATTAAGGATACGCTCATACAATCTGTCATCAACTGTTGTTCCGATCTCAAGTCCGTATTGCGAAAGTTCGCCTTTGTATAACACAAAGGCGAACTTATCGTTAAGATATACGGATACTCTTCCCTTACCCTTAGGATAAGGTTCGATCTGTGTAACCGTCATGTCCATATGATCACTCTTCCTTATCGGATGCCTTACCCTTGGCAGCAGGAGCCTTTTCCTCTGCCTCTTCCTCGGCTGATGTAAAATAATGATCTCTTACGATCTTCTCAAGTTCATCATAAACATCGGGATTATCAAGAAGATACTGCTTGGCGTTCTCCCTGCCCTGTCCGATCTTCTGTCCCTTGTACGCATACCATGCGCCTGTTTTGGCAACTATATTTGCATTTGCGGCAAGATCGAGAAGATCACCTTCTCTTGATATGCCCTTACCGAACATGATATCAAATTCAGCCTCCTTGAACGGCGGTGCGATCTTGTTCTTGACGACCTTGACTCTCGTCCTGTTACCGATAACCTCACCGGCCTGCTTGAGTGACTCGATACGTCTGACATCAAGTCGGACCGATGAATAGAACTTCAGCGCTCTTCCGCCGGTCGTTGTCTCGGGATTACCGAACATCACTCCAACCTTCTCACGAAGCTGATTGATGAAAATGACCGTACAGTTGGACTTGCTTATGACTGCAGTGAGCTTACGCAGTGCCTGTGACATGAGCCTTGCCTGGAGTCCGACATGTGAATCACCCATCTCTCCATCGATCTCGGCCTTCGGAACAAGAGCTGCGACCGAATCCACAACTACTATATCTATCGCACCGGATCTGACCATCGTCTCGGTTATCTCAAGTGCCTGTTCTCCGTTATCAGGCTGTGATATGTAGAGATTATCTATATCAACACCGATATTTCTCGCATATACGGGATCAAGGGCATGCTCCGCATCAATAAATCCGGCGATACCGCCTCTCTTCTGTACTTCTGCGATCATGTGAAGCGTGACTGTTGTCTTACCGCTCGACTCGGGACCGTATATCTCAACTATCCTTCCCTTTGGTATACCTCCGAGTCCGAGTGCTATATCAAGACTGAGTGATCCGGTCGGGATCGTCTCCACATTCATCTGTGTGCCGGAATCACCGAGCTTCATGACCGATCCTTTGCCGAACTGTCTCTCTATCTGTGCCAGTGCCGCATCAAGTGCCTTTAACTTATCTTCACGTTCCATATTATTCTCCTTTACTAATTATCCGCCCCTATACAAGAACATCTGTTCTGTATATGAGCATAAAACATCTGTTCGATTTTGTCAATAACCAAATAACAAAATTTTTAAAACAGGAAATCCGCCCTGAAAATGGGCATCTTTGATATGTCCGTGATCAGATTCCTCTTTATATTAGATGCATTATCTGTCTACGTCAAGTCGGAGATTTCATATATTTTACATTTTGACGTCACAGATTGAACACAAACTCCCTCTAGAATCGGACACGTCAATTCGATTTGCAAAAACGGAGAAAATCATGGGATACAAAACACGTTTCAGACACGAAAACAAATACGTTATCGACCACGGGCAGTACCTGTGCATCCGCTCAAGACTTAAAGAGGTATGCCGCCCCGATCCTCACGCCGGCAATGACGGTACGTACCTTATCAGAAGCATCTATTTTGACAACACGGATGACAAAGCGCTTCACGAAAAAATCGTCGGATATGCATCACGCGAGAAGTTCCGCATCAGATATTACAACGACGATCTGACATACATCACTCTCGAAAAAAAGCAGAAGATCGGATCGATGTGCAAAAAGGTAGAATGCTCTCTTTCAAAAGATGAAGTATGCGACATATTAACACATGATACCGATTTCATGAAGGATCACCGGTCAGACCTTGTCAGGGAACTGTACTGCGACATGCGCTCACAGAGCCTTCGCCCGAAGGTCCTTGTCAGCTACAGACGTGAGCCTTACATATTCGGTCCGGGAAACGTCCGTGTGACGTTCGACTCGATGATCACGACAACAGCGCTGTCGGATGATTTTCCCGTAAAGGGGCATGAACTGCCGGCTACCGACGATCCCCGGCAGATGATAATGGAGATCAAATACGATGATTATCTCCCCGATATCATCAAAGCGATCGTCAACGAAGGAAATATATTGCAACAGAGTTTTTCAAAGTATGAGGCGTGCCGCAGGTACGGCTGAAAATCAGATTTACGGAGGTAGTTGAAAATGACTTTTTCGGATGTGTTCAAAAACAGTTTTTTGGAAAGTGTGGAAGCATTCACCGTTACGGATCTTCTTATTGGAATGGTGTTCGCGGTGGTGATCAGTCTGTTCATATTCTGGACGTACAAAAAAACGTTCACCGGAATAATGTACAGCCCGGGCTTCTCTCTTACTCTTATCGGGCTCTGCCTTGTGACGACACTCGTGATCATGGCGGTAACCTCAAACGTCGTTCTCTCACTCGGTATGGTCGGTGCTCTTTCGATCGTAAGGTTCCGTGCGGCGATCAAAGATCCTATGGAGATCGTGTTCCTGTTCTGGTCGATCGCGGTCGGTATAGTCATCGGTGCCGGCATGATACCTCTCGCACTTACGGGTTCAGTGATCATCGGTGTCATACTTATGATCTTTGCAAACAGAAGACAGAGCGGCACACCTTACATACTGGTATTGAGCTGTACAGATGATGTTGCGGAAAAGAATGCGGTTGAGAGAGCAAAATCATCGGTCGCAAAGTTCATGACAAAATCAAAGACCGTCAATTCATCAGGCATCGAACTTACCGCACAGGTACGCCTGAAGGACGGCGAGACATCATTCGTCAACAGCCTGAGCGCCCTTGAAGGCGTTTCAAACGCAACACTTGTAAGCTACAGCGGAGAGTTCGTTTCATAACCGGCCTCTCCTTCGGAGAAAATCATGACTGAGAACAAACACATCGGTAAGATAATTTACGCACTTGTCGCACTCGCCCTTGTTGCCGTTTTTATCGTGTCATCAGCCGCAAAAGGGCTGTTCGGTCTGGATTCAACGGTATGGGGTGCTGCGATAAATGATGCCGCAAACGACAGCGGGATCGAACAGGAATACTCTTCGCTCCTGTTTGATAAGGACAGCATCATGACCGTAGACATCATAATGAGCGATGATGACTGGCAGTCGCTTCTCGACAACGCGATAAACGAACAGTACAGTTCATGCGATGTCGTGATAAACGGCGAAACGTTCTACAATGTCGGTATAAGAGCGAAAGGCAATACTTCCCTTACGAACATCGTCAATGACGATACCACGGACAGATACAGTTTCAAGATCAAATTTGACGAATATGTCAAAGGCCAGACATGCCACGGTCTTGATAAGCTCGTCCTCAACAATAACTACGCCGACGCGACGAATATGAAAGAGGCTGTGATCTATGACATGTTCGAGTATCTCGGTGCTGATGCGTCACTTTATAATTACGCAAAGATAAGCGTCAACGGCCAGTACACCGGTGTCTATATCGCGCTTGAAGCGGTCGAGGACAGCTTCATGCTGAGAAACTACGGCACAAAGAACGGAGAACTGTACAAGCCCGAGAACATGGACTTCGGCGACGGACCGTCCGACAAACGAAGGGATCCTCCTAAACGTGAAAACGATTCGGATGATACTGCGGACAGAACCGAAGGATCTGATCCCGAGAATATGCCGAAAGACTTTGATCCGGAGAATATGCCGAAAGATTTTGATCCGGGAAAATTCCCCGACAGAGGCGGATTCGGCAACGGAAATTTTGAAGGCGGCGGACAGGGCGGATTTCCCGGCGGAGGTCCAGGAGGCGGTCCCGGAGGTTTCTCAAGCGGAGGCTCGAATCTTGAATACACAGATGACGACCTGGACAGCTATTCAACGATATGGAACGGAGAAGTGACCGGCACATCCAAGAAAGATCACAAGCGTGTCGTTAAGGCACTAAAAGCAATATCCGAAGGCGATCTTTCCACGATAGAGGAATACATGGATGTCGACAATCTTCTCAAGTACATGGCCGTGCATGAGTTTGCCGTAAACGGGGATTCACTTTCCGGCAACATGGCGCACAACTACTACCTGTACGAAAGCGACGGACAGCTGAACATAATCCCGTGGGACTACAACCTCTCCTTGGGAGGTATGGGAAATAATAGTCGAGCGTCCCTATCGTCCTCTGACGCCACCTCAATGATCAACGATCCGATCGATGATTCATGGGGTTCGACAGACTTCTTCGATATACTTCTTGAAAACGAGGAGTACAACGCACGGTACCATGAATACCTTCAGAAGCTCGTGGATTATGTTGAAAACGGCGAATATGAAAAATTAACGCAGCGTATCCACGCACAGATTGATGAGCTTGTTAAGAGCGATCCTACCGCATTCTATTCATATGATGAATATGAAAAAGCATACACGATGCTGGATGAAGTCATAGCACTTCGTGCAGCAAGCATAAAAGGACAGCTCGACGGCACCATACCTTCAACATCCGAAGGACAGAAAGAAGCCAAAGATTCTCTCATCGACGCGACAGGTATCGACACGTCCGTAATGGGAAGAATGGGTGGAGGTGAAAAGGACAAAAGAGCCGATAAGTGATATAATATAATCAGAAAAAGAAACGGAGGTGGGGCCATGAATAAACGCGTGCTGGGCATTATCGTTGCAGTTGTTGTTATTGCCGGTATAATCGGTGCAGTTGTGCTGACTCAGTACCTGTCACGTATTCCCGACAATCCGCCCGGAACGATCGGCAACACTTCCGGAAACCTCAATAACAAAGGTCTCGTATGTGAAAGCGACGGGTACATATATTTTGCAAATCTGTCCGACAACCACTGTCTTTACAAGATGAAATCCGACGGAACAGACCCTGAAAAGGTCATAGATGTTCCCGTTTCTTACATCAATGCCGCAGGCGACTATCTCTACTTCTATTTCGACGATCCCGGCGGGACGAAGTTCATGGGCATTGCCGGCAGGATGAGCGGAATATTCCGTCTCAAAAAAGGTGAAAAGGATTTCGTATGTCTCGACAAGTGCACGTCAGGTGTCCTGAACCTTATCGGCAGTACTCTTTACTATGAACACTACGACAATACTAACGGCATGCAGCTTTATCACTCTTCTCTTGACGGCAAGGAAAAGGGACTGTCGGTTGATGAGATCATCAATCCCGCATGTGTCATCGGAAGTGATATATACTACAGCGAACAGGATTCACAGAAGCTCAAGATATACCGTCCCGGTTCGAGTGAAGGCCGCATTTTCATGGACTATGCGGTGTACAATCCGGTCGTTGACGGCAGCAATATATACTTCATGAACATGAACGATGATTACTGCCTGTACCGCTATTCAATGTCCGAAGGAAATCTTACAAAGATAACAAACGAGCGTATAGATACGTTTAACGTTTATGACGGGATGATATTCTACCAGCGGAACCAGAACCCCGCACTGATAAGAGTGAATGCCGACGGAACCGGTGCCATAGTCATCGCGGAAGGAAACTACGAGAACATAAACTGTACGAGCACATATACTTTCTACTCTCCGTTTAAGGAGGATGCGACCTATATCACATACACGTTCGGCGGAAACGGCGAATCATCAAGATTCTCCCCTGTCTCGTCCGAATAATGTCAGCGGTCAAGTTCCTTCAGCAAAAGAGAAACAGATCTGCCCAGCACCGGATGCATCGCGTTCGGTGCTATTTCATTTAAAGGTCTTAACACAAAATCACGGTTATGCATATCCGGATGCGGAATGACAAGGTCATCCTCATCGATCACCAGATCGTCATACAGAAGTATATCAATATCCAGAGTCCTCGGACCCCAGTGTTCCTTCCTGACGCGTCCCTCACTCTCCTCGGCTTTATGGATGAACTCAAGGAGCTCTGCCGCAGACATCAGTGTTTCGATCTTAACTGCCGCGTTCAGAAAATCATCCTGATCGGTCTTACCGTAAGGCGCGGTCTCTATGAACTGCGAAGTTTTTATGATCCTTATTTCATTTTCTTTTCCGAGAATATCCAATGCATCATTAAGATACTTTTCCCTGTCTCCCATGTTTGATCCGAGCGACAGATATACAGTATGCCATTTTCTTGTGATGGTGATACTCACACATTCAAGCGGAAGGCCTATCGGAGCCCACGGCTTCTTGACGGTGACCTCTGCTTCTCTTACTATCGGATAATCGCAAAGAAGCCTGTGTGCCAGACGCTGTGCAACCGTTTCAATAAGTCTGCATCTGTTTGTTTTCATCCACTCCGTAATGTCGGCGGCAACCTTTGCATAGTTTACCGAGAGTGTAAGATCATCTTTTTTTCCTGCAGCGGATGCATCAAAAAACAGCTTCACGGATACGAGAAATTTCTGTCCGAGGTTTACTTCTTCCTCAAACATTCCGTGATTTGCAAACACCTCAAGATTGTCAATACTGATAAAGTCCATTTTAATTCCTTCCTCTTTTCAGACAGGATCCGAATTACATATTGCGTTTAACATTTTTATAGTTCTTACGTTTTCGATAACGTCATGCACTCTGACGATCCCGACTCCTGCAAGTGCCGCAAGGGTTGTCGTGACAAGCGTTCCCGCCAGCCTGTCATCCGCGGGTGTATCCAGTACATTTCCTATGACTGATTTTCGCGAGCAGCCGAGAAGTACAGGATATCCGACCGCCGTGATCTTCATCAGATCGTTAAGTATACGCAGATTCTCATCCTGCGTCTTGCCAAATCCAACACCCGGATCAATAATTATCTTATCTTTGTCTATTCCGTGTTCTGTCGCATTTTCTGCCATGCTTTCAAGTGCCGCCCCGAACTGGTTAACATAACTTTTCTCATATGTCATGACAAAAAAAGCATCGTGATCTCTCACTACATTAAACATCTCTTCAGGCGCATCAACACCTTCAACGGTATTGACGATATCAGCACCCGCATCAAGCGCCTGCGCAGCCACAGCCGGCTTTGTGGTATCGATCGATATCGGTATATCCGTTTGTTTCCGAAGCCTCTTTATGACCGGGATCACTCTCCTCAGTTCTTCTTCTTCGCTTACCTTCTCAAATCCCGGCCGCGTTGATTCACCGCCTATATCAATGATATCCGCGCCTTCTTCAATCATCAGGAGTGCATGCTTTATCGCGGCATCTTCTGAATTATGTAAACCACCATCTGAAAACGAATCCGGGGTCACATTCAGTATTCCCATCACATATGTTGTTTTAGCAAAGTCAAATTCGCTGTTTCTTATCTTCATCTGCAGTACCTAATACTTTATGTTCATGACGAGCTTTTCCGGGGATTTATGGCATCTGTCAACGACAGTGCACATATAGCATTTGCGCGACATCTTGTCAGCACGGTATATAAGGCCCGAGAGGTCCTTCTGTTCTCTTACCGATTCATCTCCGTGATCTGCTATCGCTTTTACTATCACCTTTATCTCTTCTTCATCAAACGCACAGTCGCGAAGTATTTCCGGTGCAAGCCCAGCGCTTGCCTTCTCATGCGGCGTGCCGTTTACGTACTGCTCATCTCTTCCGATATCATGAAGAAGTGCCGCAGCATATATCATCTCACGGTCTTCTGTAAAACCTTCGTCTGATGCGATAAGAGCCGCTATCCTTGCCACATCCAGAAAATGATCCATGTCGTGCCTGCAGAATATCCGGTCCTTTTCAAGCTCTTCGATCTTTGCGACCTTATCCCTGAACATTTTGTTATTCAGTATATTATCAACTCTCTGCATCAGAATATTTCCTTACACACAAGGTAAAATCATTGAGATAAGACAGTGAACCGCATGCAACTATGACGCCGTTTTTCAGTACGCGCGCTTCACCAAAAGCAAGCGTGCATGCATCATCGATACCCTTGCTCACTTTCACGTTACCGCAGTACTTTTCCGCACACTTTGCAAGCTTTGCGGCATCAAGAGCCCTCGGATTATCCGGTGTCTGAAGGGTGATAATCGCATGCGCACACTCCGACATGGTTTTTACGACCTTTTCGTATTCCTTGTCGGCAAACACACCGATCACAAGTATTACCGGACAACCGCACAACTCGTCTTGGATCGTTTTTAAGAGCCTCGCTGCGGCATCGGGATTATGTGCTCCGTCAACATATACCGGCGGATCATTACATATCTTCTCAAACCTGAACGGCCATCTGACCTTGGCAAGTCCCTTTACGATCGCATCATCATTTATCGCATGATCAGGTATCAGATCATTGTCTCTTATCACACCGATCGTCTTTACCGCAACCGCTGCGTTGTCGGCCTGGTAATCGCCCGCCAGTGCAGTGCGCACATGATTTTTCAGGACATCCTCTTTCTTCACAAGATAAAGCGAAGAACCCGTCTCTCTGCACTTCTTTCTTATCACATCTGTTGATTCTTCCGATGAGTCAAATGCGATGACCGGACAGTGAGGTGTTATTATCCCTGCCTTTGCCGACGCTATTTCGGAAAGCGTGTTTCCGAGATACTGCATATGATCATATGAGACAGAAGTTATAACACAGCATATCTTGTTCCTGACGATATTAGTCGCATCCTCACCGCCGCCCATGCCGCATTCGAGAACGACTGCATCGCAATGATTTTTACGAAAGTATACGAAAGCGAGTGCCGTCTCAAGTTCAAACTGGGTGGCCGACTCGCCCGACTCTCTGATCATCTTCTCATTTGCTTCGGCAACAACCGATACCGCCTCGGCATAATCTTCTTCAAAGATCAGCTTTCCGTCTATCGCAAAATGATCCCTGATACACGTAAGCGCAGGCGAATAATACATCCCTGCGCGTACACCTGCATGCGACAGAACGGATGCGATCATGGCCGCCACACTTCCCTTTCCGTTCGTCCCGGCAATATGAATGAATCGAAGATCATCCTGCGGATCACCGAGAAGGGCGCACAGTTTTCTGATACGCGACAGTCCCGGCCTGCTACCGTACTTAGCCGCATTTGCGATATAATCGCAGGCCGCGGCATGATCAAACACTTCAGCCGATGTCATCTGCATCAACACCGTCCGAATTGAGGCTCATCGTAGTGAGTGTTCTGCGTTTCATACGCATCTTCTCCGACTTCTCGAGAATGAAGTTCTTGATCTGAGTCGATTTCCTGATATGAACGAGCTTGAGCACCTTATCGGTAGTATCCGACGTATAGCATACAACGGTACCCAGTCCGACCATCTTTTCAAACATGGATCTTTCAAGCTGCACATCAACGATCTTGTACATATAGCAGTCGTTGATCAGCGTGTTAAAAAGACCGCTCTCGGTCGTGAGTATCTCATCCTTCAGAATATATTTCGTAAACGTCCACGGAAGACCGAACAACAGCCAGCGCTTTCTCTCACAGAAAACCGGCACAGCATCCTGGTACTTAATATCCGGATCTCTTAAATCAACCGCTTCGTCTATAACCGTCTTTTCTTCTGCCATGTTACATCCTCCTAAAGCATCTGTTACTACCGCATATTATAAAACAAAATAATCCCGTTGCAAAATACCACAATATAGGTTATGATATCACTTGAAAATCATCCGCAACCACAATATTTTGTGGTAAGAACAGGAGGCGCAAATGGAAGCATTAGAGAATATCCGCACAAGAAGAAGCATCCGTAAATTCACCGACGAACCTGTCGATCATGCAACTCTTGAGAAGATCGTTGAAGCAGCTTCCTGGTCCCCTTCATGGAAGAACACTCAGATCGTCAGGTATATCGCGATCGAAGATCCCGCTCTTAAGGCTAAGATCGCCAAAGACTGCACAACGGGATTTACATACAATGCCGGAACGATGGAATCTGCTCCGATGCTCATAGCCGTGACTGTCATCAAAGGCAGATGCGGTTTCGAAAAGGACGGTTCGTACACTACATCGCGTAAGGATACATGGCAGATGTTCGACGCGGGCATCGCTTCGCAGACGTTTTGTCTCGCCGCTCATGAATACGGTCTCGGTACCGTTATAATGGGTATATTTGACGATACACTCTCAGATGTACTTGAGATCCCCGATGACCGGGAACTCGTCAATATCATCTGTATCGGGCATCCCGCAGAAGAACCCGAAATGCCGAAGAGAAAATCGGTATCTGATCTGCTTTCTTACAAATGATCTTTTTAGAGTTCCCGTTGGGAGCTCTTTTTTTTAGGTTACAACAGGAGGAAAAAAATGCGACACTTAATGAGCCCCATGGATTTTTCCGTGGAAGAACTGGACAAGCTGATGGATCTGGCATGCGAGATCAAAAAAGATCCCGCCAAATACGCCCACAAATGCGACGGACGCATACTTGCGACATGCTTTTACGAACCATCCACAAGGACCCGCCTTTCGTTTGAATCGGCGATGCTCAGACTCGGAGGTCAGGTGCTCGGATTTGCTTCCGCAGATTCGTCCAGTGCCGCAAAGGGAGAAAGCGTATCCGATACGATAAGGATCATCTCGATATATGCCGACATATGTGCGATGCGCCACCCCAAAGAAGGTGCGCCGATGGTAGCCGCTTCAAAATCATGGATCCCGGTTATCAACGCAGGCGACGGCGGACACCAGCATCCGACACAGACGCTGACCGATCTGATGACGATACGTTCACTGAAGGGAAGTCTTTCGGACATGACGATAGGCCTGTGTGGAGATCTGAAGTTCGGCCGTACAGTTCATTCGCTTATCAATGCGCTGTGCCGCTATAAAAACGTGAAGTTCGTGTTCATCTCACCTCCCGAGCTTCGTATCCCCGATTACATAAGGGACGACGTTCTGATAAAGAACAACATCGAATTTAAGGAAGTGATCAAACTCGACGATGTCATGCCCGAGCTTGACATACTCTACATGACAAGAGTCCAGCGTGAGAGATTCTTCAATGAGGAAGACTATGTAAGACTCAAGGATTTTTACATACTGAACAAAGAAAAGATGGCGCTTGCCAAACCCGACATGATGGTCCTGCATCCTCTTCCGAGAGTAAATGAGATCTCGGTCGAAGTTGATGAGGACGAACGCGCGATGTACTTCAAACAGGTCGAATACGGCATGTACATACGTATGGCACTGATACTGACATTACTTGAGCTTGTGTGAGCATATAAGGAGGATATACATGTTAAACGTAGGCAAGATAGAAGAAGGATTTGTTCTCGACCATATGAATGCCGGGGAAAGCCTCAGGATATACCATGATCTGAAGCTTGATGAACTTGACTGTACCGTTGCCATGATCATGAATGCAAAAAGTGAGAAAATGGGCAAAAAGGATATACTCAAAGTGGAGTGTCCGATAGATATGCTTGACCTTGACGTACTCGGTTTCATCGACCACAAGATCACCGTGAACGTTATAAAGGACGGGGAGATCGTCGAAAAGAAGCGGCTTCATCTGCCCAAGGAGATCCGTAACATAATTAAGTGCAAGAACCCCAGATGCATCACGAGTATCGAGCAGGAACTGGATCACATATTCGTCCTGACCGATCCCGAAACAGAAACATACAGATGCAAATACTGCGAGGAAACATATTCAAGGATATGATCAAAGAACCTGCGTCCTGATATCCGCAAAAGACTCCGTAAGTGTTTCCACAAACGACTCCAGCTCATCATCCGTCCTGTTAAAGAGCGCGATAACGCTCAGCCTGTCCGTGTATCTGACAGTCAGGTCATGATTGCCGACATGACGCAATATGAGCTGCGACATTTTTTTGATATATGACGTAAGCTCACCTCCTGCAAGCACCTCATCTGAAGGTCCCGCAAATATGATCCGGTAAGAGTTTCCTTTCTTTTCCATGAGCTTGATCACATAACATATCATCCGCACATGCGAAGGATGCAGTATCTTCTTCCCGTCAAGAAGATCGCTCTGAAGACGGCTCTCAAGCATTGCGGACTTCATGACGATACCGCTTTCATTTACAGCCATTCCCTCAACCGTTTTTTCACGCAGCTTACCACGGTCGATCAGTCCCACGAACAGATCGGTAAGTTTCGGGTCGAACTGCGATCCGCGGCATCTCATTATCTCGTTTCTGACCTCTTCAGCTGACAGTCTCTTTCTGTACACACGGTTTGACGTCATCGCGTCGTAACTGTCCGCAAGGCACAGTATTCTTGCAACCAGCGGTATGTCCTCTCCCGCCAGTCCGTCGGGGTAACCTGTTCCGTCATATCTTTCATGATGATGTCTGATACCGTCAAGAACTCCCTCGATCTCATCTCCCATCGAGCTCATCAGCTCAAACCCGATCTCGGTATGTCTCTTCATGAGACTGAACTCTTCGCTCGTAAGTTTTCCGGCTTTATTGAGCACGGTATCAGCAACACCGATCTTTCCAATATCATGAACAAGACCGATGTAATGTATCCTGACAATATCCTCAATCTTAATGTCGTATTCACCCGAATCTTTCATCTGCCTTGCAAGAAGCGATGCATACATTCCGACACGTTCCGAGTGTCCGCCCGTATATTCGTCTTTTGCGTCGATGGCGCCCGCGATCGTCTCGATCGTGTTGTTCATCATGGTTAAACGGCGCTTTTCATTGGCCCGGAATTCTCCGAAAATATCATGTGCGGTCTGAATGACAGTTGATGCGACAAGTCCTATCAGTCCGATGCAGACATACCCGCCGAAGATCATGAATCTGGAATAATAGAATCCTGCCAGCTCAATAAGACAGAAAACTATGAAAAATATCCCGCCCAGCATATTGATACGGTACGAGCCTATCCTTCCGGTCCTTATGTCGGTTATGATATTTATCAGTATGAGGATCCCACAGCCGGCCTCAAGGATATGTGATACCGGAAGTGTTGTATAAAGCGGAGCCACGCCGGCAAAATGAAGAATAAGACCGCCTCCGACAACGAATACGGTAATAAGCTCAATGACCAGATATCTGCGATGATATATCCCGTGCTGTACTTCATCAAAGTAGAGGCATGCCAGAGCGCCGACAAGCTCGAGTGTGATATACGAAAAATACTGTGAAAGCGAAGGTCTTGAAAAGAGAAGCTGCCTGAGTATCGACTCCGAAAACATCCACATCGTCACGTCCATTACGAGAAGTCCCATATACCCGGCGGCCACTGCCTTGTATTTCCTGCCCAGAAACGCCGATGCAACGGTTATGATCACACCGATGATAAACGCTGCAAGCGATATGAAAGTAACGGGTAAGCCACTCCGGATCACGCTGTACCATCCGTTGTTTCCGTGCGACAGGATCACGGAATTGATACTTCCCTTTGTCTTGATCGTGATATTTATATCAATTGTCTTTGACGAATCCGACGCATCAAGCGGAATAACGATATATGCACTGGGGATATAAAATGACATGTTCCTGACCGAATCAGTGGAATACTCTGCTCTCTTCTCTCCCTCCACATACACTGCAACGTCTTCCATGGAAGCCCTGAGCATGATGTTCATCCCGTCCGAAAGGTCTGCAGGAAGCCTGTTGGATAATATGACCTTCTCACCCGGTTCGGCATTAACATACATCGGAAGTGAAACGTCTTCGATCTTATCGTTCCTGTAGGTTATCTTCCACCCTTCATTAAACTGTTCTGCATCAAACGATCCGATCGGAGCTTCATCGTAGTTGTTCCTGTCAAAAAAAGCTATGAGCATTACAACGATATTGAACACAAAGAACAGCCCCAGTGCTGCTTTCACCAGAAAAGAAAGTATACCGTTTGCCTTTGATACGGTGGTTGTACTCATAAGCTTTTTATTTTCCGATTATGTTGCAAAACAATGCTCTTCACTGTTATAATTCAATCAACAGAGAACTATCACTATCTCATCAAGGAGCAGATCATGAACTTCGAACTCTGGTTATTTACGATCAAAAGACTCGCACAGACAATGGATGCCGCAAAGCTCATCTATGACGGACTTTCACCTGAAGCCCAGCAGGAACTTCGCGATGAGTACGATATATATGTAGGTAACAAAAAAGCGGATTCTCCCTCGGCCGAAAAGGTCGTCCAGACAACCGGAAGAGATCAGCTCGGTGATTTTGCTCCGGCGTTTGCACATTTCAACGATGATGTTCTGTACGGTGAGAACTGGAACAATGCAGACATCGATCTGAAGACACGCTCGATAGTGACCGTTGTCGTTCTGATCGCACAGGGTATTACCGACAGTTCTCTTCGCTATCATATTCTCAATGCCAAAAATCACGGCGTCTCACAGAAGGAAATGTCCGCAGTCATCACACATGCGGCATTCTATGCAGGCTGGCCCAAAGCATGGGCTGCATTTGCGATCGCACGTGAAGTTTATTCAAATTGATCTTGTCTGACCGTTTCCGTACACTTTGTATTTGTATGATGTAAGCTCGCTAAGACCCATCGGACCTCTTGCGTGCAGTTTCTGTGTGCTTATCCCTATCTCCGCTCCGAATCCGAACTCAAATCCGTCCGTAAACCTTGTGCTGGCGTTTACATACACACATGCACTGTCCACACCGTTTAAGAACTTCTCGGCGTTTTCGGGATCGCTCGTGATTATCGCTTCCGAATGATGTGTCGTATATTTATTGACGTGTGCTATCGCCTCATCGACAGACGATACAATTGCAAGTGATATGACGGGGCCGAGGAACTCAGTCGCATAATCATCCTCGGTCGCATTCTTCATATCGGCCGCAGATCCGGGAGCAAGAACAAACGCACGCTCACCCGCCCTTATCTCTATATCCTTTGCCTTCAGGCTTTCACATATCTTCGGTATAACATCGGCTGCGATGTTCTCATGTATCAGAAGTGATTCGCACGCATTGCACACACCCATTCTCTGGGTCTTTGCATTAAATATTATGTTAACCGCCATATCTATGTCAGCACTCTCGTCAACGAATATATGACAGTTACCGGTTCCGGTCTCGATGACGGGAACGGTCGCGTTCTGAACAACCGATCTTATAAGGCCTGCGCCGCCTCTCGGGATCAGAAGGTCTATATATGTGTCAAGCTTCATCATTGCAGATGCGACATCCCTTGACGTATCCGTTACGAGCTGTATCGCATCCGAAGTTATGTTAACTGATGCCAGCGCTTTTCTGATCGTTTCCACTATGATCGTGTTGGAGGCTATCGCATCGCTTCCTCCTCGAAGGATAACTGCATTTCCTGTCTTAAAGCAGAGCGAGAATGCATCGGACGTAACGTTCGGACGCGATTCGTATATTATCCCGATAACTCCCATCGGTACCCTGACCTTTTTGATGCAAAGTCCGTTCGGACGAACCGTTTCCGAAAGCTCTTCTCCGACAGGATCGTCAAGTTTGGCAACATCCCTGACTCCTGAAGCCATGTCCTTTATTCGCTTTTCGTTAAGCGCCAGGCGGTCGATCATCGCATTGCTCGTACCGTTATTCTTCGCGCGTTCAATATCTTTTTCGTTTTCTTTCATTATGGCGGCATGTTCTTTTTCAAGTGCATCCGCAACCGCCATGAGCGCCTCATTCTTTTTTTCTGTCGAAAGAGACTGCAGAATAAATGCAGCCTCCTTAGCACACTTTCCTGTTTCGTTAAGATCAAATCCCATCGCTCGTATCTTCTCCTCCGGTAATGTGAACAAGGTTTTCAGGCAGATATTTTTTCAGCATTCTGCAGATGGACTGTTCGGTTATTGGCTTTGATATGAAGTCCGAAAATCCCTGTTTTAAGTAAAAATCCTTGGCGTCACTCATCGCATTTGCGGTAAGCATTATTACCGGTGTACTTAAACATTTATGATCCATCATCTGCATTTTATGCAGTGTCTCAACACCGTCCATTCCGGGCATTCTGTGATCAAGAAATATGACATCGAAATGCTCGCGGATAACATAGTCAAGACATTCGTCTCCGCTTATACCGGTCGTGATCTGTGCCTTTGTATCACGAAGCAGCGCCTTGGCAACTATCAGATTGGTCTTGCTGTCATCTATAATGAGCACTCTTGCATCCGGTGCCTCAAATCCTATTTCGGTACGGTGCTTAATGATGCTCTGATGCCCGAGTTCGCCAACCGTCTGCCCGGCAGCGCTTCTGACAAACTGCGGGATTATGACGGTAAACACGCTTCCCTTTCCGTAATCAGAATATACCTTTATCTCACCGCCCATAAGATCGACAAGGCTCTTGGTTATGTTCATGCCAAGTCCCGTACCTTCAACGGACCTGTTCAGTCTCTCATCAAGTCTGACAAACATTTCGAATATCTTGTCGACTTCCTCTTTGCGGATACCGATACCCGTATCTTCAACCGAGAATATCAGATTACCTTTTTCTTCGGTAACTTTCTCAAACCTTGCACGCAGTGTGACGCTTCCTTCTCTCGTGTATTTGAACGCATTTGAGAGGATGTTTGTAGCGACCTGCCTTATCCTTACAGCATCACCGTACAGAACGAGCGGGATGTCCTTTGCGATATCGGTTATGAACGACAGTCCGGTCTCGGAACTCTTATGTTCAAATACCATGATGATATCCCTGAAGAAATCATCAACCTTGTACTCCGCATTGGCAAGTGTGACCTTTCCGGATTCGATCTTTGAAAAATCAAGGATACCGTTTATAAGGTCCATGAGCTGATCCGCTGCATTGCGGATGTTATCGGCATATTCGAGAAGCTTCTCGTCATCATAATCTCTCGTGATGACTTCGCTCATTCCCTGGACTACGTTTATGGGCGTACGTATCTCATGCGAAACATTTGCCAGAAACGCGGATTTGGCCTGGTTTGCAGAGTCTGCTGCGATACGCAGCTCGTCCATCTTTCTGATCTGCATCTTTGAATCGGTAATATCAAAAAATATGATCGAATATCCTATGAAGTTCGATTCTATGCCGCTTCTCGCGTAAAGATCATTAATATGGACCTTGTAATATCTTCCGTCGATCTCTACTTCGTTATTTTCTTTCTTGTCAAACAGATCATAGAATTCTTTGCTGGCTACAAGTTCACCGTAAGCTGTCTTTGCAAGTTCGGGGAACAGATTGATCGCAGCCCTGTTCGCCTCCTGGAATCCCTTTCTGTAGTCAAGGACAACAATGGCATCATCAAGGTCGGTCAGGATATTTTCATGGGCAGTCTCAACGACATCAAACACCCTTCTGAATATAAGGTTCGCACAGAATATGAGTATTCCTACTGCGCCTCCGATAGGTGCGGGATCGTATCCGTCGATCATGTTACATACGCCTGCGATATAGAACAAAAGCGGTACCGCATTGCTGGCAATGAGGAAACGGTAATTCTTCTTCATGTTCGGATCGGTCGTGCGCAGCGCAAAGACCATCGCAACAACAAGGCCCGCAATGATCTCGGCATATATCGTCACCATAAATACGATATACAAAAATCCCTTATTCAGTATAACGTGAGGGAAAACACCCGAATAAACGAACGCAACGCTCGAATAATAGAACGGAACATATTCGTAGCACCACACACACGTCAGGACGATAACGTCGATTATAAGAAGTGTGTATTTCAGCCAGTTCTGGAAATTGACCCTGCAGTATCTGAACCCGAACAGTACGGACATCGTCGCGATAAACGCAGTTCCGATGTACTCGAGCCTGATCGCGATCATGACCTCATCGAGATTGCTGCTCGTCATCTCCAGCAGATATCCGGCATTCTGCACGAACGCACAGAAACACCCTATCAGTATCAGCTTGGTGACTTCCGATCCTTTTTGGATGAGAAGCACAGCCGCACAGATAAGACTGAACACTACAGCTATGATCTGAATTGTTAATAGGAATGTGTACATACTGTATCTTTCCTGTTCCCGGAGCATCAGGAAGCCGAACGTAAGCCGGGTTCTGTACGGAATGTTCCGCGACAATCATCTATCTAGGATCGCCGTTACCGGCGACCTCAAGCGACCTACCCGAAGCACGGCGGGCAACCGTATCGCTTCTTCTTGGTCTTGCTTCGGATGGGGTTTACACTGCCCCGCATGTTACCACCCGGGCGGTAGTCTCTTACACTGCCATTTCACCCTTACTGAACCTAAACTGATAGGACGCTCGGCCATTCAAGTTCTGCTGCGCAGAACAGAGGCCTCGCGGTGAAGACAGGTTCCTCCCACTTCGTGGGCCCCTCCTATCTTCATTCAGCGGTATATTTTCTGTTGCACTTTCCTTAGAGTTGCCTCCACCGGACGTTATCCGGCATCCTGCCCTGTGAAGCCCGGACTTTCCTCTGTATTTCAAGCGATTGTCTGTTCGACTCCCTGATGTTCCGGGAACTGTTTGATCACACGTTAAATATGCTTCCACCGACAAATTCCCTGATAAGCGAATTGTTCGGCAGTCCCTCGCTCGTAAAGCCGAGGAAATAATCGAGGAACTTGAGAAGTCTCTTTGCCTCGTAATACTGCGGATCTTCTTTGCTGATACCAAACAGAAGCGGCTCGGCATAAAGCTTTAATACCGACAGTTCATAAATGAGTGCCGAATTGAACACCGCATCCGCACTTTCCTGGAACGGGAATATATTCTTCTCTTCTCCGCGCCTTACACTGTGCCACATATTAAGCGTACCCGACGCAGATGTTCCTCGCGTCCTGTTGTCCCTGACCATTCTTCTGATCAGACGGACATCGGTCGTTGCGATCCTGTTATGCTCGTCAACGTTGAGCGCTGTAAGGGCCGAAATGTATATCTTGTATTTGCTCTCAGCCGGAAGGGCGTGTGACATCTTCTCATTCAGACCGTGGATACCTTCTATAACGAGTATGTCATTTTCGTTGAGTCTCTTATAATCACCTTTATATTCACGCTGTCCGGTCTTGAAATTGAACGACGGTATCTCAACGGTCTCACCGGACAGGAGGTTTAACATATCCTTGTTGAACTGCTCAACATCGATAGCTTCAAGACATTCAAAATCATAATCACCGTTCTCATCCTTCGGTGTATCTTCCCTGTTCTTGAAATAATTATCAAGTGCGATCGGATGAGGACGCATTCCGAGAGCCCTCAGCTGTATCGACAGTCTGTATGAAAACGATGTCTTACCCGAAGATGACGGGCCGGCTATCATAATGAACTTACGTCCGCCGCGCTTAACGATATCCTTTGCTATCTCCGCGATCCTGCTCTCCATGTATGCTTCCTGGAGAAGTACAACATCCTGTACGCCTTCGTTACATATCATCTCGTTAAGATCACCGACATCCTTGATGCCTATGCTCTCGCCCCAGTTGCTCGTCTCTTCGAGAGTCTTCTGAAGCTTCGGTGAATCACTCCTCGGGGGAACGACATTCGGTGAATGCCTCGAAGGAAGCTGAAGGATAAGTCCCTCGTCATACGGGAACAGATCATAGTGAGTGATATAACCCGTTGACGGTACCATGTAGCCGTAATAGTAATCCCTGTATTCACCGATCGAATAAACATTGACCTTTGATGCTCTTCTGAACTTGAAGAGCTTGACCTTATCTTCCATACCGGCCTCGGCAAATATACGTCTTGCTTCTTCAACGGAATACGAAGTCTTCCATATCGGTATGTTCTGTGAGATAAGTTCATCCATCCTTGCATGGACGCTTCTGACAAACTGGTCCGTGATCTGTGTGCCTATTATCTTGCAAAGAAGGCCTCTTCCTACAGTGTACTGCGCGACAACATGATTTTTCCTGTCGTCTCCGATAACATCATGCACTGCCTTGACAAGAAGGAAAGTAGCACTTCTTCTGTAAGTCTCCATTCCTATCTTTTCGGAAAGAGTGATAAATTCAAGCGTGCAGTCGTTTGACAGTATCTTGTGAAGTTCACGAAGACGGCCGTCAGCCGATACGAGAACGATCTTCGCGTCATACTTGTCGGCGAAGTCCTTCGCTATCTGCTCATAGCTCGTACCCGCATCATACTGATACTCTTTGTTCTGGACAGTGACTGTAACCTTTCTCATGTAACTTCCCCTCCTTAGGATAGTATTCTTGTATCCTCAAACAGTCCCGGCTCGGATACGAGCTGAAGCGCATCCGCATTGAGCGCCAGGTCCGTTTTTACCTCTTCCATCCGCACAAAAATATGCGGTACATCTTCATTCTGCGCCAGTTCCTTTAAAAGATCGGAGCAGTACTCTTTTTCGATCAGCAGAAATTCATGCAGCACAGGATTTTCTTCCCGAAGAAGTATCTTGCCATACCTGAAATATACTTCCTTGTCCCAGTTCATGCTGCCATGAACGGCCTTGATAAGCGGATAGAACTTGTTGTTATCACAGACCATGTTCTCGCTGATTATCCTGTAGCCGGAGTCCTGAAGAAAATGTCTGAGTTCAGCGACCTCCGACTGCGGCTCCATGATGATCTCCGATACGCTCTCAAGCACATCCGTGCCTTCACTGAGTATCTTTATCATCAGCCTTCCGCCCATGCCGGCCATCACGATGCATCCGACCTCTCCCGGCGACAGTACAGACAGTCCGTCACCCTGACGCACCTCGATCTTTGAGGAAAGCTCGGCATCGCTGATATTTTCCTTAGCCGTTCTGACCGGCCCGGAGTTGATGTCGCACGCGATAACGCGCGGGCTTATGTCCTCTTCTATAAGCCGGATCGGCAGGTACGCATGATCGCATCCTATGTCTGCGACCGGTATTCCCGGCGTGATCATTTTTGCAACGGCTTTTAACCTGTCGGACAGTACTGCCATATATTAATCCAGATAATCCTTAAGCTTCTTGGAGCGCGACGGATGACGAAGCTTTCTTAAAGCCTTTGCCTCGATCTGTCTGATACGCTCACGTGTTACCTTAAACTCCTTACCTACTTCCTCGAGTGTGCGTGCTCTTCCGTCATCAAGTCCGAAGCGGAGACGAAGCACCTTCTGCTCTCTGTCGGTGAGCGTTTCGAGAACCTCGACGAGCTGCTCTTTAAGAAGCGTGAACGCAGCGGCCTCTGCAGGCACCGGAACATTATCGTCCTGTATAAAATCACCGAGATGACTGTCTTCTTCCTCACCGATCGGAGTCTCGAGCGAAACAGGCTCCTGTGATATCTTGAGTATCTCCCTGACACGCTCAACCGGAAGGTTCATCTCCGCAGCGATCTCCTCAGGGGTTGGTTCCCTTCCGAGCTCCTGAAGGAGCTGACGGCTCACTCTGATGAGCTTATTGATCGTCTCGACCATATGTACCGGGATCCTGATAGTCCTTGCCTGATCCGCGATGGCGCGCGTGATGGCCTGACGGATCCACCATGTTGCATATGTACTGAACTTGTATCCCTTTGTGTAATCAAACTTTTCAACGGCTTTGATAAGTCCGAGATTGCCTTCCTGGATCAGATCAAGGAACAGCATTCCGCGGCCCACATAACGCTTGGCGATCGAAACGACGAGTCTCAGATTGGCCTCTGCCAGTCTCTTCTTGGCTTCCTCGTCGCCCTCTTCCATTCGCTTTGCAAGTTCGATCTCCTCTTCCGCGCTAAGGAGCGGTACCTTACCTATCTCCTTCAGATACATTCTGACAGGGTCTTCGATGGACACACCGTCGGGAACCGACAGATCGATATTCTCGACATCAACCTCTTCCTCTTCGGAAAGGTCGATCTCATCATCGGGAACATCTTCTTCCTCCTCTTCAACGATACGGAGAAGATCGATGCTGTTCTGCTCCATAAACTCATAGATCCTGTCGAAGTTGTCGTCGTCGAGTTCGAATTCACTGAAGAAATCAGCGATCTCACCCGGCTCGAGCACATTCTTTTTCTTCTTCGCAAAAGCTTTGAGTTCGAGCAGCCGTTCCTCAAATTTTTTCTGCATTTCGTCTTCCATTTTCATTCTCCTCTGCTATTCATTATCACCCAGGCTGATATGGGCGCGTTCAAGCTCTTCGAGCTCTTTGCGGATCGTGATGATCCTGTTAAAATCATTGTCCTTGCGGTCATCTCTCATGAGTGAGAGCCTTTTTACGTTCAGCATCAGATCCTTCAGTGCATTTTCTCTCATCTGAACGCTTTCCAGATGTCCGATATTCTGGTGAAAAGCCTCCGCGATCTGCCGCTGCTCCTCCTCTTCAGTGAACATGCTTACAACGTTCGCCGGATCAAACCGGTCATTATCGAGCTGGTCGAACAGTATCGTGGCTACCTTACGGTACAGCGGATCGGAAAAATCATCCGCGCTTATATATCGGCTGACGATCCCGTAAACTTCAGGGGCGTCACATATCCATGACAGAAGTCGTGACTGAGGGAGCCGGGTCGCATCGTCAAGGCTTCCCTTTTCGCCTCTTGTCGGCATCGGTTTTGGTGCGATGGTGATGCCACCCATCTCTACCGCCTGCTTCCTGATGACCTCGTTTAACGAGTCAGGCGAAACGTCATATTTGTATGCGATATTTCCGGCATATCCGTCGCGTTCGACGGGGTCTTCAAAACGGAGCAGCCTTGTCGCCACATCCGTGATAAAACGGCTTTTTTTTGAAGGATCCTTAAGGTCATACTCACTCTCGAGCTGCCTTATCTCATACATGAATCCGTTTTCGGCGTTTTCGATACGCTTTGCAAACTCTTCGGCTCCGAGGTTTTTGATGAACTCGTCGGGATCCTTGTACGGTTTCATGTCGATGACCTTTGCCGAAAGACCTGCCGTTCGAAGTGTCGTAAGCGCCCTTTTTGCCGCCTCAACTCCCGCACCGTCAGAGTCATAGCAAAGAAGGATATCTTTGTATCTTGCTATCTCACCGGGCCTTACATTCTCTTTTGCGTATCTGGCTATCAGGTTTGCGTGTCCGGAAGTAAATGCGGTTCCGAGTGAAGCAACCGCCTGATCGAATCCTGCCTGATGCAGTGCGATGACATCCATGTATCCTTCGCAGATGATCATATTTTTAGCCTTCGTGGACTTTGCGATGTTAAGTCCGTAAAGGTTCCGACTCTTGTCAAATACCGGTGTCTCCGGGGAGTTCAGGTATTTCGGTTCTCCGTCACCCATCACTCTTCCGCCGAATCCGATGATCCTCTGACCCGTATCCATTATCGGGAAGATGACACGGTTCCAGAATTTGTCCGTCATCCCTTGATTTTCTCTGTGGTTGAACAGACCGCTCTCTCTTAATACCTCATCCGAAAAGCCTTTACTCTTCAGATATCTGAACGTCTCATCCCTTGAGGATCTGGCAAATCCGAGACCGAAACGCTGCATCGTCTCATCCGAGAGGCCTCTCTTCCTGAAATATTCAAGTCCTCTCTCTCCGGCAGGACTGCGAAGCTGTGCGTAATAATACTTGCCTGCTTCCCTGTTGACGGCAAGCAGCTGTGCCCTTTTGTTCTCACGCTCACGGGCTTCATCGGAGCGGGTCTCGGGAAGTGTCATCCCTGCGCGGTCAGCAAGCATCCTGACGGCCTCGGTAAATGTCATGTTCTCATAATCCTGAATGAACGTTATGACGTTACCGCCCTTACCGCATCCGAAGCAGTAGTACATCTGCTTTGAGGGCGTTACCGAGAACGATCCGGTCTTTTCGTTATGAAACGGGCACAATCCGAAATAATTGCTGCCCTTTTTATTTAAACGTACGTAAGAAGAAATAACATCGACTATATCGTTGCGCTGTCGGACTTCTTCCACAATTTCGTCGGGGTAGTACATATTAACCTCTTATCGGACGCTCGCCATTTAAATTCTGCTTCGCAGAATGGGGCTCGCGGTATCGGAGACTCGCGCATGAGAATTACCTTCGGTAATGGCGCTCGTCGTGCAGTAAGGAATCCTCCCGCTTCGCGGGTCCCTCCTTTCTGCCGTTCACATCTCCTTCCAGGAGCTTGGCAGGAACATATCATTGAACACTGCGACCGCATATCTGTCAGACATTGAAGAAACGTAGTCACAAACAGCTCTTTCAAGGCTCGTACCGCGCTCATTTACGAGCACCATGTACTCTTCCGGAAGCTTCTCGTGATTGTGAAGGAAATGCTCGTACAGAAACTCCACAAGGCGCTCCGCCTTTACTTCCTCACTCTTGACCTTCGGATTCGTATATACGTTGTCAAACATGAACTGCCGAAGTTCGCTCATCGCCTGTGAAATCTCATCCGACATGCAGATATCGTTCTTATCGGCCGAGTTCCTGATAATATCATGCGTAAAACAGTCAAAACGCTTTGTTGTCGTGTCACCGAGCGTATTCCTGAGCTCTTTGGGGATATCTTCCTCGCACAGGATCCTGCCTCTTATGGCATCATCCATGTCGTGGTGTATATAGGCGATCTTGTCGGAATATCTGACTATCCTGCCTTCGAGTGTTGACGGCATACCTTTTGTCTTGTGGTTCCTGATACCGTCACGCACTTCCCAGGTCAGATTGAGGCCTGCTCCGCGCTTTTCGAGCACTTCAACGACACGGACCGACTGGACGTTATGTTCAAAACCCCCGGGGCAGACACGCGCAAGCGCCCTTTCACCTGCATGACCGAACGGTGTGTGTCCTATGTCATGTCCGAGCGCGATCGCCTCCGTAAGGTCCTCATTAAGGCGAAGGGCCTTGGCTATCGTTCTTGCGTTTTGTGATACTTCCAGGGTATGTGTCAGACGTGTCCTGTAATGATCACCTTCGGGTGCCAGAAAAACCTGAGTCTTGTCCTTGAGTCTTCTGAAGGAATTGCTGTGAAGGATCCTGTCCCTGTCTCTCTGATATACGGGCCTTATGTCGCATTCCTCTTCGGCGACATCCCTGCCCTTTGAATTCATGCTCTTGGATGCATAGGGGGACAGATACTTATCTTCCCACTGTTCTATTTCTTCCCTGATTCTCATAAAAAAAGTCTCCACTTGTAATATTACGTGAAGACCTTTCTTTTCCTTTATTTTTTTGTGATTTTTTTTAAAAATTGTGATTTATCACATTATTCATCTATGGCTGCGCCGTTTGCGGCCTCGAGGGACTCCTCTGCCGTATCGGTGTCTGAAGGATCATAGGACGGCATATACTTCCTGTACAGGTCAACATGATCGTATATGCATCTCCAGCTGCTTGTTGACTTTCCGGTAACGACTATTATGTCGCGGCCGTTGTTGTCCGTGGCATAGCTGGCTGCACAGTTGCCTGATTCCTTGACGTAACCGGTCTTGGCGCATGTCATCTCGGCTCCGATCGGCTTATCCTCGGATCTTCTCAAAAACCAGTTTGATATCTCGATACCGTTCGGATGTATGTCCGTCGGCGTTGTCGTATATGTTCTCGTCGAAAGAACTTCCTTACATAATGGATTTGCTATCGCAGCTCTCAGTATCATAGCCATATCATAGCACGTGCAGTAATGGTCGTTGTCAAACAGTCCGACACAGTTCGTAAAGTGCGCTGTATCCGACAGTCCGAGCGTCTCAAGTTTTTTGTTCATAAGCTCGACAAACGCATCCTGATCGCCTGCTATGTATGTTGCGAGTGACACAGCGGCATCCCCTCCCGAAGGAAGGATCGTCCCGTAGAACAGGTCCTTAACGGTAACCGTCTCATTGTCGGCAAACCCGACGGTGCTGCATCCATGCCGATAGCTGTAGTAGTTGATCTCGGGCGTTACCGTGAAAGTGTCCTCAAGGCTGTCCTCGGCAAGGTTTTCGGCCGCAACGAGAACGGTCATGATCTTCGTCATCGATGCCGGATTGATCCTTGTCCTGCCTTCACGCGATGCCAGTATCGTATTGCTGTTTATATCTATGACTATTCCGTATTCACTTACAACGGACTGCGGGAACTGCTCGGTCTGTTCGTTTGCTTCGGCAAAATAGCTTGTACTCTTCAGCTCCTCCTCCATACGGATCCGTTCACGCTTTTCCTCTATCTCGGTAACGTCAACTATCGGATGAGCGGCATAGAAAACAGGCCTGTGCGACAGCATCTCTCTCAGATCACTGAGTTCATGGTACTTGGAAATATCCATGAACGCAAAAACAAGGATCCCTATCAGGAACCCTGTGTTCGCCGTAAGTATCCCTATTTTTTTGAGATACCATGCCCTCTTTGCTCTATATCTTGCAACTGCGAGCTCTTCTTCATCACGCTTTGCCTGCATTTTGCAGAAAAGCATGTCCTCCAGCTCGCGGCCAAGTTCCAATCTTATAGCATACATAACCGAAAAAGATTATATTATACGGCGTAATGCATAGTCAAGAAAACGGTCGGCGTTTGAAGGCGTTGTGATAATGACCCGTTTTCACTTGAACTGTTCAATCCAGTCGCTGTAGCCTGCGGGGATCGCAGTGAACTGAAGAAGGTAACCTTCGGGCTGTTCCTCAAGCACTTTGCAGTACAGGTCTCCACCTGCATCTATCTGGATATTGTCAAGTATCTCCATCTTTGTATCGGTTGCAAACATCGCACGGTCATCGGTAACGGCGGTGATACCTCCGAACAGCATGCCTTCAAGCTTGTGCTTTCCTTCAAGCCGGTAGAAGCATACCGGGGCAGGCTTTGTGAGAGGAAGCGGTTTCCTGATCTCCTGACTGAAATGCACATCATAAGGCTTTCCGATACCCGTGATCTGGGACAGAAGCAGTTCTCCCTTTGCCCCCTTCGGATATACGGTCATTTCCTTTGTGATCTCAAGTTCGGCATCTATGGCATCCTTTGTCGAAGGCGGGATCAGTATCTGTCCGCCTATCGTATAGCTCTCGATACGGCCGCACAGATTGACTGCGGGACCGGCCACACCGTACTTCGTACGTTTTTCCGATCCGATGTTTCCTACGATGACTTCACCCGTATTGATACCGATACCCATCTCAAGCGGAGGATATCCTCTCTTTTCGTTCCATTTATTGATCGCAGTCATCCTCGACTGCATATCTATCGCCGCGGCAACAGCTCTTGCGGCATGATCGTCATAATAGTCGGGAGCACCGTAGATAGCAAGTATTCCGTCACCGATAAACTCGATGATCGTACCGCCGTGATCCTGTATGGCCTCTGTCATCTCCTCGAGATAGTGGTTTAACATCGCTATAAGGTCTGCTGCATCCATTCTCTCCGAAAGAGCCGTAAAACCTCTTATATCGCTCATCATCATCGTAAGCGTACGCTTCTCTCCTCCAAGCTTTAATCCGTCGGGGGTATCAAGAAGCTTCTTTACAATCTCATCCGAAAGGAAACGGCCGAACGTCTCGGACAGAAGTTTATTACGCAGCTCAAGCTTGTCATTGAGCGCCTGTATCTTCTTCATCGATTTGACGGCATCACGAAGTTCCATCATCTCGCTGACATCCGAAAATACCGCGATAATACCTTTTCTCTCTTCACCATCGATATAGAATGAAGTCATCACTCTGAGAGTCAGCGTATCCTCGCCGTTTTTGTATGTCAGTATCGTATCGTGCTGCCTGTTCCTGTCATATATACTGTCGATGACTGCCTGGCAGAATTCGTCATTCTCAGGCTTGTCAAAAAACAGCGACGCAAAACTCTGCCCCGCCATCTCTTCCTCGGAAATACCGAGTATCTTTGAAGCAGTAGTATTTGCGTACAGTATGTAACCGTTAAATCCGATGAGCATGATGCCCTCGGAAATATCAGTCAGTATTCTTTTTCTGATGACCTCAAGTGATTCGTCGGTCTTTACCTTGCCTTCTTTACTCATATCCGAAATATCCGTTCTCTTTAAGGAAGTTCACGGCGCGTCCCGCCGCTACAAGTCCGTTGATCTCAAGAGTTATGTACGTGTCTCTGTCAAGCTTTCTCCACAGTTCATCGGTTTCCTGCCAGTTTACACTGCCCTCGCCGAGCGGCAGATGATCATCATATGTACCGTTATTATCGGACAGGTGCAGATATCCTATCCATTCTCCGAGTTCTTCAAACCACTGTCTGATCGGAGCCGATGAATAGTTTGCGTGTCCTACATCAAGGCATACTCCGACCCGCTTGTCCTCAATCCGGCACATAAGTGCGGCGATCGGTCCGGGGTCTATATCCGGACTGTTCTCGATAAAAATGTTAAGGTCAAACTTTGATGCGATCTCCTGATAAAAATCCGCGCAGCGTTTCGACCATACATCAAGATATACTCCGCGAAGAAAAGGAAAACAGCTCGAATGGAACACGACATTCTTTGCTCCTATGATCTTTGCCGTCTCACAGCTTTTTATGCATTTGTCCTGCGACAGCTTTTTGAAATCGGGATCCCCGCTTGCCGGGTTGACATCGATGAAGAATCCGTGTATAGACGTGGTCCTGTTGCATGAGCCGTACCATTTGCTGTATTCTTCAAACAGCCCGCTCTCATTAAGAGCAGGCTGTGTTGAAAAATCCAATGCTTCATATTTCAGGTTCTCTTTATCCGCAAGTACTTCCCATTCTTCACGAAAATCATACCTCGGTTGAACCTGTATAACAGTTCTATGCTTATCAGTCATAAAGATTCTGTGTGTAACCCTTTACAGTGTTCTTCAGATCATCACTGACATTGCCGCCGGCATCTGAAACGCGTGATACGATACCGCATGCTGCCATGTATTCCTTCGTGAGCTTCCTGAGTCTGTATGATACGTGCTCAAGGATCATCTCAACCTTGGGAGGATTCTGTGTGAACAGGTTCTTAAGATCCGAAACGGTGATGGTCTCAAGCGTTGTATCATCATCAAGAACAACTGCTGTTCCGCTTCTCTTAACGTTATCTATCATTCCGAGTTCACCGAAGAACTCATCGGTAGAAAGCTTGGCAAGAAGCTTCTCATCTGCCGTTCCGTAGCCCTTGTATATTCCGATCGTTCCGAAGTGAATGTCGTACATGCAGTCACCGATCTCGCCTTCTTTGAAGATAACGGTTCCCTTTTTGTACTTCTCAACCTTCGTTGTATAACCGTCAGCATGTCCGCTCTGTGAAAGCTTGCGAAGCGTCTCCTGGCTGATCGTATCAGCTGCTTTGCTTCTCTTGTAAACACCTGCAAACTTCTTGATCTTATCAACAAGTCCTGCACTCTTCTCCTGACCCTCGCTTGCACCGAGTTCTTTGATCGTCGCACTTACATCGCTGTAGTCAGCGGTAAGGTCACGAAGGCGTCCGCCGAGGCTCTTCATGATATCTATGATCCTGTCGGGTTCATTCTTGAAATAATCACTTATCTGACCGCAGCCGATCTCGATCGCATTAACATCCTCTTTTGCAACAGCGGTTGCACTTCTGGGATATGCTTCGATAACTGCCATCTCGCCGAAGAACTGGTCCTTGCCAAGTTCTACAAGAAGCTGCTGATCGCTCTCACCGTATGCCGCATATATGGACACAACGCCATCCTTTATCTGATACAGAGTATCTCCTGTATCCCCTTCACGAAAAATCACGTCACCCTTCTTAAACTGCTTCTCTGTCATCAGTTGTGTACCACCTTTCCAAAATTTAGTCCGTCGGTATTCCTTACGGAGCACAAACGTTTCACATCAACGATTTTATCACACTTTTTTTTGATTTGCACGCATACGTTTATTTTTTTTCATTCATTTTTTCAGTGTATCGGCAAAGAATTCTCCCGTCTCGTTTATCGCATCTTTCATCGAATGCAGGTCATTTTCCGAAAAGACATTAAATGTATGATCCATATCATCAATAAGATACAGCCGCGACTGCGTGTTTTTGCTTGATGCGGTTATATCCTCACTCTGCTTCGGATCGACCGTTTCATCGTTCGTTCCCGCGATCGCAAGGACCGGACCGGTGTAGTTATCGGCAAATTCCTCAAGTACTTTCGTATTTTTAACGTCATCACACCATTGTTTGCTTGTCTTCAGGCTGTCCCTGAACTCAAACTTCATTTCAAACGAGCCTGTTTTCTCGGCCTCTTTATAATCTTCGTCCGTAAACAGTCCGACGGCCTCAAGGTCAGGAGCCCCGGCCCATGTAACGACAGAACTGAATATCCCGGGATGTCTTGCGCAGGCAAGAAGCGCATCCGTTCCGCCCTGGCTCCAGCCCATCACTCCGATCCTTTTCATGTCGATGTTTCCGAGTTTTTCCAGATAGCCTGCTGCCGCGACAGCGTCTTCAACAGCCGATCCATAGTCGTACTCAGTACTGTCGGCTTTACTGTCGCCGCACCCCGGAAAATCAATACGTATCGTTGCTATGCCGTGATCGGCTGCCATACTGTGTGCAGCCATAACATACGTATCGCCTGCCTCATCACGGTCTGAACCGGTGCCGTGAAGCATCACTACCGCCGCGAAAGGTCCGTCGCCTTTCGGAATGCATACGGTCGCAGGGATATCATGGTTGTCGCCTTTGACCATGACATCTTTTTCGTTGAACACTGTCCTGTCATAGAACAAGTCCAGTCCTTTCCTTATTCCTTCGGCAACCCTTACAAGCTCCTTATAAGAATAATCCGATGATGTATCTCCTATCTCAAGATCCACGGAAGGAACAGTCGAGAACGATGTCTGCGTCAGATCCATCTCGAGCTCCCCGTTATTCCATTTAGGGAATCCCACACTGTTAAGACCGTATACAAGACTCTTTCCGAGCTTGTCATGAAGCTCCCAGTACGATCTTACGGGTTCCATGTTCTTATAGTTCTCATCATCCGGAACGCTGCAGAAGAACACACCCTTGCCTGTTGCCGTCGAATCATAATGAAGGGCGATATGTGCATCGGCACAGTTGTTCGCGATAAGTGTACGGGCGATGTTATCAAGCTGAACATCATCGGTCTCCCTTATCATCAGAACATCATATCCGGCCTTAAGAAGCTCCTCTTTCGTGACCATGGCGGCTTTAAGCGTTGCATCTGCCTCAAGGTCACCGTTTGCCATGATGCATCCCCTGGCTATTGCCGTGGCCTCAGTAGCGCCCGCTGCCGTCGATCCCGATACGATCTTCGGACTTCCGTCGGGATGGCACGGTGTTTTGACATCCGCACCGCCTTTAGTTCCGTGTCCCGCATTAATGCATATCGTAAGATCTTTCCTGTCCGCTTCTTCCGATCTGTAAAGTCTTGCGATACCGTCATTTATCTTTGAGGAATCCGCGAATTCCCAGGTCTTATCAAATGCTATCTCTTCATAAGGCTGACCGTCTTCATCCTCTTCTTCCTCACCTTCGGTTACAGGCGCTTTCTTTGATGAGCCGGACGTTTCCTTAACCTTGAACACCGGCTCCATAATGTTATCTTCATTTGCGACATATGGAACAGCCGCCTCATACAGGTCAGTAAGCCATGTATTTCCGTTTGCACGTTTTACATCAAGCGTATTGATGATCACGGAGCGGACTCTTGCCTTGTCCTGAGTTCCCGGGTACATCATCGAGCTTGTGGCACTTATGACATAATACCTGTCTTCATCATGTCCTAGATACAGCATCTCATGGCCTTTGAAGAATAGTATCGACCCTGGAGGAAGACTGTCAAACAGCTCCTTCTTGTCATCATCATCCGCAAGGGAGAGATCATATTTCTCAACCGGCATTGCCGACTGCCATGTCGTATTCCTCGGAAGCTCCAGTCCGAAGCATTTATACACATCTCTTACATAGCCCGAACAGTCAACGGACGTGAGCATGCCGCCCCAGCCGTATGTATCACCGAGCTTTGTATACGCCTGCTTTATGATATTTTCGCTCGTGAGCGGGAGATATCCGTCGGACAGACCGTGATGTACCGAGACGAGTGCACGCTTTCTTGCATACATTCCGTTCTCATCCCTTACGGGGATCCATACGGGATAATTGTAGTATGCGCTCCTGTTGGCGATCATTTTGCCGTATTCATACGGCTGAACCTTTTCAAGTACAGTTCCCATGGTGAGCATCAGACCGGTAAACTCCGGATTCGTATTTGAATCCTCAAGTGTGATCTTCGAGTCTGTCACCACCATGACCTCATCGTCAGGGATATGCCATGCCGCAAGCCATTCATTCCTGTCCCTGCATACCGCGATATCCTCTGCCGGTATCCATCCCGACACACATGACGTATAGCAGTAATAATAGTTTCCATCCGTTGAGGATGAATGAATAACGACAGGCTCTCCGATCCTAATCGAAGAATTCTGAACGTTGTCAAAATCACTGTCCCCGGGATCATCGGCTATTATAAGATCAGTCGGATATACTCTCACGTTCGAGCGGTGTACGACGATACCATATCTTACCTGCTGCGTTTTTGACGCATCGGGATCATCAAGGTTGTTAAGTATGTCCATTACATACCTGCCCGATATGATATTATCGGATTTATCATAATGCTTTCCGTCAAGGAACTTTGCCAGATCGGTCATCGAACCTTTCCACCTGGCCAGGTTCTCCTTCTCACCGTCAAACGTTTCCTCAAAAGCCTCAAGGTCGTTCATGCAACAGTCCTTGCATGACAGATACGATTCATTGAGCCGTTTTATCTCATCCTCATCGGCAAGTACCTTATCCGCTTCCTTCATGCCTTTCGTCCAGTAATCAGGCGAAAGCATCTCCTCTGACACTTCAGGCAGCGCCTCAACGTTCGCAAATGCCTGAACAGAAAACGAAAGTGCGACAGTTATGGCAAGTGTGAAGATCTTTTTCAATCTCATAGTTTGCTCTCTTTCTTATAGGATGATCATTTTCAAACCCCTAAAGACCGTCAACCCGATATGTGATCCCGGGACGTATTATAATTGAAAAAACAGAAAAAATTATACCACATATGCAGCGAAAAGTCGCGAAATATCGCTATATATGATAAACTATCGTAAAAGATATGTACAGGCAGTGATATGAGACTTTTTTTGGCGATATTACCGGACAACGGAATACTGGATGAACTCTGTTTTGTTCAGAAGCGGCTGCAGCTTCAGGGCGTGAAAGGCAATTTCACCCCACGCGGGAACATGCATCTGACTCTTGCTTTCATCGGCGAGTACAATGACCCCGGATTCATTTCGGAAATACTCCGGGAAGTGACTTTTGAACCGATGAGACTTGTGATAGACGGCTTCGGAAGCTTTGGCGATACGTTCTGGATAGGGATAAAAGAAGACCGTGGACTTCAAACCAACGTAAAGCGGATAAGAAAAGCACTTGCGGATAACGGGATACCTTTTGACAAAAAGAAATTCATGCCCCATATGACACTCGTCAGAAAGATCGAATATGAAAAAGGCTTTCCAACGGATGCACCGTTTCCAGCCGGAATGGATGTTGAGCTGATCTCGCTGATGCGCTCGGACAGAGGCAAAAACGGTATGATATATACGATAGTTGATGAATATGAAACAGAACATGAAAACAGCAGTCTCCAGAAGTCATCTCAGCTTTAATACAGGCTGAGAAGGAGAAAAGAGATTCTTCAAGGGAGGTTGTATGAAAAAGTTTGTCGTTAACCTGCTGTTTATTTGATAGCGAACTCCAGATCTTCCTGGGTTGCATAGATTACTCCGCTATACATTTCTACGGAATAGATCCATCCTTTATCATATTTTGTATCTATTACCAATCCGACTCCAAGTTCCGGTCTTGATAACGACATTACCCGGTCACCTACAGAAAACTTCGGTCCGCTGAAAAGCTCTTCAAGTGCATTCCCACCGTTTACCATATTCAGTTCTTCTTCTCTGATTGCTGACATTTAAATCGCCTTCTTTCAAGTTGCTGTCCGGGCGATCGGGTCCGGTTCCTTTTGTTAATTATGTTTTAGCACCCAGCCCGTCACAGATATGTCACACTACTTGGCTATGTTCACCAGTCGCTGTCCCAATCCGAGTCGTCAGAGTCCCATGAATCCGAACCGGAATCCCAGTCATAATCCGAATCGGAATCGGAGTCGGATGAATGGTTATCCCGGTATGCCGAACTGTCTGTTACGTCCGGAACCGTTCTGAAACCTTCGTCAGAATTTTCATTAAGGTCCTGATCTGTTGATTCCCAGTCCACATCTTCGTATGACCTGCCCATAAAATACGGGTCTGTATTGTTGGGATCATACTGTGTGGGCGTTGTGACAGTATACCACTCATCGTCATCATCATCGAAATAATACCAGTTGCCGGCATCGTTATAATAGACTATATCTTCATAATTGTAATAACCGTTGTGGCGTTTGCCGGAGACACTTTCAAATACAAATATGACAATAAATGCCAAAGCAAAGATCATGTAAATAATCGATCTGATCTGTTTCAGCCTGTTATCCGATTTTGTCTGCCTGCCCCGGGAGGTGCTTCTTGCTTTCTGATGGACTATTTCATCCTTGAGCTTTTGAAACAGTTCGTCAACGGCATATGTCTCATCCTTTCCCTGATACCTGATCACACGGCTGCCGTCGGCTTTGTTTTTGTATATGACAAACTCATTATTGTCATTTTTATAGATACCAAAAGCCCTTGGCTCTTTATAATCGACTCCGATAAAAAACCTCGTGGTCTCGGGAGGCGGAAGCTGCCTGTCTTCGTACCATTTTTTCAGTTCTTCTATGGTGCGGGGCTGTTTGTCGCCATCATGGTGAGAGGGATTGGGTGCACCGCACGAGGGGCACTTTTCCAGATAATCCTCATATGTGTTTTGGCAAAAATCGCATTGTATTTTCAATTGGACCTCCTCGCTTCCCTGTATCGGTTCACTGTCTCTAATCCGTTACCATCCCTTTATCTGCCGGTTTTGACGATGTTTTTTCATAAATCACCCTGTCAAAATATAAATCGATTTTTCAATGCTCCGGAATCCCCTTCTAAAACGCCGATAAAGCCTGTAAATACGCTATTTCTTCGTCAGCAAGCAGACAGTCTCGACTGTAGTTTCATTGATTAACCATTACTAATCTCATATCCTTGTATTTTTGCACTTTATCTTCAAATCCTAATTTTTTATAAATCGGATAACCCTCATCTGTGGCCATAAGATCAATACGGCTGATCTTATGTTCCTGCGCATATTCAATCATGTTCCTCATAAGGTTTGTACAAATCCCTTTTCCACGATATCCCTCTTCCGTATATACACTCAAAACCTCCGAATCAAGTCCATTTAGGAAAAAAGGATTCGCAGGTTTCTCGATAATAAGGAGATACGCTGCTGCAACAAGTCTTCCTTCTGCTCTTGCAACAAATGCGATCAGTTTTTTCCCTAGTTCTCTCTCGAAATATCCGGGAAGCTGCTTTTCCATTCCCACTCTTTCTTCATCGGTTATAGAGTCAAAATCATCGATCATATACAGAATTCTAAGACGTACAAGTTCCGGTATATCGTTCAGGTTCGCTATATCATATATAATATCCATGTTATTCACCTCGTTATTTCCTTTTGAATAGATACTTGCCAATTTATCGAGCATTATTCCTGTCAAACATCTCGACAAATTGCGATTTGAATTATTCTATCATGAGCAACACAAATGTAAAAAGGAAGAAAAACTATAATATTCATCTATCAATATCTTGTGTTGTGCAAAATGACGAACGATGTGTGGGATAAAAAAAGTACGTATTTATCAGCGTTTCCGCTCTTTTTGACGGTTACTGATAAATACGTACAAATCTTAGTGCAGAAAAAGGGACTGATGCCTGTGATATTGTGCTGGCAATCCCTTACTAGCTTTTCCCTTCGATTTTCCCTTCTGAATCTCTATCCTCTTATTTAAACAGTTCCCGAAAGTCGGTCAGATTTCTATCACTGTATATGTATCCCTTATTTTCTTGGATTCATAAAGTGCCTTATCAGCAGTTCCTATCAGATTATTAACAAGCTCCGTTCCGAATGCGGCACCGAAGCTCATGGTTATTCTGATCTCGGGATTGTTTTCCAGGGTGATCTTTCCAAGCTCAGACTTTAAGAATGATAGTTTTCCTTCCAGATCTTCTCTTGTTATAGCGAAGAACACTATCATGAACTCATCTCCGCCGTAGCGAATTACCACATCATCCTTACGAACCGACTGTTCAAGCAGCTTGGCTACTTTTTGGATCGCTTCGTCACCTCCCTGGTGACCGACGGTGTCGTTGATATCCTTAAACACATCGATATCGGCCATAACAACAGCCTGGCATGGTTCATATACGAGTTTTTCATCCAGGAACTTTCTGTTGTGGATCTGCGAAAGAGAATCTATATATATCTCAGTCTCAAATTCCGAAATCTTTTTCTGCTGCGCCAGACTCTGGAGTTTTGCATCAGTTGTATCCTGGCAGCCGTAAACGATGTGTGCGATGCTTCCGTCTTCGTTCCGGTCACCGACCATAAAGATCCCGTCAAACCACCTATGTGCGCTCTCACTGTAAAACTCCATGCTTGTCGATCCATGCTCTTCAATAGAAGCAAGAATGGCATCCTTGTCAAGCCAGTCATATAACATTGGGCGGAAGCTCTCAGCCACTGATGCGGCAACAATATTTCTAAGAAAGACAATGGCGTCCGGATCCTTCGGAACTGTCTCCACATACTCATTGGTACTGATCATGCGGTAACTCATATCGGTTACATCTATAAACAAGGAGAAATTGAAGACCTTGCCTAAAGCCTCAATGATCTTTAAGTATTCCTCCCGTTCCTGCTGTGCAGTGATATCGCGATAGCAGCCCATGTATATCTCCAAAGAGCCATCATCGGGACGTCTGATAAATCTTCCTGCTCCCGTAACCCAAATGATGCTGCCGTCCTTCTTCTGCATACGATATGTGGCATGAGTGATATCCGGCAGATCCCGGTGTATTCGGACCGAATCCCAGAACAGTTTTACGATTGCGTCGCGCTCTTCCGGGACAAGAGTCTTCACCCAACTTTCAAATTCGTTAGGCAGATCCTCAAGTCCATCGTAGCCAAGCATCTGTCTGGTCTCTTCATTGAACTCAAAGCTCAACATGTTCTCATCTCGATCAAACGTGCAAAAATACATGCCCGCTTTCATTCCTTTGGCGAACATATCCTCTCGGAACTTGGCAATCCGATATTTACTGTTTGCCTCATCGATCCTCCGGTTGCACTCGATTATAAGTTCATGCATCTCCTCCGGATAATCTTTGACATCAAACAAAAGCGACACATCATCCACCGCAGCACTCGCCTCTGCGGCAAACTGTCCTACACCATGGTCTATGCTTTCTGCTTTTTCATTCTTTTCCATTGTTTTCGCTGTATGTATGTTTTATTATTTGTTCTTCGATATGATCGACAACCATATGTGCATTATATCACTTTTCGAATCAAATTGATCATATCTGCCAAAAAGTCTGTCACGGCGGCCTTTTGACCCGGTCGTTTTCTCTCAGTTATTCCAAGGCAGCGGCTTTTCTCCTGTATTCGCGCGGAGAACAGTCCATATACTGCTTGTTCTACGTTTTGACCACATTTTTGACCACAGTTGACCCCGAAAATGACGATTTTTAAGACTACAAATAGATAGTGCAGAAAAAGGAACTCTTATTGTAAAGCCCTGTATTTACGCCATTTGCGGGGTTTTGACTACAGGTCTGACTACAACAAAAAAACCGGCAGATAATGAATCTTACCGGGTTTTTGTCAGGTAATGGGGATTGGGCTTGAAGGAGGTAAATAAACCTGCTCCGCCATAATTAATCTATGATTTGCGAGCACTCATACAATTCATCCGGACAGATATCCTGCCCTTCAGGCCATACAACCGTAAATCCGTCTGTACTGACACGGCGGAAATAGTTTTCATCTTTCAACATCCCGTACCACGATCCCTTAATGTACGGTTTGACATCAAATAACCTGTTTTCACCATTATCGAATGTCACACTGATTTGATAATCCTGTTGAGGTAAAACCTTTGTTGCAGTAGGTCTTAACATGAATAATCACTCCTATTTTAAAGGCTCTATCTTAAAATATCCTTCACCATCACTCAGCATTTGCCAATTTGCTTTTAACTCATCTTCATGAATCGCCATCCAACCTTCAAGCATCTTAAACTGCTTTGTCGGAAAGTTTCCTTCGAGCACTTCACCATCCAATGCAATTACAATCTCATTTTCTCCGTAAATTGCATGAATGTGCGGTTTATTGTGTTTACCGCCTTTTTCGCTCTGCATACGCACTTATTATTCCATAAAACATTGATAAAGCAGGCATGAAGGATCTCCTATAATCATAAACTACTTGTTCAAGATTATTATATCACAACTCCAATTGCTTGAATATGTGCTCATGCTCGTCCATAAAACTGTATGAAGTAAGACTTCCAGAATAAAAATATGAACTTCAGTCCTGCTTGGACTGAATCCCCTTTGTGTAATTATCCAAGATAACATACTATCGCTTCATCTCGACAAACTGCGATTTGCTTAACCGTTTATACTGAAGTTAAAGCCCCGATCTTAACGCATCCCTGACTGCGTCTTTTATTACTTCACTGGACATCGTTGCACCCGAAACCGCATCAACCTCTACTGTATTATCTTTGATCATATCACTAATAATCACATCAGCAGGATGCCCCTTGCCACACTCGTGCTTTAGGATTTCAATATCTTCTATTCTCCCATCAGCTACTGTTACTTGAACATCAACCTTGACCAGATCCGTCTCACTATGACCATTATATACACCATCAGCAACATGGGACAGATCAATTCCTGATTTGTCGAAAGCCTTGACCTGTCCACTCATCCTGACACTAACAATTGCGACTGCAGATATGAGGATCACCGCAATTACGATTACTATTGCAAGCAGGGTTTTAAACAGCCTTTTCATTATCTTTCTCCAACAGATAAGCCACTATAGGTTCTATATATTTGACATCAGAAATATCATAGGATGAAGCCATCTTCTCGGCCATGACCTTTTCTTTCTCAGTAGCATCTTTTTTATTCCTGAGAGTTGATACAAACATCTTCATTGCAAGTCTGGATGGTGTCTTCATCTTTTCATAGTTAAAACCGCCCTGACAGTAGAATATTTTAATATACTTATGCTGCTCCTTAGTAAGGGCATTCTGAAGAAAAGTATCTATATCAGGATTGTCATTAGGGCTGCCTCCTACACAGAACAAAACAAGACGTTTATTCTTCCAGTTATTGGCCTTTTCAAAGAACCATTTAACCTTAACAACATTCGCTGCCATAAGCCAACCGCCATAGCAGATTGCATCAAAATCCTTGAAGTAATCATCACTCTTCTTCTGAGCATCCTTAAGTTCAAGTAAATCTCCGCCCGTTTTCTCTGCAATCCACTCTGCATATCTTTTAGTAAATCCTGTCTGTGATGTGTAAATGATCAGTGTTTTCATAACTCGCTCAAATTCCTTTCCATTTTCATGATAGTTTGTATGGTAGTTTGAAGGCTCTTTTCATCGATTCCATCAAATATTCTTCCGATGACATATTGGCTCTGTTGGCCGTTATTGTCATTCTGTTCCAAAAAAGTCCTGCATTTATCTGTGACAAAGATCCGTTGCTTTCGCTTGTCTTTATCATCAGGAACTGCAGAGACAAACCCCTTTTTCTCAAGCTTAAGTAAAATCTGCTTCACATTCTGATGAGAACTTCCCATTACATCAGAAAGCTCATTTAACGTCGGAGGTTTCTTGCATAGGTTGATACAGATTATTGCAAAGAATTGTTTCCAGGTAATCTCCTTGAAATATGCATCGGCTGCAGCCTGATATCTGTTATCAAATGCACTGAGTAATCCGAGTAAAAAAGGCTGTGGTGGCATATCTCCAAACGTTACTTTTTCGATATTCATTACTTCATCGTAATTCATGTGAGCTCCTTTTTATATTATGTAATATATTACCTACACGAAACAATGTAATATATTACATATTTTTTGTCAACACAATTCCAAAGAAAAAGCTTCGGGATTTAACCGAAGCTTAAATGTGCATTATACAAGATAATCTTCCCACGGCTAATCTTATCCTACCCGCAAGTAACTTCGATCAGTTTACCATTGAGGTATACAAGATATCCGCCCATCATTGATTTTATGATAATATCACCGGCTGCAGAAAAAACTTCATGAACACATTCATTAAATTCATTCACCTTGCTTTTCCTCCATCAAAATTCCGTATTTCTCCTCTGTACCAATTGCTTATATTTCCATATCTTCCAGAATATCAACCGCGGATTCTACCATTCTCGGACAAATATCCTTAAAAAGTCCATTCTCCCGGGCATAGAGCATCCCCGCTTCGGAGGATATGTCACAGCCAAGTATATCCTTGCAGATATATGAAGCATTCTTTTCTTTGAATCTTTCCATAAACTCAGCAGCCTTGGGATAAGCAGTTGCTTTATAGTCGGGGCCGTCTCCGTATTTCAACCCGATCACCATGATTGCCCCGGATACAGCACCACACACTTCACCTTTTCTCACGCCCCCGCTGAAACATGCTGCCACTTTCATAGCCTGATCTACCGTCAGCCCATAATCATCCGCGTATGCTCCAAGAACTGCCTGCGAGCAATTGAATTTTTCATAAAATATCTTCATTGCTTTTTCTTTGTGTGTCATAGATCTTCCCTCCGCTTACTATAGTTTTTTCTGCATCCATAACAGATCATACCATCTGTCAAATTTCTTACCTATAGTCTTCATGTGAGCTGCTTTTGTATATCCCGATCGTATATGAAACTTATAGCTGTCATGTGTGAGATATTCATCCTCTTCATCACTATAGGCGGCTCCTGCAAGCAGGTTGACTATGCCCTGTTCTTTAAGCCTTTTTTCCAGCTCTTTGTACAGCAACGAACCGATACCCTGTCTGCGATAATCCTTATCAACATAGATAGATGTTGTTGCTGTCCAGTTATAAGCTTCTCTAGAACTATATGGTCCCGCATACGCATAGCCGACGATCCTGTCTTTTAATAAGCACACCATATATGGATATTTTTCTTTTGTTGTCTTGATCCTGTTTTCAAAATCTGCAACTGACGGAACTTCATATTCAAAAGAAACAGCGGTATTCAGAACATAATATGAATATATCTCCACCAGTTTTTTAGCATCTTCGGGATCAGCGTCCCTTATAAACAGTTCTCTTTCCATATTATCCATATCCCTGACATCTCCTATAAGAATTTTTCAACTTCCTTAGCCTTAAGAACCTTTCCGGCTGAAACAACTTTTCCGTCGATCATAAGAGCCGGCATACTCATCACTCCGAAACCCATGATCTTTTCCATATCCGTGATATACTCTATCTCCGCATCGATCCCTTTTTTCGCTACTGCTTCTTTTGCAGATGCAAGGAGAGCCTCACAGCTTTTGCATCCTCCGCCTAATACCTTGATATTCATGACCATATCCTCCTTCAGATGAATAAATATTGAAATAAGTTGAAACCATACCCGACAATGATGATACCCACTGTACAGATGGCTATAAATGTTCCTAACAGTTTTGGCTTGATAGCTTTCTTCAGCATAATGAGCGACGGAAGACTGAGTGTAGTCACTGCCATCATAAAGCTTAAGATCGTACCAAGCAAAGCTCCTTTGGACAAGAGTGCCTCGGCTATAGGGATCACACCAAAGATATCAGCATACATCGGAATACCCAGGATTGTTGCAAGTATCACTCCAAAGGGATTTCTTCCCCCAAGCACTGCCCTGATCCAGCTTTCCGGAATCCAGTTATGTATCACAGCCCCAATCCCGACTCCTATCAGAATGTATGGAAACACTTTCTTAAATGTAGATACTACTTGGTCCTTTGCGTATATTAAACGCTCTTTAACAGGGAGGCTCGGAGTTTCTATTTCAACGCTGCTGTTTGCATTCCTGATAAAATCCGCGACCTGATCTTCCATATGAAGTCTCTCGATCAATGTACCACCTGCAACAGCGATCATAAGTCCCATCACAACATAAACGATGGCTATCCTTGCCCCAAAGATGCTCATAAGCAGTACGAGGCTCCCCAGATCCACCATCGGTGATGAGATCAAAAAAGAGAATGTTACTCCAAGCGGTAATCCGGCACTCGTAAATCCCATAAATATCGGGATGGATGAGCACGAGCAGAATGGTGTCACGGTTCCAAGCAAGGCTCCTACGATATTTGCTCCGATTCCGTGAAATCTGCCCATTATCTTCCTGCTACGCTCCGGTGGAAAGAAACTCTGGATATATGAGATCACAAAGATCAGCAAACAAAGAAGGATCGTGATCTTTATAACATCATAGATAAAAAAGTGTATGCCGGAGCCTATCCTGCTATCTATATCCAATCCTAATGCAGACAGGAGTTCCCCGATCAAAATGTTCAGCCACTTCATCCCCAGGATCTGTGTCTGAATAAAGTCCCACATCATGCTTTCCCCTTACAGCATTTGCCGGTGGTTTCATTACAGAGAGTTTTAATAAATCCACAGAATTCTTTCATGATGTCCGTGTTTATTGAATAGTAGTGCCACTTGCCTTCTTTTCTGTCGTTAACCAGTCCCGAATCTACCAGTATCTTCATGTGATGAGAAAGAGTCGGCTGTGTAATATCGAACTTTTCAAGAAGCTTGCATCCGCACTTCTCCTGATCAGAAAGCATCTTAACGATTTCCATTCTGTTGGGATCTCCAAGAGCCTTACATATCAGCACTTCGTCTAATTTGGCCATAATCTCCTCCTTATATAGATGTTTATCTATGTGTTGATAATAGCATATACATAGATATTCGTCAATGTATTATTTCAAAAAGGAGACAGGGCTTTTAAAACTCTGTCTCCTCCGTGGCAATTTATCTTCCAATATAATACACCATCAGCTTTGCTGAAAACATGTATCTACCCATTCAATCAGTTCCTTGCCCATTTTTTTACGTTCAAGTTCACATACTTTTGCATTCTGACGTTCCGTTTTAAAGACAAGCCTGATCCCAAACGGGATCCTGGTTATCATTGCATGACTCATTGATTCATATGATATATGTTTTACAGGATAGTTAAAGCCACTCTCGCGCAGTCTTTTTTCTATATATAACGAGCTGTCATATGACGGCCATACCTCATCCCTTTTTGAAGACAGCAAAAGTATAGGGGCTTTGATCTTTTCCACCGGGATGACTGTCTCAGGTGTGACATTTTTATCCCGGTTAAACCTGATAATATGCAGTTCCTTTTCCTCCCGGAACATCTTAAGAATATCGAAGGACCTTTTATTATACGGAGCATACGGGATCTCTTCTCCCTTATAGCTCCAGCACGATGTTCCTGACGGACCTTTGCTCTTGCCCTTCCCGGACAACCCTTCACTTACAAAGTATGAAGGCACTCTTGCTATCACACAGGATATTTCGGAAAACATGGATGCCGACAGTAATGCCATTTCGCTTCCTTTTGACATGCCATCTATTCCGATGTTTTGATAACCTTGTTCTTTAAGCCACTTTATGGCATTTTCAACATATTCAACAGGAACTCGATCAAGAAATTTACCAGTCTGCTTCGTCTTGAATAAGGCAAGCGCCAGTGCAGGAATGCCGTTTTTATGATAGAACAAGGCCTCAGCTTTTGTAAGCTTCATCCCTCCGTTAGATCCCGACATGACGATCATCACTCTATTCTTTGTTCCGTCACCTGAGTACAAAACTCCTTCAAATCCGTTCACGGCTACAGTTGTTGAAATTGTTCCATTCATTTTCATATACCCATAAAAACCCTGCTACGTCAAAAGAGTTATAACACCGGAAACTATTGCTGCCAATACCGGAAACCGACAAGTGTTCCAACCCATTTTGTCACAAGCGTTTTTCCGTATATATAAGGGATAAACTCTTCAGTCCCGGGAATGATCCATGCCTTGGTCTGTCCTACCCACCACCAGTCGATAAACAGACGGTCAAACAATCCCTCTATCAGATAAATGATCGTCAGTTGAATGAAATGATCAAGGAATCCGCTTGCGCCATTATAAAAATGTACGATTGTAGGAATCACTATCAGCATTGGAATCCACATCGCCAGACCTGAAATGATGCTGGTCTTCTTTATCCTTTCTTTCGAAGTCAGCCCCAATTCAATAACCCGATCCTGTACTTCCTGCTCATAGAAAAGAACAAGCCCAACCGGACCTTCTTTCGCCATGCCGACCACACATATGAGCAAGAGCCAAAAACTAAGGATTAGTCCTTCAAAAACAACGATCATAATAGTCCTCCGTTCATAGAAAATAAAAAACTTCACCACGAAAGTGATCGTGGCAAAGTCTCGCTTTTAACAACACGTTCCGGGGAAAAGCTTTCCCGTACTGACGAAAGCATGTTACATATACCTTGATATGCAAGCTACTCCCTTTGACTTCTTCATACTATCAGAGAACCATATGGAAGTCAATGACCACGCATATCCATATCTCACATGCATTCCAATCTCATACAGCTTTATCTTCCGATTTTATTCAATAAACCTCTTGATTTCTTCACTGATGCGATCACTCTCATAATAATGCACATAGTGTCCGCAGTTTAATTGAATGATCTTTGCATTGTTACGTTTTGCGAACTCGTTCTGATACTGAATCCAATTCGCGGATACCTGCTTACCATCAGAAACAAACATCAGAATCGGACAATCTATTTCGCCGGTTTTGTCAACAAGCTTTGCATTGGCCAACACAGTTTTTGCTTCACCGATATAACAGTCATTCATTCCGTTTCTTTTCCACAGAAGTTTTTGTTGTTTAATGTCATCTTTACTAAGTCCTCGCTTATTCAAAGGATACCAGAATAATAGACCTTTCTTATGGAGCTTCTGCAGTTTAATTATCCGGTCGGTCCGCTTATCAAGATCTTCCTGTCCCCAGCTTAAGTACTGCACAGGAACTGCCATATCAAGTCCTATAATAGCTTTAATCTCCTCCGGATATGTCTGTTTCCAGCGTATTGCCTCAAGCCCGGACATTGAATGCGGCAGGAGAATAAATGGTCCCTCCTCGCCTATTTTCGATAACGCTTCTCTATGATAAAAAATCAATGAATCAATGTCGGTTGGTGCGTCGTATAAATCCGAGTAACCATATCCGAATTTCTCGATAACAATTATCTCAAAATCATTAAGAAGTTTCTGATATAAAATTTTGAAATCATATACCGGGGCCACTGTGCCTGAGCCTGACAAAAAAACGAGTTTAGGTCCATTCCCGTTCCCGGCGCGGAAAATATGAATCCTATGATTTTTTACGATAACATATTCCCCATTATGATGTAATTCTTGTCCCATAGTTGATCCATTTCCATGTATATTAAATCAAAAAGTTATCTTCCAATTTTATGTTCCAACGTTCATGCCGACAAACTCGAATTTATCTCTTTCATTTATTATTTAAGTTATTTCAGAAAATCGACAATCATTTTCTTTTCTTCCTCAGTCAGAAAATGCATATGTCCCCGGTCTCGCAGAAGATAGGTTTGACAATTCGGAATAATCCGTTTTGCTCTCTCAAGAACTTTTGCCCCCGGAAAGAGACAATCTTTTTCAGCACCCATAACAAGCGTCGGCGCTTTGCATTTTGCCATTCTTGAAGCGGCAACATTTGTGGGCATGGCTGTTTTAACCTTCACATGATCTATGCTGAGTTTCGCAGTCTCATATATATCCTGTGTAATATTTTCTTCAGTTATTGCCATGGGCATCATGGTCTTTTTAAGCCACTCATCCTTTCCCGTAACCCAATACAAGATCATGGGGAACATCATGGTGGCGTTTTTAAGCTGAAAAGCATTCTTAATTCCTGACGGGATATAAATCACAACGCGCTTTATCTTATCAGGCACTTCACACATGGTCTTTGCTATTATGCCACCACCAAAGGAACCGCCAAACAAACTGATCTTTTCAAATCCAAGCGCATCTATTACCTCGCCGGTCCATTTTCCATAATCATAATTGATCGCTGACAAGCTCCTCTCCGCGCTTTTGCCCGGATGTCCGATTGTATCTACCGCGTATATATGGAAATCCTTAAAAAGAAAACCGCAGTCAAGGAGGTTATAAGCACTTGTGGCATTGCCCCCGTGAAAAACAAGCAATGGCTCACCATCGAAGTTACCGGTCTCAACTATATGTGTTCTGCCAAAAGATGTCTCAGTATAAACATCTTTCCATGGTATGGGTAATCTGGAAAGTTGAGCGTCATATAACTCCAATATTCTGTTTTTTCCTTCTTCACTTCTGTAAATTGTTTTCATGTCTATTCGTGTAAACGTCCCTCAAAAGTTTTTCGCTTCTCTACAAATCTGAATTTGCTAATCCAATACTCCCCTTATCGAATCATCGAAGCTTTCTGTGATTAGAGTGATATGTTCTCCGTTAGATTGGTACCCATCTATGATTTGGTGGTTATCTTGTTTCAGTTGCTCAGCTGAACAATTAGAATCATCAAGCCTTGTTTCGATATCAGAGCCATGTGATTTTATTTCTTCAAAATGCGAATCTATATATTCATCTGACATAGCAAGGCAGATGAATCTTATCGACTGAAGATACTGCTCACCAAAACTATTCCTCCAATCAAAAGGTATATAGCAGCCTTCAACAATAAGGTTCTGCTCATTCTCAGTGGCTGTCTTAATGATTTCTCTGATTATCGGCCACAAGTATTCCGTAAGCTCGTCATCGTCTTCGGGTGTAAGATCAGTGTTTCCACTGCGAATAAGCCCCATCTTCAGATGGTCAATTGACAGATATGGAAACTTGTATCTCTCCAGCATCTTTTGTGCCAGAAGTGTTTTCCCAACATGGGATGCCCCAGTTATAATTATTACCATTTTTTACCTCTGGAAACGCAGGCACGGATCATGTATGTCCTCATAGTCATCTGAGTCTGCATTCAGTCGTTTCTCTAATTCTGCTTTAACCTTTGACAAATCGTTGCAGGTAAGTATCGGGATCATACTGTTGATTTCTTCAACACTTTTATCCCACCACTTGATTTTTAGCAGCAAACCGATAAGCTCTTCGTCAAAGCGTTTCCTCAAAGGTTTTGCCGGATTTCCAACAACGATCGTATAAGAATCGACATCACTTCCTACAATGCTGTTTGCTCCAATGATTGCTCCGTCACCTATATGAACGCCGGGAAGAATAACCGCATTTTGCCCGATCCACACGTCATTGCCAATCACAGTATCTCCTTTGAATGGCATTTCAGATGGAGCGGGAGCATTCATTTCCCATCCCTCAAGCGTGTAAAAAGGAAATGTTGTCACTGTATTCATCTGATGATTTGCATCATTCATTACAAACTCAACTCCGGCTGCAATCTGGCAGAATTTGCCGATTATAAGCTTATCCCTGCTCCAGGGATAAAAGTTTGTCACATGGCTTTCAAACTCTGAATCTGCAATATAAGTAAAATCCCCAACAATTATATTCGGGGTCGTTATTGTTGGTTTTACATAGATTTCTTTATCATATCCGACAATTGGATGGATCACATTTGGATCCGGATATTTCACATTCTTCACTTTTAAGACCTCCGCAAATGCCGATTTGAATTATTCTATCATGAGCAACACAAATGTAAAAAGGGAGAAAAACTATAATATTCATCTATCAATATCTTGTGTTGTGCAATATGACGAACGATGTGTGGGATAAAAAAAGTACGTATTCATCAGCATTTCCGCCACATTGACGGCTGCCCATAAATACGTACAAATGATAGTGCAGAAAAAGGGACTGAAACCTCTGGGTACGGTTTTTCAACGTTTATGAACATTTTCCCCCATGGTTTCCCCCTTGCACATTTCCCCATTTCATTTCTAGTATCTTCCATTACCTTGCAGATTGTTTTCGCCTTTTTCTTTTATTTAGTAAATGAACATTATATTAAACTGTTGGACCTCTTTTATATCGATTTTCTTTATGTCTCTTAATATATCCTCCCACATTTATGTCTCATTATTTTTCGTTTTTGTATTAACCTTCTTGTATTCTTCTGTTCTCTGGACAGCATAAATAATATTCTGAATAACTTCTGATACTCTTCTTGTCAAGAATATACTCTTTATTGCGGCTCTAAAACCACTTTCAGAATCTATAAAATAATGGTAGTCTTCATCAACGTTTTTATTAATCTCATCAGATACATCTTTATCCAGAATTATTTCGGCCGGATACCCTGATAATCCATTTCTGAGAAACATCAAACGATATTTGTAAAACTCCAAATAATCTGATGTGATAATAATTTCATACTTGAAATCTTCTTCTACTAATTCACCTAGTTCATCTTGAATATCTACATGTGTATTCCCATATAGATTTGACGCAAGAGCAGCTAGCGCATTCATCTTGTCATATGACTCCACTGGCCCATCATATTCCTCTACAGAAATCTTTACAATTCCTTTTAACTGTTTGTTTATCCCCTCGATTTCCTCCTTTATAATATCAATAGGGAACTCACCTGATTTTGTTGAAAAATCAAACTTAGTAGGAATTCTCATTCATCTATTCCTCCTTATATTCCTATCCTAAAAAAAAGTGGCAAATGATCACTTATTGTTATATCGGGATGTCCCTTATTATCTAACAAACTATAACTCTCTGTACCACACATTATCTCAATATCATCGAACGACAATAGTTCTTTTAATTGCGGCCTGATTAAGACCTGGTCAAACATATACCAAAACGAGCACATGGCATCATTACTAGAATAATAATATGTTCCAGGCGGAAATTTATTATCTCCAAGCAAACTCCACATCGGATTATAGAACATATTAAACTTAACACCATCTATTATTCGTGATTTTCGTTCAGCCTCACGAATCGAAGATAGTCCATGTAACGATTCGGCTGCCAAACAAGTTTCATCATATGGATTATCATTCAAATCACCTACAACTATACTGTTCACACAACCCAACTCCTTCTCAATTATCTCCAATTCTGAAACTGCCCTTTGTGCGATAATCTTACGATTATTTGATCCAAAGTGATGACGTCTGCTTGGCAAATGCATAGCACAAAGTATAAAACTATGATCAATTATATGAATAGAATAATGGCTTTCCTGTACCCCCTGCACAATATCATTATGATTACTAAATACCCGGATGTCTCCACACCCAACGTCTTCGGCCATCAAGTATTTCTTTGGAAGTAACGAAATCAACTCCTCCGGGATCGCTTTATATTCACATAGGATAATAGTATCGACTTTTTTCTCGTTAACTATGTCAGCCACATATTTATTAATCCCCGTATTCTTATGTGTATTCCAGAATAAAAAATTCATTTTTCCTCCCAGATTAATTCTCCAGGGTATCCGTTTTCATATTTCTATGTCCCGTTATCTATCGTTTATCAAAACTAAGGACCTACTAACTACATCCCAGAATACAATTGATCAGCATATTGATTTATAACACGCCCGGAAAATACACGTAAAAGGAAGCTACATTCATAGTGTCTCATTCATTCCCAAGGTAGACACGCGTTGAGTATAAAACAAAACCCAATAGTAATATAGTTTATAATAGATCAATAAACAGCTTTTTCAGATAAGAATCGTTGGTCTAATAATTTCAGATCCATCCTCTGAAACAATCTTTCCATCTAAATACTGTTCCAAAATACCAAAAGGAACAAAAGTAACTACCTTATCATCATCTTGGAATTCAATCTCTAAAGGCTTAGATGGTATAAAAAGGCAATGCATGTTTATATTCCCGCTAACTCCTATAAATCTCTTAATATCATAAGTATTTTCCAACACCAAGTCATATCTTTTTCTACAATGCTCATAATATCCATTTTTTTTAATTAATTTCACAAAATCATTTATATGACCACTAATATTAAGTGAATCCGAGAAATACTTGGATTCAATTAAAAACAATTCCCGTTTGTCTTTTGCAAAAAAAACAATGTCATAATCTCCATAATCAATGTCTTTTGAGCCGAAAATCCTTTCATATTTCACATTTGTATCACAATAATAATCTGGATACTTTTCTTTCAAAATTTGAACAATACTTTTCAACAACTCATGGGACAATTCTCTATTGCGTCTTTCTTCGCCTTCAGTAAACAAATCTTCAATATCACTATATGCAACTCCGCCATTAGAATAATATGACATCCATATTTGAATTGTCTGTTCAAACGCTTGGTACGAAATGCATACTGTATCATCTTCCATCAAAACAATAGGCCTTAATTCAAAACGATATTTATGTACACCGCCCTTCCATATAATAGGATCATTATTTGAGCAATTAGCAACCATCTTCTCTTTATCAATAGAAAATGCCGCCAAAAACCTCTCTCCCATTCCCGATTTAGCTACCACCTCATTTACTCTAGCTATGAAGAATTTTTTCTCATAAGCCATGCATGCAATTCTTCCATCTTCTAATTCATTTTTTTGAAATGTTTTTAACACTCTCAATGAATCTAAAAGGCTTATATTATACTCGTTTGCAAAACCTCTTCCAAATTCTGTATTATCTAAACTCCTAAAATCCTCTGTTTTCATGTTAAATACATTTTGGTTCCCAGCCATTAGCGGATTATAATAAATCACCGGATGATACCGTAATACATTTATTGGCATATTGCTTTGAGGAGTGATTTCTAATCCATAATACAGTTTAGTACTGTTTAGATTTTTGCTTAGTGTAAGAAAAGATAAGGACCGTGATACCGTTCCATATACATATACCAAAAGACAAAGCTCAACATCAATGTTCATTATATGAACATCGTATTTCTCTTCTAGCTTTTGTTGCAGTAAAACAGCATTTTCCAACCATATATTTATTCCATATAATAAATCCAGTGCGATATTTCTATTAACCCCATATATTTCTTGAAGATGTGAACTATCCACTTTTCTATCTATTATTTCTCTTCTCTCTTCTTTTTCAAAGCAATAGTGATTAAAGCACTTATCTTGTATTTTAAGCAACTCAAATATAACCCTTTTGCTATTTCCAGTCGTAATAATACTTACCATCACTGCTTGAAGCTTGTCCAAAACAACTCGCAAATACGAAATTGCCTCATCAGCGTTATTTATTTTTAGATTTGATTTCCCATAGAATTTCTCAAATATCTCCTTCTTATTTTTGTATGGAATCTCCATTTTATCCCAAAAATTTCGAATCTCAAATAATCCAAGCGAGCCCATCGCCACCCCTTTATTCAATCCACCTTCAGTTTCTTTGAGTTTTCAAAGCACAACCTCAGGATTTTATAGCTTTTCATTCACATTTATGCTTCTCTCATCTTTCTGTTTTCGAACATATAAAACACATATTCGCATTCCGTCGGAACAAAACATATTGAGAATTGATTCTATTAGACATGAATTACAACATGTTTCTAATTCAGCATATCTAGTATCCCGTATTTTTTATCTCCACAGAACAATATATGGCTATGAAAGATAAATCTCTTATGTATAATACAGATTATGTATTTACTATCCATCTGCCACCAAAATCTCCGCCTTCTCTTTCAATCTCCCCAGATGCCTTCAACTTTTTAATATGATACTGAACTCCACTAACAGATAACCCCACCAATTTTGCTATTTCGGCCGCAGAGATGGTCGGATTATTTCGCATAATATCTTTGATAGCCTCTGCGCTTGTCTTGGTAGTCTCTTGGTAGTCTCTTGGTAGTCTCTTGGTAGTGCTATCAAGGGAGCTACTCTCAGCGCTCTTTGCCTGATTCCACTCTTCCCTGAGATTTCGGTAAAACACCACAACGAAGTCATCCTGTTCCATACGGAACTCAACTTTACACCCGGCTTCATCACATAGATCCTTTATGCGCTTAAGTCCGGTTGCAAATGTCTCCATATCATCAGAATAATACAAAACTCCGGTGATAAGTTTGTTTCTCCGAATAGCCTTTTTATTACCATCTAGGAATTCTTCAGGAGTGTGCCCTTTAGGGAAGCCTCCTGTCGTATGGATTTCAATTCTGTTCTTAAAAACATCTATCTCATTGCATTGATTATTGTCATAGAGCCTATGTCCGTAGGAATTGATGATCGCCTCACGGACGGCTTCCACGGGAATTTCCGGTGTCTCTACCCGCTTAAGTCCTATGATATCCGCCTTCCAATCCATTGCGTCAATAATATACTGCTCACAGGTTTTGCTCAATCCTATGATAGACCCACGATCCTCCCTGCGAATATCGGTAAAGGTTGCCTTTACATCTGTGGCAAATTTAGCCATCTGAACATCATTCATAGAAGAATTGCAGAACAGTACAGCCCCAGCATTCAAAAGATGGATTCCATCTTCAGCCAAAAGTTCCAGTTTTTCAAGAACTATCGCAGGCTCATCTGAGTCAAAGGTGATCCGATTTGCCTCCTTGGCTCTGTTAAGATAAGTACGAAAATCAGATCCAATAATATCTTCAACCGTATATTTTGATTCCTGCAGCTCCCATGCTTTTGACGAATCCCTCTCCTTTAGCATGTCGTTATAGGTATCCTGGTCCATAACCTTATCTTCATCTGCAACACGAATACGCGGAATGTGATATGCCAGGTAAGGCTTTCTTTTCCCATCAAACTTAACGTAGGCTACTTCTTTATCTCCGTAGTCCTTTTTAACCACTTCAGGGTATATTACAGGTCTGATATGATTGCTTATCTCCTGGCTTATATCCCGTAGAGTCTTATCCGTAATCTGTTGACCAACAACATCACCATTGTTCTTTACGCCAAAATACAGCTCTCCAGAGCCGTGCTTGTTGAGTATAGCCGCCATAGAGATCACGCCTTCTTTGAGTTCGGCAGTACTCTTTTTATATTCAACCTGTTCGTTTTCCTTGCCGATGTTAAAAACTTCCAACTGTATTCCTCCGAGTATCACTCATTAATATCACAATCTCTATTATGTTTTCACACATAATTCATTCTGAATTATTGAGCAATTACTCATTCAACACCTTTATGAACATATCGTTTCCAGTACTAACTCAATTTTCTTCAAGTATATCATTTGCTCTATGACGGTCAAGAGCTATCACTTTCACGTTATTTCTGTATTATCTTTTTCCTATCGCCAACCTTGAATCTTCCAATGATGTGCTGTTACTTAAAATCATCATAGCATCTCCATAATTCTCATCGCCAATATTACACGGCCAACTAAAGCCTTTAAAAATACCAGTATCTTTCAAACACAAAGTTTTAGAATGTAAAGTCACCTCAACCAAATCATCTATGTTCTCTGTAGTATAACCCCCTAAATCGTCCAACCAACAATCCTGTTCTTCAGCAGCCACTAAATAAGCTAGTGGATATGATGAAACATGGCTTATAACCCCACATATGGGTGTGTCCCATTAGAATATCCCGTTGCAACATAATCTCGAAGTATAAGAATGGTTGAATATGGGTATATCCATGTGTATAGTCGTATACCCTCCATTTTCTTTTTGTCATTTAGAAAATATGCTCTCATCTCGTTCTCGGGAATAGGTTCAGGTTCGAATTTGCTTCTTGCTGCCAAAACGTGACCTATCATTGCCCGACACACCCTGTTGATTTGAGCCGAAACAACTATACTATCAGCCGGATTATCTCGTTGAATGTGTAGTTTCTGGGCAATTGAGTGAACGAATTCCTTATACGCAGTATCATATGTTCCAAGTAACTCCCCATTACAGCGTTGACAGATTGATCTATACTTTATTCCACTTCGGTAACGAATCATATGATTATTATCTTCCGGAATCCCCTCCATGACAGTATTGGCTATATAATCACTCTCAAAGCACACCGAACGAGGGGGAATATGATCCCAAGTCAACTCAGTTTTGTTCCCACATATATTACACTTGTCGATTTTCTGTCGTTTATTTTTTATGTAATTAGGAATAGCTCTCACCCCGCTTAACTTATACCGTTATACCTTATTGATTAAGGTTTTTCAATTAATTCTCGATCTGTTCTGTTGCCTTCATCCAATCCTTATAACAACATCCTTCATAGCATTAACCTTCTTCTCGGTCATCACGTGCGTATACAGGTTCAGCGTGATCGATACATCCTTATGCCCAAGAATCTCCGAAAGGATTTTGAAGTCCTGGGGACGCTGCTCCATAAAGCGTGTCGCGTACGTATTACGAAATGCGTGGCTCGAGAAATACTCAATGTCGGCTTTCCTGCATATCCTCGCGATTTCACGATCAACGCTGTAGTCTCTCATGATATTCCCTTCTACAGATCTGAAGATCAATCCGTCCTTGGAAAGGCCGAACATTGTATGATTATTCTTTTCCTGATCTCTAATCACCTGAAGAATATCATCGGTCAGTGGTATATCTCTTTTTCCGCTTGATGTCTTTACATCATCACCGATATAAAATCTTCCTGCTTCGTTGCGTCTGACAGTCCTTCTCACATGAATAAAACCCTTATGCCGGTCTATATCTGTCGGATACAAAGCGCCCACCTCACCGATACGCATGCCGGTCTTTATCATGAACCGAAAAACATTGTAGTAATAACTGTTGCATTCTTTTGCCGCTTCAAAGAACCTTATGGTTTCCTCTTCCGATAATGCCCTGTGCGTTGTATCAGACACTACCGGAGTATCGTCTCTCTTCAACTGTTTAAGCGCCTTGCAGGGGTTCCGTTTTATTGTTTCATCAATCGTAGCCGTGTTAAGAACATGATTAAGGTGTGCAAATGCTATATTAAGCCCCTGTGGACTTTTCCCCTGGTCCAAAAGCTTTTGCCGTGCGTCTTCAATATTCCGTCTCGTGATATCTTTGATATGCATATCACCGAACTTGATACCCTTTGCCATTTCGACATCCGTTATCTGTTTGAACTGGGATTTTTGCGATCTGAGTGTAGACTCCTTTACTTCTGTTCTCCTTATCTCAGTAAAATGTTGATAATACTGATTCAATGTCGGATTATAAAGCAGCTGATACTCTTCCGAATCCTTTTCACGAGCCTCTTTCAGTTTTTCTACCATCTCATCTTTGTTTTTATAGTAGATGTCTTTAGTCTTGCCACTTTTCAGTGTTATACGTGTTCGCTCATACTTTCCTTTATACTTCTTTGCCATACTCTCACCTCTCAATCTCGGCTATTTACAGAGTGCTGCAAGGTAGAGTATTATAACCATGCAGGCACTCTGTGTCTGTTGCACTTAAGGGAGTCCAAACTTTGGTCGGGGAGGGCTCCCTTTTTGTTACCTTTGTTTACTTAAAAACTTCATCAGAAGGCTACGAATGACCTCCGCCTTGTTGGTCTGATTCTTTTCACAATACCTTTCAAGCAAAACATAGGTATCATCATCAATACGGACTTTCAGATCATGATTCAACGGATGTTCAGCATACGGTCTTCCCATTTTCGAACCCATTTATCATTTCCTCCTTTCGACTTTTTGAGTTCCGTTAAGTATAATATAAAAGTCCGCTCAATCAGTGTCAATACATGCAAGTCACTATCCCTGCCCTTCATCATAACAGTATTCCCTTTTATGAAGATGAATCCAGATACTCTTCAAACTTCTCAGCATTGATCCGAACAATTCGGCCAAGACGAACCGTTGCTTTTGCCTCATCCGATATCTTCATAAGAGTGTTCCGGCACATGTTATATTTCTTGATCGCTACATCTATCGGTATATACTTAGCATCTATATTTCTATCCGGTTTATTCATAGTATCCGACCTCGCTTTCTTTATACTCAGCCCACTGCATACTCTTCTGCTCATCAGTTACGAGAGCATCTTGTAAAATCCCAATACGTTTGCGTATTCGTTCCCTTCAAACGTGATCCCACCGCTGACCTTGATCTCACTCTTAAAGAGAACCGAACCACCGCCGGTATAGCAGACCTTATAGCCCCGTAGCATTTCTTCCCTGAAGTTTCCGGTCACTGTATCCAATATCCCCGTGATCTGCGAAAAATATGTTTTCTTCTCCGCATCAACAAGTTCCTTGAAGCGCTCTTTCCAGTTGTTTCCGTACTTTCCGGGGATTGATTTGGGATTGGCAAGCCACTCGGTGATCTCAACAACGGTACCGACCGGTTCGATCTGATTCTGTTCCATCAACATACGGATCCGACGGGCAAATGTGTTAACTCCGCCTTTTGCCGTAAACGTCTTTGCACGGTCAAAATTGATCACACCGTTTGTGGAGCAGACATACTGGATGTTATTCCCTCCGATATCGACAAGGAGCATGTTTCCCTTGTCATTGCCGGTGTTATAAACAAACGCCGCAACAGTTTCAGGACACACAACACTTCTTTTGACAATGAACTGATATATCCTGCCTTCATATCTGCATTCCACCCACCTGTCTGTCGGAAGGATACTGTTGAAGTATGCATTTCTTTCCTTCCGGATCTTTTCATATTCCGTGATAGGCGCACCGATCGCAACATAAACGCATGCACGGTTTACTCCGTGTTTTTTCATCACCTTTACGATCGACAGGCAGGCCCCGAGTGTTACGATCTCCCTGTCATGGTTGTTATCACTTACCGACAACCCGGTCCCGTTCTTCTCGTTATCGCTTGTCGTGGTTATATCACACAGTTCCGGAATATCGATATAGTAAGGATCCTTTAACAGATCACATCTGAACACCTTATTATCTGTGGCCTGCATGGGGTTCTTCGATACCAGCCCGATGGCTGATACGAACTTGTCGCATACATCGTTACCTTCCTTATCCCTGTAGCAGAACTTCGTATAAGCCTTTCCGGTATCGATCGCAATCCTTATCCTACTCAGATCATCCTTTGACATATTACTTGTTACATTCATCATATTAATCGCCGTCCTTTCTTATATACCTGCTTTATCCATGTCGCTATCAAAAATGCTCAGGTAATCAGTTTTCTCTTCATCCTGAGCGTCCACCTGTTCCGGTTCCTGCACCGACCGATTTGTCTCGACCGTAGATATCGGTTGATTTGTTACCCTGTCTGCCTGCATCGTCGCAGGACCCTGCTGCACCATCGAAGCCAGCTTTGCAGTAACATATGTGGGATTCCTTAGTTCTTCTTCAGTGAACAGACACTGAAACAAAGCTGTGAGCATCTGAAATCTCATATGACCCCATGCCTCAAACAGGTTGTAGATCAGTTCCTGATACTCGGTCAGGTTATCGGTTCGGGTGAAAGTAAACTGTTTTTGCATCTTGCATCGCTCCTTTCGAAGTTTTTCTGTTGCTTAGTTCTCTAATACAAAGATTTCGCCGATTTTAAGACATAAAATTTTTTCATTCCGAGACATTTGCCCCCAAATGGACATTTCAAATGACGGCATTTACAGGCTAACGGGCAGGAGACGTTAGCCTGATTATTTATGTTCCCGGGGGTACGGATCATGTCTTAAATCTTCCAAAAAATCTGTATTAGGTAGATGAACTTGCCTGATCTCAGACATAGCAAGCAGAGATAATCCGGTCCCTGGTGGGCCCAGATTATCGCTTGGCAGGATTACCACCCTGCACCCGACAGGCAAGCCCGTACCCTTCACGCCGGGGCGTGAAATAGGCAGCCTTCGGCTGAATATGTCCGAAGTTGCGACACAAATAACAATCAGGCTGTAAAGGAGGATAAAGTGATATGGCTATACTTAAAAACATCCCAATACATAGTTCCAAAGGCGTTGCTTCATGCATCAACTACGTTAACGATGAAACGAAGAACACTTTGACGGATAAGTCATATGAAGCGAAGGACACCGTAGTCGAAGATGACAACTTCGATGTTGTTCTTAAGTATGCTAAAAATCTCGAAAAGACGGTTATGGAACTTGACGGTGATAAGACAGTCCTTGTTACCGGCATCAACTGTATCGAAGAAATGGCCTCTGTTGACTTTGCAGCGTCCAAGTATAAGTATGAAGAAAACGGTAATGGCAGAAGGCGCAGAGGAAGCGCCAAGTACGCTACATATACAGACAAGAAGACTGGCAGACGCATTACCGTCGAAAAGAAACCGATAGATGCTGAACACTTTATACAGTCATTTCCCGGTAAAGAACATGGCGGGACACCTCCGGATCCGCTTCTTGTTCACAGGATCGGGGTTGAATATGCCAAAAGAGCTTTTCCCGGATTTCAATGTGTTGTATCAACACACATGAATACGGATCATGTCCATAACCATATCGTTGTCTGTGCATTCTCTATGGACGGCACTCATAAAATATGCATGAACAAAGCACTACGACGTAAGCTCCGCAATCTCAATGACGAGATAAGCCTCGCACATGATCTTCCCATACTGCTTGATGCGGATATCGATCATAAAAATCATACGCCGGATGTCCCGGATGTGGCTGAAGAATATGTAAGAGCAAAGAGTCATGACGGTACGAGCAATAAAGACCGCATCAGACAAGATATTGATAGCGCTCTAGCGGAATGCAAGGAACACGGTGTTACAAGCTGGCAGGGATTTATGGAGTTCATGTCGGAGCAATACACGGATCCGAAAACCGGGATCAGCAGATATGACATTTCGCAGACACCTGATCATGTTCTGTTCATATGCCATGATCTTCATATGAAAGACAGCATTTTGCCGTTCCAGGTAAGGGATATAGCACTTGGTGAAAAATATATGAGAAAAGCCATATGCCAGCGAATGGGCTGGGATTCCGGCATAGGATTTGATAATGGCGGCAAACCGATTCCTGAAAGACAGGTTCTTCAGGAGGAAAAGAGGGCTGAACAGCAGTACAGGATCGATCGCATCGATTATATATCAAAAGATCCACGCACAAACGAATTCAACATGAATATAAGCAGATACAATGAAAACGGCTGCCGGAGATCGAATCTGGAGATAGTATTTCTTTATGCCATCAAAGTTCTTAAATACTTCAAAGAGCTGATCATTGATACAATCATGTCCCTATTTAAAGATAAAGATCGCGAGGAACTCCTCAGATCTCATCCTGTGATCTCTGATATAGACAAGAAGATCCTGAGGATGCAGCGATCCATGTATGCGGCAAACCTTCTTGGTTTATACACTCATGCTGATATCAGAAGTCGATTCCGGGAAATAGGCAAGACCTGGAGTAATCTTAAGAAGTATATCGATAAACTGGAGGGTTCGGTAAAGTGCTATCAGGAAAAAGAATCTGTGATCAGGGGTCTTCAAAGCTTAGAGCGTGTACTTAAAGGCTTTGATCTTTCTCAGATCGATCGACTGCTCACATACCCCGATAAGTCGACAATACGCCATGAGCATGCACTGCTGGAGCCTATGACAAGCAAGCAGAAAGTCGATCTTTACAACTTGTTAAACACTAACTCTGACAGATGGAAACTCACCTGTCCGTATAATGAGCTTACGTTTGCTGAAGCCGAGCAGATCATCAGATTCTTAAGTAACAAGGACCTTCAAAGGCCGGAAGTTCTTATATCCTATGCTGAATATGAGAAAAATAAAGAGGAACGTTATCTCGAAGCAAAATACAGACATCTTCACAACAAAGACAGCGAGCAGGACCCCCAACTGACTGAGGAAGAAAAAACAAATGCTCTTAGTGAGATAATTCAGTCTGTCGATATGGAAACAACAATGCAGATCCTAAGATACAAAGAGCTGAAGCAGAAGGCTCTTAATCTTGGGCTGTCAGAGAACAATTACGATGATTATCTGCATCAGCTCCGTATTCTGGAAGGCTTGTTGAAGGCAGCTTCCGTTAACTTGAACTGCGTTACAGGCGAATATCGAAATATCAAAATGATCGACCGTGACTCTAAACTTGCAATGGATCGAAGCTTTACGCAAGAACCGTATATAGCAGCTCTTAAGGCTCTTGAACCGAAGACTCCGGTTAAAGAGGAGACGCTCTCGAGATCTGATGCAGGAATAACCGAAAGGGATTATACTGCCTCGCACTCAGCCGATGACCGTACTGATTATGATTATGACTACGATTACGATCCGGAGCCTACACGCACACCGGTATATGATTTGTTTGACGATATAGGGCATTGATATCGAAATAATCCTTATTCCCATATAAAGCTATGCCGGCTCCGCCTTTTGACGAAGTCGGCATATATGAAGAAGGGATTATTTAAAACCGGATTGTTATACTGCTTCCTGATCTTCAAGCAGTTTCTCCATCTGCTCCTCGCTCAGTTCCTCATGGTATTCCTTTCTCTCCATAAATCGCCTCTCCTGAAGCTTATTCATGTATTTCCTATTTTCCATCTGTCTTCTGTACATGGCATCCGCAGCTGCCTTATCATCAGCTTTTCTCCTTCTTGCCTTTGCTTCCTGCCGCCGTCTTTCTTCCTGTCTCCTGGTGGCATTGCTCTGATTTCGGTTGTCGGATGTACTTACATCCATAACTGTATCATCACCGCTGACCTTTGTACCCAGACCGTTTTGTTTCATGGACAAGTCCACATGCTGTATTGTACCTGCGCCTCCACTCTCGCGAAGAAATACCCCTGTGGATCTGATCACTCCGTCTCTGTAACCGTCTGCCCCGCCAAGTGTAAACTCCGTCCGCTGTTCTCCCAGATATATAGCTCCGATGTCTGCCTCCTTCAGATCCATGAGTACGTCATTACCGTTCTCATCCTTGCACCATACCTTAAGTTTTGAGAATATCTCGTCGTTCTCATCGATCCATCCATTACCATCACTGTCATATTCCCGAAGCTCACCGAATCCGTCACCGCTCTTTGTTCCGAACAATTCATTGCCGTCATCGATTTTTCCGTTTCCGTCTTTATCCAAAGCAAGAAATCCCGAGCACTTACCAAGCATGGATATTTCATCCTCACACCCGTCGGCATCAAGATCAAACTTAAAAGTCTGATCCCGCACATCCGCTGTATCAGATCCTATATTGACAATAAGCGGATCAAACAGGGCATCAGCCATAGTCGGGATCCTTACGTTCATATATTCCATATAGCTCCTGCTCATCAGGATATTTACATTAAAATCGATCGTCCGGCCGTCCTCTGTACATGCCTTACCGCACGCATGAAACCCTGTCTCTTCGGTTTCGGAATACGTGACCATACTCGAGGAGTATCCGCCAATAGCCGCGCCGCCTATCATTCCAAAAGATGCGAATCTCTTAAACATCGCGGCCAGAGTGTTGTTTTGAAAAGCTGACGCACCTGCTCCCGCTCCAAATAGGCTTCCAGATGTGATTTTTCCGAGTCCCTTGAAATACCCGATATCATCCATATTGTAAGAACCCATCCCACCATTATCCTTGCCGGATTGATAAGTGTCCTTTGCAAGAGCATTATCCCTATGGGTGTTATATCTGTTGATCATTCCCGTGAAGCTGCTTTCATAACCGGCCACCCCGTTCTTCATCCCGGTCTGAGTATAGTTTCTCCCCGACATCATGTTTACTGTACTGTCTGCAATTTTCATTAATCACTACCCTCCAGTCCTTGTTTTCCTGTCTGTTTATGCTTTGTTTGGTACGAAAAAGCTGTGTCCAAAGTTCAATCCTTTGAACACAGCCACTTTCCATAACTCTTATTAAATTTCGACTTGAATATATTGGCGAAGTTTTAGAGCGCTCTCATTCCCATGAGTTTTTCTATAAAACGCTCATAGAAAGCTCTCTCTTTCTCCCTCGCCGCAAGTACTTTCGAACTCCTTGTTGTATCAGGCTCGAGAGGATGGTCAAGAGCATAAATAGCGTCCTGAGCCGCCTGGATGGCCGAGCTTACCGTACTCCCCAGAACATCATCCGGATCATATCCGTTATACTGGCGGATAAATCGCTGTATCATAAACTGCGGGATATGATCAAGTGTTCCGGTAGCCGATAATCCCTGTCCGTCCATTCCAATTTCATCTGCAGCCTCCAGCCAGGCTTTTTTTACGTTCTCCGAAGCATTCTTTCCAATCCCCAAAAATGCCTGTTCTCTCATTTCACGGACCTTATCCCTGGAATCTGTGGATGCTATATCTCCTGTACAGTTTAAGCCCAAAGTCCTCTGGTTTGCTTCTATTTGGGCATTCCAGTTATCCCACATTTCCTGCTCCGTAAATACCTTGCCGATAAAATGAGTGTTGTTGATATATTCGGCAAAAGGCTCGGTCAAGAGATCTCCCAGATTCTTGCCCTCCTGTAATCCCTTCTCTACATTTATCTTTCCGTTATCGGTGGAATCGTAATATGCACGGAATCCGTCAATATCAAAATCATCCTTCATGAAATCCTTCCAAAACTTCTCCTGTGGAGCAAATGTAAGATTCTGATCCTTCGAAAAACTCTTTAAGAACTCCTGAACCTTTTCATAACTGTCCGGAGAATCATAAGATAGACTCCATAAATCTCTCTGTGATATTTTTCCCCCTTCATCTTTTATTTCCTTACAGGAGATCCCCTCATCAGTATAGGCTGTGATATATCTGATATTCACCGGAACAATCTCACCGGTATCAGGATCCGTGTACTGATTGTGTTTTGAAACAATTGTTTCGGATACCGGATCGGTTGTGTTGTCAGAATAGGTATATCCGTTTTTGAGCGCACTGATCTTTTCCTGCGTCTCGATATCATCAAGGTCCGCAAACAGGAGTGAGAATGCTTCTTCAGAGAATCCGTTTCCCCTCATTGCTCTGTCGAAAAATGTACTTATAGCTTCAAATATCTTATTCGCAAGGCTTGCAAGGGACGGCTCAGAATTACCATACTCTTCAGCATACTGTCCCAGCAGGCTGACACGATCACCTCTGTCAAATATCCCGTCGAAATAGCTTGTATCCGTAAAATAGCTGCTAGCTATCAGATCAGCTGTTTCATCCGTCTGTCTGATGTACATGCACATCGCAGCGAACTCGGGATAATCCATATCTTTAGGATCCAGATCATATGGATCAAACGCTCTTTCAAACTCCTCGCCGTTTTCGTCAATACCGGTTATCGTGTATGTTTTATCCTTACCGTCAGAATTGATGATGATATTGAATGACTGCTCCGTCTCCCTGTACGAATAAATCACTTCTCCGTTGGAATTCTGCTGTACATAGGCTTCCTTGGTCTTGATATTAGCTGTAATACACCTGGTGTATGCGGCCGGATCGCCATATCCTTTGCCGACAACCGGAATACATGTGGCATCCATATCACTTGACACTTCACTCTCACCGGATACCTCTGTAATTATATTCTCGCCTTTATCACACCTTGTCTCTGCCCAACGCTCAAGTCCGGCAACAATGTTCTCGCAGTTAAGCCCTTGATTATATGCCTGCGGAATACCAAAAAATGTTTCTTTTGCGTTTTGCAGTATCGCTGTCCAGTCTCTGTTCTTTGTCCATGCCAGCTCAGGATCGGATAGATCACTACAAAATCCGTTATATTCCGCCTGTGCCCCATACGCTGTCATTTTTCCAAATGATTTCATGCCGGTGTTCTCGATGAGACCTTTATCATCCATATAGCTCATCAGCGCAAACATCTCTACCTTAGTAGCATTATGCGGATCAACATCATTTACCCTGACCTCATAATCTCCGACTTTGATGATAGGATCTTCTTCTGTCGATGAGTCCGCATATTTGGCAATATACCCTATGTTACCAATCGTCATAACGCCGATATTTTCACCCTTATCAGATGAAGTGGTTCGTGAAGTAGCGCTTCCCATGAATTCTCTTCCTATAGAATCCTCTCCACGATTAGATTTAGAGCCAAAGCTCCCATACTGATACGTTTGATTAAAACTTGTTTGTACTGCAAATGACATATTGTCCCCCTTTCCGCGACTCATCTGTCAGTCAGAGCCGCACCGCTCTCCGGAAAGGTCCGAGCGGTATCTTATTTTTGATTACAAAAAAACGACCGTGATCAAGGTTCACTCCTTTGAACACAGCCGCTATCCTTAGCTCTTATATTGATCTGAAAGTTTTATCGTCGTGTCTGTATAACCACTAAACACCCTCTGCATAAACTGACTATAATATGACATAAAACGACTATTTCAGTTGGCGGTATTACCCTCAATGGCTTTTTTCCCGCTTATATCCAAAAACGGATTGATCATTATTGAAAGACCTTCCGCTTCTCTTTCACGAATCTCCTCACTTACATCAATCTGCTCTTCAAGCCGGTTTTGCCGTCTGTTCCAGAAATTCTCATCTTCATCTTTATGAGTCTTTGGCATCATACTGTCCTGTCCGTTTGAAAAACCGGCTCTCTCTATTGTTACACTAAGATCTGATTCTCTCTCTCCAAAGCGCATTATGATAAACTTTCCGCCTGCCATACCGCTGAACGGATCATCTGTTGAAATCATGGAACTAACCTGACAGATAACCCATTTCTCATATTCGGGATCCTTCATCATACGATTAATACCAGCATCCGATAAGGATACCATCGTGGTGTCCATTCTGTTTGATGAATCAAATGAGAGATTCTGAAGCTTATCGTTCAGGTATGTCCGATATTCGTCTACACTACGCATAGTTTCGTTATTCGGAATGTTCTGTTTATCCGCTTCTTTTTGAACGCAGTCCGCAAATGATGCTCCTCTTACATCATTTTTACTTGGTCTGCGAACCGGTGTCTGTCGGAATGCGCGACTCATACTGCTGATTGTGATCATATTGTTCATACAAGATGCTCCTAAAACATTTCAGTTATATCAGATGTCATAAACGCCGCTTCATAAAACGCCGTACCGCTTGCCATAGAAAGCTTCGGCGCATGTGATGTATTGCTCCGTGATCCTATCATTTCAGCCACACTGCGAGATCGTGCAAGTTCCTTGTTCTCGTAAAGTTTCTTTTCATACAGATCGTTCAAATGCTTCTTCTGATAATATTGAGACATGATTTCTTCATCAAGCTGCTCTTTTCTTTTACGCCTCTTTGCTTTTCTTCTCTCTTCCCAAAGATTATAGTCTGACGGAGGCTGAAGATCCGCCTGTGGGCCACGCGTCTCAATTCCTCCTGCCTTCGCCGAGTTATACATCGAACGTGCTCCCGCAGCAGTACCACCGTATATCTTGCTAAATCCGACTCCATGATAGTCCTCCGGAGATGCGCCAAAATGCTGCACAATATAACTTCCTTTATCCCCCAGCGCAAAGAACGGATTTGCAAAGGATCTGTCTTCCTGAAGCAGACCCACCACATATGCTGCATAATCAGGATCCTTCTTCATGTTTTCCCAACCTTCTTCGGAAATAAGTACCGTTTCTTCATCATATGGTCTTGTGGCATGATGCGGAATCCCGGCAATAACCTTGCTCATCACATCTTTAAACTCATTCATGGACATGTTCTCCATGTCCTCGGTGGAAATCCCGGCACACTTTAGAACAACATAACCGCCATCAACTCGTTCTTTTGCCCTTTCTTTGTACTGAGGCTTTCTTGCATAGTATTCCTCCATAACAGATCCCCTCTGGGACTCCTCTTTTTTCACCTTGTCACTATTGACATCAATACTATCGGAAAACAATACCTCACCCGTCTTCTTACTTGAAGTCTGATAACTTGCGTAACTGCTGTAATTGAAACATGATGCTACTGCTGTTCCTGTCATACTTAATCCCCCTTATTTCGTATAAAAAAACTGTCTCCAAAATTCAATCCTTTGAACACAGCCGCAATCCCTTGCTTATTCAGTTGTCTGATACTATTATCGACATGTTATAAGTCTGTATTATATAAATGCCATGAAACGACTATCGTCCATATAAATCATCAAGAATAGCAAAGAATCGTCACGCTCCGGCCACAAAAGATGGCATCTGTTCATACAACTCACGTAAAGGACTCCAACTGCTCAGATCAAACCCGTCTTTGTCATCATTATCTTCCTTAAACAGATCCTTATCCGGATCTACCTGTTTCTTTTTCTTCCTTGCTTCCTCAGTGGTGGTCAGCAGCTTATTATACATTTTAGATTTGCGAAACTCTGTAGAAATACGATTGAAAGAAGCCACAAGGTATTCACGGTCAGGATCATTCTTGGATATACCGGACAACGCAGTAGTAAAGATCTGGTTAACTTCCTCCTTGCTTCTCGCATGCTTAAGCTGTTCTTCGAGCGCCTCCGCCATTCTCTGTACTCTCATTGCCTGAGCATAAAGTATGGGGTTTGTTCTCCTAAGATAATCCAGTTCCTTTTGCGAAAGCTTTTTTCCGGATTTAAGCTTTGCCATTATCCGGGCGTCCATCTCTCTGCGATTTTCCTCCGACATCTCATCAACATCACCGGAATTATTGAGTAAATGCTCCACCAGCTCCCTTTGGCTGGTTATCTTCTGTTCTTCAGGTTTCTCAAAAAAAATGTTCATACTACCCCCCACTTATAAAAAAGACTGTCATCAAAGTTCATTCCTTTGACCACAGCTGCTATCCTTAGCTTATACAATTATCTGATATAGTTATCGGCACATTTCGCAATTCATATTATAGGAATGTCCTGAATCGATCATATAATGCATAAAACGACTATATCAATTCATTTTATTTTCTGCGTATTCACGCTGAACCTGTTTATATCTCGCCTTAGATACTGGCAAGATACAACCGTCTGCCATTGTTAGTTCGTAATTGCTTATACGTTGTATGTATTTGACATTGACTAGATAGCTTTGATGAATTCGTATAAAATACGGCGAATCTATTCTCTCTTCGAGTTCATCCAGGCGACGGTATATGTGATAATCTCCATTCAATTCATGAATTGTACAGCGATGACCTTCACTCTCTATAAACAGTATTTTCGATCGGCTGAAAACATAATCTCCCTCTACACACGACAAGGAAAGGATTTTTCGTTTCTCCCGGATGTCTGAACACAGCCTATCCATACATTCAAAAAATCTGTCAGAGGGGTTTTCTTTCAAAAGAATCCAATCTGTTTTCATCTGATATCCGTCAAGTACATGTCTCATTTCCGAAATAAGCAGAATGACTTTTGAATCTGAATTCCTAGTTCGTATTTTTTTAAGAAGATCCTCAGTTCCATTTTCCGCTATCATTGCATCTAAAATAATAATATCTGCAGCATCACCGTCAATCATTTCCTGTATAAGTTCAGCAGCATCACCAAACACTCTTACTTCAACATTCCCTATATCTTTTTTCTTTTTGTAACAATCGATAAGGCTCTTCAACTCATCAATATCACTTTTCTCTCCGTCACAGATCCAAATTTTCATAAGTTTTTTCTTCCGGTTTCCCCTTGCCGGCTTACTACTCCCCCTGTTAAAAAAGTAAAAGCACCTCATTATAATTACGATCCTCTCCATGGATCCTCTGGGGTGCTTTCCTTAGCAAATTCTTTATACACTTATAGAAATAAATCATCTGAAATATCTATCGACCAATTTAATCCCATATTTATATATATTTCAAAAATCGACTATCATATGACATAAAACGACTATAAACAAAAAATCGGGCCACGTTTTCCGTGACCCGACCGATCTATATTGAATGGTAGTACCAATCAATATGCTTTATGATTTTTGATCCACAGCGGCACCCTTCATATCTTCTTCTACGAGTGCCAGTTTGTTCATCATATCCTTAATGTCCTTCTGTGCATCATTTATGTTAGCTGTTGTAACATTAAGATCCTGGGCAGATTCCACGATGTCTTCAGTGAGTTCTTCCTCTTCCTTACGTCTTTCCCTTGCGGCATCGATCTTCTCCTGGAGTTCTTCTTCCTTCTCCTGTTTCTCCTTGGCCTTTTCTTCGGCCTCCTTTGCCTCTTCGTCGATTTGTTCCTTCGCTTCATCGACAAGCATCCCCATGATCTCTTTTGATGCAGCATCTTCTATGGCATCGGCTTTATCCTGGGCTTTCAACATTGCGTCATTCTTCGGAAGTTCACGCTTTATTGCTGCAATGGTTAGATTTTCCTCTTCTATACCGGCTTTAGCCTCATATGCTGCATCAAGATATGGTTTCTCATAATCAAGCATTTCCATCGACCTGCTCTGATATTCCGTAAGGCCCTTTGCCTTAATCTTAGCGATCTCCTCCATATCCTCCTTTGTAAGTTGAACATCAGAACCTTTTTGGCGTGCCCTGAATTCCTTCTCAAGAAGCTGGAGATCTTTCTCTTCCTGACTGTCCGTATCAATACCATACTCATCTCGAAGAGCAGCACGGTCTGATTCTATTTCGTTGATCACTTTATTTGCGTCATTCTGAACAGTTTTCAGCTTTCGGATATGCTCGCTTCTTGCATCAAGGTCTTCATCAATCTTCCGGTCATTAGCAAACGCATCCCCGATGACCTTCATTGCTTTCTTACGGGCTTCCTCCCGCTTGGCCGCAATGGGATCATTCTGCATGGCAAAAGAACTGCCGTTTATCGATATTCCGGATGATTTGGATGGATTATTGTTTGAACGCTCCGATGTATTCGATGTTCCAAATACGCCATCATTCATAAAAAAGGATGTGTTATTGACCTTCATGTGATATCCTCCTTGATCATATGAATCCGAACTCCTTTTCGGATCAAGCGATATTAATGCTTTCCTTTAATATATCCCGACTTGTCATTTCATCAAACTCATGATCGGATCTTTTCCAGGATCCTATTCCACAGTTCTTCCTGTGCTTTCTTATCGTTGTTATTTCTTGACTGAAGGAGTTTTATTTCATCCGTGGAAATAATAAGTGAGGTTCTGTTATTTCTCATTTGATAGTTATGATTTTCCTCCGTCCCCGGTGATCTTACATAAATATCAACTTCCGGATTTTCCTTATGGATTCTGTCAAAAACGTCCCCGTAAGCCCAGTTATATGCTTTTGAATATACTTTAAACTTTGCGCTCGGGTCGGAGTTCTTGTCGGCGATCTCTTCAGACTTTAAAAGATCATTATAGGCGTTAATATCCTCATTCTTCATTCTATTCCGGATATCATAGTATTCTTCCAACCGGAAACTCTTGAGAATACAGGCTTCTTCATCTGTAAGATTAAACTTTCTATACCCGCCATCCAGCTGGACTATAGATTGTCGAATGATATCTTCTCTTTCTGCCCGACTAGCCTGAGCGATCCCGGATGACGATATTGAAAGGGTTGCAGCTACTCCTTCATCAAATGCGTTGGAGAATGCTCCTTCTTCAATAGCATTATTCAGTTTTTCCTTTATTGTCGTCTGAATTCCCTGTAGAAATTCACCGGATTTACCGTTATTAACCGCATTTATCCCGCTCATGTGTCATCCTCCTTGACAATACTGATCCGAACTCCTTTTCTGATCAGGCGACATTATCACTTATCTTAAATATATATCGGCATTTTGAAGATAATTGTTTACATTGAAATGATCACGCTTTTATATCAATTGAACCGTTCGAAAGCGTTGAGGCTTGTGTTGTCAGATTCATGGCGAACTGTCTTGTCAGATCTTCAAGATCCCTGCCCTTTAGTTCCATCTTATATGTTTCTGTTTCCTGTCGGCGAACCTCTGCGCGTTCTTCTTCCTGTTTCTTTTCCTCGGCTTTTCGCTCAGCCCTTTCCTTCTTAACCTTCTCAAGCCATTCATCAATGTCCGGATCAGTTCCTCCGCCGTCTGTTACAGTAAGCGTACACATCGTGGAATACTCCTCTCCGAACTCTATAGAACAGAACTTCAGGGTTGAACCATGGGCAATCGCAGACTGTTGAGCCTGTTTGATATAATCGGGAGCCTTTGATAATTCTCTCTCAAGCCACTCACCGGTCTTCTCATCGGACATGGCTTTACGCAATAATCCACTTGTTACAGATACAACAGAATTCTTTCCTGGAGACAGGCACGGATACTTCTTCATCAGATAGTTGGCGTATTCCTTTTCTGCCTTGGGCTTACTGCCTGTTGATTCCATATTATTCAGCTCATATTGATTGTATGATCCCGTGATTTTCATATTATAACCCTCTGTCAGGCTTTTTCGTCCATCGATACGCCTATTGTTCCGGTTGCGCCTGTGCTTGGAGTTACACCGTCAACAACGACATTGATCGTGGCGCCTTCAAACAATGTTCCCTCTACCGATACACTATGATCACCATCAGATATCTCTGCGGTTTCAGATGTTGCTGCTTCTCCGATCTTCTCGATCCTCTCTTCGGTAGCCTTCTTCTCCACCCTCTTTTTCTCTGCTGCTTTTTCGGCTTTCTTCTTCTCTTCAGCCTTCTCTGCCCTTCTGGCTTCAAGATCGTCTTTAGCCGCCTTCTTCAGATCATCGGATGTAGCCGAAAGCGTATTCATAGTGGATTCTTCAAGTTCGGAAGCCTTTTTCTTTGTCTCCTCAAGCTCTTCCTGTTTTTTCTTAACATCCCCGCCCCGGGCGCTGTCTAGCTTTATCTCTGCATCAAGCACACCGGCGTGTCCGTCCATCTGGTTCTTGGCGCCCTGTTGTACTCTTGCGATCTTCATTGAATTATTTGCCGACAACAGCGATGTTGTCATGATACCTGATAATGCCATGATTTCGTCCTCCTTTGACTATTATGATAGGAAATCCGTTTCCTATACCCGGTAATCGATCCGTTTATACTTATCCTGCAACAGATCATCTTCCACAGGATCCTCAGTGCTTAAAGGTTCCTGATACAATGCCTGTTTCAGATCCTGCTCCGAAAGAGTCTCCTCTGTCATTTCTTCAAGCTCTTCCGCGGCTTTCTCCGTCATCTCTTCCGTGATATCCTCGAGTTCGTCCATCACTTCTCCAAGTATTCCACCGTCCATATCTACTCCTGTAACCTCCTCGATCATATCCTCGCGTCTTTCTTCTGGAGTCTTAGGAGCATTCTTCTCGGCTGCTTCAGCAATCTTCTCGCCAAGTTCCCTTGCTTCATCAAGCATATGGAAAACCTGACTGTTATTGAACTCAACCTTTGCAAGCGCGATCTGATCATCATAACCATGAAGCATTTCCAGTTTTCTTGAGATATCTTCAAGCGAATCCGTCTTCATAGTCTTCAGATTCTCTTTCTGCTGCTCAAAGAACGCTATTTTATTATCCCTTTTGACCATTCTGTCCAGACGGTCCTGTGTACTTTTAAGACCGGGATTACCCATTCCGAGAAGGCCGGCACCTTTCATGGTTATGTTCATGGCTTTAGTCCTCTCCTACTCTTGAGAGCCACGACATAACAATTCCACTGCGTGGAAGTCGTGGCCAACGTGCCGCAAAGTTTTCTATGAAAACTTTACGCCACCTATTCTGACAATGCTGCTCCAGGATCTTTTGACCTGTAATATTCCTCAAACAGTTTGTTAGCCGCATCAAATGTTTCTCCGCATATGCCCGGAAGTTCCTTACCCCATGATTTTGTAGCAAGCTTGAAACCCTTCTCCATGGCCTTCTGCATTTCTTTCATCTTATCCACGTCATCCCCGGCAAGCGCACAGGCAAAGTCAAACAATCTCTGGGATGTCTGCTTAACACCGTAATACCCGTCTTCACTGATATCTCTCTGTGCCTGTGCCTTTTCGGCTGCAGTTACAGTAACCTTTCCGCCAGAAAGGAGTGTCCAGATATCATTTCCGGTAGCTTTTCCATATGCTCCGGCCTGATCAGCTATTGTTCTGTGCACGATGCTTACAAGCTGCTGTTCCCTCTGCCTTGCATCTTCCTTCAGCTGATCGACGATCGCAGCCCTGTCAGTTGCGCTCATCTTATTGATCGAATATGTTGAGTTGTCTACTTTTTCTCCGGACTTATCATAAACAACACCTTCCTTGACATACGCAGTCTTGCCCTGATCTGCAGTCTTTTCGGAAATATCGACATCCTTTTTCTGATTTTCTGTGTTAGTGTATCCGGTTTTGTAATTCGTATAATCTGTTCCTACATTCATTGACATGGTCTAATCCTCCTTAATCTTCCGTGATTATCGTTAACATCCTTGTTATTCTTTGGTATCGATCTTGGTCGATACTATCTGTGACAGTGCTTTGGAATACGTTCCATTGCTCGTATATGTTCCGCCGGCACTTGCAGCTTCGTTTGCTATCGTGTTACCCTTTGTCGCCATCTTGTCGGCAAAAGAGTTGTAACCCGTAAACAGTGTCTTAAGCGTTGAAATGTCCGCATTCTTAAGGTCTTCCTCGTTAAGTTCGAGCTTATTTCCGCTTGTGATCGTGATGCCGGCCTTTTCAAGTGTTTTCTTGTATGCCGCCGTTGTCTTGACCATGAAGGAAGCATTCCTCAACACACCCTTTGTATCGGATTCACCTGCACCAGCCACTGTGTTGTTATAGTTTTCGATGAATCCCTTAACAGCCTTTGTGATGGCCTTCCAGTCATAATCTTCTTTAGTCGTTTCCTCTCCGGTCTTTTCGTCCTTCTCCGTTATGGTCTTCTTCTGCCATAATGAATCATCCATCAGGGCTTTTGCTGCATTTGCCATTCCTCCGGCATTACCGGCCATCTGTGTAAGCTTGGAAGTGCTCTCCTTGGATTCTACGGCCTTCTGTGCTTTTTCCTGTCCGTAGTACGCCTTCATAAGCTTGCCGTATGATCCGTTCTTGATCATGGCATAATCCGCCAGATCGAATGAACCGCCGCCATTACTGTTGGTATTTACACTTAACCCTGACAGAAAATCATTGGAATAGCCTGAACTACCTCCGCCATAGGTCTCATCAAAATAATTACTGCCTGCTGTTTGTCTTATTGTTGACATCTTCCTGAACCTCCTGTTCTTCTTATGAAATCCGTTTCCTTGCAACCCGAGAACGTCGGCTCATCCTGATTCGACTTCGTCGAAGAGCCGACGCTACATGTCAAGTTCTGCGAACTTGACACATTTGATGCTGTATCTAATCGTTCTATCGTAATAGGACAGCATCAAATAAACCCACATTACTTGAAATGCACTTTTTTCGACGTGAATTGCACCCACGCGAAAAAACCATTTCATATTATGCTTTTAGTATCGGGAAATTGTAGAAATAAACAATAGATTCGACGTGAAGCGCACTTTTTCAGTCGTGAATTGCGGTTCAGCCAATAAACATGACGTTCAGAACAAACATATACCCGTCTTTTTCAACTTCTTGACGTATTTCGATATCACCCTTGTACTTACGGGCGATTGTCCTTATATTCTTTAGTCCGTACCCATGACCGTCTTCCTTTTTTGACGAAACCGGTATATCTTCTTCGAAATTTATATACACTTTGTTGTCTGTATGGTTTCTCAGACTGATGATAAACGTTTGATCACGGACAACAGATGTCAGTGATACTGAGGGTGTTTTCGTGTTTACAGATGCTTCATATGCATTCTGAAGCGCATTTGTTACCACAACACACAGATCGAATGGATTGATCGTAAGCTGTTCGGGATACTGAAATGACTGTTCAAACGGTATGTCAGACTCTTTAAATCTTGCGGCAAACTCCGAAATTGCAACATCGATGATCGGATTTCCGGTCTTAACCAGTGTTCCTGACTCATCATAATTCTTTTTCCACTGTCCGATATACTCACTCAGGGCATCCTTCTCTCCCTTATCTGCAAGGCCCTCTATCACAGCCATATGATTGCCCATGTCATGCCGCATCGCTCTCATCTTTTCATACATATCCTCTATCTGCCCCATATGTCGCCGGATATCCTCGATCTGATTCTCAAGGGACTGTCTTGCATATTTATCATCCGTGGCCTCTTTGATCCTCTGATACAGCGTAATAATGATAATTACAGACAGTAGCGACAGAACACAGAACACCAGGCGATAAATGCTTGACGGTATGTTTTCATTTATACTCCCATTTGCTATACCATCCATCCAGAGAGTGAAATACGCCAACATAATTGGTTTTACCAAAAGAATAGTCCAGAACGGGGCTAGCAGCATCAACAGTTCTTTCCATGACAATTCTTCCATTTTTCTTATATATGCCTTCTGAATAAGGCGCACTGAAATATACAGAATAACTACCGCAAAAGCATATTCGATCAAATTCCATATGATAAACTCGATCGCAATGGCATTGGCATCCGAATGATACCATTCAAATCTGTACATGATATCTCTTTCAAAAAGACCGATCTCCACTGAAATCTCATATGTCAGCCAGCTTATCAGATAATAGAGAATTGAAAGGAACAGTTTCTGGACCGGATTCCTTTTATTATCCAAAAGCCATGAAACAAGGAATACTACGGGTATGATCCCAAACGCAATCCCCCTGATAAAATCACTATCTACAGGTATCAAATAGTATATAAATCTGAAAATGAAATATATGATCGCGGTAAGAGATGACGCCCTGCGGATTTGAACAAACGGTTTTATCCAGACTGATAACAGAAAAGACACACAGATTATATATATGACTACCAGACAATGAGTAAAAGCATCAGCGAATGACGCAAAATTGGCAACAATATAGTCGATCATAAATGCTCCTTACGTGTGTAGTATGACAAGTATGCTTTTACAAGTTCCTGATATTTTCCCCGAGCCACGGGGATCTCCTCTCCTGAAATCGAAACGCTCTTCGAATCATATGACTTAACATACGCAAGATTGATCAGATACGCCCGGTGCACCCGATAAAAGTCTTTTCCGGCAACCATTTCAAGATCAGACATCTTCCCGTAATAGTTAATACACTCCTTATCATTCATATGGAGTATTATGCGATGTTCAAACACTTCAGCATACATTATTTCCGTCAATATAACCCGTCTGTTAACGCCATCAGACTTGATCGTTATAGATCTTTTAGCTTCATTTGACTCATTCATATCTGAAAGGGCAGCATCTATGCTGTTTCTCTCTTCGGCAAGAGCTATCGTCTTTTTGATCGTATCTATAAGTTTGTTTCTGTCAAACGGCTTTACTATGTATTGCACCGCCCCAACATCAAACGCTTGGAATACATACTCCTCAACAGCAGTAACAAAAACTATGATAGTTTTGTTACCCATAGTCCGAAGTATCCGAGCTGCTTTCATCCCGTCCATACCCGGCATCTGGATATCCAGGAATAGTATATCTGCATCAAAACTTGCCGCAACCATTTCTGAAGCATCCGGATATTGAACAACTTCAACATCTGCCTTTACTTCACGCACGCATTTTTCTATATAGTCCCTTATGGGCTTTTCATCATCGCATATGGCGATCTTCATTTTATGATCCATTTATGACTTCCTTCTAAATCCAATATGTCGTTCTAATTTTCGGAAAGATTGCCACTTATAATTATATATTATACGTGAAACGCACTTTTTTTGACGTGAAATGCAAGAAGCATGTCTTATCCCCCAATTTTTCCCCCAATTTTTCCCCCATTTTTTCCCCCATCGATGGGGGAAAACTGTCGAAATCAGACAAAAAGAGACGACGTATGTCGAACATAGTGATAGCCTTTAAACCCGCGCCGTTACAGCGTTTTTAGGCAACAAAATAGCACCTGATGAAATCAGATGCTATTAAGTGCAGAAAAAGGGACTTGAACCCTCATGAGTGTTACCTCACACGGACCTGAACCGTGCGCGTCTGCCAATTCCGCCATTTCTGCAAATGTTGGTAGGGGATACCCTGCCTGCACGACGAGCGCCCATCACCGAAGGTGATCCTCATGCGCGAGTCTCCTTCAGTCGAATTCTTATCAGCGAACGCCTTTCATATTTTGCATCAACCTAACCGATTTGTCAAGAATTCCCCTTTGCTACACCGACGATCAGCTGCGGGCCGTCTTTCTCCCTGACAATGCCTGCCCTTAATGTTATCTGCACGGGCTCTTTGCCGAGCTTAAGTCTGTAATTCAATACAAACAGTTCACCCCTTTGAGTCTTGCCGAGAACATTTTCTTTAGTGAACTCTTTCATGAACATATCATAGTCTTCGGGTACGATACTTGAGCGTATCTCTTCGCGCGAATCTCCGAAGAAATCAACTCCGGCCCTTGATGTTCCCAGATTGGAGAATTCATCCGATGAACTGTACTGCATATAGCTGCCCGTTTCCGGATCGACCGTATAGATCGCGATGAAGTCACCCATAAGTACGGAGATCCTTGAATATGTGATCGTCTCTTCCTTGAGGCGCTCCAGTGTTTCCTGCTGTCTCATCTGAGCGTCTACGTTACTTACGGCGATTACGATCCGGTTACCGGCATTATCCATACGGACTGCTTTCATGTTCACATACTGCGGCTCCCCATCTATAAGAAGCCTGTACATATGCGTGAAAACACCGTTCTCATTGAGAGATCTTTCGACATTCTCTTTTGTAAAGGCTCTTATGAACGGCTCCTGGTCATCGAAGTATATGTATTCGAGAGCATCTTTGCGGCTCGTCGTAAAGAATCCCTCTCCGCTTCTTTCTGCCGATATACCATTCTTGTCCGACGACGAATACTGCGTGAATCTTTCAGTGTCGAGATCAACATAGTACATATCTATGAAATCGGCGGAAAGAGCTTTTGCGACGCCGGTGTAAGTAGGCGACTGATCATTCTTTCCGGTTATGTCAAGAACCGCCACGGCAAACGCCCCGACATTCGTGACCGGATTATCAATGACACGTCGGATCATGATGTTAACCATATCGCCGTCCGCCGAAGGTTCACTTAAGAACGTTCTCTGCCCTATATTCTCGCACTGGCGTATACCATCAATCATCTCATCTTCTATGTCTTTATACCGTTCGGAAAACTCACGGTAAGTCTTGTTACACCTTAATATGCTGAGATCATCGCCGTTTGATTCAATGATCGCCATCGGGATCGTATTAAAATAATGTTTTACGGATTCGCACTCTTCACTTGAAATAGCACCCAGATCATAAAGATTGATCGCACTGAGCATCTTATGGTAACCATGTTCTTCAGGATCCTCAAATCCGATCTGAAGACCGTTCTTGTATCTCTCCTTGATCTGGTCATACGGGATTGGTTTGCAGAAGTAATACCCCTGCATCTTCGTACATCCGATCTCCGACAGGAACTCAACCTGTTCGGCTGTCTCAACACCTTCACATACCGTTTCTATGTTAAGGCTTGCTGCCATTCTCATAAGCTCTGTCAGGATGACTCTCGACTTCGGTGTCGTCTCAAACTGTCTCATGAAACGCATATCAAATTTGATCAGGTCAAACTGAAGTTCCTGAAGAAGATCAAGTGATGAATAACCGCTTCCGAAGTCATCCATCCATACCTTGAAACCAAGATTCTGGAAACGGCTGATCTGCTCCTTCATGTAATCAAAATTCTCACCGACAACGCTTTCGGTTATCTCGATCGTGATCAGATCTTTTGACACTCCGGCCGCCTCAACACGGTTGTTGATCTCTTCCACTATGTCACAGCACTCAAAGTCGGTTCTTGAGAGATTGACACTGACAGGAACGGTAAACTGATTGGCCGCCTTCTGTTTCTTTATCTTCTCCAGGATAACGTCAACAATATGAAGATCGACCTTGTATATCAGCTTTGAATCTTCAAGTATCGGGATAAAATCAGCCGGCGAAAACATACCCTTATCCGGATCTATCCATCTTGCCAGAGCCTCTTCATCACAGATCTTTCTGCTCGTTGCCCTGACGATCGGCTGATAAAATGCGGTTATCCAGTTTTCAGCCAGCGCCCTGTCAAGATTATCAATGACGTATTTCCTGTTTATCTCCCGCTGGAGCATGGTCTTGTCATAATAATTGAAATACGAACTGTTATCATCCCTGACAGAATCGCATGCATACCTTGCTCTGTCGATCGCAACGGATGTTTCGACGATGCCCATTGAATCCGGATATATCCCGGCACGCACAAAAAGCGTTTTCCCTCCGTTGGCCTTTTTCATTGTCCTGAAGATCTTCTTCAGTTTATCTTCCACTCCGGATGCTTCCGTAAAAAGCGCAAAATGATCCTGGCCGAAGTGACTGCAGTTATCCTTTCCGAACATTTCAGATATGATCCGGCCGAACTCTTTGATGAGCTGATCGCCTTCAGCAAATCCGTACTTCTGGTTGAAGAATCTGAGGCCGTTAAGATTAATGAATACAAGTGCGGATTCCACCTCATTATCATGCATGCTCTTTCTGCCTGTCTCGGCAAGCCTGAAGAAGTATGCCATACTCGGAAGACCCGTCAGTGTATCGTAGTTCAGTTCCCTTATCATGGCATCTTCCGGACCGGCCGGTGCGGGACTGTTCACATTACCGCGGCTTCTTCTGTTTTCCTCTGCGCGGCCCGGATGCTTGCTGTAGTATTTCTGCTTATCCTCGTACATCCTCTCATCAGCACGGCGCAGAGCCATTCTGACGTTTGTGCTGTTCTTTTCAACACTGCCTCCGAGAGCGAATGAAAGATCATCAAAGTCTTTACTCACCTTTCTGATCATTTCTATCTTCTCATCGAGTTCCTTTTCGGTTATACCGGTAACGATGATCGAGAACTCATCGCCTCCGGCACGGAATATCTCTTTCTCGGAAAAAACTTTTCTAAGTGCCGCCGATGCGTTCTTAAGAAGCGTATCGCCGGCATTGTGTCCGTTAACATCATTGACGGTCTTAAGGCCGTTAAGATCCGCAAATATTACGCCGACCGAAACATCCTCTTTTATACCGTGTGCAAGTTCGTCAACGACATTGTTCATCTCGTTACGGTTCATGACTCCGGTAAGCATATCTATCGATCCCATCAGGCGGAGTCTGTCAACAAGAAGGTAGTTACCAAGTTCGGATCCTACGATGAATGTCGTGACCTCCAGTGTCTCCTTGATCTTAACCGCAAGCTTCGAATCAAAATTAAGAGCCCACATATAACCGAGAAGCTGGTTGCGTGATTTTAACGGGAAGAGGACTATGTTATATGCGCCTGCGCTTGTAAGAGACTCGTACCATACCGGATTACGTTCTTTGACGATCTCCATATCCTGCTCGTTCTTTGCGATCAGGCAGTTGCTTCCTGCGATCGTGCCTTTCCATGAATCGGCAATGTCATAAAATGCATCGTCAACATATGTCTCCATGGGAAGGAGCTTTGTTCCCTCCTGAAAAGCCTCCCCGAGTACATAGCATGATCTGTCAAACTCATTCATGACAAGGATACAGCAGTGTTCGGCATGACACAGATCCCGTATTTCCTCAGTCACGTCTTTGATCGTAGCTTTAAAATCAGTCGTTCCGCTCAGCTTGATACAGGTTTCAAGTACTGAGGCAGCAGTATCAGATGCCACACCCGACATGTTCTCGGAATCTGCCTCGAAGTTTATCTCCATCATGTAAAGGCAGTAGCTTAGGTTTTCCTCATCAGCATCGAGCGGCAGGAAGGACATGTTGATCCAGACATTCATCCTGTCCGGATGTGCGTATGAGTGAAGGCATTTCTTTCCGACAGCTGCGCGGTAGCAGAAATCCTCGAAGTTCAGATCCCTTGTCAGGTAATCGGTGTATTCCGAGTTCGGAGTAAATTTACTGGTAAGCATCTGAGTTCCGGGTGCAGGATGCTCAATCGAATCGATGTACGCGCGGTTTCCCGTGACAATTCGGAATTTGCCGTATCTTCCGTCCGGAAAATGCTCCACCGAGACAACACATGTCATTGCGGTCATTTTGTCTACTACAGCCTGAAAATCCATACACACCTCTTTCCGATATCATCCTCCGATATCTGTTATAACCTGACCCTTCCCTCAAGACTGATCGTTCCGTCCGCATCGCAAACGGCCGTCAGATAACCTCCGGGCTGGATGGCCATAAGTCTGAGTGTCTTCATATCAAGTGATCTTTTATAATAAGCGCCAAGAGCCGTCGTTCCGCTGGCGCACGAACTCTCCCAGTAAAGCGTTTCAACATCGGGGGCGTAAACGAGCGGTCTGATGACCGTTGATATCTCGCCGTTATGCTTGTCTTCAAACTTCTCGACAACCATGATACCGACGCATGCGGACCCGATATCACCGGACCACGCCCTGAGTGCTTCCTCGATCTGCTCATATTCCAGTCCGAGTTCATCGGAAGAAGCGATTATATGCGATATACCGTCAAAGCTTACGACCGGAAGTTTGTATGTCCTGCCGGCGTACGATAAAGAATGCTCTGTGATGCTGCCGGGCAGGGGCATTTTGATCCGTCCTCTGAAAACCTTTCCGTCATCCTCAAACGCAAGAGTTATGTAAACCGGTACCGGGTCGTCAAAAACATCGGTTTCAACATTTACGCAGCCTTCAACTTCCCTCTCAAAACCCATTTTATCAGCAAACAGTGCGGCAGCCGACATCGTGGCATTCCCGCAGAACTCTCCTGCAGCCATGCAGAGCTTTATATCAGCCTTATCCGACTTCATCACGAATCCGACCTGTTCACATCGCTTCTCCTCTTTCATAAGGCGTTTTGCAACATCGGCATAATCATTTTTATCAACATCCGATTCCACGAGTATAGTCATATTTCCCGTGGGTGAAATGAAGTCATATACAATTCCGTCAAGTTCTTTCTTCATGGTCTTTACTGCATTCTCTCTTTCATCCACTCATAAAGGTCTTCATAGACCCTGTCCCGGTCGAGTTCATTCAGTATCTCATGCCGGTCACCCTCGTAAAGTTTGATCGAAACATCCTTAACACCGGCTTCCATAAACATGGAATATGATTTTCTGACACCCTCTCCCATCGCGCCTACAGGATCCTGATCGCCGGAGACAAAAATCACCGGGATATCCATATTCATCTTCCTTATGTTCTTCTTCCTGTTGTCATACCAGGTCGAACGAAGAAGAATGTTATATCCGTTGACCGAAAAAACACAATGATTTCGCGGATCAGAAGGGTCGAAGTATTTCTTCACATTATCGACATTCTTTGACAGCCAGCTGTTTTCGGGATGCTTCCCCGTTCTGTCAAACTTTTTGTAACTGCCGCTGAACATAAGAGCCGGCAGAAGCATCGTATGTCCGTCTCTTCCCTTAAACAGCATCATCAGGCGACAAAGGATGTTTCCGAAAAACAGCGCCGCATTGTTCTCGCATCCCGTTCCCATGATCACGGCACCTGACAGAGCCGAAAGAGACTCAGCCTTTTCAGCGAGAAATTCTCTTAAAAGATACGATCCCATACTGTGTCCGAGGATAAAGCAAGGCCTGCCGGGATACTCACGTTTCATGATCTCATAGTTGGAATAAATATCCTCGACCATGACGACATCCGGCTTTTTGCAGTGCATTATGCCTCTGTCCTCTGTGCGTTCAACAGAATATCCGTGTCCTATATGATCGTGTCCGAATACGGCAAACTGCTTTGCGGTCAGGAATTCGGCAAACCCGGAGTATCTTTCGATGTACTCTCTCATTCCGTGAACTATCTGAATACATGCGGTAACTTCACCGTTGTCGGGTTCCCATTTTACGGCGTGGATAGGTGTCTGCCGGTCGTCATGTGACCTGAATGAATAATCAGTGATCTTAGCCATCAGTCATCCGAATAGTTCCTGAGGAACTGTCTGGTCCTTTCCTGTTTCGGATTGCCGAATACTTCTTCGGGATCGCCCTCCTCGACGATGTATCCGCCGTCCATAAATATCACGCGGTTTGACACGGCGCGCGCAAAGTTCATCTCGTGAGTGACTATGACCATCGTCATCTTTTCCTGAGCGAGCTTTCTGATTATCTTTAATACCTCTCCGGTAAGCTCGGGATCAAGAGCACTCGTCGGCTCGTCAAAGAAAAGGATATCGGGATGCATCGCAAGTGCACGCGCTATCGCAACACGCTGCTTCTGTCCTCCCGACAGCTGGCACGGATACGCATCCGCCTTATCACGAAGTCCCATCTTATCAAGTATCTCAAGCGCCTCTTCTTCAGCGGCCTTTCTGTCCGTCTTCTGAACGTTCACGGGTGCGTCATATACATTTTTGATGACCGAATAGTGCGGGAACAGGTTAAAGTTCTGGAACACAAGCCCGAAATAGTTTTTGGCTCTTGCGATGTCTTTTTTGTTTGCGTAAACTGCCCGACCGCCTTCAGGTGTGTGTGCGACCGTCTCGCCTTTATAGCTTATCGATCCGCCATCGATCTTCTCGAGAAAAGTCGCGCAGCGAAGGAGCGTTGACTTACCCGAGCCCGATCGTCCTATTATCGATACAACCTCACCGCTGTCAACGGATAACGATATGTCATGAAGCACATTGCAGTCATCAAAGTGCTTGACTATATTTTTCATCTCAAGGATCATATGAAAACCTCTTCCTTTTCCTGTTTACGAATAATAATCCATCGATCTCTCGATGCGGTCCATTATGAACGCAACAACATAGTTTGCGACAAAATAGAACACGCCCGCAACGACAAACGGCATAAATGACGTTTCCGATGCGGATATCTGTTTTGCGAGCGAGAACACTTCCTGGTATGCAAGTGTAAACGCCAGCGATGTATCCTTAACAAGCGTGATGACTTCATTCGTCACGCTCGGAAGTATCGTTTTTACGACCTGTGGGAGTATTATCCTGAAAAATGTCTGGGATCTGGAATATCCAAGTATCTCGGCGGCCTCGTACTGTCCCTTGTCCATCGATTCTATACCGCCGCGGTATATCTCCGCAAAATAGCATGCGTAGTTTACGACAAAACCGATTATGATCGCAGGGAAACGGTATCCCTTGATCGACCAACCGAACAGATAGAACGGTCCGAAATACCATACGAGAAGCTGAAGCATAAGAGGTGTTCCGCGGATGATCGAAATGAATCCTTTGACTATCGCGGATAAAACCTTGTTTTTTGATCTTCTCCCGAACATGATGATCATGCCGAGAGGAAGCGATCCGATAAGCGTGAGCAGGAATATCCCGACCGTGCGGAGCATTCCGGCAAACATCGTTGCAAGCATTGTGGAAAAACTCATAAATTACTCCTAAAAGCAAAAAATGTCAGAACAGGCAAGCCCATCCTGACATTTTGCATTATCATTTATTTGCCGAGGCAGAGGAAATCCTTGATCTCGGGATACTTCTCGCCGATCTTTGCATAAGTGCCGTCAGCAACAAGATCATCAAGAGCCTTGTTGACAGTATCGCGAAGCTCGGTATCTTCCTTCCTGAATCCGATCGCATACTGCTCACTTCCGAGCATCTCATCAAGGAAAGTATACTCCTCAGATCCGCTCATCAGGAACTGTCCGCTCGTTACGTCGATCGCGATCGCATCGATGGCACCTGCCTTAAGATCGTTGAATGCTATCGTATAAGTCTCATACACTTCAAGTGAAGCAAATGACTTGCACAGCTCTGCCTGACCCTCTTCATCGTTTAAGAGATCATATGCACTCGTTGCAGTCTGTACGCCGACCGTCTTGCCGGCAAGATCCTTAAGTGTCTTAATGCCAGAGTCCTTCTTGACCATGATCATCTGGGTGTTGTCGGAATAAGGCTTACTCCATGTGTAATCATCCTCACGTCCGTTGATCGTGAATCCCGACCATATACAGTCGCAGCTGCCTGCGTTAAGCTCGGCATCCTTGGCGTCCCAGTTGAACGGAACAGCCTGGTACTCCCAGCCGAGATGTTCGCATACAGCCTGTGCGAGTTCGACATCGAATCCTCCCATCGTTCCGTCTTCATTGATGTATGAATACGGAGGATAATCAAGGTCGAATCCATGCTTGAAAACTCTCTTTTCCGAGGTCGCAGCTGCGCCGCCGCATCCCGCAAGAGATAACAGCATCACTGATGCAAGTAACAATGCAATTCCTTTTTTCATAATACACACTCCTGTTTACTGATGATAGTGACTGTTTTATGTTATCATACAGCGCTTTTATTGTAAATATCGCGCTATCTGGCAGTCCGGTCAAAAGGTCTGATGATCTGCGAGAAGAGTTCCTTGTTCCTGTCGATCATATCACCCGATACAAGCGTCACCCGGTTGCCATCTTTTCCAAGCTTTTCCACCACGCTGTCATATTTCTGAAGGTCCGAAAGCGTGACCTTTTTCAGCGCCGCAAGCTTCTTTGACCGGTAATCGGCACCTTTTCCTTCCGCCATTTTGATGATGATATTTGATGCGTCACCGATATCTCCGGTGCTTAGCGACAAAACTGAATACTCTTTGATTATGTACTCATCAAGTGTCTTCTGATCCATTCCCTTTCGGACATTTATCCAAGCCTCGCCCATGTTTTCAAATATATCCATCGTCCTGGCAATATTCGGATCCCTTGCAGTAAATATACTGTCGATGGGATGCTCGAATATGTATGAATATGCATAGGCTCCGCCCTTCTCCCTTACTTCCGGACGAAGGTATCCGTCGCATATAATGGACTGCGTAATGTCAAACGCCATATCATCCGTTTTGATCCCGTATGAACTAATATCCCCGGTAGCTGTAATATTATATGCCACCGGATTGTCGATCGCGACCGCAAGCGGAAAATCATACTTTGTAAGCTTATATTCGACGGGTACTCTCTTCTTACATCCGAGCCTTCCGATAAACTCATCCGCGCTCTTCCGGTAAGTGGCTTTATTCTGCTCGCTCACGGCGCATCCGAAAACGGCACCGCACCTGTTATTTATATGATCGCCCATTTGGGACAGCTTTTCACAAACACTGTTCGGGTCCTCTTTAAGTTTCTTCTGAAGGCCTTTCAGAAAATCATAGTATCCAAGATAATGGGTGTACTCATAATATGCCGCACCCTTTGCGGAATCGGACGCACCAAGGAGTCTTGCCGGCCTTTCAGGACTTTTGTTCATATTGTTTCTTACGGTATTCAGGATGGCACTGATACCTTCGGCGATCCGGTCGGCACTATCAAACTTCGAATCAAAGAGTCTGTCATATAAAAGATCAAATGCATCCTCACATCTGTCATTCGTGGTCATAAAGTTCACATACACATACGGCTTGTAATCACTGCCCCACGTCGTGACCTCATAAGAGATTGTCTGGCCCTTTACGGTACATTTGCCGATGCGTCCCGGAAGATCATTGCGTGAACAGTTGCCGGTCGGGATAAAGTGTCCGTTCACAAGATCTACATACAGCGCCATATAGCAAAGATCCTCCTCAGGAAGACCCGTTACATCAAGGAACAGTCCGGTATGGCTGATCCTGTCGTTCTGTGTATAAACATCTATCCTCCTGGTACCGTCTTTGTCCGTCTTATCCGATGTTTTGTACACACGGTTCGGATCGGACAGATCGGATACTTTAACTGTATTGATCTTTTCAAGATATTCGGAAGGATCATCGTCTGAAAGCTGCTCAACACGCCTGTTTTCATCAACCAGTTTTCTGATCTCTTCTTCCGACATCGACTCTTTCATCTTCTTAAGTGATGCCTCCAGCTTCTCACTGTTTTCTTCGGAAAGACCGGGACGCGGTACGGCAATGGCCATCGAGCTTCTCTTCGGATCCTTGAGATGCTCTGAAACAAGTCTCTTTATGAGCGTATTGTCAAACCATTTCATATCAGCTTTTCTGTCGGTATAGTTAAAAAACGTATTATCGCATCTTCCATATCCATCCAATATGGCAGCACTCAGCAAAAGCGTACGTTCGGGACGTGTGCCTTCCCTTGAAAGCGCATGAGCGTTTTCCATATTAGTCCTGAAACTGTCAAGATCTTCATTTGACAGGCCTCTTTGTGCGATATCCGCAAATATCCTCTGCACAGCATCCTTGAAAAGATCCGAATCGTTCTCATTCATTCCGGATGCAGATATCGAAAAGGTCTCGTAACCGCTCTCAGGCGATACATCCGTCTCAAATTTCGCAGCCGGATACAATGATTTTAACCTTAGGTTAAATATCGATGAGTCACTGTTGAAATAATCGGAAAGGAACATAAAATCTTCAACTTCTTCATCGGTCAGATCGCCGAGATCGATCGCATAATACAGCGCCGACCTTTTGTCGGCCCCCGACCCCATCGCGGCCGGAAAATCATATTTTTTTTCATAATATCCGTCGGTTGACTTTGATCTTTTCTTCTCTGTATCGAATTCTTTTTTGTCATACGGCTCAAAATACGAATCGAGAAGATCAAGGAACGCTCCGGGATCTTTGATATCTCCGTACAGATATGCGATGCAGTTTGAAGGATGATAGTATTTTTCGTGATAAGCCTTCACTTCACTGTAACCAAGTTTAAGTATTTCCGAGGGAACCCCGCCCGAATCGTATGCCTGCGAATCTGTGGGATCAAGAAGCCTGTGTGCCATCTCCTTAGCCAGACGCTCACAGGTGTACGCTCCGCTCATCTCGGAATATACGGTGCCTCCTACTGTCATTTCACTCTTCTCATCAGGCAGGATATACCTTACCGCCTCCTTTTTGAATATGGCTTCGTCTTCAAGTATGAGAGGGTTAAAACACAGATCGGTATAATAATCGGCAAAGTTATAAAGCTGTTTCTCCGAATACGATGCTATCGGATACATGGTGCATGAGCTGATCGTATAGGCATTTCCAATTGTCAGGTATGACCTGTTGTACAGAGCCAGCGTAAGCATATGCGAAGGATACTTCTTCGACCCGTTTGTCACGGAATGCTCAAACACGTGCGGCAGTCCCTTGTCATCAGTGGCACGGGTTGAAAATGAGAGCATGAAGTATTTGTTCGGATCGTTATTCCTGATGAACTGAACACGTGCACCCGTCCTGTCATGCTCCATCGTAAAGACATCCGCTCCAAACGCTTCAAGGCGCGATACTTCCGTAACGGTAAATGCACCGATCGTATCCCCTTCTTTGATGTCCTTTACCAAAACGGCCGATGATCCGCCTGTGGTCTGTTTCGCATATGTATCATACGGAAGCAGCACAATGATTGTTGCAAGCATTACCGCCGTGATCTTTACAAGTTTTCTTTTCATTTTTCTCTCCGTGTGTGAATGGTTCATTTATGATAGGGCTCGTTGTTCTTGATCCTGTATGCCCTGTATATCTGTTCGAGCAGGATCACTCTCATGAGCTGATGCGGAAATGTCATCTTTGAAAAAGAGAGTCTGAGACCGCCCTTCTTTTTGAGCGACTCATCTATCCCGAGCGATCCTCCGATGATGAACTGGATGTGGGAGCATCCGCTGTTTTCGATCTTTGTGACCGTATCGGCGAACTGCTCGCTGGAAAGCTCATCTCCCTCTATACAAAGCGGGATGAGAAAAGCCTTGTCGTCAACAAACCGCGACAGTCTCCCGGCCTCTTCGGCCTTTACAAGATCATTCTCGCGATCGCTGGCACCCTCTGCCGTCTTCTCATCCTTTACTTCAAAAATGCTTATCTTGACATAACGCGACAGTCGTTTAATATATTCGGCTGCCGCATCACTTAAATAATCTTCTTTTATCTTTCCTACTGTCAGGATATCAATCTTCATACGTCAGATTCTTCTTGCATCGGTCATGTAAAACACCGCCAGCAGCCCGGGGCCGCAGTGCGCACCGATCACAACTCCGAGTCCGGATATTTCCACCTTTGCAGACGGATACATCTCAAGAATCCTGTCGCGTACATATTCAGCATCATCCATGCAGTCGGCATGATTGATCAGGAACTCATCCGTCCCGTTTTCTTTAAGATCTTCTTTTACCGAGCTTAATATCGTGTTGAGTGCGACCTTCCTGCCGCGAACCTTGTTTGCCGCAACAAGCGTTCCCTCATCGGGAACATAAAGGACCGGTTTGATGGAAAGGAGTGTTCCTACAAGTGCGGAAGCGTTTGATACTCTTCCGCCTCTCTTTAACCACTTCAGATCGTCAACGGTGAAGCGGTGTGCGATCTTCAGTTTGTTCTTCTCGATCCACTCAAGGATCGATTCCATCGACTCTCCGGATTCATAGAGATTAACGGCTTTTTTAACAAGAAGTCCGAGTCCGCCCGATACACACCTGGTATCAACATTAAAGATCGTGTTGTCGGGATAATCCTCCTTCAACTCTTCGATCGCTTCCTCGCAGTATCTGTATGATGACGAGAGCGGTCTTGTCATGTCGAGGAATATGATATTCTTTGCACCCTTCTCAAACAGGCCTTCAAAGAACTCCCTGTAGGTGAACATATTGATTGCGGACGTTGACAGAAGCTTTCCTTCTCTCATCATAGTGTATGTCTCCTGCCTGGTCTCTTCCCTGCAGTCGTCCTCATAATCTTTATCATCCATGACATATGAGTATCTGATGAATGGAATATCATGTTCGTCCAGATACTCTCTTGTCAGGTCACAAGTTGATGCCGTAGCTAAGATAAAATCCTTTTCCATTTTACATCTCCCAATTTTCCCTCATTCAGATAAGTCGCTTGAGAACACAGTTCTCGATGCCTTCCTCCCAGAACCTTGCGATCGGGATGTTTCTGACATTAAGCGTGATCGCGGAGTCTGCGCCCCCATGTCCGACGATCAGCACATCCTTTCCGTCATTTATAAGAGGATACACTTTTTCCTCAAGGAATTCTCCGGTCCTTGCGACCAGATCCTTCAGCGATTCACCGCCACTGCCCGGGATATAGTTATCAGGATCGAGAAACGCTGCCTTTACCGGATGATCATCGGGAAGGGTCGGATACTCCAGTCCCTCATATTCTCCGAATGAAAGCTCCCGCAGCCTGTCATCATATTCTATCGCAACATCTCTTCCATTCAGAAGTATATCGGCGGTGCGGCGGGCACGGCTGAGCGGCGAACAGAAGCATATGTCAAAGTGAACGTCCCTGTACTTTGCCGCAGCCTCTTCGGCCATCTTTATACCTTCGTCATTAAGCGGTATGTCCGTATGTCCCTGGATCTTTTTGATGACATTCCAATCCGTCATACCGTGTCTTATCACATAAAGCGCAGACATCACTCCACCGCGTAGTTCAGATGTACCGTTATAGTTGCGGTCTTCTGTCTTGATGATGTGTTGTATGTTCCGCCTGAGCTGTATTCATCTTCAGCCGAATTCTTGGCCGTGATCTGGAATACTCCGAGGCTTGAAGATACGAGCTTTCCGGGTCTGCATCCGCATCCCTCGGCCATAAGGTCAATCCTGTCCTTTGCATTCTTCGTAGCTGCCTCTACAAGCTCAAGCTTTAACGAATCAAGATCCTTGTAGTAATATTCCGGCGAGTTGGAAGTAAACTCGACTCCCTCTTCAATAAGCTTCGTGATATCTCTTGAAACATTCTCGACCTTGTCGACATCCTCAGATGAGACCGTAACCGTCTGGTACAGTTCATATCCGTCAAAAGTCTCACCGACATAATTGCCTTCATCGTTGTAATTGCTCACATATCTCTTGGATATATCGATAGCCGAGAATACAACATCGGATGAATCAACTCCGTTGTTCTCGAGATATCTCTTTATCTTCTTCGTATCATCGCCGAGTCTTGAATATGCCTCGGATGTTGTACGCGCATATGTCGAATACGTCCCGCGCCATACGATAAGATCGGCCTCAAAATCCACGCTTGCCGATCCCGTTGCGGACAGTCCGCCGCTGCCGTTTGTCTTGTATGTTACGAGTCCTTTTGTAAAGATCATCGTACATGCAACGATACCTGCAGTTAACACGATCACACCCGCAAGTGTGATGATGCTCTTTAATGCTGTGCTCTGTTTCTTTTCATTGTTTTCGCTGTTTTCCATTACAGACCCCTTTCGATCATACTTCCTTATCGTTATTTACTTCTCTTCCTCCGCTTTTTAAGGCGTCTTCTTTTGTGCATTCCTTCGGCCTCGCGGTACCTGTTGATCTCATCGAATATAGTATTATAATCACGTTCAAAAAGCAACTCGCATATTTCGCCCTGAAGCGCGTCCTCACCGATCTTTCCGTCATCAACCCACGTGGCGATCTTATCGACAACGAACGATTTGCTCTTCTCCTTGTACCGCGGCATCTCATGATTTTCCTGGATCTTTACGAGTTCCGGCCGCCAGAGGAACTCAAGTTTGCTGCGAAACGACGCATTTTCGTTTTCGGACGGCTCACGCAACACGTAAAAATCATACGCGTCATCTTCCATTTCCACCGTTATGACACCCCAGTGTTCGGGTACATGTTCCCTTATATGATGCGCATGGCTCGATCCGACAACGACGATGTTCTTATCGTAATACCTGTCATAATCCTCGACCTGTCGGGCCAGTCTGGCGTATGTATCGGCATCGCTCTTGATCTCGATCCCAAACAGTGCATCATCTGTTATCATAACGACATCGGCGCGTGATCTTCCGATATTCTTTTCTTCAAGTATCCGGATCTTCCCGTACTTCTCTTCCAGAAAGAAGAACAGCGGTTCCCTTATATCACTGTCTTTGAGCACCCTTTTCCCCTTTACAAAACTCTGCCTGCGCCGGATGGCGCAGGCAGAGCAGACATAACTGTTATCGTATATCCGTTTCGGATCATTCCTCCGAAAGCTTGAAGAAGTCGATGGCCGCACTCATGTCTTCGTTGATATTGCGCATCTCGGCAGTTGAAGACTGTGTATCCGTACATGCATCCGTAACCGTCTGACATGATGCCGCAACTTCCTCTGCGGAAGCTCCGAGCTCCTCGGATATAGCACCGAGCTCGGTCGTTGTATTTGAAAGTTCGATCTTGATCTGGTCGAGTTCTCCGGTCATGCGTCTGATCGTATCGATCTCTGTAATGGAAGCTTCGACGGAATCCGAAAGTGTATTGAACTTCTCCTGTGCTGTCTCAATATCGGACTGTTCCTTGCTGATCACGTCGAACACGCGGTTGGATATCTCAACCGTACCGTTCGAAAGGGCAATGACGTTCTCGATGATCTGCTTGATCTCTTTTGCAGATTCTGCCGAAGAATCGGCAAGTGTTCTGATCTCATCGGCAACAACCGCAAATCCGCGTCCGGCCTCACCTGCACGTGCTGCCTCGATAGAAGCATTGAGTGACAGCAGGTTCGTCTGAGCAGCGATCGTCTCAATAGCCTGAACGGCTGTTCCGATCTCTGCAATGGCCGAGTTGGTCTCGCTGATCTTGTCGGCAATGTTCTGCATTGCCTCAACCGACTCATTGGCACCGGCATATACGCTTCTCATGCAGTCGGTAGCTTCGTTGTTTGCACCCTTGATCGTCTGTGATGCACTGTAAAGTGCCTCGACGTTCTGTGTCAGGCTCTCGATATCCTGACCGAGATCCGCTGCCTTCTCTGCCATAGTCTGTGCATTTTCGGCAACGCTCTGTGATGTTGTTGCAACCTCATTGATCGCTATATTGATCTGCGATACGGATTCAACGTTGTTGCCTGTCATTCCGTCAACGTTTACGATCGCATTGTTAAGTACGAATGCAGAATCCTTTACCGACTTCATCGATGTATTAAGAGCATTCTTGAGTGCTCCGAACGCATTGATAATGCTGACTGTTTCCTTGATGTGCGACTTCGCATTACATCTTGCGGAAACATTACCGGTACTGAGTTCTTCAAGAGACTTCGATATCTGAATGAGCGGTACCGAGATAACTCTTTCGATAACAAGCGCGAGAGCTGCAAAGAACAGCACACTTATGATACAGATGATGATCGAGTTCCTCCTGATCTTTGAAACACCCGACAGAACATCATCCTCGTCAGCGGTAAGAACGGCAATATAGCTTTCACCTTCTCCCACATAGTATGCTGCAAACTTGTTGGCGCCCTTATACTCGTATGATACTACATCGGGCTGGGGATGCTCTCCTGCCTCAAGCTTTGCAACAAGCCCCTTTACGGCCGCATTTTCAACCGGATTACCTATCTTGGACTCGTCCGGGTGGTAAAGCATCGTTCCGCCTTTGTCAACGAAATAGATATATGCACTTGAAAGATTAAGCGCGGATACATCCGAGATAGCATTCGCTATAGTTCCGACATAGAATCCGCATCCTGCGAATCCGAGCGGCGTCCCGTCATCGTCAAGTATCGGTACATACATGGACATGATGTTCTGTCCCGATGCCGGGCTCTTCATAATACCGGTGTTGAACACTCCGTCCTTGGCAGAGAGCATGTTGTTCTGCAGTCCCGCAAGGCTGTCCCCTTCGCGAAGGACCATTCCGATCGCGCCTTCATTCGGATGTGTCAGGACCTGGGAGTCCCATGTTGCAAGATATATTCCTTCCCAGTTATCAAGCTTTGAGAAATAATCAAGCGTATACTTCTGTGCCCTCTGTATGATCATCGGATTATCGGAGCTTCTGAGCGCCTCTTTGATGATCGGTGCCGAAGTAAAAGCCTTAAGTGCAGCCTTATTGCTGTCCGCAAGAGAATCAAAAGACGTCCCCACACCGTCTATTATCTGAACAAGAGAATTGTGGGTCTGCTCTGTAATCTCAGAGCTGCTCTCTCTGATCATCATAACGCTGATGATGACCGCAGATGAAATAAGCGGTATCAGAGCGAACATAATGAGCGTCATGCGCATGTTCAGCTTTGAACCGCCTTTGTTTTTTGCCTTGGATTTCTTAGTTGCCATAATAACCCTCTCCTTTTATTATGTGTGTAACCACATCATGACTATCATTATAGTCACATCCGGCCACAAAATCAAGGAAAGTGTCACATTTGGTGCAAAAATCATTCTCCGAAAAGTGAATCGGGAATGAGGTTATCTATCCATTCACGTACGAGCTTTACAAAATCGATATCCATGACTCCCGCAACATAGACATATATTGCCACGCCTATCGCCAGTACGGCAAAGATGATACCGATCATTATCTCGACCCTGCCAAGCCTTCTGAGCGGCTTCTTTTTGAACATAAGACGCCCCAGACCGAAAAGTATCGCAAGGGCTGCGGGGGCTGCGCCCACGATCACCCATGACATGACAAAGCCGACTATACCAAGTACAAGAACAACAATTTCCATAAATTCTTCCGTTTATAACAGATTCTTTCTGAGTTCCTCACCGCCAAGCGGGCTTAAATATGCCGGAGCTATATCAAACACCGTTTTGCATCCGGTCACGTTCTCTTTATTGAGCCTTGCGATCGCACGCGCATATGCCACGATGACGGAGGCCGTAAACTCCGGATTTGAATCAAGCTTCAGACTGTATTCCATAACATGCTTATGCTCTTTCTCCCATCCGGTAACACCCGTCCTGAACACGAATCCACCGTGAGGTATACCCGCATGATCGCGAAGGAGTTCTTCCTCACTAATAAAATGTACCGTCGTATCATAATCCGCAAAGTAATTGGGCATTGTTTTGATCTCCTGCTCGATCCTGCCCTTATCGGCACCTTCTTCGGCTACGACAAAGCACTCTCTCGTATGTTTCTGTCTTGTCGTAAGCACAGGATTCTCTCCTGCTCTTACCGATGAAAGCGCTTCGGGAACCGGGATCGTATACTGCTTTGCGTTCTTAACGCCTTCGATACGTCTTATCGCATCCGAATGCCCCTGGCTCACGCCCTTGCCCCAGAACGTGTAATCGCTTCCCTCGGGAAGGATGCAGTTCGCATACAGTCTGTTGAGCGAGAACATACCCGGGTCCCATCCGGCCGAGATCAGCGCCGTATGACCGCTCTGTTTTGCGGCAGCGTCAACATTCGCAAAGTGTTCGGGGATCTTCGCATGTGTATCAAAACTGTCTATTACATTGAAAAGCTTAGCGTATTCCGGTGTCTGCTTCGGAAGATCCGTAGCACTTCCTCCGCATATGATAAGAACATCGACATCGTCCTTATGCGCGGCAATATCAGCGACATTGTAAACGCTGACTCCTTCCGTCAGGATCTTAACGTCCTTCGGATCGCGTCTTGTGAACACGCACGAAAGCTCAACATCAGGGTTCTGCCTGACTGCACATTCAACTCCTCTTCCGAGATTTCCGTAACCGAGTATTCCAATCTTCATGATCATCCCTCCAAGAAAAAAACTCAGGAACGCCGTTTTCGACATTTCTGAGTCTTTCACAGTGCGGAAGATGAGACTTGAACTCACACGAGCTAATCGCCCACAAGATCCTTAGTCTTGCTCGTCTGCCAATTCCGACACTTCCGCGAACCATCATCTTTCGACGACTTGAATATAATATCAGAGTAACCACTCTTCGTCAACACCATTTTACATATATTTCAAATATTGGTAAAATACGAGGCATGAGGATGATTTTTGTCACGGCAGGACTTGTTTCCGAGATTCTGCTACTGTTTTTTATCCAGTTTCTTTTAATAAAGCGCAATGTTCTCAGGAATTCGATACTGCGTGTGTTCATAGCAGCTTTTTTTTCCGTGCTTTCCAATATCATCATTGCGATATCACGTATCAGCCTTATTACCAACTTTGCATTTGCTCTGTACTTTTCCAGCATTGATTTTATAACGTATTTTCTTCTCATTTTTACCTTTATCTATACAAATCGCGATAAATATCTGAAGAAGATCACGAAAATATGGAGGATCGTGATCATCCTTGATACTTTAAACCTGCATGCAAGCATTTTCACCGGGCATATGTTCACCATGTATTCAATGAAGCTTGCTGACGGGTCAGTCGCATACCAGACGACTCCCACTCTCCTGTTTAACGTGCATCTGGTTCTTTGCTATATTCCGATAGTTACAGCACTGGCCCTCCTGTCGTATTCGTTTTTCAAGTCGCACGGATTTTACAGGCTCAAGTACTTCCCGATCTTTGCTTCCGTTCTGGCGATAGTGTTGCTGAATGTGGCATATATGTATTTCTCTCTGCCGTTTGACTGGTCAGTGGAATTCTATGCACTGGCAGGGCTTCTGCTGTTCTTCTTCTCACTTTACTTTGTTCCCCGTATGCTCATGAACAACACTCTTAAGCTTGCTGTTGATTCCATGAATGAAGCCATCCTTCTGTTTGATGCCGAGAGAAACATAATCTACATTAACAAGCGTGCACATGATCTCTTTAACCTGTCCGAGGAATCTTTTTCATTCGGCGATTACCCGATTTCAGTATGGCTGAAGGGTAAAGATTTCGATAATCTCGATAATTTCGTGCAAAACTATCCGATGACCGTCGCCGGTGAAGATATGGTCATCAAGGTCGATTACAGAAACTGCGTCAACGCAAAGGGGCAACACCTCGGCTCTTTCTTCCTGTTCGAGGACGTAACCCTTGACCAGAATCTGATGCAGAGCCTTGAGGCTGCAAGATCCGAGGCTAACCAAGCCAACTCTGCAAAGAGTATTTTCCTGGCCAATATGTCTCATGAGATCAGAACACCGATCAATTCCATACTCGGTATGAACGAGATGATCATACGTGAGGCAACAGACGAGCATGTGCTCGAATATGCACGTGACATTGAAAGATCCGGCGATGCGCTGATGTCTCTCATTAACAACATCCTTGATTTTTCGAAGATAGAGTCCGGAAAAATGGAGATAAATCCCGCTCCGTACAGTGTATTTAAAACAATCCGGGAATGCTTCCATCTTGTCGCTCCGCGGGCCCAGCAGAAGGACCTCCCGATAAGGATAAGCTGTGCCGATGATATCCCGTGTGAGCTTCTCGGTGACACCCAGCGTATCAAGCAGATACTGGTAAACCTTCTGACCAACGCGATCAAATACACGGCTCAGGGTTATATTTCCCTTGATGTTTCATGGAAGAAAACCACGGACTATGTCGGAACTCTTGTATTTGTCGTATCCGACACCGGACAGGGGATATCCGAAGAGAACATCTCCAAGCTGTTCAATATATTCCAGCGTATTGACGAGGGGAAGAACCGCAACATAGAAGGAACCGGACTCGGTCTTGCTATCAGCCGGCAGCTTGCGGTAATGATGAACGGTAACATTTCCGTTAAAAGCGATAGCGGAAAGGGATCAGAGTTTACCGTCGAGCTTAAACAGCCGGTCATAAACAACGCGCCGCTCGGTAAATTCCTTCTTCAGGAGGAAGCAGCTCCGGCCAAGAAAACGTATAAGGAATCATTCCATGCTCCTGGAGCAAAAATACTTGTTGTTGATGACATCGAACTCAATCTCAAGCTTGTATCATCTCTTCTGAAGAAAACCCGGGTTCAGATATCAAAAGCATCCGACGGCAATACCGCCATAAAGATGTGTTCCGAGGAAGAATATGACTTGATACTGATGGATCACATGATGCCGGATCCCGACGGATACGAGACAATGGTGAAGATCCGCGCCGCAGGAGGACACAATGCAGTGATACCTATCGTGGTCCTGACCGCCAATGCACTCGAAGGCGTTGAAAAGCAGTATATGGAAATGGGCTTTGACGGTTACCTGTCAAAACCCATTCTCGGCAGTGATCTTGAGGAAGCACTCATACGCTTCCTTCCTCAGGAAAAAATTACAATTCTCTGAATATCACTTCTTCAGTTCGGCAAACTTCTCCTTCATCGTAGGATTGTCCTTTGTCAGTTTCTTGACACTGATATCTTCGATCTTGTTATTTGCTATCTTAAGCTGGTTATCGGAGCCGAGAAGCTCCTTTTTTACCTTTTCAAGATGCTGGATCGTCTTGTCTATCTCTTCGATTGCTTTATCGAAATGATTGTGGGCAAGCGTGTAGTTCCTTGAAAAATCGTCCTTAAACTTCATCAGGCTGTCCTCGAAGTTTGAGATGTCGATGTCCTGATTTTTGATAAATGCAAGCTCCTGTTTGTATGAAAGAGCATTCATCGCGGCATTTCGAAGGAGTGTGATGATAGGGATAAAGCACTGGGGCCGCACGACATACATCTTGTCATACAGGTGCGATACATCGACTATGCCGGCATTGTAAAGCTCACTGTCACTCTCGAGCATCGATACGAGTACCGCGTACTCACAGCTCTTCTCTTTCCTGTCCTTATCAAGTTCCTTGAGAAAATCCTCGTTCTTGTGCTTCGTGGCGGTTGTATCCATCTCATTCTTCATCTCGAACATTATGGACACGATCTCCACTCCGTTCTCATCCTTCTCGCGGAATATGTAATCGCCCTTACTGCCGGATCTCGCATCGTTATCCTTACCGAATTCGGCATTTTTGAACGCAGCCGCCCGCAGCATGTTGAACTGTATCTCACAGTGCTGCTCAAGCGTTTCTCCGACCATCTTGGTGGACATTCTCGTTTTAAGATCTTTGTAATAGGCTATCTGCTCGTCCTTCTGTTCGAGCAGGAGTTTATCCTTGTCCTTAAGCTGTACGAGTTCATTCTCAAGCTCGTGCTTCTCTTTTTCAGCCTTTTGGACAGCTTCCATGACGGCAATGGTCTTCTTGTCCTCCATGCCCTCTATCGTATTCTTCAGCTTTTCTATCTCGCGTTCCTGCTTTTCGATCTCGCGCTCATGCTTTTCCTTCAGATGCTGCGTCATCTGCTCCATCTTCGCGGAAATATCCTTTTCGAATTCACGGTCCCTTATCTGGGATATTATCGATCCGAGCGCAGCATCATCAACAACAAATGTCTGTCCGCAATGAGGACATTTAAGTTCAGACATGTTCTTCTCTCCCGTTTATCTTTTCCCGATCTCAAGGCACAGCATTGTAAGATCATCAAACTGCGGTGCATCACCGACAAATACATCAACGCTCCGTCTCACGCCTTCAACTATCTCCATACATGACCTGTCTTCCACGCTGCAGAGCGCCTCCGTCATTCTCTCAAGTCCGTACAGGCTTTCATTCGCATCGGTTGCCTCTGGAATACCGTCCGTGTATATGAACAACTTGTCGCCTTCGTTCAGCGTGATCTCATGATCCGTATATGTGACATCGGCCATACCGCCTGCGACAAATCCGTGCTTTGTCTTTACCAGTTCAAACGATCCGCCCTTTCTGTATACCGCAGGGTCTTCATGTCCCGCATTTGCGGTTGTCAGCTTTCCGGTTGAAATCTCCAGTATCCCGAGCCAGATCGTCACAAACATATCAGCGGTGTTATGCTCACACAGATTGTCGTTAACATACTCCAGTATCTCCGAAGGTCTGCCACCCATTTTCGCCCTGTCGGACAGAAGGATGTTGGTAACCATCATGAAGAGCGCAGCAGGAATACCTTTCCCGGATACATCCCCGATAGCGACCGCCAGATGATCATCATCGACAAAAAAGAAATTATAGAAATCGCCGCCGACTTCCTTGGCCGGCTTCATTGATGCGTAAATGTCAAAATCATTCCTGTCGGGAAATGCCGGAAAGATGTTCGGTACAGAGTTTTCCTGTATCCGGCTTGCCAGTGAAAGTTCAGTGCTTATCCTCTCCTTCTCTGCGGTTACCGATGTGAGGTTGTCAATATAGGAGATCATCTCTGATTCCATCTTATCTATCGACAAGGCAAGGCCTGATATCTCAGCTATCCTGCTGATATCAGATGTGAGTTCTTCGCCTTTTTTGTTATCCTTCGCGAAACGTATGGCCTCCAATGAGACCTTTCTGATCGGAAGGACGAACTGACCCCGAAGATAAAGCGTGACAAAGACCCCAAAAAGCAGTGCGAGCAGCGCTGTTGATATCGCTATGTTTGTAAGGAACGGAAGCCTTGCGTTATTAATCTCACGCGTCGGTCTCTGAAGGCAGAGTATCCCGGCAACATTATCATCAGAATCCATAACAGGCACCAGAGTCGTGACATGCGGATGCAGTCCTTCTCCGGGCTTCGTACGGTATATCGTCTCATACGGCGACTCTTTACTGTAGATCGCTTTGTATTTTTTCCTGTATGTCTCATTCGTGGTGTCCCGCTTATGTCCGAGCTCCCACGGTTCGTAATCGGTATCATCGACCGAATTGTTCACACAATTAAAAACAGATACGAAGCTCCCGTAGTCGCTCGTATCCACTTTGATAACATATACTATCGAAACGCTCATCGCCTTGCAATAAGCGTCAAGATATGATCTTGTTCTGCTGTATTCATCCTGTTTGCCGCCTTCAAGATAATCGTCCAGGCTGTCGCCGTGAACGAGAGTTGCAGCAGTATTCGCCATATGATACGTGGTAGTCGAATACTCTCTCTTGAAAGCACTTGTAAAGCTGATAAAACCGATGACACTGACAATGACGCCGAAAACTGCGAGCAGCATGACAACGGCACCGACCATATTGAATGTCATGCTGGTTCTGAGCTTATCGATCTTTCTCGCCATCTATCCTCTCCCCTTAAAGGTTCTTGACAAGCCGAAGTATGTTCATGTTCTCCCTGTACTCGTAATCGACACTGTCCATCAGCTTCTTGGTCATGAAAATCCCAAGTCCCCCTATCTGACGCTCCCCCGCCGAAAGTGTTACATCCGGATCCTCTTTTTTGAGAGGATCGTAAGGTGTGCCGTTATCATAAAAAGTGATCGCAACACCGACGGGATCAGAAAGCTTCTCAACTGTAACCTTCGCATTCCCGCCTTCCGGTCCGTATGCATAGCTTGCTATGTTGACAAATATCTCCTCGACGGCAACATCGATCTGCATCTGCGCTTTGATCGAAAATCCCGCCTCGCAAAGTGCTTCGTCGACAAACTCAAGTACCTTCTGGAGATTATCCGTAACAGCTTCCGTATTCAGTTCACGAATATTATTATCACTCATATGATCCCGACCGCACGGTATTCTCAGCGTGCGAGAATGGCCATGTCAACGCGGTCCTTCTTAACACCGACCGTTACATCCTTTGCAAGCGATGCAACTATTGATTTCTCAAGTTCATCCCAGGCTGAACCGTTACCGTTCATCAGCTCGCTGTTGCCTTTGAGTGCGGACCTGTACTTGGAAAGTGACCAGACGAGCGGATCACCCGTCATCTGCACCTCACCCGGAACGCACATTCCCATTCCCATGTAATCGTTATATCCGCCGCCGTATTCTTCCTGCAGCTTCATGACGTTATCGTAGTTGAGCAGACCGTTTTCGATGATCTCACTTATCTTGCCCATGAAGCCTTTTGCAGCTGCGTTCTTTCCCGACGTGGCAACAGAGAGAAGCTCACTCTTCTTCTCCTTGTTCATGTCGGTCTTGACCGTAAGCCTGATACGGTAATCCCCGTTCTCTTCCTCGATCCACATAAGTGCCATAAAATCATCCGTCATGGCCTTGACCATACCGATGGTCTCCTCGGCAAGAAGTCTTAAATGGATCATCTTCTTGCGGTCGATCTTCTGGTGTCCGATGAACTCGTCGATCTTTGTAAGAGCGGCAGCAGCGTTCTCCTCGGTGTTATTAACGTACAATTCGCCTGATCTGTTCATTATACGTCCTCATTATTCAATCGTAAGAATGTCAGCAAATCCGGTAACCTCGAAGATCTCGTTAACCTCTTCGGAAACGTTCTTAACGACCATACTTCCCTGGTTGTTCATGATCTTCTGAGCTGAGAGAAGCACACGAAGGCCGGCACTGCTTATGTACTCAAGCTGCGCAAGATCAAACACGAGTGAATCCTTTCCGGTAAGCTCGGCTTTGACAACTTCCTCAAGCTGGGGAGCGGTCGTTGTATCAAGTCTTCCCGAAAGAGCCACTTCCATAGCATTGCCGTCGATCTTCTTTTCAATGTTTAACATTTCAGTATCTCCTTTCAAATTACAGACTACCTTATATTGTACCGCAGATATTTCGAATAATCAAAATCTTTTGTTCAATTTGTGTATGATTTTTTCATATCATCGAGTTTTTCGCAAAAACGGCTGACCACAGACTCGGGGGAAATGATGCGTACATCGGTCCCGAGAGAGAATATCCACCCGAGAAACTGGTCCGACAGAGCCACTTCAACGCTCGTTTCATACCACCCGTCCTTTTTCGAAGGCATGATCGTGATGTCCTTTCCGAACCTGTCGATGATGACACCGGCCATTTCTTCGGTAAACCCGAGTCTGACCCTGACTTCCTCTCCCGAGAACATCTGAAAGTTCATCCTCGAATATGCGGCCATGTCAAAGTTTGCAAAATGATCCCTGCCTTCGCGCATCTTATCGATGACCGAGATATTTCTCATCTTGTCCACGCGGTAATGCTTGATCACGCCGTCATCCGAATCAAAGGCGATGAGGTAGTAATTCTCATCATCCCACGTAAGTGCCCACGGGCTAACCTCGTAAGGCGCTTCCCTTTTCGGCTCCATTTCCTTCTTTGCATTCCAGCGCAGATATTCAAAGCTTATCATATGATTTTTGGATATCGCGTTATGAATGTCGTCGACGATGTAGTATATGCTCTCGTTCATCGTCTTGACGCGACCCTTTACAACAACCTGCCTGTTTAGCTGGGACGCCTCATATTCACTGACAAGGGACGTCAGCTTTCTGATCAGATCGTTTGATTTTTTCTCGGTGATGAACTTGGATGACTGGATCGAATCGACAAGAAGCTTGAGCTCGGCCACGTCAAATTTCTTCTGTCCGACATGATAGTTGTAGCTTTTTCCGGCCTTTTCGCCTATAACGTCGATCCCGAGAACCCGTAGCGTCTCAAGATCGTCATACAGGCTCTTACGGTCAGCCGATACGCCGTATGCTTCAAGTTGGGATATGATCTGCGGCATCGTCAGGAAATGTTCGTCATCGGTCTTCTCGACCATTATCCTGGCAAGGTAATACAGCTTCAGTTTTTGTTTTGTTCCTTTTGGCATTCCTCGGATTCCTCAAGCTGCTGTCTGGCCACAAGATCGGCAAAGAAACCTTTCTTTGCGATAAGTTCTTCGTATGTACCGTCTTCTATTATCTTTCCGCCCTCAAGAACTATGATCCTGTCACACTGTTTGATTGTGGACAGTCTGTGGGCGATTATGACACGGGTGCACTTCATGCGGTCAAGTGCTTCCGATACCTGCTTCTGAGTGATGTTATCAAGTGCGCTCGTTGCCTCGTCAAATATAAGGATCTTGGGCTTTGGAGCTACGGCACGGGCTATGAGAAGTCTCTGCTTCTGTCCGCCGGAAATGCCGCCCGCACCTTCTGCTATGAGCGTGTTCATTCCCATCGGCATATCCCTGATGTCATCAGCAAGTCCCGCGATCTCGGCCGCCTCCCATGCTTCATCGAGCGACAGCCACGGGGCAGAGATGGTTATATTCGAATAAATATCTCCGTTGAACAGTTTGCCGTTCTGCATGACTGCACCGATCTTCTGGCGTAGCGACTTGAGATCCATGCGCTTCAGATCCTTGTTGTCATAGAAAACCGCACCCTTCTGCGGCGTCTCAAATCCGAGCATGATACGCATGAGCGTACTCTTTCCGCAGCCGGTCTTACCGACTATGGCCACATACTGGCCGGGACGTATCCTGATCGACAGATCGTCAAGTACCGCCGGCATATCCTCGTTGTATCTGAATGTGATGTTATTAAGTTCTATAGCACCGGTAAGTCTGGTCACAACCTCTTTGTCCTCGGATACTTCGGGAACGGTCTCAAGGAACGGTTTTACCATATCAAGTGTGGGCTTGATCTGTGCGATCGACGATATGATACCGGCGAGTGCAACAAATGATGTACTGACCATTCCGTATGCGGAATTGAACGCGAAATATTCTGCGACCGTAACGTTCGTCTCGACAGCCACGAAGTAAATGACAGCCGTTCCGATAAGAGATATCGCCGTAACCATTACCTGGCTGACCTTAAGGAACAGGGGAGGATTGTATGTAAGAGCCGCCTGCTGCGAATATGCTTTTGCCCATCTTCCGAACGCCCTCTTTTCGGCGCCAGCCAGACGTACCTTCTGTATGCCCGATATGAGCGCATATGTTATACCGCTCTCCTTACTCTCCAGTTCCATATGCTGCCTTGTTATCTTAACCTGAAGCGTAACACCGAGCATCATGACAACTACGGTCGATGCAGTAACGATCATCGAAGGAGCCAGAAGTCCGGGGGCATATTTGAATATCTGTGTGACATACGCGAGTGAGAAAAGCGAACTCAGCGTCGTGGAAAAAACTATGTTTACAAGCTGGTCCGCAAGAGTGTGTATGTACTGCAGTCTGTTGGACAGTTCGCCGGCGCTGTAATCCTTGAAGAAATCCGCCGGAAGGGAAAGCATTCTCATCATCGACGCAGCTTCGACATTGACACCGAGCTTGACGTTGATACGTGATGAAGCAAGCGATTGTACAACTTCAAAGAACAGTCCGCTTATGGAAGCACTTAAGATGAAAAGACCTGCTCCGATAAGCATCTGCGAACTTCCCGAATGTATAACGCTGCCAAACAGCACATCGTTCATGCGAGGCATGATCATGCCGACAAGAGTCGCGATGAGCATTGTAATGCAAAGTATAACAACATCAGATGGGGCTATCTGCTCAACGATATATCTGAACAGATCTTTGATACCGATCTTCTTAAGAGGAAACGGTTTGTAAAATGCGATGGCCTCATCATCAATGGTGCTCTCGTTTTTGTGGTTCACACGAACGAACTTACCCGCATCACGATCAAAGTATCTGTATCCTGCCGTTGGCGTCGGAAGAAGTGCCACCACGCTGCCGTCTTCTTTGCGGGTTCCAAGCATCGCGCCTACTGCGTCTTTACGCCATCCCTTTTCAAGACGGACGGTACGTCGCATGATGCCGCAGGGCCTCATAAGATATTCGAGCACCTCGTTCATATCCGTTATCTCTTCGGGAACCTCACATGCTTCCACGTGGTAGTATTTGAGTATCTCTCCTATCGCATCGGTCGTAACGAGTCTGTTGTCATTAAGAGCATCATAAAGATGCCTTCCCATGATCGCTCCCGCGATCTGATTAAAGGATTCGGAAAAAGCATTTTCGTCCGCCTGCTTGCGCTGACGTATCTGTTCCTCAAACCAGCCCATGTGCTCTCCTCTTTATTCGTTAGTGACGAGCGCCTTGTAAGCACCGTCATTTTTCATCAGTTCGGAATGTGTGCCTCTCTCAACGACATTGCCGTGATCAAGCACGATTATCTCATCACAGTCGCGGATAGTGGACAGTCTGTGCGCAACCACAACACAGGTGATGCCCCTGTCCTTGATCGACTTGACGACATCATATTCCGTCCTTGCATCAAGCGCACTTGTTGCCTCATCGAGAATGATCATCGTCGGATCCTGTGCAAGGACACGTGCAATCTCAAGACGCTGGCGCTGTCCGCCTGAAAAATCCCTTCCGCCTTCTGTTATCGTATATCTGTAGTTACCGTTTCTCTGCATGATGTCCTCATGTATCTGGGCATCCCTTGCAGCCATTATCATCTCGAAATCCTCGATCGAGTTATCCCACATCTTGATATTGCCGGATATGCTGTCCTCAAACAGGATAATGTCCTGATCGACAACGGCAACAGAACCGGTGAAAACGCTCCTGTCGATCTCATCTATCGTCTTGCCGTCAAACAGGACCTGTCCGCTCCACGGACGGTACAGTCCGGATATGAGCTTGGCAAGTGTACTCTTTCCCGAACCTGATGCTCCGACGAGTGCCACGCGCTGCCCCTGCTTGAGTTCGAGACTGAAATCCTTGATAAGCGGTTCTGCAAGCCTCGAATAACCAAATGTTATATTTCTCATCGACAGATTGCCGGGAAGCTTGTCAAACTTGTCTCCCTCGCCTTTGCTTTCGAAAACGGGATCTTCCGGATAATTCATGACATCCTCGATCCTCTCCATCGACGTACGCATTTCCTGAAGCATCTGTCCGGCTCCGATGAACTGTCCGGCAGGAGCCATGAACTCATTCATGAAGAGCTGAAACGCCGAGATCATACCTGCCGTGAAATCACCCTTCATGGTGAACCATACGCCCAGAATGAGTACGAGAGTGCTCATTGTGGTATTGACAGCCTGGGGGATGATCCCGAGAAGGAGATCCTGTTTCTCGTATCTGACAGACTGGCTGTTGACCGATGCCTGATATCCGGACCATTTTTCAAAGAATCCGTTTTCGGCTCCGCTTGCCTTGATCGTCTCGATCATATCGACACCGTTGACTGTCGCGGAATCAAGCTTTCCGGAATCTCTCATCATGACGCGTGTGATGTTGATACGCTTCTGGGATATGTATCTGGACATTCCGGCATCTATCGCAACACTTAAGAGTCCGACGCATGTAAGAATGAGCGAATAACGGATCATGACAACAAGGTAAAACACCATCATGCCCGCATCGAGTACGAGCGGGGCAAGTGTGTTGATGAGCGTCGCCGAGATCGATGCGTTTGATGTCATTCGTCCCTGAATATCTCCCGCCATTCTCTGCGAGAAGAATTCCATCGGCAACTTCAGGACTTTCCACATATAACTGCTGCTGCCGACCGCATCCATCTTTCCGTTAAGCCTCAGCGAATATACCGCCTGGATCCAGGCAGATATGATCTGAAGGGCTGTGATCACCGCAAGACCGATAAAGAACGGAGTAACCCAGTTCCTGTTAAGCCCTGCCAAAAGCTGGTCCATGAACACCCTTGTAAAGCCGGCACCGATTATCGTCATGAGCGAACCTATCACCGTAGTCGCTATGACAAATGCCATTGCCGCAGAGCCGCCCTTTAACCTCTCCTTTGCAAATGCAACAACGCTTCGCTGCTTTCCGCCCGGCTCAAATTTATCCGTCGGTTCAAACATCAGCACGATACCGGTAAATGATTCGTCGAAACGTTCCTTTGAAACGGAAAGGTTACCCCTGGCGGGATCATTGATATATACTTTATCGCCCTTAAATCCGTTTACAACGACAAAGTGATTGAATTCCCAGTGTACTATGCACGGGAAATGTCCTTCTTCTTTAAGTTCATCCGGTTCAAGACGGTAACCGTCGGCTTGAAGCCCGTAGTTTCTGGCAGCCAGGAGAACATTTTTCGCATTGGATCCGTCACGGCTGACACCGCAGTCGGTACGAACCTGTTCAAGCGGGATCCACCTGTCGTAATATGCAAGTATCATGCAAAGAGAAGCCGCTCCGCATTCGAGCGCCTCCATCTGCATTACCACGGGCACCTTGGCCACACCGTGTTTTACCGGTTTTTTTATCTGTTTATCTGCCATGTTTCCAAATTCAGATCGCTTTACTAATTTGTCACAAACGTGATCGGGTGGACACTCTTAACGGTTCCGTCCGCCTTCTCTTCATCGATCGTACCCATAATGCTCCATGCTAAAAGTCCGAGCAGAAGTATTACCGTGGCCACGAGCACGAGCCATACGGAAGGTGTCGTAACACGGATATAATCATTCAGCTGTTCGGGGGAGGATATCCTCTCCAGACTTTTTTTACGAAACAGTTCGCTCATAATCGTCTCCTTGATACATAATACAAATAAAAGACTAACAGGATAATTCTACCATTTTGCGCAAATTATCGCCACAGCAAAATATAATATAGTATAATCTACATGTAAACTTGAAGGGAGGATAAATATGAACACATCAGCAAAGCACTTTATCAGGACTTTTGTCTGCGCGGTCCTGACATGCACGATCGCCGGACTGATCTTTATCCCGGCAGATGCAAAGACAAACCCGAAAAAGAAGGCCGCAAAGAACGTTGTAGTTGTACTTGATCCCGGACATGATACGACCCACAACGGATGCCATTACGATTCCTTTGTCGAAGAATACGCCGATCTTGCGATAGCCATGTACTGCAAGCAGGAACTTGAGACATACAAAGGCGTGAGCGTCTACATGACAAGGACTACTCTCGACTGCCCGTACGGTGCCGATCCTTCTTCGACTGCAGCATGTCTGTCGGGGCGCGTAAACTACGCAAAATCAATCGGTGCCAATGCCATAGTCAGCCTTCACAACGATTATGACGCAGACCTTGACAGCAGCCAGTGCGGGAGCAAGATCGTCATCCCTAATCCGTTCTACCGCTCGGATGTATGCATGTCAGCGTTTGCGCTTGCCCAGAATATAATGCCGCAGCTTACGGCAACGGGCCTTTCGATCAACAACTGGAAGCTCTGCCCGACGGGTACCGGTATAGTCATGAGGAATTCTTCCGTAGGCACTTATCCCGACGGAACACCGAAAGATTACTACGCGCTCATCAACAAAGCAAAAAGCGCAGGTATACCCTGCATCATCGTTGAACACGCATACTGCACTTCTCCTTCCGATCTTCAGAACCACCTGACAACACAGGCACAGCTTCAGGAACTCGGCATCGCGGATGCAAGAGGCATTGCAGCATACTACGGCCTCTCAAAATGATCCGAATCATATGATCTTTGACATGAAAAACGTCCTGCCGTTCGACAGGACGTTTTACTTTACCGGTTTTGTCATCATACTTTTGCCTCGAAGAAGCAGCCCATTCTTCCGAACTCCTCTTCAGCCTCCTTTTCCAATAATTGTCTGAACGCGGGTTTCTTTTTCTTTTTCGACCTTTCCCTGTCCCTTTCCTTATCGCGCCGGAGCTTTTCATATGGCAAAGTAGCTGCAACAGCCGATATATCGTTTAAAGAAGCAAATGTCATATGATCACCTCCTTGTAATCTTATGTTAACTCCTTCAATTAATATATCGGCTGTATGCTGATGATTATTTAGGTTTTTTTCAGGCTTTTATGCCTTTTCCAGCCCTTTTAATTCGGAAACATTGATCGTCTCCATGAAATACTCGGGATTTCCTGTGTAATCCCAGTTCTTGCGAAGGTTGTTCCACTCTGATGCCGTAAATGTGCCAACCGCACCTGTCTTGTCGGTAAATGTTACATTACCTGCCATGTCCTTTGCGATAAAGCCGTGAAGCTTTCTCTCATTTTTTCTCTTCTCTTCTCTCTCGAGCTCACCTTCGCTCTTTCCGCCGTTAACTTCTTCAAGAGTTGAATCATTAATGATCTTTTCGTTATCCATGGTTTTTCCTCCTTAACAACTGTTGCAACTGTGATCATCACCGCTTCCGGTCTTTGATCATATATATACTATCAGACGCACTGTCACAGTACTGTCACACGCGATATCCGATCTCATCGGCAAGCTTCTTCTCGATCACAACGATGGCATCCCTGTGAAGGCGCATGAACGTTGCCGGGCACATCGGATCAATCTTGTCGTCCATCAGAAGCTTCTTTGCGGCATCCTGCTTGTTGCCGTTGATTATCATCAGAAGGGTCTTTGCCTTCATTATGCTTCCCATGCCCATCGTAACGGCAAATCTGGGGACTTCGTCACGGCTTGCGAAAAATCTTGTGTTGGCATCGATCGTGCTGTCCTCAAGTGTTTCCTTGTGTGCCTTCTCATACAGGAACGCGCCGGGCTCGTTGAATCCGAGATGTCCGTCCGGACCTACCCCGAGAACCTGAAGATCGATATCGGTCTTATCAAGTATGTCGTTGAATTCCTTAATGTTTGCCTCCACATCACCGACGCCCTTTGCAACGTATGTGTTAGCCTTGTCGATATTGATGTGGTTGAACAGATTGTCATCCATGAAGAACCGGTAGCTCTGAGGATGTGCAGGCTCAAGGCCGACATACTCATCAAGGTTTACCGAATGAACCTTTGAAAAATCAAGGCCCTCGTCCTTACATCTTCTGGCAAGCTCTTTGTACATGCCGACAGGGCTTGAACCGGTCGCAAGACCAAGTGTACAGTCAGGCTTTTCTCTGACGAGCTTGTCAATGACATCTGCTGCGAGCTTTGCGCCCTCTTCGTAGGTGTCTGCTACAATTACTCTCATGTTATCCTTATCCCTCCTTATTATCCCATATGATCAGTCGTCACGCTTTTTGACGACGATCTTTGTTGCCTCCTTGAAAATATGATTTTCGGGGATGACACCGCGTACACATGATACGGGATAAACATTGCTGTCTCTTCCGATCACAGTTCCCGGGTTGAGCACTGAATTACATCCCACTTCCACGCGGTCACCGACAAGCGCGCCTACCTTCTTGCGTCCCGTCTCGATATGCTCGTCACCGTTCTTGATGACAACAAGCTTCTTGTCCGACTTGACATTACTTGTGATCGATCCGGCTCCCATGTGTGCTTTGTAGCCGAGTATCGAATCACCCACATAGTTGTAGTGCGGAACCTGCACGTTATCAAAAAGAATGACATTCTTGAGTTCTGTCGAGTTGCCGACAACGCAGTTGTCACCGACAAGTGCCGATCCTCTGACAAAAGCTCCCGGACGTACCTCCGTCTTGTGGCCGATGATGCACGGTCCGTCGATATAGTTATTCGGATATATCCTGGCATCCTTCGCGATCCACACATCATCCTTCGGATGATCGTATTCCGACGCATCAAGAGTCTGCCCGATCTTAAGTATCAGTTCCTTGATCCCTTCAAGCGCTTCCCAAGGGTATTTGAACTGTTTCAGATAATCCGCCGCCTGCGTGTGCGACAGGTCATAAAGCGCTTCAATGGTACAATCCATTATGTTTCCCCCTTTACCTTATTTTGATAAGATGGCCTGACTGTTTCATCGCATCGATGATCTCATCGACACACTTCTCGCAGTCTTTGTATGTTACCGCTTCGGACATCACGCGCAGAACGGGCTCCGTTCCGGACGCACGAAGGAGTACCCTTCCGTCATTTCCGAGATAGTTTCCGGTATCCTCGACAGCCTTTTTGACAGCGGGATCGTCAAGCGTCTTCTCCTTGTCATCAACTTCGACGTTCTTGAGCACCTGAGGATACATCTTGATCTCGCCGGCAAGAACCGAAAGCGGAAGCTGGGTCTCAACCATGACGGTCATGAGCATGATCGCCGTAACAAGACCGTCTCCGGTATGAGCATATTTTCTGAAGATGACATGTCCGGACTGCTCTCCGCCGAGCATGTGGTTGTTCTCCTTCATGTTCTCGTAAACGTATCTGTCACCGACCTTTGTCTTCTCGTATCCGATACCGATATTGTCAAGTGCCTTGTACAGGCCGAAGTTACTCATGATGGTCGTAACGACAGTATTGCTCGGCAGCATACCCTTGCCTTTGAAATGCTTTGCACAGATGTACATGATCATGTCTCCGTTTACGACATCACCGTACTCATCAACGGCAAGACATCTGTCGGCATCACCGTCAAAAGCGAATCCGACATCAACCTTGTTCTCCCTGACATATTTCTGAAGGCCCTCGATATGAGTCGAGCCTGCATTTGCATTAATATTTACACCGTCGGGTGTATTGTTCATGACATAGTTCTTAGCACCGAGAGCATCAAAAACGGCACGTCCGATCATCCACGCACTTCCGTTCGCGCAGTCAAGTGCGACCTTGCGATTTTCGAAGGAAACGGGTGCGATGGATGTAAGATAACCGATATATCTGTTCCTTCCGGAATAAAAATCGATCGTCTGACCTATCTTATCCTCAGTGGCGGGCACTACATCATCAAGTTCACCGTCTATGAACTTCTCGATCATATCCTGAACTTCGTCTTCCATCTTCTCGCCTTCGCTGTTGAGAAGTTTGATACCGTTATCAAAGAACGGGTTGTGGCTGGCGGATATCATGATACCACAGTCAAACCCTTCGGTTCTCGTAATATAGCTGACGCACGGTGTCGTCGTTACATGAAGGAGATAGCAGTTACCGCCCGTCGAGGTGATACCTGCCGAAAGAGCATTCTCGTACATATACGATGAACGTCTCGTATCCTTTCCTATCACTATCTTGGCAGCCTTCTCCCTGCTGTAGTACCAGCCGAGATACTGTCCGATCCTGAAGGCATGCTCGGCCGTGAGCACAACCCCCGCCTTGCCGCGGAATCCGTCAGTCCCGAAATATTTACCCATAGTCCTTGTCTCCTTTTGGTCAAAAAAAGTACTCCATATCATTAGTACCGCATGATATAGTGTTTGTCAATTTGTTTTTATCAATATATTGTTTTTGGAGGCATTACACAAAAGGCCCCGCAACAGGCGATGATCCCCTCTTCTTTCCGTAGATATCGGTATCAAACACGATATCCGATCCGTCGGGGTTCTCAAAACGCTCTTCCGGCTCGAACGCCTTTCCGAGCGTCTGTGATGTTATCATCTTTGCGCTTTTCAGATATGACATAAAGTCGGATACGACCGTGATGCGGCCATTCTCCTCCTTAAGCTCAACACTTATCTTATGGGCAGTATCTTCCGTACAGTCATCTTCGATATCGCACGGCTTTGCTCCGTTAAAGAACACGTTTCCACCCGTCCATACGGGAAGCGGCATGTAATATCTGTCTCTGGGTGTCTCGGATCCTTCACCGCAGTATCCTTCAAACATACTCTTCCATTTGTCTTCTTTCATGTATCCGCTGTAAGGAACGGTTCCGACTGTAAGGTTCATATCATCCCAGTCATCACCGTCGCCTTTGCATATCTCTTTCATTCCTTCCCTGACATCGGTCTGGACAAATACATTGTTGTAGAACCTGATGTCTCCGTGAAGTACGGTCATGAATCCGGTGATGGCCGTACTGTGCGGTCTGTGTATCGGTGTGTATCTCGGGGATGCATACTCGTTCGCACCGTTGTTGACACCTCTTCCGACTCCGGTTATCGAACCGCATATAAGATTGTGTACGAGCGCTATACCCTGGGATGCGATCCGAAGTGATCGCTCCGACATCATTACGTTATTGTCGACAAGTGTCGGACCGTGCGCGATCTCGATCCACAGATCTTCACCAAGTCCCAGTCCTTCGGTGCACTCGCTCTTTAACAGATGGTCTCTCGCCATGCTGTTATCATGGAAGAAATTGGATGTTACCCTCGTTCCCTGGCACTGCCAGTCAAGCCAGATGCCGCGCACGTTGTCATGGATGTGGTTGTTCCTTATGATGACGTCTATCGCCGCATGAAGCTTGATACCGCCGGTTTCGGCGCCTGCAAGGTTTCTCTTGTTGTTATTGTTATGGATATGACAGTTCTCGATGACAGAGAAAACGGAGCCGAGATTGCCGACGATACCCGTCTGTCCGCAGTCATGTATATCGCAGTTCCTGACGATGTGTGAACCGATCGTATCCCTGCTCCATCCGTCAAGCTGTGCGATGAGGCTGCAGTCTCTCTGCGTCTGCGCTCCGTCCTTGTATTTGAAGTGCATCCACTTGTTGTCGTTGTTCTGCTGCCTGTATTTTCCGAGTGATATACCGCAGCATTTGCTCTCGGAAACATCACAGTCCTCAATTATCCATCCCTTTGACCAGTGCGGGCCGATCATGCCCTCCTGAAGGGCCGTCGGCGGTGCCCACTGTGTTGCGGCCTGTGTCACGGTAAATCCCGAAAGGGTTATATAGTCTACATGCTCCGCTGCCGGCCAGAAGCAGTGTGCACGAACGCTTATCTCTGCATTCTCACTGTTCGGATCGGCTCCGCAGAAGTTTGCGTATATGATCGTCTCGTCTTTGTCGTAATCCTGCCCGGTATACCACGTATGCAATGTAAAATCACGGTCCCAGGATGAGTCGTAATACTCCGGGCTTATGATTTTCGCGTATGCGTCCTTTTCGTACATTGACCTGCCGTTTAAGAAAACATCGCCTGTGTGCATGGGGACCGTTATGTTGAGCCAGTCGCCCTCGACAAGTGTTGTGTAGGGATTATAAGCGCCGAAATACGAGTTGGGCACGGTGAGCTTATACACGTCGCCTTCGTGATGCTCCCACGTCGTGAACCTGTCGGCACCGGTTATGACAGCTTCGAGCGGCTTTTCGCTTCTGTAAACGATCCGTTCTTTTTCAGTACCGGCATTTATGGGGTTCACGTCCTCGCGGTATATACCCGGTGCGACGATGACCTCATCACCTGCCATTGCAAGAGCTGCAGCAGCATTTATCGTATTAAACGGGCGACCGGATGTTCCGTCTCCGCCCGCCTTTGCTTTACAGTCAACGTAATATTTCATCATTCGACTCCTTTCAGCGCATCGACCATGTCAATCGTCTTGACCTTACCCGAGAACATGAAGTTAACCGCAACGGATACGGCAAACGTACCCGCTATCGAGATCAGGTAAGTGGCAGCGCTGATTATCGGAAACATGTCCAGAGTGTCGGATACGGTTGTACAGATGACATAGAGCATGCCCCATCCGCTGTACAGTCCGAACCCTATGCCGATCACGGTGAGCCAGATGTTCTGCTTCTGCAGTATATTTCTGATCTTGGACGACTTAAATCCGAGGACCTTAAGTGTCGCAACTTCCCTTACCTTCTCAACAAACGACAGAACTCCCAGATTGTACAGTACGACCACTCCGAGAAGAACTGCGGCTATGACCATAATATAGACCATAGCGTTCATCATTTCCAGCGTCTCTGCAAATGAAGTCTTCATATCCTGAATATTGAGAACCGTCGAGACCTCATCCTCATCAATGAGATCTGATGGCACGCTCTTGTTCGTCAGTATCGAAGTCGGCCTGAAAGTGTAGTCCATATCTTCAAACACCGACCTGTACATAGTGATCCCCTGTATTGACGGATCCCTGTAGATCTGAGCGATACGCGTGTACTGCCATTCATCGTCGCCGACAAGATGCCACTTCACAAAATCGCCCTCGGAAAGTCCGAGAAGCCCCGCCATCTTGTTTGTGAGCGCGATCCCCTCACGGTTAAGCTTTACGGGATTTAAGTCTTTGTCCTGGATATGGATGTAGTTGCCCTTGTCGATTATCGTCGCCGATCCGCTCTTTCTGGCCTTTTCGGTCACGAACTCGACACTCGTCTCCTCTATCATCTGGCCTTTGTATTTTTCGGCAAGATCGTACGCATATCCGTATGAAGCGTCCGACGAGAGCATTATCTTGTTCTTTGCCGTCATAAGCTCGCCGTACATCTTATCAATCAGTCCGTTTATCGAGTCCATACACCCGAACCCGCATATAAGGAGCATTGCGCAGCCTACTACACCCATGATACCCATCAGGCTTCTGAGCTTGTTCCTGAGCACGTCCCTTATGTTCCACTGCGTGGAAAAATCAAGAAGCAGCCATAACCTGCTCTTTTCAAGTGCGGAATGTCTGATCTTTTTCGGCGCGGGCGGCTTGAGCGTGACGGCCGGAGGATCCTTGAGTTCTTTACGGCACGACAGGAAGCTGACTAAAGTAGCTACCGCTATCGCGATGATCGTAGCCTCTATATCAAGCGTGGTCAGCTTTCCCTTAAGATCCGGCACTAGATAACTACCCTGAAACATCCCGAGTATCCACGGCGGCATCGTTGCATATCCGATCCAGGCACCCGCGATGCATCCGAGCGCGCTGATTACAAAACCGTATGAAACATAATGTATGGTTATAGTCGCTTTCGAAAAACCGAGAGCCTTGAGCGTACCTATCTGTGTACGCTGGCTCGCCGTGACTCTCGCCATTGTAGTTACGATACCGAGCAGCGCGATCGCCAGGAAGACTACCGCAAACATTATCCCCATAGCACTGTGCTGCCTGACCTCAGCATCATAAGTTGCAAAGCTTAAATTCTGATCCCTGTCGGTAACAGCAATGTCATCCCTGTCAAAAGCCTTCTCGATCTTCTGCTTCAGACGGTCGATATTGTCCTTGTCCGTCATATCATCCCTTACATCCACTATGAGCTGGTTGTATATCATGTTCGACTTATCCGGATACATCGACGACGGCATGAATACGAGTCCGTTCTTCGTATAGTTCGGATACATCACATCGGCTTCGGATACATAGTAAACGTAATCGGGAGCATCGATTATCCCTTTTACGATCGCATCTACCGTCATCGAATCTATCTTTATCCTGATGGTATCTCCAAGCTTGATGTTGTTGTGCCTGCAGAACCATTCCTGGACCCATGCGCCTTCGGTGTTTTCATCAAACGGCTCACCTTCGTATAGCATGAGCGAGTTGATGTCATTTGAATCCATAAAGTTGATATACATATAGGCGTTATCGTATTTCTCGCACGTTCCGGTAAGCGACAGACGCTTTTCGACGTTTTTGACACCCGGAACCTTATTTGCGGTAATGACATCGTCATTTGAAAAGCCCGAACCGGCCACCCATATATCGCACAGATTGTATTTGGAATAGTATGACTCCACCGCCGCACCGGCTCCCGAACTTTCGGCATCGAGTCCGACAAAGACGAGCATCCCGAGAAGGGACATGAGAAAGATCGATATGAACTGTGTTTTATTTTTGCGCAGATCGCGCAGCATTTTTCTGAATAACATTTACCAGGAGATCTCCGAAGCATCCTTTGGCGAATCGTTGTGAACAACGCTCTCTATACCGCCGTTCTTAACCCTGATCACGGTATCGGCGATATCGGCAAAAAAGCTGTTATGCGTGACCATCACAACAGTCCTTTTCTTTTCGCGGCTCATGTTCTGCAAAAGAGCGAGCACTTCACGTCCCGTTACGGTATCAAGCGCACCGGTGGGCTCATCACAAAGAAGAAGCCGGGGGTTCTTCGCGACCGCTCTTGCGATCGAAGTTCTCTGCTGCTCACCGCCCGACATCTGGGACGGAAACTGATGCATATGATCCTCAAGTCCGACAGACGAAAGCGCTTCCCTCGGGTCGCTCGTGCCGTCCTTGATATCCTTCATGAGTGCAACATTCTCGTAGGCCGTCAGCGTCGGAATGAGGTTATAGAACTGGAATACAACGCCGACATTCTCGGCCCTGTATTTTGTGAGCTGGTTGTCCGAATATGTTGTAAGGTCCTCACCGTCAAACCAAATATGTCCGCTCGAAGCGCTGTCCATCCCGCCGAGCAGGTTGAGCAGCGTACTCTTCCCGGCGCCCGAAGGTCCGAGTATCACTACCATCTCACTTTCGTTTATCGTCAGGTTCGCATCCTTCAGGGCATAGAAATCACGGTCACCCCTGGAGTACTTCTTACATACATCCCTGAACTCGATCAGAGTGCCTCCTTCTCTCTCAAGATCTTCTATCTGAAGCTCGTTTTCTTTTTTTATTTTCTTCGAGAAAATCATTCCTGCCTGCTCTTTGCCTTTGTTCCGACCTTATCGTCCGTTACGGCATCCGTGATAACCGCATCGCCTTCCTTGAGTCCGGCCTCTACTTCAACACTTGTCTCATCGGAAAGCCCTGTCGTGATATATGTCTTCTTTACGACGCCGTCTTCGATCACGTAACAGTAATCCCCGAAATCATCGGAGTACAGTGCCTCGGCCGGTATCGTAAGAGTTCCCTGCTTTTCGTCTATACAGATAGTCACATCAGCCTCAAGTCCGAGATAGACTTTCTCATCAGGCTGATCGAACGTTACCTGTACAGTAACCTTCGCCTTGTCGGAATTGTTGTTCTCGGCGATCCTCTTGATAAGCGTGACCTTTCCGGAATAAACATTTCCGGCGATATCGATGTCCGCTCTCTGACCGACGGCGATCTTTCCGATGTCATACTTGGAAATGCCCACATCCACTCTTATGTTATGGCTGTCCTCAACCGTAAAGAGCGGGGTGCCTTTTGTGACAACGGTACCTGACTGTATAAAGCTCTCGGTAATGATCCCGTCAAACTCTATGTCCACTCCGTCATATGCCTTGTTAAGATTATCCTCGGCAGTGGCAACGCTCAGTTCCGACAGATCGTAGGAATTCCTGAGCTGCTCTTTCTGGTATTTATTGAGTATCTGGTTCTCATACGTATTTTTGAGTGTTGACGTTTCCGTCCAGTTACGCATGATATCCGACATCCAGTTTCCGTTGAGCACTGTCTGTGCGTATTCCTCGGGTGAAAGATTTGCAGGAGGAAGTCCCGCGAGATCGTAGTTCAGATCCCCAAGTGATTTGTTAAGATCCTCTATCTCCTTTACGAGCAGCTTGATCTTATCGGGATTAGGGACAGGCTGAGCCTCTTCAACTTCAAGTTCGAATGTCTTGTTGTTAACCTCAGCCGTCTTTTCGGCTATCTTCTTGTTTATTCCCTGGGCGATGCAGTTTACGTCCCAGTTCTCCTGGTACTGTCCCTGGTTCACATAGTCGTTTGCCTGTCTGAACAGGGCGTATGTTGTTCTGTATACTTCAATATCCGACTGGGCTTTGTTGAACTTCGCCTGATTGTTGTTGCTCGCCGTGACCTGTCCGTTCATCGTGTTCTCGGCACTCTTTGCGGAAAGCTCTGCCTGACTCAGGACATTGAGCAGATCCTCGGGATCGTATTCGACGACCTTCTGTCCGCTCTTTACTTCGTCTCCGACACGAAGTTCATAAAAACTGACGGGAGCCGTTACGGATGAGTAGTATGTCTTGCTCCTGTCCCCGTGAACTTCTCCCGTCGCTTCAACCTGTTCCGACACATTCAGCCGTTTTACGGTATCCGTGCTGTACTGCGTACCTCCCCCCATAAATGCGCTGAGCAGAAGTCCCGCCCCCGCAAGAGTTGCAATGGATACGCCGGTTATTACGATATTCTTAGCTTTCATGTTCCTATCCCTCAAATTATATCCGGTTGTTAGCGCGTTCTAACAATATCGATTATAGTAAGCCTCAACTAACATGTCAAGCATTACAGTGCTTGGCATATGATTTTCGTATGATGTAACAAAAAAGATCATCTTTGAACTGAAATTTTCTAACAGAATAATAAATCACGGTAATGAATTAACGAATTTCGTAAGCCACTTTCTGTCATAAAAATGCTTAGGATCTCCGATCGTGAAATCCGGGTCCACTCCCTGATCGACCGGGTAAAAACTTCCGTCCTACTCTTATCCTGGTCTGGTTCATACCGAGCACATATGTATACTCCAGCTTTTCTGCCACTTTTTTCAGCACCTCGACATTGGAATAGTCCGATGCGGGTGCTGTAGTGGGATCCAGCGGAGTCCCCATGCTTCTGATATCCATCATGATATGGTCGGTCTTGATCTTCGCAAGGATATCCACCTCATCACATGATATGCTCTGCTTCCTGTTATCAAGCATGTACGAGATCATTTCCTCCAAAGACAGCGCCATCATCACGGCAGTCTTCGGATCAACATTGTTATCTTCGCAGAATCTCTGCATGGACAGTACGGTATCTGAAATATCTTCCTCATTCAGCCTCACGGTCACATCATAAACAGGCATGCTCCCGTCTTCTGTCTCGACAAGGAGGATTCCACTGAACTTTCCGTCGGAACGCGACGCGATATAAAGGTTTACCAGGATGATGATCACAAGTTCCGAAAGAGATGCCGCAGGAAATGCCATCCACAATCCCTCTATCCCGAAGAATTTTGTAAGAACAAGCGCTATCGGGATCAGACCCAAAAAGCCGTCATAAATACTGATCAGAGAAGCGTAGATCTTTCTGGATACGATCTGGAAATAATACATAAATATCAGGACGAATCCCCTGAAGATAAATACAAGTGAAAAAATACGGATCCCAAGATCGGCCGCCGCTGTATCAGTCCCTGAATAATTGTACATGTAACGGAAAAGCTGCGGATATATCTCTACTCCCGCGGTACAAATAAGACATGCGATAAACTGAGCAGTAAGAGCGGTCCTGAGCAGTATCTTTATCCCGCGAAAATCCCTCTGCCCTTTTAGGGCTGCACCGATAGGCACCATGGCTTCCACGACTCCGCCCATGGCTATGGATATAATGGAAATCGACTGCATACAAAGAGTAAAAATCGTCACTCCTTCGATCCCGGCCAGTGCCATAGCCAGACTGTTGCCGAAAAATGTCTTGACGGCGTATCCCAACTGATTCAGGGACATCGCCACTCCTCTTCCTGCGGCGCGACGAACGTATACCACGTCTTTCAAACTGATCCTTCCAAACGGAACAGACACTTTCTTTCCAACAAGTAGCATGATGAACCACAACAGTGCAATAAGATACCCTAAAAAAGTAGCCATTGCTGCGCCCTTCACTCCGGTATTGAAATAGTGTATGAGCAAGTAATCCATAAGGAGGTTGATGGCATTAGCAGCCAGATTCAGTTTTGTACCTATCTGGGGATAACCGAAAGCGCCAAAACAGTTGATCAGAACCTGAAGCGGAATGATCAGTACTCCCGATATGATCAATACTGCAAGATAAGCGGTAAAATCCGGAAGAAGCTCAGGATCACCGCACATAAGAGATGCCAGAGGGCGGATAAAGAGAATACCTGCTATCGCGATAAATACGGAAATGACTACGGACGATACAAATACAGCCGAAAACAGCCTGTCCGCTTTTTCCTTTTTTTGCATTCCCGAATACTCAGCGTAGGCTGCGGAACCGCCAACTCCAAGTATGATATATATCACTGCAAAAACATACATGACGGGAGACGCCATCCCCACCATGCTCATCGCATCACTGCCAAGAAGCTGTGAAACGATGATGCCGTCCACAAATTCATTCAGTGATATCGCAAGTTCACTAAGTAAAGTCGGACCGAGATACTGATAGAACTTTCTGTTTACAAGAACTCCCTTACGTTCAAATCCGGTCATTTGTTCCAATCACCATTTCACTTTCATAGCCAGGAATGAACTCCACTGTCAGTCCTTTGACTATCATCAGCTGCTCCACACCTCTGCGTCCGTATGACATATAATCATATGAACTCTTTGGAACTATGACCCTGCCGCCCTGGCGGGCAAGGTCAAAGGTGTCAAACAGCAGTTTCAGACATTCCCTCTCTTTAAGTCCCAGCAAGGATTCCATATAATTTACAATAACAAAATCAAACCCTTTATGAGCTTCCGACATCGTATCTTTTGTTATACATTGTGCTCCTTCAATTTCAAGTTCCTCATCTGATGCAACAAGAACGGCACCGCAGCACCCCACCGACTCCATGATCTCCTTAGGGCTTTTTTCTTTTCCGGATCTCTTGGGTACCATTCTTCTGGACATTCCGTCATTAAAAATAAACTGGAAGAAACTCGTTTCAACATTTGTAAGGATTTCCAGATCCTCATCAAGTACGGCTTTATCATCATTGACCAAATAGATCTCTCCGCCGGAACTTTCAAGATCTCTGGTCTTTGATAACATTACAGGGTTGGTGACCTGTGCAACATCGATCAGATAAGTGCTTCTTAGATGCTTAGCCACTTCAAAAACCGGGCTGTCTTCAACCTCCATATCGTGCGAAACGATGACGCTCTTGGAACAGCCGTTTCTTAACAGCCTGTATGGTTTTTTCAGTTCATTCATGAACTTCTGCGGGTACAGAAGTGCATCCAGAATGGAATCCGTTTCATGCTGGCCCGAGATAAGGTCTGCAAACGCGGCAGGAAGCGACCCTCCCATAGCTCTGCAGTTAACCTCAATAAGGATCGGTCCTTTTTCATCCACCATGAATTCACCGTGGATCATCCCGTTCTGATAATGGATAGCATCCGCTACTTTAAAGGCGTATTCGATCAGTTCAGTGTGCCCCGGCTCAAGCTGACCGATATATTTAGTGTTGTCATAAATATATCCGCCTTCACTTGTCTTAACCTTATTGTATTTAAGGAAAGTGGTGAGCTTATGAAAGCCGTTCCGGGAGAGGATATTTACAACGTATTCCGTTCCGATTATCCTTTCCTGAACAAGCACTTCGGAGATCTTATCTCCGAAATCATTTGTCATGTTCATAAGCGTTGATACTGCCTTCCTGACCTCATCAAGATCATCACATAAAAAAAGTCCCTGACTGGCCGCACCCCTGACCGGTTTTACGACAGCACATTCAAATCCGTTTTCCCTGCAAAATGCCACCGCATCTTCGGGAGTTGAAACGGTTTTCCCTCGAAGATATCGAAGCCCCGCATCCTTCAGCGCTTCGTGCATGGCAGGTTTTTCAGTCATAGCCTTAATGTATTCCACAGGATTCCCGGGAAGTCCCAGATCAGCAGCAAGCTTCGTGGCAAGCACCACACCGGATTCAGTCCCCGGCACTACAAGCACCGGATCATATTTCCTGACCTCCTCAAGGGTCTTCTCGTAAGTATCCTGTTCCTTCAACATTACAGGCTGATGGAAAAGCCTGTCAGGGTTGATCGGCGAGTCGATACCGCACTCGATACTATGCCGCAATACCTTCGATTCCAGACTTACGGGCGCATATCCTCTGCGGACAATGTCCTCGATATAATTGTACCCGGTTGATAACACATCCACTACAATGATACTTTTCACGTTCTTACCTCCAAATTACTGTTACATGGTCCCTTTCGAAACTTCGCGTTTTACTCTATGACAACAAATGCTGTTTTCCGGAAGGCATCAATGAGCCTTACTGCAGCCGAATACATCAGACCCAGGCTGTAGATTATCAGTGCGGTATTTGACTGTCGTATAAATACAAGACATGCTATCGCAAGGATAATGTTAACTGCTCCATGAAAGAACTTCATCTTCCACGGTCCGGCTACCGTATTTTTTGCCTCCCTGGCTCTTAATATCTCTACCGCACCCGAAAAAGCATGAACTCCGATCAGATACAGGAGAATATAGATCTTTGGCACATTTGCCAGCGAACCTGTAATGATCGCAAAATCAAAGATTATAACGCCCTGGATCAGGATCATCTTACCTCCGACCATGTGTCTTGCCATCGTAAAATAGAAAACGATATCCTTTATCCCGGCTATGATCAATCCAAGCGATAATATAGCCACAACGATCTTATAAGCCGGATCCGACGGGTTGAAGAAAAAGAAAAGTGCGACCGCGAGCATACACAAACTGAAGAGTATTCTTTTGATCCTCTGGTAAACCGTCATTTATCTGCCCTCTTTATCAATCTTTTTTCTTTGAGAAACCGGCGAGCATGTTTCCCGATCTGAATATCTCATCGATGACCATACCCTTATGCACTGTTGCACCAAGGAAAAACCTGCCCAAAAAAGTATCATCCTTTTCTTCTTCCGGGCTGTTCGTATACTCGTCAAAATACGTATCCATTGAATAATCCGTTATGGTCTTTCCCGACAGTTCTTCTCCGAACGCTTTCCAGTCATCGCTGGCGATCAACTGCCTTTTTTCGATGATCTCCTTGATCCGGGACAGCCACGGCTCTACCGCATCAGTATCATATGTATCCTTTGTGAAGGCGTCGTGTTCACCGCGGATAAACTTCATCGCATATATCATCTGTGTAAATGCCTTCATGTAATCGGACGGATTATCCTTGACGATCTCTTCATAATCTCCCCATGCGGGAAGATATCTGTACCTTGCAAAACTGTAATCCGGAAGATGGCCTGCACGTCCGTGGCCCAGGTTCATTATCGTATTCTCGCTTCTCTGATACAGGCTGTTGGTGTATACACTGTTATCAAGATCATCAGGTACCGAAGTCCTGTGTACAAACTTTATCTGTTTTTCCTTATATCCTTCACCATCAGGGAACAGTTCATAGAAAACATAGTTCGTATTGTTTATGACAAGTGACGGGGTTCCCGCAAAGTTCGCATGCGCCCATGTGTCCGCAAGGACATGCATTGCGATACCAACCGACTGCAAGGGTCTGCCTTTTGCAAGCTCCACAGTTTTTTCAACAAGATCCCCGTTGGGACCGCATATGAGTCTGTACTTGTTAAGATACTGCTTTGAGCACTTTTTTTCTTTAACGGCATACAGATCACGGGGCAGAAAATGAAACGGTGACCATATCCTTGTAATATCCTGAAGACCTAACGAATCCGTTCTTGAATCCATCATCTCAAGCTGCATCTGCGTAGTCGCCGCATTTAACGGACCTTTGATCTTTGACAAAAGCGTCCTTGTACAGTGATCGACAAACTGCGCACTGTAAGCTATATCCAGGCTCTCTTCATGGGAATAACCTGCAATGAATGCCGCGCAATATGTCGCATAATAGTGAAAATCCATCTGCATGATCTGTTACTCCTGCGCTTGTAATGATCCCAGCTCTCTGATTTTCCGTGTACTTGATACAACGATCCACAGAATATAGACCGAAGTCAGATCAACAACAAAAGAAGCTACGGTGGTCTCAATATTATCCAGATCCTTAAGTTCATGAATGTAGGTGAACATACCCAGCACAGACAACACCAGCAGTATGACCGCTCCCGTATAGTATCCCTTTTTGTATGGTTCACCCCTGGCGGCTTTTGATGCATTCAGACCGATATACATGTGTATCTTGAAAATGAGGAGCATAAAAAGAATTATCACTGCGATCACAGCTATAATAACGGCAACCGCGACCGGTCTCTCTTCCCCGACAAACTCTTCAAGATCGATCTGTTTATTTAATTCTATTATCAGACGCATGATAACTTTCAGAACATCCCAGGCTCCAAGTATTACTACTCCCAGCCCTCCGACATTGAGGTCATCCTGAAAACGTCTGAGTTTAACCTTATCGTTACGCATTGTATTTCTTAATCCTTTATTCAACCTTTATTAGGTAAATTCTTATATAAAGCTTTAAGGGCGTCTATATACAGATAGCCGTCTATCCCGTTTATAAGATTGAGATTAAGCGCACAATATACATGTATTCTGTCCTGGGCTTTTACAGCTGAGAATGTTGCCGCTTTATCGATATATCTGTCGTATGTGGGCATAGTAATGGTTTCACCGGGAAGTTCTTTTTTCAGACGTTTTTCGGATTTTTCAACTCCGGGATTGTATATCTCGTTGATAAAGAGCGATTTGAAAGCCTCTTTCGCGTTGTTTTTGAGCGTTTTGTATTTGTAAAAATCACCATCGAACTCAAATTTAGACACGCCAAGCTTGATGGCTTCCCGTATGTCAGCTCGTATGAAATCTCTTTGTGTAGGAGCCAGGGTTCTTGTTTGGGGTATATCTTTAATCGGAATGATAGCCATGTTTTTCTCCTCCTTAAATATCAGACCTATATTATATCATATTCCGTACCCTAGATGACCGGATGAGAAACAACAGATATCCTCGTACTCAAATCGAAAAATATGAGGTCAAATCTTACACACCCGAAGCAGAAAAAAAACAGCAAAAATATGAACAACCTGTTAATAGTTAACAAAATCAGACATTTTCCGAATCAAAAGTAGCTATGGGCTCATCGGGTCCGGGATCTGTATTATAGTTTAAACTTTTAAGTCTAAAGTACTCATTATCATACTGTTTTACCTGTATTTGTACATTACTTCCAAGCGGGCTGTAATCCGTTTCTTCGAAGATCTTCATGTCCACATCTTCGTTCACTTCCAACTTATATTTAATACTGTAATCATCACTATTTAACAGATTTCTGGCAAAATCATCGTTAACAACGGTTCCAAGCGGAAGCACACCCCCTATTGTCAGATTGCCGTATTTATCCGGATCATCAATACAATAGGGTCTTTCCATATAGCCGACGACGGAGCATCTCATGTTCGTATCATCAAGCCCGTAAAGATCTGTGACCAATCTCCTCCCAAAGGAGTTTATCTTATACCACTCCGAGGTAACAAAAATCTCCTTTGTCAGAACATTGATCAGAATCGTCTCTTCTCCGCCGTCCAGATACTTACCCCTCACCCAATCTGTCATAAGATGATCCGGGCCTATATCAACTCCGCTGATGCCATAAAATGTATTCGCCTTGATCCTTGCATTAGGATAATACTTAGGTAATTCCTCCTCCGCCAGAGAAATGGCCTGCTTGGCATGTTGTTCTGCCTGTTTTGATTCATCTCTGGGAGATGGACAACCCACAAGAAAACAACTCAAGAAACAGATCAGTACAATACAGCTGATGGATTTTTCAGTACTTCTCATAATACATCCCTTCAACAAAGAATAATTAACAGACTTCCATTATTTGTCCGTTTATACAATTTTTAGAAGGTCATGGCATTTATTGCAAATGAGGGAGTTCGCCAAAAGGGGAAACAAATCAATACTTAACGGAACCAATCGTCAGCCCCTTAATAAAATACTTCTGAAAAAAGGGATATGCAATCATAACAGGCAAAATGACAACCACAACGGTCGCCATTGTCGCGGAGTACTGCGGAACCCTTCCCTGCATTGCTGCAAGCGCAGCAGAAGGGATATTTCTGTTCGATAAAAGTGTTTCTATACTCCTTTGTATATTGATAAGAAGAAGCTGCAAAGGCTTCTTGTTATCACTATCCATAAACAGAAGAGCGTTCTGCCAGTCATTCCAGTACATGGTCGCCATCATAAATCCGACGGATGCCAACGCAGGCTTCATAAGCGGAAATACAATTCTGAAAAAAGTGGTATACTCTCCGGCACCGTCAATTCTGGCAGAGTCCATTAACTCCCCCGGCACGCTGCTTGTGATATAGGTCCTTAGGATAATGACATAAATGGTCTGCACACTTTGCGGCAATATCAATAACAGAATATTATCCTTCATATGGTAAAGGGATGTGAATATGATATACATTGATAATTGACCGCCGCTAAAGAGCATAGGAATCATGAGAAATACCGTCAGGAACTTCCTTAACGGAAAATCCTTCCTGCTCAGGACATATCCATACATGCTCATAACAAGTATTCCGAATATGGTTCCTGTTACCGTGACAAATATAGTCACTCCATATGATACGAAAAGCTTCTTCCCATATTTTAAAACCGCACGAAACCCATCCAGCGACAGTGCGGAAGGCAGCAGCCTGTATCCCTCACTCGCAAGGACACTCTCATCGGTAAATGCAGTTGTAAAGACAAACAGGACAGGGATTGCTGTGGTGATTGCAAGCATCAGCAATATCAAAAAAAGAACTATCTCCCCGGTTGTTATCTTTCTTTTCTTTCGCATCGATTCTGTCACCGCCTAAAACAATGAATCATCAGGATTGATCCGGCGAACCGCCATGTTGGCAAGAAGGATCAGCATAGTTCCGACAACCGATTGGAAAAATGATGCTGCCGCCGTAAATCCGAAATCAGCGTTATGGAAAACGGCATTTAATATATACGAATCCAGAACCTGTGTGGTGTCATATAGCGATCCGCTGTTCCTTGTTACCTGATAAAACAGCCCTGTATCCGAGTGCAGGACTCCTCCGACAGATAAGAGGAGCATTATGGTGACCATAGGCTTCAGTAATGGAAGGGTGATGTGCCATATCTGCTGCCACTTTCCCGCCCCATCCATCTGGGCCGCTTCATACAGTCCGGGATCGATCCCCGCAAGGACTGACATGAAAAGCACCGCCCCATAACCGGTACCGCTCCACAGTTTTACGATAGTCAGGATCACCGGCCAGTACTTTGCCTCAAGGTACCACCTGACAGATAAGCCAAACAGATGATTGATCATCCCCATGTCCGTACTTAAGAACGCATAAACAATGAACTGGACAGCTGTAAATGATATAAATACCGGGATCACAAATATGCTCTGCATCACTTTCCCGATCCTTTTAAAGACCAGCTGATCCATCGCAATCGCCAGACTGATCTCAAGGATCATTCCCGTGACGGTAAATATCACGTAATACATAAGCGTATTACGTGTAATGGTAAAGAATGTGGATCTGGACGCAATCAGAAACCTGAAATTTTCAATTCCGCTCCACGGACTGCTCCATATCCCCAGCCTGTAATCAAAATTTTTAAAGGCCAGTACCAAACCTCCCATCACCATATAATCAAAAAAGAAAAGGATAAGAACTCCGGGAAGTGCCATTAAGATGAGTGCCCGGAATCTCCGGGGTATCTTCATAAAGCTCAACCTGTAACCCCCCTTATAACTATTTTATCACGATAGTCAGAACATTCAGTCCGAAGGTATTCTGATACGAGAATTCATCTGCTATTTTTGATATCATGCGTATCCCGATGTTTTTGGAAGGATCATCGGGATTAAATATCTGATTCATTTCCACGGGATTAAACGCTCTGCAATCATCCTTGATTCTGAGTAATACGCCGTTCTTCGTTGAGACGACCCTTACATCCATATCATGCTTTTTACGGTCGGCACCGAACCCGTAGCTAACAATATTGCCGGCCATCTCCTCCAGGGCGAGCGCAGAGAAAAAGGCTGTCCTGTGGGAATATCCACGTTCTTCCACAAAGCTCTGTATTCTCGAAGAAGACCCTATGACATCTTCCATGCCGGTTATATCAATACACAACCGGTCATCCTCCTTTACCCCAAAGTCGTCTCTAAGTAACAGCCACTCATCGGTATTCCTTGGAATACGTTTCCAATAAATGATGGCATAGATAGGATAAACCAGTGCGGTAATCACACCCCCGATCGGGTCCGCCCACCATACACCGAGGATGCCGATTACCGGAGCCAGGACAACCGCCGGGATAATCGTCGCAAAGTAACCATCCACCACAGATGAGACATGAGCCGCAATGTTGTTTTGGGTTGCCTGCAGATAATTGGACTGTATCTGAATCACAAGTATCAAGGGAAGGGCCAGCGCATAGATCACATACAGCTGCCTGGTAAGAACGTATGCGTCAGAGGTTTTGTCCGGGAAGAAGATAAGTGCCATGGTTTGGGAAAACAGCATCATGAGGATCATGATTGCGAACGTGAGGGCCATGATTTTCGTAAGTACCAGCTTCATCAGATATTTGATGGAATCCCTGTCCTCCTCACCGATATAGACACTGGAGAGTGTTTTAACAACCGCACCGCACCCCACTTGTGCTGCGATGAAAAATCCCCCAAGCATTTCCAGGGAAGCCCTTGCGGAAAGAGCCTGCGCTCCCCCATATTTCAGTATGATCCTGTTCATCGTGAGGCTGTTTACGGCCAAATACAACTGCTCCAAAGCGGAGGGGCTTCCTATCTTGATCAGGTCAATGGTCTTTTCCCAGGGAATACTTCCGAGACTGAATTTTAACTGTGCTTTATCTGAAAAATAGTAGGATACCAGTATCAGGAAGAATATCCAATTACAGGCACTGGTCGCATATGCAAGTCCAATGATCCCCAGATCAAGTACTTTAACAAAGAAAAGATTGAGGGCTATGTTGCAGAAGATCGTGACAACAACACTGACATAACTTCTCCTGCTCTGATTTTCAACCTGAAGGAAATACGAGAGTTGCTCTGATAAAAACATGGGTATGAATCCGAGACAGTAGCCCCTTGCATACTGTGCAACACTTTCTTTTAAGGAATCATCAGCACCGCAGAATGTGGCAATCGGCCCGGGAAAGCAGACGCATATCAGCGTGGTTATCACACCCAACATAAGTGAAAGAACGATGCATAGGGAAAAGATGCCGCCGGCCTTTTGAATGTCCCCGCATCCGATATGATTTCCGCTGATGACTGATCCGCCGCTAAGGATTATCGAACTGATCGCCCCTATGATCGTTATCACCGCATAAAACAGGCCGATAGCACCGACCGTTCTCTCATCAATGTAATGCCCGGCTATGGTTCCGTCTATGATGGAATTGATGGAGCCCATACCGAAGAGCACGATCTGTACCGGCAACAGTTTAAAAAATAGCCTTTTGAGTACTTTGTTATTTTGAAGCTTTCCATGCATCATATTGTTTTACTACTTCGGCAAAAACCTTTTGGTATCCGGCAGCATCAAGCTCTGAACGGAATTTTTCCAGTCTGGCATCCACTTCAGCGGCGGGACATCCCCCCTGCTCAAGTACAAAACCATATTGATCAAAGAGGCTGCAACACGCTGTCCACTCGGCTTCTACGGGAGTAAAGTCAAACCGGAACCCATTCGCAAGAGCTTCCACGGAGTTTTCATTGAATTTCTCATACAATTCCACTTTGTTTTCAGGCTCACCCACCTCGAGAGGAATCGATACGATCGATCCTGATTCCCATGAACTATGATCATAGAGTCCGCCTTTTTTGACAACAAAACCATCCTCAATATCATAATCGGTTCCCTCGATACCGAAGGTGAATAATCCGGCCAGTACCGGATCCGTATACATCAACCCCATGAAATCCACACAGGCCTTTGCCTGTTCCTTCGTACTTGCAGAGGAGACTGCAAAGCACGAGCCCAAGGTACTCGAGGAATTGAGATAATTCTTGGTCATATGGATGACATCACAGTCCTGCCCGTAGGTTACAGAGGCATCTTCATTGACCGGCACGTCCCACCATGCTGCGAAGCCCCAGTCAGTGGTATTGATCGCATTTTCCGGTACCGTCATCGTGGCTTCTTCTTCGCTGATGTAGCCCTTTTCTCCCCACCCGCTCATAAGGTCCAGAAATTCTCTGTATTCGGGAAGGGGGAGACAATCCACCACTTCATCGGTATCACGGTCAACAGCGATCATCGTACCTCCCAGGATGAATTCATAATCATCAAGGTAGAATTTACTAAAGAAAGGCATCAACTGTAAAAGCAGCGGATACTTCACGCCATCCTGTTTCAGCTGCTCAAGCATGGGCTCGAGGTCCTCCAATTTCTTCACGGACGACAGATCCCATCCGTATTTCAACGCTTTTTCCGTGGGATAAACTAGATCATATCCTTCTGATGACTCCTTATAACAGGGAATAAAATAATCCTTTCCATTATATCGGGAAGACTCCCATACTGCTTCGGGTATGGAATTATATAAATCTGTTCCTGGAAGTAATTCACTTAAGTCGTATGCGGCCTTCCCAGATACAAGGTTATCGGTGGACACGCTACCCATCCAGCTTGCAGTCCAGAAAAGATTCGCTTCGCCGTTTGCTATGGCAAGATTGCATTTGTCTTCATATTCGCCCTGGCCCAAATCCGTGAGTTTTATTTTGACGTTGATCTTGTCTGCGATATAGTCATTGATCGCATCTTCGATTGCAGAAACTTCTGCGCTATCTGCCGATGCGATGTTAAACGTGCAGTGATATATATTGATCTCAACCTTATCCGAAGAATCTGCGGAAGTGTCCGATGTGCCTGAAGATGCATTTTGGCATCCCGACAACACAGTGATCATCATGAACGCTGTAAGAAAAAGCGAAATCAGCCTATTTTTCATACGAAAGCCTCCTATTGAACCTCATCAAGTCTAATCCTCTAAAACAATATTCTCAGGCGGCTAGATTGTCAATATTTGCGCTCACCTTAAGACCAGAGTATGCCTCTTTCGTCCCAGCACAGAACGACCTCATATCCGAGTTTTTTAAGCCATTCGGTCTCATAAGTATGATGGATATAGGCATGGACGTGCACCTCCTTTTTTGTAGCACAACTGTATTATAATTATGCCACATTTTAAAGGGTATAGCCTTCTCTATAGTGTTCTCTATAGCGTAATGTGAATTTCAAATTTCAGTGCTTGGTTTACATAACTATTCCCGGTGTGGAAGTATCTCTTGCACAGCCTTTACTCCTATCCTACGGCAGATTGGTAGATAGGTATCTCCTCATGTTTCAGCAGCTGTTGCTTTTCTGAAGCTAATATAGAGGTTTTTTACTCCAAAGAAAAACCGCAAACCCAGCAACCATGCGGGTTTGCGATCCAAAGTAATCATCGGAGTGACAAGATTCGAACCGGACCCACCGAAACGCTGAAAATACTGTAAGAAAGGAGATCCGCAGGTCCTCGATCAGCGTTAGGGTAACCCTCGCCGGGAGCATCCTTCTTCTTCGAAGCAGGATAGCCAAAAAGGTAACCAATCATTCTAGATTTAAACTACCGCAGCCTCTTTGGAAACGATAAATCTGCTTTTTTCTTCATCAGATAAATCGCAAGGCTCAACTCCCCTTGTCTTGGCGTAGGCTATAAGGCCTTTATAGTCTATGGCAATAGGATTCAAGACTTCCTCAGGTTCCGGAGTATTCTTTAACGATTCATAATAACTTTTATAATTCATCATCTGTCCATTCATACGTGTAAATCTCCTTTATCCTCTTCCCGGCTTCTTCAGGTATCAGAATCTGATAGGGATGTAACATATGTATTCTGATTGCATCAAAGTTTTCTACATAATGTTTTTCCAATGTCTCGTTAGCCGCAAATCCGGTCATCTCACAGTTATATCCATATTCTTCGGATTTTGCGGCTGCTATTGCAAATAGATGGCCACCCACACCTAAATACTTCTTCTGCTCCACTATTTGTAAGTTGTTATGAGGAGCCGCAACCATCCATGAAACAAACGCCGCCTGCATATCCGTGTCATTCCGTATAGCAAGTAGTCCTTGAATATCTACTGTTCCCTTGATTACCAAAGCGTAGATCTCATTATTCTTTGCCAGATCTGCCCAGGAAGTATACCAACCATTCTTTTTATTATATTTTTGCAAAAAGCTGGAACGTTATATTCTGATGACTTCTGTTTCGACATTTTCTCCTGTCAGGGCATCCTGCAAACACGGAGTCAAAACGTCAATATCTACGCAAATCATAACAAATCCTCCGTATATATTTTACCATATCTATAATGGTAAAACTATAATAATCAATACATAATAAGCGGTGTAAACCCTAAATCAGTGAGGCTTAGTAAAAGACTTACCCCTCATACTGTATCTTCATAAACTGTTACGGTTGCCATCGTATCGATCACCTCCGTTTCTTTATCATTTTATCACATTTTATATACGCTATTCATTTTTATTATAAGCGAAGCAGATGGGATTGCATGGGTTAGCGCCATAAAACGACAGCCCTGATATCACGACCAGCATAAGCCAAAGCAAGGGGAACTCAGTTCCCTCTTATCTCCTGGCGCATAAAGCCCACATACGATATCGTAAACGCAGCAAAGGTAAGCGCCAGCAGTCCTACCAAATGAGGCCAGATCAGCAGCAGGCTCTGACCCAGCGGCAGGTAACCGCGCAGTGCCCCTACCAGCTGGGCGTAGGACACGGCGTTAATCGCCCTGGTCGCGGGGTTCATAAGCACGGAACCGGCCTCGGAATAAAGATAATACGGAGAAAGACGGTTTAAGTTAAGATTAAGGTCATAGTTTTTAAGGCCGTTGACCGCCTGCTCATACTCTGTATTGACAGGATAGGCCGCATTCGCCATAATTCCGGCTAAAAGGCTCATGAAAATCGCGAAAAAGAGCCACAAGGCGATCGAAGAAAGAGCCGAGGTCGTTGCGTGTCTGGTAAAGACCGAAAACAGCATGGCCATTGCCAGCCAGAAACAGACGTAAATGTCAGTAAAGATCAAATAGATCAGGAGCCTCACAAGCTCCTCACCCGTGGGTCTTATCCCGGAGCAGAGAAAGCCTGCGCAGCCTACCGCGATTCCTGTGCTGAAGATCATGACAGTGATAAGCGTACTTGAGGCCAGGAACTTGCCGATAATGATGGAATCTCTGTAGATGGGCTGTGACACAAGGCGGTTTAAGGTGCCGCTATTTTTTTCCGCGTTGATCGAGTCAAAGCCCAGGATAAGCCCGATGAACGGCCCGATCAGGGCGATCAGCGACATATACGAGGGTATTGAACTTCCGCCTGTGGAAAACAGCTTTAAGAACATGAAGCTTGCATCAAACGAAGCCTTCGGATCCGCTGCCGCGTCTTTAAGCGCGCTGCCTATGCCCGTAACCGCGCCGTAAACGCTTGCGATCGTCATAGCGATCACCAGGATCAGGATAATGATGAACCTTTTTCCCGTTACGTGATCTGCCATTTCCTTCTGGTAGAGAGCCGTAAGGCTGTGATAACGGATACTCTTATTGTTATGCCCCTCTGCGGCCGAAAAGGCGTTTCCTGCTGCCGTCTTTACCATCACTATCATCTCCTTCTTTTTCAGCTTCTTTAAAATAGACACGGTAGATCTCATCGAGATCCCCGCCCTTCTGATGCAGATGCAAGAGCTTATATTCATTCGTTATAAGGTACTTTGTGATTTCCTCCCGAAGATCCTCCGAGGAATTGATTACAAAGGTATTGCCGTTCTTTGTTATCCCGGTCATTCCCTTAAGTCCCTCAATAAATCCCAGAAATCTGCTGTCGCAGGGCTCGGTCTCAATCTCCAGAGTGTAGTGCCCTTCCGTCTCGATCTGGCTTCCGAGCTCATCGATACCTCCGCAGGCGATCAGGTTTCCGTCCACGAAAATACCGACCCTGTCACAGATCTGCTGGATCTGGTAGAGCTGATGGCTGGATACCAGGATCGTCTTCTTATCCTCAACGCTCAGCTGCTTTATAAGGCTTAAAAACTCCCGCATACCTTCCGGATCAAGGCCCGTTGTGGGTTCATCCATTATGATGACCTCCGGATCCTTAATAAGGACGTCCGCGATCCCGAGACGCTGGCGCATACCCTTTGAATAGGTCTCCGTCTTCTGATCCGCAGCGTGGGTCATTCCCACCTTTTCCAGCAAACCGTCGATCAGCGGGTTGATCTCATGCTCCGGAATACCGTTAAGCCTCGCCATGAAACGAAGGTTCTCACGTCCTGTCATATCGCTGTAAAACCCGATGTTGTCCGGCATATATCCGGTGATCCGCTTTACCAGCATGGACTGCCTTGTGCAGTCATGCCCGTCGATCAATGCCATTCCATGAGTAGGTTCGGTCAAGCCCAGGAGCATTAATATTGTTGTTGTTTTTCCCGCACCGTTCGGTCCGAGCAGGCCGAAAATCTCTCCCCGTCTGATCTCCAGATTAAGATGATCCACGGCTGTTTTCGAGCCATAAGCCTTTGTCAGATCCATGATGCGGATAATCGGTGTATCTGTCATAGCCTGCCTCACTGTTTATCTTCTTCCAAACTTTCGAATTATGTAAACCAATCCGGCAACCAGGGCCGCGATGATCACAACCGCCACAATTCCCCAGCCCGTATGATTCTGTACGGCAACTCTCAAGTCGCATTCGGATTTGACCACTTCATTTGACGCAGTGACAAGAACCGCGTAGTCCCCGAGGATTGCATCCTTCGCAGGAGTAATATGGGCGGTCACTTCTTTGCTCTGTCCGGCGGGAATATCACTGATGGTGTCCTCGTCAAATGTGACCTTCCAGTCGGTGGAAGCCTGTGCCTTAAGGCTTATATTGCTGAGGTCGATATTGCCCGTATTCTGTATGGAAAGAACCACATCCTTCGACTCACCCGCATAGGTACTGGTGGAAAGATTGCCATTGGGCGTAGTCGCCGTAAGGCCGTAGGTACCGGTGATCTTAACGGTAACCGGGAGCTCGAGTGTCTCTCCTGCACAGTCCACCATGAACGTGAGAGGATACTCACCTGCCATTACATTCTGCGCGGGTGTGACTGCCACAGCGATCGAAGAAGTTGCGCCGGCTTCTACCGGAACTGAAGATGTTGCGCTGCCGGCATCCGAAGGAGTAAAGGTTACGTTCCAGCCCTCCGGCGCTCCCTGAACAGACATTGAATAGGTCTGATTCTCTCCGCTGTTGTTGGTAAGCTTCGCGGTATAACTGAATTTTGTTCCGGCCGGACCCTCCTGCTGAGCGTAATCCGTGGTGAAGGTATCAACACCGAGCTTTTTCTCTTCCGCATCAACCTTGACGGAAAGCTTTAATTCCTCGTTCACGCTGCCGCCCTTCGCGTTCAAGGTGATCGTGTAGGTATCCTCCTTCGCATCCTCCGGAACGGTCAGCGAATAGGAAAGCGACGGGGAATCCTCTTTTTTCTGATGAGCACCTACATGAACCATGGACACTTCATTTGAGGTGTTCTTGAATGCTCCCTCCCAGCCCTCCGGGAGATCTTCCGCTTCAAGCGCAACCGTGGTCTCCTTCGAACCGGTATTTGTTATATAGAGCGGAAATGTTGAGGCTCCGCCTGGCTTTACCGTAACCCCGGGGTAGTCTGTGCTAAAGACCAACCCACCTGCCTGACTTACCGCCTCTGTCTGGCTGCTCGTATCTGTTTCGTCCGCAAAAACCGCAGCCGGCATAAGCACCGTAATCGCCGCCAGCACTCCGGCCGCCAACAGTCCGCAAGCAAACCTCTTTTTCTTTCCTGTCACAAATCCTGCTGTCCTTCCCATGATCTGTCACGCCTCCTTAAAAAAAATGTAAGGATCGTTTGCGATATTGGTCAAGCACCTCCTCCGCAACGCCTGTACTGAAAGTTAGTCCCAATTTGTGACGCAAATTTCATAATTCCGTGTTTTTTCTGTGAACAAAAAGAGTCAAAAAAACACCTAAAAAGCGTTCGTAATATGTTACGAACGCAAATCGCCCTTTTTCAGGCCTAAAATCTATTATCAAAAATTGCTATTTTTTGTATAAATCTTTGCATAGATGAATCGTTCTTTAACAGTGAGGCTCGGAGTTTCTATATCAACACTAAAGAAGCAAAAAAAGATATTTCCGAAAACATGGCCAATCTATTGCCTGTACGAAAAATATGGGAGGAGAAATAGTAGTTAAAAATTAGCTTGCAATGAATACATGTTCTAACAGGGATTAAGAATGAAATAAAAGCGAAAAGTTAGAATAGAGTTAGAATAGGGACATAGTAATGGGAGCTTCGGTTTCCCGAAACTCCCGTAAACACAACGTCGGAGTGACAAGATTCGAACTTGTCACCTAAAACGCCTCAAATGCAGTAAGAAAGGAGGTTCGGGCATCCCGGGTTAAGATTCTTAACCATAATCTTAACCATCATAATAGCCATGCCATTATTTTTCTTCCAAGGAATGATACATAAGAAAATCTTTAAGCCGGATATGCTCAACATTGCTTGTGGAATAGTCTATATCATCATTTGTAATGAGTATCTTTTTATCTATTTGACTGATTCCCGAGAACGCCGCCATTTCACGCTGATATGCCTTTTCCTCGGCAACACTGTATGCCACTTGTATGAAATATCTGCGATTTCCTTTTTCCGCCAGAAAATCAATCTCCTTTCCATTATTATCATAAACGGTGACATCATAACCCATAAAAACGAGTTCATTATAAACAACATTTTCCATGTTGTGTGTCAGATCATATCTGTTATTGTTACACCTGATCGAATTCAAAGAAACATCACTGTTATATAATTTATGGCTCTGCTCCAGTTCCTTCTTTGCCTTTCTTGAAAATCTCTTTGCCTGGTCTATTATATAGGCTTCCGATAAGTATTCGATCCACTTTTGCACAGTATTGGTTGAACATGTCACACCATTACCTTTCATATGGTCTGTTATCGACTTAGCCGAATAAATGCGTGCATTTGATACAAGAATAAATCCTGCAACTTTTTTGAAATCTCCGCTTTTTCTGATCTTATACCTGTTGATAATGTCATTTACAACAATGGTTGTATCCAGATCATTGATATACTTGCGTATCTCGTTTTCCGAGTTCAGTTCTATTCTCTTCGGGAACCCTCCCCAAACAAGATAATCCGAAACAGAAATATCCTTACCTAACTGATCTGCATATTCCCGTATTTCCTTATATACAAACGGTCGTATCCGAAAACTGACATATCGTCCAGATAATTCCTTTGTGAACTCTGCAGATAACAGTTTTGAATTAGAACCGGTTATGAACACGGAGCACTCACGCTTTCTTAAGGTTTTGCAAGCCAACTGCCAATTATCTATTTCCTGAACTTCATCCAGAAATACAAAGCACAGACCGGATGTTCTGTGATCCTCTACATATTTGACAATATCTCTCCACGTTTCTATCTCTTCCGTAGTTACACGATCCTCAAAATCAAGAAATACAATATTATCTGTTGTCGCTCTGATCTCATCCATGATCTGTTCCAACACAACAGATTTACCGCAACGCCTTACTCCTGTGATTATCTTGATCAGATCACTATTGTAGAACCCTCTTACTTCAGATATGTATTTTTCTCTCTTTATCATAGTGCGTACCCTTCTCCCACTATTTACTGAGAATTATACAACGATTTTCGGATTTTCTCAATAGTATTGAGAATTTCTTCGCGAATCGGATTTTTTTTCAGTTGATATATTATTAGAAGTGCCCGGTTAAAGATGTTTTATACTGACCCTGCTTAAAGATATTGCAGTGAGGATAACCACCGCACACCATATAGCAGCGCTGGTTCCTGCTGTAAGTCGAAGCATCGACCTCTTTTCAGATCCACTTGCTATGATCAACGCATTAATCAATTCACTCACTTTGATTAGCATTGTAAATATTAGAAATAATACCGTTCCGCGCTTGGTTAAGCGCTGAAAAAATCATCTATATTCTTCATCCATTCTTCCGGTGGCATGGTCTTCAGAAGATATTTCTCAGGCTTTAAGGCAAGGACCTGCATGACGCTCTCCTTATCGTTTTTTGCGGTTAAGAACATGACCGGAATATCCTGGGTGGATACTTCTGACCTTATCATCTCGAGAACCTTGGCGCCCGAGATGACAGGCATTTCATAGTCGAGGAGTATAAGGTCCACCT
>CAMUYQ010000002.1 GCA_947165025.1 uncultured Lachnospiraceae bacterium | reverse complement strand
CGTATATTTACATTTTTCACAAGCAAATATAACCATACAGTCCTATTCTACCACAGTTGTAATTAAATTCTTCCCCTTTACGATTCCTTCCATAAAAAGTACCTCCTTTTATGATTGTGCTGTCTGTTTTTATGTTTCTATATAAATATAAAAGTATCTAAAAAAAGTGGATTTAACCTGAATAAAACGAAAAGATATCTGAATAAGCAGTAAATCTGCCTTGAGAGATGATAATCGACAAAATCAATATAGATAACCGATTGGAACACTTCCTCCTTTCTTGGATACTCAAAAATACTCAACTTTTGCAAAGTAAAAAGAACTGCTATTCATTGAATAATCAACGAGAAACAGTTCTTTTCGTAGTCGGGGTGACAGGATTCGAACCTGCGGCCTCCTGGTCCCAAACCAGGCGCTCTAGCCAAACTGAGCCACACCCCGTAAGCCGGAAGGATGGACCCATCGAAGATGGGAGGATTCCTTACCGCACGTGAAGCCCCCATCCGGCAGAGCCGGATTCTCATGGGCGACACTCCTTGACAAATTATACTATCAGACGATTATTCTTTCAAATACCTGATCTCAAACACTGGTTTTTTCCCGTCTTCCACCGTTCCGACTATGTACGACGGTTCGCGGCCGTACTGACGCGGATATGTGAGCGATCCCGGATTGATCAGGGTCACGGGACCTTCCTCGTGAATGACCGGTACATGTGTGTGTCCGAAGAAAACGTAATCGGCATGATTTTCTGCCGCAAGGTAGAACAGCGGATCGTATCCCGAATACAAGCGATAGCGGTGACCGTGTGTCAGGACCGCCCTGTATCTTCCTATGTCGAACACTTTCATACGCTCGAGATGAGGATCGTAGTCATTGTTGCCGGCAACGACATGAAGCGTGCAGTCTACCTTTGTACGCAGTCTCTCCTGTTCACCTTCGATATCCCCGCAATGGATCAGCATGTCAAAAGGCTCTTCCCTGCTGATAACATCGTACATTGTCCTGTTTTGTCCGTGCGTATCACTTAAGATCAGGATCTTCATTGACTACTTCGGTTCCTTTTCAAGAATTTCCTTCATCATGCGAAGTGCCTTGCCCCTGTGGGATATGGCATTCTTCTCTTCCGGAGGAAGTTCGGCACTCGTGCATCCCCTGTCAGGCAGATAAAATATCGGATCATAGCCGAACCCGTTCTCACCGGCGGGCTCGTGCGCCACTATACCTTCCATTGTTGCCCTTACCGTCTCGCTTGACCCATCCGGTCGAACATAGCAGATCGCGCACACAAAGCGGGCTGTACGCTCGCTGTCAGGCACTCCCTCAACGCGTCGTATAAGTTCTGCATTCTTGACCGGATAAGGCGTATCCTCTCCCATGTATCTTGAAGAGTATATTCCCGGCTCTTTTCCGAGACAGTCGATCTCAAGCCCCGAGTCATCCGCCAGTGTCGGAAGACCGCATTTCTTTGCGATAGCGCTTGCCTTCAGATATGCGTTTTCCTCGAATGTCTTTCCGGTCTCTTCGACATCGGTATAATAACCCGCGTCCCTCATAGAAACGATCTCGATATCCATTCCCTCCGTGATCTGCCTGATCTCACGGAGCTTGTTCTCATTTCCGGTTGCAAAGATGATCTTCATGATTATGTTTTTCCTCCCCGATCAGTCGAAACGTCAGACTTATTTCTCGGCGCCGGCTTCGGTCCGTTAAACTGATAAAAATAAGTTTTCATCATTCCGTTGTATATCTTGCGGTTTTTGTCCGCGCGTCTGCCCATGAACTTCTCGGCATCCTCTGTAGCCGTGATCACAAAAGCCGACCATGAATCAAGTGCCGCATAGCGGTCCGCAAGTTCCTTATATATACCTGCGATCTCGTCCTTTTCTCCGATCCTCTCTCCGTACGGCGGGTTCGTTACGATGAACCCGTACTTCTTCGGATGTGACAGCTGCGATACGGGCCTTCTCTGAAAATGAATGAGCCGGTCAACTCCGGCCATTGCCGCATTTTCGCGCGCCGCCTTTATCATCTCGTCATCTATGTCGTAGCCCTGTATGTCGGTCTCAACATTCATATCGATCGCATCGTTAGCTTCATCTATCGCCTCGTACCATACCTTCTTCGGTATGAATCCCCAACTCTCGGCGGTAAATTCCCTGTTCATCCCTGGTGCGATGTTTGCAGCCATGAGCGCAGCTTCTATGGGAATGGTGCCGCATCCGCAGAACGGATCGACAAGGATCCTGTCGGCTTTCCACGGTGTCAGCATGATAAGTCCCGCAGCAAGGTTTTCGGCAAGCGGTGCGTGACTGACGAGCTTACGGTAGCCGCGCTTATGAAGCGATTCACCGGTCGTATCAAGTCCCACCAGAACACGGTCTTTATTAATGAATACTCGGAGCGGATAACTGTCTCCGTCCTCTTTGAACCAGTCGGTCTTGTATGAACCCTTCATCCGCTCGACCATCGCCTTCTTGACGATAGACTGGATGTCCGATGGCGAGAACAGCTTTGACTTGACGCTTGATGCCTTCGTCACCCAGAACTTTCCGTTCTCGGGAATGTATGCCGGCCAGTCGATCGCGCGGATCCCCTCAAACAGCTCATCAAACGTCGCTGCCGTAAAATCACCGGCGATCAGCAGTACTCTTTCCGCCGTCCTTAGGAACACGTTTGCCCTTACGATCGCATCCGCGCCTCCGGCGAAAATCACCCTGCCGTCCATCACTTCTGTTATCTCGTAACCGAGAGCGATTATTTCTTTTTTTAATACAGCCTCCATACCAAAATGGCATGGGACCATGATCTTGTATTTTTCCATCACCCGCACATTGTATCACAAACTGATTTATTTCAAAAGGATAACAGGCACAATTTTGCCCGTAAATCAACCACATATTGTGTCTGAATATCGAGGTGTGATCTACCGGTTGTGGAATCGTCACATCGTCATTGTCCGATTCCCGAAAGCCGCATAGATACTGGCTCCGCAAGATGTTGTGTCACAAAAAAACTTTGCTACTATTTTCCAAAAACGGTTGTATTTTTTTAATATCCATAATATAATAACATTCGTAAGCGAGAATCTCCCCTTCAATAGATTCTCATTTACGACCCCTTATTAATTATTTATACTCCCCTCATCGTAGCCCGTTGGTTCCCCCTTCGGGCTACAGTACTGTATGTAGGAAGGAGGGGCCCGATCTGCAAAGCAGATTGGGAAGATGCCTTCCTACACGGCGACATCGACGAAGTCGATGTTGTTTCTTTATTTGCACACGCGCGGCGACATCTGCAAGCAGATGTCGATTACGGCTATTCTATTTAGGAGGTACCCACATGGACGCAAAACAGATAGCACTTGAAAAACACGCCGAATGGCAGGGCAAGATCGAAGTAACACCCAGATGTAAGGTTGAATCGATGGACGATCTTGCGATCGCGTACACACCCGGTGTTGCGCAGCCGTGCCTGGAGATTAATAAAGATATAAATCTTTCCTATACATATACAAGAAGAAGCAATCTCGTTGCAGTCGTTACCGACGGATCTGCTGTCCTGGGACTTGGAAACATCGGTCCGGAAGCGGGCATGCCCGTTATGGAAGGCAAATGCGTGCTCTTCAAGAGGTTCGGAGATGTCGACGCATTCCCGCTCTGCATCAAGAGTAACGATGTTGACACGATAGTTGAGACCGTTGCACTTCTTGAAGGATCGTTCGGAGGCGTCAATCTTGAAGACATTTCAGCACCCCGCTGCTTTGAAATAGAAAAGAAGCTCAAAGAACGCTGCAGCATCCCGATATTCCACGACGACCAGCACGGAACCGCAGTTGTCGTACTTGCGGGACTGATCAATGCATTAAAGCTTGTCGGCAAGAAGATCGAAGAGATCGAAGTTGTCGTATCCGGTGCCGGTGCGGCAGGTATCGCCATCACAAAGCTTCTGATGCAGACAGGTCTGAAGAACGTTATCCTGTGCGACAGGACAGGCGCAATATATGAAGGCCGCGACAATCTCAATCCGATCAAGGAAGAGATGGCAAAGGTCTCCAACCGCCTTATGAAAAAAGGAACACTCGGTGATGTGATAGAAGGCGCCGACGTATTTATCGGCGTATCGGGACCCGGCGTCCTGACAAAGGAAATGGTACAGAAGATGGCAAAGGATCCCATAGTCTTTGCTATGTCAAATCCCGTTCCGGAGATCACTCCCGAAGAAGCAAAGGAAGCCGGTGTTGCGATCATGGCAACAGGACGCAGCGACTATCCGAACCAGATCAACAACGTTCTGGCATTCCCCGGAATATTCCGCGGGGCGCTTGACGTTCGTGCATCGGATATAAATGAGGAGATGAAGCTTGCAGCAGCACATGCGATCGCCGATATAGTGACCGATGCCGACAGATCGCCTGAATACATCATCCCCGACAGTTTCAACAAAAAAGTCACTTCCGCGGTTGCATCGGCGGTTGCCGAAGCTGCGAAAGCGACCAAAGTATCGCGCATATGATTTTCGCGCAAGCGCTTAATTCAGTTTCTTAACGGATCCTCCTTCAAGGATCTTTCCCGGAACGAGTATCCTGTCGATAAGGGTACTCTTCGGATCGCGGATCAGCCTGATAATAGATTTGGCGGCAACACGCCCGATCTCTTCGGTGTTCTGCTGATATGTTGTCAGCTTCGGATGAATGATCTGCGATACATACAGTCCGTCATATCCCACTACCGATATATCATCGGGAACAGTCCAGCCTGCTTTTTCAATAGCATTAAGTCCGCCGATCGCGGAATAATCATCAGGATAGAGAATGCATGTCGGCCTGTCGCGAAGCGAGAGAAGCTGCTCCGTGTACTTGCCCGCAAGCTTCGGATTACGGTAAGCACTTGCTATCGTGTAATTGTCGTTGGCACGGATCCCGAGATCCTTAAGTGTATTGTAATAACTTGCCACACGGTTTCTCGTAACGGCCGTGTCATCACCGTATATATATGCGATCTTTTCATGTCCGAGCGAATGAACGTACTCGATGAGCGACTTCATTCCTCCAACGTTATCGGACACTACCGAGATCCTGTTGTCAAATACATGGTCGATCGTAACTACCGGAACCGGACTGTTGATCAGATCGATAACGTCCCTGTCGTCAAAATCAACGCATGCGATCACTACGCCGTCCACTCCTCTGAACATCGCGTGTTCAAGGTACGTCATCTTCTGGCTTGTCGCGTTGATGAACGTGATGTCATAACCCGATACTTCGGTGACCCTCTTGAAGCTGTCCAGCACTCTTGCAAAATAGTCATGCGTCAGTCCGCTTCTTCCCTCATCAACGAACAGCACGCCTATGTTATGCGTCGTCTTTGTCTTGAGAGCACGTGCCGAACTGTTCGGGAAGTACCCGAGCTTCTCTGCTATCTCCCTTATGTGCTTCTTGGTGTCAGCCCCTATATCGTCGTGATCGTTTAATGCTTTGCTGACAGTGGCGATGGAAACGCTGCACTTGTCTGCAATGTCCTTCAATGAAACCATTCAGGTTCTCCTTAATCGTTTTCGTTAATTAGTATATATCAATTATCTCCACTTTTCTATCTCTTTTTTCGGTTTTTTTGTACAAATTCCCAAATGGTTTTTGTTACATTTAACAAATATGTCATATAAACATATTTTTCTGTTGTGTGCTGAATGTAATTATCATATACTACACGTATCGGATTTTATTTTTTTTACAGTTTACTTAAACGTTTAAGAATGGAGAATGATTATGAAGTATGGATTTTTTGACGACGACAATGCCGAATACGTCATCACTACCCCGAAGACCCCGCTTCCCTGGATCAACTATCTCGGAACAAACGATTTTTTCAGTCTGATCTCAAACACATGCGGCGGTTATTCATTCTATAAGGATGCAAAGCTTCTGCGCCTTACACGTTACCGTTACAACGGCGTGCCGTGTGATGTTAACGGCAAATACTTCTATATTAAGGATGGCGACTGCGTCTGGAATCCCGGATGGCAACCCACCAAAACGGAACTTGATACATACGAGTGCCGTCACGGAATAGGATACAGCAAGTTCAAAGGTGTCAAGAACGGCATCGAGGCAAATGTCCTTTCGTTCGTTCCCATTGATGACACGTGCGAACTTTCACGCATAACACTTAAGAATACGTCTTCTGATAAGAAGAGCATCAAACTCTTCTCATACGTGGAGTGGTGCCTCTGGAATGCAGACGACGATATGAAGAACTTCCAGAGAAACTTCTCAACAGGGGAGGTTGAAGTCGTTGATTCAACCATCTATCACAAGACAGAGTACAGGGAGCGCCGTAATCACTATGCGGTATACTCCGTAAATTCAAAGATCGACGGATTCGATACTTCAAGAGATGCGTTCCTTGGAGCATATCACGACAATCACGATCCCGAAGTTGTCTGCGAAAAGGGCCAGTGCACAGGCTCCATCGCACACGGATGGTCACCCGTTGCGGTTCACCAGATCAATGTGGACCTTGCTCCCGGTGAGGAAAAATCATACGTGTTCGTTCTCGGTTACTGCGAGAATCCCGTTGAGGACAAGTGGGAATCAAAGGGTGTCATCAACAAGAAGCCCGCAAAGGCAATGCTTGCAAAGTATCAGACAGATGCCGATGTTGACAAGGCATTTGCAAAGCTTAACGATTACTGGAAGGGACTTCTGTCAATATATTCGGTTAAGTCAAAGAACGACAAAGTCAACCGTATGGTCAACATCTGGAACCAGTACCAGTGTATGGTAACGTTTAACATGAGCCGTTCCGCCTCATATTATGAGTCCGGTATCGGCCGTGGAATGGGCTTCAGAGATTCCAACCAGGACCTCCTCGGTTTTGTACATCTCATTCCGGAGCGCGCAAGGGAGCGTATCATCGACATCGCATCAACGCAGTTCCAGGACGGAAGCGCATACCATCAGTACCAGCCTCTTACGAAGAAGGGTAACTCCGACATCGGATCGGGATTCAACGATGATCCGCTGTGGCTCATCGCCGGAACGAGCGCATACGTTCGTGAGACGGGCGACCTTTCGATCCTTGAGGAGAAGGTACCTTACGATAACGACATGAGCGTTGCAACATCTCTTATGGAGCATCTTAAGAGATCGTTCGATTACATAGTCAATCACAAAGGTCCTCACGGACTTCCCCTTATCGGCCGTGCCGACTGGAACGACTGCCTGAACCTTAACTGCTTCTCAGAGCACCCGGGTGAATCATTCCAGACATTCGGTCCTTCCGAGGGACCTGTTGCCGAGTCGGTATTCATCGCAGGAATGTTTGTTAAGTACGGTGAGGAATACGCACAGCTCTGCGACGAGACAGGCGATACCAAGGAAGCTGAAAGAGTACGTGCTGAAGTTCAGAAAATGTACGATGCAGTACTTAAGGACGGCTGGGACGGCGAATGGTTCGTAAGAGCATACGATGCATACGGTCACAAGATCGGATCCAAAGAATGTGAGGAAGGAAAGATCTTCATCGAGTCAAACGGATTCTGCTCACTTGCAGGTATCGGTGTCAAGGAAGGTCTTGCGCAGAAAGCTCTTGATTCGGTCAAGGAGCATCTTGACTGCAAGTATGGTGTCATGATCCTCCAGCCCGCATATACGGTATATCATCTCGAGCTTGGTGAGATCAGCTCATATCCGCCCGGATACAAAGAGAATGCCGGAATATTCTGCCACAACAATCCGTGGGTATCGATAGCCGAAACAGTGATCGGCCGCGGAGACAGAGCGTTTGAGATCTACAAGAAGACGTGTCCCGCATACACGGAAGAGATCTCAGAGATACACAAAACAGAACCCTATGTTTATTGCCAGATGGTTGCCGGCGCAGATGCTTATATCCCCGGCGAAGGCAAGAACTCATGGCTCACGGGTACCGCCGCATGGACATTTACCAACATCAGCCAATACATCCTCGGCGTGTACCCGACACATAAGGGCCTCCAGATCGATCCCTGTGTGCCTCACGATTTCGGTGATTTTGAGATCACACGTAAGTTCAGGGGTGCAACGTACAACATCAGTGTCAAGAACCCGTCAAACGTCGAGAAGGGCGTAAAGAGCATGACTGTAAACGGCAAAGAAGTTTCAGGCTGCATCGTTCCGATCGAAAAGGGCGTTTCCGAATACAACGTTGAAGTAACGATGGGTTAAGAATACTATCCGCAATACGCAAAAAGGCTTCCTGCCGCTGTGGCAGGAAGTCTTTTATTTTGATCATATATTCCTGTAACGGTCAGTCCTTCTTAATGAACGCACCTGCGATCACCTTTATGACCGCAAACAGCACGCCCGCTACAGGCCAGATGATCCAGGTCCTGTCCCAGGCACCCGTAAAGAAGCTCGTTGCAAGATAAGCCGCTACAATGATCATCCAGTATACGCCTGTTACGCTTTCAAGCTTTGTATTCTTCGTCTTTTCCGCAGGGGCATAATCACCCATCTGCAGGAGCACTTTATACGACGAATTTACGGCAACGACCGAAATGAACAGATATACAGCAAGGCCTACCATCAGAAGGAGCAGACATACCATTCCTATCGTAAGAGCCTTCATTTCAAGCACACTGCTCAAAACGATCCCAAGCGGTGACAGTATGCAAAGCATCACACCCGTCACAAGCGCCCTGCTGTTCTTAGCCTCGTTCCCGGCAAGCCTTTCCTTTGCCATTCCATCAACACCATACTCGGTCTCAAACTCTTCCTTTTCAAGAAAATCATACCTGGACAGCTTCGGTCCGTTCGTTACAAATATGAACACTGCAACGGCAATGTGTATGAACAGTACCGTCAGTCCTATCGCAGTAACTGCACCTTCCGAAAGCGCGATGATCTTTGAATCGGAAAGTCCTGCCAGTAAGATCAGTATCACGGGGCAGGTTATACATAAGAAGACGCCCGCTGCTATCTTCGGAAGGATCGTTTTACGAAGCGAGATGTACTCCGCCGCTTCATCCATCGTTACCTTTCTTTTCTTCGCAACAACATCCGAGGTATCATATCTTACCTCTCCGGGATCGGCCTCTATCTCATCCTTTAATAAGTAGTCCGTGCTCACGCCGAACACCTCGGCAAGCTTTAATATCTTTGCCAGATCCGGTACCGACTGTGCACCTTCCCATTTACTTACCGACTGCCTCGACACATCGAGCATGTCCGCAAGGTCTTCCTGTGACCATCCGTTCTTTTTTCTTTCATTGATAATCTTATCAGCTAAAATCATTTCATCTCATCCTTTCTCTGAATCTGTTGATCTTCTTTGTTCGAACGATCTGATATTAGCTTTTTTGTGAGTTGCAATCCATAAAGCGGACTTTTCAATCTGTCAACCGCCGGTTGCGAATGCGCTAAAAAAGGGGCTTTCGCCCCTTTCCCCATTCTTTTTTATTCGTATGTCAGCGCGTCGATAGGATTCATCTTCGCAGCTTTGTTTGCCGGATAATATCCGAAGAACAGTCCGATCACCATCGAGAATGCGACCGATTCGATTATACTCGAGATCGAGGCATGCGCCTGGGCATCCATTAACTTGGCAGCGATCGCTCCGCCGGAGACACCGAGTATCACTCCGATGACACCTCCGATCGAACACAGCACCATGGCCTCTATGATGAACTGAAGCCTTATCGATGAGTTAGTGGCACCCAGTGCCTTACGCGTTCCGATCTCTCGTGTACGCTCGCTTATCGACACCAGCATTATGTTCATGACACCGATACCGCCGACCAGAAGGGCGATACCCGCAATGACCGAGATTCCGGTCGATATCGTACCGAGCATTTTGTTCATCTGCTCAAGCATGCTCTCCATACTTGATGTCGTGACCTCAAACAGCCTGTTTGTATGATAATATCTGTCAAAGAATACCTGGATCCGGCTCCTGAGCACCTTGGAATCAACGGATGTATCAGGCACCTTGGAAACAGTTATGGACGGAAAACCATCGACATGGTTATGATTTTTGACACAGCCGAGCGTCGTATAGAGAGTCGTCTCCCTGTCTTCGTTTCCTCCGAACAGCGCACCGGTCTCCGAAAGCTTATATACACCCACTATCGTAAAATCATAGAATGAACGTCCCGAAACAACCTGAACCTGATTTCCTATAATACTCTTATATTCTTCGGTATTATAGATCTTCTTTGCCGCATAATCGGAAAGGAGCGCAACAGCCTTACCGCCCTTCTGGGCCTTGTCACCTATCTCACGCCCGGCAAGAAGTTCAATATTCTGTCCTTTGTAGAATCCCTCGTCTCCTCCTGTTACCGATACCGCCGCGCTGTTCCTGCCGACGGTTATCCTTCCGGATCCGAGACTGTCACTGAGCAGGATATTATCGATCTCTTTTGAGAACTCCTTGCGGAATTCTTCTATCATATTGTCCTTGATATAATCTTTTTCCTGCACAGCTTTACGATCTCTTCTGCCCATGAACTCCAGACCGCTGTCGCTTTTGACCTTTTCCGTCTCTCTCTGAGTGACACCGACCATGATGTTTGTCGCACCCATCGAGGACATCGAATCGTTAAAAGACGTTGTTACGGAATTACCGACGGTACGGATCGCGATAACTGCGCCTATTCCTATTATGATACCAAGCATCGTCAGTATTGCCCTCATCTTGTTGGCAAGTATTGACGAAACCGCCATTGCAATGTTTTCACCCAGCAGCAACTTTTCCGGTCCCCTTTCTCTCACTTACTATAAGGCCGTCATGCAGCGTCATGATACGCTGCGTTTCCTCGGCAAGTTCGGGCGAATGCGTGATGAGCACGATCGTCTTGCCCTGCTCTTTGTTAAGCCTGTGAAAAATATCCATGATCAGACGACCCGTATTCGAATCAAGAGCACCTGTAGGCTCGTCTGCGAGTATTATAGCGGGGTCATTTGCCATTGCCCTTGCTATCGCGACTCTCTGTTTCTGTCCTCCCGAGAGTTCATCGGGATTATGGTACATTCTCTCTTCCATCTCGACCATCTTCATCAGCTCTTTGGCCCTGACGTTTCTCTCTTTCTTTCCCATGCCCGCATACAGCATCGGAAGTTCCACGTTCCTGAGCGCTGTCATCCTCGCAATGAGATTGTATGTCTGGAATACGAATCCGATCTTTTTATTCCTGATCGCCGACAGATCGTCCTCGCGGGCATTGAACATATCAAAGCCATCCAGCCTGTACTGGCCTGCAGTCGGAAGATCGAGAGCACCTATCATGTTCATGAGCGTACTCTTACCCGATCCGGAAGGTCCGACGATCGCAACGAACTCACCCTCATAAACCTTAAGGTTCACTCCGTGAAGCACTTCAAGCTCGTTGGGCTTTCCTATGAAGTACCTCTTTATGATATTGTTCATATCAATGATAAGCTTCCCGTCCATTTACAATCCCATCATCAGGTCCATTTCATTCGAAAGTTCTCCGGCCTTGCTGTCAACAAGCACGGTCATTCCTTCCTTTATCTCAGGCGAGATGACTTCGGTATAGAAATCTCCTTCAAGACCGATCTGTACCTTGACCTCTTTTGCATCTTTCTTCGCGTTTGTGAATTCCGGGGTTTCGGCCAGCTGCACGCCTCCATTCGGATCAAAATCAGGCAGATCGTCATCATCCACGCTCTCTCCGTCTTTGCCTATGACCTGGATACCGAACGATCCGGCCGTATCATTATTGCCGTAAGCTGCGTTTCCTTCGCCTGCGATATAGATGACTGTATCTCCGTTCTCCTTCTGTTCGATAGCATCATACGGAACAGCAAGAACGTTGTTGTGTGAATCCACAAGGATATTGAGCTTTGCGCTCATACCGAGCTTCAGTCTCTCATCCTTCTTAACGATATCGATCTTTACTTCAAATGTATTTGATGTCGATGTGGATCCGCTCTGCTGAGCCGTAGCGGTAGGTGCGATAAATGTTACCTTGCCTTCAAGCTCATCCTTGCCCGTCGCATCCGTCATGATAACGACCTTCTGTCCTATCTTAACGTTGTTGATATCGTATTCATCAACCTGTGTCGTTACTTCGTATACATCAACTGCCTGTATTGTCAGAAGTGCTCCTGTTGTTGCCTGATAACCGTTACCTTCCTGTGCGTTGACAGTCGTAACAAGACCGGTGATCGGAGCCGTTACGATATAGTTATCAAGATTGTCCTGGTTCTGCTCTTTCTGGCGCTCAAGTTCCTTGATGGTGGTATTTGCCTGAAGATCACCTTTGTTCTTGTTGTAATCCGCCTTTGCGGTGTCAAATGTTGCGTCATGGCCCTGCTTATTGTATTCTACCCACGCACTGTCATAGTTTCTCTGGGCTGTTTCAAGGACTTTTTGAGCGGATATCTCGCTGTTCTCATATGTAGTTATACCCGAATCATAGCTCTTTATTGTAGTTTCGTATTCAGTAACTTTTGTCTGAATATCATTGACCTTCGTAGACATTTCATAGTCTTTTTGTATATCATCTTTATCGGTTAGCGCTGCCGGCATTCCGGCTCTCCACTCCTTGTATCTTATTGTTTCCTCTTCGAGTTCACGCTTTTTTTCATCTATTTTGTCCTTTGCGTGCTGATATTTGTCTTTGTATTCGGCCTTGTCATTACAAGCCTTGGTCATATCATCCTTGGCTTTCTGTAGGTCGGCCTCTGCCTTCAGAAGCTTATCATATGCATTCGCCACATTATACGTTGACGTATCATAACTACCTACATAAGTATTGTTCCTGTCTCCCGAATCAAGCGCCTTGGCCTGCTTAGCTTCTGTTATATCCTCTTCGAGCTGTCCGATCTTCTTATTTATATCTTCACGCGAGAAAGTAACAACAACGGTACCTGCCTGCACGATATCACCGACCTTGCAGTTAACCTGGTCGATCTTAACGCCGGCAAGAGGGCTCGTGATGGTACGGACATCCTTACTCTGGATCGTACCTGTAGTGCTTATGGCCTTTGAGATATCACGTCTTTCGATCTTTGCCGTCTGAACATTGCTCTGCGACATCATAGCCTGAAGCTTGTTCTTGGCCTCGATCACCTTATATGTGATAAAGCCGCCGACCGCAAGGATGATCGCAATGATGATGAGAGCCTTGCGAAGACCCTTTTTCTTCTGCGTCCTGAACTCCCTGACCGACACTTCCTTCTGAACGGATGGATCATTCTGTGAAGCCTTCTTTGCTGACTTCTTCTCCTTCCCCGTCTTCTTCTCCTGTCCTTCTTCCGGTTTTACATCCTTGATCTCATCTGAAATATCAACGATATCCGGATCTTTCTCGTTACCCAATTTTCTGTTTCCTCCAAAATGCTACAGTTTTCCGAAACATACCACAACATATTGTACAACACGGCAGGCCGCCGTACAACATATATTTATTTGGCAAATGTGACATTATTCCAAAATTATGTTAATTTATTTGCATGAATAATAACGAAAAATTTGGGATCAACATAACGAAGTGGTGCAGGCGGCATGAACAAGAAGTTACTAAAAAAGCACAAGGCGCCCAAACGGCCGGTGAGCTTTCCCTGATCATTGACGATCACAGGCTGAAGCTGTCACGGCTCATGCACGAGCGCCTTGTTCATCTTATAGTATTGTTCATTACGGTCGTGATACTTCTCTTTTCGATCACACTCATCGTCTTTGCGCCCGACACGATCATCGCGTCGGCACCTCTGTGTGTCATCGTGTTCGTCCTTGTATGCTTTTACGTCAAGCACTATTTCTTCCTGGAAAACACGGTACAGCGCTGGTATGCGATAGACGAAGAACTTGCCGGAAAGATTAAGGATCTTAAAACGTGATCGTCTCCGGAGCTGCCGTAAATGATGAGAATGTTGCGGTAGCATTCTTCAGATAGAACACTTCCGTATTTCCGTCATCTGCCGAATACATGCCCTGAAGCGAAGGATAAGCATCGAGCATCGACTGCCTTGCTTCCCTTCTGTCATCCTCTACAAGTTCCGCTGCGATACGAAGCCATGCACCGTCCTTGAACGCACATATCTCAACCTTCGGGTTTTTATGTATCTGCTTTGACACATCCTTCACCTTTCCGGTCTGGATATAAAGCTTTCCTTCAAACACATGAGCCGTTCCGAAAGGCCTTACTCTCGGCTGATCGCCGTCAACCGTTGCAAGATAATAAACCTCTGCATTCTTTAGAAAATCAACTGCTTTCTGCATATGTGTCACCTCCTGACTCCTTTTATTTTATATTTGGGTCGTCTTCTTTTCAACTATTGATTAACCTACTTACCCCGCGTTATAATAGGTAAAAGTCTGAACAAAGGAGACGATACAATGGTATCAACAAAAGGAAGGTACGCCCTCCGCGTAATGATAGATCTGGCGGAGCAGGGAACAGAAGAATATATCCCCCTTAAGGACATCGCGGAACGTCAGGATATCTCAAAAAAGTATCTTGAGATAATCGCAAAGGATCTCGTCAAAGGCGGAATGATAGAAGGCGCCAGCGGAAAACGCGGCGGATACAGACTCAAAAAAAGCGCCGACAAGGTTACTGTCGGCGAAGTGATAAAGCTTATGGAAGGTTCCATAGCCCCCGTTGCCTGCCTTGCGGACAAGGCCGAAAAATGCCCCCGCCGTAAGGTCTGCAAAACGGTAAAAATGTGGGAAGAGCTTTATAAGCTCGAGAATGATTTTTTCTCATCAAAGAAGATAAGCGATCTGTTATGATCGGCTCTACTTCTCATCATCGTACGTAAAGGTCTGCAGGAACTTCTGCAGCCTTTCTGTTTTCGGGTTCTCGAAGAAGTCCTTCGGTTTTCCCTCTTCAACGATCCTGCCCCCGTCAATGAATATCATACGGTCAGCAGCCGCTCTTGCGAACTGCATCTCATGGGTGACTATGATCATCGTTCTGCCCTCTTTTGCAAGCGAGAGTACAACGTCAAGAACTTCCTTGACCATTTCCGGATCAAGTGCAGCGGTGACCTCGTCAAAGAGCAGTATCTCAGGATGCATGATGAGCGCGCGCACTATAGCTACTCTCTGCTTCTGGCCGCCGGAAAGCTGTCTCGGATAGTTATCCTTCTTCGACAGAAGACCCACTCTCTCAAGAAGCTCGAGAGCCTCTTTTTCGGCCTCAGCCTTAGGTCTTTTCTTGACCTTTACCGGTGCCAGCGTGATGTTCTGAAGAATGGTCAGATGCGGGAACAGGTCGTAACTCTGGAACACCATCCCGATCTTTTCGCGGATACGGGAAATGTCCTTTTTGTTGCGGTTTATGCTCTCACCGTCAAGCGTGATCTCGCCTTCCTGTATATCTTCAAGGGCATTGAGACAGCGAAGGAACGTACTCTTACCGCAGCCCGAAGGGCCCACGATGACAACGACCTCACCCTTTTTGACGGTAAGGTTCAGGTTCTCGAACACGACTATGTCATCGAATCTCTTCGTTATTCCCTTTACCTGTAATATCTCATCCATATCAGTTCTCCCATTTTTTCTCCAGATATTTTGACAACATGCTTATCGGCCAGCACGCAAGGAAGTACAGCAGAAATACGGTCGCGAACACTCCGAAAGCAGCGTCCGGGGATGATTTTCTGTTGGCTTCAATTATCTGCTGTCCGACCTTTAACACTTCGACGATACCGATCATCATGACAAGGCTCGTAGTCTTGATCATTCTCGTGATGAGGTTGATGGAAAGCGGTATCATCCTTCTGATTATCTGCGGTACGATGACGTATCTGTACGTCTGGAACGTGTTCATACCGAGGCTTACGCTTCCCTCGTACTGTATGACAGGAATACCCGCAAGCGCGCCTCTCACAAGGTCTGCCATCTCAGCGGTTCCCCAGAATGAGAACACGATTATCGATGCGGCCTCCGCGGAAAGGTTCAGTCCGAGCGCCTTTGTCGTCCCGAAGTAGACTATGAACAGAAGCACCATCTGCGGCATGATCCTGACAATCTCCAGATACGCCCTGAAAACAGCCGTGATCACCGGCCTTTTAAGTGCGAGCAGCACACCGATGACGACACCGAGCACAATGCTTATCACAACCGAGATAAGGCTGATCTTAAGCGCAACCCCGACTCCCTCAAGGAGCCGCATCATGTTGTTTCCTTTTAACAGAACATCAAATCCCATGATCTACTCCCCGAACGTGGCAAGCCGCGCCTTCTTTTCAAGATAACTTCCGATGAGCGAGACCGGAAGGAGCATCACTATATAGAACATAACGAGCATGAACAGTGCTTCCGTTGTGTTGTAGTAAAGGCCTATCAGATCCTTTGCGGTGAACATCAGATCCATCAGGCTTATCGCCGAGAACACGCTCGTTTCCTTAAGCAGGAATATCACGTTTGCGACTATCGCCGGAACCGAAAGAGACAGCGCCTCCGGGAAGATGACCGATGTGAACATCTGCCTTTTAACCATTCCGAGCGCCAGTGCGCTTTCCGACTGCGATGCGGGGATCGCTTCCATACCGCTTCTGAAGCCTTCTGCCATATAGCTTCCGCCGAGAAGCCCGAGTCCGAGCGCTCCGCACGTTTCGGCCGACATCTGTATCCCTATCTTCGGAAGCGCAAAGTATATGAAGAAGAGCTGCACCAGAAGCGGTGTGTTTCTGAACAGTTCCACATAGATCTTTGCGATACGCGACAGGACAGGGACCTTGAAATGCATGACAAATGCCGCCGCCACTCCTATCACGAGCGACAGCGCGATGCCGATCCAGCCGATCTTTACCGTCAGTATGAACGCCTCAATATAAAGAGGCATGTATTCCTGTATTACTGCAAAATCCATTGAAGACCTATCGTTTCCTCTTGTCGGACTTCATCGATATACCTGTTCCGACATTCTGTATTATCTGGAAGATCACTATCAGAAGAACGACCGTGACGATCATGATATCGGTCTGCCATCTGTAGTATCCGTATCTGACTGCGATATCACCGAGTCCGCCGCCGCCGACAGTTCCGCTCATTGCGGAGTAGCCGAGCAGAAGTCCCGTAGTGATCGTAAATCCCGTCATAAGTGAGGTTCTTGCTTCAACGAGCAGAACCTTGAAAATGATCTGCATGTTGCTCGCACCCATTGATTTTGCGGCCTCGATGACACCTGTGTCTACATCGTTAAGGGATGACTCAACGACTCTTGCGATGTAGGGAGCCGCGCAAATAACAAGTGGCACTATCGTTGCGGTCGAGCCGTAGCTCTGCCCGACAACAAGCCTTGTAAAAGGTATGAGCAGTATCAGGAGGATCAGGAACGGGATCGACCTGATGATATTGATGATAAAATCGCACACCCTGTATATGACCTTGTTAGGCTTTAATCCTTTGTCGTTTGACACAAAAAGAAGAATGCCGAGAGGAAGCCCGAGAATGTAACCTATTATCACGGAGCCGAACGTCATGTACAAAGTATCCCTAATACCCTCAAGGAGCATCTGTATAACCTGTGCATTCATTCTTCAGTCACCTCCGTTACGGTAAGTCCCGCTTCCTTAATGTGGTCTATTATGCTGTTCTGGAGTTCCTCCCCTTCGGGAAGTCCGAGTATCATCTCACCAACGGCCTTTCCGTTAACATTTCTCGTATCGGCACGAAGTATGTTAAGCGGTGCCTGCATCTTCAGTATCGTGTTTGCGATAACAGGCTCATATGCCGAATTCTCACGGAATACGATCCTTATCTTCCTGCCCGTATCAAGGCTCTCCAGCGGTGTATAGCGTATCTCCCTGCCCGAGATCAGTTCCTTTGCGGCATCCGACTGAGGGTTCGTGAATATCTTTTCAACCTCACCCTCTTCCACGAGCCTTCCGCTGTCGATGATCGCGACCTTCTTACATACTTCGGTAACGACTGACATCTGGTGCGTGATGATGACTATCGTGATGCCGAACTTTTCGTTGATCTCACGAAGAAGCGACAGGATGGATCCCGTCGTCTGCGGGTCGAGTGCGCTTGTTGCCTCATCGCACAGAAGGATCTGCGGGTTTGTCGAAAGCGCTCTTGCTATCGCAACTCTCTGCTTCTGGCCGCCGGAGAGCTGCGAAGGGTATGATTTTTCCTTGTCTTCAAGATTGACGAGCCTGAGAAGTTCCCTGGCCCTTACTCTTGCATCCTTCTTCTTGACTCCGGCAATCTCAAGCGGGAAGCAGACGTTGTCGATGACATTCTTCTGCTCAAGAAGATTGAAGTTCTGGAAGATCATGCCGATCCGGCTTCTTTCCTTTCTGAGTTCCTTTTCAGACAGGTCCTCAAGATTCACGCCGTCGATAAGGACTACGCCTTCCGAAGGTTTCTCGAGATAATTGATCGAGCGCACGAGCGTACTCTTTCCGGCGCCGCTCATTCCGATTATCCCGAAGACATCTCCTTTCTCGATGGACAGGCTCACTCCGTCAAGTGCAGTGATCACATGCCCTTCCACCTCGAATTTCTTTGTGAGGTTTTTGATCTCAATGATACTCATAAACGGTTACTCCAATTCGAAAATATACACAAAATGCGGGAGGAAACGATTCCCTCCCGCATATTTTAATACATTTCGCTTATTTTTCAAAGAAGATAACGGCACCGTCGTACTTGTCGGTAATGAACTTCTTGATATCATCGGAACGAAGGACGCTTACAAGTGCCTTGATCTTGTCGGAATTCTGGTTTCCGTCAAGTACACCGATGATGTTAACGTATGTCTTTGCCGCAACGGAATCGCTTGATTCATAAGCTATCGAATCCTTGCCTACCGAGTAACCTGCCTCAAGAGCGTAGTTACCGTTAAGGACTACATATTCGACTTCGTTTACGACTCTTGCCACCTGAGCAGCCTCAAGCTCAACAAACTTGATGTTGTGAGGGTTTTCTTCGATATCGTTTACGGTTGCCGTAAGGCCGGCACCTTCCTTGAGCTTGAGAAGACCGTTGTCCTGAAGAAGGAGCAGTGCTCTTGCTTCGTTTGTCGTATCGTTCGGAACTGCGATGCTGTCGCCGTCACCGATCTCGTCAAGACTCTTCTTCTTACCGGGATAGATACCGAAAGGCTCATAGTGGATGTCACCTGCGTCTACGATATGTGTTCCCTGCTCTTCGTTGAAGCTGTTAAGGTACGGAACATGCTCCATGTAGTTTGCATCAAACTCGCCTGATTCTACTACAAGGTTGGGCTGTACGTAATCTTCGAATTCAACGATGTCAAGCTTGTATCCGTATCCGTCAAGGATCTTTGCTGCCTCTGCAAGGATCTCTGCATGAGGTACCGGTGAAGCTGCGATCTTGATAGTCTCGCCGTTACCGGGCTTAATGTCGAGTTCGCCTGTTGCAGCTGCCTCTGTGCTCTCTGCAGCGCCTGCTGCCTTTCCGCCCTCAACTACAAGTGTATCTTCATAATCTTTTCCGTAGGTGTCGATAAGTGTTGCTTCATAGTCTGCATGGAAGAAGTTCTCTTCGCCGAGCTTAACGATCTCGTCATTGATCCAGTCAAGAAGGCTCTGGTTACCCTTTGATACGGCGGGTGCGATCGTATCCTGGCTTCCGAGGGAAGGGATACCTACAACATATCCGGGATTCTCAAGTGAGTAAGCGATAACCTCTGTGTTGTCGTTTGCCCATGCAACGCCTGTGCCGTTCTCGAATGATGTCTTTGCTGTTGCATATGTGTCAAACTTCTGAAGCTTGATGTCGGGATAGTTCTTCTCAAGGTATGTCTCTGCTGTCGTTCCCGATATTACTATGATCTGGTCATCTCCCTTTACCTGATCAAGGCTCTCGATAACGTTGTCCTCGTGTGATACGACACCGAGTGCAACATTCATGTAAGGAAGTGCGAAGTCAACCTTCTCGGCTCTCTCATCTGTTACCGTGAAGTTTGCAAGGATTATATCAACCTTACCTGTCTCAAGATACTCAACTCTGCTTGCTGCTTCCGTTGATACGTAATTGATCTTTACTCCGAGGTCTTTTCCGATCCTCTCTGCGAAGTATACGTCATATCCCTGATATGTTCCGTTCTCATCAACATATCCGAACGGGTTCTTATCTGAGAATACGCCGATGTTGATCTCACCGCTCTCCTTGATCTGATCAAGGTTCCTGTAAACAGCGCCTGCTGCGGGAACCGTCTCCGAGCCGCCCTGTGCGGGAGCCTGTGCATTTGTGCATCCCGTAAGTGCCACAAATGATGTTACTGCTGCAAGTGCACTTACCAAAACTTTCTTAATGATACTGTTTTTCATAACTTTTCTCCTTTGTTTCTGTTTGCATGTGATTATCTGTTGTCCGGCTTTGCAGCCTTTGAGCAAAAAAACAACCCGGTGTTCTTACTCCCGGGCAGTGGTCAGCTTTGATCCGAAATGACAGATCAGCGTTTGAGGTCGCATGACAAATGGGCCATACACCCGACCTTGTTCACCGCCTGGGAGTAAAGCATTCGACAACACATACAACACATGCAATTGTACTTATGACTGTTGTTTCTCATCTCTGTCATGTTTCCTTTCGTTTTGATAATCAGCATACTACATTATTTCACCTAGTATGTCAATAGGTTTTTTGTAAATTGTTTAAAAAAGTAAAATATGGTATAATATCAGGCATGGAAGACGATATCTTTTTACAACTGTCCAATCTTGTAGACGGCAGCTCATCAAAGAATTCCGGTTCACACGCGAACTCGCCTTACGGGGCTCCCGATTCAACGATGTTCACGACGGACACAATGATAGTTCCCGACCTGAAGCCGAAGAAGACCGAAAGCGGCAAACACTGCATAGTCATCATTGACGATGATTTTTCAACGCTCGATCTTATGAAGATATACCTTCAGCGTGACTATGAGGTGGAAGTGTTTGATAACCCGAAGAACGCTATCTTCTACCTTAATTCAACGGCACCGGATATAATATTCATAGACTGCTATTTGAATGTTATGTCAACCAAGAGGGTGCTTGAGATAGTAAGGACCTACAAAGAACTCTTGGATACACCGGTGATCTACCTCGCCGAACCTTCCGAAAAGGCGGCGATCGAGAACAAGCTTCCCGAGGGTGTCGTTGATATCATCCCACGCCCCGTCAAGCGCGCCGACCTTCAGCGTATACTCGATACATATATAAAGGAAGATGATGAATCTTCCGAATCACCTGACGATAAGGAACAATAAAAGGGACCCGGTGATCCGGATCCCTTTTTCTTACATATTTATCAAAAATCATTTGAACGACTTCATGTCAACCGGGTAAACTCCGTTCTGGTGGATTACCGTTATATCCATCATCGGTCTGTTGGTCACTCCCGAATATCCCGAATAGATACCGTATATGTAACCGCTCTTTCCGAGGAACTGGTTACGGAATATCTCATACAGGTTCTTCGAAACATTTGCTCGCATGTACCACTGATATCCGTCACAGTCGTTGACCATGACCGCAACACCGTAATACAGGGTGTTCTCATACACTTTTTCGATATCGGTGATCGTTCCGAGAAGATAGATGGGCCTACCGCCGAGTCCGTTCTCGGAGTTGTATGAATTACATGTTGAGAAGTCCGCATATGTAAATCCGTTGTAATTGGGCTTGTAAATAACGTTGGGGATCTTCTCTCCGCGCTTCGGGTTCGTCTTTGAGAGCCACTTTTTACGTCTCTGGCTCTGTGTCATCAGAATAGTATTACCGTTCTCATCAATCTGAGGCGTTGAGCTCTTCTTTGTCGTGCTCTTCTTGGTGGACGCATTCGATGAAGAATTACTTGTACTGTTCTTCTTATTACTGCTGCTGTCCGATGCTTCCTCACCTTCGGTTGTTGTCGTGGTGGTCGTTGTTGTCTCGGTCTCTTCGCCACCGTTCTCGGTCTTCGTCGTTGTCGTTGTTGTCGTAGTCTCGGTCTTTTCCGTTGATCCCGTTGTTTCCGTGGATTCAGTCTGGGTCCTTGCTATAGCCTTAACATCGAAAGTGAACGATCCGGCGACCAGAACAGCCGAAAGAGCTGCACATATTATCGGTGTCAAAAATGATCTTCTTTTCATTTTTCCTCTCCAATTCAGATTATGTTAATAAACCCGGACACAAAAATGTCCTGTAAATTGCATTATATACCATATTTATGGATATATCAAGAAAAAGTTATGTCTACCTGTTTACTCACTTCTCCGTGAAGATCATTTCATATTTAAAATCATCTTCGTCAGTAACTTTTTTCCAGGCAGGAAGATCCGCTCCGTCATATCCTTTGCCATTCGGATCTCCGGTCCTGATAAAGTTACTCCAGTAGTCGCACATCCTTCTCGCAAGTGCATAGTGCATTCCATTGTAGGGTCTGTAGCACTTCTGGATAGTTTCAAAAAAGAACCACAGATCAGCTGAATGGAAGACTCCGGGGTTGTCATCTCCGGGTACGGAAGGTGAGAATTTGTACGTAAACATCGGGCTTTTTGAGTTGTTCACCGCATGAGCGCGGGCAACTTTTCTGACAGAATCCTGTACGATATTGATATACTTCACTCCGCCCTTTTCAAACACGTCTGCAAGTATTTTCTCGCCACTCGTATCTGCACGTGCAGGAAGTTTGTCCGTGAACTCGTCTTTTGTGTAGCCTGCAAAGATGGGAATATCCGGTACTTCACCCTTTACCATAAGTTCAAAAGGATCGTCTTTAACATATACACCGTCAATGCACGGAACAAATCTCGGATGGCTCTTTGCATATTCCCAGTACGCATCCCTGATCTTTTCGGCATCAATCCCTCTGGCTTCTTCTATCGATCTGCAGCCCAGATATTCAATGAAAACTTTTCCGTTCTCCCTGACCTTCTCTATCCGGCGCGGCATTATTATCGAATCTTCATAGAAAGGATTCCTGATAAAGCCGCTGAACACCGTTGCCTTCTTTATCATATGAACATTTGAATCATTTGAAAGTGCATACGTTACGCTCGCTCCGCCCGCGCTCTGTCCCGCAAGAGTGATATTTTCGGGATCTCCCCCGAATGCAGCGATATTCTCATACACCCATTTAAGTGCCGCCTGCTGGTCCAGAAGTCCGAAGTTTGACGGATGCGCGGGATCTTCTGTATCAAGATCAGGATGCGCCAGATATCCGAACACTCCGAGACGGTATGCCATGGAGACGACAACTATCCCGTGTCTGGCAAGTCGTTCTCCGTTAAACTCCATCTCCGACGTGTATCCCCACTGGAATGCTCCGCCGTATATCCATACGAGTACCGGCAGCTTCTCGCCCGGCTCTTTTGCGCCCGTCCAGACGTTCAGATACAGGCTGTCCTCACTTATCGCGATCGCACTGTCAACATGAAACTCCCTTGCATACAGGTCATCTCCGACTCCGGGTATGTCCTGCATCGATATCGGCGCAAACTCAGTACAGTCTCGCACTCCTTCCCAGTTTTCGACAGGCTCAGGTGCCTTCCAGCGAAGTTCTCCGATAGGAGGCTTTGCAAACGGTATCCCTTTAAATACGGTTACCCTCGGATCGTCCGCTGCGATCCCCCTGACTTTTCCGTTATATGTATCAGCGATTCTTATCATATATGTTCTCCCATATATCCCCCCCGTAAGTTCTACGATATATAAAAAAGCGCGTAAAATCAACAAAAATCCGCCATTTGAAAAAATTTTTAAAAAATTTTTATTTTCTGCGAAACCTTTCTCTTCGTTTTGCGTTTCTATAAGTGAAGGCGCAAAAAAGAGCGCATCACCTTTCAGAGAAAAAGATATTTGCAAAACGGAGGAAAAAACATGAAAAAACAGATCATCTCAGCATTACTTGCATCAATGGTAACAGCATCGGCACTTACGGGGTGCGGAATGAAGATCTCCACCGCCCCCACAGCGGCAGAAAGTCCCGCCTACATCGAGCCTGCGTATTATGTCAAAGACGATGAGTCAGCATGTACGGAATCGGAAGCACCCGCTGCAGAATACTGCGAAGAATCGGCAGATGCGAGCTGCGTTGCAGAAGCTGCAGGCGCAGAGCAGGCAAAGTCATACTCAAACAGCGCAACTTACAATTACGACACGCTCTGCCCGGGAATGTATGTCGATCCAATTTACAGAAACAGCGGCGAGACCTACAGGGAAACAGCAGAGAACACGTTCATGAGCTCGATCTCATCTCCCCTTTCAACATTTGCGGCAGACGTTGACACTGCAAGTTACGCAAACCTTCGAAGGATGATAAACGACGGTTACAGGCAGTTTGACATCCCGAGAGGTTCGATCAGAACAGAAGAGCTTATCAACTACTTCAATTACAACTACAGATCCCCCAGAAACGGCGATGCATTCGCAGTCAATGCTTCGATAATCGACTGCCCGTGGAATAAGGAAACAAAGCTTGTAAACCTCGGTATCAAGGCAAAAGAGCTTCGGGACACAGCCGATATCCCTTCAAACATCGTATTTCTCGTTGACGTATCGGGATCGATGAAGGATTACGACAAGCTCCCTCTTCTCCAGATGGGATTTGACATGCTCATAGAAGACCTTAACGAGAACGACCGCGTATCGATCGTAACATATGCTTCATCTTCAGACGTTGTATGTGCCGGTGTTTCGGGCGACGAGCACACAAAGCTTAAAAGAGCCATGAACAGCCTTGAGGCATCAGGTTCAACAAACGGCGGCGAAGGCATCAAAACAGCATACAGACTTGCCGAGAAGTACTTCATCGAAGGCGGTAACAACAGAGTCATCATGGCAACAGACGGTGATCTCAATGTCGGCATCACATCCGAAGACGAGCTTGAGGAGCTGATCAGCCGCAAGAAGGAAGGCGGAGTGTTCCTGTCGGTTCTTGGTTTCGGAACAGGTAACTACAACGAGGCAACTCTTGAGACTCTCGCAGACAAAGGAAACGGCAACTATTCATACATTGACTGCCTCTCCGAGGCCAAGAAGGTGCTTGTTGACGAGTTCAACTCAACACTCTTTACCGTAGCAAAGGACGTAAAGTTCCAGATCGAGTTCAACCCTAAATACGTGTCTGAATACCGCCAGATAGGTTATGAGAACCGTCAGATGGCAGCAAAGGATTTTAACGACGATACAAAGGACGGTGGCGAGATCGGAAGCGGACACGAAGTGACCGTAATGTACGAGATAAAGCTTAACGACGAGGATTCCGACAAAGAAGAAACTGCTGAACTTAAGTACCAGAAGTCAAACCTTTCCGAATACGGCAGCGGCACAGACGAGTGGATGACCGTATCCGTACGCTACAAAGAGCCTGAAGAGGACAGATCAGAGCTTCTGACATTCCCGATCAGCAAACAGTGCTACACGAGCCGCCCGAATTGTGATACACTTTTTGCAGCATACGTTGCAGAGTGCGGCATGATACTCAACGACAGCGACTATACAGGAAAGCTCGATATGGGCGATGTTGCAACGCAGGTATCAAGGCTCTCACTTGACGACGAATACAAAGAGGAGTTCTCACAGCTGATCAAACAGCTTTGATAAAAACCGGATGCAGGATAACGAGATCGTCGACCTTTACTGGGCCAGAAGCGAAAACGCGATATCTCAGACCGATATCAAATACGGAAAGTACTGCCGTAAGATAGCGATGAACATTGCGGGAAACACCGAAGATTCCGAAGAGTGCGTAAACGATACGTACATGTCGGCCTGGAACAGTATGCCCGAGGAGCGGCCCACCCTTTTGGCCCCGTTCCTCGCGGCGATCACGAGAAACCACGCACTTGATATGTACAGAAAGACACATTCACAGAAGCGCGGCTCGGGTCAGGCAGCCCTGGCACTTGACGAACTTCTCGAAGTTGCCGGAGGATCCACCGTTGAAGAAGAAGTTGACCTGTCGATCCTGTCCGGCCACATAAACAGTTTTCTTGAAGGGCTGGAGACAAACTCCCGCAAAGTATTTGTCAGACGCTACTTCTACGTCGACCCCCTGTCCGATATCGCAGCAGCATATTCAATGTCCGAGTCGGGCGTAAAATCATTACTTTTCAGACTCAGACAGAAGCTGAAAGAATTCCTCGAAAAGGAGGGATATGAGCTTTGAAAAACAGCGATCTGTTTAATGCCCTCTCGGGGATAGACAGCAAATACATAGATGAAGCGGCATATGAACTTCACGGAAAAGAAAATGTGGTTGACATAACTTCGAAGAGCCGTATACGCAGGTTCGTACTCGTTGCTCTTCCGTCAGTCGCAGCGATACTGCTTATCGTAGCCGTCGCACTTCCGGCAGTACTTCGCGTATCAAAGAGCGATTCCGCTGCAACGGCGTCCGAAGCGCCCGCTGCATCTTCAGCCGGATCCCACTCATACGATGATACCGCAATGGCTGAGTCAGCTGAGGAAACTGTTGCCGAGGCTCCTGCAGCGGCTGAGACCGAAGAAGCTGCACCGGCTGCTACAGAAAACGCTGACAATGCAAAGACCAACGATGCACAAACGTTAGGTCCCAATGCCGACTACGACACAACCGTCGAGTCCGAATACGATACTGCGGAAGAACCTCTCGTTATCAAGGAAGCTGACTACTCAAGGGATATTCTTATCTTCAGATGTGAAGCCGACGTTCCCGACAGCGTTCTTGAAGAGCGTTACATCTTAAGAAGGACCGATGTAGATGCCGCCAAATCGAAGGTTTCTGAAGGAAAGCTCTCTGAGCTGTCCGGCAATATCAGTCTTACGGACAATTATATAGTTGTAAACATGATGGATAAACCTCTTGAGAAAGGTAAATACCGCATCCTGATAGGAGATGCTAAAGCAGAATTTGAGGTTAAATGATAACTCCTCCGCCTATCACGATATCTTCATCATAGAATACCGCAACCTGACCTTTGGTCACGGCACGCTGGGGCTCGTCGAATACAAGACGGGCCCTGTTGTTTTCCAGAAACTCAACAGTCGCCGCCTGTTCCTTATGGCGGTATCTGATCTTTGCATGACACTTTACTGTATCACCCGTATGATAGGGAATGATCCTGTTAACATCGGAAACGAGCACCTCTCTTGAGAACAGGTCACTGTTGTCGCCGAGGATCACCTCATTCGTATCGGGTCTTATCTCAACAACATAAAGCGGTCTGTCGGATGATACTCCGAGCCCCTTTCTCTGCCCTATCGTGCAGCCGATGATCCCGTTATGCTCTCCGAGAATGTTCCCCTCTTTATCTTTGATAAATCCCGGCGCATATGATTTTTGCGAAAATCGTTTTATCGCACTTACATAATCCCCGTCAGGCGCAAAGCAGATATCCTGACTGTCGGGCTTTTTCGCGTTTATGAAGCCGAGGCCGTCCGCGATCTTCCTAGTCTCCTCCTTAAGGAGTTTTCCGAGCGGGAATGCGGTATGAGCAAGCTCATCTGATGTCAGCATGTACAGAAAATAGCTCTGGTCCTTTGACGGATCAGCAGCCTTTTTCAGGATATGGCCTTCGGATGTCTCTTCAATAACGGCATAGTGCCCCGTTGCGACAATGTCGCATCCGAGTATGTCCGCCCGCTCCCTGAGTTTGTCAAACTTCATGTATCTGTTGCAGTCGATGCACGGGTTCGGTGTTATGCCTCTTTCATAGCAGTCAGCGAACTTCCCTATCACCTTTTCGCGAAACAGATCGGTGAAATTGAAAACATAAAAAGGGATACCGAGCTTTGTCGCCACGCTTCTGGCGTCCTCCGCATCAACGCTTGAACAGCACGTCTTGCCGTGAGCGATCCCGGCATCTTCGTTATCGTACAGTTTCATCGTGCAGCCGATGCAATCGTATCCTTCTTTTATCATAAGATGAGCGGCCACGCTCGAATCAACACCGCCGCTCATCGCTATAAGTGCTTTATCCATACAACACACATTACACCATAGAGAGGATAATTGCAAAAACTGTCGCTTTATTCTTCAGTGATCATCTTAACCGGTTCAAGCGACCTGATCCTTCGTCCGAGGATAGCGGCCGTTGCCATAGCTATACCGACGATTATGACTGCTGTCAATACATACGAGGACGGCAGAACGGTAAATATCGCTTTTCTGAACCCGAATATCGCAAATGCCGATTTCATAAGGTTTGCACCCGATACCGGCGAAAGGATCAGCCCTATGATAACTCCTATCGCAACAGCAGGCATGTTTGAAAGCATCGTCTGGCGGATCAGCTGTCCGGATGTGAACCCGAGGGCCTTTGACACTCCGAGATTTCTCCATTCTCTTGTTATCTGTGCGCGCACAATGAGTGATTCGACAAATGCAACTATCACTATCGTAAGTATTGCGATGAACACCGCAAGTATCTTCATTCCCGTCGATACACCCACAGTTACGCTTCCCGCTGCTTCCCTGTAATCGGTGACTTCCTTGTCGGGATAGACGTCCAGGTATTCTGCTTTAAATTCCTCAAATGATTTTCCGGGTTTCAGATTGACCCATATCGAGTATTCGTTGACAGGGGGTGCCACGCGTTCATATCCGCCGATCGTGATATATGCCATCATTCCCATGTTGTTCATTGTCTGGCATATACCACAGACGCGGTAGCTCTCCTCTTTGCCGCTGTTTCTGATCGTTACCGTGTCACCGTAACCGGCTCCGAGAGTATCCGCAGCTGCACTTGCGAGAAGGATCTCGTTATCCTTTTCGGGCCAGCCGCCTTCAAGGATAGCCCCTCCCTTTATGTAAGCGGTGTCAGTGAACGCTCTTGTCGTGATGCTGGCCATTCTCTTTCCGATCGTGTAGTTGAACGCATACCACGTATCTCCGTATGTGCTCTGGACGGTGCTCATCGAAGCCACGTTCTTCATGACCGTCTCTGAACCTTCAACTACGGCATCGCAGTCAAACATACCGGCCATGTTAAGGAGCGCAACATCGTCCCTTGCATACGAGTCGACCATACCGAACCCGACGACCGTCGAGATGGACAGCACAGCCATTATGAAAATTATACCGAGCTTGCTCGAAAACTTCCCGAATGTATCCTTACACGCCATGGTAAGCGAGATTGGGAGAAGGGAGTGCTCGAACGAAAAGATGTTGCGCCTGTTCTTTGTAGCGGTATTGCCGCCGTGAAGTGCAGACAGCACGCTCGTTTTGGAGTACTCCCTTCCGAGGAAGACAGTAAGCAGTGAAACAATTATGATGATCGAGACAAATACAGTCCCGGCTATCACGGGGTCCACACTCTGATTCCATGAAAGGCCCAGTGTTGCAAGTATTATCGCACCCGCAGGCTCTAAGATCACAGCGCCCAACGCGACCCCGGCAATGCTTCCGAGTCCTGCCACAAGCAGCAGCTGGAACAGAAGTATCAGCACGAGTTCTTTTATCGTATATCCGCTGGCCTCCATGATACCGGTGTTCTTCATGTTGAGCATTATGAAGTTCTTGACCGAAAAATGGATTATGACCATCGCGATCACAAGCATTATTACCGCAAACACGAGCACTATCGCTACGAAGATGAGCGGCAGTATGAGGGACGCCGTTTTCATCAGATCCGCTGGCAGAAAGTTCATCGAATACAGCTCATATCCCGGATGAGTCCTGCAGTATGCTATATACCAGTCATTGAACTCGTTGAAAAGATCATCGCAGTACGCGTTTGAATCCTTTCCCGAATGCTTTGCCGCTTTTGTCAGGTTTGTCTTCGTAAGCTTGCACGGCATCGCCTTTGTGGGATTTTCAAACTCGATCGTAGTGTATACCTTCTCGGACGTGTATACGAGATATGTTCCCAGGTTCATAGGCGAACAGTATATATTGTCTTCATTAAAGCCTGAAACCTTCAGAAGATAAACGTTGTCGTCTATCTTCAGCTCCATCATATCCCCGATCGAAAAGTCCGTGGAAAGTGATACCGGGATCACAGCCTGATTGCCGTGAAGCTTGCCCGTAGGAACGGAAAGCGTCTGTATCCTGCGCTCGTCCTCATATGAGGCTATATGAAATGAATATTCCGTCCATGATTTTGCCCCCTTTTTGCGGTATTTCGCATTTGTCGAGAGGTATTTCGTGGACTCGCATCCCTTAACGTCCTTATTTCCCTTTACGATCTCGGTCAGCTTCGCATTCGCCAGCTCGTTATCCGTCATCATAATGAGAATGTCGGCCGAATTGATCTTCTTCATGTTCGTGTCAACGACCCTGCCGGTCCCGACCAGAAATGAAGCACTGATGAAGATCAGTGCCGCCGACAGAAGCGTCAGGATAAAGAATGTGATCATGTCACCCTTCTGCTTCTTTATGTTGTTCTTTGCCATGAAATAATAACGGTACATCTTACCACCCCATATCCTGGAGGAATGATTTTAACTTTGCGTGGCGCTCCTTTGCCTCATCAAGTTTCGGATTCTTCTCATCCTTGTAGTTTCCGACATAAGGTCCGAGCTCCACCTCATCGGAGATGACACCGTCGGCAAGGTAGATTATGCGGTTTCCGCGTTCAGCTGCAGCAAGGGTATGAGTGACCATGACGATGCTCTGCCCCTCGGAATTAAGATCCGACAGGATGTTGAGCACGTTTTCGGTGTTCTGCGAGTTCAGCGCACCTGTGGGCTCATCGGCAAACAGAACCTCGGGACTGTTGATCACTCCGCGCACAACGGCTACCCTCTGCTGCATTCCTCCCGACATCTGGGTCGGGAACTTGTCCCAGTCCCCTTCATCTATCTCAACACGCTGCAGGAGCTCCTTTGCCTTTTCGGCAAGCTCCCTGCGACTGTCGTGCTTCAAAAGTCCGACAACCATTACGTTGTCAAGCGCACTCATGCTGTCATTCAGGTAATTCTGCTGGAATACAAATCCTACGTGATCCCTTCGAAACCTTGCGAGCTGGTCATTGTTAAAGCCCGTTATCCGGGTTGTCTCATCATCACCGGTCTCATATGTGATCGCACCCATGCTCGGTGTATCCATTCCCGACAGTGCATATAAGAGTGTGCTCTTACCTGATCCCGAGTTGCCCATTATGACCGTAAAATCACCTTTGAATATCTCAAGGTCAAGGTTTTTGAGCACCTGCTGCTCCACATTTCCGGATGTGAACGATTTGCACAGGTCCTTTGTATAAATGATCCTCTTCTTATCCATCACTGAACCTTAACCTTCTGTCCGTCCGTAAGCTCGCTCATATCGTCCCAGCCTACGATCTCGCCTGCCTGAAGGCCTTTTCTGACCTCTGCCATCTCATCGTTTCTGACACCTATCTCAACATCGCGTCTTACGGCCCTGCTGTCCTGTATCACAAACACGTAATCACCGGAATCATCGGAGCAGATCGCATCCATCGGTATCAAAAGTGCATATGCGAGCATGGCTGTCTGAACTTTCGTCTTGGTCTCGATCCCGAGTATTATTGAATCATCCGGCTCATCAAGCTTCATCTCAACCCTGATACCCGGTGTAGATCCGTCCTCGCTCGTCTTCTTCTCTATCCTTGTCACGTGGCATGCAAAATCCTTGTTCTTGATATGCGCCGTAGCGCTCTGTCCTTCTTCTATGTTGATGATGTCGTACTTGTTGACGTTGCATACGACCGCCACGTCATCGACCGACTCTATCGTTACAAGCTCGGTACCTGCCGAAACAAGGCTTCCTTCCGAAACCGAAAGCTTGGTCACAACTCCGTCAAACTCTGCGATGATGCCCTTTGCGGCCGTCTCAAGATCCTTGAGCTTTGATTCATTCACAAGATCATCTGCCGCTTTAACCGCTTCAAGCTGTTCCTTTGCACCCTTTGTCTGAAGGTTGAGCTGGGTCGAAGCCTTCTGGCTCTCCATGACCGACTTCTTCTCTCTGTATGTTGACATCAGGTACTCAAGATACTGAAGTTCCTCCTGCTTTTTGACGATCTCCGGATCGTACTGCTGCTCATACGTGTTGTTTGCAACCTCTTTCTGAAGCCGTTCCCTTGATTTTTCTATATTTCTGATATCGTCCTCTTCATCGTCGTCGATCCCGACAACCGTGCAGGCAAGGTCAGCCTGAAGCTGGGCTCCCTTTTTTGAAAGCTCTGCCTTCCTGTCGCTCAGCGCCTGACGCGTCATCACGATGACCGCTTCCGTTGTTGCTATCTGCTGGTCAAGCTCGGCGATGGAATTCTTTGCCTCGCCGTACAATCCTGCGATACGTCCGCCGGTCTGCTTTGAATCGTCATAGCCGCCCTGGTCGGCCGCAACATCAAGCTGAGTGAGCGTCTGCTCAAGCTCGATCTTCTCCATATCATAAGAGATCAGAAGATCACCTTTTTTGACAAGATCGCCTTCTTTAACGTTTACGTTGCCGATAGGTCCCGCAACCTTCGCATAATATTTCTTTTCGTTGAGACTCTCGACCTTGCCGTTAAGTTCAAGTTCGCAGTCAAGCTGTCCCGTTGCCGCTTCGGCCGTTTTGATAGCCGTTCCCGCTGAAGTCGTCACCGACAGGCCTCCAACCGCAGCCGCAAGTACCAAACATGTTCCGATAACCAGTTTTTTGTGCTTCATAATCCTCGTTGCTCCCAATCAAAAAATCTTTGTATGTCCTATGACATTTGATACTATACGTCGTATAATATTATCTGTCAAGTTATATTATATTAAAATTACATTAAAATTTTTTAATGTATCATCCCCGTGCATGAAAAAAGCCCGCAGATACTGCATCTGCGGGCAAAACTACAATATAATGATTTTTACTTAATCGTTTTAGATCCGTGTCCCCTTTCAGAACGCCAGCGTCTCGATCTTATCTATCAACTGTCTGATCTTCTCAGCGTACCGGTCGGCTGCTGCCTTTTTCTCTCCCTGAGGTTCACCTTTCTTGTAAAGCTTGTTGACCATGCGGATATAGCAGAGAAGCGAAGCTTTCTCCTTAACTTCATTCAGACGTCCCTCATCTTCGGTCTCAAGATAATTCTTCAGGAGAGTGTCGAAGAACCTGTTCGCCGTCCCTATCGGAAATCCCATGAAGTTTTCGATAACGGTGGGATCATCTTCCCCAAGCACAACATAGAAGTAATACAGATCGCTGATCTCCGCGATCGGATGGCCCCTTGATATCCTGTCCATATCGATGAGAAGCGGCTCTCCGCCCTGCAGGAACACGTTCCCCGTGTGAAAATCACCGTGCACGAGTGTATCTGTGTCCGGTATCGAATCTATAAGCTTCAGGCACTTTTGAGACAATGCATCGTCCATGTGCGCCAGGCCGCCTTCCACATAGCTTCTGAGCCTGTCCCTGACATCAGGAAAATCACTGTCTCCGGTCGCTTCTATCCCGTGTATCGTTGTGGCAAGATCTGCCATCATCTTCGCATACATATCAACCTGACCGGGATTCATCGATATATGCTTGGATATCGTCTCGGAATCAACCAGTTCATACATCGCGCCATACTGCTGTCCGACAGACACTATACCGAATGAGATCGCTGTCGGGATGCCCAGGATAAAGGCCTTGCGGCTAAGAGCTATCTCACGTTCGACATCTCCGTATGTATTCTTCGCATTGTATACCTTTATGACAAGCTCATCATCATATCTGTATACCTTACCTTTTGCACCGTGTCCGATGACCTTGCAGCCTTCAACTGATACCTCTTTGTACTTTTTGTATCTGGCCTTTTCCGAGTCAAATGTTCCCGGCCAGATAAAGTTGATGTGCTTGATCAGTTCCTTGAACGCACCGGTCTTGTTAAGGTCAAGTTCAAGTGCCTCGGCGATACTGCGATAGTACCAGCAGTGCATATTAGGATCGTGCTGGTTGAGGTTCTTCCAGACTTCTTCGCCCCTTTCGGAATATATCCCCGCAAGCGAACGCAGGTTGGAAAGCTTATCGGCGAGCCACAGCATTTTTACTCCGATATCATCGGTGTTCTTCAGTTTCCGGATCGACTCTTCCTTACGCTTTGTCCATGTCGCGCTCCTGTCCATTCCCTCGTACTTTTTTTCGGAGTCCGATGAAACAATGGCGGCGACTCTCTTTCCGAACCGTTTCTCTATCTCCTCAAGCGTACCGTCTGTATCTTCGACGATATCATGCAGTATACCTGCCGTGATCACCTCTTCATCATGTGTCATCGTAGACAGTATCTGAGCCACCTCGATCGGATGAAGGATATAGGGAATGTTGTTGAACTTCCTGACCTTTCCCTGATGCATGATCGTTGCGTATATTATCGCTTCTTCAAGCATTTTCATCATAAGATGTTACCCCTTTGTATGATATAATATGTATTATAGCAAATCATAAGGAGATTGTGATGGATTTTAAATATGTACGTATACAGGGTAATGAACTGGCAAAAAATACCATGTATGCAAAAGGGATCTTCAGCATGTGCTGGCAGCTCGTCCAACAGGATGTAATGGAACAGGAGGATGCCGACCTTTTCCGTGAGATCGACGACTGGTTCTCATACAATCTTCCGTGGCCTACACCATGCAAAAATCAGGAGTCCGTGGTCTGCTGGTTCAAGACCGAGAATTCCGACGAAATGCTCAGAATGATCCGTCCTGCCATGTGGCTTCTTGAAAAATACCATCACCCTTACTTCGTGGTATATACGAACACCCCCGGCGAGATAGTCTACGAGGACAAATTCCAGATAGCCGCCCGTACAACCGGCATCCTCCAGATCGAAGACATCCAGCCCTCCTGGTCCCCCGATGCAAAATAAAAAAGGAAAAATATGACAAAGAAGCGGATCGAAATAATTGTTGATATCATCATGTATGTCCTTATGCTCACACAGATGTTGTACGTTTTTACGACAAACAACGTTCACGAGGTCATAGGGATAGCATTCTTTATCTGCCTTATCGTTCACCTGTTCATCAAGAGATGGTGGTTCAAAACAGCTTTCCGAAAAAATGTGAACCGTTCCCGATTATTCTTTAACATCGTGACGATGCTACTGTTGCTGACGTCTGTTGTACTGATGATAAGCAGTATGGGAGTATCACGATTTCTCTTCCCATGGTTCACAATTCTCGGGAGCAGTGATTTTCACAGATATATGGCAACTGCTGCCCTTACACTTGCAGTTATCCACGGATGCATGCACGGCATATGGCATTCGAAAAGAAAACGTTTGGCCGTATCGCTGACGGTTCTGGCCTGTATCGCCTCCGTTACGATCGGGCTGTTTGCCGTTCCTTACATGAACAGACATCTGAAAAAGGTCACAGCTGATTTTGCGGATACGGTTTACGGAGATAAGGTGGATTGGAAAGGTCAAAAGCCGCTTGTTGTCTACTTTACAAGAGTCGGAAACACAGACTTTGATCCGGATATTGATGCTGTATCCGGTGCTTCGCTGCTTATTTCCGACGGAGAACTTATGGGAAGCAATCAGCTCCTTGCAGATATGGCGGGAGATATAATAGGCTGTGATCCTGTTGCCATCACTCTTACCGAAGAGAAATATCCTTCATCATATAACAGGACCATCTCCGTGGCAGGCGACGAGCTTCGTGCACAGGCGCGGCCAAAGATCGATCCGATCGACGTTTCGGATCACGATTCAATTATTCTTATTTATCCGCTGTGGTGGGACTCCATACCAATGCCTGTAGCGACATTTCTTGAGCAGAATGATTTTAACGGTAAAACGATATATCTTATCATTTCACAGGGAAGCAGCGGATACGGGAAAACCATCTCCGAGATCGAAGCGCTCTGTCCCGGTGCAAACGTAGTTCCCGGAGCGAGCATATACTGTGAAGATGTTCCCGATGCAAGAGATACTCTGCTAAACCTTATCAGAGGTTGGAACAGCCCGTAAAGAAGCAAGCTTTTCCAACCGTTTTAACGCCTCGTCCAGTACCTCCTCGCCTCTTGCGAAATGTATCCTGATATACCTGTTTATATCCTCCGCAAAAAAGCTCGATCCCGGAACGGCGGCAACCCCTATCTCTTTTATCATCCATTCGCAGAACTCAAGGTCCGACCATCCCGCAAACTGCGGCTTATCAAGAAACTCCTGAATATCGATCATAATAAAGTATGTTCCCTGGGGAACGTTATGTTTGAGCCCTATCCTGTCAAGACCCTCCAGCATATGGTCTCTTTTTTTTGTGTACAGCCGGTTCAGGCTCTCATAATAATCATCGCTCAGAAGAAGCCCCGCCGTTGCCGCTTCCTGAAGCGGTGCCGCAGCCCCTACCGTAAGAAAATCATGAACTTTCCTTGCTGATTCAATAAATGCCGCCGGTCCAATGATATATCCGAGTCTCCATCCGGTTATCGAAAACGTCTTCGAAAGCGAATTGCAGGTGATCGTATGATCGAACATCCCGGGAAGAGCAGACATATACGTGTGCTTATATGGAGCATACACAAGATGCTCATAAACCTCATCCGTTACTACATATGCATCATACTTGACCGCAAGTTCGCCGATTGCCGTCAGTTCATCCCTTGAAAACACCTTGCCGCACGGATTGGAGGGATTGCAAACAATAATTGCTTTTGCCCCTTCTTTAAACCCATTTTCCACAAGCGATATGTCAAAATCATACTCCGGGGGTACAAGCGGGATATATATGGGATCCGCTCCGGAAAGGATCGCATCGGCCCCGTAATTCTCATAAAACGGGGAGAATACCATGACCTTATCTCCCGGATTACATATGGTCATCATGGCGCACATCATCGCTTCGGTTCCGCCACAGGTAACAACTATCTCTGTTTCGGGATCTATGTCCCTTCCTATCGCCCTGCCCTGCTTCTTGGCAAGCGCCTGTCTGAAATTCGAAGCACCAAATGTGATGGAATATTGATGAGGACCTTTCTTTGCCGCCTCTATAAGTGCATCCGTTAACGCCTTGGGGGGATCAAAATCAGGAAAGCCCTGCGAAAGATTGATGGCTCCATACTTGTTGCTTATCCTCGTCATCCGTCGTATCACGGAATCCGTAAATGTTTGTACTCTGTCGCTTATCTGTGGCATATTATCTCCTCTGATATCACTAAATCTACAGGCGGGCAAGCTCATTAAGGAGTGTCTCTTCCGAGTCGATAAGAAAGCTTTCTATACCAATGCCTCTGGCGGCCTCAACGTTAGCTTCAATATCGTCAAAAAAGATGCACTCTGCCGGCTCAAGATCATATTTTTCAAGAAGCGTTGTATATATCTCAACCTCGGGCTTTATAGTTCCCGTCTGGTATGAGACTATACCGCCGTCAAGAATGTTTCGAAAAGGCAGCAGATCCGTATGCTTTTTGAAGAGATATTCTGAATAATTTGAGAGAATGTAGATGTTATAGCCCTTTTTCTTAAGCTCTTCCATCTTTTCCCATACAGCTTCACGATCCGTTGCCATCCTGTCGTATCCGTAAAAAAATCGGCGAATAATGCCTTCATCCGCAGGGTATAGATCACAATAATGTTTAACAAGACTGTCGATCGGGACATTACCCCTGTCAAAATCACTCCATATGGGATCATCGAATATCTTTGTGCCGATCTCCTCGGATTTTTCGTCCGACAGCCCGAAATCATCCATCAACATCTCTTTCCAACGGTATCCGATCAGCACCCCGCCAACGTCAAATATCAGATTCTTCTTAGATATCATTTCTCATTATCCTGTATACTGTGCGTTCTATGTTTGAACCGGCAACATCTCTTTTCATGGCTTCACTTAATTCCATGTCGTCGGGTGTTGCAAAATAGATCTCATCAATGCCGATCTCTTTGCATTTTTCATATCCATCCCCGGCACATCCGGCTATGGCTATTACAGGCTTATTATATCGCTTGGCAAGCTGAGCTATACGTGCCGGAGCTTTTCCCATAGCTGTCTGGGCATCCATGCGCCCTTCTCCCGTGATCACAAGGTCTGATTCTGCGATCCTTTTTTCAATATCTGTCTTCTCAATAAGGGTGTTTGCTCCGGGCTTCATCTTTGCATTGAAAAAAGTCCGAAAGGCATATCCCAGGCCGCCCGCTGCACCGGCTCCTTTTGCATCCGCATCTGCATTCGGATACCGTTCTTTTACCACATCCGAAAAATGCCTCATCCACTCATCCATCTCTTTGACTTCTTCCGAAGTGGCGCCCTTTTGAGGTGCAAATACAACGCTGGCTCCATTCGGTCCGCTTAAAGGATTTTCAACATCACATGCGATGGTGATCTCACATTCTGCAATCTGTGGCAAAAGCTCCCTGTCATCAATCGATACAGCCTTTGACAGACCTGCCGCGCCATCCTCGACAGGCTTTCCTTTATCATCTGCTACAATAAGCCCCAGTTCTTTCAACATCCCCAAACCGCAGTCATTTGTCGAGCTGCCGCCCAGAGCAACAATAAAGCGTCTGTATCCGCTGTTTATAGCGTGCCGCAACAACTGTCCTACACCCTTTGTTGTCGTATGCATAGGATCTCGTTCATCCTCTGATAAAAGATAAAGACCCGCTGCCTGGGCGATCTCCAAGACAACTGTATCATCGGATAATACCCCGTAACATGCGTCGGTCACTCTTCCGATCGGATCGGATACAGGCACTGAAACTCTCCTGCTTCCCTTATCTGCCGCAAGAAACGCCTCAAGTGTTCCCTCGCCGCCATCCGCAAACCGAAAAACCGACACATCTGCATCTGTCCCGGACGCAATGATACCCGCTTTAACAGCATTTCCGGCCTCTTCGGATGAAAGACTTCCTTTAAATGAATCCATGAGTACTACTATTTTCATCATCTTATCCTTTCTAAAGTTCTCCGGAATCACTCATAATTCATCCATAAATAGAAACAAATGTTAAAGTAGTGATTAAAGATATGACATCTTTCGAAAAAACTTAAAATATCATCTTCTTAAATCCGGTACTATCAGCATTGGGTCCCCGATATATGAAAGAATCATCTCACTCATCAAAGTTGAGCTCGTATAAACGAAATAAAGGGATATGTTTTACTTCCGGCCTAACATCTGCCTCTCCTGCACACCTGAATCCAAAACCCTCATACAGGCGCTGTGCCGGAATGTTGTCCGGAACAATATCAAGCCTTATCGCCTTAAAACCGCTTTGTTTTGCCATATTAATACAGTAATTCAGTATCTCTTTTCCAATACCGCTCCCCTGACAATCAGGATCAACGGCCAGTGCATGAATGACCATGTACTCTCCGTCAGAGAGATTCGCGCTCCAGTCCCCCTTTTTATAGTCCGCCTCAGGATCCGTGTTAAGAACAAATGCACCGACTATCCTTTCATTTTCAAGGCAGATATACTGGACCCCCTCATCTGTCATGAATGATGCGTATGGCTCGGAAGGGTAGCCCTTATATACCCACTTGGGGTAGTTGATATGAGCATCCAGATACTCTACCACCCTGTCATAAAAGGCTCCTGTTGCGACTATATCTTCTTTTGTACACTTTCTTATCTCTGTCATCTTCTATATTGTCATCAAAACAGCGAACTGTCTCCTCATTTAGGCTTCTTCCCGGATATCATTATGATAATAACCAAAATACATTTGCAACTCAATACAGAATTGTGACACTTCTGTGACAGATAATGTTGTATAACAAGTTCAGAAAAAGAAAAAGAAAAGAGCTGTTACAACAGCTCAGGGAATGGAGGTAATTGATATGAAGAACATCAGAGAGAGCGAAATCGAAGAAGAACTTAAGGTTGTAACAGGTGGAATGGTAGTAGATGCATACGGACTTCCCGAATACAATCCCTCATGTCCTTGGGAAGTAGTTGATAACAATACAGGAGCACTCCTCGGGATGTTCCCCGTTGAGTCCGAAGCCTGCCAGTACGGAAAATCATTCGGACCCGAATCATACAACGCACAGGAGGTTGATGTAGCAACAGTACTTCGCCTTCGTGCAAATCCTCAGTCAGTGTGCTGAGTTTATCATATATCTGCCAGACATAGGTAACAAACGACAGACTCATAAATCAAAAGACCACCTGCCAATGGCAGGTGATCTTTTTTACTATCTATCTCAATTTTTCTTCAAAGTTTTCAAGTCCGTGAAATACAGCCGTAACATAAACGGTATCCACGGGGGCAATATAAAAAAGCAGGAAGTAGTTATGTTTCTTGAAGTTTATTCGTTTTAATCCTCTTTCCTTCAGTTTCTCACTATCAGGCTCCGGTAAACTGTGAGCCACAGATTTTAATTCATTTTTAGTGTCTCGAAAGTCCTCCAGAACACTCTTCACAGCCTGAGGATTCTTCTTAACATCACGAAGATATGAAAGATAAGATTTCAAATCATTCTCAGCATCGGGAGTTATGATAACCCTGTATGTTTTCATTTAGCATACTCCCGCATCAGATCATCAATAACCTCATCTGCGTCACGTCCCTTGCCGGCTTTTGCCTGTTCAAGTGAATGATCAATATGATCCCAAAGCTGTTTTTCCGTTGTTATACCTAACGGGCTGCTCCATCCATCATTTTTATTGGCCAGTTGAACAATGATGGAATGAACTGCATTAAGCTGATTGGGATCAAGTGTTTTGAGTAAACTTACTGTATCTTCATAAACTGTTACGGTTGCCATCGTATCGATTACCTCCGTTTCCTATTCCCATTGTATCACAAGCCGTAATATGCTTCCAGTTACGCAAGTACCTTTTAAAACTATGATGATCGCTATCCGAATTATATAGAATAATTCTATTCCTGCCCTATACTCTTTCTGATATGATCCAATGCATCATAATAGAAACGCTCGTAAAGAGAGTTTTTATCAGTCTCTTTTTCGCTGATGCTATAATCCAACGTCCTAACCTCGGCCCCGTAGCATTCAAGCAGGTTATGTTTAAGCTTCTCTCCCGGAATATCGGGTTCATAAAAAAATACACTGCCATGAGGCGCTTTCTCTCTATTTTTTCTCTCCAAAAGCCACCAAAGATCCATCTCTGCAAAGTCATATCCAAACCCCAGTACATAAATATCGTTCAAAATGAACGCATCAACCCACGAACGCACCGAAGGATCTTTCTCTTGTATAGAACTCCACTCATATCTGGCCCCGTTCTTTTGCAGATATGATTTTATCTTGCACAGCAGATTTCCATAATAAAAGTGGCCTATAACCATGCTACTCGGATTCATAGCATGACCATGAATATGCCAGACCCTTTTATCATGATCTTCTGTCTTTATTCTCTGAAAGGTATGAAGGAACATACTGCCTTCTCTTCGGCTAATGCCCGCATTCCTCATATAATCAGATAATTCATCGATCTTTGAAGCGGATATCATTCTCCCGGTTACACCATATGCAGCTTCTTCCAGTTCAAACCCATAATTTGCCGTTAGAATGTCCTCCACCGGCAAATCAACCAGTTTATTATAATACTCTATCTGTTTATCACTGTTCAGACATCCCCATAGGCTTTCTGATGAATTTTTCATTGCCTCATCAACACGATTTTCTGTTCCAAGTACTACCTTTAAAGTAAAGGGAATATCACTATCGGTCTCTAGATCCAACTTTGAAACATTATGCAGTAATTTTTCGAGCGACTGACTACCTTTGTCAAAAGACCTATTAATCCCGTTACCTATCAATATTGATGATCTCATATTTCCTCTCTTCCCTTAGTTTATTGAAAATATTTTCTTGTTCAAAACAATTGTGGATATCTAGTATCTCATAAACACGGTTTCACCCTCATCTACTTCCTATATTAGCTATTTTGAATATTCTAATTCTATAATCTCTATTTTTCAACAACAAACCCTCCTACAAATCACTTGTTTTAATTCCATTATTTAGTCCGAACGAGAAAAATAGTAAGAATAGAATTATGTAAAATAATCAGTTGCTGTTCACAAAAAACGATTTCATATTATAATATATTTAGTGGATTCTTCCTTTAGGGGGCTAGTATGTTCATCGGATGTTGCAAAAACTGTAAATACTTAGATCTTGTTAATGAGAATACAGAGAACGAATGTCCTCGTTGCTCTGGAATTATGATGTCATTAGGAGTGACTTCAGAAGAGTGGAACAGGCTTAATGAAAATGATAAACAATCTCATATTAACAGCATTTTTTCATCAAAATTTAATGCGGAATATGACACTGACCCCAGAAGGAAAAGCACTGAAAGCAACAGTATCATGGACATTCCAGAACCTTTGCAAGATACATCTTCACATAACAGCTTCATTTCAGTAAAAAAATGTAAAAACTGTAAAAACATTTACCCCTTAAGACAAATATCGTGTGATAAGTGCGGCTCCAAAGCACATGATTCTCTTCATCGAGGAATAACCGAGGACGAATATAAAATACATAGGGGTATAAAAAGTATTGGTTCTGCAGAACTTGCAGATTTATATAAGCAAGCGAGAAAGGCTAAAAATGAGAGCGATTTCGAGTCCGCGCACAAGTATTACAGTCTGATAAGTGAGCAAAAGCCTTCCGATTGGGAAGCGGTATTCTATGCAGGTTATTTCTCAATAATTCGAAAAAAAGGAAAACGCGCTTGTGAAGAGGCTAAATTGTTTCCTGGATATATAGATGAAGTATTTGAAATTATATACTATTTCAATGATAAAAAAGCAGCAAAAGCTGCCTATGATGAAATGTTACAACAAATCGAATTACTAACCGAGTCTTATTACAATACAACACTAAATTATTATTTAGATAAACTCCGTGACAACAAAACTGTTATAGGTGATGAAACTGATGTTTTATTGAATTATGAGCCAATCAGCCTCTTGATAAAAACGTATGCCGAGACTTTATATCATAGCTGTAGTTCTACCATGTTTAAATCATTATATAAAGATAGGATTATAAATGATCTTAAAAATCAAGAAAACCATCTCGTTGATTTCTGGACTCATATCCCTCAAGAACGAAAATTGAAGGAATCATACGATTTGTTTGTTCAGGCCTGCGAAGTGTTTAGTCAAACAATCATTAGATTTGATATATATCATAAAAACCCTATGAGGATGGTTAAATTCGTATGTAATACAGATGCTACGCATGCGGAGCCTTCAACGGAAATTGAAAATATGCCTAGTAAGGTAAAAGATCCTAAAAATATAAAGATTGCAATATTCGTAGCAACAATAATACTTATGATCGGATCTTTCATATACTTAATGAAAGATTTTCATTCAATGTCTCTAATAGTCTCGTATGCGATCGGAGGAATTGGAGTCCATTGGGTTCTATTTGCAAAAGAAAAGGGCGACCCAGCCTTTAGAGTCCATGGTATAATTTTTATTGTCATTGCTGTAGCTACTGGAATTCTTTTCAATGCGATGGCCAATGGCGTGAGAAGGACAGAGGCTATAGCTCCAAGTTCATATTCAACAAAAAAAAATACATCCGAGGCTAAATGTAAATCATGCGGTCGGACCTATAAACCCGGAGACACAGACGGTAACTTTATGAACATTGCGCGTACCGGAATGTGTAATAATTGTTACGAAAACTTTAAATGGGCCAAAGATGTGCTTGAAAACCAGTAAGGGAAGTAATCCCCAAAATGTAAAAAAGAGCATTATTCAATGCTCTTTCTTGTTTTTAACAGGGGATGAGAGAATCGAACTCCCACCAAAGGTTTTGGAGACCCCTATCATACCATTTGACCAATCCCCTGAGTTACCTGTAAAAGCAACTAGGCGGCTGATGCCGCCTAATCTTTATATCACACACATGCGCCAACTGTCAAGTTAGGCTGATCTTCAAAATCTCATGATCGAAAGAGCATTGTTCTGCTCGTTCTGCTCACGCATCTTCTGCATCATGATCTGATACCTGTTGAGCGTCTCCTGCTTCTTCTTCTCGCTGATGGCCTTTGCCATATCAAGATCCTCAAGGCGGCTTCTGGAAGAGAGCGTATTCTCTGCCGCATAATCATTGTATCTGATCGTCGACTCAAGAGCATTCGTCTGGGCTCCCATATTGCTTCTCGATTCAGAAACCTTGGAGATCGCATCGCTGATCTTGCTGATATCAAAGTCCTTCGTAACGTCAAAGCCTTCAATGCCGAGATCTGCCAGCGTGGAGCTGACCATCTGTATCTTCTGTCCCGTTCCGTCCGGCTTGGTTGCAAGATTGATGTCAGCCATGCTGCCGTCCAGTATCTTCATCGTATTGAACTCGGTGTTCTTACCGATGCTGTCAATATCCGTAAGGAGCTGGTCGACCTCTTTCTGGATCGCACCGAGCTCTTCACCCGTGTTAAGGCCGTTCATAGCCTTGAGTCCGAGCTCATATATCCTCTGAAGGCTGTCACCCATCTGTGAAAGTGCACCGTCAGCGACATTTAACAGGCTGACTCCGTCCTTTGCGTTTTCGCTTCCGACCTTAAGCCCTGTCTCCTGGCTGTTCATTTTCTCGGCAATGGTAAGTCCTGCCGCATCATCCGCAGCGGAATTGATCCTCTTCCCGCTTGCGATCTGTGAATACATATTTACCTGAGAAGAAACACCACTGACTTCCATATCTTCTTCCTCCTGATATCAGGCAAAACAATGTCACTTGGGACTATAATTGTAACACCTGCTGCCGCAAAAATCAAGTAATCCGGCTGTTTAAGCCACCCTGTTCAGCATTATTCTGATCCTTGTACCGAGTTCTTCTCTTGAAGTGATCTCAAAATGCCCCGCATGCTTGTCAACTATCCACTTTGCTATGGACAGACCCAGTCCGGTACCTCCGAAGCTCCTTGCCTCATCCGAACGGTAGAAGCGTTCAAACATGTGCTGAATATCGACTTCCTTCATACCGATGCCGGTATCCTGGACTTGAATATACACCTGTGTGTCGGATGCGATACCGACAGCAAACATTATCTCATCTTTTTCCTTCGTATACTTGGCAGCATTGTCGGCAAGTATCCTCACCGCCTGCTTGAGCATTCCCTCGTCAGCCTCAACAAAGACAGGATCCGTCGGGCACGAGTACTTATAGATATGATTTTCATCGATCATGAGAGACTCCTCATATACCGACTGCATCATCTCGCAAAGATCAACGCGCTCCATCTTGAGAACCGTCCTTCCGGCATCACCACGGGCCAGGAACAGAAGCTGTTCAACCAGATGCTTCATATGCTCGGATTCGTTCTGAATGGCCGTTATCGACTCATCAAGAACCTTTTCGTCCTCACGTCCCCATCTTGCGAGCATGTTTGCATAGCCCTCGATGACCGCAATGGGCGTTCTGAGCTCGTGGGAAGCATCGTTGACAAATCGTGCCTGCTGCCGGTTTGATTCCCTGATCCTCGTGAGCAGGTTGTTCATCGCTCTTTCAATTCCGAGAAGATCCTCGTCTCCGAACGAGAGCTTCGCTTCTTCACCGGGCTCAAGGCTTGTGATCTTCTCCTCTATCAGATGGTATTTCTCCTCTGACAGTTCAAAATTCGTTATTTCCTCGGCACGGGCCGCTATCTCGTCAAGCGGGGCGAGCATTTTCTTTATCCTGTGCTGCTCCCTGTGATATGAGAGGAGGTCTCCCAATAGTTCAAGCATGAACAGGCCCGTCGTGAACGAGCATATCACGAGGAACGGTGCAAAGACCAGTTCATCAAGAACTGCTTTTTCTGCCCCCGGTAACACAACTGTGTATTTTAGAGTCTTCATCAGGTTATGAAGATCACTGAAGCTGCGTACATCCATAAAGCTTGAAGCTACAGTTATCTGACGGCTTCTTTCCATAAACGGAACCGTAATGTCCGCCGCATATTCCCTTGCGGCAAGCCATACGACCATCATGACGATCGTCATCAGAATGCTCTGTCCGAAATGCATTCCGATCTTCAGTCTGACCCTCTGTCCGGCGAGCCTGTGTCTTATCGACCTTACACGTCCCTTTACGCTGTTATTCGGATTTGATGACATATCCAACACCTCTGACCGTTTCTATCATTTTGATATCAAAGGCCTCATCTATCTTGGTACGTAGGAATCTGACATAAACGTCCACCACATTGGTCTCACCGACGTAATCATATCCGCAGACCTTCTCCAGGAGCGTATCCCTTGTAAGGACTATATCCTGATTGGTCAGAAATACCTTGAGCATCTCAAACTCCCTGTTCGTAAGGGAAACTTCCTGTCCTTTCCAGGTAACCCTGTGCTTCTTCTCATCAAGTACTAGCTCTTTCCAGCGGTATACACCGTTTGCAGCGTCTTCCGCCGGCGAATTCTGAGCTTTTGAAGGATCTGTCGCACCTGCTGAGGAGGCCGAACCTTCAACAGGGTGCAGTTTCAACGCTACTCTGACCCTTGCCAGAAGCTCTTCTATTGCAAAAGGTTTTGTTATATAGTCAACCGCTCCCGCATCAAGTCCGGATACTTTATCCATTACCGCATCCCTGGCGGTAAGAAGTATAACCGGTGTCGGATGGGAATTGCCCAGTCTACGTAAAACTTCCAGGCCGTTAAGACCCGGAAGCATTATGTCGAGCAGTATCAGATCATATGTATTGTTCGTGGCAAGTTCAAGCGCCTTGCGTCCGTCTCCGCTCTTTGAAACCTCATACCCCTCGTGCATGAGTTCAAGTTCAACGAAACGCGCCAGTTTTTCCTCGTCTTCCACTACAAGAATATGGGCCATATCTGCCTCCTATTAAAGCTTGTTATATTCTTCCTTAACCTTTTCTGCCGCTTCGGAAGCCTTGTCGCATACAGTGTTTGCCGTCTTCATCTCATCGGCTCCCCTGAAACTGTATTTGCATCCGAAGAACAGTGCAACTATAAGTGCAATAAGAGTCACATACCAGGCGAACATGAGAATGAGCAGGAACACACAGATGGGGATGTTGAGTATGACCTCGTTCTCTCGCTCGATCACGAAAAAGTTCTCACATGATTTGTGCCAGAGAGTCTTGAGCTTGTCCGTGAAAGCATTTCCGCGCTTCTTTTCGGTCCTCTCGGGCTCATCTACCACCATAAGACTGGCATCTTCTTTCGTGCTGTAGCTCTCGCGTCTTTCTTCAGCCTTGCCCTGTCTCTCGAGAAGGATCATGGCATCGAGAAGATCACCGTTTGCCTCTTCAAGTGCTGCTTTTGCCTCTTCAAATGTTACGTTTGCTTTTTCCCTTAACTTTTCTACTTTTTCGAAAGTATCCATTTTTCTTTCTCTCCATTCTTTCTGCTATATTGTTATGATCTTTGTTTGTGTTTTGTTCCTTCGAACAATGAACAATATACAGAAAGATTCTTAAACCGTCTTTTAGGGAAAATTAAAACAACATTAAAATACGTTAATCATTATTAAGGTCTTCTTCGATGATCGCGATATGAACATCATCAAGCTGCTTTTTGTCTACTGCCGACGGAGCTCCCATCATCACATCCATGGCCATCTTGTTCATCGGGAACGGGATAATCTCCCTTATGCTCTCTTCACCCGCGATCAGCATTACCATTCTGTCGACACCCGGAGCGATACCCGCATGCGGCGGTGCACCGTAACAGAACGCATTGTACATTGCGGGGAACTTTGCCTTCACATCATCTTCACCGAGTCCGACGAGCGAGAACGCTTTGACCATGATCTCAGGATCGTGGTTTCTGACAGCGCCCGACGAAAGCTCAACGCCGTTACATACAAGATCGTACTGATATGCCATTATCGAAAGCGGATCGTCATTCTCAAGAGCCTTCATACCGCCCTGCGGCATAGAGAACGGATTGTGGCAGAACTCAAGCTCTCCCGACTCCTCACCGATCTCATACATCGGAAAATCAACGATCCAGCAGAATTCGTAGCAGTCCTTCTTCATGTGCCCCTCAGCAACTTCTCCGAGAAGCTTTCTGAGTACTCCGGCGCCCTTTAATGCTTCGGAGCGCTTTCCGGCACACAGTCCGACAAAATCACCGCTCTTAAGCTTCAGTTCATCGATGACCTGCTGCTTCTTATCCTGAAGGAACTTTGCGATACCTCCGACGATCTCGCCGTTCTCGTCAAGTTTGAACCAGTATGATTTTTGACCGCTGATGACCTCGGTATCGGCAACTATCTTATCGATGACCTTTCTTGTCGCACTGAAATTGTCAACAACTATCGCTTCAACGGTCTGTCCGTCAAAGGGTCCGAATCCGATACCCTGCATGAGTTCGGATACGTTTGTAAGTGTCAGATCTATACGCAGATCGGGCTTGTCCGATCCGTAAGTTTCCATGGCGTCAAGGAACGATATCCTCTTAAACGGTGCGGATGATGCCGTATGATATGTTCCGTACTTTGCAAATACAGGAGGCAGAACGTCCTCCATTACAGCGAAAACGTCTTCCTGATCGGCAAATGCCATTTCCATGTCGAGCTGGTAGAACTCACCCGGCGACCTGTCGGCCCTTGCGTCCTCATCCCTGAAGCACGGCGCGATCTGGAAATACCTGTCAAATCCGCTCGTCATCAGTATCTGCTTGAACTGCTGAGGTGCCTGGGGCAGCGCATAGAACTTGCCGGGATGATTTCTTGACGGCACGAGATAATCCCTGGCCCCTTCAGGTGAAGAACATGTCAGGATCGGCGTCGTTATCTCGAGAAAATCATGATCGATCATGCTCTTTCGAAGTTCCGCAACTATCTTACTCCTGAGTACGATGCGCTCCTTTACGGCCGGATTACGAAGATCCAGGTATCTGTATTTGAGCCTTGCAGCCTCATCTGCTTCCTTTGACCTGTTGATCTCAAACGGAAGCTCGTTGTATATGCACTTTCCGAGAACCTCGATCTTTTCGGGCACGACCTCGATATCTCCCGTTGCGATATTTGCGTTCTTGCTCGAGCGCTCACGCACCGTACCGGTTATCGAAAGTGTCGATTCGTTGTTGACTCCCGCAAGGGCATCCATCATTTCCTCTGTCTCGACAACGGCCTGTGTCACCCCGTAGAAATCCCTGAGGATCAGGAATCCGAGATTCTTGCTGACCTTTCTCATGTTGTCGTACCATCCGACAAGGGTTACCTTTTCACCCACGTTTTCGATACGAAGTTCATTACAGTTGTGTGTTCTTGATTGAACCATGATTTTCTCCTTCTATCGTTGCCTTCTCCATGTTATGGGCATAAATAATAACAGCATCGGGAACAGCTCCAGCCTTCCCGCCAGCATATCAAACATCAGTACATACTTCGCAAACGGCGAGAACTGCGAATAGTTCCCGCACGGCCCGACCATATCAAGTCCGGGGCCTATATTGTTGAACGTCGCTATGACCGAAGTTATCGTTGTCGTAAAATCCTTGCCGTCAAATGCTACAAGCAGCACCGATACGGCGAATATCGTAATATATGTAAGGAAATACACATTGACACCGCGAAGAACGGCGTGCTCTATCGGCTTTCCTTCAAATTTCAGTATCTTGACGCTTCTGGGATGTACGAAATGCTCAAGTTCCTTGCGGATCGTCTTGAACCCTATCACTATACGGCTGACCTTGATACCGCCGGCTGTCGATCCCGCGCAGCCTCCTATGAACATTACCACAAGCAGCAGCGTCCTGGAAAAGCCCGGCCATGTGTTAAAATCAGCCGACGCAAATCCCGTTGTCGTCATTACGGACGCAACATTAAAGAGACTGTGATGAAGCGCCTCTCCAAATGAAGAAAACGCGTTGCTTATGTTTATCGCGATCGCTATGACGGCAAAAGCGTAGATCGCAAGATACGAAAGTACTTCCTCAGACTTGAATGCTTCCTTGAACTTTTTGGCTACAAATAGGAAATACACGTTAAAGTTTGCACCGCAGACGATCATAAAGAACGTGATTATGATCTGCTGGACATGGGTGTACTCAAAACATCCCGAATTCCTGATCGCAAATCCTCCGGTGCCGACCGTTCCGAATGTTATGACACTTGCCTCGTAAAGGGACATTCCCGTTATCATGAGCGCAACTATCTCTATGAAAGTGATGGCGATATAGATCTCGTAGAGGATCTTGGCTGTTGATTTTACCTTGGGTACGAGCTTTCCGACAGACGGGCCCGGGCTTTCCGCTCTCATCAGATAAATACTGTCACCGCTCGCTTCGGGAAGAAGTGCCAGAACGAATACCAGTATGCCCATTCCTCCGACCCAGTGCGTGAAGCTTCTCCAGAAGAGCAGCCCTTTCGGAATTGACTCAACTTCGGTCAGTATACTCGCTCCTGTCGTGGTGAATCCGGATATCGTCTCAAACAGTGCATCGGTAAATCCGATCGAAGAAACGCCATGCCAGAGAGGTATTGCACCAAACACGGACATGAGTATCCATCCGAGCGCAACACTCGTAATGCCTTCTCGCGTATAGAACGTCATATTCCTGGGTTTTCTGAAGCTCAGGAGATATCCGAAAAGAAAGCTTGCGACGGTCGCCCCCGCGAGATAGATCCACTCTTTTTCACGATACAGAAGTGATACTATCGTCGGGACGATCATAAGCAGTGCTTCAATCCTGAGGACCGAGCCGACAAAATAGGCTACGATTTTTCTGTTCATACAAGAATGTCCTCCAGGTCGTTGAGGCCACGCTCAACCGAAACGACAACTACCGAGTCGCCTTTTTCTATGACGCTCTGTCCGTTCGGGATTATGACTCTGTTGCCTTTGGTGATACATGCAATAAGAATGTTAGGTTTAAGACTCAGCTCCATGAGCGGTTTCCCGATCACCTTTGAATCGTCCCTTACAAAGAACTCAAGGGCCTCGGCCCTTCCCTGGGCGATCTTGTAAAGAGTCTCGACGTTACTGCCGCGACTGTTGTTGAGCGCCCTGACGAAACTGACGATATTGTCGCTCGTGATACTGTTGGGATTGATGATACTTCCGATATTCAGGCCCGCGATAACCTCTTCAAACGTGATCCTGTTGATCTTCGTCAGAAGCTTGGCTTTGCTCATCTCTTTCTCGTAAAGCGACAGAAGGATGTTTTCCTCGTCGATACCGGTAAAGTTACCTATCGCATCAACCACGCCGACACCTTCTTCATCAAGAAGCTGCTTGTCGGTTCCGTCCCCGTTGATGATAACGGCCTGGGGGAGCATCTCGGAAAGCTTCTGGCACTTTGCAAAATCCTGTTCTATGATCTTGACGCTGATCTTCGTCTCTTCAAGCTTCTTGGCAACGTAATAACTTATCATTCCGCCGCCGATCAGTATGATCGATTTTACGGTATTGGTAACATTTGCACCGCTCGCCTTGAAGAAGGAAAGCGCAACGGCATGAGGTGCCATAAATGAAACAATATCCCCGGCCTGAAGAGCAAATGCTCCGTGGGGGATCAGAAGGTCCTCACCGCGCTCGACGGTACAGATGAGCACCTTACAGTGAAGCTTTGCTTCGATCTCGGTAAGCTTCATCCCGTCAAGTTTGGATCCCTCCGGGATGTTCATCTTGATAAGTTCCACCCTTCCTCTTGCGAAGGAATCGACCTTCATGGCCGACGGGAACTTGATTATCCTGGCTATCTCCGCCGCAGCCGCCTGTTCGGGATTGATAACGAGCGACAGGTTAAGTTCATCTCTCAGATATCTCATCTCGCTGTAATACTCGGGATCCCTGATCCTCGCGATCGTCTGGCAGTTACCGGCCTTCTTGGCAATAAGGCAACACAGGAGATTGAGCTCATCGGAATTCGTCGTGGCAATAAGAATGTCCGCATTCTGGACTCCGGCTTCACGCTGGGTCGTAACACTCGCACCGTTTCCTTCGATACCGAGTACGTCGATCCTGTCGGATAAGTACTTAAGCTTATCCCAGTGTCTGTCTATGATCGTGATGTCATGGCCTTCCTGGTCCAGATGCTCGGCAAGAGTTGCGCCGACCTTTCCGCATCCAACTATAATGATCTTCATTTTATACCTCACAAAAACACAAGGAGTCGGAACAAGAGATGTCCCGACTCTTTATAATCAAGGTGTCGTATGCTTATTTGATAGGGATCTCGGTCGACCCTACATCGGCAAATGTCGAATAATTGTCATGTGTCGTAAGGGTGATCGGGTTCTCGGCATCGGCGAGCTTAAATGCGTAACAGCATTCAACTGACTGTCCGCCGGATACCTGCATATCCCTGTTGGCGATCTCCTGCGGCGTCTCAGTCAGATTAACGTCTTCAGGGCAGTCAACTCCGTTCTGCTTAAGGCTTGCAGGGAATACTGCGCTCATTGCAAGCGGTGTATCAGTCTTGTTGACAAATGTGAAGTATACGAGCGCTGCCGTATTCTTGTCGGCGTCCTCAACAAGCTTGACCGTCGTACACGTAAGTGAGAAGTCATTATTCTCGACATTTACGCCGTTTGATGATGCTCCGCCTTCACCTGAACCGTCAGCGGCTGCCTCCGAAGACGATGACGAGCTCGATGAAGCGCCGTCAACCTTACTCTTTATCACGAAGAACAGACCGACAAGTGCGAGAAATACAACGATCTCTACGATAAGGACGATAATGCTCGTGGTATTGTTCTTCCTGCGTCTTGCATGTGAAGAATGTGATCCGCCTCTTGCACCGCCGCGTGCCGCACCTGAAGGCTCACGCCTCTGGGGCTGGCGGACCGGACGTTCACGTACCTCCTCGTCCTGAAATTCAAAATCCAGATCTAAATCTCTTGGCATAATAAGACTCCTTTATTTCAGTTAAACTTAAAAAAGTTCACATTCCAAATAATTGTATTCTTTTCGGACACAAAAATCAAGTAAAATCGGGAAAAACGGACCTTAAAGGCCAAAAGACACAACAGAATAGCGCATTCCGTTGCATTTGAAACTTGAAGCTCCTATGGACTGGTACTTTTCGGTAAATATGAGATTACGGGATATAGGGTCTTCCTTGATCAGGGCGTCCACGGTGCTTTCAGCCTTCTGATTGTCGATAACAAGCATCTCTGCCCTGAAGTGCTCCGGTGCAAGGCTTGTGAAGAACTCCCCGTTCGGCCTTGTATGTGAAAAGTTTGCGGCTATCTCCCTCGTTCTTCTGTCTGCACACGTTGACAGACCCTTATTTGTTATAAGAGGCTTGTAACCAAGATCCGTCCTCGCCTTGTTGATGGCAGTTATGATCTCGGTTCCGTATGCGCTGTCACTCTCGCCGTTTATGTATATGCAGCACTTACCGACATCAAACTCCTCGGGAGTGATGTACGGTGTCGGCTCCGGTGTCGGTGTAGCGTTCGGATCTTCCGTCGGTGAGGGCGACAAATCGGCATCCGGGACCGGTGTTACGAACGGAAGGTCATCTTCCATTGACGAAACGTAAAAATCATTCCCCGCGCTTCTGTCTACGGTAACAGCCTGTCCCGGCTTCGTATCGGCCTCGGGTACTGGTGTTGCATCGCCGTTCACGGATTCAATGGCTGATTTGATGTACTTCTCATACTCGCTTTTGTTGTCATCGGAAGACTCCGTTGATCCGGAAGCACCCGCTGACGCATCAGCTCCTTCGGCCGAATCGCATCCGGGCATGGCAAACACCATCGAAAGACAAAGTATGCATATTGTTAAAAACCGTCTTCTTCTCATCTGTGTACGTTTTATCTCTTGTCTTTTTTCCTTATTTTCGGGGCTATCCGGGTTCCCAGCTTAAATACCGGGGTCTCAAATCTTCTCTTTACCCGGTCAAGCTCCTCTCTGATATGTATGCCCTGCGGACAATGACTTTCGCACTTCCCGCACTTCTTACACTGGGATGCGAGCGCCTTTTCATTCTTCATGGCGGTACACATGAAATATTCGCGCAATCCGTTGATATAGCCCTCACTGAAGGACGTATTGTATGTTGAAAAGCATCCCGGGATATCGACTCCGGCGGGACAGGGCATGCAGTAACGGCAACCCGTGCATCCGACCCTGGTCTTTTTCCTGATCTCGGCCACTACCTTCTCATATGTGCGCATATCATCTTCAGTCAGGGCGCCTTCTTCCGTTTCGGATGCTATCCGGATGTTCTCCATGACCATATCCATCGAATTCATTCCGGAAAGGACGCATGTGACTTCCTTCTGGTTCCACAGCCATCTGAGTCCGAACTCGGCGCTTGACCAGCCGGGCGTTAATTCCTTTATGGTCTCTTTTGCCTTCTCGGGGATCGCATTTACGAGCCTTCCTCCGCGAAGCGGCTCCATAATGATGACCGGTATCCCCATCGATGCGGCTTCCCTGAGACCCTTTACTCCGGCCTGCGAATTCTCGTCAAGATAATTGTATTGTATCTGGGCAAACTCCCAGTCATATGCGTGAAGTATGCTGATAAACAGTTCGCTCGAGCCGTGAAAGGAAAATCCGATCCTTCTGATGTGTCCTTCCCTCTTCTTCTCCTCAAGCCACTTATCTATCCCGCGATCTCTAAGCTCTTCCCACGTCGTAAGATCCGGCAGCATGTGCATCAGATAATAATCAACATGATCGGTCCTGAGCCTCTCAAGCTGCTCCTTAAAGCGTCTGTCAGCCTCTTCCACGGTCTTCATGAAGTAGTTCGGCATCTTGGTCGCGATGTTTATCTTATCCCGAAGCCCTGTCTTTTCAAGTACTTTACCGAAGACTTCTTCATTTCCCGGATACAGATACGCGGTGTCAAAATAATTGACCCCGTTTTCTATGGCATACCTTATCTCGCGCTCGATCTCGTCAGTATCAAATCCGTTCCCCTTTTTGGGAAATCTCATACAACCGAATCCGAGTGTCGACAGTTTGTCCGGGTTGTTGAAATCTCTGTACTTCATACGCTTACTTTACCACATTTATTGCGTTTTTTGTAGTCCGATACGGCCGTACATATCCTTCTTCAGGCTGACCATATCGATCTTTCCCGATCCGAGGAGCGGAAATTCATCGAACACTTCAATGTAAGTCGGCATCATGTATCTTGCGACGTTTTCTGACAGCTCCTTTTTGAACTCATCAACATCAAATGCGGCCTGATCATTCGGGATAATGCATGCCGCCACTTCTTCTCCGTAAAAATCACTTGGCACACCTATGACTTTACAGTCAGAGATGCCCTCAAGCGATGAAATGGCATTCTCTACCATCGCGGGAATGATATTTTCGCCCCCGCGGATGATGATATCCTTGATCCTTCCGGTCAGACACACATAGCCGTCATCCCTTATATAACCGAGATCCCCCGTGTGCAGCCATCCTTCATTATCGATCGGCTGATCGGATGCCGCAACTTTGTAATATGCGGTCATCAGCCTGAATCCCTTAACGCATATCTCCCCGTTTTCATCCACCCTGACCATGATATCCCTTACCGGTTTTCCTACTGTCGTCCGGACCTTTTCGGCGTCATCATCATATGCCGATATTGTAACGGGCGCCATCTCACTGAGGCCGTAGGAAGACCGGAACCGGTCGTTGGGAAGACTCTTCTGGAACATCTCCATCTGCGCCTTTGTCGCAGCCGCTCCCGATATTATCGTGCACCTGAGCGAGGAAAGCTTATCAGGGGTATAGTCTTTGTTATTCATGATCGCAATGAGCATCGTCGGAACGGAATGAAATACGGTACACTTCTGCTGATATATCAGACCGATCAGTGTACTGACGTGTATATCATTAGGTATATAGATCACGGAATCCGCCACGGCATTGGCAAACAGCCCGGCTACAAGGCCAAAGACATGAAACAGCGGCAGTATCAGGCACGTTCTGTCCGAATCCGTAAGCCTCTGGTCTATACAGTTTATCCATGCGGCACTTATGATGTTGTATGCCGAATGAAGAACTCCTTTTGCAATTCCGGTGGATCCCGATGTGAAGATCATCACCGCCACATCATCCGGTTCCTTTTTTATGCTCTCAGGCGTATCGCACCCGCGAAGGACCTCATCCTCGCTCATATCCCGAAGGCTCATCATGCTCTTTTGAGGAACGCCCGAGGTTTCGGACAGATGTGATATAAAATCCGGATCCTTTTTCTCTTCCGGCATCTCACCGTATAAGATATATTCTGCATCCCCCGTTTTAGAAGTTCTTCCGATATCTTCCGCGCGCATCGTCGGGTTCAGAAGAAGTGCTATCGCACCCAGCTTCTGGATCGCAAAAAAAGCAGGTATCCAAAGTGCACAGTTGACTGAGCAGAGTCCCACATGGCTGTTCTTTCCGACCCCCATTTCATACAGCCGTGCCGCTATCGCTGACGCAGCTGCGTTTATATCGGACCAGCTCCATTCTCTGTTGTTTACAACCATGAAGCATCTTGAAGGACACTCCTCAAGCTTATGCTCAAGCAGACCTTCAAATGACATGTTTTCATAATCGCCTGTTATGGCCATTTTTCATTCTCCGTTATTGTAGTTGTTGTTCAGATTAGGATAATGATTTTCTCCTAATGACGCAAACACGCATGCCATGACAGAAAGGACCATTACGGTCGTATAGCACAAAACGGTATGCTTCCTTGCGAAAGCTCGCAAGGGTTCTCCGTATCTGTCGTAAAGGAATACTCCGACGGCTGTCATTGCCGTTACGACAACGATAAAAACATAACACGTTTTCGTAGTCACTTTAAATCTGTATGATGCTTCGACTATGGCCGCAGCCACAAATACTATGACCGAGTGAACACAGTAATACCTGTTTATGTTTTTTGAGATATATCCTGCAACCGTTTTTGCCCTGTCGGTGATAAGTCTCGACAGGAAGTAGAACATACACAGCATCGAGAAATTGATGATCAGCTGCGGGATAGCGTCGAAAAGACTGACATATGCCAGTGACTGCCACTCGTTGTAGAACTTAAAGATATCCTGTTCAACAAATATACCTGCGTAGTAATATCCGATCCATATGATCATGGTCGGGATAATACTGTACCCGTAAAAACGTTTCTTGTCCTTAACATGTGTAAGTATTTCCCCAAGGACGATCCCGAATGCCGGGTATATCAGCCAGTGAAACAGTGGAAAGTAGCTTTCGGTATCGGTAAACACAAACAGACCGAAAAACTGGTCAATGCCGTAATAACCTGTGTTTATACTAAGTTTCAGAAAAGAGGCGATCACATTGAGAACTATCGCGATCGCAAATATATGCCCGCTTTTAAGCTTCAGGTAAGAAAAAAGACCCATGAGAATAAAGAACAGACCGGCAAACTCAAGAATATCGCTTGAAAAGGTGAGCATGCAATGATCCCTTACTGATTCATCTCCGGTCACCATAAATATTATAAGCCCCGGCACATCATACCGGACCAGGTTCAGAAGCTGTCCGGTCATCAAAAGGCTTATGCCCCTCCGGACATATTTGTCCGGAGAGGCATTTTTTGAAAATACACATCCCATCCCCATGCAGATCATAAAGCTCATCGCCCCGACCGACTGGGCAAGTATGTCGTTGATCACCAAAAACGGCGTATGAACTTCATAACCTATGTAGAGATCGTCTATACAGTGCGTAACGATCATCATTATTATCGAAAAGGCTTTGAGAAGGTCGAGTTCGATCTGTCTTCCCGTATTGACCCTTTCCGATGAGAAGATCTTATCAGCCATGTGCAGCCTTTCTCTTCATCTTTCTCATCCTGCGGTGATGTGCCACAAGGATAAGGAAGCATGTGATCGCAACACCGAGTGCCAGTGCCGCACCGCCTACAAGCCATCCAATGACACCGCTCATCGTAGCCACCTCTTTTGAAATGGCATATGACGAGAATCTGTCGGTCCTGAACGTTATCGTTCTCGGGTTGTCATCAAGGTCCGGAAGAACCGTAAGCTCTCCGTCATGAACTCTGAGCACTGAATATGTCTTGCCTTCCTGATAGATCTCCTGAGGTATCTCAATGACAACTTCCATCGTAGTCGGAAGTTCAGTTACTCTCTCCGTATTTCCGTCAACGGATTTGAGCATCGTAAGGTCAAAGTACTTGAGAGGCTTCTGGCCGACAGCGTTCTTCATGATACGCTTCGTTGCGTCATCCGCATTATCAAGACCTGTCAGGCTGACAGAGATATCAACGTGTCCGCCCTTTGCAAGTCTCATGACATCGTCGGTCGAGAGCATCTTCTGAACAACAACATCAAGATCCGGGAGTGAAGGATTGATCACATCATCGGATACGAGCATGAGTTCTTCCCTTGTCATCTTGTTGTAATCGACGCTTGTCATGTCCTCGGGCTCAAACTTGTTATATACATGAGCGCTGAGTCCGCCCGAATAGAATGCGGCATCAAGGATCGGCATCGTGTCGCCCTCGCTTACCAGTGTGCTAACCTGATCCATCGTCATTCCGAGTGACTTGACGACATCCGAATCAGCCTCTTCTTTTTCAACCGTGATACCCAGCTGCTCGTCGGTAGGAACCTGGACATTTGACAGATCCATCTCCTCAACGTAGTTGTCTCCGCCTTCGCCTGAAGCAGCTTTATCGATATCAACCGTCGAATCGTTTGTTGCTGTATTGTCAGGCGTCTTCGGAAGAGGCTTTACCTTCTGGTCCTGTGCAGCGTTACCCGAACTCTCGGCTGCCTTCTTGCCCGCGTCTGTCTGAACAAACGCTGCTGCTATCATGTGGTTTGACTGAATGTTTGTAAATGTGTATGTTGCAACAGGTCCAACCTGCATTCCGTCAACAGCAACCGCAAGTATCGCAAATCCCGACTTCGGAGTGATCGTATATGTCACGTTCTGGCCGGATGCTATCATGAACTTACCGCTCGGAGTGATCGATCCGCCGGTCGTTGCAACACCTGCAGACATCTCATACATCGTTGCGCCGTTCTTTGCAAAGATAGCTGTACATGTATAGTCTGATTTGATCTTGTCTATCGTATAGATAGCGGAACGGCTTACCCACTGGCCGTTGACCTGCCATCCCTGGAACGAGTATCCGTTATTGGCGCTTGCCTGAATCGTTGTTCCCTCGTTGAGTTTGAACGTTCCGCCGCCCGTTACGGATCCGCCTTCGACAGGATATGCGCATACCGTAAGTGTATGGCGCGTCTTCTCAAAATAAGCCGTGAACTTTCTGTCTACAGTACAGTTGCTCAGTTTGAGCGATGCATCACGGCTGACCGTTTGGTCGCCTTCCTTCCAGCATACGAATACGTATCCGTCATATGCCTTTGCGGAAAGGGTCGTGCTTCCGCCGTAGCTTACCGTACCTCCGCCGACAACATTACCTGCATGGTCGTTGTTTACATCAGCTCTGATCGTAACGGAATTCTGTCCGAACTGTGCTGTTGCCCTGACATCGGCATGAACGTCGGATATAGTCAGGTTTGTTGCGGTCGAAACGGTCTTGCCGTCAATGACCCATCCCTTGAAATAGAAATTCCTGTTAGGTATTGCCGAAAGTGTTACGCTGCCGCCTTCCACAACGGCACCGCCTCCTGTTACCGAACCGCCGTTTGAAGGATCAGCTGCAGCAGTAACGTTATAACTGTTCTGCTGAAGCGTAACCGTAGCCGTTCCTGCCTGCGTCGGATCTTCGGCAACCGTTGCCATAACGGTAAGCTTCGGAGCCGTTTCATCGTTTGCCACAGTCAGGACACCTTTGCTCGATATATCTGTCGCGCCCGAACGGTTACCGTTCACAGTCCATATCACCGTATATATCCTGTCCTCATCAGAATCAATATCAGCTGTAAACTGAGCGCTTCCGCCGATAGCAAGGCTGATCTTTGAAGGATTAACGGTCACGGATGTAATACCATGCTGCTTCGATGATACCGTTCCGGTAACACCGACCGTAACACCCTTACTGTACTGGGGATCTCTCGTGGCATCAGCAAACTTGAGGCTGGCTCTGTATGATCCGGCAGGAAGAGAGCTGCTCATCGACACATAAAAGTCTGCCGATTCTCTCGGTTCAAGATGAGTCTTGTCTCCGCGAACATTCATCGAGAATGCGCCGTTTGCATCGCCCGTCTCGGTATAGATAAGATCCACCGCGCCTGATCCGGTGTTTGTGATCGTAAGAGGTATCACATCACGCTCATCGCCTATTGATGCCGTTCCGAAATTAACGGAACTCGCGCTTGCAACAAGCGAGTATTCCTGTGCTGCCTTTGCTGCCTCTTCAGCAGCCTTCTGAGCCTTTGCTGCTTCCTCAGCGGCCTTCTTGGCCTGCTCTTCGGCCTGTTTCTGTGCTTCCTTGGCTGCCGCATCAGCTGCTGCCTGCTCAGCTGCCTTCCTCGCTTCCTCGGCTGCCTTTTCCTCAGCCTGGCGCTTCTGTTCCTCCTGATCGGGATCGATCACCGGAGGCGCCGGATCGTCGCCCGGATCCGGTTCAGATGGATCCGAAGGATCGATGTATGGCTCTTCCGGATCGGGATCAAAATCGGGATCCTGATAGCCGTCATCTCCCTCATCCATAACTACATCATCAGCACGGACGATCATGGCAATTCCCGCCATATCGGCCGTAAAGACTGTGATCGACAGCAGAATCGCCACGATCAGGGATATTGTTTTTTTCATGGTCACTCTCCTTAAAATAATTAACCAGATTGTTACAGGGGTATTATAAAAAAAGATCTGTCACAGAAATGTCACAAATGCTGCCCCTTGTTTATACTCCACTTAGATAACCTACCACATATTGTGGTCGTTGTCAAAGCCTATACCAAAAAAACGTCCCGCCAAAAGGCAGGACGATGATCTCTTCATATCCCTTTACAAGGAAAAAGATTATTTTGCACGATGCAGAAGCTCGTGTTCGTGACCTTCTATTATATCTTCCCAAATACGGTCGATCAGAGGATTCTCATCTGTGTATCGTATGCTCGAGCGCTGATCCACACGGTAGATACCTTCCATTCTCGCTGTCCTTGTTGTCGGTCCCATCGGAACGGGCTGTCCGCCTCCGAGTATGCATCCGCGTCTGCACGCCATGACCTCGACAAAATCATAATGGGCTTTTCCCGCTTTGATATCGTCAAGAAGATCCCCGGCATTTTTCAGGCCGTGAACGACAGCGATCTTTATCTCGCGGTCTCCGAAAGTAACCGAAGCTTCCTTAAATCCCTCCTTGCCTCGCACTCCCGAATACTTAATGCTCTCAAGTGTCGTATGATCCTTATCCGGAGACAGATGGCGGAGAACCGCTTCCGTAACACCTCCGGTGATACCGAATATCGACGCACCACCCGATGCCATGGAGAACGGCATATCGCACGCTTCACTGTCAAGCGTATCGAACTTGATGCCGACCTGTTTGATCATACGTATGATCTCCTGGGTCGTTATGACTATGTCGGTATCCTGCCGGCCGTTTGTATGATTGTCGGGCCTGAGTATCTCGGCCTTCTTTGCGGTACAGGGCATGATCGCAACGATATATGTCGTTTTTCCTTCCTCTTTGTCCCTCTTTGCAAAATATTCCCTTATAACAGGAGAGAACATGCTCATCGGCGAACGGCATGTCGAAACATTTTCGGCAAACTCGGGATATTTGTTCTCGCAGAACTTTACCCATCCGGGACAGCATGATGTAAAAAGCGGAAGCTTTTCGCCGGACTTGAGCCTCTCGGCAAATTCCTTCGACTCCTCTATGACCGTAAGATCGGCTCCGAAGTTTGTATCATAAACCTCGTCAAATCCCATGATGCGGAGTGCTTTGACAAGCTTACCCATAGCATTCTCGCCCTTGGGGAGATTGAACTTGTCTCCGACCGCGATACGTACCGCCGGAGCGATCTGCGCAACAACACGTACTTTGGGATCTTCTATCGCATCCCAGACCTCGGTAACGTTAGTTCTTATCGAAATGGCTGCCGTCGGACATACAACGGCACACTGTCCGCATCCGACACAGTCGGTTTCTGCCAGCTTCTTTCCGAATGCCGGAGTTATCTGCATCTTGGAGCCCCTGTGGGCAAAATCAATAGCCCCGATCCCTTGATTTTCGGCGCAGGTTCTGACGCAGTCACCGCAGAGTATACATTTGTTCGGATCCCTGACGATGCACTTTGAGCTCAGGTCAATCGGAAGAGTATCTTTGCAGTTCGGGAATCTGACAGCATGAACACCTACGCGGTATGCAAGGCTCTGAAGCTCGCACATTCCGTTCTTCGTACATGTCGTACAGTCCCTGCAGTGCGTCGACAGAAGCAGCTCGATTATGAGCTTTCTGTACTGCTGGAGCTTTTTGGTGTTCGTATGTATCACCATTCCCGCACGCGGCTGCTCGGAACACGATGCGAACATCTTGCCGCGCTCATCTTCCACCATGCACATCCTGCACGCACCGTAGATCGACAGGTCCGAGTGATAGCAGAATGTCGGGATATCTATTCCGGCTTTTCTTATAAGAGAGAGAATGTTCTTCTCGCCTTCGATCGGCACCTTGATGCCGTCAATTGTCATGTATTCCATTTATTGCCTCCTGGATCACGGTTTCTATGAACGGGATATTGCCGAGAACGGACAGTTGTCCGCACATGCACCGCACTTGATACACTTGCTCTGGTCTATCGTGTACGGGCTCTTCAGCTCGCCCGTGATCGCGCCGACAGGGCAGTTTCTCGCACACTTGCTGCATCCCTTGCAAAGATCCGGCGATATCGTGTAGCTTGCAAGTGCCTTACACGTTCCGGTCCTGCACTTTTTGTCTTTTACATGCTCAATGTATTCATCCCTGAACACCTTGAGCGTTGAAAGTACCGGTAGCGATGCCGATTTTCCGAGTCCGCAAAGAGCCGTGTCCTTGATGGCGCCTCCGAGCTCCTCGAGCAGATCGAGCTGTTCCATCGTACCTCTTCCGTTTACTATATCCTCGAGTATCTCAAGCATCCTCATTGTGCCTTCCCTGCACGGCACGCACTTTCCGCAGCTTTCGTTCTGGGTAAAGTTCATGAAGAACCTTGCAACCTCGACCATGCACGTATCCTCGTCCATGATAACAAGACCTCCCGAACCGATCATCGCGCCTTTTGCGGACAGGGAGTCAAAATCAAGCGGATCGTCGAGATCGGCCGATATGAGACATCCTCCCGAAGGTCCGCCGATCTGAACGGCTTTGAACTGTTTACCGCCCTTGATGCCGCCTCCGATATCGTAGATTATCTCGCGCAGCGTCGTTCCCATCGGAACCTCGATAAGACCTGTGTTGTTGATGCTTCCCGTTACGGCAAATGCCTTTGTTCCCGGGCTCTTCTCGGTACCTATGGAATGATACCATTCGGATCCCCTGTTGATGATCATCGGAACGTTTGCGTATGTTTCAACATTATTGAGAACGGTCGGCTTTCCGAACAGTCCCTGCTCAACCGTACGGGGCGGCTTGGTCCTGGGCATTCCGCGTTCTCCCTCGATCGATGCGGTAAGCGCACTTCCCTCGCCGCACACGAACGCTCCGGCACCTTTATTGATATGGAGCCTGAACGAAAAGTCGGATCCGAGTATGTTGTCTCCGATAAGACCCGCTTCTTCAGCCTGGGCTATCGCGATCCTGAGTCTTGATACGGCAAGCGGGTACTCCGCACGCACGTAAATGTAGCCTTCACTTGCTCCGACCGCGTATGCCGCTATCAGCATACCCTCGATCATCTTATGGGGATCGCCTTCCATGACGGATCTGTCCATGAAAGCTCCCGGATCACCCTCGTCACCGTTACAGACCACATATCTTACCTTTTCGGCCTGCCTTGCGACCTGTTTCCACTTGTATCCTGTCTGGAAACCTCCGCCTCCGCGGCCTCTTAAGTTTGAATCATAGATAACGTTTACGACCTCTTCCGGAGTCATCGTAAAGAGCGCCTTCTCAAGAGCCTTGTATCCGTCAAAGGCAAGAGCCTCCTCGATATGCTCCGCACCGATGTGTCCGCAGTTTTTAAGGACAAGGCGCATCTGTTTTGCATAGAAGGGGATATCCTCCTGTGCAGGGTACCTGACTCCGTCCATGCTGTATAACAGTCTCTCGACAGGCTTGCCGCCGACTATCGTCGTATTGTATATCTCTTCACAGTCCTCGGGCTTTACCTTTATATACAGGAAGTTGTACGGCTCTATGCGCACAAGCGGTCCCATCTCACAGAAGCCGTGGCATCCGCTCTTCTGTATGTCGATATCTTCCCCGTGCGCAACTTCGGGACCGAACACGATCTGTGTATCGGGATCCCTGCTGCACAGTTTGCACAGCTCTTCGTATATCTTCTGCGATCCGCCCGCAAGACAACCTGTTCCCGCACATATAAGGATGCGGCACTTTATGTTCCTGATACGCTCCTCGGCCTTTTCGCGTACTGCGGCAAGGTCTTCGCGACAGTTAAGCTTGTTCATTTTCCGCCTCCCTGATCTTCTTTATCGTCTCGGTAACCTTATCCGGAGTCATGGCCGGATGTACCTCATCATTTACGGTCATAACAGGCGCCAGTCCGCATGCTCCCAGGCATGATACCGTCTCGACCGTAAAGAGCATGTCGTCCGTAGTATGCTTGTCATCCGACAATCCGAGCTCTTTGTACAGTCTCTCGAGAATGAGCGTTCCCTTTCTGACATGACACGCCGTTCCGTCGCACACCTTTATAACGTACTTTCCCTTTTTGTCAAAAGAAAAGTTTTCATAAAACGTAGCGACCGAATATGCTTTCGCCTCGGTGATACCGATCTTCTTGGCAACATACGTCAGAAGCTCGGGCGGGATATACCGGTAGACGCCCTGGATATCCTGCATTATCGGGATCAGCGATTCTTTACCCTTTCCGTGAACGGATATTATCTCATCCGCTTTTTCATAAAATAATCTGTCCAGCATAAAACCTCCGTGAAAATCATCTGCTTTCGTTTATTATATCACTGCGTGCGCATTTCTATCAGAGGACCTCCTTTTTTATCAAGATAATCCTTCGTTATCGTTACACGCCCGATATTCTCATCTTTCGGGATCTCATACATGATATCGAGCATGATATCCTCTATTATCGCACGGAGCGCTCTTGCTCCGGTATCCTTTTCCTGAGCTTTCTTTGCTATCTCAAGCAGCGCATCGTCGGCAAACACAAGATCAACTTCATCCATCGACAGCAGCTTTCTGTACTGCTTGATCAGCGCATTCTTCGGCTCTTTTAATATCTCAACGAGCATCTCGTCCGATAGTCCCTGCATAGTGCAGATGACCGGAAGACGCCCGACAAACTCGGGGATCATGCCGAACTTCTTCACATCCTCAACGGTGACCTCCTCAAGGATGTCCTTTCTCTTATCAAGCGAATCCTTAAGTTCCGCATTAAATCCTATCGACGTCTGCTTTCTGAGTCTCTGTTTGATTATCTCGTCAAGATCCGGGAACGCACCGCCGCATATGAACAGGATGTTTCTCGTATCAACCGTAGCAAGAGGGACCATCGCATTTTTTGAATTGGCACCCACGGGAACCTCCACCTCGGCCCCTTCAAGGAGCTTTAGCATTCCCTGCTGAACGCTCTCTCCCGATACATCCCTTGAATGCGAATTCTTCTTCTTGGCTATCTTGTCTATCTCATCTATGAAGATTATGCCCGTCTCGGCCCTCTCGACATCATTGTCGGCAGCCGCCAGAAGCTTTGATACAACGCTCTCTATGTCATCTCCGATATATCCGGCTTCGGTAAGCGATGTCGCATCCGTTATCGCAAGCGGCACGTCGAGAAGCTTTGCAAGTGTTTTTACAAGATAAGTCTTACCGCATCCCGTCGGGCCGATGAGCAGGACATTTGATTTCTCGATCTCCACATCCTGAAGGTCTTCGGCAAACTCTTCCGGCTTCATGATCTCGGAGGCAACGCGCTTGTAGTGGTTGTACACGGCAACGCTCATCGTCTTCTTTGCCTTCTCCTGTCCGACAACGTACTCGTCAAGAAGCGCCTTGATCTTGTGAGGCAGCGGTATGTTCTTAATGTCTATCGCGCTCTTTTTGTCCCTGTCGTCCTTATCCTTCTTCTTGGCCGCAGGGTTTCCGAACATCATGTTCTGAAGATCGGCCATGTTCAGAAATCCGACATGAGGCAGTCCGAATCCGCCGGCAAACCTTACATTCTGGCCCTTTTCGTTCTGAGCGTCCGGATTGGCATTTTCGCCCTCGCCCTCTTTTTCGGGATTGCTGTCCGCGGTTTTTTCGGCAGGGGCGGCGGTATTGGCCGTCTGGGACATGAACATCGACAGATTGTCCGAATTTCTTGTCATGTCTGTGAGCTGCTGAGCCATCTTCATGGCGTTGTTAAGGCAGTTCTGACACACATTTATCCCGCCGGATACAGGTGTCAGTATACCCGCATCCTCTTCACTTCTGCCGCATAAACTGCAGTATTTTCTCTCACTCATATATCAACTCCAATGTTTGTGGAAAAAGTTAGGGCTGGCCGTACACTTCAATATCTGTCTGCGGGAGAGCTTTTCATAGTTTTTGCCGAGCTTATAGCCCGCAAGCCTGAATGCGCTCTGCATCGCAAACGGAACAAAATACAGAGGTTTTTTCTCTTTTTTGAAATACGCGAATGCCTCCTTCACGTACGTCTTTCCTTCGGATTCCGACGAAACATCCTCAAACACTTCCGGATGCATCGCCTGCGATACCGCAAGATCAAAATTCCTGTGGAACTGCTGCATGTTCGTGTAATTGTGCGAATGATACACGACGGCATCGGCCGCGTATGCAATGGCATACCCGTTTTCAATAAGGGTATGGGCAAACACCATATCCTCATTGAATATCATATCCTTAGGAAATCTCCCGAGACGCTCGAACACTTCCCTGTGATACATCGCACAGGCGTTGGAACAGAAGTATGTCTTGATCCCGAGCCTTTCCTTATCTTCTCCGGTCTTGACGAATGAATCGGCCGGATAATTGAACATTCTCGAAAATCGTTCGCCGAGGGATGCGTCCTCATTTGCCAGCTGTCTGGCGTAGACCGCAGCAACTCCGGTCTTATCAAAAGCCTTCAGCATTTTTTCGATCAGCGTATCGTCTGCCGGCATAGCATCCTGCGTCATAAACAAAAGATAGTCCGCAATGCTTCCCGCAGCCCCCGCATTTCTTGTGGCGCCGTGGTCGAATTCTCTTGCGGACACGTTTATGACCTCAAAGTATTTACCGGTCTTATCGTAGCTTTTACCCCTGAGCAGGTTATCGAGATATCTCTGCTCGGTGTTGATCAGCACGATCCTGTTCGGTGCGACCGTCTGCTCTCTGAGCTTCTTTATGATCGTAAGAAGCCGCTCATCCGGTTTGTATGTTGGGATTACGATGTCTACTGTCATATTTGCAATCAATAGGCGTTCTTGTTGATAAAACCTCTGAATATCGTCAGGATCATTATCTTGATATCAAACTCTATAGTCCAGTTCTCAATGTAATAAAGGTCATGCTCTATTCTCTGCTCGATCGAAGTATCGCCGCGAAGTCCGTTGATCTGCGCCCATCCGGTAAGTCCCGGACGGACCTGGTGCTTGATCATGTATCTGGGGATCTCCTCCCTGAACTTTTCTACAAACTGCGGTCTTTCCGGACGCGGTCCCACAAGTGACATCTGTCCGAACAGTATGTTGAACAGCTGCGGAAGTTCATCAAGGCTTGTCTTTCTGAGGAATTTTCCGACCTTCGTTACTCTCGGATCGTCCTTTGTGGTCCAGCCCTTAGCCTCCTCAGCCTCGGTCTGCTCAACCATCGTCCTGAACTTGTACATGGAGAACGGCTTGTTATGAAGTCCGACTCTCTCCTGTGCAAAGATAACCGGTCCGTCGCTCGTCAGTTTTATCAGTATCGCAGACACTATCATTATCGGGGACGAAATGATGATCCCGGCTATCGATCCGACTATGTCCATAGCGCGCTTAACTGCCGCATTGAGTGTATTGGTGAGCGGCACATGACGTATGTTGATAACGGGGAGTCCCTGTATATCCTCGGTATACGGACGGTTCGGGATGATACCGGCGTAATCGGGAATGAACTTGGTGTGGACACCTGATTTTTCGCACAGATTGACTATCTCCTTAAGCCTTCCGTACTGTCCCAGGGAAAGCGTGATCGCTATCTCGTCAAGCTTGTTCTCCGGAAGGATCAGCGGCAGGTTGTCTATCGTTCCGAGCACCTTTACGCCTTTGTACTCGGTACCTCTCTCGGTGTTGTCATCAAGAATCCCGCGCACGACATAGCCCCACTGCGGGTTCATCAGTATCTTGTTGATATAGCTCTGGGCGGATCCGGAATATCCTACAAGCAGAACGTATTTGATATTAAATCCCTTCTGCCACCAGAACATCATGAGCGCCCTCATCACGTTCCTAACAGCGGTCTCGATACATATGCAGATACCCCAGAAGATAAAGATCATCTGCCTGGAGAAATCCGGCTGGTTGATTACGTAAAGGACCACCATGAATATGAGTGCACCGATAGTGTTTGCCTTTATTACGTTGATGAGCTCCCTTTTTCTTCCCGATGCACGCCTTGTATTGTACAGATCGAGCTTTGAATACACTATAAGATAGCCGGGCACGAGAAACAGAAGCGCCATCATGTACGTCTGCATCGAAAGGCCTTCGTCATACAGAAGCAGTCCACTCTCAAACTTCAGAAAGTAGGCGAGTATATAACTTACGGCTATGACGAATGCGTCGATAACACGGGTAAGCTGATTTATGAGGTTCTGATTGTCCCTGATCATTGTTTTCTGTTGATCTTCTTTCTCATCCGAAAATTCTTCTGAACATATTTAACCACAATTCAAGCTGAATGCGGAAATAATTTTTCACAAACCTGCTGTCAAACGGGTACTTCCTTCCTGCCACACACATCAGGTATCCTCTCTTCATTCCGGACAGATACTCTCTTCCATACCCTTTCAGTATGAAGAAGAGCGCTTTTATCCCGAATCCTATTATAAAGAAAGGCAGATTTATCAATATCTGGAGAGCCGGCATGTTCTTGTATATGACGTACCAGCTGTTCCTTGAAGCAAGTCTTACCTTGAACGGATTGTATCTGCCTCCGGTAGATCCGCTTCCCGCATGGTATACAACGGCCTTCGGTGTGTATCTGTTGACGTATCCCATTATCCTGGCGCGGTACCCGACATCAACATCTTCAAGATACGTAAAATGCAGCTCGTCGAAGTATCCTATCTGCTCGAACAGTTCCTTTCTGTATATGGCGGCCCCGCCGCAGGCGGAAAAGATCACCGATTCCTTATCGTACTTCGTGCTCTTTTTGTCTTTTCCGAGAGAAAATGCCCATCCGAGCGCACAGTACAGATCACCGGCCGAATCGATCCTGTCGGGGGCGTTCATCTGAAGCATCTTGGACGCGACCGAAAACGTGTCATCGTGCGCATCTATTGCCTTGTAAAGCTCTTCGACAAATGTCGGTGTTGCCTTCGTATCGTTGTTTAAAAGTATCAGGTATTTTGTCTTTGTGAGCCTGATACCCTCATTGACGGCGTGGCAGAATCCGAAGTTCTGCGACAGTTCAACAAGCTTAACGCTCTCATACTGCCTGATGATATCCTTGGAGCCGTCTTCGGACGCATTGTCAACAATAAGGATTTCCGCCTCCATCGTCTGTTCAAGCAGTGAATCAAGGCAGTCCTTAATGTATTCTTTTCCGTTGTAGTTTGGTATTATTACCGTTACTTCTCTCATTTTGCCGTTCTTTTGAACACTGCCTTCGGAGTGTAATAAATATCATAGCCTTCTCTGAGCTTTATAGCCGGATACCACTCTTTTACGGCGTCCGTCCTGACAAGTACACAGTCAGGCGGGAACGCACCAACCGTCTGGTCAAGATCTGCCCTGTGCATATATCCGGAGAAAAACCTCGACAGGCCTTCAAATCTCGCCTTTACCGTACCGTCTTCAAGCACATCGTATCCCGCACTCTCGATCTTTGCACACGAAGCTATTATCTTTCCCGTGACCGCACCGGTATTGGGAAAGTTCATGCATGACATCATGTCCTCGATATACGTAGGATCGAGCGGTGACAGTTCCGATCCCAGGATCATCACAAATTCCTGGCGCGGCATTGTGACATTCATCTTCTCCATCTCGCAGAAAGTCTCGTGCGTCAGGCTTGTAACACTCCTGTGAAGCTTTGCGTATTCTATCCTGAAAAAGCCAAGATGCTCCGAGTTGCTGACTTTTGCATCAATGCCGGCTCTTTTTAAGTAATCCGCGACTGCGCGCTGCCCCGCCTCGTAGGCATAAAGCTTGGCATCGGGATTTTCGCTCGTGGAGCCTTTTGTACTCCTCCAGTGATACAGCACCTTCGGCACATGCAGAATCTGCTCACGCCTTATGCCTTCAGTGCATCTTAATATAAAATCATGGTCCTGGGCTCCATCGTATTCGCTCCTGAACCCTCCCACGCTCTTGGCAAGATTTGTATCCGCCACAAAAAGATGGCAGATATAATTGTTCGTACACAGAAGAACAGGGTCAAATCCCGGTTTTCTGTTCGGATCAAAGTACGTTCGCGAATCTTCGCTGATCTTGTCCTCATCGGTGAACACGGCCATGATGCGGGCTATCGAATCACTTTCCCGGCTGCCTGTTTCCGCCGTTTCTATCGCGCTCATTATATCAAACAGGGCCGTTTTCTCCAAAAGATCGTCATGATCGAGAAGCGCCACATAATCTCCGGTCGCATGCGACAGTGCAACATTGGTATTGGCCGATATACCCCCGTTATTCTCAACTCTTACATACTTTACCTTGTCGTTTATCGTACCGAAGGAATCCCTGCATATGAGCGAATATTCTTCCATGAACTCACGGACGACGGATCTGAGCGATTCATCCGCACTTGCGTCCGCAAGGATCAGCTCCCAGTTTGTATATGTCTGCTCGCCCACACTGTCGAGCATCTGCCGAAAGAGCACCGGATCGGTCTCATAAACGGGTACCAGTACCGAAAACCTGTACGGATTCTCAAACTTATGGTCTCTCTGCGCCGCAAGGGTTTCATCATCGGGAAGATCGGGCACGTAATCCTGTTCTTCTCTGTCGCGTTCAAGCCTTTCGACAGCTTTTGCCGCGGTCTTTAAGAGACCGTTTCTCTTAAAGTACTTTATTCCCCTTTTAACGTAGTTCCTTGAAGCCATCCGATCCTCAAATCTCTTCTTTTGCAAAAACGTCAAGTTCCTCGGGCGTTCCGAGAACATGCACGCGTTTTGGATCCACGAGGCATATCCTGACCTTCATGCCTTTCGATATCATGTAATTGTACAGAGGGGCCACGTATTTCTCGCCCTTTTCCATGTTCTGTGCGTCCGGATAATACTCGCTGTACATCCTCTCATAGAGAGCGCACGACGAAAACCAGTATGCCCCGAGCGTACAGTTATCGGAGATACGCTCTTTTTCACGTACAACCGTCGCATCACCCGCTTCGTTTACCGCGACAAAGCTCCAGTGATCGCCGGGAGCGTTAAAACACGGGATGAAACCGTCTCCGCAAAGATCCTCTGATCTCATGCATCCTTTTTCGACATATGTATCAATGTTGTAGATGAGCAGCGAATCTTCCTTATCCCAGAAAGGTGCAGCCAGAAGAGCGGTCGTTGCCTGACCGTCCGTCGGCGCATCAAGCTCTATGACATTGGCGCGGTCCCTGTCTTTTCCGAGAGCTTCCCACTCATCCAGTATAAAATCATGTGCGTTGTCTTCGCGCCTTACAATGAAGTAATAATCGTTATCGGGCGAATAATACCCTTCAAGACTTTCCATCGACCAGGCGAAAAGCGTACGGTCATGTACGGTTATCTCATATTTGGGCATATCATACCCGGCTTTTCTGAACCTTGTTCCGAGTCCGGCCATCGTGATGACTATCTGCATCTGTCACGCCTCACTATCTCATCAAGCTCGTCAACACTCTTTGACAGAAACTCCGACGGCCTGACCGTCCTGTCATCAACATAGAACCCGTGATGTCCCGGCCAGGGTTTTCCGTATATTATCTCGTCATAGGGGATTTCCCACTTATCAAGCCACTCGAGCAGTACTTTGGCCGTATTCTTATTGATAAGGCCTATATTTCCGTTGTATGAGTTCATGTTACGGGATGTCAGAAGCACGATCTTTGCTCCTCCGTCCTTGTATTCGCGGATCTTTTCGACCATCTCGGCGTACGGCACTATATCCTCGTATTTCTCATTTTCTTTTTTGATCGGGCACAGAGTCCCGTCGACATCAAACACGAATGTCAGATCTTCATACATTTTGATCCTCCAGACTGTCCATTATGGCAATGGCATTTAAAATGAACCCGAATACCTTCTTGGGCCTGTCCATATGGAAAGGCAGCATCGACAGGAAAAGCGATGTTTCATAGAGGCGCACGAGCCTCAGGTCTATACCGGCCTCCTGCAGGTTTCTCTTGAATATCTCAACAAACGGCCTGTTATCGCTGTCCACCGTAACCCTCGAGTGCATGTTCTCATCAATGCTTATCTCGTAAAGATCGCTGTTGAACAGGTCGTAATGGCCGCATACCGAGTGTGACAGCTTGGCAATGTCATAGTACGGGTCCATATACAGGTCCTCTTCACTGACTGCCCCTTTCGGATCTATCAGGATCAGGAAGGAATCGGCATTCGAATAAAGTATGTTGGAAAAGCACAGATCACCGTGGCTGACCGTCTTCACATGATCGAACACCATCTTTGAGCGCATCGAATCATACATGTTGACGTACCTTTTCACTATCTCATCTATATCCTTATACCTTGTACTTCCGGCAATATTGGCGGCAATACGGTCATATCCGCTCATTTCCTTGAGCTGTTTGATCCTCTCGTATACCTTCGAGACATACAGCCTCTTTGCGGCAGCCTCATATTCCATCTGGGCTACCTTCTCGCTCTTTCTCTTTGACAGAAAATAGAACAGATGCCTAAGTATGTCCGAAAACTCCTCGCACGATATCGATCCGTGAACGTACCTGATGGCAAGATCCGTCATGTGATAGCGCTGCATCCGATAGCTTGCAAGATCCTTATCCTCCTTATAGTCAAAGGGCCTTACAAACCACTGCTTCATGTCATCGGGGAGAAGATGCCAGAATGTATATTCCGCTTTAATCTTATCCTTCCTGGAGGATGATTTTACGACTGTATACTCATCGCCCGTCAGGCTGTTGAAGAATCTCGCATCAAATCCGCCCGTGATGAACGATCTGAAGTTGTTGACATCGGACAGATCCGTAAAGGCATCGCTTACAATCTCTGTATATCCCTCAAAATCACTGCGGGAAGCCGACATAAGGGCTGTCACGTCATTAAAGATAACGCACGCTATTCTGTTCGCATGTGTTATTTTATAATTCTCATGGGCATAGCCTGCTTTGTATACAATTGTCTCGATCCCCTTGATATCAGCGACTCCGAAGTCGGAAAAGTATAAAATAACAGACGTATCTCTTATCTGCGATATCTCTTTCGGATCGGCATCGTAGAACCCCTCGACTCCGGGTATGGCAAGGAACACTTCCGCCACACGTTCCCTGAGCGTCTGTCTTTTGTAGATGGTCTGCCCGAAAGACTTGTTTCCGGTGATCGTTGCTATATCCTTTGCGGGTTTTCTTGAATCATCATATACGATGCTGACATTTCTGATCATTTTGCGAAATCCTTATCCGTCTTCTTTGGCCTGACAATAAGATATCTGACGGTAAATATGACTGTCAGGGCTGCAACGACGCAGGCTGACGTGACCGTATACAGGTACTTCATGTCATAATCCGCACCCGAGACGATCGATTCTATATATGCGCCGAAATCGGCGACACTGAACGTTTTTCCGAACAATCTTGTAAATCCGGCCAGAACGGTGATCTCAAGTATCCATGCCGCCAGCGAGAACAACAGCAGTATCCCGTATCTTCCCGTTACAAGCTCCCTGACGTATGTGTACCATCCGTTCACCGTTTCAAGGGCTGCAAGTGCCATCATCGAGCGTTTTGACTCCCTTGAGGTGATGATGTACCTGTTAAGAAACGTGTATGATGACGGAAATACCGCATATGCAAACACTATGACCACTTCAAATACCGCCAGGAGTATCGTCGGGACCGTTACGCCCCCCGATATGAGCAGCTGGTAAGGCAGAAGAATGAGAACAAGGGCCAGTGTATCAAAGAAACGGTCAACAAGCACCGAAAAGAATCCCGTCTTAAACCCGCCGGATATCCTCGAATAGACTGCTACCCTGTATATCTCCCCCAGTTTATACGGGATCACGAGGTTTACGAGCGTTGTTCTAAGATACGCGGGAACAAACCTGTCAAAAGAGACCTTCCTGTCCATGACTATCAGGTACATTCTCATCATCTTGATCAGATGGACTATGAGAAAGACCAAAAGGATAACGGCGCCTGTTGCGATCTTCATACGGTATCGGCCTCATATGCGTCTATTATCTTTTCCCTGTATTCGTTCGTGATAACGGAAGGATCCTTATAATATTCCTTCAGCATCTTCAGTACTTTGACAGCCTGGTTGGCCATCTTCACGTTTGAAACCTGATCGTCTTCCCTCCAGCTGATAGGATAGAACTTTACATCATGCCCGTAATACTCGGCCGCCATGATCATCAGGTAGTTGAACATGAGATTGTCACAGAACTTTTCGTAAAACCTGCTCTTCAGCATCTCAACGCTGTACATGTTAAGGCCCGACCCGAGATCGTATATCCTCCTTCTTAAAACAAACGCAAACAGGAAATTGTATACAATATTCCCGAACGTCCTGAAAAGCGAGTATCCTTCGAGCTTTGAACCCGGCATGAACCTTGCCCCGAGGATACAGTCATGTTTACGGTAATAGCCCTTTGCAAGAACAGGCACGATATCGGAAAGACTTCCCTGATCATCCCCGTGTAGAACTATCACATAGTCATAATGATGCTCTATGGCATAATCAAACGCTACCTTATGCGAGCCTCCGAGGCCGTAATTCTCTCTGTTGCGAAGAAGCGTTATCGGCATGTTCGCATGCGCATGCATAAAATCAAGCACGGCCTGCTCTGTGTTATCGGTACTGCGGTTATTGACGACGATCACCCTGTGGATAAATGCCATCTCGGCCGGTCCGAGCTGTTCAAGCACCCTGACTATCTGCTTCTCGCAGTTATATGCCGGGATAAACAGCAGAATCTTATCATTTTCCATACCAACACCTCCTTAATGCCCTGTTCTAATATGCCTTGTTGATATCAAGATCCGTAAAGTGTATCTTCTCCTCCATCTTCTGGGAATCGGGATCCACACCTTCCGGAACGATCAGTTTACCGTTGCTGTAATCGTACACGATCTTCTCTTCACCGTGTTTTGTATAATATGCCACCGATTTTGCGGCTTCAATGCCAACCATGTTGAGGACATGCTGGTTGTAATGATACTGGTCCTTCATGTACTCAGGGCTTACCTTGGCAAGCACGGTCGTGGCTACGGCATAATAAGCGCTGTCTGCACATATCTGCTTCTGGATATCAACTATGTCCTTGAAGATATCCCTGTAATCTATAGTCCTTCCCGGAGTGATTATGAACACCTTCTGAAGGCCTTCTATGAACATCGGACGCATGATGTTATCAAGATCCGTCTTGTATACCTGCGGATCGGTCCCCTCGATCGCATCGGATTCGCCGTGAAGCCACAGAACATAAATATGGCCTATGTTATAACCGCAGTTCTTAAGATATGATGTCGCATTATCAAATCTTCTTTTAACATCCGCCTTAACACCTTCGGTCTCCCATTTCTTCATATCAGTCGCGCCCATGGATACCGATACAGCAATTACCTTCCTGCCGCAGCGCTTATGGTATTCATTGACAAACGCCGAGACCATCGATCCCTTCTTGGCACCCGGAAACTCGGAAAGTCCCGAAGGATCGTTTTCATTGATCCCAAACGGTTCCGTGATTGGATACAGCCTTGTCGGATCGGATACAGCCCTGAACTCCTGTCCGGCCTCTTCCGATACATGGGGAGCCGCAGCAGCATCACCGCCTGCTCCTGACATGTTCGACTGTCCCATGAAGAATATAAGGTCAACGTCCATGACTTCTTCCTTCGGAGGCTCGGGGACTTCCTCTTCCTCCTGCTCTTCTTCCTCATGGCTCGTCGTATCGCCCGTGAAAGTATCGCCGAGATCACCTGTATCCTCAGCATTTTCGCTGCTCTCTTCCGTCTCGGGAGTCGCTTTTGAAGGCTCTGCTTCCTCCTGCTTCTCGGCAGGGGCAGCCGGATCCGTTTTGAGAGCCGATAAATCGATGTTACAGCCGCTGACCGTCAAACACATAAATGCGGCAAGCAGCATCAAAAGTATTGTCTTATTCAATCTTTTCATAAATATCACTTCTTTTCCAGCGTCATCTTCCTTGAGATGAAATTGTAGACCATGACCAGTGCCGTGGCAAATATCTTTGCGAAGAATTCGGTCATTTCCTTGACGTTTTTGATCTTCAGGATATTAATGCCCTTTTCATCGACAAATGAGAGTATCCACTCATGCAGTGAATGAAGCCATCCCATATGAGCATCCATTCCCTCCACGTACAGTATGAGGAACAATTCGTTAAGTCCGAGACCTATAAGGCTTAATACGAGAAATATGGTGAATTCTTTCTTTCTGCTCGTGTCCTCGCGGCGCTCGAACACAAATTTCATGCTCGCAAGATAGTTGAATATCAGGGAGATCGAGAATCCGAGCACCCCGGCAACAACATATCCCTTTTCAAACGGCAGAAGCTTATTACTGATCGTATATACGGCAAAATCGATCAGAAATGCCAGTCCGCCGACAACTCCGAACTTCAGTATCTGCGTGAAAAGATTTTTATTCTTTCCGCTTTTTTTGTTTTCATCCTTATCCATTATCTGTTTTCCCCGTTCTTATCATCCTGATGGCGATCACGGTCACAACGGCCGTAAAAGCATAGTACAGAGCCGCCACAGCGGCCCTTGATGCGACGTTCTCGCTGAATATACGAAGAACGAAATATACCGCACAGACTGTCAGTGCATAAAAACACAGCAGCGCACTTTGCGCCTTCGTCCCGCTGCCAAAGACCGTTTCCTTTGTAAACAGTACTGCCACAGCTGACAGTACAAAGAAATCATACGTTCTGTGATACGTCATGATAAGCGACCACAGCATCAGCAGCGCCAATACAACATTATCGTTATCTTTGGGAAGTATCACCGTAATGAGTGCCAACAGCAGAAATACCACTCCCGCTGCAACCATCGAAGCACCGGAGGGTAGCAATACTCCCAGATCTATCCCGCCTTCGGATGCAAGAAAGCTTGCAACCGACAGCGGAGCCTTTATCATGTAGATAAAGCTCTTACCGAGCCACAGAGCACAGGCTTTTGTCAGTATCACGTGAAGAGCTGCCGAAAACGCCAGTTCCTTATACTTTCTCCTGTACAGGAAATACAGGGCGAGCGGAGCCGTAAGCGTGTATTTAAAGTATGACACGAACAGGCACAGCGTCAGTGCGGTGCTGTTTAGTGTCTCTTTCTTAAAAGGCTTCTTTTGCTCCACATACACAGCAAGCATAAAGAAAAAGAACGAAAACAGCGTGTGCTGACCCACTCCGATCTGGTTTCTGTAGGGTGTTCCCGCAAGCATCAGAAGTGCGATGACAGCATATACAAATGCGTCTGCCTTCTCAAAAAAAGTCCGTCTCATAAGGTATATGATCCCTGCGGTAAAAAGAAGGTTCAGTACACACCATACGATCTTTGCCGTCTGCGGCGAAAAAACAGTCATTGGTGCAAGAAGTACAAGGAGCGACGGAAACTGGTTCGCTTCCATCTTCTGCTTCAGATCCATGTCCGTGAACATTTTGTAGAATGCTTCAAGTTCCGGATATCGTGCTGTCTGTTCGGGATGCTCGGAAAGCTCATACGGATCAGCTCCGATCACAAGCGCCTTTGCGGCATCCCACTGGAAATCCTGGGAATATGTTACGGCATTCTTTACCCCGGCAGCGATGGAAACCGCTGCTGCAGCAGCCAGAAGCACGATCAGTACATATCTTACGTATTTATTCGCCAAAAGCTGTGAGACAGCGGACATCTCTTACCCTTCCAGAGCCTTTACAACGGCGCTCTTAAAGCTTTCAAGCTTTGATCTTGCATCATCAAGATTGCGTCCCTTGATACCCATATAGAACTTGATCTTGGGCTCTGTTCCCGAAGGTCTTGCGCAGCACCAGCTGTCGTTTTCTATGTCAAAGTACAGAACGTTCGAATTCGGAAGACCTGCCGGGGTAACTTCTCCCGTAGCAAGGTCCGTGATCGTGTTCTTTGAATAATCCCTAAACTTAAGCACTTTGAGTCCGTCAAACTCTTTAGGCGGGTTGGCACGGAGTCTGTCCATCATATCCTTTATCTGCTGGGCACCGTCGATACCCTTGAGAGTGATCGTGTGGATACCTTCCATGTAGAACCCGTACTGCCTGTATATCTTCTGCATCTGATCCCATACAGTGATACCGTTATGCTTGCACCATGCCGCAACTTCGCACAGGCACATTACAGCAACAACGGCGTCCTTATCTCTTGCATGCGTTCCCGCAAGGCATCCGTAGCTCTCCTCGAGACCGAACACATACTCGTATTCGTGATTCTGCTCAAACAGCTTGATCTGTTCGCCTATGTACTTAAATCCGGTCAGGACTTCGATAAGCTTTACATTAAACGCCGAAGTGATCGCATCGGCAAGGTTTGTCGTAACTATCGTCTTAACAAGCGCAGCATTCTTCGGAAGCGTGCCGGCCTCTTTTCTCTCACGGAGAATGTACTCGGCAATGAGCATTCCCGACATATTACCGGTAAAAGGTATGTATTCGCCCGTTTCGGCATCCTTTGCGTATATTCCGAGACGGTCTGCATCAGGATCCGTTGCAAGTACTATGTCTGCATCCTTCTCTTTTGCAAGCTTGAGCGCAAGTGTAAATGCCTTCGGATCCTCGGGATTCGGATACTCAAGTGTCGTGAACTTGGGATCCGGAAGCTCCTGCTCGGGAACAACAAACACATGCTTGAACCCAAGCTCAGACAGTATCCTTCTGACAGGAAGATTACCCGTACCATGGAAAGGCGTATATACGATCTTTATCGAATCTGCAACAGCCTCGATGATCTCGGGATGGATTATCTGCTTCTTGAGCTCGACCATGTACTTATCGTCGATCTCCTTGCCGATAACATTGTACAGACGCTTTGAAATGGCTTCTTCCTTGGCCATAGTCTTTACTTCGTTATAGTCCTTGACCGCAAGAACTTCACCGATGATATCCGTATCTCTGGGCGACGTGATCTGGGCACCGTCTTCCCAGTAAACCTTGTATCCGTTGTACTCGGGAGGATTGTGGCTCGCTGTAACAACGATACCTGCAGTACATCCAAGCTCTCTTACGGCAAATGACAGTTCCGGTGTCGGGCGAAGTGTCTCAAACACATATGCCTTGATACCGTTTGCATTCAGACAGAGCGCAGCCTCATCGGCAAACTGCGGGGACATGAACCTCGAATCATAGGCGATCGCAACGCCCTTATCCTTTGCGTTCTGCTTTGTGATATAGTTTGCAAGACCCTGCGTTGCACGTCTTACGGTATATATGTTCATCCTGTTTGTTCCGGCACCGATCACTCCGCGAAGTCCGCCCGTACCGAACTCAAGATCCTTGTAGAACCTGTCCTGGATCTCTGCATCGTTATCTTTGATCTTTGCCAGCTCGGCCTTTGTGGCATCATCAAAGTAATCGTCCTCACACCAGTATCTGTACTGCTCCATGTAACTCATAAATAATCCTCCTTCACAAAATGATGATCATTCAACCATACTCTTTCTGTTTCCCGCCAGAACAAAATTGGAGTAATCGAGCGAGAAATTGGGGTTAAAATACGGATCGCCCGCTTCAAGTATCTCTTTCCATTTATTCCTGAACAGATCGCATTCCCTGTTGTAGCGCTCTGCCTTTTCCTTATCTGCCGCCTCGGTAACATCCGTTCCGCGCGATGCGGATTCATAGTGAAACAGCTCCGCAAACGGTGTGAACACGTTAAGCAGCCCCTTCTGTCTCAGCTTCAGGCACAGATCGACGTCATTGAGCGCAACCGCCAGATCCTCCGACAGGCCTCCCGCTTCGTCAAAATACGATCTTCTCACCATCATGCAGGCTCCCGTGACTGCCGATACGTTCTGTGCATAGCAAAGCCTGCCCATATATCCGAGATTTTCCTTGGCCATTTTGTAATGCGAATGTCCCGCTGTCCTGTGCGCACCCATTCCGAGCACGATACCCGCATGCTGTATCGTGTAATCCGGATAATAGAGCATACATCCGACTGCACCCACATCTTCTCTCTGGGCATACATCAGAAGTTCTTCCATCCACGTTCTCGTGATCACCTCGGTATCGTTGTTGAGCAGGATGAGGTATTCCCCGTTCGCGGACCGTGCGCCGAAATTGTTGATCTTCGAGTAGTTAAAATCACCCTCGTATGTTACGACCCTGACCTTCGGGTGCTTCTCAAGCGTCTCATAATACTGCCTGATCTCTTCCGTGGTCGAATTGTTCTCTATCACTATGATCTCATAGTTATCGTATGACGAAAGATCCGTGATCGACTCAATACATCTTCGAAGGTCATCCGCATGATCTTTGTTCGGTATGAGTATCGAAATGAGCGGTGTACCCTTTATCGCGTATCTGATCCTGAATATCGTCTCAAATGCCCTTGAACTCTCGATCCTGAAGCCGTCAAACCCGCACGCTTTCAAATGTGCGGCAACTGCGCCCTTTGCGGCATCTATCGCATAGCTCTTTGCGTTTATGTCGCTTGCAACGCTTCCGGCATGACTTCTCCAGTAATACAGTATCTTCGGAACATGTACGATATTCTTTGCGGCAGCGGTAAGACGAAGGATCATGTCATGGTCCTGGCTGCCGTCAAATTCGGTCCTGAATGTCCCGACCTTATCGACAAGTTCCTTTGAAAATACCGAGAAGTGGCATATGTAATTGTTGGCTCTCAGGTTATCCGGAGCAAAGTCCGGCTTGAAGTGAAGTGTGATCATGTGATCGATCGATTTTCCGGAGAACGTCGTCTCGTCACAGTATATGTAATCGGCATCCCTTTCGCATATGACTTTCATGTACTCATAAAGCGCGGTGGGATGAAGAATGTCATCATGATCGAACAGTCCGATGTAATCGCCCGTTGCCATTTCAAAGCACTTGTTCGTGTTGCCCGATATCCCGAGGTTCTCTGTCAGCTTCTCATATCTGATCCTCGGATCGTTGTACGATCTGACGGTTTCGGCAACGTATGCGTGTTCATCATCAGATCCGTCCGCAAGGCAGAGCTCCCAGTTTTCGTATGTCTGGGCCACAACAGAATCGATCATCTCGCGAAGGAATTTCTCCGGAGTGTTGTAAAGGGGCACAAGAACAGAGAACAGTATCTTTTTCGGAAACTGCTCGCTGCGCTGTGCATTTATCTCTTCGGGGGACGGCATTGAAAGCGTACCGTAGCTTTTGTACGCCTTTTTTTCGATGATCTTGCTTTCGATCTTCTTTTTCAGATTGGAGATACTGCCGTATCTTTTTATCCTGATGAAAATGTTCTTTGTATGGCTCCACACAAGTCTGAACGGATATATCATCTTCCAGATCAGGGAATTGCGGAGCTTGTCCATCTTGTATGTAAGATCTGCGACTTTTGCTTCCGCGTCAACGAGCTTCTCTGTAAGCTCTGCATTTTTTACACGCTCTTTTTCGTACAGATCCTTATAGTATTCACTCTTCTTTGACAATTCCTCTTCGCGGTTCATATATATCACCCAGAGCCATGCGATAGCTCTTTAATCCTGCAGTTTTTTTGAGGAGGACTCCCACCCTGTAGCGCGTATGTGCATCGATCCTGTCAAACGGTATCCTTGCAACAAATCCCGCAAGGTTTACATTTACGGCCTCTGCAAACACCTCGGGGACATCCGTTCTGTAAACGGGACTTGTCGTTGCCACAATGTACTCTTTCTTCTCGTTATCATCCTCATCGAGCGGGATAAGCACGAGATATTTGTGAACAAACGCATTGTCCCATGAAGTGTTGAGTCCCCAGCCTTCGATAACGTAAGCGTCCTTCGCATCCGAAGCCACACCGCGTTCTATCGAACACGAGTCTATCGACATCATGACCTTTGAAGACAGTCTTCCCGGCAGCTTGTACAGCTCCTTCGTTTTGCTTCGCATATCCGTTATCTGACGGTCCGCAACAACACCGCAGTCCATCAGTATCGTATCAACATCAAGTCCGTATCCGTAGAACGGATCTTTGTGCGATGCGATCCACGGATGGAGCGAATACAGAAGCTCACGCTCTTCTTTAAGGCGCAGGCTCTTGCCGTCATTCTCGGCATCCATCCCGCGCGCGAGCGACTCGTGATGTGTCATGACGCACTCGTTGTTAACGACATTGAAGTACCCCGCCTCAACAAGACGAAGGCACAGATCGACGTCATTATAGCCAACAACCATTTTATCATAAAAGCCGCCTGTTTGATAGTATTTTTCCCTTCCGACCATAAGGCAGGCACCCGTTACGGCAAGAGTATTCCACGCGAATCTGTTACGGCCGTAATACCATACCGTGGAATCGGCAAGACCCGCCAGTTTATGGGTCGGTCCGCGGTTCGTATCAAACACGCCGATATGCTGTATGCTCACATCATCAGGGAACAGGAGCTTTGCCCCGACAGCCCCGACATAGCTTCTTGCGGCATATACGAGCAGTTTTTCAAGGAAGCCCTCCGTGATCGCGTCGACATCATCATTCATGAACAGCAGATAATCACCCTTTGCGGCAGCCGCACCGAGATTGCACATAACCGAAAAGTTAAAATCCATCGGCTCGTAAATATACGTCCCCCTGCCGCCCGGAAGCTGCGTGACATACTTTTCGGCGATATCCCAGTTTTCTTTGGTGCTGCCGTTATCAACAACGATTATCTCGTAAGGAACCTTTCCGGCATTTATCCTGATGTTCCTGATGCATTCCTTGAGAACCCTCGGCTGGTCTTTTGAGGGGATTATTATCGATACCGTATACTCATTTTTCCCGGGATCGGGGATAACATTGATCCCCCGTCTCTTTTCGGCGGCCTCCCGGCACAGTATATAGCCGGGCCTTGTGTACCGCTCGTAAAGAGCCTCGTAGATCCGGTTGTCCGAAACATCTTCTGCCTGAGGGATCAGACTGCCAAGATCCCTGTGAAACAGTATCTGCGGAACATGCGCAACACTCTGCGCCCTTTCGAGCGCACGAAGCAGAAAATCACGGCACCGGACGTTATCGCCGATCTCGGGTGATCTTCTGATCGCAGGCACATACCTCGCAAATTTGGTCTTAATTGCAAAACATGTTTCTATGTAGGGAAATGATACGATCGTATCGGGTGAATATTCGGGTTTTCTCCAGGGCGTGCGAAGAGTCCTGATCCTGACGTTTATGTCGGACAGATCTGCCGTAACATCGGTCGTGATGTCCTCATCGCAGTATATGATGTCGGCGTTCTTGCCGAAGGATAAGAGCCTCTTTACCATATCCGGCTCACATACTCCCTCACGGCTCACAAATACAACATAGTCCTCGTTTATACCTTCAAAATTGAGGATATTGGCGTTGTCATCCGGAAACAGGATCACTCTGCCGGTAAGGTTCGTCTGTTCAGGTTCGGGCACATCGCTATACACCAGCTCATATGCATATGGCATAGTCTGTTTAAAACACTCTTTTTTGTATTCGCGATATAAGCTTTCCTTTAATCCTTTCATGATCCCTGCCGTCAGTCGTCAGTTACCGAGCTTAGCCCTCACAAATCCATCCGGGAGTATTTCTTCCTTGATGATCCCGGCCTTTCTCTTTATACGGTATGACAGTTCGCGCCTTTCGGCAAGTTTTGCCTCCTCGCGCTGTCTGAGCAGTGCCACGATATCCTCGTAGAACGGTTCTTCTATCATCGTGACCTGATAAGTTACATCGATCGATTTTGCATTTTGCGGAATGCCCTCGATAATGATCTGGGCATCGTTCGTGTCATATATGTATGATCTTTCGTTCAGTTTGTATCCGTTGACGATGATCTCATCAACATCCTGCTTTATGCCGTCATTTAAAGTATAGCTCAGCTTTTCGACGTTAAGCAGACAAGGATATTCGGTAGGATCGATCCTGAGTGAGTTGATATAACGGTCAAACGGTATCTTCATCGATACGTGCCCGTCGTTCACTTCGGCAATGACACTGATCTGGTTTTCGGATGTATAGTTTGTACCTCTCGAGAAATAGATCCTCGGTGTATCCAGATTCCGAAGATACGATCCGATCTTTACTATGTTGTCGAGCCTTATCGATGTTGTGGGCATAAGGACCTGCATAACTTCGAGAGATGCGGCACCGCCGATGATATATACCTGGAAAGCGTGCTCCATATCGGCAAACAGCATCCTCTCGCCTATGTCAATCCCGCACAGACTGAAGACATCCATGCCCTTTCTGGACAGATAGACCGAAAAGCCGTCATCCTCCCTGTTCCTGAAGTGATAATACAGGGCCCTGTATATTACAAACTGTACAGGGATCGCAAAGTTCCATACCCATTCGTAATCAATGATCGTCCATTTACCGTTCTCCCTGTCATTCTCATCAAGAACGATATTCGAAAAGATCATGTCAAAGTTGCACGGATTGATCCCGAGATATTTCTTTCTGAACTCGCGGCGTCCGAATACCTCGTCAAACATGACGGAACGCTTGAATTCGGTCACGTCGGTACATGTATTGAGCTTTCTGGCATATTCAAGGATGATCGACTCCATCTTCGGATACTGCTCCGTCGCCTCAAGCTCGTTGAGATAATCCTCGAGCGAGATACCCGAAACATAATCGAATCTGACCGTATCCTTGGCCTTTGAGGCAACCCCGGCAAACACCATGCCCTTTTCCTCGCCCTTTAAAAGAGCACACTTTACAGGCACCATACCTGTTCTGTCGAACTGGTCAAACAGTCTGTCGTAGCTTTCGCTTAAATGATCTATATGCGGATTCGCATGAGTTGAGAGAGCTGTCTTGAAGACGTTTTTTTCGCCCTCGGGTGTCCTGTTTATGATCGTGCACACCCTGTAGTCTTCCATACGGTCATTTCCGTACTTGGCATAAACAGGGAGCGTCATCTTCTCCTGCCAGCCGGCCTCAAGCGATGCAAGAACTATGAACGAATTCGAGAACTCGTCAAATCTACCCTCTTCGATCATCGCATCAAATGCCTTTGTCTCATCAAAGAGAACTATCCTGTCGGCATCATAGTTCCTGAGGTTTGTATTAAGATCTCCTTCTTTCGGCAGCCTTTCGTCGGAATATATCGTATGCGGGAGCTTATAGTCGGGGTACGGATAATAGAACCTGCAGTCGGAAAAACCTGTAGCATCAAGAAGCTTTATCAGACTTTCTTTCGAGAAGGTCCTGACCTTCGAATCCGGACCGTATCCTTCGATACCCCCGAAGTAGGTCCCGAGATGATCCTCCTTGCAGCCTGCAAAATACTTCATACCGAGGCGGTTTTCGATCGCAATGACGATCTTTCCGTCAGGCTTTAAATGCTTTTTCAGTATCTCGAGAAATGCCTCATACGGCCTGTCGGCCCTTATGTATGATGCGGCATATTCAAGCACGCCGATAAGCGTGATATAGTCGTATTTTTCGGTAAGGCCTGCCTCAACATCCTCGAAGTTTCCGACCATGATATGTATGTTGTCGTACTCCCTGTTCTTGTACGCATTTATGAGGCTTCTCTTTTTTGACAGCTCAACGCATGTGACCGATCCGGCAAGTCTTGCAAGAACGCCGGTTATCGCTCCGCATCCGCTCCCTATCTCGAGAACCCTGTCATCACTCTTTATCGGCAGCCATCCGGCAACGTTCTCCCTGATATACGACAGATGATACATAACTGACCACGAGCGCGATTCCTGAATGTAATGCTCGTAATCGAGAGCGGTATGATTTTTGACGTAGTCAAGCAGCCTGTCCTCCGCTGCTCCTTCGGAGTACAGGTCCTCACCGCCGTAGTATGTGTAATCGACCGTGACGTTTCCTATCCGGTCATTGTTTCTGTATGCCATATATTACTCCCGGTCGGGATCCGGCTGATCATGCGATACCGTAACTATCGAGTTCATGTCGTAAAATCCCGTTGTGTTCTTGCTTGAAATGACTGTCAGATTGAATACGTCATACAGTCTGTGGTACACGGTAAAGTTCCCCTCGCGGTAACCCACGCAGCCGAGCGATATGAGGTATTCTCCTCCCTGCAGCGACATGTTCTGGGTGAACGTCACCGTTACGGTCTCTCCGGCCTTTCTTGTTCCCGTCGTGATCTTTTCGAACATCGTGTTGGTACCGGTTATCTCGGTCCCCTGCATGTTCTTGAACGAGAGCGCAAAGATCGGATCCTGGATCGTCTCAAAGAACCTTATCTTAACCTTTACCGTGAACTCATCGCCTTTAATTATCGTGTTTGTTATAGTGCCGCTCTGGTCGTACGCGCAGTAATCCTCGAATTCGGCAAGCCCGCTGCCGTATTCGTCCATGTTGGGATTGAGCTGCATGAGGTCTTTCCATTTTGAGCCTTCGGACATTTGCTCGCTCTTATTCGTATTAACGGCACTTTCAAGCTGACCGACGAGTACTTTTTTGTACATGTCGATTATCTCTTTGGGCTCGCCCTCCCCGATCTTATGACCGCGTTCGAGAAGAATGACCCTGTCGCAGTACTTGCTTATGCTTCCCAGATCATGACTGACGAACAGAATAGTCTTGCCCTGTTTTTTGAAGTCCTCAAACTTCCTGTAGCACTTGTTCTGGAAGAATACGTCACCGACGGAGAGCGCCTCATCGACGATGAGTATCTCGGGATCGATGTTTATCGCAACAGCAAACGCAAGACGCACGAACATACCGCTCGAATATGTCTTGACCTTCTGATTGACAAAATCCCCGATATCGGCAAATTCAAGTATCGACTCGAGCCTGTCATCTATCTCCTTTTCGGAAAAGCCGAGCATCGTGCCGTTTAAGTATATGTTCTCGATACCGGTAAATTCCATGTTGAATCCGGCACCGAGTTCGAGAAGCGCCGAAATGCGCCCGTTGATCGTAAGGTCTCCCGCACTCGGACTCAGAACACCGGTGATGATCTTCAGGATGGTTGATTTTCCGGAACCGTTGGTTCCGATGATCCCGACGGTCTCGCCCTTGTATACATCAAAGCTGACGTTATCGAGTGCAAAGTGCTCCCTGCAGTGGATGTTATGCCCTATGTGGAGCGCTTCCTTCAGGCGGTCACGGTTTCTGTCATAGAGCTTGTACACCTTGGAAACGTTCTCAACCTTTATCGCGACCTCGTCCGAGATCCTTCCGGCCTTCACGTGATCCGTATGCTCACTCACATTATTCGGTTGTCTGATCTGTTCGAGAAAATCAGCCATTTTACAATACGTCGGCAAAGTGGACCTTAAGGCGCTTGAAGATGATCGCTCCGAAAGCGAACACGCACATTGTCAGTATCCAGAAATATGCCGTTGAATAAAAGTTTTCCCAGAACCACACTTTGTCGATGAACGACTCCCTGTATCCTTCGACGATATAGTTCATCGGATTCAGTTTGAAAATGATGCGCAGTTTCGGGGAAAGTGTTGTTATGTTCCATAAAATGGGCGTTGCCCATATACCAACCTGAAGAAGTATCGATATGATCTGCCCGAGATCCCTGAAGAATATTATTATCGAGCACGTGATGTAGCACAGTCCCAGCACAAAAATGAACATGCATGCGCTGTAATAGAATATCTGCAGCGTATAAAGATCCGGATAATAACCGTAGCATGTGAACAGCACGATCGTGAATATGAGGAAAAAGGCGTGAACGAACAGCGCCGATATTATCTTGATGATAGGCAGGATGCTGATCTTGAACACGACCTTTTTAACCAGATAATTGTACTCGAGAAGTGCGTTCGTCCCGTTTGACAGGGCCTCCGAGAAGAAGAACCACGGAACGATACCGGCGATCAGCCACAGAATGTACGGTATGGTGATGTCACCTTTTACGGCAACGGCCCTTGACGGCAGCGCAACGGTAAACACAAACCAGTACAGCAGTACGGTTATGACCGGCTGCACAAATGCCCATACAATACCAAGGTATGAACCTGCATACCTTGTCTTAAAATCATTTTTCGCCAGTTTCCATATGAGCTGACGGTTCTGAAGAAGTTCAACGGGGAGTATGACGATCTTGTCATACTTGATCAGAAATACCAAATAGATCACGATCAGAATAACGCAGGAAATGATCTTTTTGATAAGTTCCTCCCTCGGATCGTCAAACTGATTGTGATGAAGTGCGATATATGCTAAAAGCAGTACGATAATGGCCGAAACAACGCCTATCACCGTTTTCTTTTTGGTCATGAAAGCTCCTTAAGAGTCGGCCATTTCTTATCTTTGTCGGAGAATATGAGCTCCATCCCCTCCGTCGGCCACTCTATCCCTATGTCAGGATCGTTGTAGATTATGCCTCCCTCATCGTTGGGATGATAAAGCTCGGTACATTTGTATGTAAACTCTGCGTAATCCGACAGAACAAGGAATCCGTGTGCAAAGTTCTTTGGTATGAAAAACATCTTCTTGTTCTCCTCTGACAGCCTGACGCCGTACCACTTCCCGTATGTAGGCGATCCTTTTCTCATATCGACTGCCACGTCAAACACTTCACCTCTGATCACACGGACCAGTTTGTCCTGCGGATAGTTTATCTGGAAATGAAGACCCCGGATAACACCTTTCTTGGAAGCTGACTGGTTGTCCTGAACGAACACACAGTCAATGCCTGCTTCCTTAAAGTCTGCGATATTGTATGTTTCCATGAAATATCCGCGATTGTCGCCGAACACGGTCGGTTCTATCACGTACAGTCCTTCTATAGGTGTTTTTTCAACTGAGATCTTGCCCATTTTTTCTCCCTGATCACTCTGTCAGTATTTCAAAAAGCTCTTGTTCATGTCGACGTTGCCCGGTATACCGCTGACACTTCCCTTCGAAGTGTACTGCCATATATCGTAGCGGCCGGCATATGTAGGACCGTCAGCCCTGTACTGTGCGAGCCAGATCTTGCATGACAGCGATGAAGTGTTGATCTTCTCGGTAAGCCATGTCTTGTTCGCATACAGTCCCGGCGTATATCCCGCAGATGCGATGGTCTTGCAGAATGCCTGGATGTTGGCCGTTCTCTGAGATGCCGGAAGTGAATTATATCCCGGTCTTGAAGAACTTTCCACATCGAGGAATACCGGATAGGAAATTCCGTAGCCTCCGCAAAGTGCCGCACACATACTTGCCTCTTCAACTGCTTCTGCTTCGTTGAGTGCCGTCGAGAAGAAGTATACGCCGACCTTGAGGCCTGCATTCTTGGCGCCCTTGATGTGGCTCTTGAAGTAAGGATCCTCAATGAGCGCACCCGTTGACGCACCGCGGTATCCGCATCTGATTATTACAAAATCAATACCCGATGACTTGACCGAAGCCCAGTTGATGCTCGGCTGGTACTTCGATACGTCTATTCCGAGAACTCCGGAGCCGTTTGATAACGATCCGTCGGAATTGAAGTCATACTCGACTCCACCGATGATCTGGTGTCCGGTAACCTTCTCGTGGTCCTTCGTGTAGTAATATGTATGTCCGTCGATGTTCTGCCATCCGGTGTATACATATCCGACTACCCTTCTGAAGAACTTCGTATATTTTCCGTCCTTGTAGTCGCCCCACTTCGCAAGCCTGTAGCTGCCGTTGTCGTACACATACAGTTTGTTCTTGGACGAATCGTACAGCTGTGCCTCATCCTTGTACTTGCTCGGCGACGGTGTCGGTGTAGGAGTTGCCGTCGGCGTAGGTGTAGGTGTCGCCGTAGGGGTCGGAGTCGGTGTTGCTGTCGGCGTAGGTGTCGGTGTTGCCGTAGGCGTGGGATCCGGTGTCGGAGTAGGATCCGGTGTAGGCGTAGGTGTAGGTGTCGCCGTCGGCGTTGTTGTCGGATCCTCAGCTGCCGGTGTCGGAGTTGTGTCAGTCTCCGTCAGAACAGGTGTGGTTCCTTCAGGCGGATCGTTCTCAGCCACCATACGGCCCGTAAAGCTGAGTGCCGCAACATTGCTCCTTGAGAATACGGAAGATGCCGCATCGGCTATGCTCTCAAGTGCGCTTAAGAGCCTGCTGCCAGTCGATGCTATGACTTCCGTCTTGGATTCGTCGACGATAGCCTCTTCATATGTCTCGCCTGTCTCCTCCTTCGAAGACTCAACGAACTCAACAGTATCGGTGAGCGTAGATCCGGTCTCGACATCGGCTGCCTTGTTTCCGTTATCCTCGGCTGCAGCGTTGACCTCGCTCTCCTTCTTGATCTCGTCCTTGATGTTGGCTATGACTTTGTATTCGACCTTGGCCTTGACGCTTACCGTCTGGCCTACCGTCGGGTAAACATATCCGGCAAGCGAATCGGAATCCTCTATCGCTACCGAATAATCACCGGCGCTCATCCCCGTCAGGTGGATGATACCGTCTTCATCATCATCTTCGTAACTGCTCTCGTTGTTCTTCTTGTCAGTTACTTTGATCCCCCATTTCACGCCCTTAACCAGCGTATCGTCCTCATCGACGAGCTTGACTTTAAGGTCCTTCTCAACACTCGTAAGGACAAGGGAGAGCATCTTGCCGGAAACATCAGACATCTCTCCGGCTGCTTCTTCCATAGCAACGTCTTCCGTCTCGACGCTTTCACCCTTGTATGCGATCATTGACGCATCATCGGTAAACTGCGGAAGGTCCGCAATTGCGTTTGCCTTGTTGACTTCGCCGAGATAATCGGCATATACCGTGGTCGTCATCACGGACGTGATGAGTATCGCGATCGCCATTGCGACCGAGAACCACTGAACGACCGTCATTTTTTTCATCTTTGAGAAGAACGATTCCTCGTCGATCTGCTTTTCGATCGCTTCATCCGTTACGGCCGCCTTCGGAACTTCGTCATATCTCCAGTTGGCTGACTTTTTCCTGAAATCCGAAGGACCATCCTTCTTCGTCGGAAGGATACCCATCTTTCTGTACTTCTCTAAGCCCTTTGCGTGTCTGAACGAATCGTCTGCAGGTACATGATCGGCGCGGCCTTTGACCTTCTTCTTAGGTGTTGCGGCTGCCTGACTTGACTTGGGTTTGTCTGAAGATTTGCGTTTTTTCTTTAATTCTTCGCTTCTGATGATGATCTTCTCATCAACAGGCGACATCTTCTTTTTCTTTGCCGGTTTCTTGTCATAGGCATAGAACGAATTGACCGCTGCCTTGACGCCGTCCATGTCCGATGTATCTACCTTAAGATCCTCCGAAGCGATCTGCGATATCGTCTCATTGACGATATTGCTCACATCCGGTTCGGAAAATCTCATTGAATCAACCATTCCGGCTGATCCGTCATCCGCATTCAGCTTTTCTGAAAGTTCAACCCAGTCAAGCTCTCTGCGTTCTTCGGACGTCATCCTGTCGTAGTTTTTCTTCTTCATGTCTTTCCCCTTATCTGAATATTACACTCCCCGCATCCTTCCGGCTCCCTCTTCCGGAAAGGATACTGTATTACAATCCGTTTGCCACATCCACCAGATATTTTCCGTAATCTGTCTTCAGGAGCGGCTCGGCAAGCTTCAAAAGCTGATCTCTGTCAATAAAGTTCCTTCTGTATGCTATCTCCTCTATGCACGAAATGTACATACCCTGACGCTTCTGGAAAGCTCTCACGAAATCCGCCGCATCGAGCAGCATCTCGTGATTACCCGTATCAAGCCACGCAAATCCGCGGCCGAGCGTCTCAACAAAGAGATCTCCTCTTTCAAGATAGGCATTATTGATGCTTGTGATCTCTATCTCGCCTCTCTTTGAAGGCTTGACGTTCTTTGCTATCTCAACAACATCGTTGTCGTAAAAGTACAGGCCCGGAACGGCATAATTTGACTTCGGGTTCTCGGGCTTTTCCTCTATCGAGATCGCTTTTCCGTTCTCATCGAATTCAACAACACCGTATTCTTTCGGATCCCTTACATAGTAACCGAAGATCGTGGCACCTGATTTTCGCGAAGCGGCGGTACGCAGTACCTTTGAAAAGCTCTGTCCGTAGAAAATATTATCTCCGAGAATGAGTGCTACGCTGTCATCACCGATAAAGTCGGCACCTATTATGAACGCATCCGCAAGTCCTCTCGGTGTCTCCTGCACCGCATATGACATCTTAAGGCCGAGCTGGCTGCCGTCACCGAACAGTTCCCTGAATGTGGGCAGATCCCTCGGTGTTGATATTATGAGTATCTCCCTTATGTCGGCCAGCATCAGGATCGACAGCGGGTAGTATATCATCGGCTTGTCATAAACAGGCATCATCTGTTTGGACATTGCCTTTGTCAGCGGGTACAGTCTTGTTCCGGATCCTCCGGCCAGGATGATACCTTTCATTTATACATTTCCTCGTAATATTTCTGATAATCGCCGCTCGTGACTCTTTCCATCCATTCGGTATGTTCGAAGTACCAGCGGATCGTGAGCTTTATTCCCTCAGCAAACATAGTGTCGGGCTCCCAGCCTATCTCTGCTTTGATCTTGTCGGGAGCTATGGCATATCTTCTGTCATGACCCTTTCTGTCTTCGACATATGTGATGAGGTCATAATTGATATGCTCCTGTCTCGGATCGTCTGCGGGAAGCATCTCCTTTATCGTATCGATGATGATCTTAACTATCTCGATGTTCTGCTTCTCGTTATGTCCGCCGATGTTGTACTTCTCGCCGAACCTTCCCTTTTCGAGCACCATGTCGATGGCCTTTGCATGATCCATGACATACAGCCAGTCACGAACGTTTTTGCCGTCACCGTACACGGGAAGCTTTTTACCCGACAGAACATTGTTTATGATGAGCGGAATGAGCTTTTCCGGGAACTGGTAAGGTCCGTAGTTGTTGCTGCAGTTCGTGATAAAAGCAGGGAAATGATATGTATCAACGTATGCCTTTACCATGAAATCGGACGAAGCCTTGCTTGCCGAATACGGGCTGTGCGGATCATACGGTGTCGTCTCGTAGAAGTATGTTCCCTCATCGGTAAGTGATCCGTACACTTCATCGGTAGAAACATGAAGGAACTTTTTGCCCTCCTTGAAACCGCCACCCTCGGCCCATGCATTCTTCGCGCAGTTGAGCATATTGAGTGTTCCGATAACATTTGTCTTTGCAAAGATCTCGGGATCACGGATGCTCCTGTCCACATGGGACTCTGCAGCAAAGTGTACAACATAGTCTATGTCATTCTCGGAAAAGATCTTTGAGATCGCGTCCTGGTCGCAAATGTCCGCCTTCACAAACGTGTAATCGGGATCATTCTCGATATCCTTTAGGTTCTCGAGATTGCCGGCGTATGTAAGCACATCCACGTTTATTATCCTGGCATTTCCTTTATGCTTTTCGAATATATAGTGAATAAAGTTTGAACCGATAAAGCCGGCCCCTCCGGTTACGAGATAAGTTTTCATGCGCATAATTCCCCACTCTTGAACATAATCACTATAGATGATAACATAAAAAACCCCGAAAGACAACCTTTCGGGATGATTTTTGTTAACATAACTATTCTTCTGCTTCAGATGCCACCGGTCAGCTTTCTGCTACCTCCTCCCGTCACGTCAACGAGCACTCCTGCTTCATCAAACTGCGGATGGATCATGACCTCGGTCTCCCTGTCTGAAACCTCTTCTCCAAACGATACATAGTCGGCATATGAGCCGAAATACTCCGGCCTTCCCTTGCAGAAACGGCGGATCGACGCATTGAGCATCGCCTTGTATATCCGCATCAGAGGATTGCCTCCCCTGTACATGTTACGCCCAAGCCTTACGGACGTTACCGGATAATCGGGCAGCACTTTTTTCAGCACCTTCCAGACCGACGGATCGGTATGGACATGGTGGTGGGAATCTATATGCCATAGCGTTCCGCCAAGCCTTCTGTATTCATCAAGCTGGGCACGAAGCTCTTTCTCGACATTCCTGCGGGTATCTGCCGGAAGGAAAAAACGCGTCTTAAAGCTTCTGGCGAACTCTGCGGTAAACCTTCCCGATGCATCGCACATCACGGGATCCTTAGCCATATCCTCGCACAGCGGTTTTCCCGCGGTAAGGTTTAAGTGTATCCCGACGCGGTCCGAAAATCCGCATTCCGATGCGATCCTCATGGCATCTTCAGCCTTTTCCATGTTAGTCATGAGCGTGCATCTTCCGATCAGACCCTTCTCAAAAGAGAGTCTTATCGCCTCGTTTACAGCATCACTCATCCCGAAGTCATCCGCGTTTACTATAATCGCCAATATCCGTACCCCGCTTTTGTGACTTCGGCATTATCAAGTATGCCCTTGATGTCTATGATGACCTTTTCTTTTGCCGGAAGCGCCTTAAAGAACGAATCCCAGTCGGAAAGCTTCCTGCTCTTATATTCTTCATGTGCGACCGCAAGCACTATGCAGTCGGCATCCTTTGCATTCTTCTCGTCGTCAAGCTCATATCCGTATGAGTGCTTCACCTCGGCAGGATCCGCCCACGTATCGACGAGCATCGGTTTCATCTCATACTGCTCGAGATGCTTTAATATCTCCATGATCTTGGAATTACGGACATCGGGACAGTTTTCCTTGAACGTTGCGCCGAAGAAAACGATCTTCGCATCCCTTACCTTTTTGCCCGCAAGAACAAGCTGCTTTACTATCTGCTCGCCGATGTATCCTGGCATGTCGTCATTGATCTGGCGTCCTGCGGATATGATCCTTGAATGATATCCGAGCCTTTCAGCCTCGTACACAAAATAGTAAGGATCGACACCTATGCAGTGTCCTCCGACAAGTCCCGGCCTGAAGCCGAGCGCATTCCACTTCGTGTTCATCGCATCAATGACTTCATTCGTATCGATACCCATCTTGTCAAAGGCCATCGCAAGTTCGTTGATGAACGCGATATTGATATCCCTCTGCGAGTTCTCGACGACCTTTGCGGCCTCTGCGACCTTGATGCTCCCTGCACGGTGAACGCCTGCCTCTATAACAAGTTCATAAACGTTTGCGATCTCTTCAAGCGTTTCCTCATCCATACCCGAGACGATCTTTTTGATGTTCTCGAGCCTGTGTACCTTGTCTCCGGGATTGATACGCTCCGGAGAATATCCGACCTTGAAATCAACACCGCATTTAAGGTGAGATTCCCTTTCAAGTATCGGAACGCATATATCCTCGGTAACACCCGGATATACAGTCGACTCATATACCACGATCGATCCCTTCGTAAGATTACGGCCGAGTATCTCACTTGCCGACTCAACAGGATAAAGATCCGGTGTCTTGTCCTGGTTTATAGGTGTCGGAACGGCAACGATATGAAACTTCGCACTCTTAAGATCTTCGGGATCGGAAGTGAACTCAACGGTCGATCTTCTGATCTCCTCGTCCCCGACTTCCTTCGTTGCATCTTTTCCGGACCTGTATGCGGCGATCTTCTCGCTGTTAAGGTCAAATCCCACCACCTTCACCTTTTTTGCAAATGCGACCGCGATCGGCATCCCGACATATCCGAGACCCACGAGTGAGATCTTCTCTTTCTGATCCTTGATATCCTGATAAAGGCTCATTATCCCTGCCTCCTGTTTTTTTTCAGCAGATCAGCAACGCTGTCCTTAGCATACTGCCACAGCGCACTGACAACTTTTCTGTTAAGTATCATAAGTCCGATGATTAGTATAACACCTGAGGCCACATTCATCCATTCATTATCGGTAACGGTCGCAAATGCAGCGTATGCGATATATACAACAAGCGAAATTACAAAGTTTTTATAACCGTAATCAACCGGATAACATTTTATCGAGAAATACGTTCCTATCGCAAAGTAGACGATGTATGTCAGAGCCGTCGCAACAGCAGCTCCGATCCCCTGGTACCTCGGAACGAGCAGGAGATTTCCGACGAGATTGCAGATTATCGCTGCAAGTGAAGCATAGTTAAAATACACCGGCTTCTTCGTAAACTTCATGCCCTGCCCGGTCATCTCGAACAGTATCGACAATACCGGCATAAGCGACAGAAACGGTATTATCCTTATGGCCCCGCGGTAGTCCCTTCCAAGTATGAGTACGATCAGGCTCCTTGCCGCGGTAAGACCGAATGCCGCGAGCATGCACAGAAACTGAACCTTCTGAAACATATCGGCAAAGAACGGCTTTACCGTGCTCTCATCTTCCTGCTCATACTTCTTCATCGCGATCGGTGACCAGAACGCTACATACGTTATCTTGAGCGTCAGCAGGATCGTCATGATCTGCATCGCGGACGAATACACACCCGTCTCCGAAAAATCATTGAGGAAGCGTATCGACCACTTGTCCATCGATGACAGGAGCCACTCCATCAAAAGCATCGGCACAAACGGTATGCCGTACTTCAGAAGTTCCTTTTCGGTCACTTCGTGTGTCCTGTGCTCATACCCCCTGCCCTCAAGAATGAACTTAACAAGCAGGAAGAGTGTCACGATCATGAGCGGGAGTGTAAGCTCATAAAGACCGACTCTGAAGTCATCACCGAGAATGTACGCAAACAGGAAAATGAACGCGATGTTCAATACCTTCGTCACTATGTTCAGGTTTGAATAGAGCTTACCCTTCTGCTGCATCCGGATGTTCAGAAACAGAAATCTCTCAAACACCGAAGTCACGGTATAGCCTATGACAAGAAGCGTTACATCCAGTCCGTCCCTTTCAAACAGTATCTGATTGAAAAAATGTGAGAACGCAAAATATACGAGCGTGAGTATCACTATAAGGATGAGAGGCGGGCGAAGGCACTGCATGAACAGCTTTCTCTCATCCGTCTTTTCACCGTAATAGTACCTGATGTATGACTGGTCAAGCCCGAGGATCGCAAAGATGTAAATGATAGTGACCGCCGACAGGAACATCGATGACCTTCCGTATTCTTCCGTCGGAAGAAGTCTTGTGATGACCGGAAGGGATATGAACCCGAGAAGCAGTACCACGAAGTTCCCGTAGAAGAACTCTATGAAACTTGCCAGAACATTTGTATTCTTTTTGTTATCGTTACCGCTGTCCATTTATCCCAAGAATCTCTTCGTAAACCGCGATGTGTCCCGCCACATTTCTTTCGATCGTATAGTTGTCTTTATAGCGTCTGTAGAATGTCTCGCGCTCTTTATCCGCTGCCTCTTTATTTAAGATCAGGTATTTGATCCTGTCCGTAAGCTTTGACAGGTCGTCCATGTCGTAAAGATCTTCGCCGTTATCGATGACCTCCGGCAGTCCCCCGACAGCCGTCGAAAGAACGATACACTTACGGCTCATCGCTTCCACTGCCGCTTTTCCGAACGACTCGAAATTGCTCGTCATAAGGAAAATATCAACGAGATAATAATAGTCGGCGATCTCGGTCTGGGACAGATCCTGCATGTATATGAGGTTTTCCTCACCGATCGCGCTTATGATACCGTCCTTCACGCTCTTTACGATCGCAGCATCCCTTGTCTCATACACCGACATGACGAGTGCGACCTTGAACTTTATGCCCGCTTCCTTTATCACGGCGACGACACCCGGAACCTTTTCCCAGTTCTTTTCCTCTGATATCCTTCCGGCAAATCCGATCACCGTTTCATCATCCGCTATCCCGTACTTGCTTTGAAGCTGCGCGCGCCTGTTTTCATCGTATGACCCGAAGGCTTTGCTTATCGTGTTCGGGATCGTCTTTATCGGACACTTTACCTCATCCTTCCACAGACCGGCATTGAACTTTGTCGTTGTCAGCATGCATGAGGCTCTCTTCATGGTTGCCTTGATGCACATCATAGAGTGCTTTCTGTATCCGAACCGAAGTCCCCTGTCCGTATATACGAACGGGATCTTCCCGAAAAATCCTGGAACCCTGAGCGCGCCGAAAGTGATGAGCGATTCGGACATCGAGACGTGTATAAGATCCGGTGAGACTTCTTTGATGATCCTTTGAAACGATCCGATCCTTTTAAGAAAATTGGATATCCTTCTGAATTTGGAAAGTTCCCTGTTCTCATCCGACGGATATGTCACCACCCTGTATCCGTAATCGGACTGCTTTGTCGTAAGAAGATCCGGGCATGCCACAACTGCCTCAAATCTTTCATCGGCCGATATTCCCTCACAAAGTGTTTTGGTTGACTCCTGCCCGCCTCCCGGCAGATCTATCGGGTATTCCATCAGGTACAGGATCGTCTTTTTCTTGTTTTCCATAAGTTCAGCCCCTGTACCAGTTATTCTTCATTATCGGTGCCACCGAGCACGGTCCCTCGGAATAAGGTGTCTTCTTTCCGTTTTCAAGCGCATCGCAAAGGCCGATCACACGCTCTGCCGCAACTTCGGGATTCCACATATCTCTCATCTGCTCGTATGCATTCTTTCCCAGGTCGTGCCTTAGTCTTTCATCCTTCAGAAAACGCTCCAGCTTATCCGCAAGACCAGTTACGTCTCCTGACCTGTATACGGATCCGGTCTCATTATCCCTGACGAGCCAGGGTGTCGCGCCGCAGACGTGACTGGCAACAACAGCACATCCGGCATTTAACGACTCGTATATGACAGATCCCCATCCTTCAAGATGATTGCTCGTGCACACATATATCTGCGCATCTGCCATACGCTCTCTTGCCTCATCGGGCTTTAAAAATCCTTCAAACGATACGATATCCGATATCGCAAGTTTTTCGGACAGCGTGATCAGGTTGTCCTTCTCTTCGCCGTCACCTATAAGCTTTAAGCGAAAATCATATCCCCGGCTTTTCAGCACCGCTGCCGCCTTTATGAGGAGATCCGCGCGCTTTAACTTTATCATGCGGCCTTCCCAGAGTATCGTTACCGCACCGGCTTCTTCGGATACTTTCAGTTTTCTCTCATACAGCTGTTCAAAATCATAGCTCAAATGTTTCGGAAAATACGCGAACTTGTAGCATTTGCCGGGATAGCTGTCAAACATCTTCTTAAAGTCCCACGACGTAAATGCGCTGGCCGCAAGGACATGGATGTTCTTTTTTCTGTTTGAGACATGAAGCTTAAGGTACTTCTTCGTAAGACGCGGTATAAAGAACTTGACGAACCCTTCTTTTAACGGGCGTTCGGAATATCTGAATATGATCTTTCCTTCATCAAGCCTGCTGCTGATGTAGTACTCGGGTGCCGTACCCATGATCACAAGATCGGATGAGTCAGCAAGAAGACGGGCCTTCTTTTCGTTCTCATCGCTTTCATATGTTCTGAGTACATACCCGGGTGTGTTCTCACCCCATCCCATCCCGGAGCGGAACTCTTCCATCGGCATCGTCTCAACAAAAGTAAAGCCCTCGCCGATAAGAGCATAAAAAGCGTCGCAAAGGGCTTTCTGATGGTGATTGAAATAGTTTGAAAAAAACGTTATCGTCTTCATTTATCCGATCATCAGCTTTCCGGCTTCAACGATCAGGCACTCAAAAATATAAAACCTGCTGTAACCGTTCTGCCTGTATATACTGTATTTGATCTTAATGCTTGAAAGTGCCGCCGAAAGCGACCTCTTATGGCTGGTGCCGTTCATCCTGAAGTTCGCGATGACTTTATTCTTTACGGTTATCCGTACACCGTCATGCTTCAGCCTGAGTATCAGGTCATAGTCATCATGTATCGTTTCAGTTCTGTAGCTGTACCTGTTATAAATCTCTTTAGTGATGAAAGTGGTCGGATGGTTCCAGTCACGGCTCGTAGCATATCTGCGGTTTTTCGAATGCTTTACGAACGATCTTCCGTCGGGAAGTACCATCCTGACATCGGCATAGAAAAGATCGAACGGCTTCTCAGCGTACGCAGCGGCAACCGTTTCAAGAGCATCTTTTTCATACCAGTCATCACTGTTTATGATACCGACAATGTCTCCGGCCGCTCTTGCTACGCCTTTGTTCATCGCGTCATATATCCCGTTGTCACTCTCGCTCTTGACCGACAGCTTTATGCCGCGCTCGTCAAATTCCTTTGCGTAGCCGTCAAGTATCTCAAGCGTTCTGTCATCCGAACCCCCGTCCGCGATGATATATTCATACGGCTGATAAGTCTGTGAAAGGACGGATCTTATCGTGTCCTCGATCGTCTTCTCCGAATTGAAAGTGACCGTGACCACGGATATTTTTATATCATTCTTTGTCATCTGATCCTTCTCTTTTTTCCGTTTTCGAAAACGCTTTCGTGCTGTCTTCGGCCCTGAACAGCACCAGGACGGTCTGGAACAGCAGCTGGATGTCTCTGACAAGACTGTAGTTTTCTATGTACATCAAGTCGAGCATCAGCTTATCCCGTGATGTTGTGTTATATTTTCCGTATATCTGAGCCAGCCCGGTAAGTCCCGCCTTCATCCTGAGCCTGTACCTGAATTCCGGAAGATCCTTTTCGTAATCCTCAACATTTTCAAGCATCTCGGGACGCGGCCCGACAAGGCTCATATCACCCTTTAAGATATTGACGAACTGCGGCAGCTCGTCGATCCTGTATTTTCTCAGAACCTTTCCGACCTTTGTGATCCTGTCGTCCTCTTCGGTTGAAGAGAAGTTCTCCACGTTTTCGTGCATCGTTCGAAATTTTATTATCTCAAACACCCTTCCGTGAACGGTCGCCCTCTTCTGTCTGAAGAACACTTTTCCGCCGTCATTCTTTTTGATGCAGATCGCTGAAACAAGAAGGATGGGGCTCGTGATGATAAGTGCCAGAAGGCTTATGAACGTATCCATAAACCTCTTGACAAGCCTTTCCTCGAACGTGATCATATGGTATCTCGTCGAGAAGAGCGAAATATCATCCATGATGACCTGATGCGAATTCTGCTCGAGAATATCGGCGATGTGCGGATTGAAGTATATGTTCTTAAGATTCTGATAGCAGAAATCTATTATCTTCGTTCTTTCTTCAACGGGAAGCTCATACAGGACTATCGTGTCGTTTGCGACCATTTTTGATTCAAGATCGGTATCATCATACGTTGTGATACCGGTGACCTCATAGCGCTTCTCAAATGATTCCAGAGCCTCTTTGACACGCTTCGCTTCTTCCCTGTCCGCAGTCACGACAAGACAGTGTTCCTTCGGATGTATCCAGAAATAGAACCTGTCGCCCAGAGCACACATGAGTATGATCACAAAGATCTGTATGACAAACACGAGGAACAGTATCCCTATGTTCTCGAGACGGAATGTCGTATTGTTCGCCTCGTTCGTCTTCATGATCGTCAGTTCCAGGTATGTTGCAAGATCGGTGATGATGAGCGTTATCGACACTGAAAGCGCAACCTGTCCCCATCTTCGGTTTCCGACATCATACCTTCCGTACATGAACGTTAAGAGCACGAGCATGATGACAAAAGTTGAAAGTGTTACGGCTGCCGTTCTTGACAGTTTTATTATCTCGGGGTTATCGATGGCGAACATCAAAAAGAACGTGGCAAGACATGCCACGTACATGACAAGTTCGATAAGGAACACTATGGAATGTTGAAATTTCGTGCAAAAATCATGTAATTTCATTTACATTCCCTCATAAACTTCACGGATGTATTCTTCGAAACGCACATCCTTGTCATAGAGCATCGCGTGTCTGACACAGTCTTCCTTTGTGTATGCGATACCCTTCTGGGATATTATCGTATCGATCGCGGCAACAACACCCTGGACGGAATTACGTTCAACGGAAATACCGCATGTGTCATCGATCGACTCCGCGCTTCCTCCCGATCTGTATGTGATGACAGGCGTACCGCATGCGAGCGCCTCGATGTTCGTTGTCGGGAAAGTATCCTCCAGCGTCAGGTTCACATATATGTCTGCCATCGAGTAAAGTGCCGCAAGTTCCGCCGCACTGTCGGTATGACCGATACCGATTATCGACTCGGGAAGATTTGAGAGCTGTTCATCGTTAAGCCCGACGAGCACTATGACACACCTCTCGTTAATAAGCTTGGAAAGGTTGACGAACTGCATCAGTCCCTTTCTCTCGCGCCACGGATTGGCCACTCCGAGCAGGACGTTCTTGTTACGCAGGTTCAGACTGTTCCTGAGCCTGAACACAAGATTATCGTCGACTCTCTGCTCCTCCACCGGATGAAATACCGATGTATCTATCCCGGTCGGAACGACTACGGTATGATATTCTCCCATGAACGACTGCTCCACACGACCTTTGAGCCACTGTGAAGGGGTAACAAGCGTCATGTCTTCAAATCCCGTGAACAGTTCCTTCTTGTCGGCATAGTTTCTCTGCGAATTGTCCTTGCCTACCGACTTCGGATACTCGGCAAGCTGCTCGCACGAATAGCACCCGCTCACCCATTTCATGCATCCGATATATTCAAAGTGGGAACAGTGTCCCGTAAACGTCCAGCAGTCATGAAGCGTCCATATGATCCTGATATCCGTACTTTTCAGGTATTCAAAAAGAACACGGATATTCAGATAATATCCATGAACATTGTGAAGGTGGATTATGTCCGGTTTGAACTCTTCTATGACGTTTATGAACTCGATCGTCGCTCTTTTCGAGTAGAACCCGTGTCTGTCCGTGATCCTCGACAGACCGCCGTGGATATACACGTCAAGATCCTGTCCGATCCTGTATCCGTTCATGCCTTCGGGATGCGAATCCCTGCCGTATGCGACCATGCATTCGTATCCGTTAGCGGTAAGGGTATTGTAAAGGCCTTCAACAAGTCTTCCTACGGATCCCGTTCCGACAACCGTGTTGACGAGCATGACCCTCCGGTTCTCCAGATGATTAAGGCTCCTTACGACCTTCTTTGCCTCGTTTGTATACAGGATATCGGGCTCGGGCTCATTCATGCCCTGCCCGATGAACTCGTTCTCTATGTTATTGTCAAGTGAGATCACGGAAATATCATTCTGTGCCATGATCATTTCCTGACGCTCACGCTCCAGTCGCTCCTGCTCTTTGCGTCTTGCTTCGGCAAGAGGATCTGCATTATGTCTTTTTCTCATCTGACTCCGTTATCCGTCGATGCTTTCGTCGCTGTCGTCAAGTATCAGCCTGATGACTCTCTCATGACCCTTTGAGAAGTCCTTCTGAAGCTGGAGCTTTCTCATCTCTTTTCTGACATTGGGCGTTGACATGAGCCATTCTATCGTTGATACAACAGTCTCATCATCCGTTTCGGCTCCGATACCGAGATTGATGAACCCGTTCTGGATTCCGGCAAACACATGCATTGCCTCGCGCTCATTCTGTGCAAGGACTATGGCGGGAACACCCATGCTGGCAAGCTCGTAAACGGTACGTCCCTGGCTCGTGATGGCCAGATCCATCCTGCCCATATATGCGCTGACACGCTTTACGTCCTTATGTATGAACACATTGTCTTCTTCAACAGTCACTATCCTGTCCGAATAGGGATATGCAAATCCGAGCAGGAAATGGAACCTAACGTCGGGGTTTGTCTTATGAAGCCTTCTGCATATACCGTAAAGCCTTCCGGTAAGGTCCGACGGATCCGCTCCGCCGAATATGACGAGAACGTTCTCACACTTTTCGGAAAACTCCTTCGGATGCTCTTCAAGGAATTCATCCCTTATGCAGAAATATTTACTGCCGTAATATTCGTTGTGAAGCTTGTCGCCCTTTTCATACAGAGCATTTATTACAGCGTCCGCATACTTTGCACCGCTTCCGACGTCCTCGAAGTTTACGACACGCTTTGCGTATTTTGTCGCCATCTGCATGTATTCGGCAGTAGTATCAAGGATATCGTTAACAAGTATGTCGGGCTTTTCTTCCGACAGGACTTTTTCAAAGTGTGCATCATCCTTTATCCTGATGACATTGAAGTTTGATTCCTTTATCTTTTCTATACCGATATCGGAATCCTCCGATGCGGCAAAGATGACATCATGTCCGGTAAGCTTGTATGCGAGTGTAAGGCACCTGTATACGTGGCCCATTCCGACCGATCTCTTTCCGACGGTTCGAAACATTATCTTTTTGCGCCTTAATATGTTCTCGCACAGCACCCAGTCGGAATACGTGTCGATATCGACCGCTTCGTCCTCGGGTATCTCAAATATGCTGACCTTCGCACCGATCCTTCCCTCGTTCGTGACACAGTCACGTCTTGTGATCAGGAATCCGCCGGTCTCGAGAAAGTTTGGCGGAAGCTGCTGGGAATTGAGACGCTTCTCATAGTTTTTAACGTACTCTCCCTCCTCGTTCACTCCCCATGACAGATGAGGCTTGTTCGTGGCGGAAAGAACAGTGTCGAAGTCATGATCTTCGAAGTATTCGATCGCGTTCTTTATCGTGATCATCTTAAGGGTCGGGCTTGTTGCCTGCATGGTGATCACTGTGTCGTAACGGACATTTTTCTTCTCTTCCATGTAGTTGAGAGCATGGAATATAACGGGATCGAGCGTTACGTTGTCGGTCGCAAGTTCTGCGGGGCGCGCTATAACTTCAACTCCGCGTTTTTCGACTATCCCCCCGAGCTCCTCGTCGTCCGTCGAGACCGCAACGTCAACATCCAGATGCATCGTTTCCCTCAGCGCCTTGGCATTCTCTATCGAATAGGCGATAAGGGGCTTTCCGCACATGATCCTGACATTTTTTCTCGGTATTCTTTTTGACCCGCCCCTGGCGGGGATAACTATCAGTGTTTTCATTGATTTTTCCCGAAAAACCGCTTTTTTACGTAATTTGCTAGCGTAATTATATCACGTCTGTTTATAATTGCAAAAACGCCGATGATCGCGACAGCAAGCGCGTATCTGAGCAGTATCATGTTCAGTCCCTCTCTGTACAGCAGCAGGAACGACAGGCCCACGGCGATCGAAAGAGCGAGCGATATGAACATATTGAGATCGTCGTATACTTTTCCCTTAAGCACAAGTCTTACCATTATAAAGTGCGCTGCCATAAGGATCAGGTAACTTGCAAGTGTCGTATATGCGGCAGCGATGTACCCGTATCTCGGGATGAACATCGCATTTAACACATAGTTTATTATTGCGGCACCGACCGATCCCGCTGCTATGAGCGGCGTCTTCTTGCAGAATATCTCGTAATTGACATAGAACGTGTAGAAATACTGTGCAAGCGTTCCGAGAACTATCGGCGGTACAACGTACTTGGCGATCCAGTACGAATCGTTTGATATCGATAAGAGCATCAGGGCTTCAGGAGCCGCAACGATAAACGCAAACGACAGAAAACACCCGAGCAGAACAAGTTTTTTTTGTATGCTCTTAACCTTTTCGACTCCTCCCGCAAACAGCGTCTCATTAAACCACGGCAGCCATGCCTGGCCTATCGCGTTCGTGAAGATCATCAAGAGCGTTGCGAACGAATATCCGAAAATGTACAGGCCCGATTCTGCATCGGACAGAATGGACTTGATCATGATCCTGTCCATCTGTGCAAGAAGGATGAGCGCCAGTCCGTGCGGTATCATCGGAAGTCCGATCTTTAAGGCATATATCCAGTACTCTTTTTTGTAGAAAACCTTTCCGCGTACGATGAACTGAATATAGAACACGATGCCCATTATCGCAGTCGGGATTATCACACCGAGGATCTTTCCGATATACCTGTTGTCGTTAAAGACGAGCATCAGCGTGATCGACAGGGCCACCTGGCCGACGCACGTGATCAGGGATATGAGTATGTTCTCCTTGTAACGGTACTCATATCTGCATTTCTGCATCATATATTCAACGGAAGGAGATACGCACAGATATGCGAACAGGCCCACCGCAAGCGGAACCTCGTAGTGGATCCATCCCGCAAGTGCTTCCCTGAAAATGAATGCAAAGACAAGAAGGATCAGGCCGAAAGAACTCGACAGACCCTGGAGTGCAGACATATATTCGTCAAACTTATCGGGAAAATCAAGCTTAGCCCGTCCTATCGAATACACGACGCACAGACATGCAAACACGTTAAAAACGTCGATCCATGAATTGTATGTATTGGCCTTTCCGTATTCAGCCGTCGTCAGCATTCCCGTATAGATCGGTGTTGTGATTATGGCAACGGCTCTTATGGAAACATTGGCTATCGTATACCAGATACCGGATTTTACGACCCGGTTCGTATCAGCTTTTTCACCTGCCATGAATGAGCATGTTCTCCTGTATGATCGTATCGTCAGCAATATCGCAGGCCGCCGTGCATCCTGCCACCTCGTCGATCCTGTCGGGCGAGATACCCGTACCCGGACGCTTGAAAGTGAGCATCTCTTTCGTGATAACTCTTCCCTTACTGATATTTCCGAGCGATACAAGTGAGCGTCTCGCATTCTGCCTTGCCGCACTTTCGGTATCAAGGCTTACCAGATCGCCCTTTCCCCTTATCATGTCCATCCTCTCGATCGCAGACAGTATCTTTGCCGCATCTGACGGATCCATCGCATGATAATGATCGTTGCCCTTAAGAGTTTTGTTAAGCGTGAAATGCTTTTCAACAAGCTGCGCCCCGAGATTGTATGCGCACTTTATAATGTCGCAGTCGTCGGTAGGCTTCGTATGATCCGAATACCCTATATAAACATCGGGGAATCTTTCCTTAAGCGATGCGATCTTTAACAGGTTTGCATCCTCAAGCGGTGTCGGATATTCAAGAACACAGTGAAGCAGAGCAACGGGTGCATCGGTATTTTTGCGTATGGCCGAAAGGGCGCGCTTTATCTCGTCTTCATTTGAAGCACCGACCGAAAGCAGTATGGGCTTGTTCTTCTTTGCCTGATACTCTATGAACGGGATGTTTGAAAGATCCGAGGAAGAGATCTTATAAACGTTCATAAGTTCATCAAGGTAATCCGCGGACTCGATATCAAAGGCCGTTGAAAGGAACTCGATACCGATGCTGTCGCTGTACTCTTTCAGCTCTTTGTATTCGGCATATCCGAACGAATCGAACTTTGTGAAGAGTTCATACTGCGACCTTGTCGGCTCCTCGGTTATATCCCAGTAATACGGGGATGCTTTTGCAGCAAGTGTTCCCGCCTTGTACGTCTGGAACTTGACCGCGTGTATCCCGGCAGCCTTCGCTTCCTTTACCATAAGTTTGGCGGCATCCATGTTCGAAATGCCGCGCTCTGTTGCGATGTCATAATAGTTTACGCCTATCTCGGCGATCAGGACGAACTTTCCTTCGCCGAGGCGTTTCATGATCGTGCTTTCCATGTCTGTCTCCGATACGCTCACGGAAGCATTTACAATTTGCTCGAAAAGGCGCTTTCGCTCCTCCAAAGCTTTTCTCGCAAACAGTAAACGTTTCCGTTCGCTCATTATATTTTCATATCTGAAATAAAGTACCCGTCCTTAAGTGCCTTCAGGTAACGGTCGTACCCTTTCTCGTAGAACACGATGAGCTCGTCGAGCATGTCATCGAACTCCTGCGTGCGCTCACGTTTGCCTGAGAATATCTCGTCGGCCTGGTCCATGAGTTCAAATATCCTGACTTCGGATCCGGCACGCTTGACCGCTTCAACGTAGCTTGCCGCAGAGTGCAGCGAATCAACGGGGCCAAACGAACATATCGCATCATGAAGATCGTCAAATGACGTGATCCTTGTAATGCCGTCGATCAGTGCGAACGGAACATTTCCGAATATTATCGATCGCTTGCCGAGAAGCGCTGCCTCATATGCAGCCGTACCCGTGATGGTGATGACTCCCTTCGCGTTCATTATCCACGGCTTAGGATCCTTGTAGTAATTGATCTGTACAAGACGTACGTTATGTATCTCCTTGACCTTTTTGTAGAACTCGAATCCGCGCTCACCAAGCATCGCCTGATGTTCCTTGACGTACAGTCTCCATCCGATCGGGAGTGCCTTTGATACCTGTTCTATAAGGTTAAGTTCATCGACGTAATATGATGCTTTCACAAACACCGACGATTCGGGGATCAGGTGGAGCGGCATGAACACATAGTCCTCGCCTTCGACCGGATTCTCGAAATACTTGTTCTTTCCGTACAGATATCTCTTCTTAAGCTCCTCTTCCAGATAATACCTGATATACGGAAGGGAAGGTGCATAAAGCATCGGGCTCTTTTTCTTGAGCTTGAGGTTATGCTTCCTGATATCCATGTCGTAGAAATACTCGAGCTTGCCGTGCATCACGCGTGCGATCCAGATCAGGCTGTCCCTCTCGTATTTGGAAGTTACCGATCCGGCAAACTCCTTGTTCATGATCGAGTTTTCCCTGCGATAGTTTTCAACGTATTCGACGCTCTCTTTTATCTCGCTGTCCGGAAGCGCCTTTATGTCATTGAAAAGCTTCTCAAAGTACGGATCGATCCCGAACGCGTTCTGGAAGCTCGGGTACTTGTAATATCCGAGCTTGGAATACTCTATAGTCATGCACGGGATCTTCTTCTTATAGCAGACCTCCGCAAGGATCGTACGCTGGAGCTCCGCATTATCCATGTCGAAGATCACATCGGGCTTGAACTCGTCAAGAAGCGAGATGATCTTTTTGTAGTTAAGCTCGAGCCAGTACAGATTCTCGGCATAGGTCGTGACCTTCCAGTACATGCGCCAGTGATAGTGGCGTGTGTTTTCCTGGGAACTCATGAGCTGCATGTTGAGATTTTTGTAGTGGCTGTACTCCTCATCGATCATCTTCAGATAATCGGCATCATACGGCTTATCGCTTTCCTTCATCCCGTTGATGAACTGCTCGCATATGTCCTTTACATCATATATCTTCACATCGGGCTGAAGCTTTAAAAATTCGTAATATGTATGCTCGTTGTAATACGTCTTGTTGTAGCAGCATTCCGTCGACATTATGAAAAATGCCGCAACCTCGTTGTCAGCCTTCAGATGCTCCGCCAGAAACCAGAGAGGCTTACAGTAAGTCTCGCGACATATCATGAGTATCTTTTTGTTTTTGAATACCGAATCCTTTAACATCAGGGGAATTTCTCCAGTTTTTCCGACACGCTGTTTTTGTGTCTTTTCGTATACGCCGCAAGAAGATGCGGAGTGTATAGTGCCATGAGTGTTTTGATCTTAAGAGTCCTTCCGACAAGAGGATTTTTGACCTTCGAAAGCTGCCTGATCTTGTCTTTGTACTGCGCAAGTTCCTGCCTGTCGGGCCGTTCGCACATCATCTCATTCTGGACTGCAGTGATGCTCTCATAGAGCATGTAGGCGTTTATCTCATTTGCAAGTTCGGGGTGTTCCTTCATGATGAACTCCTCCATCAGAAGGTTTGCCTCAACGTTATTTCTGACCATCCCGCTCTTTATCTGGGAACCGCTTCCGTATCTCTCACGGTAGTGATACATCGGCGTCGGATCATACACAACCCTGTCTGCTTTTGACAGGAGCCTGTCAACGACTATCCTGTCCTCAACGGCAAATCCGGGCGTAAAATGCAGTCCTTCGAATATCTTTCTCGAATACAGCTTATCCCAGCAGTGCAGATAAAATCCCTCATGTCCGAGCGTCACGGCAAGCGCCTGTGATGCGGTCAGAACTACCGGATCATTTGCCGTATCGGAGAGCGTATCGTTCACGTACTCGTAAAATCGTCCGCAGACTGCTATGTCGGCGTCATACTTTTTGATATTGTCAAGCATCCTCTCAAACATCTGAGGCTCGACGAAATCATCCGAATCAACAAATCCGAGATAGTCTCCGCTTACCTGCTCAATGCCCCTGTTTCTCGCATCGGCCTCGCCTTTGGCCGGGCAGCATATGAGCTTTATCCTTGCATCCTTTGCCGCATATTCCTTACATATCTCTTCGGATGCATCCGTCCCGTGTCCGACAACGAGGATGATCTCTAGATCACGGTATGTCTGGTTCAGTACACTCTCGATGCACTGCCTTACGTAGTTCTCGACGTTGTAAACTATGACAACGATGCTTATCATTGAAGAGCTCCTTTTATCGCCTCAAGATATGCGTATCCCCTTGACTCGTCGGGCTCCACGTACGCTCCCTCGCCCCATTCGTTCCAGGCGTTTAAGTACACGAAGTCCTCTTTTCTTCCGTCAAGCTTTTTGCGAAGTTTTTTCAGGGTTTCCTCAAGAAGTGCGGGGGATGTACCGGTATATATCAGTCCCTTGTAATCTCTTCTCGGAGTGTTGTCCCAGTCGGGTATCACGCCGGGAAACTCATTATCCGCATAATCACGTTTCGCAATGGCATCCATGATCCGCTGTCCGGATACCCTTCTTTCGACAATGTATCCCATTTTCTTTCCGAAGATCCTGTTCCTTGCGCTCCTTAAAAACGTGCCGGCATTGTAGGCAAGCTTTCCTGCTGTTGAAAGTGCATTTTTTAAGGTGAACCCGGGCTCAAAATAATAATACGCATCAACGAGGCCGCTTCTTGTCTCACAGCCTGCTGCGGTCTTTCCCGAGATAACATATACCCCGTCAAATCCCTCTTCGCGCGCCCACTCATCAAAAGCGGCTCTCATCTCTTCAAAGCACGGAATGTCAAATGTCTTGTATATCTGCCATATAGGCTTATTTCCGACTTTTATGTATCTGCTGTCGCAAAAAAACGGAAGGAGATGATCGAAGTACTTCCTCCAGTCATCCCTCGTGCCGTATTCCTGTGCGATGAGCACCTGATCCGACAGGCCGTACCACGTCCTTGTCCACGTCTCGTTCGCCCAGCATATATTGTAATGTATGTCTATCTCGGGATGATCAAGGAGCGTCCTTAAGGGCTTCTCCATAAGTGTCTTCCCACAGAAATAATACTGGTATATCGAAAAGCCGTATATCCCGTATTTTTTTGCAAGAGCGGCCTGCGCGGTGAGCGTCTCTGCCCCGTCCTTATCAAGATCGTAGTAGTTTTTCCCGAGAGGGACCTTGGGCTGATCATGCCCGGAGAACAGCGGCTTCGCACGCTTTACCGCAACCCATTCCGTATAGTCTTTGCCCCACCACTCGTCGTTTTCCGGAAAGGAATGGTACTGCGGCAGATACATGCACATTACTTTCATAACCGTCCAATGCCGTTAAGGCTTCATCCACACTGTCTTATTGACGATATGCGTATAGCTCTGTATGAGCTTTACCACCTTCACTGAAACGTTGTCATCGGCGTAATCCTCAGCCTCAACAACTTTCTCCTTATTCTCGTACATCGCTGTTGCAAGGTCTATCGCCTGACAAACGTCCCCGCTCTTTATTCCTCCGACAACGATCGTTCCTTTATCAAGTACCTCCGGCCTCTCGGTCGATGTCCTGATGAGCACTGCCGGAAAATCAAGCATCGCGGATTCCTCGGAAAGAGTACCGGAATCCGACATGACGCAGTAAGCATTCTTCTGAAGCTTGTTATAGTCAAGGAATCCGAAAGGCTTCATGTTCGAAACGAGCGGATCGAACTTAAAGTTCCTCTTCTCGATGAACTTCGCGCTTCTTGGATGCGTCGAATAGATCACCGGCATTTTGTACTTTTCTGCGACCATGTTGACCGCATTCATGAGCGACATGAAGTTGTCCTCAAGGTCTATGTTCTCTTCCCTGTGCGCTGACAGGAGAATGTATTTGCGCGGCGTAAGATTCAGTCTTTCAAGGACATCACTCTTTTCGATCCTCTCGAGCGAACCCTTGAGCACTTCCTTCATCGGAGATCCGGTCACGAATATCGTCTTGCCGTCTATACCTTCCGACAAAAGATATCTTCTCGAATGCTCCGTATACGGCATGTTTATGTCCGAAATATGATCGACGATCTTGCGGTTGATCATCTCGGAAACGTTCCAGTCCCAGCACCTGTTACCGGCTTCCATGTGGAAGATGGGGATCTTAAGGCGCTTTGCGCTTATCGCCGCAAGAGCCGAATTTGTATCCCCGAGTATCAGAAGGGCATCCGGGCTCTCCTTTTTCAGCAGGGCATATGATTTTGAAATGATATTACCCATCGTCTCGCCGAGATCTCCTCCGGCAGCCTCAAGGTAAAAGTCCGGCTTTCTGAGGTTCAGGTCCTCAAAGAATATCTCATTGAGCGTATAGTCATAGTTCTGTCCGGTATGAACAAGGATATGATCGAAGTATCTGTCGCAGCATTTTATGACCTCCGACAGCCTGATGATCTCCGGACGCGTTCCGACTATTGTGCATACTTTAAGTTTATCCGACATCTTTACACCTCTTCATGGAATGTATCGCCTTTTTCGGGGTTGAACACCTCGTTGACCCACATCACCGTTGCCATGTCATCATCTCCGATATTTGCTATGCTGTGCGTGTACCCGCACGGGATGTCCACGACCTGCAGTCTGTCTCCTGATACGCGGTACTCGGTGACCTCGCTGCTTCCTATCCTGCGAAGCCTTATGAGTCCCTCTCCCTTAACGACAAGGAACTTCTCGTTCTTCGTGTTGTGCCAGTGATTACCCTTTACAACACCGGGATGTGAAATATTAACGGAAACCTGGCCTCTTTCGGCCGTCTTCAGAAATTCCGTGAACGATCCCCTTTCATCCTCGTGCATCACAAGAGGATAGGAAAAATCATCCTCCGGGATATAGCTCAGATATGTGCTGTAAAGCTTCTTCTCAAATCCTTCGGAAAAATCGGGAAGATACAGGTTTTTTCTTGATGCGGCAAATGAATATATCATCTCCGACAGTTTTTTGAGCTTTATGTCATAAACACACGGAACAAAGCCGTATCCGTCCCTGACATGCTCTTTGTCACTCATGCAGAATATCAGTTCATCAACGACATCATCGATGTAGACAAGATGAAGCAGTGTTTCGGGATCGTTTACCTGTATCGGAAGTTCTCTTGCTATGTTGTGGCAGAACGTTGCAACTACCGAATTGTAGTTCGGGCGGCACCATTTTCCGAAAACGTTCGGGAACCTGTATATAACGCACGGATTACCGTTTTCTTCCGAAAATGACCTGACCAGTTCCTCTCCGGCTCTCTTGCTGTTTCCGTACGGATTGTCAAGTTCTGCCTGGATCGATGAAGACACCGCGATCTTTGCGTGTGTATTCCTTACCTCTTTCAGCGTATCAAGAAGAGTCTTCGTAAAGTCACGGTTTCCCTCCATGAACTCTTCTTCCTTCTGAGGCCTGTTGATACCCGCAAGGTGATACACGATATCGGCCTCTTTTGCATACGTTGCAAGATCCTCCGGGGAAGATCCGATATCATACGAAAAGACGGTCATGTCATCCATCCATTTAAGACGGCTTATCAGATTTTTGCCGATGAAACCGTTTGAACCGGTAACGAGGATCTTCACTGTGCGTTCTCCCACTTTTCAAGTTCATCCCTGACATATCCGATAGTCATGAGCTTTTCCTTTACCTGCTCAACGTTCAGTATCGTTGTGTTGTTTGAATTGAATTCGGTAAGCTTTGCCCTCTCAACGCTTCCCTCTTTAAAATACTTGTCATAGTTAAGGTCGCGCTGGTCGGCGGGAACGCGATAGAAGTTACCGAGATCAAATGCCCTTGCACACTCCTCGTTCGTAAGGAGCGTCTCATACATCTTCTCGCCGTGTCTGATACCGATGACTTTGATCTCGTTCTCTGCATGGAACAGTTCCTTTACTGCCGTTGCAAGAGTCTCGATCGTGCATGCGGGAGCTTTCTGTACCATGATGTCACCCGCATCCGCATTTCCGAACGCGAAGATAACAAGCTCGACTGCTTCTTCAAGGCTCATGATGAACCTTGTCATCGCAGGCTCCGTTACTGTAAGCGGCAGGCCCTGTTTGATCTGGTCTATGAAAAGAGGTATTACCGAACCTCTTGAACACATGACGTTTCCGTATCTTGTCCCGCATATGAGCGTTCTGTCCGGATCGACGGTACGTGACTTGGCAACGAAGACTTTTTCCATCATCGCCTTACTCGTTCCCATCGCATTTACCGGGTATGCGGCCTTGTCGGTGGACAGGCATATGACCTTTGAAACACCTGCTTCGATCGCGCATGTGAGAACATTGTCGGTTCCGATAACGTTTGTCCTTACCGCTTCCATCGGGAAGAATTCACAGCTCGGTACCTGCTTTAACGCTGCGGCATGGAAGATATAATCAACGCCGTGCATCGCATCCCTGACGCTCTGTATGTTTCTGACATCACCTATGTAATACTTGATCTTCGGATCATTGTAATGATGTCTCATATCGTCCTGTTTCTTCTCGTCTCTCGAGAAGATCCTTATCTCACGGATATCCGTTTTGAGGAATCTGTTCAGAACGGCGTTTCCGAACGAACCGGTACCTCCCGTGATAAGAAGTGTTTTGTCCTTGAAAATACTCTCAGTCATTTGTCGGCTCCCATTTGTGCGGTTTGTTATCATATGATCTGTCGATCGGAAGAGTCCCGTCGGGATTCCTCATCTGATACGTGGGCACTATCTTCTTGACCCATTTGCGTATCGTCATGTCATCGGTCTCCTCCTTTGACAGTTCATTCATTATCTCAAGTTCCTTGAAGAACTCTTCTTCGTCGAATTCTATCGGCTTTCCGATATGGATCTTGCTGTTTGCGGTATCCTGAAGTCCCTCTTCCTCCATGAGCATCTCTTCATAGAGCTTTTCGCCGGGGCGAAGGCCCGTGAACTGTATCTGGATATCCTCGCCGGGAACGTATCCGGACAGACGTATCAGGTTGATCGCAAGGTCCAGTATCTTAACCGGCTCACCCATCTCAAGCACGAATATCTCGCCGCCCTTTGCATATGCACCCGCCTGAAGGACAAGCGATACCGCTTCGGGGATCGTCATGAAATACCTGATTATGTTAGGGTGAGTGACCGTTACCGGTCCTCCCTCTTCGATCTGCTTCTTGAACAGCGGGATGACCGATCCGTTACTGCCCAGAACATTTCCGAACCTCACAGCTACAAACTCCGTGTTGCTCCTCTGGTTATATGACTGCACGATCATCTCACATATACGCTTGCTCGCGCCCATTATGTTCGTCGGGTTGACGGCCTTGTCCGTCGATATCATGACGAACCTTCCGGTCCCGTACTTTGATGCTGCCTCTGCAAGCTTCCATGTTCCCATCACGTTGTTCTTGATCGCCTCGTTCGGCGAATCCTCCATGAGCGGAACGTGCTTATGAGCCGCCGCATGGTACACGATATCGGGATGATACTGTTCGAACACCGAATTGACCCTGTTCGTGTTCCTGACAGACCCGATAAGGACCTTAAGGTTAAGATCCGGATAATTGCGGCACAGCTCCTGCTGGATCGCATATGCGCTGTTTTCGTATATATCGAATATGATGAGCTGTTTCGGTTTGTGTGTCGCGATCTGACGGCACAGCTCGCTTCCTATCGATCCGCCGCCGCCCGTAACGAGAATGACCTTATCCCTTACGTAGCTCATTACGGACTCAAGATCGATCTGCACCTGATCACGTCCGAGAAGATCGGCGATATCGACCTTTCGAAGCTGGCTGACATTGACTTCACCGTTAACAAGCTGATACATTCCGGGAAGTGTCTTCAGCTCGCACTTGGTCTGCTTGCAGATCTCAAGTATCTCGCGGATGACTTTCTTGCTTGCTGTCGGCATCGCGATGATTATCTCATCGATGTCATACTTGACGGCATTCTCGATGATCGCATCCCTTCCGCCTACAACCTTGACTCCGTGAATGTAATTACCGATCTTTGAAGAATCATCATCTATGACGCACATCGCGTTCTTCTCGATGTAGCTTGAGGAACGCATCTCGCGTATAAGCGAATTGCCCGCGTCGCCCGCGCCTATGATCATGACGTTGACGCTCTTGGCATTGTTGACACGTTTTTCGATGAACGTTCTGAACACCCTGTAGAAAAATCTCGTTATCGCAACGAGTGCCAGAAGGAATCCGCCGAAGAATACATAACAGCTTCTCGGATACGTCCACCTGAGGATCAGATTGACGGTCACCATCTGGAATACCGCCGATGAGAAGCACGCCCCGAGTATACTGAACATTTCAGGTGCACCGGCATATTCCCACAGGCTCTGGTACAGATGGAACAGCCAGAACAGGATAAGTGTCACTATGATCGAATAGGGGAGAAAATCGATGGCTGTCTCGGCATATATCTTCTCGGGTATCTGATTCACTGAAAAATCAAATCTCGCGATCAGTGCCAGAAACGTTGCCGCAACGACAGACAGGGCATCGCAAAAGATCAGCCCTATTCTTCTTATAACAAGTTGTCTGCTTTTTATCATAGAAATACCGAATTTCTTACTTAATACTCAAACAAATATTATATCAAACAGACCCTGCTATTGCAATTAACGCAAGCAGGCACAGAAGGAACGGCGGCACTATGAAGAAGTTCTCCATGAACGAGGCCGCAAGGATCGCAAAAGCGCCCGCCATGGCAGATCTTGCAACAACATTTGATGCAGCTTTTTCACGCATCTTAAGAAGTCTGATGATAAAAAGTGTGACGGTTACCGCAAACACGATCACCCCGTGAACGATCAGTATATCAAGCAGTCCGTTATGGACCTCGAACATGCCGCCCATCCAGTCAACGTTGATCCTGTAGGAACTGCCTATGCCGGTTATGGGACTTTTTATGAACGCGCTCCACAGATCGGTCCATATCGCATCCCTTCCGGAGATTATGTCCTTGTAAAATATCCTGATACTGAAACTGTCCGAAAATCCCCCGAGCCACACATACAGGAGCGATACCGCTATCGCTCCGAGTGTCATGGAAAGCGTCAGGATCGTATAGAACACCTTGTTCTTCCACACTTTAAGCGGCATGATGGAGAGGAGGGCAAACACAACAAGAGCGAGAAGGGCACATCTGGCCCTGTACCATGCCACGATATTGTATCCCCATATAAAACAGAAAACTATGAAACAGAAAAGAAAGACCGCTCCCTTTTTTTCATACTCCCTGAGTCTGTTCCAGAATGCGATAAGTCCTGTTACGGCAAACACAAATCCGGTAATGAGAACGAGTCCGCCGTAATTGGTGTTGTATCCTTTGAAATAACCTTTGACGTCAAACGTCCAGTAGAAGAAGTAGAATCCCGTATATGCACACACAAACCACGTCGCGGCCTTTGAAAACTTCACTCTGTCCGAAAGGTATATGACGAGGAGCACATCCGCGGCCGTAAGCCACGCCCCTTTACCCGAACCGATCACGAAAAGGTTTGCCGCTGCCACGGCGCATGATGCAACAACGAGCCAGAACCACACGTCCCTGACCGCCTCTTTTACCGGAACAAGGCAGAAAAATACAGCTGCCAGGACAACAAACGATATAAGTGTTCCGAAAGGAGCCGTCATCTCATACCATGCATACTCATTCCATGTAAGTACCGTCTCGAGAACGATGGCAAGTATGAGAATGATGCTTCCCGCTTTTATTTTCTTTTCCTGTTTATCTTCATTTCCCATGTATCTTACTCTTTATCAGTCCCGTCATCTTTGAAACGATGGCTGCAATATCCCTGTAGTAGAGGATCATCAGGACAGCGGTCAGAACGGAACATATAACGTAACGCCCCGCCACCTGTCCAATCATGGCTACCGATATTGCAACAAGGATAAGATATCCCAGAACATCCGCAAGAATGCTGTTTTCTATCATTACGTGTTTTGCCACGAACTTATAGGCAAAAGCCCACATCACGCAGTAGCTGACCGCGGTAGCAACTGCGGCCCCCATCGCGGAAAAATGCGGGATCAGCGCAAAGTTGAGCGCGACATTTACGACGGCTCCGATCGATGTAGCGGTGCCCATCGATTTTGAATCCTTAAATGCCAGACATATCGATCCCAGAAATCCCGTAAGCGCTCCGAAAATGACCGAGATCAGAAGCGGCGGCACATATATCCACGCTTCATAAAAATCTTTTCTGAACATGAAAGTCGCTATCGGATTTACAAGAAGTATCAGAAGAGCACAGCCGATCACCATGACACAGTTGTATGTCCTGTACATCTCGGTAAAAAAGCCTGAACTCTTTTCGTCTTTGTAGCTCTTTGTAGCGGACATCTGCCACGCCTGGGCAAATATCCTCTGAAATACCATGAGTATGGCCGGTATCTTGTAAGCAACTCCGTATACCCCGTTGACAGCTGCCCCGCAAAGCGCAAGCACGATGTATCTGTCTGCGGCATTGTTGATCCAGCTGCTCGTCGAATATGCGATGAGAGGCGCCGAGTATTCGACCATCTCCTTCTTCAGATCATCATCACTCTTAAGATCCTTGACAAGGCCGGCACTTCTGCCGATCAGCAGCATTATAACGGAGGCCGAGGCATATGCGATGATCTGCGAATAGATGTATCCGTTGAGTCCGATCTTAACAACAAGCAGGAATATTATATTCGAGATTATCATTATCACGGTCGAACTGATGCTTCCGACGACCACGACCGGAACAGCCTCCGATCCCTGAAAGAACAGGACAAGGAATTCATACAGCGAATTTGCTATGAACATAAAAGCAAACAGCAGTATGTACCACTTCATTTCGGGCTTTACGAAAGAAAACGCCATGATGCACAGTCCGACAACGACGGCATCGGCCCTGAGCACATATGACAGTCCCGTCCTTAATATCCCGCCGCGCCTGTCGCTCTCCTCGATCCCGAATCGAAGTGCTGCTTCACCCATATTTAAGGTAAGCGCCGGAACAAGCAGAAGGAGTGTTACCTGCATGATATCGGCAATACCGTATTCGTACGTAGTAAGAACATCCGTATACAACGGTACGAGAAGGAATACCAGTATCTTCGAGACGAAATTACTGACGGAAAAGAGCGCTATGTTATTGGCCAGATACCTGTAACGGCTCTGTGGTTTTTCTTTTTCCTTACCCATGATCGGCTCCGGAAGCGCTGCCTGAGTTCATCACAAGAAGCAGATAGAACAGGTTCAGCGAATAATTGGTCCATATAAGGTCCACATCAAAGAATGATTCGACACAAACCGCAAAAACAGCCGTAAGCGCGCAAAGTGCGATCCTTTTTCCCGTAATACTGCGTCTTACCTTACTCCATCTTTCAAACATTATGAACATCATGAGCACGAACACGATGCTTCCGTGAATGACAAGGATGTTGTACATCGCATTGTGTACGTTAAACTCAAAGAATGATGTGATCGTAAGGTTCGTGCCGATACCCGTAAGAGGCATCGTCTTAAAATAGTTCCAGAATTCGAGCCAGATCGCTTCACGCCCCGAGAAGATATTCTTGTAGAAAAACGGCATCCTGAAATTGACCCCTGTCGTTCCGAGCCATATGTAAAAAGCAACGAAAACGAGCGAGCCGAATGTCGAAAAGATGGCAACTGCATAATAGAACCACTTTTTGTCCCACAGCTTTTTCGGAACGATAAAACGCAGAACAAAGAACACTCCGAGCATGATGAAAGCTCCGCGGGAGCGGTGATACAGAGCGATCTGGAAACACTTGACGAGGGCGATCGTAATAAAAAGTCCCGCGATCTTCGTCTTTTCGTACAGTTCGTCAAAGAAGGAAAGTGCACAGAGCATCGAAAAGAGCGTGAACGTGGCGGCGGTATTCGTATTCATCGCAAATGATGTGTAGTCGGCAAACATCCACGTGTAAACACCGAAAAACCAGTATATGAGCATAATAACGTAGAGGGATCCGAACAGATAAACCTGCCATTTATAAAATGGTATGATCCTCGACAGATACCAGACGAGCGCGAAGTCAGTCATGACAAAGAAACATCCGAATCCGCTCTTTACGATCACTATATTGATCAGCGTTATGACCGCAAGAAGGGCCAGTGCGAAAAACGCATAGTCCCTTTCGCGGATCTTTTCGATCGGATTGACGTTTATCAGGGCCATGAGAGCGAGCGCACCAAAAACAAACACCCCGACATACTTCTCGGTCAGACCGTAGAACTTCGGCACGAAGAACGTAAGTGTATAGAAAACGAACATGACAAAAAGGACGGCCGTGTTCAGAACATCCTTAATTGTCGTCTCCTCTTTTATCCTGGCAAAACAAGCTTTGACAGTTTCGATACAAGAGCCTTGCTTCTTGTCTTCCATGAATTGGACTCCCATTCCAGATCGGCTATGAGCCTTTTTGCATTGGAATTTTCCAGTAAATATCTTATCTTCGAGGCTATCTCGTCGGGATCGTCATACTTTTCTATGACGTCCTCTTCCCTCAGATCCCTGATCAGATCAAGTGCCCCGACTTCTTTCGAGCATAGTATCGGACAACCGCATACGAGAGCTTCTATCGGAGCGAGCCCGAACGTCTCAAAGCAGCTGTTCTGGACAAACAGCGCCGCTTCCGAGAACAGCTTCACTCCCTCTTCAAACGACACGATCCCCCTGTTTTTGACAAAATCATATGCGGCGATCTTATCCGAATCCGCACCTTTGTCCCCGATGATGCACAGGTACAGCTCGCTGTCATACTCTTCTCTGAGCTTTTTTACCGCCTCACATATATGAACGATCTTTTTTCTCGGCATGCCTCCGCCTATCGAAAAGATCATGTGCCTCTTTGTATCGGGGCGATTCTTTGCATTGTGCACAAGATCGGTATCGATCCCGTTAAAAACGTAATCGATCTTGTTTTCGTACATCGGATAATACTCCTTCAGCCATCCGCAGAAGCTTTTGCTGACGGCGATAACAAGATCGGCAAGTTCGAGGGTGTTTCTCTCGACCCGGTTCATCTCTTCATCCGGTTCAAGATTGATCCCGTTTTCGTACTCTACGCATCCGTGCATTATGTATGCGCTCGGTTTCTTCAGTAATTTAGCGGCTTTGAGGCCGAGTATGTTCTGTTTTGAGTAACCGGAATACACTACGACATCCGACCGGATCGTATTGATCAGTATCTCCGGGATCCGGGCAAGCTTTCCTTTTCTTTTCTGGAAAAGCGTCCCCTCAGGTAGGTTTTTGATATAGTATTTCGTTACATTGGCCGGGCCTGTTCCGGAATAATGATCGCCCGCTAAAAATATCCTCATACCGCGGTGCTCCCTTTTTTTATACCGAGATACTCCCTGCGCCCCTCAAACATTGCTCTTACGGCCATTGCCATACCGCAGTCGTTTTTGTACAGCGAACGTTTCCTGACAGCAAACTGGATTATGAGAAGCGGCGAGAACGATCTTGACATTGCGGCATAATTGGCTCCCCTTGATATGAAGAACTTATCGTCAAATCCTTTGAACCACGTGGATTCCTCTTCACGTACGGCCGCTATCATCTTCGGGATATACACTATCTTTTTATGTCTTTTCAGGCACTCATACAGAAACAGGTTCTCTTCGCCCATTATGTATTTTGCACCGGCACCGAAAAGTTCGTTGAACCGTATATCCTCAACACTCTTTTTCCTGAACGCTATCTCGGGAGAAAAGATCTTCAGAACGGACAGGTATCCCATCCTTTTGGGACTGTCAAATACGGGCGTCTGTCTTTCCGGTCTTTTTATGAAAAAGACGATGACATCCGCATCTTTATACGTATCAAAGGCCTCTTCTATGATCCTGTCGTAATCTTTGACATATTCAACATCATTGTCGCAGAGGATGCATATGTCCTGCCCTGCTTTACCGATCGCCATGTTGCGGCTCTTTGACAGGCCTCTTTCCTTAGTCTCGACGTACGTAACGTTTATATCCGTTCCGCCTGTACTTCGGCACGATCTTCTCTCGCACTCTCTGTCACACTGGTTGATCACAACACAGTCCGTATGTATGTTCAGCGTGTCGATATAACTCTCATCATCAAGATGCATAGCCGACAGAAGGACGGTCATACCCATTCATACCCTCCTTAAGACGGCACGAAGTGCCCAGAAGCAGAAACAGTACATACTGTAAAAAACATTCAGGTGCTCCGTCTTCCTGTAAAGATTCCATATCCTTCTGACAGCTTCCGCCTTGTCGGAGGACAATGAAGTTCCGAGACGTCTATACAGCGTGAGATTTTCATTAAGTCCGTATGCGCGTCCGGTCTTTTTCAGAACCTTCCACCATGTTGCGGTGTCTTCACTCTTAACGTACGGCATCATGACATCATCCTTTGAGAGCATGTTCATGTCAAACATTACGGTACTGGTAAATATCGTTGTGTTCTTAAGCGCCTGTCTGTACGTTATCGTATCCGGTACAATCACGATCTTTCCAAGGCCCCTGCCGTCCTTATCGGCAAACTCGTAGCCAGTGAACGAAAAAGCACATTTCTTTTCGTTCATGAACGCGGTCTGTTTAAGTAGCTTGTCGCAAAACCACAGATCATCTGCATCAAGGAAAGTCAGATACCTTCCGCGGGCAGCTTTTATCCCGGTATTTCTGGCGCCTGCTGCACCTTTTTCGTTTGAATTGGACAAAAGCCTGACCTTTTCAGACAGGAACGGTTCAATGATCTGTCTGCTGTCATCGGCAGAACCATCGTCCACAAGCAGCAGTTCCCAGTCGGTGAATGTTTGGTTTAAAACAGACGTAATCGTGTCGGCAATGCACACTCTGGCATTGTAAACCGGCACGACTATCGAAACCATGTTATTCATCTTCATCGCCTTCCAAAGTCACCCCGGCTCCTTCGGCAACGCCCTCCGCGCTCCATGTCATGAACAGCGTTTTGACCGTCAGTATCAAAAGACGAAGATCCAGCCATATCGAAAAGTTCTCTATGTAGTAAAGATCAAGCTTCAGCTTGTCATACGGCCTTGTATTGTATTTGCCGTACACCTGGGCATATCCGGTGATACCGGCGGCAACCTTCGTCCTGTATGAGAACTCGGGCATCTCTTTCGTGAAATCCTCTATCATTTTCGGTCTCTCGGGACGGGGACCGACGAATGACATATCACCCTTCAGAACATTGAACAGCTGCGGCAGTTCGTCGACCCTTATCTTTCGGATCACGGCACCGACCGGAGTGATACGGTCGTCGTTTCTTGATGCAAGCCTTGCCTTGCCGTCTTCTTCGGCAGCCTCGATCATGCTCCTGAACTTTATGATCTCAAACTCCCTGTTGCCCTTTGTACATCTGACCTGTTTATAAAATACGCTGCCTCCGTCGCACGCTTTGACACATATCGCGGTAACGAGCATTATCGGAGATGTTATGACTATCATGATGAGCGAGAAGATGATATCAAATGCCCTCTTTATCATTCTCTGTTCCGCTTCTATCGGATCACTCTTCGTAAAGAGGAGCGGTGTATCAAACAGATGCAGGTTCTGTGATCCCTTAAGGACTATATCCATGATCTTCGGGGAAACATATATATCCACATCATTCTCATAGCAGCTCTTGAATACAGTGTTCCTGATCTCGTTCGGAATATCCCACAACATGACAGCTTCATGCTTCGGTATCTCCTCTTCTATCATACCAATGTCCTCTTTGACACTTAAGGACTTTGTGACCGTAAACTGATGTCTTCTCGTTTTGAACTTTTCAAGGATGATATCCTGTCTCGATCCGCCATATACAAGAAGGACATCGATAGGCGGGAACAGCGCCCTGTATCCGAGTGTGGACGCGATTATCCACACACCGATCGCAACACACTGAACGAGCATACCGAGTATGAGCGGTATCAAAGTCGGAAAACGGTAAGCCAGAAGACATATGATCGCATAAAAAAGGATATTGGTGACAAGTGTGGCAAATCCCTGGGACAGCGTCAGTTCGATCATCCTGAAGGATCCTATCTTCAGTCCGCCGAACATGAAGGACGAAAACAGGAGCATCGCCATATATACAACGGCAATGAACACATGTCCCCAGAAATAGAACGCTTTCGGGATCCCGGTATTATAATGCCAGAACCACACGTAAAAGATTATTCCCGTCTCGACCGCGAGGATGAGAAGAGAAGTAAAGAACAGATATACTCTTTTCTGAAACTGTTTATGGTTCAATACAGACTACTCCCTGCCTGTTACGAGCAGAAAGAGCGCATACACGCATCCGCAGAGCACATTAAAAAAACCAAGCCGGTTATTCGAAAAAACAGGTCTTTTCGACCTCTTTGCATATATCACATAGCGCCCCAGATACTTAAGCTTCAGCAGTCCGGGCGGTGTTATAAAGGCTCTCTGCTCATAGTAAAGGTAGAAGGCATTGACGTTTTCACGCCGAAGCTTTCTTACCGATTCCGTATACCCGTCGTCCGTTATCTCGCATATCGTGATAATGCGCGGTAAAACGGCAAGTACACACACCTTATCTATTTTATCATAAATATAGTCTTCAGGCACATATTTTTCGCCGTCGATCTCGGGAAACGGAAAGCGCCTGAGCAGTTCGGTCTCATACATGAGAGTCGTCTCGCCGGCAAACCCCGCAAGGTACAATCCGAACAGAGTGGAATATTTTACGTCGGGAAATTCCTTTGATCCGAGCAGTTTCTCACCCGTGCATCCTTTATGCGCTACAACTCCCCCGATCCTTACGCCCTCTCCGGCTTCCTTCTTTGCTTCGTCATAAGCACGGATCAGATCTTCAACCGCAGTGTCGGTAAACATGTCATCGGAGTCAAGGCATACGAACAGCTCCGTCTGACAGAGTGCTGCTCCGGTATTGTGAGCACGCATTTTTCCGCCGTTTTCCCTGTAATGGTAACGTATCGGGATACGCCCTTCATCTATCCATTTTTTGACCTCATCATCCGTGTTGTCCGTTGAGCCGTCATCAACTATGAGCCACTCAAAGTCACGGGACGTTTGTCTTGTCAGACTCTCGTATACACGTATGAGAAGTTCTCTTCTGTTGTATGTCGGTGTAAATACAGTCAGTCTCATTTGAGCCTCCTGTAGCTGAATCTGTGCTGAACTTCGCTGTAATCGACGAGTTCATATTCATACGGATCCTTAAGATCATATTTGAGGACGATATGCGTTGCGGTCTCACCTATCGGATACAGTCCCGCGCTTTTGACGAACGGGATCTGCGGGTGTCCCTTTGTAAGAACAACATATGCCGTATTTGTCGCATCAAGAGCATTGGTAAACTGATCGGGATACAGTTTCTGATTTCTGACAAGAAGTGCAAGAAGCTTGTCCTGCGGCCTGTCATCGTTCTCAAGCATCTCCTGCGTGTACGAATAGTTCACTGCATATATGTAATCTTCCCTGTCAACGCACAGAAGCATTTTCGGATCGTACTGGCGTATCTCCATATTGTACTCGTACTCGAAAAATGCCTTTACATATTCCGTGTCGCTGTCCTCGTGGATCATTTCCGATATTGTTATGAGTTCGTCCGGAACCTTGTAAATGTTCGTTGCTGCCGTATATCCCTTTGCATATACAAAGTTACCGCCGAGAACGAACACCGCTGCTATCAGGGCGGCCGTGACACCTTTCTGCGCCCCGGCTTTTGCATCCGTGATGATCAAAGACGCAACATAAGGCACGAGCACAACGACCGGCGCTATCCAGAACAGGCGGTAATACTCACTGCTGACATCGAATATCTTATCAAGGATGACCGGTGTTAAAGGATTATATACGGTAACAAGGAGCACAACAGCCTGAGGTATGAATATCTGTCTGTCCCTTTTGCTTCCCTTTATAACGATAAAGAGGATCGCTGCAAGATACATGACAAAAAAACCCGTTCCCGCCGTATAGAGGGAAAGACACTTGAGCATATATCCTATTCCGTTTTCAAATACATTTACACCCTGCATCGTTACCTCGGAAAAGTATATATTGCAAACCAGCCTTTAACATAGAGCACGTAGACCGTCATCATCACGATCTCCGGAAGTATGCAAAGAAGAACCTTCGGGATCATCTTCAGATCCTTTTTCATGACCGCATACGGTATGAACAGGACACACACCTGGGCAGGGATGACCATGTTCGCCGTTGAGCTTGCCGAGGCCACTCCGAGGCATACGACAAACAGCTGCAACAACTCTCTGCCTGATCTCTCCTCATCGGTGATCAGTCTCGCGAACAGGACAAAGACAAGTATGAGCGCGATATTTCCGACAACCGACTTGCCTTCGTAAGTTCTCGTCATAAGGAAATTTGATGCCGTGTAGATGCTGATGAACATGTAGTTGGTAAGCATCATCAGGACATACATCAGAACCTGCCGCGTGCGGCTGTTGCAGAGTTTCCGGCTGATATGGGCATAGAGTATGTTGACCGTTATCATTATCACAGCCGACATAACACTCTTTGTCTCGACAAGCGCGGGAAGCTTTGTCAGTTGGCAGATCACGGCATCATTTGCGTAGTATGTCGCAAATACATACCTGAGTTCAAAATGATCGAGCCACCCGCCCGTAAACGGGTCATAGACATTGATCATGTTCGTGTCAACGTTCGTGGTCACCGATGCCACATAATATGCCGCATCCAGCGTAAAATTGTACGAGCATACGACAAGTGCGGCCGATATGACAGTCACTGCCGCAACGACAATATAAAACGTCCTGTTTTCCTTCATGTCAGACCGGATGTCCGAAAACTTCATGATCCACTGCTTTCTGAAGATGATCGCGGATGCGACCGGCACAAGCGCGCACGGGACCACCCATATGAGCGACAAAAGAGACAGAGGCCGGTATGTCAGCATTATCGGAAGGCATACGAGCGCAAAGACAGCATAATATGCAAAGAAGCCTACCGCTGTCGTAACGGCAAGAGACCATTTTTTCGTCTTTCTTATCTCAAAAAAGCTTCCGAATGACATATACAGTATGAAGTTGACGAGAAGCAGCAGCAATGCCTTTAGAATGATCATTCCTGTCCCGTTATCTCTTTTCTGTCAATGACATATATCTTTTCAATATTTACCGATCCGCTGTCCATGAGCGTTCGTGCGGCACCCGATGATCCCTCATCATCGCCGTATACATACCAGTTCTTTACGCCGGCAGCGTATTTTCCTATAAATTCTGCTGCCGCCTCCGCATTTTCGGACGATCCGCCACCTACAAACGACACCGTTCCGTCACTTCCCCGGACAAGATATCCTTCCGTTTCACCGTCGGGCGCAAACTCGTATATGCTGCACCGGTTATTCATATCTGCCTGAAGGTTCAGTGTTGCATCATACAGCTTATTTATCTTGCTGTTAAGCACGAACACTGCCGCTGCAAGTGCTGCGGCAAGAACGCCCAGCGCTATGGCAAGATTTCTCGCATTTATTATCCTGTGCTTTTTCATATCCCATTCCTCCGACAGTTCCTCGTTTTCTTCCGCATCTCCCTCATCCGGTCCCCGTTTATATTGTGCCTCATACTTTATCAGTATCACGGCGGCCATGCCAAGAGCACCGTGTATCATAAAGACTGCCAACGAGAACCATGACACCAGCATCGTTACGCCGATCAGCTTCTCCGACTGGTATCCGAATATGTTTAAAAGCAGAACCGCACAAAAGGCGATAAACCGCTTGTATCCGTCAACAACGCTGCAGATCACGCTTGCCCAGCACAGAAAATAAAACGTCACCAGTGCCGGCGAAAGAACGTATATAAGCTTCAGCGGGTGTATGTTTACGGCGTATCCGATACATCCGATAAACGTCATCATCGGATCTGACAGATGAACCCTTCCCGATTCAAATACCCGGGTTGCAATGTGTACTTTTGATATCGCCGCGGTATTTTCGAATCTGAACGAGAGAACGAGATAAACAACCGCTGCAACAAGTATCGCCGATACCGCTATCATCACGGCTTCACTCTTTCGTATCCGATGACCACCTGCAAGGGCACCGACGCCAACGCGCTTTTTAACGATAAATCCCAAAACAGAAAGCAGTACCGTCAATACTGCCGTTACAGTGATACACGTACCTGCTGTAAGCAAAAAAGCTCCGCAGATCATCGAACAGATCATTCCTGTCAGCAAAAATGCACATCCGCCGAACGCGAGAGAAAAGACAGCCGGACCGTCAGAGTTAAGCTTTGCGAGTATGATCCTGCCCCAGCATGACAACAGACATGACAGCACAATAAATATCAGAAGGGCTGCAAGATAGCTCATAACGCTTCTCTCACCTCCCTGTACACCGTGCATCCTCCGCACTCTGCCATAACCTCGTATCCCAGCTTTGTGATCGGGATATCGGGCCACATCGAATCCGGAAGCACAACATATCCGCATCCGCTGCCATGGGCGATCGAAGCGATCTTCTTCATATCCGGATGGATGCTTTCAAGTTCGGCATCCAGTATCCTTCTGTCCTCATCAGAAAGCGAGTCATCATCATAAACCGGGATAAAACGTCCCGAATATCCTTCAAAATACGCAGTCCACCTGTCAGGTGCAAGTACTCTGATCTCTTCTGCACCTTCATCAGCAACCTCATTCATGGCCGTCATGATATATCCCGGGACATGCATGTCGTTTTCAGCCTTCTCGCAAAGTTCACGCGAAAAAACATTCTTTCCCGATGATGTGATCGCAAGTACCGCGATAAGGCCGGCAAACACGGCAGCCATGATTTTCGCCGCGCACTTGTCGGCGGTAGCGTATGCTTTTTGGATAACAGAAGAAACCGTGGCAGCGATGAGGGAAAGCGGAGACAGAAGGCAGGCCCACGATCTCTTACCGCTTGTGAAATTAACCGAGGCAAGAAAAAGCGCACAAAGAACAAACAGCACAAAGACGGCACCGTCCCCCGCCACGCTCCTCAGCGTACTATGCAGTTCATAAAACAGTTCTCTTATCATGTGAAAAATACCGTATAAGTATCAGTATCATGTAGAAATACGACATGATGTAAACGGGAAAATAGTACTTGAAGTACGATGCCGGTGCAAGCACGAACACTATGAACCAGTGCGCCATAAGTCCGCCGGATGCGAAAAACGAAAACCATTTCCTCCCGATAAGCGAAATGAGACACATCAGTGCCGCAAACATCGTAGGGATGAACAGATTATAGGCAAGTGATTTTACAATGCTGACCGCGAATGATATAAGCTCCTTTACCCCGTATCCCGAAAACGTTATCGAATACGGAAGCGCGGCATAACAGAAAGCGCCCCATCGTGTCTTTGCAAAGACATCCGGGTTGTTCTTAAATATACGCTTAACCGCTTCGGTGAACTCATAATACTCGGTATATCCGGCATCCTCCCTTACTCCGAGAAACTCCTCCTTGTACAGGATCAGCACATCCTCGTAGTTGATATCGGCAAAATGCTCGTTGATGCGGTCTATCGAATCGATCGAAATATACCTGTCGATGATCTCAATGTCGGAAGCATTCTTTTCACGGTCAAGTCCGTTCCTGAACATGTTGGTGATCGTATATGCGTAGAACGGCTTCATCCTGTCGTTTGCCGCACCGCCAAGTCCTTCCGACGTCAGGCCGTTCTGCGGAACGGATATGATGTACTGGATGAGTGCGAAACCTATGATCACGACCGCTGCGCTCTTTTTGTTCCGAAGCTTCGGATAGGCAATAAACAACAGAACCGGTATGAGCACGAGAAGGTATATCCCCTCCGTTCTCCACTGAGTGAGCACGGCGCCGGAAAGAAGCACGAGAAATATTCCCGTTTTGGTTATATCCCTTTGCGACAGCCTGTCAAAGACAAGCTTTGTAAACAGCGCCAGATAGATCAGAAAATACACCGGAAGCCTGTGTGCGCTCGTTGTATAGGCGATAACGGGATACAGAAGGAACAGGACATACATGAACATACCGGCCTTTTTGCCGAAATACTCCTTTGTCCTGAACACGCAGTAGCCCACAACAAAGAATTCTATTATGACCTTCATTATGATCGGGCCGTACTTAAACGGAAAGATCATGAGCGAGACGATATAATACCAGACGGTCATGTAATTGAACCATGTGTCGTGTATGAGCGCTGTCGCATCGTTATATATCGAGTATTCGTCATTCGTCAGAAAACCTGCCGGAAGCTTGATGACAAGACATGCCACGATCACGGGAAGATACAGAAGAGCGCACATGATAACACCGCGAAGACGGTCCGTCTGCTCTCCCTTTTCAAATACGGCAGTTGCCGCAAGAGAAAAGAATACGGTCAGGACTGCAAATACAAGTACCTTGCATGTGCAGTAATCAAAAAGCGCCATATTGTATCGCGGATCGGATGAAGGCGGAAAAGAAAAGACCGTCCTGTCGCCAATGAAAGTCGCCGCAGTAAAAAGTGCGGCAAGAATTGCCGAAATGATGTATTTTTTCCTGTTTGAGGATCGTTCCATTTATGCTGTCTCTTATGTCGGTCTTTTATTATCAATTGCAAATAAAATCAAACATAAGTATACTATATTTTGTAGGTTGAAGCAAAACCGTATCAAAAATATTGCGTACAGGTGGTGGATCATGAAGAAGATTATCGTAACCGGAAGCAACGGCCAGCTCGGAAGAGCTGTAAACTCTCTTGTAAATGAATACAGCGGATATGAACTGATCAATACGGATTATGGTGTTGAGGGCATCAGAGACCTTGATATCACGGATCTTGACAGTGTACTGTCGCTCTGCCGCGAAGTGAAGCCGTATGCCATAATAAACTGTGCCGCGCATACAAATGTCGATGCATGTGAAGTCCAGGTCGACAGCGCATACAGGATAAATGCACTCGGACCCAGGAATCTGTCGATAGCTTCGTCCGAGACAGGCGCCAGGCTTGTACATATCTCAACCGACTACGTGTTCGCAGGCGACGGCAACAGGCCCTACACCGAGTTTGATACACCGGCTCCGAAGGCCATGTACGGAAAAACAAAGCTTGCAGGTGAGGAATTTGTCAAACAGTTTGCAGAGCATTTTTATATCATCCGTACCGCCTGGCTGTACGGCGACGGCAAGAACTTTGTTAAAACGATGCTCCGCCTGTCCGAAACGCATGATACGATAAGCGTCGTCAATGACCAGGTCGGATCACCGACATGCGCCGATGAGCTTGCGAGAGCGATCTATTCACTTCTTCCGACGGATAATTACGGGGTTTTCCACGGGACATGCGAAGGCCAGTGTTCATGGGCAGATTTTACAAAAGAGATATTCCGCCTGGCAAAAAGGAACACCGTCGTTAATCCGGTGACAAGTGAGCAATATAAAGAAATGAACCCCGCATCAGCCGACAGACCGCATTATTCGGTCCTCGACAACTATATGTTCAGACTGACCGGAGGTTATCTGTTTGCAGATTGGGAAAAGGCAATAGCCGAATATATCGGCAAAATGTGATACGTTATTTCCAGACAAAATGCGTGATCACTGCTATCAGTATACCGAGCAGCCCCCCGACCTGAACCTGGAGGGGGGAATGCCCGATCAGTTCCTTTAACTTTTCCTGAGAAAACCTCGGGGGGTTGTCTTTCAGTTTCGCAAAGTATTCCATCAGTTCATTCAGGACGATCGCCTGCTTTCCGGTCTCACGTCTGACACCGCTCGCATCGACCATCACGACTATCGCAAATATCACCGCTATCGCAAATTCAAATGAATCCACTCCGGCAACAAATGCAGTCATCGTGGCAAGAGCGCACACTGTTGACGAGTGACTGCTGGGCATTCCGCCGTTTCCCGACAGGAGCCGTCCGAAACTGAACGTATGATCAAATATCGCCTCGGTCACGGCCTTGACGATCTGGGCGATGAAATATCCCAGAAAGGCCGTAATAAGAATTTTATTCGAGATGATCTGCCTGATTATCTCCATCTCTCTTTCCTTTCATAAAAAAAGGCCCCGAACCCGGAGCCTTGTTATCTATTCACCTAAGCCACTGTCTACGGCATTTATCAATGCCTGCAGTGCCTCTGACTCATCATCACCGTCACATACGAACTCTATCTCATCACCGCACTTTACGCATGCGCCCAGAACGCTCAGAACGCTTTTTGCATTTGCGGTGCTCTCCCGGAAGGAAAACGTGATGAGCGATTTGTACTTCATCGCTTCTTTGCACAGTATTCCGGCCGGTCTTAAGTGCAGGCCCGTAGGGTTCTTGATAACGACCCTCTGACTAACCATAAGAGCTACTTCCTCCATTCTTTGTCAAATATCATTCCCCCAAACATATGAATTATATCATCATTCGGGTGAAATCACAAGGTCAACAACGACCATGAGCGTTACAGGGTTTGTCAGCGTAACACCGGACGGGAAGTCAAAGATCACGGTCCCGTCACACTCTCCTGTCGGGATGGGACCCTCTCCGTGTTCGGCACTTCTCGGAACGAGAGTTGTTGCATCGATCTTTCCTATCGCCAGATCTCCGCTGTATCTGTCATACTCATCGCCGATACCCTGTATCTCAACAGGAACGGTCGGACCGATATCGACTATGTTCACGGTATATCCTTCCGGAACATTTTCCATTGTTATGTTTGAAATCGGCACATCGATCTGTTTATGCTGGTTCTGGGCTATCTCAACCGTTACCCTGACCTCCGGGATAAAATCGGGAGACGCGAATACCACTCCGGTCGGCAGATATCCCGATATGTTCACTTCCGTGTTCACCTCGCCGGAAGCTCCTTCAACGGACACTTCATCAGGAGAGATGTAGATAACGTTCATATCATCGAAGTTCTCACCCCGTCCCGCAATGACAACGCTTGCAGGATCCGTTATAACGGAACCGGTCGTTCCGTAACCGGGCAGGGGATTCCCCGAATAGCCGCTGGAGATCGGGATCGTCTTGGTTGCATATACTATATACTTGATCTCCGTAACGGTCCTTGAGAGAGTGATCCTGTCGTCTTCGATCCTCTCACCATTCTCGTCATACGCAAACAGCGGTTCCGTAATGGAATAATCACTGTTTATGCCTTTGATGTCAGCCACTGCCATTATCTTTCTGACCGTGGATACGACGGATTCGGGCCCGCTTACCTTTACGGTTGAAAGCGCGTTCTCAACTCCACCCAGAATATAACCTTCCGCAGGCTCTCCCTCATACCCTACGGATACAGGCAGTTCGGCTTCGGTAATGTTCTCTATGCTCAGCTTCAGACTGGTCTCTCTTGTCGTTACCGACTCTATCCTGTCTGAGTATCTCGTGCTTTTGACCTCGATAGGTACGGTATCAAGTGACGTAAGCGAACGGAGATCTGCCGTTGCTTTGATATAGTCTCTGCTCATCCCGTCGATGACGGATCTGTGAGCCGTCACAACAACATTTATTGCCGTATCACCGATTATCTCGTAACATTTACCCTGTGAGGTCAGAACATCCTCGTTCTGAACTTCAACCGGGATCGATGTATATGTCTTGCTTATGACGGGATCATCCACGTTCACGACAACCAGCCACAGAACAAACGCACCGAGAACGGATACTATCTTAAGGCCGAGGTTTTTCGTTAACAGATCTTTCATTTGTCGGCCTTCCTTTTAAACAGTCTGAATGATTTTTTCTCTTCGATCGTCTTGCCCTGGATACTTCCGAGCATCTCCCGAAGCTCATCCATGTCAACATTTCTGGACAGTTTTCCTTCGTAAGCGACTGATACTCTTCCTGTCTCTTCGGATACGATAACGGTCATCGAATCCGTCACTTCCGATATGCCTACGCCCGCACGGTGTCTCGTTCCGAGCTCCTTTGACAGCTCCATGTTTTCCGAAAGAGGAAGATAACATGTAGCCGACACGAGTCTGTTACCGCGGACGATCACGGCACCGTCGTGAAGGGGTGTATTATGTTCGAATATATTGATGAGAAGCTGGCTGGTGATGACCGAATCAAGCATGATACCGGTCTTCTCATAATCCGTTAACGGATCATTCTGCCCGATTACGATGAGCGCACCTGTCTTGGCGCGTCCCATCTCAAAAGAACCTCTTACTATCTCGTTTATCGTCTGATCGGAGAACCTCTCCCCGATTATCCTGTTATCAAACTGAAAGAGCGAAGACAAAACCTTACGCCGCCCCAGCTGCTCGAGTGCTTTTCTGAGCTCGGGCTGGAACACGACGACCATAGCGGTGACCGCAACACCGAAAACATTCTTGGCGATCCACAGTATCGTTGTCATCGAGAACATAGCCGCAACCATGACAAATACAAGGATAAAAACAATACCCTTCATAAGCGACCATGCTTTTGATTCCTTGACCCACGCAAGAACCCTGTACAGAAGAACCGAGATTATCAGGACTTCAACGATATCGGTCCACTTGATCGAAGGAATTGAAAGCCAGGTAACGTATCTCTCTATAAACGATGTGATGGATTCTATGATCTCCGACATTTAAAATTCATCCTCGTCATCATAATCCGCTTCTTCCCGCCGCGCAGGTCTGCGTCTTCCCCTGACAACGGGTGTGTCGAGGGTTATCTTGGGAATGGCTTTGACATAGTAGTAATATTCATCATCCTCGAACTGGACATACTCCGCCCGTGAATAATCAACATTGAAAATAAAGAACTGCAGTCCCAGAACGATAAGTGTCGAGATGATCAGGCTGACGAACGCACCGCCTATCCCGACATCCGCATCAAGCACCGCACTCGTAACGATGAGCACTATAAAACATACTATCATTCCGGTACCGAGTGCTATCTGCCACGAATAATTGATCTTAAGCTTTCTGAGCAGATAAATAGCGATTATCGTAGCCGCAAAAGTCACTATCATGGCGATCATCGTCTCGTTCTTCAGAATACCGTCAATGACCGTCTTAAAGCCGCCCATCATGCCTTCAACATCAAGATCGGAACCGCTTCCGCTCGAAAGAGCTTCATGATTCTCGCTGACATAATGCAGGATATAATAAACAGCCGTTCCGCAGCCGACGGAAATGCTCGATATCGGATTTCCGACAAATCCCATTGCCAGCGGCATCACATACGGAATATGCATTGCAAACATTACAGGTGTCAGAAGAACCGCTATTGCATCCTTCGGCGTAAACCTGAAGTACAGAGCATACATGATTATGAAGATGAACAGAACAACTACCGCGCATTCAAGCGAAAGTGCATACATATGTGCCACAATGACCAGGCCCGATAAGAGTACAATGACATTGGTAGGCAGAAAAGAACATAAAAGGGAAAGTATGACCACTATCGCGGGATTTTTGAGCTTGCTCATGAATCCGACACTGCTGTTTATGAAAATGAGTGCGAACAGCATTGCCAAAAACTTGAGCGTCGGTACGATAAACGCTTCAAACCGCGTGTAAAAACGCGTAAGCTGCTCTTTTACTGTCAGTAAAGCGTGCATTATTATTTCCTTCCTTTGCGGTTGATGTTAAGCATCTGCAGGAGTGTCCTGAGCAGCTGGTTATACTGCCTGACGTGTTTCTTGGCCCGGTGATACCTGTAGCTGTACACAAAATACGAGATGACAAGGTAGATCGCAAGGACCAGGCAGTAGTACTTCAGAATAGTCATCAGATAATCCATCGTATCCACTTTATAGAAATCTTCAAGGAATGTTTCGATGTTATATAAAACATACATAGCCACCGCCAGGGCAAACCCGACGGTGGCATATATAGCGGATTTTAATAATTGAAAGCTGATGTAATCGCCTCTGAAGTACTCGGATATCGCGATATCCTTCTTGCCTTCGTGCTCCTCGTATGCTGCCATACGGGTCATCAGTCTGATTCTTTCTTCATTTAACATGGCCTTACTGGTTCAAAAATCTCATCTTGTTCTCGCGCGACTGCGGCTTTATGATCTTGGGAGCCTCAGCCTCGGGTCTCTTGCCTGCTTCATTGAGATTGTTGATCATTGAAGCCTTGCACTTCTCACAGAAGCGTCCCGTAGTTATAGGATTTCCGCATGTCTCACATACAACGCCTATATCCACTCCGGGCGAGAATTCAAGTCTCTCTTCCCTGATCCACTGACGGATCTGTGCCTCATCCACATCACAGTTTTCCACAACGGTTTTTATCGTTGCTCCGCGATTGTCAAAAAGAAACTTCTTGACATCCTGAAACTTCTTCTCCAGTTCCTCGCGGCACTGAGGGCAGATAGAAGGACCGCTTATATAATTAAACAGTCTCCTGCAATTTTTACAATTCCTGACATCCATTACCGATTCCTCCTGAAAACATTCCGGCCTCAGTTTCCCCTTCCGATGCAAAGAGTTGCAAAATAAACTTTCCGGATGCCCGCCCTCTTCAGACATCCCGCAACAGCATCAACCGTGGCGCCGGTCGTATATATGTCATCCACTATTAAGACTGACTCATATTTTACAACATTTTGGGTTACATTAAAAGCCTTTTTGAGATTATTTTGGCGCTCTTTCGCACTGAGCTTTTTCTGTACTTTAGTGGCCGCCGCACGGCTTACAATGTCGCTGTTTACGGGTATTTTCAGACGTTTTGACAGTTCCGTCGCGATAAGCTGCGCCTGGTTGTAGCCCCTCTTTTTCAACCTGCTCTTATGTACCGGTACCGGAACTATAACATCGGGATCCCATGACGATATCTTTTCCGATAATCTGTCGGCCATGACCTTTGCATAATACGGTGCAAATTCTCTTTTCCCGTTATATTTAAAACGGTATATGCTCTTACTCATATACTCGTCATAGACAAGCGCCGCGCGTCCCTCATCATATACATGTTCATAAGCATCGCAGTCACTGCAGTACTTTTCGTCATCATCAACGGGTTTGCCGCATTTTTCGCATACCGGCCCGTCAACAAAGCATAACTTTCTTTCGCATGCGGGGCATATCTTTCTGCCACCTGCAACGATCTTCGCGCAGACCGGGCATATCGGCGGAAACAGGGCATCCAGTATGATCTCTTTGATCCTGTTTATATTCATTCAGCGTAAATCTTCTATCTGTCTTAATTCAATGATCGCCTCATCAAGGCTTGTATATCTTTTGAGCTCATCGGCATTTTCAACCATTGTCTCAACGGTTGCGATACTCCCGACGATGCACACGCATTTTCTGGCTCTTGTGACGGCCGTATACAGAAGATTCCTGTTAAACAGCTGTCTCGGACCTGACAGGAGCGGGATGACCACGGCCGGATACTCGCTTCCCTGTGATTTATGGATCGTCACGGCATATGCAAGTTCGAGCTCATCCATATTGGCAAACGGGTATCTCACTCTGTGGTCTTCCTCGTAGATGACCTCCACGATTTCGGAAAACTCATCGATCCTGTCTATGATACCCATGTCACCGTTGAATATCCCAACGCCTTTATCGGCAACTATCCCGTACTTTGACGTCACTTCCCACTCAAGCTGGTAATTGTTGCGGATCTGCATGACCTTGTCACCCTCTCTGTACAGGGTTCCCGCTATCTCCTTCTCCTTCTTTTTTGCCGAAGGCGGATTCAAATATTTCTGGAGTATCGGGTTAAGGTTTTCAACACCGAGCTGTCCTTTTCTCATCGGCGTCAGTACCTGGATGTCAAAAGGCTTTGCTTCAACGTATGACGGAAGCTTTTCCCCCGCAAGCAGGACTATGGTCTGAAGTAATTTTTCGGTATCGGCTCTCTTTAACATGAAAAGATCCTTGCTCTTATTGTCCAGCTTCGGCATCTTCCCTGCATTGATCATATGCGCGCCGACAATGATATCGCTTTCCATCGACTGCCTGAATATCCTGTCGAGCCTTGCGACTTTAAAACAGCCGGAGGCTATTATATCCTTAAGAACACTTCCCGGACCGACCGAAGGCAGCTGGTTCGTGTCTCCGACCATTATCAGTCTCGTCCCTGCAACAACCGCTCCCAGAAGTGCCCTGAAAAGCGGCAGATCCACCATTGACATCTCGTCGATTATTATCGCATCGACTTCAAGCGGATTATCCTCGTTGTATTCATACGAAAAGGCCCTTTCGGAATTGCCGGGTGTAACTCCGAGAAGTCTCTGGATAGTGGAACTTTCATATCCCGTTGTCTCGGTCATTCTCTTTGCGGCTCTTCCCGTAGGCGCTGCCAGAACAAATTCATCCCCCGTCAGCCTGAGATACCTGATCAGAACATTTATGATCGTTGTCTTTCCTGTTCCCGGACCACCCGTTATGATGCTGACACCGCTTGAAAGTGCGGCAACAACAGCATCTCTCTGTTTGTCATCAAGCGGTGTTTCGCTATCCTCAAGTTTGATGACCCTCTCTCTTATCCTCTCGGTAAAAGGATCCACGGCAACATCGAGATCCAGGAGCATCCGCGCACAGGCGATCTCCATATTGTAAAACGCAGGTGAATACACCCTGACCTCATCATCCGATCTTTTACTGATGATCTTCCTTTCCATCATCAGTTCATTCATCTGATCTTCTATAAGGTCTTCCGGCAACTCAAGGAGTTGTGCTGCACGTGATATGAGCGTCTCTTTTGGAAGATAAACATGGCCTTCCGAAACAGCCGATGAAAGAGCATACAGTATCCCGCTCCTGATGCGGTATACGGACTCTCTTTCGATCCCCGCGTTAACCGCGATCTCGTCAGCGGTCCTGAAACCCACCCCTTCGATCTCTTCGGCAAGCCTGTACGGATTCTTCTGCATGATCTCGTATATCTCGCTGCCGAATCTTTTATATATCTTATTGGCGAGATTGTTTGAAATACCGAACTTCTGAAGGAATACCATGGCCTTTCGAAGATCGTGTCCCTCTGTCACTGCGGCACCTATCTCCTGTGCAAGTCTCGGAGTAATGCCTTTGATCTTCGACAGCATCTCAGGCTCCTCCTCCATGACCCTGAACGTATCCGTCCCGAATGCCTCAACGATCTTTTTCGCCCGGGCCGGCCCGACACCCTTGACTGCCCCCGATGACAGATACCTTAATATCGATACCTCGTCATCCGCCATATTCAGTTCGTATGATGAAAATGAAAACTGTCGTCCGTAAACGGGATGCGTAACATATGTGCCGGACAGGATAACGCCCATACCTTCACCTGCGGCATGCAAATCACCGACACAGGTTATTTCTTCTGTGTCGGTGGTAAGTGTAAATACCGTATATCCGTTGTCCTTATTGGAAAAGACGATGTGTTCGATGTAACCGGAAATGTTTTCCATCAGACTATTGCGAATAGTTCCTCTTCATCTGCTCGTAGAGCTGCTGTGCCAGAGTGTTGCTTCCCCCTCCGCTCTGATCGACTATATCCTTGCTGTACTCGGCAATGAGATTTTCTTTGTAGTAATCGACCAGTGTATGATTGGGATCTGATTCATCAGACGGAACCATGGCCTTCTGCATGTTCTTGAACACCTGCTCGTAGAAATATGCTTCAAACTGCTTGCAGGCCTCCAGAAGCTCGTCGTCACTCTTCTCCCTGTTGGTGCCCTGAAGTGTACGCTCGAGATTGCTGGCCTTGGTCGCCGTACTTGTCAGATAATCACTGTATAAGCTGCCTATATCCATACCTTATTACCTCTTAAGATCGTTAGCGACCTGGAGCATCGAATCCGAAGTCGTTATAACCTTTGAGTTCAGTTCATATGCACGCTGTGCGATGATCAGGTTGACCATTTCGTCCGCAACCTGGACATTTGATGATTCAAGATACCCCTGTCTGATCTCGGACTTGGTGAGCGCTGCATTTGTTGCCTCGTTAAGTGCCGGACCCGAAGCTTCAGTCGGAAGATACATCGTGCCTCCCGTCTTGAACAGTCCGCTCGCATTCTGGAACTGGAACATTCCTATCTGCATTCCGGGGATCGGCTGCTGATTGTTGTTCGCATCCGGATATGTAAGCTGTCCGTTTGCATCAACCTGAACCTTGCTCGAGATATAATCGGCAGGGATAGTGATAGGCTGGTTGTTTGTATTGAGGACCGGATATCCGTCCGATGATGTCAGCCACATCTGGTTGTTAGGTCCGATCGCGAAATGAAAATCACCGTTTCTCGTGTATACAGTCTTGCCGTTGTTATTGAGTGCGAAGAAGCCCTCTCCGCTTATTGCAAAACTTGTGGAACTTTCAGACGCCTGGAACGCACCCTGTGTGAACTCGGAAGTTATCGATGCGTTGCGCACACCGAGACCGACCTGGGCACCTACCGGTTTCTGAATACCGTTTGCTGTTGTTGTTCTTGTCTGGATCTCCTGATACAGGAGTGATTTGAACTCGTTCTGTTCCGTCTTGTATCCGACGGTATTGACGTTTGCCAGGTTGTTGGCGATAGTATCCACGTTAGTCTGCTGGGCGATCATTCCCGATGCGCCGCTCCAAAGTGCTCTTACCATGGCGTCCTCCTTATTAATTCATTAAACTTTTCCAAGCTGGTTGACTGCAATATCGAGTGTCTCGTTATGTGCCTGGATCATCTTCTGGTTGGTCTCGTAAGCACGCTGATAATTGATCAGGTTGACCATTTCCTTGACGGTCTGCACATTTGACGCTTCAAGCATTCCGTTGTATATCGTCGCGGTCGATTCGATCGGTGTGGCACCTTCCACTACATCAAAGTAGTTCTCTCCGTACTTCTTCAGGTAGTTGTAATCCTCAAAATCCTGAACCTGGATCGTAGCCACTGCATTGCCGTTCTGATATATTGTTCCGTCAAGCCCCATTGTCGGTTTGACGAGCGGATCGAGAATGATATGCTGGCCGTTTACATCCAGCACGTAGTCGCCGTTCTTGTTAACAAGTTCCCCTTTTGTGTTAACGATAAAATCGCCGGCCCTCGTATATTTCGTGGACACCTCCCCGGCCTTGCTCGTGAACTCTATCGCAAAAAATCCCTTGCCGGACAGTGCCATATCATAATCATTCCCTGTTGTTATGAAAGATCCTTCCGAAAAATCCCTGTATGTTTCACCTATCTTGACTCCGAGGTTCATGGCGCCGAGATTCTTTGCCATGAAAGGTTCGGATGTATCTTTGATCTTATATGCGAGAACATCGTAGAATGCTTCGGATGTCGATCCCTCAGCCTTGAAGCCGGTAGTCGATGAATTGGCAAGGTTGTTGGCAAGTACGTCAACCCTTCGCTGTTCATTGACCATTCCCGTTGCTGCTGTATACAGTCCCTTTACCATAAATACTCTCCCCTGTTACGGTCAGTCGACGTTATCCGTGTATCCTGCCAGGAACTCAACATACTTTCCTGTGCCGATCGCTACGGCCGTCATCGGATCTTCAGCTGTCATCGTGTTGATACCGGTCTTGTAAGCTATAAGGTCTTCGAGTCCTCTTAACAGACTGCCTCCGCCTGTAAGGACGATCCCCCTTGCCGCTATGTCGGCCGCAAGTTCAGGCGGTGTCTTCTCAAGTACAGAGTGGATCGCCTCGACCACCTGACCGGTAGTATCTCTGAGTGCTTCCTCCGTCTCCTCCGATGAAACCTTTACCGTTCTCGGAAGACCGGTTACCAGGTTACGTCCCGTAACCTCGAGATACTCTATCTCCGGGCGTTTGAACGCCGTTCCTATCTTGATCTTAATATCTTCGGCGGTGTTGTCTCCGATCAGAAGGTTGTGCTTCTTTCTCATGTATCTGACGATAGCTTCGTCAAAATCATCTCCCGCAACCTTTATCGAAGTCGATACTACTGCTCCTCCGAGCGAGATAACGGCTATATCCGTTGTTCCGCCGCCAATGTCGACTATCATGTTGCCGCAGGGCCTTCCGATGTCGATACCGGCTCCTATCGCTGCTGCGATGGGCTCTTCTATGATCTCAACATATCTGGCACCTGCCTGATATGTGGCATCCTCAACCGCCTTCTTCTCAACCTCGGTGACTCCGGAAGGAACACAGACGCTGATCCTCGGTTTTCTGAAGTTCTTCCTGCCCACAGCCTTCTGAATAAAGTACTTGAGCATCTTCTCAGTCGTCGTATAATCCGATATGACTCCCTGTCTGAGCGGCCTTATCGCCACTATGTTTCCGGGAGTACGGCCAAGCATCATCCTGGCTTCTTCCCCGATCGCCCTGATAGTATTCGTATCCGTATCAAGAGCGATAACCGAAGGTTCTTTGAGTACAACGCCCCGGCCCCTCACATATACGAGCACGCTCGCAGTACCGAGATCGATTCCTATATCCGAATAAAGCATTTCTATCCCCTTTCAGGCTTTAATTATCTAAGGACACTCGCCCATTATTATTCAGAATATAGTATAACTCAAAGGGTAGCGATTTTCAATTGAAAAAGTTGTACTTCGGGGTACAAAAAAACAGCCTAAAACGCGACCGGTTCCATCCGTTTTACACTGCTTCCCTGCATGTATATCTTATATATCGGACAGATACCGAAAAACTTTAGTTTTAATCTTCGGATATGTTGGTATAATGCTAATTAAAAGGATCGGAGAGGCGATAATGACAAAAGTTCTCATAATAACAGGAAGATATCTGCCGGGATGGCGAGACGGCGGGCCGGTCAGGTCGATCTACAACCTCACGGAATGGCTTGGAGATGAATATGACCTGAGGATAATGTGCCTTGACCGCGATCACAGGGACACTGTAAGGTATCCGGATATAAATGTGGATGAGTATAATACCGTCGGCAAGGCAAAGGTGTGGTATACACCGGCTTTTACGGAAGAAGCGATAGAAAAGCTTTCGTCAGACGCCGATGCCGTATATGTCTGCGGCCCCTACAGCGATTACGCGCGTATCGCTCTGAAGCTTAAAAAGGCGGCGAAAATCGCGGCTCCCCTTTTCGTGGCTTCCATGGGATCTTTTTCTGCCGAAGCATTCAGGATCAAGGGTCTGAAGAAGCGACTGTTCATCACGTATATGAAGCTTACGGGTATGTTTGACAACGTGACCTGGTCAGTGACATCAAAGCGCGAGGAAGATGAACTTAAGGCTGTTCTCGGTTCAAAGAGCAGATGCATCATCGCTTCGGATCTTCCGAGGCGCGGCACTTATGAGCATACACATACAAAGGAAGACGGCACCCTGAAGCTCTGCTTCATCTCACGTATCAGTCGCAAGAAGAACCTTTCAGCCATACCTGATATACTCGCTCTTACCGATGATACACTCAATATCCGCTTTGATGTATACGGGACATGTGAAGACCGGGAATATCTTGATGAATGTTCCCGAAAGCTTGACACTCTCTGCCAAACGCGCCCGGGCATCAGCTGGGAATATAAAGGCGAGACGGACAGTGAAAAAGTGCCTGAAGTATTTGCCGGATATGACGCGTTCCTCTTTCCGACACTGGGCGAGAACTACGGACATGTTATCGCGGAAAGTCTTGCATCGGGCTGTATACCGGTGATCAGCGATACGACTCCGTGGCTCGATCTTAATGACAGGGAATGCGGCTATGTCTGCCCGCTCAAAGATGCGTCCGCGTTTGCATCCGCGCTCAATGAGATCGGTCTCATGTCAGCCGACCTGATAAAAAACAAACAGAGCCGATGCATCAGTTACATCAGCTCTGTCAATGAAAACTCCGTCAGAACTTCCGGCTACCGCCGGATATTCGGATCTTAAGCTTTTCCGGTCACTCGCTTTCCAGTATCTGGGAAAGTGTCTTCTCGACATCTTCGGAAATGGATCTCATCGTACCGATCGAAGCCGTTGTCTCTTCCGTGGAAGCAACAAGAGCCTGCGCACGGTTGTTGACCTGCTCAACTATCTCGGAAAGCTTCTCGGCTTCTCCGCTGAGCTTGCCTATCGTATCTTTGATGTCGTTATTGTTTCTGTTACTGTCATCCGCCGTAGTCTTGGAATCCTCGGCAAGATTCTTGATCTGCTCAGCAACAACCGCAAATCCTCTTCCGGCTTCTCCCGCACGTGCGGCTTCGATACTTGCGTTAAGAGCAAGAAGATTCGTCTGTGATGAAATGGCGATGACATCCGAGTTGTTGGACTCAAGCTTCTCAAGATAACCTTCGATAGTTGAAAGAACGTTTTTCAGGTTGTCGGTGAAGCTGTCTACCTCGGCCATCGCATCGTATATTCCGGAAGTCTGCTTTGCATTTTCGGCACTTGTATCTTCGATCTGTCCGATGGAATACGTAAGATTTTCGAAGTTCTCTTTGATACTTTCGGAAAGCGACTTCTTCTTCTCATTCATCTCATCCCTTGTCTTCTGAACCTCATCCGAAAGAGCGACCGCTCTGTCCTTTTCTTCGTATGCACGGTCCTTAATGAAATGAACGCAGTTGTGCTTATAGTTGTTTCCGTTATAGATCGCAACAGCCATATCATGGCACGTTTCGTATCCGCAGCATCCGCAGTTGATATGTCTCTTTTCGTCGGTATCCTTGTTCATATCGGCAAAGATTCTTTCGATCTCAGCCAGTGAAGGCTCTTTGTATATGCAGTCCTTGCTCCTGTCGGTATAGCTCCTGACAAAATCATTCAGATTCAGTGAAGCGAACTGTTTATTAAGCTCAGCCAGTCTCTTTTCCGGAGTGAGCTTCCTGCTCCATGCAGTCTTCCTGCCGTCATTTTTGCTGTTGGCTTTTATCTTCTGGATGCTGATAAATGTCTTCTCATCCATAGTCTTTCTGGCATCCACACCCGGTCCGTACAGACAGCCGTTCGTGCAGTTGAGAGCATCGATGAACAGATACGGGAACTGGCTTGATTTTATCTTATCCTTGTTACGCTCCAGATATTCATACATGTGATGTTCGCCTTCCATCTGGCGCACAAGTGCATCTTCTCCGAGAAGCCAGTATACGTTTTCCTTAAGTCCGCCGGGCATCGGGTAGATCGAACCGAGTCCGTATTCAAGTTCATCCGTATAAGGCGCAGCCCCGCTTACGGGGTTTTCTTTAAGGTATTTGACAAGATGAGAGAACGTGAGGTTATATGATACGACACCTTTGTTGTTCGGATCATCAATCTCGTTCTTCTTGGCGATACAGGGGCTGATAAACGCAAGCTTATCAGGCACCTTCATGTACTTTTTTACATATATCGCGCCGCACATCATCGGGCTCTGCACAGGCATGAGCTTGGGCAAAAGCTCCGGGATATGCCGCTCTATATAGCCGACTACTGCCGGACACGGCTGTGAAATACTGCCGTAATATTTCTTCTCGGTAATGTATTTGATATAAGCCCATGTCGTGATATCGGCACCGAAAGAGATACTGATAAAACGGTTTACACCGAGCTTTTTGAGCATACCGAGATATTTCTCATATTCATTGGGGTAGTTTGCAAGAAATGCGGGAGCGATAAGAACGGAGATCTTCTCGCCCTTTTTAAGATCCGCGAAGAATCTGTCGACATCGTCCACATATTCACGGGCATTATGCTCGCAGGCGTCAATACATGCACCGCATGCGATACATTTTTCAGGATGCACCTCGATCACGTTTCCGCGGTCTACCTGCTTTGCAACATTGGCCCCCCGGCTCGGGCAGGCACTGATGCAGCGGTTGCAACCCACACAATTGTCATTTGTCCTAACCAATCCCATAACAGTCACCCTCTCTCCTAAAGATTTCCTGATATTATATCACATTTTTCCCATTCTGTTCTCTATCATCTTCATGACTTTTATGATAACCGGACCGAAAACGTAGCAAGCAACTATCTCTCCCGCCGCGATCGACAAAGCGGTAAACAGAAAGACTATCGATATGGCATCAAACGAACTGCTGCCCCAGTCAAATGTTTTAAATCCAAAGCCAAAATACAGAACAAACGGAATGATGATCGCATTCACCAGAACCGTCGGGATCGGAATGAGGAGGCTGTGCTTATAATCAAGAACATCACCGCATTTCTTTTTTATGCTTTTCACTATGGGCAGTGTCAGCAGCACCGCGATCACCGTTGCAAGCGTCCCGAATACAAGATCGAGCCAGGAAGGGCTGAACAGATTTGTTATAAAGCACCCTATGCATACTCCCCAGGCTCCGGCCGGTGTGAAGAAAACGGTCATGATCAGTGCTTCTGCCACGCGGCACTGTATCTGTTCATATGTTATGGGTTGCAGCAGAAGCGAGAGCACAACATATATTCCCGCAATTATAGCCGCCTCGGCAATAAACTTTGCCGAAAATTTATTCCCCTTACTCATCATCATCCTCCTCCGAATCATCTCCGGAATCTTCTTCCTCTGATCCGCCCTCTTCCTGCTGCGGTTCTTCCTGAGGCTGCTCCTGCTCAGCAGGCTGTTCCTGTTTCGGTCCCGTCTTCCACTTGTAGAAGAACGCATGGTTACCGATCATCGTATATTCACTGATACCGTAATAGTCCGCATAATACTTTGTCATAAAGAACAGGTAATCGCCGACTCTGGCTCCGTTCAGTACTTCCTGCGCAGCGCTTACGCACGTGCTGTTCGGGCCGTTCGCTATTATAAGTTCGACCTTTCCCGAACGGTAAGATGCAAACTGCATGTTCTGCGTGATAACGCTCTTGATGTCATTCGGGAACGCGGAACTCTTTACACGGTTCATGATGACCGATCCGACACCGAGCTTTCCGGTATATGATTCTCCGCCGGCCTCAGCCTGTATCGTCGCAGCCAGCCACTCAAGTTCGGATGCGCTGGCAGAATACGAACCCGATGTATCCTCCTTCTTCATCGCAAGACGTTCGGCGATCTGTTTTGCCAGCTGTGCCTGTGCTGCCGCTGTCTGTGACTCGAGAGCCTTCATCGTCTTATCGAGATTAGCAAGCTGAGCGTCGTAATCTTTTAGCTTACCCGTCTCAGCCGAAATACTGCTGTTTGTTGAATCAAGTTTTCCCCGGATCTCATCAGTCAGATTTTCAAGCTCGGTATACTTGTCATCCAGATCTTCCTGATAGGCGTTCAGCTCGTCTTCCTTTTCTTCGACCTCGGCGATCTTGTCCTCAAGCTCTTTTTCAAGCTGCTGGCACTCTGCGATCTTCTGCCTGTCGTACTTGACCATCGCGTCAAGATATTCGTATCTTGTCAGAATATCCTTAAATGAATTGGCCTCGAGAATGTTCTTTAGCATCCCGCGGGATCCGCCCTTTTCGTACACGCTCTTGATGCGCTTTTTCAGCATCGTCTTCATGTCTTCAAGGCGCTGTCTCATTTCCGACAGTTCCCCGTTTAGACTGACGATCTGAGCCGATACCTGTGCCATCTCGTTCTCGGCTTTTTCGATCTTACCGTCAAGGACATCAAGTTTTCCGTTATAGCCCTCTATCTCACTCTTGAGCGCATCGCTCTTGCCCTTGAGAAGGGTCACATTTCCTTCGGTCTGCTTCTTCTGTTCCTGCAGAAGGGCGATCGAATCTTTCGTGGCCTTTGTCTGCTTCTCAAGGTTGGAGATCATGTCCTGAGTCTGTTTCTCCTGCTCCTGCATGTTTGCGATCTTATCTTCATAATCATCCGCAACTGCAGGAAAAGAGAACGAAACGGCAAGAAGGGCGGCGATAAGCTGCAGCGATATGATTTTAACTCTGATGTGTTTTCTCATTCCGTTTCATCTCGTATATCTTTGCATCAACAAGGAAGCGGTACCAGTATGCCTGCATGAAGCAGAATATCTTACCTTCCCTGCCGTCCAGAAATCCCAGACGGATGTAATATCTGTAAAAATAATATGCGTATGAGCGAAATCCCGCGGGAAGCTTATAATATATCTTCCAGCGCAGGAATCTTTTAAACTTTGCCTTGGCGTCAAGGCTGTGCTCACCTTCAAGTCCGGTCGACTGTGCCGATGCCACGCTGTTCAGATAGTCCTGCACTTCTCTTGTCGAATAATTGTTGTGCTTGTCTATCCAGGCAGACAGTCCCTTGTCATCATGATGGAGGCTGTCGTTTTTGACTTCAACACTTCTGCCCTCGAACAGTATGCAGTGCTCGTCCATGCATCTGTCCTCGATCGTGCCCTTGCCGTACTTGAACAACAGCAGTTTCCGAAGCGGATACACGCCGCCGTGACGTATCGCACGTCCCATGAAGTTTACTTCGAATCTGACAACGATACCGTTCACATCCGTATCTTCATTCTCATTGCACAGTTCCTCTATCTCGGTCGCCGACTCTTTTGTCAGTTCCTCATCCGCATCGATCCTGAAGACCCATTTGGTATCAATGTTCCCGTGCTCCATTCCGTACAGGAACTGCTTCGCATACAGAAACGGCTTAAGCTCGTTCACAAGAACATCCGCACCGAGCTCTTTTGCGATGCCGACCGTACTGTCCGTGCTTCCCGAATCAACGACGATTATACGCTTTACGACCGGTTTGATCGATTCTATGCACTTTCTGATGTTTACTTCTTCATTCTTCGTCAGAATGATCGCTGTGATATCAGCCATGTTGTTTTCCTATTCCGTCAGGCCTTTGAGCATTTCCTCCAGAAGATCCACATGTCTCTTCTTGGTGAAGTGTTCGTCATAGTATTTTCTCGCCGCCTCGCCCATACGGCGAAAATCATCCGCCGCGGCCATTTCATCCGCTATCTCTGCAAGAGCTTTTTCATCCTGTGCAGCAGCACATCTTCCACAGCCGCTCTCTTCAATTACCGCCTTCGTCTCTCCGTTTGCGGATGCCAGAACGGCCCTGCCCGCTGCCATGTAAGACTGGATCTTTCCGGGGAGCGTGAAACTTATAAGCTCGTTGTCGGCAAGTGTCACTATCATCGCATCGGCCATCCTGTAAAACGGAGGCATCTGTTCGACGGGAACTCTTGCGTAAAACGTTACCTTATCGTGAAGCTTCATCTCATCACAGAGCTGCCTGCATTCATCTAGCGCGAACCCGTCTCCGACTATATGCCACCTGATCCTGTCATCCTTCACAAGAGCCGCGGCTTTGATGATCGTATCAACGCTCTGCATCATACCGATATTTCCGGCAAAGACATAATCGATATGACCATCCTCTTTCTCTTTCGGAGGTACCGACGAGAACAGATCATCTGCGAACTGGGGGATGTGGACATATCTTTTTGATCTTATACCGAGTTCTTTTGTAAAGTATTCCTCAAACATCCGGGATGTGTACCCGATAACGTTTGCGCCTTTATATATCCGTATGCTCACCCGCTTCATGAAGCGGTAGAAAAAGCTCTTTTCACTTATACCCATGCTCGCAAGGGATGCGGGCCAGAGGTCGAGACAGTACAGGCCTGTCTTTTTGCATCTGCCGGTCCACTTTGCGACATACGCGGGTATCGCCATAAGCACAGGCGAGAGCTGGTAAACGAATATCGCATCAAAATCCTTTTTCATAAAGAGCGCTTTAATGGAAGCGTGCCATACAAACGAAACGTAGTTAAGTGCAAGCCCCGCTTTTCCCGGCGTGCGCGGCCTTTCTTTGACACGTATCACGTGTACACCGCCGACCGTTTCATCCCTGTGCTCTTTTCCTTTGTATTCATCCGGGATGACTCCCATCGGATAGTTCGGCAGTCCCGTCAGAACGGTCACGCTGTGGCCGCGTCTGGCAAGCTCCTCGCAAACCTCATGTATCCTGAACGGTTCCGGATGGTAATATTGACATACTACAAGTATCTTCATGACATACCGTTCTCATCAAGACGTCCTTCGGCCTTCAGATATTCCCTGACCTCATCGCCGATCGCGCTCCTGAAAGTTCTCGGAGAATATCCGAAATCGCGCGTCGCCTCCTCGTGAGGATAGACTCTCGGCTCGCACAGTCTCTGGACCTTTTCGCGAAAGTCGATCTTTCCTATCGATATCAGGTAAAAGAACCATGCACCTGCATATGCTATCGGGAACGGAACACTTATAAACCTCATCCTTTTAGACAGATATGCGCCCATCTCGATAAGCATATCCCTAAGCAGGATCTCCTCTCCTCCCGAGAGGATGTAATCGTGTCCGCCCGTGATCTTCTCATTTACAAGGACATCATAATAAGCCTTCCCGAGATCCTTAAAATGAACCGGCTGAAGTTCATACATCGCGTTGTTCACAACAGGCATGACCGGGAATCTGTCAACCATCCTGATGAACTTTGCAACGTTCTTATCGTGTATCGTTCCGTATATCATCGTCGGGCGGAGGATCGTCAGGATGATGTTCCTGCTCTTTGACATCATATAGACGAAATCGTCTATGTTCCTGTACTCTTCCCCGGCCTCTTTGTACTTCGAGTATATTCCGGTCGTATGGACCGTGATAAGTCTTCTGACAAAGTTGTTCGCGGCTGCATGGACCACCTCTCTGGACCAGTGTATCCCCGCGATATGTACTATCGTATCGACACCGAGAAATGCTTCCGACAGGAATCTTTCATCTTCGAGATCACCGTACATCCTCTCGACATCAAAACACGAGAGGATATCGTTATCCCTCTCCCTCTCTTTGTGAAGAAGGAGGCGTATCCCCCCGCCGAACATCGATCTTATCTTATCCTGGTTCTTCTCGAGATAATATGCAAAAGCCTGTCCGGATTTGCCGGTTATCCCGGTGATCGCAAGAATGTCATCCATCGCTCTTATCCCCGCTTCCGCTCGGTCCGCCTTCGCTGACTCCTTCCGCTTTTGCAACCGCAAAGAAAGTTCCGAAGAAACATTTAAGGTCAAATGCAAAGCTTAAGTTTCTGACGTATTCACCGTCATAAGCCGCTTTCACATCTATCGGCAGTTCATCGCGGCCGTTTATCTGTGCCCATCCGGTAAGTCCCGGCTTGACATCGTTCGCGCCGTACTTGTCGCGCTCATCGAGAAGATCATACTGGTTCCAGAGTGCGGGGCGCGGTCCCACGAAACTCATCTGTCCCGCAAATATGTTAAAGAGCTGCGGTATCTCGTCTATTGAGTACTTTCTTATAGCCTCCTGGAACGGTGACAGAAGCGATGCCGCATTTTTAAGTTCATGTGTCGGAGTGTCCTTCGGCGCGGTAACCGGCATCGAACGGAACTTGATTATCATGAAATACGATCTGTGGATCCCGACTCTCTTCTGTCTGAAAAAAACAGGTCCGGGCGAATCGATCTTTATGAGGATCGCAACGATCAGCATCGGGAGTGCGGCAACCACTATCCCGATCCCCGACAACAGTATGTCTATCAGTCTTTTAAAAAAGTTCTTATACATGTTATCTGATCTTATCTCTTTTCAAAAGCGGGGCAACATATGCTCCTGTGTACGATCTTTTGTTCTTTGCGACCTCCTCGGGTGTACCCGTGGCGATCACCGTTCCGCCTCCGGCTCCGCCTTCCGGTCCCAGATCGATTATATGATCGGCTGTCTTTATAACGTCAAGATTATGTTCGATGACAACAACTGTATTTCCGCCTTCGGTCAGTCTCTGCAGTATCTCCACAAGCTTGTGCACATCGGCGAAATGAAGTCCCGTCGTAGGCTCATCAAGTATGTATATCGTCCTTCCCGTACTTCTTCGCGACAGCTCCGTCGCAAGTTTGATACGCTGGGCCTCGCCTCCCGAAAGAGTCGTTGACGGCTGTCCGAGCTTGATATATCCCAGTCCCACCTCATTGAGCGTTTCTATCTTGCGCCTTATCGAGGGGACATTCTCAAAGAACGGAAGCGCATCCTCCACGGTCATATCCAGAACATCGTATATGTTCTTTCCTTTGTATCTGACCTCCAGAGTCTCCCTGTTATATCTCTGTCCCTTACATACTTCGCACGGGACATACACATCCGGAAGGAAATGCATCTCGATCTTTATTATACCATCTCCGCTGCACGCTTCGCATCTTCCGCCTTTTACGTTGAACGAAAATCGTCCCTTGGCGTACCCTCTCTCCTTCGCATCTTTTGTCGATGCGAACAGGTCTCTTATAAGGTCAAATGCACCCGTATATGTTGCGGGGTTTGATCGCGGTGTTCTTCCTATCGGTGACTGGTCTATCGCGATGATCTTGTCCAGTTCACCTATCCCTTCGATGCTGCCGTGTTTTCCCGGTATGGTCCTTGCACGGTTAAGGTCATGTGCAAGCCGCTTATACAGTATCTCATTAATGAGCGAGCTCTTTCCGGAACCGGATACCCCGGTCACGCATGTGAACACTCCAAGCGGGATATCAACGTCTATATTTTTCAGGTTATTCTCGCAGGCACCTTTTATCTTCAAAAACTTCTTCGGTTTGCGTCGTTTTGACGGAACGGGTATGAACAGATCATGTCGCAGATACTGTCCCGTGACCGATTCTTTACAGTTTTTGACATCATCCACGGTTCCCGCCACCACGACTTTTCCGCCTTCGCTTCCGGCTCCGGGACCTATGTCGACGATATAGTCTGCGGCAAGCATCGTCTCTTCATCATGTTCGACGACAATAAGACTGTTTCCGAGATCCCTCAGATTTCCAAGCGCTCCGAGAAGCTTTCCGTTATCACGCTGATGAAGTCCGATACTCGGCTCATCAAGAATATATGCCACACCTACAAGCCCGGACCCGATCTGGGTTGCAAGTCTTATCCTCTGCGCTTCGCCTCCCGAAAGCGATCCGGTTGCCCTTGAGAGTGTCAGATAATCAAGGCCTACCTCAACAAGGAATCCGAGCCTTGCCCTGATCTCTTTTAATATCCTCGCACCGATCAGTTCCTGCTGATTTGTAAGTTTCAGATCATCGATGAACTTCTTGAGATCAATGATCGACATATCCGTCATCTCATGGATATTAAGTCCTCCTACCGTAACAGCCAATGCACCGGGCTTCAGCCTCATGCCGCGGCACTCATCACAAGGGGTAAATCTCATGAAAGTCTCATACTCCGCCTTGGAGCTTTCCGAAGCGGTCTCACGGTATCTTCTCTCCACATTTTTTATGAGGCCTTCAAACGGAACATCGTAAACACCCTCTCCTCTCATGCCTTTATACGAAACCTTGAGGACTTCCCCATCGGTTCCGTTTATGAGAAGGTCATGAACCTTTTTCGGGTATTTTTCAAACGGAGTGTCCAGGCTGAACCTGTACTTCTTCCTCATGGCGTCGAGCGTCGCATATGTAAAACTGCTCTTGTCATTACATGACTGCCAGCCCGGAACGACAATGGCACCTTCCATTATCGAAAGCGACTTGTCGGGAATGATCAGATCCTCATCAAAACGCATTTTGTATCCGAGTCCCGCACATTCCGGACATGCTCCGAACGGATTGTTGAACGAAAAACTTCTCGGCTCGATCTCATCGATACTGATGTTACAGTCGGGACACGAAAAATTCTGGGAGAAAGAGAGCATCTTACCGTCAATGACATCTACGTATACGAGTCCGTCAGACAGCTGCATGACTGTCTCAATGGAATCCGTCAGTCTCTTGTTTATACCCTCTTTTACGACAAGCCTGTCAACTATTATCTCGATGTTATGTTTGATGTTCTTGTCGAGCTTTATCTCTTCCGAAAGCTCATACATGTTTCCGTCAACGCGGACTCTTACATATCCGCTCCTGGCGGCACGTTCGAACACCTTTGAGTGTTCACCTTTACGTCCTCTTACAACCGGTGCGAGAAGCTGTATCTTCGTCCCTTCAGGAAGACTCATTACGGCATCGGTCATCTGGTCGACGCTCTGGCGCTTTATCTCCTTGCCGCAGTTAGGGCAGTGGGGAGTCCCGATCCTTGCAAACAGGAGGCGGAAATAATCATATATTTCCGTGACCGTTCCGACTGTCGATCTCGGGTTTTTGTTCGTTGATTTCTGGTCGATCGAGATTGCCGGCGGAAGACCTTCTATTGAATCCACTTCCGGCTTTTCCATCTGTCCGAGGAACTGTCTGGCATATGAAGACAATGATTCCATATACCTTCTCTGTCCCTCGGCATATATCGTATCAAATGCCAGGGATGATTTTCCGGACCCGGACAGTCCGGTCAGGACTACGAGTTCGTTTCTTGGTATATTGACATCAATGTCTTTGAGATTATGCTCTTTTGCGCCCCTTATCCGTATACGGGGAGATCTGTCTTCAGCCATCGTATGCTACCTCGAATGTTTCAAGAAGATATGTCTTTCCTGTCTTTTCACTGTATGCAAAAAGCTGTATCTGCGACTGCACCATGAACCTTCTCTGAATGCTGAGCGAGAAATAGTCAACCCCGTCTTCTTCGGATTGTTTAAACAGCTTAAAGTATTCGGTCTCTATGCACTCATCATCGGTCTTTGCGTACACATCAACGGTACCCAGCTCTTCGGGAGCATTGAGCACTGCATCGATCCTGAATATCGAAGTCGTATCATCAGGATCGAGTATTATCTTATCATCCTCAACCCGTCCGCCCGATGTTTTGATAACATCATACGAAACTCCGGGATCTTCCGAATACTCTCCGTCTCCCTTATAAGGCGGCTCATAGCGATAGCCGGTAAAATCACTCGTAAGGGGCATCTCGCTTGAGATCGAACGTTCTGCCGTCTCGAAGATCACCATGTCGGGGAATGTCAGATTGACAAAGTACTGGACATAATCACTGTTCTGTCTGTGAACGAAATAAACCTCTTTGAAACGATTGTCATAAAACTTCTGGTACGACTGGAAATAACTGTCGGTAAACACGAGAAGCCTTCTGTTGTTTTCCACATTCTCGTTAATATGGTGCGTATAGAACGTGTCCGTACTGCAGTCCATATCAGGCTTCAGAAGCTCGGTGTAATCACCGCTCATATCGTCGCGAAGAGAATAAAGCGGTACGTCCTCGTCGATCGAAAACTTTGCGTTGTCAAGCGAATCGACGTGAACCGTATTAAGATCAAAATCACTCTCGGATAAAGGCGGGACATCATCAAACCACTTACGGATCCTCTCATCGATAAGCGCATGTCCGATGAACGCTCCCCTGTCATTCCAATGGGTCACGTCATACAGTTTGTTGTAAAGGAGCGCATTACCCTTTGCCGCTTCAAGATATATCTTGGGGTCGATATATTCAACGTCCGTTGATGCCATTCTCTCATCAAGATAATCCAGCACGGATTCGTTCTGCTCGTTTACGTGAACCGTCTTCGGGAAATACTCCGGATAGATCGTCTTCTTGTCGGGGCATACGAAGTACAGAAACTTTATGTCCTTTGATGCCAGATATTCATTGGTCTTCTCAAGGAACGAAACCATTGAGTCTATATACTCTTTGTCTGTGTTCAGTCTCTGATAGGCCGCGATATAATCCTTGTCCTTGTAATAGATATGGCCGTCTTCACCCCACATGAAGAGCGGGTTGACCATAGCTCCGAAGAGCGAATTGTTTGCCTCCGTATATATGGCGATCGAACTTTCCCTGAACCCGATCCTGTCATTGACATAGTTGTAAACGCCCTTCATGAAATCTTCCGAGAATTCGAACTCGGGCCACTCCTCGAGCATCTTGTTCTCGTACTCGGAGGTCTGGTTCTTTTTAAGGTTCATGAAACAGACCGGGAGTATCAGAAGGACACAGAACACGGTTATGAATACGATCTGCGGTATGCTGTTTTTGTCGATGTTCTTCTTCACGACCTATACCCTTACCATCAGAACTGGAAATAAATAAACGGTGAATACGTTGTGTTGACTATAAATATAAAGCTTATGACAAGCAGGAGGATCAGGCATACATGTCTTGCGATCCTCGGAGCCGTCTTGTTGCTGTCGGCAAATTCGGCAATGTATGCCGCAAAAAATCTGGGAAGTATCTGTGCCCACGGTATGCATGCGATAACGGCGACAACAAGGAAGAATGCCATGCGCGCATCCAGGAAAAATCCGAGTGAGAACGCATTATAGGTATGATTTTCAAGATGAAACATGACTCTGATATACGACAGTGCCTCGGCAAGATCCTCTATCTTGAACAGCACCCATCCGAGTGTCACGGCCATCATCGTATAACCCCATTTGAACGTACCCGATATAAATGCAGGCAGCTTAAAAGGCGCTCTCTTTCCTTTAAGAGCGCGTTCTGTCAGCATGAACAGGCCGTGCCACAGACCCCATACAAGGAATCCCCATGCCGCACCGTGCCATATTCCCGTCGCCAGAAAAACGATCAGAAGATTAACGTAAACATTTCCTTTTCTGTTACCGCCGAGAGGGATGTACAGATAATCCCTGAACCAGCTTCCGAGCGTTATGTGCCATCTTCTCCAGAACTCCGTTATCGACTTTGAAATGTACGGATAGTTGAAGTTCTCGGCTATATCAAAACCGAACATCTTTCCGAGACCTATCGCCATATCGGTGTATCCGCAGAAATCAAAATAGATCTGAAGCGTATACAGTATCGCACCGAGCCAGGCCACACCCGTTGACAGAAATGCCGTGTCGATCTCAAATATACGGTCGGCAACTTCTCCTATCGTATTGGCGATAACAGCCTTCTTGGCAAGACCGACTATGAATCTCTCGATACCCTTTACAAATCCGTCGGCCGCAACAGGCGGAAAATCAAGCGCATCCTTTACATCCGAAAATCTTATGATGGGGCCCTGCAGGAGTTGCGGAAAGAATGTGATATAAAGCGCAAACTTTACCGGGTCTTTTGTAACAACGGTATTTACCCCGCCATCCGATGAGGCGCGGTAAACGTCTATGATATATGACATGCACTGGAATGTATAAAACGAAATGCCGAGCGGCAGGACTATCTCCGGGATCTCAACCGTTTTTTTGAGCAGGCCGTTATATGTTTCCACAAGAAGGCCTGTATATTTGAAATACACAAGAGAACCGACATTGACGATAACGGCTGCAACGAGTGCCACTTTTTGGTATTTCCTGTCGGAAAGATCTGCGATCACGATACCTGCAATATAGTTGAACACTATCGAAGCGATCAGATATATGAGATGCTTCGGACCGCCGCACGCATAAAAACCAAGGCTCGCGACAAGAAGCCAGATGCCGCGCGCCTTTTTAGGCAGTATATAACAGCCCGCAAGTACCACGGGCAGAAAAATACAAAGGAATATAACGGAACTGAATACCATTACCTGATCTTTTCCAATTCATTCTTCAGCTTTTCGGCAGACCATCTCGTGACCGTAACCCCGGTCTGTTTCCTGCCTCTTTTCATAAGCTGAGCAACCTGTTTTAAATACTCTATCGTAACCTTTGACGAAAGCTTTGATTCTCCCGCCGGTCTTGCCTGGAACTTGTACGGGATCTCGACAACGCTTTTATAAGTTCCCATCGCAAGGACCTCTACCATTATCTTCCAACCTATCGGCTGAAGATCGGCACCTTCTATCACCGAACGTCTGAACATGAACAGTCCGCTCGTAGGATCCGTGATCTTTCTGAGCGAAGGAAGTGCTATCTTTCCGATATATCTTGCAACGCCGGACACAAGCTTACGGTACGGACCGAGCCCGCCGTCACTTCCTCCGGGAATGAAACGCGACGGAACACAGAAGTCCACACCCGTTTCCATCACGGCATACATACTCCGAAGTATTGCGGGAGGATGCTGAAGATCCGCATCCATTACCGCTATGTAATCTCCGCCGGCAAGCGAAAATCCTTTGAGCACAGCTGTTGCAAGCCCCTTTTCGGTCTCTCTGTGTTCCATTCTGACTTTGGGGTTTTCAGCGATGACCTTTTCGATCGCCTGCGGTGTATCATCCGTAGAATCATCGACAAATATGACCTCGTAATCTATCCCGCGAAGGGCGTAGTCTATCTGGTTGACCAGATTACCGACATTTTCAGATTCATTATATGTCGGAACAACAATGGAAATCCTGCCCAATTACATATCCTCCAAATGCTTCTTCAGCTCTATCATCTTATCTCTGAGCTGAGCCGCGGTCTCAAAATCAAGTTCGGCTGCTGCTCTCTTCATTCCCTTTTCAACATCCGCGATGAGCTTCTTCAGTTCCTTCTCATCCATGGATTCGGGATCCTTGGCAAATCCGGCTTCTTCCTTTGCGATCTCCTTATGTATGCTTATAAGATCGCGGACGGCCTTTCTGATCGTTGTCGGTGTTATGCCGTTTTCCTTATTGTATTCGTCCTGGATCCTGCGACGTCTCTCGGTCTCGTCGATCGCTTCCCTCATAGAATCCGTCATCGTATCTGCATACATGACGATCCTGCCTTCACTGTTTCTGGCGGCTCTTCCTATCGTCTGTATGAGGGATGTCCTCGATCTTAAAAATCCTTCCTTGTCTGCATCGAGGATCGCCACAAGACCGATCTCCGGAATATCAAGACCCTCTCTTAACAGGTTGATCCCGACAAGAACATCGAATATATCAAGACGCATGTCGCGTATGATCTTCGCTCTTTCAAACGTATCAATATCCGAATGCAGATATCTGACGCGGATGCCGACATCCTTCATGTATGCCGTCAGGTCCTCGGCCATCTTCTTTGTGAGCGTTGTCACAAGAATCTTGTTGCCTTCACCGACAACCTTGCGGATCTCACCGATGAGGTCATCGATCTGGCCTTTGGTCGGCCTGACATCAACCTTCGGATCAAGAAGTCCGGTCGGACGGATTATCTGTTCGGTGCGAAGCAGTTCGTGTTCCTCCTCGTAAGGCCCGGGAGTTGCCGACACGAACATCATCTGGTCTATTTTACCTTCAAACTCCGTAAAGTTCAAGGGACGGTTATCCCTGGCGGAAGGCAGTCTGAAGCCGTAATCCACAAGGGATGTCTTCCTTGCACGGTCACCGTTATACATCGCCCCGAGCTGCGGGATCGTCATATGCGATTCGTCTATGATTATCAGGTAATCGTCCGGGAAATAATCCATGAGCGTATACGGCGGTTCTCCCGGCTTTGTTCCGGCAAAATGTCTCGAGTAGTTCTCTATTCCCGAGCAGAATCCCGTCTCCTGGAGCATCTCGATGTCAAAGCGCGTCCTCTCGTTTATACGCTGCGCTTCTATAAGCTTATCCTCGCTCTTGAAAAACTTTACCTGTTCCTCGAGTTCCGCTTCGATCGTTGACACAGCCCTTGTAAGCTTGTCCTTCGGTATGACGTAATGAGATGCCGGGAATATCGCAAAATGATTAAGCGTTGAGTGAACCTTTCCCGTAAGCGGATCGAACTCCGAAATACGGTCGATCTCATCTCCGAAGAACTCAACCCTTATGGCATACTCGCTCTCCCAGGCAGGGAATATCTCGACCGTATCGCCCATTACCCTGAACCGTCCTCGCGAGAAATCTATCTGGTTGCGCTCATAACTGATGTCGATAAGCTCCCTTACCACATCATCTCTGTCCTTCTCCATACCCGGACGGAGCGAGACACACATGTTCTGGTAATCCGACGGAGAGCCGATGCCGTAAATACACGAAACGGACGCAACAACGATCACATCCCTTCTCTCCGAAAGAGATGTTGTCGCGGACAGCCTGAGCTTATCTATCTCATCGTTTATCGACGAGTCCTTCTCGATATACGTATCCGACGAGGGGATATAGGCCTCAGGCTGGTAATAATCGTAGTAGGACACAAAATACTCCACTGCGTTGTTCGGGAAGAATTCCTTCATCTCAGAGTACAGCTGTCCCGCAAGAGTCTTATTATGACTGATTATGAGCGTTGGCTTCTGCAGCTGTGCAATGACATTCGCCATCGTGAACGTTTTTCCCGATCCGGTAACGCCAAGCAGGGTTTCAAACTGGTTGCCCGCTTTGAAACCCTCAACTAATTCCTTTATGGCCTGCGGCTGGTCGCCTGTGGGCTTATAATCCGAGTGTAATTTGAAAACATGACCGCCATATGCGGGCATGTTTTCATGAGCAAGTAGCGAAGCGGATTGCGAATGTCCTTGATTTTCCATATATCCTCCGGGTGACTTCTGAAAGTGTTAACTCTCAACCGGCAAATCGAAAGTCACCTAAAACCATTTTTTCAACAGGACGATACTACACGAACAGAACGGTACGTCCAAAGCATAATTTAACACATAAACCGCCTATTTTGTAGCGTTATTTATTGAAACTTGCGAGCGGTCGAACGGATATTCTAACGCAATCAAAAAGGAGACATTCTATTTAAGAAATGTCTCCCTCAATACCCTTGTCACACATATTCAGGACTATGATCATTCTCAAGAGAATGTATGCTTTTCATCGGCAGCATGCATCCCGCAACGAGAACGAGCAGTACTCCGGCGAACATGATCACAAGAGCCGAGCCATGTCCCACTCCGGTTGAGGTCAGACGCCCCGTGGCATCTGCAGCCACACCTGACAGTCCATAAGCAAATACATATCCGAGCTGGGATATGAATCCGATCAGTCCCCATGCCCTGCCCTGTACCTCCGACGGGATGTTTGTCCTGACAAGATAATCAAGACAGTTGTTAGCTACCGGGAGCGCCGCAAAGAACAGAAATCCGAAACAGCATATGAGGATGATGTTTTCCGAAAACCCAAAGAAAAATATGAACACCCCTGCAAGCATGAGCGCAACCGCCAGCTTTTTTGAAAATCCTTTTTTTATCCCTCTGATCCCAAGGTAGAGCGCTGTCACGAGCATACCGCTCGCACATATCGTTTCCGCGACACCGAGTGTTGCCGCATCATATGAAGATAAGATGAACGGCTCGGCAAGTATCTGAAACATCCCCATAAACAGTGTTATCAATGATGATACGATAACAAGTACGAGTACACCTTTCTTTTCGGTGATCACATGCCAGCCTTCTGAAAGGCTCTTCATAAACGGTTCATTCTCATTAACCGGTTTTGCATCTATCGATCCTCTTACTACGGCAACGCAGATGACAGTCAGGAAGAATGTACATATGTCAATGATAAGAAGAAGTTTCACATCGCTGACCGTAAGAAGGAATCCTGCGATAAGCGGCGAGATCAGGTATCTTGCACTCCCGGCAAGCGACACAAGGCCGCCTGCCTTCGAGTATTCTTCTTCGGTAAGTATATCCGTTATCGTTGCCCTGTATGAAGGTTCCAGAAGTGCCGAGAACACTGCGCTTATCAACACTCCGATGCATATTGGGAAAAGTCCTGCTTCTCCCCTTATCATCGATATAAGTATATATATCACTCCGATAGCCGAGAATCCGTCACCTATCATCATGAGCAGGCGTCTGTCATACCTGTCCGCCAGAACTCCCGCAGGGATCCCGAGAAGAAATGTGGGTAAGAATCCGAACAGAGTGACCATAGCCATCCCCGCGGCGCTTCCTGTCGTGTTGAAAACATATACTCCGAGTCCGAAGCTTGTAAGCCCTCCTCCGATGGAGGATATAAGCTCACCGCTCCACAGCAGCAGAAACTTTTTGAAGTTTGTCTTCATTACGATTATCCTCCTCATACTGCATTTCAAGAAGTCTTCCGATATGTTTCCTGTCAAAGAACATATCTTTGTTGAAAATGACTATTATTGCCGCTGCAACACAGAAAACACCCGTCTCTATGATCTTTGTTTCCGGTGTCATTGCGATCTTTTCCTGGAATATGTTTATGAACAGATGGAAAATGATCGTTGCGAGCATGCTTCTTCTGTTCTTCACATACAGCCATGTCTGGATAAAATCAATAGGTAACGTACTCACAAGGAAATTGATTATATATTTCGGGCCAAGTTCCGTAAGTGTGTATTGATAAGTTCCCGGGATCAGGAACAGCGGCAGGTGCCAGCATGCCCATATTGATGCAAATATGATCGATTCGGTAAACCATGTGTGATACTGTCCGACCGCGTCTTCTCCGTATCCTCTCCACGCCACCTCCTCAATGACAGATGCGAGCAGTATTGTAAGAAGTGCCGATGTTCCGCCTATTGAGAACGAGAAATCCTCGGTAAAAGAAAACTGATCGGGTGACCCGCCAAAGAAGAGCACCGATATACCGATAGAAGCGGCAACAGCAACACCGAATATCGCTACGGCGATAAAAATATATAACGGTCTTATCCGATAACATCCGATAAGCTTTCTCTTCAGATCTTCCTTCAGCATCCTGTTCTTTGAAGTCAGTATTGTTACGACTGCGATCGCCGACGGTGCGATCAGCCCAAGCAGCATCGTGACAAACATGAGCGCCGTATTTTTGAACAGAAGTGAGATGATCCAGAATCCCCATGTAAAACCAAATACCGTCAGATAAAATCTTACCGGTCTGTAAGTATAATGTTCCATTTTAACCTCCTTAATCTTTCAGCAACTGTGCTATAAATCCCATCGAGCCGGGTTGTGCGTACAGGATCCGCTCGATCGTGTCGATGAATACTTTTACTTCGGTTTCGGTATAGACCGGGCCGTCAAACAGTTCATTGGAAAGGATCACTATCTCCTTGACTCTTTCAGGGATGTCATCACACTCAAACAGTCCTTCGGTAACGCCCTGCTTTCCGACTTCGGTAAGAAGCGGAACGATACGGGCGATAAGTTTGCTCCGTATCTTCTCGTGCATGATGATGTTTTCCGTCTCATGAAGCGCTTCCTTGATAGGTGCTTCGCTTGTGTCCGGACGGAATGATGCGATGACACCGACCACTTTATGAGCAACAGGAATAACCGATGCAATGACTTCTCTTGCCTTTTCCTCTTCGTGATCGAGCATCATGTCTATCACTTCTTCAAGAGTCTGTTCCTTACTCTCAAAATAGTAATAGTACGTTCCCTTCGCTATGCCCGCTGCTTCGATGATATCGTCAACGCTCGTGTTCTCATATCCTTTTGACAGGAACATACGGTACGCGATCTGCAGCAGTTCAAGCTTCCTTCTTTCACCTTTTCTCATGCTGTTACCTCCATTTTCGACCACCGGTCGATTTTATGATAATCCCCCGGATTATGTTTGTCAATACTTTTTTCGACTTTTAGTCGATTTTTTTACAGGCACAATAAAACCGGCCGTTTCCGGCCGGTCTGCTGTCTGGTCTACTCTTTCTTTCCTTCCATCGCCTTATATCTGTCATACCGCTCTTTTGCATCCTTCGCACCCTGTGCGAAAAGTTTTTCGGCGTTGTCCGGGAATGTTTTCCTCAGGGAAGCATATCTCGTTTCCCCGGTCAGGAACTCCTCGTAGTCAAGCGAAGGCTCTTTGCAGTCAACCACAAGAGGATTCTCAAGTCTCGGATCGTAATGGTACAGTGTCCAGTATCCGCTCTGTACGGCGCGTTTCATCTCTTCCTGGGCTGCTCCCATTCCCGCTTTTATCCCGTGGGTTATACATGGTGTATATGCTATGATGAGCGAAGGCCCGTCGTATTCCTCTGCTTCCTTCAGCACTTTCAGAAGCTGGTTCGGATTGGCTCCCATCGATACGGATGCAACGTAAACGTTTCCGTACGTCATGAATATCGCACCGAGATCTTTCTTTTTTGTCTTCTTTCCGGCTGATGCAAACTGTGCTACCGCACCGATCTGCGTTGCCTTCGAGCTCTGGCCTCCGGTATTGGAATATACTTCCGTATCTATTACGAGCGTATTAATATTTGCGCCCGATGCTATGACATGATCAAGTCCTCCGAATCCGATGTCATATGCCCATCCGTCACCGCCGTACATCCAGAATGATTTTCTCGCAAGATGGTCGCGGCGCTTTAATATCGATCTGACAAGCTTTTCGTTTGCACTGTCGCCTGAAGATTCAAGAACTTCCACAAGCTCGTCCGATGCTTTCCGTGAAGCATCATAATCATCAAAAGAATCGAGGTATGCACGGCATGCATTTTTGACCTTATCATCGGATGTTGCTTCAAGCAATGCCGAAACCTTCTTCTTAGCAAGCTTTCTCTGCTGTGTTACCGACAGATACATTCCGAGCATCAGCTCGGCATTGTTCTCAAAGAGCGAGTTGGTCCATGCCGGTCCGAATCCTCTTTCGTTTACGGTATAAGGTATGCCGGGATAAGTGGCTCCCCATGCCTGTGAACAACCGGTGCCGTTAGCCCAGTAAACACGGTCACCGAACAGCTGTGTCATAAGCTTTGCATACGGTGTCTCACCGCAGCCCGCACACGCTGCCGAGAACTCGACGAGCGGAGGTTCAAACTGGCTGCCCTTGAGAGTATATTTGTTGTAAGCATCCGGCTTCTTAGTTATCGTCAGGGAATAATCCCACTCTTTGCGCTTCTCTTCCGTAAGCTCCACGCCACCCATTGTGATCGCCTTTTCCTTTGCGGGACATGATGCAACACAGCTTCCGCATCCCGTACAGTCAAATTCCGAAACACACAGTGAATACTTAAGATCTCCCGCCGGCTTTGTATCGGTTATCTTCATTGATGAAGGTGCATTCTTTACCTCTTCTTCGGATAACAGATGCGGGCGGATAGCCGCATGAGGACATACGAACGAACACATATTGCACTGCAGGCATTTTTCGGGATCCCACTTCGGTGTTGTAACTGCTATACCGCGCTTCTCATACGCGGTAAGTCCCATCTCGATCGATCCGTCCATACGGCCGGTGAATGTCGAAACGGGAAGGTCGTTTCCTTTCTGCCTGTTGATATAATCGCAGACTTCATTGACGACAGCAGGAGCATCCGGTGTTTTCGCGATCTCCTCATCCTTGAGGTTTGCCCATTCGGGATCTACAGAAACCTCGTGAACGTTCTCGGCACCCTTGTCGATCGCATCGGTGTTCATCTTTACGATCCTGCTTCCCTTTGTAAAATATGCCTTTTCGGCCGCAGCTTTCATCTCACTGATCGCAACATCCATCGGAAGAAGCCCGGATATCTTAAAGAACGCAGCCTGGAGTACCGTATTTGTACGGCTTCCGAGTCCGAGTTCTTCAGCTATCGCCGTTGCATTGATCACGAACAGTCTTACTTTCTTCTTGGCAAAAAGTCTCTTAACCCTGTTCGGAAGTTCCTTTTCAAGTTCATCGTCCGACCATGTGCAGTTAAGAAGGAATATCCCTCCTTTTTTGACCTCGGCCGCTACATCATACTGCTTGATAAAGCTCTGGTTATGACAGGCAACTATATCACCTGATTTTACGTAGTAGCTGCCTCTTATAGGCTTCTTTGAAAATCGCAGGTTGGACTTTGTGACTCCGAATGATTTCTTTGCATCATACTCAAAATATGCCTGAGAATACATGTCGGCAAGATCACCGAGTATCTTGGCCGTGTTGTGGTTGGCTCCGACTGTTCCGTCACCGCCAAGACCCCAGAATTTACAGCAGATCATGTCGGCAGATCCGACCTCATAATCAAGCGGTTCACACTTAAGCGACAGATGCGTGACATCGTCTTGTATACCGATCGTGAAACTGTTTATCGGACGGCTTGATGCAAGATTGTCAAATACGGCGACTATCTGTGAAGGATCCGTATCCTTGGATGAAAGTCCGTATCTTCCGCCTATTATCTTTATATCCCTTCCTGATGAATAAAGCGCCGTACAGACATCGACATAGAGAGGTTCGCCCGCTGCGCCCATTTCCTTACATCTGTCAAGAACAGCAATACGCTTAACGCTCTCAGGGATAGCCGCAAGAAGCTTTTTCGTATCAAACGGTCTGTACATATGCACCTGAAGGAATCCCGCCTTGCGTCCGCGCTTATTGAGCGCATCAACTGTCTCCTCTATCGTTCCCGATACGGAACCCATGGCAATGATGATATCCGTCGCATTTTCCGGTCCGTAGTACTGGTAAGGAACATACTTCCTTCCGACTGCTTCGGACACTTTGTTCATATAGTCTTCAATGATGTCGGACAGTTCCGTGTAGCATTTGTTGTTTGCTTCCCTGAACTGGAAATAGACATCGTCGTTCTGGACGGTATTTCTAAGGAGCGGATGTTCAGGATTAAGTGCATGCTCCCTGAATGCATGAAGGGCATCTTCATCAGTCAGGGCCGAAAGAGCCTTGACATCAGGCATGTCTATTCTCGACATCTCATGGCTGGTACGGAATCCGTCAAAGAAATGCATGAACGGGACACGTGCCTTTATCGCGGACAGATGCGTTACTGCCGCCATATCGGCTGCTTCCTGTACGCTTCCCGAACAGAGCATTGCAAGTCCTATCTGTCTGCACGCCATTACATCCGAGTGATCCCCGAATATACTCATCGCATGTGTTCCAACAGTCCTTGCTGCAATATGAAGGACCGCCGGAAGATGTTCTCCCGTGATCCTGTAGAGAGTCGGGATCATGAGCATGAGTCCCTGGCTCGATGTATATGTTGTTGCAAGAGAGCCGGTCTGAAGCGCTCCGTGAACTGCACCTATCGCACCGGCTTCGGACTGCATCTCCACCAGCTTTACCGGCTGTCCGAACATGTTCTCTCTTCCGTTTGCAGACCACTCATCGGTCTTGGCAGCCATCGGGGATGACGGCGTGATCGGATAGATCGCGGCAACCTCGGTGAACTCGTACGCAACGTTCGCGCACGCGCCGTTACCGTCTACTGTAACTATGTTTTTTTCCATAATATCTCCTGTCCCAACGGTCAGGGTCAGCAATATTTCCTCGGAAACATTCTGACCCTTCCCTAAATATTTACAAGCCCAATCTTTTAACGGCCTCTTCGCGCATCTTGTACTTGAGCACCTTCCCGGCCGCGTTCATCGGGAACTCGCTGACGAACTCGATGTACTTGGGAACCTTATGTCTTGCAAGATGCGATTTTATGTACTCATCCATCTCCTCGACGGTCATGCTCTCACCTTCCTTGAGTATGATGCATGCCATCGCTTCTTCACCGTACCGCTTGTCCGGAACTCCGATGACCTGGACGTCCCTGACCTTCGGACATGTGTAGATGAACTCTTCTATCTCCTTCGGGTAAAGGTTTTCACCGCCTCGGATTATCATATCCTTAAGGCGTCCCGTGATCCTGTAATTGCCGTTCTCATCTTTGGCGGCAAGATCTCCCGAATGAAGCCATCCTTCAGCATCTATAGTCTCGCGGGTTGCTTCGGGCATCTTGTAATAACCCTTCATCGTATTGTAGCCTCTCGCGCAGAACTCACCGTTTTCGCCGACTCCGACTTCTTCGCCTGTCTCGGGATCGATCACCTTACACTCAACATGCGGGAATGCATAACCGACAGTCTCAGTACGCACATCGAGCGGATCCGTCCACGAAGACATCGTGTTTCCGGGCGCAGTCTCTGTCTGTCCGTAAACGGATACGATACCCGTCATGTTCATCTCGTTCGGATCGGCTGCTTTCTTCATAAGCTCGGGCGGACATCCGGCACCGGCCATGATACCCGTTCTCATGTATGAGAAATCCGTCTTTTTGTAATCGGCATGATTGAACATCGCGATGAACATCGTCGGTACGCCGTTGAAGCATGTTATCCTCTCCTGGTTGATACATGCCAGGGATGATTTTGCAGAGAAATAAGGCATAGGACAGATCGTGGCACCGTGTGTGATCGACGATGTCATTGAAAGTACCATTCCGAAGCAGTGGAACATCGGAACCTGTATCATCATCCTGTCAGCGGTCGACAGCCCCATCCTGTCTCCGATACACTTTCCGTTATTAACAACGTTGTAATGTGTGAGCATAACGCCCTTGGGGAATCCTGTCGTTCCCGATGTATACTGCATGTTGCACACATCATCCGGACGGACGTTTGCTGCCATCTTTTCAAGTTCCTGGTCGGATACCATTGAATGGCGGGCCATCGCATCCTCAAATGTAAGTGCACCCGGCATCGTGAAACCGACCGTGATGACATTCCTGAGGAACGGAAGCTTCTTGCAGTGAAGCGGCTTTCCGGCCTTTGATGCTGCGATCTCGGGACACAGTTCATTGATGATCGCTCTGTAGTTGGAATCCACAGCCGACTCGATCATAACGAGTGTATGCGTATCCGACTGGCGCAGAAGGTACTCGGCCTCATGGATCTTGTAAGCGGTGTTCATCGTAACAAGAACCGCGCCTATCTTACAGCATGCCCAGAATGAAATATACCAGGCCGGAACGTTGGTCGCCCATACTGCAACTTTTGAACCCGATCTGACTCCGAGACTAATGAGTGATTTGGCAAAATTGTTTACATCCTCGCGGAATTCCTCATAAGTTCTCGTATAATCAAGTGTTGTGTATTTGAAACAGTACTGATCCGGGAATTCCTCGACCATTCTGTCAAGAACCTGCGGAAATGTCAGGTCGATCAGTTCGTCCTTTTTCCATACATACTGTCCCGTTCCGTCGTGATTGGGATACAGCACTTTCTTCTTGCCGCGGGTATTCTCAAAGCGGCTCATATAATTGACAAAGTACGGGAAGATGACCTCGTAGTCCTTAAGATCATCCATGTACTCGGGCTTCCATTCAAGCGAAATGAATCCCGCATAGTCGATCGAATAAAGCGCATCCATGAACTCCTTGATCGGTGCGCTTCCTTCACCTATCAGATTAAATGTATCTTTGTCGTCCGAATCGCGAAGATGAACGTGTTTAACGTAGGCACCGAGATTTCTGATCGTATCCTTCGGCTCTTCGTTCGCATGCCTGAACGTATGATGAAGATCCCACAGAGCCGCGAGATTGTCATCGGCAAATTCATCAAGCATCTCGCACAGCTTCTTTGTATCCGAGTAAATGCCTCCCGTTTCGATCAGAAGGATGACATTCTTCTCCCTGGCATGAGGCAGAAGTTCAGAGATCGCACTCCTGATCGCGTTCTCATCATCCGTCTCCAATCCGATACCGACATATTCGACTCTCATATAGCCGGCAACGTCTATGATCTTTTTGATATCCTCGATACATTCCTTTTTTGAAAGATCGTAGTTTCCGTCAAACACGGGGATCGTCAGCTTTCTGTCGCGAAGCTGCCTTGTTGTTGCAGCAATATTGTACTGGTCGAAAGCTTCTCCCTTAACGAATATATCTTTATCTTTTATCAGTTTGTATACTTCGATACCGGAGAAATCCATTTCTCCGGCAATATCCATGAACTCATCAAATGTTATATCGTTCCAGCCGCGCGTGGAAAAAGACAGTCTCATCACTCATCCTCCTCGTAGATAACCTTGTTGACCGCATTAAGATATGCTCTTACACTTGCACCGATTATGTCCGTGGACAGTCCTCTTCCGGAATAAACTTTTCCGTTGGCGCGCAGCTTAACAATGGTCTCCGCGGCAGCTTCTTTTCCTTCAGTTACGGCCTTTATCTGAAAATCATCGAGTTCGTAATGTCTTCCCGTGATCTGTTCTATCGCAAGAAAAGCAGCATCTATCGGTCCGTCTCCTAGCGAGATTCCCTCAAGGTCCTCTTCTTTTGTGCGCAGCTTCACATGTGCCATTGCTGTTATGCTGTTTCCCGTATTAGTAATGTAGTCCTCAAGCGTATACTTTGCGGGAACCTGCATTGCGGCAGTCGCAATAATGGCATCGAGTTCTTTTGTGGAAACACTTTCCTTCTTGGATGCCAGCTTCATGAAGGCTTCGTATACCTTCTGCTCATCCTCTTCATTAAGGTTATATCCGAGCTTTGATGCAACCTGGACAACAGCCTCTTTCGAGTCATGTGAAGTCAGTCTGTCATCTACACTCTCAACTGTTGAAGTAAATCCGAACGTTGTCTTTGCGTCGCCCGAACTAACACAGAATCTGTTTATCTGGCTTATGGTTCTTTTCATCGAAGAAGTGGCAACTTTCGTTCTTGCTCCGAAGCTCTCGCCTTTTCCGGCGATTACCCTGCAGACGTTTTCCAGAGACGCCGTATTGACGGGATAAGCGCTTGCCTTGATCTCACCTGCTCCGTGGCACAATGCGGCTATCACACATGCATCGGCCATTGAAAGCTCATCAGAGCATGATACTCCCCATGCAACGTCGGAAAGCCTGGGATCGGCTTTCAGCCTGTCTTCGAGAAATGCAGCAAATTCTTCGGGAAGCATCTCTCCGGCATCATCCGAAAATGTGATCGTGGAAGCACCCGCATCTATTGCCGTGTTTACAAGATCGGATATCACTGCGGCATCTCCTCGTGTCGCATCATCAATAATAAGCTCGACATCAGGTGTATGCTTTCTGCACGCCTCGACCGTTGACTTTACCATTTCAAGTATTGCCGCAGGTTTTTTGTGATATACATACTCCATCCTGACACTGCTGCCCGGAGCTACGACCTGAAGTCTGAAACTGTCAGCTTCAAAAAGCGCAAGAGCAGTCTGTTCGGGATCATTTCCGAGTGCAACGGGAACGGCAACAGTACTGTTCTTTACCGCAGTCACAACGGATTTGACAAGAAGACTGTCAACCTTTGCGTTCCTGATCTCGTCCAGTTCGATCACATCAACACATAGCTTATCAAGCAGCTTTGCAACTTCTAGCTTTTCCTTGAACGATAGCGCAAGATCTTTACCGTTTGAAAGCTTTCTTACAGTGCTGTCGCATACTTTTACCATGTTCATGTGATCTTCTCCTTACTTTATTATTATTTGCATAAAATGCATAAATATGCATAAAACTAACGGATTTGCGTACGTTTGTCAAGGATTTTCCTTTTTAAGATAATCCTTTGCGGCCTCAAGCTGGTTGTCGGTGCCGTCTTTCTTGTACTTCTCGTAATCCCATTTGACTTCAACATCCGGCTCAATACCTATCTCATGGATATTTTCGCCGTTAGGCGTATAGTATCTCGAATTGGTGATCTTCACACCGCTTCCGTCATCAAGCGGAGTGATTATCTGAGTGATGCCCTTTCCGAAAGTCTTCGTTCCGATGACCGTCGCGATGCCGTAATCCTTAAGAGCACCCGTCAGTATCTCCGATGCGCTTGCCGTATTTCCGTCAACGAGCACAACGCAGGGAACTTTCAGATAGTTTTCATCTCCCGTATCTTCGTATTCATATGACAATCCGTGTTTTTCCTTGACCGATACGATGACGCCTTCCTTGACAAGTCTGTCCGCTATCTCAACCGATACATCGACAAATCCGCCGCCGTTCGATCTAAGGTCAATGATCAGGCTCTTCATTCCTTTTGATTCAAGATCGTCTATCGCCTCCATGAACTGATTTGCGGTATCATCCGCAAAATCCATTATCTGAATATATCCGATCCTGTCATCGAACATCTCATGCTCAACGCTTACCGAATTGATCTCATCACGCTTCAGATCAAAGTAGATCGTATCATCTTCTCCTTCTCTTATGACACCGACCCTTACTTCCGATCCTTTTGGACCTCTGAGCTTTGATACTACAAGGTTCAGATCCTGTCCTGTTATGTTCTCACCGTCGACTTCGATGATGACATCATCAGCCTTCATTCCGGCCTTCTCCGCAGGTGAATCCTTGATCGGTTTTACCACCTTGATCTCATCCGTATCGGGATCCTGTGTAAGATATGCACCTATACCTTCAAAAGTTCCCGATGTGCTTTCCATCATCTGGGCAAACTCTTCCTTGTTATAGTATTCGGAGTACGGATCATCAAGCGCTTCGAGCATTCCACGGTACATGCCCTCCTGTAGCGTTTCCTTGTCGACCGGATCAAGATACGTTCTCTCGATGAGCGCATACAGACTGTCGATCTTGTCGATCGAAACCTTGTCAAGCACCGAGCTGTTTGAACTTCCGAGTACTTTCGCATACAGGCTTCCGTTCGCTATCATCTGAACGACAGATATCCCTCCGACTATGAGTGTAGCCAGAAAGACTATGCCGATAGCACCAAGAAGGCCCTGAATGAAACCTTTCTTCCGGGCCTTCTTCGTCTGTTTCTCGATATATTCGATAGACACCTGACTGTATACCGGTTCTTCCGGTGTCTGAACTGCTGATTCGGTTGCGGTGTTTTCTTCCATTTTTGATTCCTCTTTTTCTTACATTCCTATCCCAGATAATTCCACGGACTGACGTATGATCCGTTCTCTCTTACCGAAAAATGAAGGTGCGGTCCCGTGCTTCGTCCCGTTGACCCTACACATCCTATCTGCTCTCCCCGCGCGACCATAGTACCGGGCGAAACGGAAACAGAACTTGCATGCATATATATCGTGATAAGGCCGTCACCATGATCGATCATAATATAATTACCCATCGTCGGTGAATAGGATGCTGCGATGACTTCACCGTCATAAGCGGCAAGTATCGGCGATCCGTTCGGCGCGGCCATGTCGACGCCGTTATGGAACTGCTGGGTTCCGAGTATCGGATGCGTTCTGTATCCGTATTCATCCGATATCCTTGTGTATGACGGTGCGGGCCATTTGAACTTACCGCCGTCATAAACGAGCGCTTTCTTGTTCTCCGCAAGAAGTCTCTTCTTTTCTTCAAGTATCGCAGCTTCGAGATCTTTGATGATCTGATCCTGCTCGGCGATCATCGCCTCGTATTCCGCTATCGCTGCTTCCTTGTTGCTGATGTCTCCCTCAAATACCGTGATCTCCTGTTCCTTATCGGCCATAAGGGCTTCAAGGGCATCCTGCTCGTTCTGAACGGCTGATTTTGCCTCTTCGAGATCGTTCTTCTGAGAGATGAGCATCTGCTCCTTCTCGGCCACCTGATTCTTCGCATCGATATATGAATCGAGCATCCTCTTATCATATGCCGAGATCCTGTTTATGAACTCCGCCTTGTTCAGAAAATCAACAAAGCTTTTTGATGAGAGGAGCATCTCTATCGTTGATGATTCGCCACGCTCATACATGAACTTGACGCGTCTCTTCATGGCGTTATACTGGGTCTCCTCAACGCTTCTTGCTTCCTCGAGTTCTCTCTCTGTTGTCTTTATCTCAAATTCCTTATCGGTAATGAGCCTGTTCAGCTGATCGATCTTTTCGTTTATGTCGTTCAGATCCTCATCAAGCTCACGGATGTAATTCTCAAGGTCGTTCTTTGACGTCTCCAGACTCTTGAGAAGTGCCTGGACGTCGGTTAAGTTGTTCTTTAATGATTTTCGCTCTTCTTCGGCCTGTTTCTTGGATTCTTCACTCTCCCTGATCTTGTCATTGGTGAGTGTGGCCGCATGCACAAATAGCGGCACACGTGCCGCTAACATAGACGTAACTATCAACAATACGATAAAACGCTCTCCCCTTCTGCGTTTCATATCATTCCCCTTCTGAATGTTTCCGGATCATACCTTCAAATGTCTTCTGACTGTTATAAGGCTTCCCAAAAATCCTATGCCCACACCGAGTATCAAAGAGATAGGTACAAGATTTCTGAACAGTTCCTCTATACTCATGAACTTAAGCATATCCGACAGTACGGCAAAATTAGCATTTGCATATTCCATCATTAATTTGTACAGATAGTATATCGCAACAAGCGGTAGGGCGGATCCGATCAGCCCGATCAGGATACCCTCAATGACGAACGGAGATCTTACGACAAAATCCTTTGCTCCGATCAGTCTCATGATCCCGATCTCTTCGCGTCTTACCGATATACCCATCGCAACCGTGTTGCTGATCAGGAACACCGAAACAAGCAGCAGTACACCGATGATCGCAAGCGATACGTAACTGATCAGTGTATTGACGTTCGTCAGTACCTCCGCGGTGATGTCCGATCTGTTGACTTCTCTGATGCCCGGAACCGAATCGAGCCATGCAACGAGCTCCGGCTGTTTTGCCACATCGTTCAGATATATCTCGTAGTTCTCGGAGCCTTCCAGCGGATTGTCCCCTTCGTAGCCGTCCGCATACTCACCAAGATAGTCTTCCTTGAAGCTGTTCCAGGCTTCATCGGATGATACGAACTTTACTTCCGATACCTCACTCCTTGACTGTATCTGTGATCCGATCTGCTGGATCTGGTCTGACGACAGGCCTTCATCAAAGAAAACCGTGACCGCAACTCCCGACTGTGCTGCCTTGACGCTGTACTGGACGTTGATCACCAGACAGTAGAACAGCCCGAACAGGAAAATACAGGACGAGATCGTGGCTATTGTTGCCAGGGAAAAGACTTTGTTTCTGAAGATATTCTTAAATCCCTGCTTGAATGTATACCAAAGTGTACTAATCCTCATCTATATACTCACCCTTCTCTTCATCACTTATGATAATTCCCTTTTTCATAGTGATAACACGTTTACGCATGGCGTTGACTATCTCTCTGTTATGTGTAACGACAAGAACGGTCGTACCTCTTCTGTTGATCTCCTCAAGGAGCTTCATGATCTCCCATGAGTTCCTCGGATCAAGGTTACCCGTAGGCTCATCGGCCAGAAGTATCGGCGGATTGTTGACAAGAGCTCTTGCAAGAGCAACTCTCTGCTGCTCACCTCCGGACAGCTGCCATGTCTTGGCTTTGTACTTGCCGGCAAGACCCACGAGTGAAAGCATCGCGGGAACGTTCTTACGTATCTGACGTGTCGGTACTTCTATGACGCGCTGTGCGAACGCAACATTCTCATAGACGTTTCTGTCCTTGAGAAGTCTGAAGTCCTGGAACACAACGCCGACATTCCTTCGAAACTTTGCAACCTTACGTCTGCGAAGTCTTGATAGGTCATAATTGTTGACGATTATCCTTCCGCTCGTAGGTGTCAGCTCACGCAGCAGAAGCTTGATAAGCGTTGATTTGCCGGATCCGCTGTCTCCGACGATAAAAACGAATTCCCCCTTCTTGATGTGCAGACTCACATCATTGAGTGCCGGCACACCGGAGGAGTAAGATTTGCTTACTGACTCCATTGTGATCATAATTATTCTCTCCTCGTTTCCCCTAACGATCTTCCTGTTCCATATAACGCATATACTTAACGACCATCAGCGCGATCTTGAACGTTATCGCATCTTCAAACACTCTCAGATCAAGGCCCGTTGTCTTCTGAAGCTTGTCCAGACGATATACGAGCGTGTTCCTGTGAATGTAGAGCTGACGGCTCGTCTCCGATACATTGAGACTGTTCTCAAAAAACTTGTTGATCGTCATCAGCGTCTCTTCGTCAAATTCATCCGGGCTCTTCCCGTCAAATATCTCCCTGATGAACATTTTGCAGAGCGGTATCGGAAGCTGGTAGATAAGTCGTCCGATTCCGAGCGAGCTGTACGCGATTATATCCCTGTCATCAAAGAATATCTTTCCGACATCAAGTGCCATCTTTGCTTCTTTGTATGATCTTGATACTTCACGTATCTCATTGACGATCGTTCCGTATGAAACATGGCAGTTTCTTCCGGTCTGCTTGTTGACGATCTCAAGCACCTGCTGTGCTGCCTTGTCAACATCTTCATATGTCTCATTCGCGGCAAGTTCCCTTACGATGATTATCCCTTTCTCATCGACCGCCGTGATGAAATCCTTCGTTCTTGACTTGAAGAACGTGCGGACATTTTCAAGAACATTTACTTCCTTTGCGGAAGGTGTTTCCGCGATTATGATGATCCTTCTTGCTTCCGCATCTATCCTGAGCTTCTGGGAACGCGTGTAGATATCCACAAGAAGCAGATTGTCGAGCAGAAGGTTCTTGATGAAGTTGTCCTTATCGAATCTTTCCTTGTATGCGATCAGAAGGTTCTGGATCTGGAATGCCGCGATCTTTCCGACGGTATAGGAATCCTCGGTCGTCCCCTGTGCCACAAGGATATACTCTATCTGAAGTTCATCATATACTTTAAAGAACTGGTAACCCGATATCTCCTGGCTGTCCGCAGGCGACTGCGTGAAGCTTGCGGCAGCTTCGTGATAGTTGATAGTCTCTTTGAATGTGGAAGCAAGTACTTTGCCGTCTACATCTATAACAGAAAGTTCAACCCTCGTGATCCCCTTTAAACCCTCAATAGTACTTTGCAGTATCTGATTAGAAATCATACTCTTCTCCTTTAAGGTTGGATCAATGCCCGTAACCCCCACAGGCATTATATCGTTTATTCTAATACATATTGACAAAAAAGAAAAGATTTTTTGGCACTTTTTCACAAAAGGTCACAGTGCAACTTTGTACAAAACACATCTGTATCTGTCGAATTCAAAATCAGCTTCCTTCTGCAGCTTCAGGCCGTATTTTTCAAGCGTTTTCTCATCATCCTCCGAAGGCTCAAAACCGTCAAGCACCGATATCCAAAGCGTTGTATTGTTTTCCTTTGCCCTCCGGATCGCTTCTTCAAGCGGAGTCACAAACGTAAGCTCCGCGCTGTCCTTATCAAGATACGTATAGAAAGGTATGCAGTTCTGCATCTCCTCGTGACCGCCGATGCTGTAGTATATGTCACCCTCCCTGACATTCTCCTTAAGAAAAGCTATCTCAAGATCGGCATCTGTTCCGTACTCCGTTTTGAACTCGACCGCATATGTGCAGGCTCCGACCGCCAGAGCGGCGAAAATCACTGCGATGAACATTTTGTCAAACTTTCCGAGAATAACGGCAGCAGCCAGCCACAGAAGTCCCGTTGCAAAGAACAGGTATCTGTCGACGAATATGTTTGCTGTCATCACCTTACTCAGTACGGTCCCGAACAGCAGCACTCCGAAATATACCGAGAAGCAGCATGCGGCATATATATATCCGCGTCTGTCTTCATCTTTCTTCACGTTAAGGAAAAACAGCACTGCGGCCGCAGCCATGATCAGTGCACAGATGATGCTGGCCGGAAGTATCCCTACGGTAAATGGATACATGACATACTGGGCGAACATCCGAAGATCTATGTCGGGCATCGAGAAGTACCCGCTTACCCTTGAAATCTGTGAAAGCGTGACTATAAGGCACGGCAGATACATGATGAAGGTCGCAAGAAGACACCACAGCCAATTCTTCAGACCCGTTCTGTCTATGAAGATGTAATACAGAAGAAGGTAAAAGTATGCGAACGCAACAGTCACGAAAGCGAAGTGATGCGAATACCCGGCCAGTACCGAGAACACGGCAAAGACCGCCCAGTTCTTCCCCGAAGGATCATTTAACGCCTCATATGCGTAAATACCAGATGCGGTCGCAAAGAAAAAACCGAGACTGTACATCCTGATCTCTACGCCGTAATAAAGCATGAGCGGCATGAATGTCACAAATATCATGAAGAGGACCGACGTCTTAAACCCGAACCTTTTCCTTACGACAGTCGCACCAAGCGCGATAGTCAGTATCATCGGGATCAGGGATGTGATCTTCATGACGTGGATGCTGTAACCGAACACATCCGTCATAAGCTTCAGCAGAATATTGTACAGCGGGGGAAGTGTATCGTTCATGGACCGCCTGATCACTCCGGCAAAGTCCGTATGAACAAGTGAAGCCGTGAATGCTTCATCCATCCAGACGTTATTGTTCCAGATAAGGGAAACGCATACCGCACATAAGAAAGCAAACAGCGCAGCAGTTATCTTTTTTTCATTTTTATCCGATATATTTATCATAAACAATGTTTTTTTATCAGGAATGTGATATAATATATTCACTTCAATGAAAGGAGCATGCAGACAATGGAACTCAGCATAGACGCTATCCCTTATATTTCAATGGCCATGGCTCATGAAAACGTTATGTCGGCCGTCGGTACGAGCATGCTCGAAGCATCTCTTGACGTTGCGTCATCCGAGATCGACAGCCTTACAAAGGCAATGGAACTGTCAGTCAATCCGGCTGTCGGTGCCAACTTTGATATGGCCGTTTAATCATCTGTGTTTCTGTATCCGAACACGAAGTTCGCTATTCCCGAATCATCGGTTATCTTTGCATAGCATACCTGGAAGTTTGATCTTGTTGCGTCCGGGTTTATTCGCACGTAGTTAACCCTGTACAGAGCATTTTCCGTCGTTTTTTCAACAAGTGTCTCGTATGACGTCTCCCTCATCATCCTGTCAAAGTCTTCAGGATCGACAAAGTTTCCATAGTACTTCTGCATAGAGAAATGATAATCAACTATCGTCTCACCTATCTTAACAGGTGCGGCATTTTCTTTTTCCGATCCGTTGTTCTGAATGAGAGTGACCTTTCTGCTCTTTCCGTCAAGGTACCATACTGACATATACTCGCGCGACAGGCCGTTGACTAGCCTCATCTGATGTTCCTTCTCTGCCTGAAGTCTCATCTGCCAGCGGAACTGTTGGTCAAAATTTTCAAATCCGTAAACTATCTTCTGTCCGTTTTCGATAGTGACAATCTTCAGTCTGTAGTATACGACTTTCTCATTGTGTATGGCCCTGTATGTATAGAATATCGGGCATACTTCTTTGAGCTTGTTTGTAACATAATCAAAGTCAGCATAGCGGAGCAGTCCTTCGGCATCATCCCTGTATACATAATCATTCACGTATTTTCTCATAAGGGGCGGAAGATCAGGACCGGTCATAAGCTCTTCCTCGTATTTTCGGGAATATTCATCCAGACGGACCGGATATACTTTCCTGTCCTCGGCATTCAGATATACGATTGAAGTGTAGCTTTCCGCTATCGCACAGAAAGACTCGTAGAGTATCCTTGATTCGTTAACGTCTACCATTTGCTGTCTTCTCCGATCCTGCTCTGCTGAAAATCACGCGGTCGTAAAACCTCCGAACTGCAGATACCCGTCTCCGGCAAACGTAAAGTACAGACTGTTCACTCCGTCAGGTATCTCCACAACACCTTCCGTGTCATGCCATACATTTGCATAACTGATCGGGAAAGATCCGAGACACGGACCATCCCATTTTGTTCTGACCTCAAGCCTGCCGTTGGCGTATCCTTTCGTCCTGACCGATACGACCTTAAGATCACGGCATTCGAAATATTTAAATCCGGCCCTTGCGGTATTTCTCATGTTGCATACATAACCGTAATTTTCATCCCCGTCACGTCCCTCCTGGGTGATCTTGGGGAATCTGTCATCCATCCATCCCGACCACGGCACGTCGAGCTTTTCCTCATCGGTAAAGAGATTGCACGCAAGATATGCGGGATAAAAACCTTTCTTCGTAAACGGAAATCCCGCGCACGATGTTATCTCAGACTGTCTGAAAAGGATCTCTCCTTCAGGAACCAGTTTTTCAAAACAGCCCTGTCTGCTGTAATTGGTCCCGTTCGTATGCCTGTGATAGAAAATGTACCATGTGCCGTTTATCTCAATGATGCTCCCGTGATTGTTCGCACAGTAACATCCCGGCATATCGGCTCTCTTATATGTGTCTATCCCGATATCACCGTTATCGACAAGAACTCCTCTGTAGACAAAATCACCGTCCGGACGTTCGCTTGTCGCATAACAGAGTTCGCGGCACACCTGGGACGAATATATGAAATAGTATAATCCATTCCGTTTCCTTATGGAAGGAGCCTCGAAGAATGCATGTCCTTCATACTTTGTTCCGATGCTGTTATGTGTTGCGGGAACGATAAATTCAGGACCCTTCTTTACCGTTACCATATCCGGACCGAGCACCGTACACATCGCACCGTGCCTTGACTTATCGGGTATGGCGCAGAACCCCGTATACAGGTAGGTTACATCGCCTTCCGTAATGACGCCGGGATCGAACTGCGGCTCATCGCCTTCTCTCTCCCCGAGTCTTTTTCCGTCCTCATAATGAACGTATCCGTAGAATTCATATTTACCTGCCGGGGTATCGCAGACCGCAACGGATACGACTCCCCAGTTGGAGAGAACGTAATACAGATAATACCTTCCGTCGGGTCCTATCGTAACGTCGGGCGCATACAGGTTTCCCTGAAGATCGGTATTAGCCGGATCGTCTGATTTTTTATAAATGACACCCTCGTACTTCCATGTGCCCGGATCATTGATATCGCATGACCAGCACACGTAATCTCCCATGCAGTATACATCGCCGTTAAACTTGTCATGAGACCCGTATACATACAGACGCTTTCCGAAAACATACGGTTCGCCATCGGGGATATACTCCCACGAAGGAAGATACGGGTTGGTTATCTGTTTTAAAACGTCGTCCATCATGCGCCTCCTTTCAGAAGCTGCAAAAGCGGTTTTGCTCCGAACATGATAAAGAGCACCAGTACAACTGCAAGTATGAGCGGCACGGATATCATGCGTCCCTTCCCATGCTTCTTTGTGAACATGCCCCTTAAGGAATCAAGATTCCCTTCGTGTTTTGATATAAAGACGATGCACGGTATCGCCGCGAGCAATCCCATGATCGCAAACACAAGAGTGACACCGATAAGAGTATACATATAATCGGTCTGTCTTGCCGCTTCGGCAGAGGCCGCGAAATCTTCCGTGATCCCGAGCCTGCCGGACACAAAGGACATTATCATGATAAGTCCGATATTAAAAACGTTAATGCAAACGTGGATTATCACTGAAGGCCAGATGCTTCCGGCTGCTTTGTTTACCGTGGCAAATATGAATCCGAGTACGATAGTGTAAAATGCCTGGTTTATGTTCATGTGTGCGAGTGCGAACAGGACCGCCGTCATTAAGGCTGCCCTTAACGGGCCCGCGATCTTTTCGTATCCGTAAAACAGTACCGACCTGAACACAAACTCTTCGCACAGAGGTCCGATAAGACCTCCGATGATCAGTACTGACAGGTTCGATCCCGTAAGCAGTTCATCCGACATCTGAGCCATCGTATTGGAAGCAAACAGCTGCGAGAGCGTATTAAAAAATGATGCGATAAAAGTTACCGGCACCGTCAGTACAATGCACATAAAAAACGTTCCGGGCTTTATTTTGGAAAATCCGAGATCGGATCCGAAAGCCGGTTTTGCAATGATAATGTATATTATCGCCGGAACGATGATGGTCATTTCCGAAAAGATCAGCCGGATCTCAATGGCGACATCTATTCCCTTCTGTATCAGGAGCGAGAATGCGAGAGACTGTGCCAGATGAAGAAGCATGGCGATCAGAAACACAAGGCCGGGCGCAGCCGCACTGTGAATGCTTTTTCTGTTCATTGCACCCTCCGTATCGATCTCTCCTCTATCACTATCCTGCGTTCCTTATACAGTTTTCCGACGGCACGTTTGAATGCGTTTTTACTTATGCCGAGTTCTCTTTTTATCACTTCACCCGGGGCTTTATCCGAAAACGGAAGTACCCCGTCATATTCATCGATCGCTTTCATGACGGCATCAGCATCGATGTCCATCTGCTTATATGCTTTTTCCCTGACGGAAAGAGTAAGCTTACCATCATCCCTTACATCGGTAACTCTTGCATCGATAACCTGTCCGACACTGATATCTCCGAACATTTCCTTTGCGGGGATAAGCGCGGAATACATATCATCGACCGCAACAAATGCGCCGAATCTCTCGCTTATCTGATATACACGTCCCCTGACCCTGTCGTCTTTTTTGTACGGTGACTCTGTGGACAGTTCGTTATATACGTTCATTGTAAGTGCCGGCCTGCCGCTCTTGTCTTTATACAGACTGACAAGAACTTCCTCGCCCTCGGATACTCTTCTTGTCTGTTCCGCAAACGGAAGAAGAATGTCCTTCTGGCGGCCGCCGTCAAGGAATGCTCCGATCTTTGTGACTGCCACAACCTTAAGCAGCCCGATCTCTCCGTATTCGATCATGCCTGTCAGGCTCCTGCCTTGAACGAGATGATCCACGGTGCCGGCTGCACGTCTACGTTATGACGGCTCGTGACTTTCGATACGCTCACCTGAATGATCTCCGGATCCGACACGCAGAACTTTTTGCACTTTTCTATCATTGATGCGGCCACAACAAAATCAAGCGTGTAGATAACAAATTCCATGTTGGGATTGATCCTGAGAAGGCACTCGATCTCCTGCTCCATCGATGCGCTCGCAACGAGCATCGTGACATCCGGGACCGGAAGATCCTTCATCGTTTCATCGTCAATGTGATCAATTATCACAACGTTGTTGAGTCCGAACTGATCGACATTCTCCTCAAGCGCACTCCTGTCGTTTCCGTTATACTCGACAGCGATGATCGTTCCCTCACCGTTTAATATACCGGCTTCAACAACGATCGATTCCGCGGAGATCGCGCAGATGTTCTTACCTTCCTCTATCTGCATCTTGGACAGGATGATCGCACGTATCTCACTTCCGACATACTTAACGCTTCCTTTTGCAAGCGTTTTATTGTCGATACCGAATCTCATCGTTGCCCTTGCATTCGGATTGAGGATGATCATACCTGCCGACGCGTTTATGCCCCTGTCGATCATCTGGCTGACATTGTCTTCCCTGATCGGACCCGTCGGTTCGCTTCCCTCGTTATAGATGACTTTGCAGTCACCGAGTCCCGCATTGTACATCCTGTAAAAGATATCAGGATGACCCGCCTCGGTGAACACGAGCACACATCTGTGTGCCTCACACGTGGGGATAAGGTTCTTGTTCTTTTTTGTTATATCGAGTATCTTGACATGCTCAAGATCGATGTCCGTATGATCGCTGAAGTACTGAAGCCATGAGATTATGTGCTTATTGTTAAATAATGCCCCGTCCATAAGAAACCTCCTACTTGTTACATCTGTACAGAAGATCCTCCCATCTCCTGTCAACTTCCTCCTGAAACTGTCCGATCAGTTCTTCATTGCCCGGCTTGAACAGATGTGCAAATCTTCCCTGCTCACGCAGAAAATCCTCTATCGGAAGTTTCTTCTTCGGCTCGTATGTCAGTCTCCAGTTTCCATGATCGACTTCAAACATCGGCCAGTAACACGTATCTATAGCGAGCTGACATATCTTCATCACTTCGCTCGTCTCGTATCTCCATCCTCTCGGACACGGTGCGAGCATGTTCAGAAATGCCGCTCCCTCCGTATAGATGGCCTTTTCGGACTTGATGTGTATGTCTTTGAAATCCTTCGTAAATGTCGTCTGTGCAACGTACGGAACATGATGCTCGGCGATTATCGCAGACAGATCCTTCCTCGTCTGGATCTTTCCGTTGCTCTTCTTTCCGACCGGCGTTGTTGTCGTATCGGCAAACTGCGGCGTTGCGGATGATCTCTGTATACCCGTGTTCATGTACGCACCGTTGTCATAGCAAACATATACCATGTCATGACCGCGTTCCATTGCTCCGGACAGAGACTGGAATCCTATGTCATATGTTCCTCCGTCACCGCCGAATGTGATGAACTTAAAGTTCGCATCCTGAGGAAGTCTTCCTCTCTTCTTCAGTGCATGGTATGCAGTCTCAACTCCGGAAAGCGTGGCTCCGGCATTCTCGAACGCATTGTGTATATAACTGTCCTCCCACGCGGTATACGGATACATGAACGATGATACTTCAAGGCATCCCGTTGCGTTTCCTATAACAGCATGATCTCCCTCGTGAAGTGCACGAAGGACTGCTCTTATCCCGATCGTCGCTCCGCATCCGGCACACATACGGTGTCCCGGTGCAAGTCTCTCGGGCTTACTCATTACTTCCTTAAGATTATATCCTGCCATTTATCGTTCCTCTTCTGTCACTGTCTGGTCCTGAGCCCGACGTATCTGTGCTGTTCATACTGTCTGTTGTTCATTACGATATCCTCAAGCTCAGAGAATATACCGCATGCTGTCTCCACGGTAAAATCACGGCCCGCCAGACCGTACACATAGCTTACAGCCTCAGTAAGGACCTTCTTTCTGAAAAGGGCTGCCGGAACCTCACTTGCAAGCGGTCCGCCGCATCCGTTATAACTCTCGCATCTGTCCATGATCGCAACCGCTTTGCATTTCATTAATGCCTCTGCGATCTCATCCGCGGGGAAAGGTCTGAACACCCTGAGCTTCAGAACTCCGACTTTCATTCCCTTATCTCGCAGATCATCAACCGCCTGCTTTGCGGTACCTGCTGCCGATCCCATGATCAGCATGATATAATCCGCATCTTCGGTCCTGTATTCCTCAAAAAAGTCAAACCCTCTTCCGAACTTCTTCCTGAACTTTTCGGCAATCTCCTTTATGACCTCTTTTGATCTGATCATCGCCTGTTCCTGGTTGTATTTTGCTTCCATGGAGTAAGCACTTACAGCATAAGGGCCTACCGCAACCGGTTTTCCGGGATTGAGCAGAAACTCCTCGGGATGATACTCTCCGACAAACTCTTTGACATCCGCGTCCTCCTCAATAAGTATGTTCTCAACGGCATGACTTGTTATGAACCCGTCCTGACATACCATGACCGGAAGATGCACACGAACATCCTCGGCTATCGGAAAAGCCTGGATAAAGTTATCGTATGCTTCCTGATTGTTCTCGGCATATATCTGGATCCATCCGGTATCCCTTGCACCCATTCCGTCAGAATGATCGCAGTTGATATTTATGGGGCCCGAAAGTGTCCTGTTAACAAGTGTAAGTACGAGCGGCAGTCTGTTTGACGCAGCAACAAGAAGTTCCTCCCACATAAAAGCAAGTCCGCACGAAGACGTTGCGGTCATACTCCTTGCGCCCGCTGCCTCGGCTCCTACCGTTGCGCTCATCGATGAATGCTCCGACTCTACCGGGATGAACTCCGTATCCATCTCGCCGTTTGCGATATATGTCGATACCATCTGGGGTATCTCTGTTGAAGGTGTTATGGGAAATGCAGGCATGACATCCGGGTTGACCTGACGTATCGCATATGCCACCGCTTCATTTCCCGACATACGGTCTTTCCTTGACATTTGATCCTCCTACTGCATGCTTATGGCACCGAAGGGACATGCCTTTTCACATATTCCGCAACCCTTGCAGTGGTCCATATCAAAATCATCGCGTCTTCCGTCCTTCACGGGAATGCATCCGTCAGGGCATACCGGTGCGCACAGAAGACACTGTTTACACTTTTCCTTATCGAAAACCGGGGTGGATGTTCTCCACTGACCGGTCATGAACTGCTTTGAAGTGCCGCCGGCAAAGATCATGAGGCCTTCCGTAAGGTCCTCGCACGGGGACTGCTCGTTAATCTTGCTGATGTCCGTTCTCATTTGTTGTCCTTTCCATATAACTCAAAGAATATGTAATATCCCAGGGAGTGTACCAATATGTTTCCGAGAAAACCTTGTGAAGGGGCCTGCGCTTGGCGAGGTATTTCACGAGCCTAGCGTCAGCTGCGCCTGAACAGGAGCGGGAGCGCGTTTTCGAGGAAATATCATTGGTGCACGACCGCACCTTACACACTGAGCTGAGATTCAAGTGCATCGAATGTCATAGTGAGCGCTTTCATGTTGCCGTCAATGACCTCGGGCTTCTTGGCAAACTTATGCTCATATGATGCGTGCATCTCTCTTATGAACGCATCTTTATCCATTACTCTGGAAACTGCTACTGCTGCAGCAAGCATGGGTGAATTTGGGAAATATTTCCCAAGAGCTTCAATTGAAATCTTTCTTGCATCGACAGTATAAACATCACCTGAATATCCGTTAAGAAGAGGTCTGATATCAGCAGGTGCTTTGTCGGTGTTTACGATTATCGCACCATCTGCTTTCAGGCCTGCAGTAACATCGACAGATTCAAGCAGTGTCTCATCAACGACAACAACAAGATCGGGATCATAAATGTTTGAGTGAACACGTATCTCCTTATCGCTTATCCTGTTGTAGGCCGTTATCGGTGCACCCATTCTCTCGGGGCCGTATTCCGGAAAACCCTGTACGTACGCACCGGTCTTAAAGCAAACGTCCGCCAGAAGAAGCGCCGCCGTCTTGGCGCCCTGTCCTCCGCGTCCGTGCCATCTTATCTCGATTTCCTTACTCATTATCTATCCTTTCTTTTGTCACACAATGACAATCCCAAGTATGATATCATATTCTTTCCGCAAAATACAGCCGTGACGCAAAATCCGGGAACACTCTCGTGCGTTCGTTAAAACCTGTTGAAGAAAATGCAGGGGACAATTCCACGCCCGCCTCGGACAGCACATCTCCGTACACGTTCATATCCTCATGCTCTCCGTCAAGCTTCACAAACTTTGATATTAGATCATGCATCCCCGAACCGTTCTTCACATGAACAGGAGAGATCGTATTTATCAGATCTCCGAAAAGCCTTATATCGAGCTTAAACGGAATACTGTAGAAGTGATACTTTTTATCGGGTTCCAGTCCGTATATTTTCAGCAGTCCCCTCTGATCATTCGGAACCGCGAGTTTTCTGAACAGCATCGCGACACAGCAACTCCCGTCGGATGACACTGTATTCCATGTTACGGTATTATCATCAGATATATCCGAACGATAGAACCTTCCAGTCTGTAATACTTCCCTGTACTCTTTATACAGCGCTATCTGCTTTTTGATCTCATCAAGCATGACAGGACTCATGTCACACAGATTGAGTTCATAGCCGAGATTGGCAAATGCAGCCACGTTAAATCTTGTTTCCAGCGGAGTGATCCGTAGAGTCTGATGGTTCGGTACCGAAGACACGTGTGAGCTTACGGTCACCGGCGGATATCCGTAACTGTAGCCCGTCTGTATCTCTACTCTCTGCACGGCATCGGTATCATCACTTCCCCATATCTGTGAAAAGAAGCATAACATTCCGAGATCGAACCTGTTACCGCCGGAAGCGCACCCTTCAAACAGGATATCGGGGAACCTCTTCGTAAGTTCCGACAATATTCTGTACAGGCCGATCATATATCTGTGTGCAGTCTCCTGCTGCCTGTTTCCTTCAAGATAAGGCGAGAATACATCACTCTCGTTTCGATTCATATCCCATTTGACGTAATCGATACCGCCTGTTTCAAACAGGTCCGAAAGAGCCGATATGAGATGATCACACACTTCGGGATTGGCAAGATCCAGTATCATCTGATGGCGGCCCAGCGAATGTGCCTTACCGGGGATCTTCATGGTCCAGTCGGGATGCTGTCTGTACAGATCGCTGTCTTCGCTTATCATCTCGGGCTCAACCCATATTCCGAACTTCAGTCCCATGTCATGTATCTTATCCGACAGTCCTTTAACACCCTGCGGCAATTTTTTCCTGTTCGCAACCCAGTCACCCAGAGAGGACTTGTCGTCATCCCTGTGACCGAACCAGCCGTCATCCATGACAAACAGTTCTATCCCGACAGATTTTGCTTCCTTTGCCATTTTGACCAGTTTCTTCTCGGATATGTCAAAATACGCGGCCTCCCAGCTGTTAAGAAGTACCGGACGAACCTGCTTTGCCCATTTCCCCCGCAGTATGTGATCCATGACAAAACGGTGGATGTTATGGCTCATCCCGTTAAAACCTTCCGCGGAAAAAGTCATAACTGCCTCCGGTGCTTCCAGATCTTTACCGCCTTCAAGAACGTACGAAAACCCTTTCGGGTTGATGCCGCTCAGAAAACGCAGTTTGCCGAATTCACTTACTTCCGCGATCTCAGTATGATTGCCGCTGTATATCAGATTGAACGCATATACGTTCCCGGAGTTTTCGCATGTGCTCTTTTTACTGAACATAACGAACGGATTGGCTGTTGCGGACGATGAACCGACACAGGAATCATTCACTGTCTTTCCACGTGCCAGGATGTGATCTGTTCTTTTCATCTCCCTGATCCATGCGCCGTTAAAAGTCGTAAATATCCTGTCACTGTCATTTGTATCGATCTGCAGCGACATGAACCGATTAACGCTCACACTCTCTTGTCCATTATTTATAAGTCTGGCTGATCTTGTTATGACATTACAGTCCTCAAAAACATGATATGAAAGTTCTACCGCAAGATCCGAATTCCTGTCGCGAAGGCTGACCGTCAGATCGCTCGCGCTGCCGTCTCCGGTATGCGATGAAGGAAGTGTAGCAAAATCTCTTTTGCTGTCCGATATGGTATATCCGTCATGCACAAAATCAGAAGTGCTGCTTCCATCCGGGTATATGATCTCGATAAAAGGTTCCCTGTTATCTCCTTTTCCGTTTGAAGAGAATTCCAGTCTCATATCATTTAGAGAATAATTCTGTGTATCCTCGTCATAAACGATATTGTTTCCGGGCGCGAATTCATGCTTTTCCGTAACGGCGTCACAAACCGCCCCGGAATCATCAAACAGCGTGATCTTTCTGCCGTAATACAAATGTTCAAGCTGTCCCGTCGGAAGTACCCTGAAGGCATACGTTGTATTTCCGGCATCAAGAATGAAAGTACCTCCGATATTTCTGATCATGCCTCTGTACTCCCTTTTAACTTCAAGGTTATCTCCTCCATCTTTTCATCGTTCAGTATGAACTTTTTCCTGAAATAGAAATATGCAACAAACAGACCCACGACAGGTATGAGTGTCATGGTCAGCCTGAGTCCGAGCCTTGATGCCTGATCGACAGATGACGAGAAATCGATGCTCTTTTCAGCCTCAGTTATCTCCTCACTTTTCAGATGATTGACGGACAGACATACCGAAGCGACAAACGCTGCGATACCGGATGCCAGTTTAACAACGAAAGTCTGCATGGAAAAGATGACCGATTCATCTCTCCTGTTATTCATCAGCTCACCGTAATCAACACTGTTTGCAAGAAATACGGTTGTGAGTACCTGAAGTACTCCATTGGCCGCAAAGATAAAAAATCCGGGAACAAACAGGATGAAAACACTCTTCATTGACGTGAATGTTATTCCGAACAGACAGGCATATCCTATAATCGCACTTGCGATACATATATAGAATATCTTAACATTCTCCGCGATCTTTCGAAGAAGCGGATAGAACAGCATCATGGAGATGATCTGAACGGCACCGCCGAACATGTTGAAAAGCGTATAGCTCTCATACCATCCGATCCCGCCGAAATCATATTTGAAGAAATAGATGACCAGATTTGACGTTATATAAACGGAACAGTTTATCAGAACTATGGCAACTACAGCGGTCATCGCCTGATCATTTTTCATGAGCGATGAGAACATTTGAGAGACCGAAGGTGTCTCAAGATCGACCGTTGACCTTTCCCTGATGTTTATGCATGTTACCGAAATGAACACTATAAACAGGATCGCAACGACAAGAGAAAACCACATGAATCCTGCCTTCTCATCAGAGCCTCCGAACCAATGAACAGCCATCATGGTAACTATTGTAACGATCGCCGATCCGACTCCCGCACAGCTTCTTCCGAGAGTGCTCAGTCCTTCCCTCTCCTTACCGGATTCGGTAAAAGCAGGTATCATGGACCAGTACGGAATGTCCATCATCGTATATGTTACGCCCCACAGTATGTAGGTGAACGCCGCATATGCGACGAGCCCGCTGCCGTCGAGTGCCGGCGGTGCCGCAAACATCGCAAACAGAACAACCGCATTTGTTACGGTGCCTATCATAAGCCATGGTCTGAACTTTCCCCATCGTGTCTTCGTCTTGGCAACCACAACACCCATTATCGGATCATTGAATGCATCAAATACCCTTGCCACAAGAAGAATGACTCCCATCGCAATGGCAGATACTCCAAGAACGTCCTGATAGTAATAGAGTATATAGCTTGAAGAAAGCATATATACCATGTCTTTTCCGACGGCTCCGAGGCCGTATGCGATCTTCTCTCTGAGTCTCAGTTTCATATCAGTTCTCCTGACGTATATCAAATTCTATCGTCTGTTCCTGTCCGGCAAAATCCGTGATCTTAAGTGCGGCGCTTCCTATTCCGGTTGATCTAACATACACACCTCCCATGCCGCCTGAAAGGGATACCGTCTTTGGTCCGATGACCTCGATCGGTCCCGATGTTTCAAAGGTGACAGGATCGTTGCAGAAATTAAGGAGCATGTTGTTCTCGTCGACCGCAATAAGACGGACAAGCGCAACATCATATGTTCTTCCTTCAATCAGAACGTCCGTATTTGCTCTTGCATCAACATGCACCCTCGAAGACGGCTGGATGATGATCTCACGGACAACATCCTTTCCTTTGACTGCTTCAAACTTGTATGAGCATACCTTTCCGCCCCAGTTTCCGATGTATTTGTTGTACAGTGATACCGCATCGCTTAACTTCATATGGTACTTCGCAGCAAGAAGACCCGCTCTTGCCATGAACGGAATACTCATACGGTACATGCCCTTCTTTGCGACTTCGTTAAGAAGGTTTTTGATCTCTGTTGCCTTTTTCTTTGACATCCCTTCATGAGTCATAAGGGCATCACCTATGTAATCATCTATCAGGATCGGACCGTGAGCAAGATACGGGAACGCCGAGTCAGCATTCGTGTATTCCCTGATCAGTTCATCATTTTTGTACATTCTGACTTTGTCGGCGTTTGTAATGATATATACGTCTCCCGTATTTCCTCCAGGATGTTCTCCGATGTTCATAGCGGAGGATACCGCCAGCATCGGTCTGTCCTCCTGCTGTGCTCTGTAAACATGAGCCGCCAGCTTAGGATTTCTGAACATGTCACAAACACCGTGGTAACATATCCTGTCACCGCTTCCGAAATCCTTGTGCGTATTGTAATCAAACATGCACCACCCGAACGATCCTGTGATCTCATCATCCTTCGCAACATCATTCAGTACCCTGGCATGGCGGAGCATATGATCTCTTCTGTGATCTTCACTGTCAAAAGCCTTTGTCGGGAACATATGTCCGTTATATTCGGTCACGAGATACGGCTTGGACGTATCAGGCGTAACAGTTGATTTTTTAGCAACTCCCGCGTTTGTACCGCAATGTGAAAAATCATTATATGTGAACACATCTTCCTGGAAGATACCTTTCTTGTAGCACCTTACCCCGCCGGTCTGCCTTGAAGGATCTTCCGCATGAGCCATAGCATTCGTACGGGAATAGAATTCCTCATCATCAACCGATTCGTTGATCCTGACACCCCAGAGTATGATCGACGGATGATTTATGTTCTGACGGATCATATCCCTTACATTCTCAACTGCTTTGTCTTTCCACTCATCATCTCCTATATGCTGCCAGCCCGGTATCTCGGTGAACACAAGCAGTCCTATCTCATCACATTTGTCAAGAAAACTCTGTGCCTGCGGATAGTGGGATGTCCTTACCGCATTGACTCCGAGCTTTTCCTTAAGTATCACGGCATCAAGCTCCTGCATCGAATCGGGCATGGCATATCCTACATATGCATATGACTGATGACGGTTCAGTCCTCTTATCTTAAGCCTGCGACCGTTGATGAAAAATCCGTTTTCCCTAAAAACTGCCTTTCTGAAACCGAACGTGTCCGTTACCCTGTCGATTATCATTCCATCGGGATTTACAAGTTCGATCTTCTGCTCATAAAGAGCGGGGTTTTCGGGATCCCAAAGTTCAACATCATCCGCCCTGATATCCGTCTGTGTATAACCGCTCACAGCGTCGGTCTCTGATGAAAGTGCAAATGCTTCCCCGCCTTTTTTTCGAAGATATGCAATGACCTTACATCCGGTCACATCACCCTGCATATAAACTTTTGTAACGACCGCACCTTTTTTGCAGTACAGCCTTCCGTCGCATTCGTATCTGTCCGTCAGTTTTGTGCCGATCGCGGTACGCGAAATGTAGGCGGGTGATTTTACCTCCAGGTACACATCCCTGTAGATCCCGCCGTACGTCATATAATCGATCGCAAACCCGAACGGAGGCTGGTTGAGCGTTTCGCGCGAATCAACCCTTACAGCTATCACGTTATCGTTTCCGTAATCGAGAAACGCACTTATATCAACAGTAAATGCGGTATACCCGCACGAATGCGAAGCTGCTTTCTTTCCGTTCACATATACCGTTGCCTCATGTGCAACACCCTCAAATGTCAGCAGAACAACCCGGTCCTTCCACTCTTTCTGTGCCGTGAAATGTCTTCTGTAACAGCTGACCATCTGATAAATGCTCTCATCAAAATAATGCAGCGGTGTTTCCTTTACCGTATGAGGTATCAGAACATCCTCCATGAAACGGTCATCGTAATGCGGATCCGCCATATCCTCCGAAAATTCCTCACTGAACTTCCAGTTGCGGTCTATGTAAATAACATTCTCTTTCATCCGGTCCTCCTGACAAAAAACACACCCTTGTATTTACTGCATCTTGCGCTTGTGTGCATATACATATATATTATTATAGTATTGTAAAAATCACAAGAATTGACAACGTGTCAAATGCTGAATTGGAGAAGGAAATATGGATCTTACAACCCTGTTTGAAAGCGGACGTATCGAAAAGATATACGGCAGCGATCCCGATGTACTGTCATACCACAAAAAGCGCATAACCCGTGCCGTTGAAGGCTTTACCGAACGCTTCGGCGCTCCCCGTGATATGCACATATTCAGTGCTGCAGGACGATCCGAGATCGGTGGAAATCATACGGATCACCAGCGGGGACAGGTACTTGCGGCGTCCCTTAACATAGACTCTCTCGCGATAACGGACCGTGTATCCGAAAACGTGATCACGCTCTATTCCGAAGGCTATGACACATATACGATAAACCTTGATGAACTTGAGGCAAAAAGCTCAGAGACGGGTTCCACTGCATCACTTATAAGAGGCGTGGCTGCCGGATTTGCGAAAAAGGGATTTAAGATCGGCGGATTTAAAGCCTACGTTACAAGTGATGTTCTCGGTGGGAGCGGCCTTTCAAGTTCGGCTTCGTTTGAGTCACTGATCGGAGTGATCCTCTCGGGACTGTTCAATGACAATAAGGTTTCAACCGTTGACATTGCCAAGATCGGGCAGTACGCCGAAAATCATTACCTTGACAAACCGTGCGGACTGATGGATCAGATGGCATGCAGCGTCGGCGGTTTTGTTCATATCGACTTTGCAAAGACAGGCGACAGTGATCCTCTGTTTGACGATTCATATCCGAAGATAGAACGTATCGAGTTCGACCCCGAGGACTACGGATACACGCTTGTCATCACGGATACGAAAGCTTCCCACGCGGATCTTACTGATGAATATGCAGCGATCCCTAAAGAGATGAAGGAAGTTGCGGCATTCTTTGGTAAGGATGTTCTGTCGGAAGTTGCAGAGGATGATTTTCTCAAAAAAATCCCTGATATCAGAAAGAAAACAGGTGACCGTGCTATCGTTCGTGCGCTTCATTTCTTTGAAGAAAACAAGCGCGTGATGGCGGAAGCCGAAGCACTGAAACGAAATGATTTTCGCTCGTTCCTCGGGCAGTTTGAATCGTCTGCAAGATCATCGTTTGAGTACCTTCAGAACATTCATCCGGCAAATAAAGTAAACGAACAGAGCATGTCGATAGCACTCGGAGTAAGCGATGTGGTGCTCGGATCCGGTAACGGGTATGCGAGGGTTCACGGCGGAGGATTTGCGGGAACGATCCAGACATTTGTGAAAAGCGGATTTGCCGATGAATACATAAAAGAAATGGACGCACTCCTCGGTCAGGGCGCGTCCGTAAAATACAGGATCAGAAAACACGGCTGCATTCAGATCAGCTGATGCTGCCTATCTGTGATATAAAGCGTTCAAATCCCGCATGACCTTCTGCGGTAAGCTTGAATACGCCCGCATTCTCAAGAACGTGTGAGAACACTGTGCCGGTCTCCTGTCTGATATATTTCGTCAGGGCATCGGCATCTTTTTTATAATTCTCCCTCAGTTCATCAATATCACCGGGCAGGATCTGTCTGATCCAGTCTGTATGTGAAGCCAGGCTTTCATCTGCATCCATCTGCCTGCATATGTCATTGATGGCCTTATCGCTGTCCGTTTCAGCAATATGCTGTTTAATGATATCTGTCGTCTTTGAGAGTTCTTCACGGAGTCTTGCGGGAAGTATCGCCATTCCCATCACTTCTATGAGCCCTATGTTCTCCTTCTTGATATGATGGTACTCGGCATGAGGATGATATACCCCGAGCGGATGCTCATCTGTTGTAATGTTGTTTCGAAGGACCAGATCCATCTCATAAAGACCGTCTCTCATCCTGGCGATCGGTGTTATCGTATTGTGCGGGATCTTCCTGCCGTCCTCTTCGGTATATGCGTATATGAACACCGACTCATCCGTATAAGCGCGCCACTTTTCCAGTATCATCGTGCAGGCTTTTACAAGAGTTGCCATATTCTTTGCACGGAGTCTTATTGTTGATAACGGCCAGTTGATGATCCCGGCATCTATGTCATCAGATTCTTTGACCTTGAATTTTTTAATATAGTCTGCCCTTACCATGGGGAATTCGTAACGCCCGCCCTGGAAATGATCATGGGTCAGTATGGACCCTCCGACTATCGGAAGATCGGCATTCGAACCTATCATGTAATGAGGAAACGCCTGAACAAAATCGAGAAGTTTTGCAAAAGCGGACTCATCGATCTTCATCGGTGTATGCTCTTCGTTAAACACTATGCAGTGTTCGTTGTAATAAACATACGGACTGTACTGCAGATAATATGCCTGCCCGCAAAGCCTGATCGGTATCACTCGATGGTTCTGGCGCGCCGGATGGGATATCGTTCCCGCATATCCTTCATTCTCACAGCACAGAAGGCACTTGGGATATCCGGTGTTTACGCTGTTTACGGCATTTGCTATATCTCTCGGATCCTTCTCCGGTTTGGAAAGGTTGATCGTGATGTCAAGATCTCCGAATGGGGATGATGCAATCCACTTGATGTCTTTTTTGATCCGGTCGGTTCGTATGTAATTTGTTGCCTTGGAAAACGAATAATATCTGTCCGTGGCAGTTTCCGGAGAACTGATATAATCGTCAAAGAAAACCTGTCTGACAACAGAGGGCGGAGGAGTTATCATTCCCATGATCTTCGTATCAAACAGATCGCGCGAGGCAGTCGTATCGCTTGTCAGTATGCCTTTATCAAGAGCATACGCTATCATGTCCTCCAGTATCAGATGAAGCTCACGTGCACTTCTTTTTGGACCCTTTTCATATCCGCTCTCGCCGAACAGTTCTATCAGACGGTTGATACAGTATATCCTGTCATCATTTTCTATCAGGCCTTCCCTCTCTCCGTATGCCACAAGTTCATCAATAAGGCCGCAAATGTTTGATGTGCTGTTATCCATCGCATTCCTCCGTGTTCAGGTTACTGTCATGTTTTTCATTATATATGTTATACTGTAGAAATGGAACAGATGAGTTTATTTTCGGATTCTCCGTCACAATTTATCAAAACCCCGCTGGCAAGCCGCTTAAGGCCTGAAACGCTTGACGAATACGTCGGCCAGCAGCATCTTGTCGGACAGGGCATGCTGCTTCGCCAGCTGATCGAAAAGGACCAGATCTCGTCAATGATATTCTGGGGGCCTCCCGGTGTAGGAAAGACCACACTCGCAAGGATCATCGCAGGTCACACCCACTCACACTTTGTCGAGTTTTCTGCCGTGACAAGCGGCATTAAGGAAGTCAAGGAAGTGATGAAAGAGGCCGAGGATAACAGAAAGCTCGGCATCAGAACATTGCTCTTTACCGACGAGATACACAGGTTTAACAAGGCACAGCAGGATGCTTTTCTTCCGTATGTCGAAAAAGGCAGCATCGTCCTTGTCGGCGCAACAACCGAGAATCCTTCGTTTGAGATCAACTCGGCTCTTCTCTCCCGCTGCAAGGTCTTTATTCTGAAAGCACTGACGGAAGATGATCTGTTCGGCCTTCTGAAGACCGCACTGACTTCGGAAAAGGGGTTCGGCAATTCTCCGATAAACATTTCCGATGACTCACTCAGATCCATCGCCGCATTCTCAAACGGCGATGCAAGATGCGCTCTTAATACACTTGAGATGTCCGTCAACAACGGTATCCTTGACGCTGACGGTGTCATTACCGTTTCTTCAGAGATCGTAGCGCAATGCATGGACCGGCGCTCGCTTTTATATGACAAGAACGGTGAGGAGCACTATAATCTCATATCCGCTCTTCACAAATCGATGCGCAATTCCGATCCCGATGCAGCCGTCTACTGGATGAGCAGAATGATAGACGGCGGCGAAGATCCTCTGTATATTGCAAGAAGAATGGTCAGATTTGCGAGCGAAGATGTCGGTATGGCAGATTCAAACGCTTTAAATGTTGCAATAAACGTTTATCAGGCGTGCCATTTTCTCGGACTTCCCGAATGTAACGTTCACCTGGCTCATGCAGCGGTTTATCTGTCCATGGCTCCCAAGTCAAATGCACTGGAGCGCGCATGCATCGAAGCCGAAAACGATATTAAAGAATCACCTGCCGAGCCCGTGCCTCATCACATCCGAAACGGGGTAACAAAGCTGATGAAGGATGCAGGCTACGGAAAAGGATACATATACGCTCACGACACTGAGGAAAAGATAACGAAGATGCAGTGTCTCCCCGATTCACTGAAGGACAGGAGATACTACGATCCGGGTGTTATGGGCGATGAAGCCGCCGTCAAAGAGCGTCTTGATGAGATACGCAAATGGCGTTCGGAGAAATAAGGATGATCATATGACAGACGACAGACTCAAACCACTGACAATGGATTCTTCGAAATTTGTCCTGCTCTCCGACCACGTTCCCGGGATCGTTCAGGAGATCCGTTACTATTCCACGTACAATTTTGTGGGGGACAGGATAGACGGATACGAAGCCCCTTGCGCACTTCTTACGATAGAGGCGGCAAGAGCTCTCAAAGCCGTGAGTAACCGTGCCAACGTGATGGGATACAGGCTGAAAGTATTCGATGCGTACAGACCGGCATGTGCCGTAAGGCATTTTGTTCTCTGGGGCATAGAAGATCTGGATCAGAGGATGAAAACATTCTTTTATCCCGACCTCGAAAAAGAGGCCCTCTTTTCCGAAGGATATATCGCCAGCCAGTCGAGCCACAGCCGCGGCAGCACGGTAGACCTTACTCTTCTTGATATGAGTACAGGCAAAGAGCTCGATATGGGCAGTCCGTTTGACTATTTCTCGGAAGTGTCCCATCCGGATTACAGGGGGATAACCGAGGAACAGTACAACAACAGGAGGGTCCTTCGCGATCTCATGATGCAGAACGGTTTCGTTCCGATCGACTGCGAGTGGTGGCATTTCACCCTGAAAGACGAGCCTTATCCGGACACATATTTCGAATTCCCGGTAACACTTTTGTAAATATGTTCTTTAAAGAGGAGAGAATATGTACCAGTTTGTCATATATGTCCTTTACATAACGATAATCGCTCTTTTTGCGGTATGCATCTTTACTCTGACAAAATGGGGAGGCATGCTTCATACATATCTCTTCTTCTATTGTGTAGCCAATCTTGTATATGATATAGCCTATATTGTCATTCTTCATTCCACCAATCAGGAAACATACGTCGCGGCATTGAAGATCGGGTACTTCGGCCGCCTGTGGGTAGGACTGGCCATGACGCTTTTTGTGGCCGAACTGTGCGGCAAACTCTATCCCACAGCTGTAAAAGCGATCGCCGGAATCTTCAACATGATCGTCTATTTCTTCATTCTTAATCTCGAGCGTAATCACCTCTATTACAAACATATGGAATTCAAAATGGTCGGGGATTTCCCGACACTTCCGCACTCCGGTGGTCCTGTCTATTATGTGTACACTTTATTAAACCTTTTTTACGCGATACTGTGCGTATATCTGATAGTAAGAGCATACATCCGTGAGAAAAACACCATCGCCAAAAAACGTAATCTGTTCATGGTGTTCAGCATAACCGCTCTCGTGGCATCCTTTATTATTTATTTCCTGAAGCTTATAGAACTGGCACGCATATTTGACGTGATGATCATCGGTTATGCGGTCTGTACGGCGTTTATGCTTATCGCCATAGTCAAATACCGTATGCTCGATACGACCGCTGCCGCAAAGAACTACGTTGTTGATGAGCTGTCCGAAGGTATCATCGTTGTTAACAGCGAAGATGAAGTCAGTTATTTCAACAAACCGGCTGAGAAACTTTTCCCGGAACTTGAAGAAACCGAAAGTTCAGGGGGTGCGATAAAGAAGCTGCTGAATGATTTTAACTCATCAATAGATTCCGGAGAGCCCCTACGTATAGACGGAAGGATATATACTCCGCGTGCCAATCAGCTTACTGAAGACGGAACGCGTATAGGAACGCTTTATTCGCTCTCCGACGACAGCGACCACTACAGGTATATGGACGAGCTCCGCAAGCAGAAAGAGATCGCCGACAATGCAAACGAGGCAAAATCACAGTTTCTTGCCAACATGTCCCACGAGATACGTACACCAATAAATGCGGTTCTCGGGTTTAACGAGATGATATCGAGGGAGTGCGAAAAAGTAAGGGATACGGACGAGAAGAAAAGTCCCGTCATTTCCGAATCTTTTGAAAACATCTCAACGTTTTCGTCAAACATTGAGGGGGCCGGAAACAACCTTCTGTCCATAATAAATGACATACTGGACCTGTCCAAGATAGAAGCCGGAAAGATGGATCTGGTAAACAGAGATTACTCATTAAGATCGATCATCAGAGACATAATCGGAATGATATCTTTCCGGGCCAGGGAAAAGGAACTTGAATTCATAGTTGACGTGGATGAATCTCTTCCCGACAAGCTGTTTGGTGACATGGTCCGCGTCAGGCAGATAATAACGAACATACTTACAAATGCCGTGAAATACACCGACAAAGGAAATGTGAGGCTCATAGTCCGCAAGCAGGAAAACGATACGATCGAGGCAGGAAATACCCTGAACCTTACCATCACTGTCAAAGACACCGGCATCGGCATACGGCCGGAAGATATGGATAAACTGTTTGGTTCATTCGAACGACTGGAGCTCAAACGCAACAGCACGATCGAAGGAACAGGTCTGGGACTGTCCATATCACGCCATCTGGCATCAATGATGGGCGGAAATATAAAAGTTGAAAGCGAATACGGTTCAGGCTCCACGTTCATTATCACGATACCGCAAAAGATCACATCAACCGAGCCTGTCGGTGCCGTCAGTACACGTGCCGAGAGCAACGACAACACAAGAAAACCGTACAAGGTTTCATTCTCGGCATCAGATGCCGTTATACTTATCGTCGATGACTCCATCGTCAATCTGCGTGTCGCAAAAGCACTTCTAAGGGACACGGGGCTTGTCATTGAAACTGCGGACAGCGGAAGTAAAGCGATCGAGCTTACGGAAAAGAAGAAATACGATCTGATACTCATGGACCAGCGTATGCCGAATATGGACGGAACCGAAACCATGCACAGCATCCGTTCCCAGCAGAACGGTCTGAATACCTCAACTCCTGTCATCTGCATGACCGCCGATGCCATAATCGGCTCAAAAGAGAAGTATCTTGAATCCGGTTTTGATGATTATCTCTCAAAGCCTGTCAAGAGTCTTGATCTGGAGCAGATGCTCTTAAAGCACCTGCCCGAGGCGAAAACAAAGTCCTTATAAAATACGGAGACCCCCCATGTACCTTACCTACACCATCTACGCGTTATGCCTGCTTCTGTTCCTGTGGGGCATTTCATTTGCAGGACGCGGGAAATATCATACAGACTATCTGTCACGGGATGTCACCATGTCCCTTCGTGGTTTCGTGGCGATCGGTGTCATCCTGCATCATATTTCCCAGGAGGAAGTGTTTCAGTCAGCCGGTGAGATAAGCATGTTTGTTTCGGCGGGCTACCAGTATGTGGCGATCTTTTTCTTTTGCTCAGGTTACGGCCTCTTAAAGAGTCTGGATACAAGGCCCGATTATCTGAAGACTTTTTTGAAAAAGCGTCTTCCTGTTGTGATCATCCCTTACTACACGAGCATACTGTTTTACGGTATATACAACGTCATCGCCGGCAATCATCTCGAGCCGCTGCAGTGGGTCACAAACATCATCGGTGTAACGATGATGAACGAGTACGCGTGGTATCCCGTCATACTGACGATACTTTATATCGCGTTCTATCTCATGTTCAGAAAAGAATCGCCAAGGACTCGTAAGTTCATATATATGTTCATTATCATCATCGCACTCGGAATGATCTTCTGTGTTAACGGTCACTTCCTTTGGTGGGCAGGCGAACCTAACTGGTGGATGAACCCGTTCTCGGAAGTGTCGGAAAAATGGTACATGCAGCAAAAGGTTTTCTGGCTGTCCGGAGAATGGTGGGTCAATTCGGCAATTGCATTCCTGCTCGGTATGATCTGGGAAACACATGAAGAAAAGCTGACGGCATTTTTACAGAAGATGTACCCGCTGAAGCTTGCGATCGTCATAGTTCTGACATATGCATCACAAATCCTGACTTCATATACACAGGCTGCGTTCGGCTACTGGTCGGAATTTGCAGGAAACGGTCCCGCCATAGGTGATAAGATCATATGCTACTTTACACAGCTGCCGCATGTGATCTTCTTCACCGTATTCATAATGATGTTCACGATGAAGATCCGCACCGTCAACCCGGTGACATCGTTCTTCGGCAGATACTCTCTTGATACATACATGATGAATCTGATGCCGCTTCTGATATTCAGACCCGTGTTCCTTGATTTTCCCGGAAGGGTGGTTAAGAATGCGCTGCTTGGAAGAGTGCTCTTTGTAATATGTGTGTTTGCGGCAACTATAATCCTGGCGCTTTTTTACCACGCGCTTAACAGTTTTATAAAACGCACCTTTTTTGAAAAAAATGCTAGATAAAGAGAACGGAGATTATTATGGCAAAATGTGCTTTATGCGGTCGAAAATTCTTTTTTGCGAAATTTGATTCCAACGGTTACTGCACCGATTGCTCAATTCGAATGCAACAGGCGAAAGTGCAACTGGAACAACAGTTAAAGCAGCACGAAGAAAATAGACAAAGTATTATCTCTTGGATTGATAGTTTACCAACCCATGAAATTGAATTATCAGATACTCCGTGTAAGAGGCAACACGGCTATGAAGAGTTTTCATTTTCAAACATAACACCAAAAGGAAAATATAATGGTGATATAGTTACTTTTGATACCGAAACAACCGGGCTATCTCCAAGTAAAGATAGAATAATTGAAATAGGTGCAATTCGATACCTTGACGGGGAGCCTATCGAGAAGTTTCATTCCTATGTAAATCCAGAAAGGCATATACCGGAAGATGCCACAAAAATAAACCATATAACAGACGAAATGGTATGTGATGCGCCTACTATTGGGCAAATACTCCCTTCATTTGATAAATTTATTGGCAATTCTACACTAATAGCCCATAATCTCGATTTTGACTTGAAATTCATGTACTATTCAGGCAGCAAAGTGTTAGATACCAAACGAGAATATATAGATACCCTTGAACAAGCACATAAACTAATCAAAAAATCTGAAGTAGATGATTATTCTCTTGAAACCTTATGTTATTATTTTGACCACGACATAGCGCAAGCCCATAGTGCATTAGCAGATGCGTTTGCTGTGGGATGGCTTTTTTATAACTTGGTTCTCGAAAAGCAAGGTTCAGTAAGATTTATGAAAACACCAAACCAAAAATCCGTGTTGGTAAGACTTAATTCTTGATTATTTTCAAATTGCTATTTATATTTTCTGAAAGCCTTTATTTATTCACTTTTGAGGATTGTTCTTTACAAGCAGGATACAGGAATCAGACTGTTTCCGATGCCATATTTGCGCACTTTACAAGTCCTAAAACGAATTATACTAAGAAAGGATAACGAAACGTCATCGGAATAAAGGATACTACTTGACTAGTTCAGTAGTATCTTTTATTATTACGAAAAAAGGTGTGTAGACAACTATTTGAGAAATGGAGGGCGTCATGGAAATTAAGCGGGATCTATATTTAAATCGGTTGATTCGACGGGAAAAGAACGGATTGATCAAGGTTGTAACGGGAGTTCGACGTTGTGGGAAGTCATACCTTTTGTTCAACCTGTTCCATAATTATCTTCTGGACAATGGAGTTCAAAAAGATCATATCATCGAAGTTGCTCTGGACGATCGCAGTAACAAAGAATTACGAGACCCTGACAATATGTTGAAATATGTAAAAGAACGGATCCGTGATAGGAATACCTACTATGTTATTTTGGACGAAGTGCAGCTGCTCGCTGAGTTCGAGGACGTACTTAATAGTTTGCTGCATATCTGTAATGCGGATGTTTATGTGACAGGTAGCAATTCCAAATTTCTATCATCTGATTTAGTAACGGAGTTTCGTGGGCGCGGAGACGAGATTCGAATCTACCCGCTTTCCTTTCGTGAATACTACTCGGTCTACGAAGGCAGTGTTGATGAAGCGTGGGATGATTATTTCACCTATGGGGGGCTGCCGTTGATCCTTTCTCGCAAAACACCGGAGGAAAAGGCTGAATATCTCATGTCACTGTTCCATAAGGTGTATCTTAGTGATATCGTTGACCGACATAAAGTGCGTAACCGTGAAGAACTGGATGAATTGGTGGATATTCTTGCTTCTGCTGTAGGTTCGTTGACTAACCCGCTGAAGCTTGCGAACACCTTCAAAACCGTCAAAAAAAAGACCATCAGCGATAAAACGCTGAAAAAATATATTGATTATCTGTTGGATGCTTTCCTGGTGAGTAAGGCTGTCCGATACGATATCAAAGGGCGAAAGTATATCGGTTCCCCGGCCAAATTCTACTTTGAGGACGTGGGACTGCGCAATGCAAGATTGAACTTCAGGCAGATGGAAGAAAATCACATCATGGAGAACATCATCTATAATGAGTTGCGCATACGTGGCTATCATGTGGATGTAGGACTTATTGAACAGTTCGGTAAAAATTGCGACAACAAAACCACAAAAAAGCAGTTGGAAGTGGACTTCGTCGTGACGCGTGGTAGTGAAAAGTACTATATTCAGTCTGCTTTTACGATGGACACCCCAATCAAACAGGAACAAGAGGAGCGACCTTTGAACGTCATTGGCGATTCCTTCAAGAAAATCATAGTAGTGCGGGATAATGTCAAAGCTCGTAGGAATAATATGGGGATCGTAACGATTGGAATTTGTAACTTCCTGTTAGATGAGAATAGCCTAAATCTATAGATTTACTTCAATCCAAAAAATTACCCTGGACAGGCGTTGTTGTTCTCCCATTCAACACAAAGGGCTATGCTAAAAGCACAGCGCTTTTGTAGTATCCGTTGTATAAATCATCATTTCAGCGGAAGTCTGACATCCAGCGATGAATTATCGATCACGTAGGAATATGTGTACTTCTCAAGACGCTCCGGAAGATCCATGTTCATCTCAAATCCCTCATCCAGAAAAGGATAACTGACACTGCCAGAAAAATATTGACTGAGGGCAAAACAACAAGATAGGATTATATATATACAAAGACGTATGAGGTGCTTTATGAGATCAAACTTAGGCAGGCTGATGAAAGCCTGTGTGCTCGTTTATTTCATCATACTTATTCTGACCCTGGGGCATGTCTTTTTTTATACCGATATGCAGGAGTTCATGCATGCTGATAAGGAAGCTGCCACTCAGGATTTTACCGGTGACTGGATCCTTGATTCGGGCGAAACCGTCAAGATCGACGTGATCACCGCGGGCAAACTCGGGGGTAGCTTTACAGCGACAAAGACTCTGCCCGCAAAGATGGAAGAATCGGATTCAATATATTTTTCAACAAGTAATCTTAATTTTACCTTATATGTGAATGACAAAGAGCTTTATTCCTTCAATACCACGGAAAACCTGACAGGTACCGGAGACGGTATTTCCTATCATATGATAGGACTGGGGACCAAGGACGAGAACGCTGTGGTCCGGATAGAAGCCGAGACGGCTTTTGGTGACAGACATGGCGGACAGATCAACGAGATGCAGTTAGGAGCTGAAGAACTGTACCGATACGCCATTATGAGGCGTAATGTCACGGGAATGAATCTGTCCATCTTGATGATCATATTCGGAGTGGTCATTATTGCATTCTATTTCGGAATGTCCTACAAAAACCCTATGATGCGTTCACTGTGGGCACTGGGTCTTTCTGCCATCCTTTTCGGATTGTGGAGCCTGTGTGATACGGGTCTGCCGCAGCTTCTGACAGGCAGTACATATGCATCGCGTGAGATCGTGTACCTGATCCTGCATCTGGCAGGCTTTCCGATGATCTATTTCGTAAATTCCAAAACAAAACAACAGAAGAAAATATATCCATATCTTTCTTTTGCGTTTACGGTCGCATGTTTAATGTGTCTGCTTACGGCAAGATTCGTCTACAATATTGACATGCACCGGATGGTAGCGGTGATCTATTTTTCATATGCCACCCAGTTGATATGGCTGATCATAATGCTGATAGACAACGAGCGATACTGCCACAGAAGATCTATTTCTTCTTACATGAAGTTTTTCTATATCGGCGCGGCTGTTTTTGTAGCCACATCGTTTATTGACATGGGAAGATATATGGCAGCCAAGAGAGGATCTATATGGCACGGGAGCTGGTTCAGGTTCGGGCTTGTGCTCTTCTTCCTGTTCATGGGCTTCCAGATATTTGACTGGTGGGCAAGGGAAAAGACGTCCCTTGAAAGAGACCGTTTTGTCAATCATCTGCTTCAGTACATCATGGGATCGATGGATCCGGACGATAAGATCGATAAAGTGCTTGAGTATCTTTGCAGTGAACTTCACGCCGACCGTGCATATATTTTTGAAGACATGGGCGACGGGACCTTTGATAATACTTATGAATACTGTGCCGAAGGCGTTACGCCGGAGATAGATAACCTCAAGGGAGTGAAGTATACAGGCATCATTGATACGTGGTATGAGGAGTATAAAAGAGGCGGTCATGTCCTGATATATGACCTGGAAAAATACCGTGAAGTCAGTGAAAACATGTATCAGGTCTTAAAACCGCAAGGCATCCAAACACTGGTTACGGGACCGCTCATACTTAACGGTTCATATATAGGATTCTTTGGTATGGACAATCCGCCGGTCAAAATGATGGAAGAGATCTCCGAGATCATAAAACTTCTCATGTTCTTCCTGTCCGAGCTTGTAGCAACAAGAGATAATCAGAGACGCCTTGTAGATTACAGCTACCATGATGCGCTTACCGAAGTCGGCAACAGGCGGGCTCTCCGTGAATATGAGAGAGACAGCCTTGATACTTCAAAACCGTACGGATTCATCATGTGTGATGTCAACGGACTTAAGATAGTGAACGATAAGGAAGGGCATGAAGCAGGAGATGCGATGATAAAAAAAGTGGCCTTAGCACTTTCGGAAGTGTTCGGCCGCGATAACGTCTATCGACTGGGTGGTGATGAATTCGCCGTATACACTTATGAAGATTACAGGCAGACGTTCGAGAGCAAGATCGAAAAAGTAAGGGATATGGTTGAACAGCAGGGTATTCATGTGGCTATGGGCGGATCATTCGCTCAATACGGAGACAAGGATTATACTTCTCGTAAGATGGAAGCGGATCAGAGAATGTATGATGAAAAGAGGAGATTCTATCGCGATGCCAATGACAGGCGCGGAACAAAGGATGATAATTAGGAGAACGCCCACGCATAGAACTACTATTTGTAGGACACACATGCATTCGCGATCCTTCGGAGAACGCCCACGCATTCGCAATCAAAGATTGCTCATGCATGTGCGGTTACTGCTTCGCAGTAACATCGTAAATAAAAAGACCGGATCATTCATGCAAGCATGAGATCCGGTCTTTTTATTTCCGCTTTCTCCGAATATTAACCTGTAAGCAGGATACGGGAGTCGGACCCGCCTCCTCGGCTTGGGAAGCCGATGTACTACCGATGTACTAATCCTGCATGCCGAAGCTTTTGATATTTTAACACAGCCGTGGTTACCTTTACAAGCACCGCAGCTACCGCCACTTTTTGTAGGGACACTTTCCCGCCTTTGTCGCGGCCCGAAGCTCCACATAGCAGCCGCAGGCGTTACAGGTGCCTTCGTTCAGATAATCGCACTCTTTGCATACTTCAAGCCTTGCATGATATGTTTCATCGGAAACTTTAAGCTCCGTGCCAAGACGGGCTATCGCTTCTCTTACGTCGGCAAGGAGCTTTTCGTTATCAAGTTCGGCCAGAAGGCATTTTTTGCATCTTTTTGCTGATGCCATTTATCTGATCCTGAGCAGTATCACGCTGTTTTTCGGAAGCGTGAACGATATGAGACCATCCTTAACGGTGTGATCGGTAAATTCTTTTTCCGTAACGTTTTCCGGATCATCAAACGTGTTGTACGCATCCTTCCTGCCGGTAAGGATCGATGCCGTAACCGACGAAATCTTCTTCTCGGCAAGTGCTATCTCGATCGGAGCATCTTCTTCTATCGACAGATTTCCGATCGTTACGTTTATCGTACCGTCAGAGCTTAACGATACGGATTCTGAGAGCATCGGGACCTTGTCATTCTCTGTCCCTATTTCCCTGTTTCCCGTCATAACGCTTGCAACAAGATCTGCATCCTGATGGTATTTGTACATGTGGAAGACATGATACGTCGGTGTCTTTACCATCTTTTCGCCTTCGGTCAGAATGACCGCCTGCAGAACATTTACCATCTGAGCGATGCAGGCAAGCTGCACCCTGTCGCATTTCTTGTTGAAGATATTGAGATTTATGCACGCAACGAGCGCATCCCTTATCGTATTCTGCTGATACAGGAATCCCGGATTCGTGCCCGGTTCAACGTCAAACCAGCATCCCCATTCATCAACGGACATTCCGATCTCCTTGTCGGGATCGTACTGATCCATTATCGCGAAATGCTTGTTGAGAAGATCATCCATACGGTATGCCTTCTTAAGCGTTACATACCACTCATCATCCGTAAAATCAGTAGCCGAACCTTTGTGTTCCCACACTCCGGGAACTGTATAATAGTGGAGGCTGAGTTCATCCATGAAGCCATGATTTTCCTTCTTGTGAGGGCTTGCAAAGCATGTCTCAAGGACCTTCTTCGTCCAGTTGATGTCTTCCGTATCGGCGCCGCCGCATATCTTCTTGATCGGCGCGCTGTTGTCATAGTGCCTGATATATGTCTGATAATTCCTGTAAAGGTTCGCGTAATGGTCGGGCGTCATGTTTCCGCCGCATCCCCAGTTCTCGTTTCCGACACCGAAATAGTCGACTCTCCAGGGCTTTTCGCGTCCGTTCTTTCTGCGAAGATCAGCCATTGGAGATACTCCGTCAAAGGTCATGTACTCAACCCATTCACTCATCTCCTGAACGGTTCCCGATCCGACGTTTCCGTTAACGTACGTCTTGCATCCGAGCTGCTCGCACAGTTCGAAAAATTCATGTGTACCGAAGCTGTTGTCCTCAACGACACCGCCCCAGTGCGTGTTGATCATCTTTTTACGTCCCTCTTTCGGGCCGATACCGTCCTTCCAGTGATACTCATCGGCAAAACATCCGCCCGGCCAGCGAAGCAGCGGTATCTGCATCTCTTTGAGAGCCTCAACGACATCCTTTCGCATACCATTAACGTTGGGAATATCCGAATCCTCCCCGACATACAGTCCTTCATAGATACATCTTCCGAGGTGCTCGGAAAAATGACCGTATATCTCGGGATTTATGTGTCCTTTTATCTCTTTTTCATTGATGAACAGCTTTGCCATTAAAGCCTCCTTATACAGACGGATAATATCGTTAAAACACGCGATACGTTCATTTTATATGCACAAATTATCTTAATCAAGGGATTTTTCTTCACAGAAGAAGATCGGCCAGCGGATCCTCACCCCGGTCGGGCCGGCCTATAAGATATGATTTTGCGGCAACCTCAGACGCGGAAAGTGCGGATGTCATCTCAAGAAGCATCTTCCTGTCAGGCTTTACGATATCAAGGTATTTCTGAAGTAATCCAAGGTCTCCCCCGCACTCTTCAAATATCGCATAAAAACTGCTTCCGTACCCTTCGCCGAACCTGTTGTCAGATATATGCTTCTCCAAAAGATGACGCATATCATCCGAAAGATACCTGTCGTTTATCAGCCGTACATAGCAGAGAATGCTCCTGTTGTAGGCAGCGGCTGACACAAAATCCTCACTCTCGCCGCTCATCTCTCCGTCAACAGAACCGATCCCGTCATAAGAGATATCCTCTTCTCCGCACAGCGCAGCACTCATCCTGGCCTCGGCATCATCGCTTTTTATCCTTGTTGCAAGGCAGATATCCCACTTTTCGTACCAGCTCTTTTTTCCGATATCATCGCTCTGGATCAGTCTGTCAAATCCGAGTCTGTTGGCACAAAGCGCCAGAAAATGCGCTGTCACATCATCCGAATCGTTAAAGCCTATATGCTTCAGCCTGTCGCATCCCTTGAACACATCGCGCCCGAACAGATCAGGGCGAAAATCATCCGGAAACGTTACTCTCTCCAGATTCGAACATTTAGCAAAAGCCCAGTCACCGATATGTTCCATTCCGCCGGGAAGAAGTACTTCCCTGATGGCCCTTGCGGCCCAGAATGCCTTGTTTTCAATGACCGTTACTGATGTACCGGACAGATCGAGGATCCCGTCTTTTACTTCAAAACCGTTTATGTTCATTAAAGTTCATTCAGCTCCCTGATCTCATCCTGCAGCTGCTTTGCCCTGTCATTTACAAGAAGCACGCTGTTATGCTCATCATACGCCTTGCTTTTAAACACCGACAGGAATTCTGCTGTATCCGGGCTGAGGGTAAGCTCAGTCACAAGAACGAGAACTTCGTTGCTCTCGCGCCCGAACATCTCATCCATACCCGCAAACAGACAGTCAATACGGCTACTCTCGCGTGTAGCACGCTCCTTAAGAGACGTCAGTTGTCCGTTGTATATCTCTTTGATGTTTTTCCCCGATCCGATTGCTTTCTTCGCATCCGTGTAGAATTTAATTATCCTTTTACTGCCGGTACGCTCCTCGGCCGACAGCGAGCCCGCACGTGATCTACGCGCCATGGCGTTCTTTACCGAATCAATGAAAGCGTCAAGTTTTTCAATGGCCTGCGTGTTGTCCAGATCGGCCACGGATGATACCGCGGGACGGATCTTTGTCAGCACACGGTAAACGGAAAGAATATCCCTTGTCTCTGACTTGACCGTATCCGCAAGGAGGCCTGTCAGTGCAAGCCTTTCATCCACAGAGGCCGCTGATGCAGTCTTCCTCGTCTTCTCGGAAAGCTGTCCTTCAAATATCTCCTCGGCGTTTATCTGCCTTTTATACTTGTTGTACAGATCATAGTAAGCACAGAAATCTTTGGATATCTTCTCATCCGTGATGTATTGACATACCAGAGACTCATTGACGGTCTTGCCGTCCTCCTCGTAAAGCTTTATCATGTCCGACATGTCTTCCCAGCCGCGCGCGGTAACATATGTCTTGCCGTATGCTGTCGTTTCGATCTTATAGAAACTGTCCCTGTTGCTCTCGAGAAAGCCCTGTATCGCACCGTGAACACCGCGTTTTTCGGCATATGCCTTCCATGCAGGGTAATCGACATCAACAGGGATCACCTTCATACGGTCAAGCGTGACAACATCGAATTCCCTTACCGCCCTGTTATACTCCGGAGGATTACCCGCGGTTACTATGATCCATCCCCGGGGAACACTGTGCTTTCCGAACACCTTATACTGAAGGAACTGGAGCATTGACGGATAGAGTGTTTCGGACACACAGTTTATCTCGTCAAGGAACAATATACCCTCCTTTACACCGGATTCCTCCATCGTGTCATATATACTCGCGATGATCTCGCTCATCGTGTACTCGGACACGCTGACCTCAGCCCCGTCATATGATTTTTTGCTGATAAACGGCAGGCCCAATGCCGACTGTCTCGTATGATGGGTCATAGAATAACTCACAAGTGCAATTTGGAGTTCTTCTGCGATCTGGCTCATTATAGCAGTCTTTCCGATACCGGGTGCTCCGATCAGGAAGATCGGGCGCTGCTTCTCGACGCTTATCCTGTAATCACCGAACTCATCCTTCTTCAGATAAGCACTTACCGTATCCTTGATGTATTCTTTTGCTTCTTTGATGTTCATTATGATCTGCTCCTGCTGTCATTATCGAGCGTCACGGCCATTGCCCATGCAGGACATGGCGGTCTGAAATCATCCTGACCGTCGAATGCGAACATTACGTCATATCCCGGTGGCTGTGCAGGGTAAATGCCGTACCCGTCCGTAAAATAGATCAGGCCCTTCAATGCCGCAAGCTCCCTTTTTTCCCGAAGCTGCCTTACGTACTCAAATACGGGTCTGTAGTCCGTTGCGCCGAACCCCTTTACCTGCATCCTTTCAGCAGCTTCCTTAAGAGAGGCTCTGTCCTTTATTATAACATCCGCGGTCACGTCGCTGTCACACTGAATGATGTGAACTTTCATCGATTCGGAAAAAGATGTCGATGACGCCAGAAGGTCATACGTTCTTTCAAGAAACGACTTCACGGTCTTCCCCCTGACTGAGGCTGAAGTGTCGACAGCGATCACAAATTCTTTTATTATCTTCTCATCCGTGTATTCGAGAGGTTCAACCAGCGGCATGTTCTCATACTCGGTCAAGCCGTACATGTAATAGATATAGTCAAATTCATCCGGATTGACCTTTATCTCTTCGTTCATCACAGCAAACCTTCGCACGATGTCATCATAATCATAACGCTTTCGCACACCCTCTCCGAGGTTTAAAATGATCGTATCGGATCCGCGGATATCCTTTGAGAAGGATTTCAGCTCAGCGGATACCCTCCTTGCGATCTTCTCCCACTCCTGCTGCGATATTATGATCTCCTCCTTATCGGATGTTTCATCCGTCTGATGGATATCCATCGAGAAGAGCCTTTCGTACTCGGCCGCCGAATCTTCCGATATACCGCCGACAATGAACTTGGCGTATATCTGCTCAGCCGTAAGGTGCGGGATCCACTTGTTCAGCTTCGACAGAACGATCTTCGCATCCGTGTCATTCAGACGCGAAAAGCTGTCGCATACCGCCAATACCGTATTCTCGACCGCGATGTCGCATGCAATGTCCCAGTATTTTCTGTTTGATTTGTCATCCCTCAGGTGATGCATGAAGATATTATGGAATATGACATGCAGAAGAAGCCTTACCGCGAAGTTTTGATCATCACGGCAGTCACGAAGAAGTCTTACCGGGTTGTACGTAAGCTTTCCGGCATCACTCAAATACCCTGACTTTGTCTCATCCGCCGTTATCTCTATTCTCGCAAGTACTCTGTCAAAGAACCGGAATCTTACTATTATGCTGTCTCTTGCCAGACTCAGCACTCTGTCGGCAAGATCCTGTATTCTGTTGTCCTTATCATCTTTTTCCATAAAATATTACAGCGGTGGTGGTATCAGAGAGACGCAAACTCGTACCCCATCAGCGTCAGTCCCTTCGCAGGTGCCGTATTCCCGGCCCGCGTTCGGTCTTTTGACTCAATGATACCGGGGACATCTTCGGGCTTTATCTTACCCGTTCCGACATCGATGAGCGTGCCGGCTATGATCCTGACCATGTTGTACAAAAAGCCGTTTCCGGTTACATATATATCGATATCTCCGAAATATTCGCGTTCTCCGATGACCGTCGGGTCATCATGACAGATCACGGTAACATCGTATAGCGTTCTGACAGTCGATTCAACATCCGCAGCCGCGCTGCAGAATGCCGCAAAATCATGTTCACCCTCAAAGTATCCCGCAGCCTTTTCCATCGCATCAATATCAAGCGGATAATGAAAACAGTGTGAATACCTGCTTTTTGTCGGATCGGGGAACACATCATGATAAATGCTGTAGCGATATGTCTTGCGGCAGTCGACTTTTCTCGGGTGAAAATCAGGCGCCACCTCTTCTGACCTTCGCACAACTATATCTTCCGGAAGGCTCTGATTGATGGCAAAAGAGAACTTTTCGGCGGGTATGTTCGATTCAGTATCAAATACCGCCACCGCTCCCTTTGCATGTACTCCGGCATCCGTTCTCGATGCTCCTATAACCTTGATATTCTCATCAAGAAGCCTTGAGAGTTCCTCATTCAGAACCCCCTCTATCGTCGGAACGCCGGGCTGGATCTGCCAGCCGTTGTAATCGGTACCGTCATATGCGATTGTGAGCATGATGCGTCTTTTCATCAGAACAGTATCCCCACGCATATTGTACCTGCAAGATACACGGCAAGCACGATATACGCTGCAACATCACGTCCCTGATACCTCAGCGGATAAAGCTTCGTTCTCCCTTCACCGCCGCGGTAGCATCTTGATTCCATTGCGATCGCAAGGTCATTGGCGCGTCTGAATGCGGAAACAAAAAGCGGCACAAGTATCGGCACGAGTGCCTTTATGCGGCGGATAAGATTGCCGCTCTCAAAATCCGCTCCTCTTGCCTGCTGGGCTTTTATGATACGGTCAGTCTCCTCAAGGAGAACAGGAATAAACGTTAAGGCGATCGACATCATCATCGCTATCTCATGTACCGGCACTTTCAGAAACTTCAGCCATCCAAGGCCCTTCTCAAGCCCGTCCGTAAGGCTTGACGGTGTCGTTGTAAGCGTCATGATCGATGATCCCACAATGAGATATACAATGCGGAGCACCATGAAACCGGCCATCCTGAGTCCTTCTATTGTGATAGTGATCTTCCAGAATGTCACCAGTTCTCTTCCGGGCGTCAGGAACACATTGAGAAGACCAGTGACAAGAATTAGTATGAACACCGCCTTCAGTCCTTTGAACATAAACGAAACAGGAACACGGGACAGCACGATCATCGATACGAGAAAGGCCGTCGCGACCAGATACCCGATATAGCTCTGAAACAGGAACAGCGAGATAACGTAAACAAGCGTCCCGGTAAGCTTGACCCTGGGATCGAGCCTGTGCAGCACGGAATCTGCCGGATAAAATTGTCCAAGTGTTATATCCCTTATCATCTTCCGAACACTCTCAATATCTCTCTCTTTGCTTCTTCAACCGTGATAAGATCATCGCGGACAGCAAGTCCCATCCTCTTCAGATCGGACATGATCGCGGTAGCTTCGGGAACAGTCAGTCCCATTGCGTCAAGCTCCGGTCTGTGCCTGAACACCTCACGCGGCTCACCGTCCATTACAAGTTTTCCCCCGTCAATAACGAGTATTCTGTGAACATGCTCAGCCAGATCATCCATCGAATGAGATACAAGTATGACGCTTATGCCGAGATTATCGTGCAGATCATCAACGAGCGAAAGTATCTCCTCCCTGCCCTTTGGATCAAGTCCTGCGCATGGCTCATCAAGTATGAGTACTTCCGGTTTCATCGCAAGAACGCCGGCTATAGCCACACGCCGCTTTTCCCCGCCGGAAATGTCAAACGGGGATACATAAAAATGCTCATCCTTCACGCCCACGGCCTTTAATGCATCATATGCCCTAAGTTCAACCTCTGATCTGTCAAGCCCCAGATTTTTCGGCCCGAAACAGACGTCCGAGAAGACATCTTCTTCAAACAGCTGATGCTCCGGATACTGGAATACCAGACCGACTTTTCCCCTGAGCGCTTTTCTGTCATACCCTTCGGAGAAAATATCAACTCCGTCATAATATATCCCCCCGCCCGTCGGTTCCAATAGTGCATTGAGATGAGCCACGAGCGTTGATTTTCCGGACCCGGTATGACCTACAAGCCCGATATATTCTCCGTTTTCAACCTTAAACGATACATCGCTGAGAGCTTTTTTCTCGAAGACCGTTCCGGGGCTGAACACGTGATCAAGATGATTGACTATGATCGACATAAGGCTTCGCATAGCTCCTTTCGTGTAAGTATCCCCGGCGGGATGTCAAGACCTGCGTTTCTCAGATCATATGCAAGACGTGTCACCTGCGGTACGGACAGGCGGTACTGCTCAAGCTCTTCCACATGGGAGAACACCTCTCTCGGTGTACCCTGCATCACTATACGGCCGCTGTCCATAACATATATCCTGTTGGCATATATGGCTTCTTCCATGTTATGCGTGATCAGTATGATCGTGATATTCTCAACGTCGTTAAGTGCCCTTATCGCGCGGATGACATCACGTCTTCCTTCGGGATCGAGCATGGCGGTCGGCTCGTCGAGAACGATACATTTCGGATGCATCGCAAGAACTCCCGCTATCGCGATACGCTGCTTCTGTCCTCCGGACAGTTTTGAAGGCGTGGATCTTCTGTATTCGTACATCTCGACTATATCAAGGCTTTCCTTGACGCGTTCCTTAATCCTGTCGCTCTCTATCCCGAGATTTTCGGGCGCGAATGCGACGTCCTCTTCAACGATAGTGCCTATCATCTGATTTTCGGGATTCTGGAACACCATTCCGACAGCTTTCCTGATGTCCCAGACCTTGTCGGCATCGGCTGTATCGTTTCCGTCAACGAAAACAACACCCTCCGTCGGATGCAGAAGGCTGTTGAGATGTTTTGCGAGCGTTGATTTTCCGGAGCCGTTGGCTCCGAGAACGGCAATAAAATCACCCTGTTTGATACTCAGGCTGATCCCGTCGATCGCACGCTTAAATCCGTCAACTTCGCCGTTCTTGTCACGGCGGACATATTCAAATATCAGTTCTTTTGCTTTTATAAGGTCCATGGTCAAAATAAGGGAGCCGTATACACGACTCCCATAAGATTAACAGATTATGCAGTTTTTATCAAACAAGCTCGATAACAACTTCCATGGCAGCGTCGCCCTTACGGGGACCAACCTTTATGATCCTTGTGTAACCGCCGTTACGATCTGCATACTTGGGAGCGATGTCCTCAAAGAGCTTTGCAACAAGATCAACGTTCTTGGTATTGCGCTTTCTGCCTGCAGCAGCCTCGGGTACCTCAACAACAGGGTAGAGAACCTTGAGCATCTGTCTTCTTGCATGAAGTCTTGAAGGTGAATCCTTCTTGACAGACTTCTTGATCGTCTCGTACTGTGTTACCTTCTTACCGTCAACAACTTCCTTAACGCGCTTTCCGTCCTTGTCCTTTAAAGGGATCTTTGCATCGACTTCGATCGTCTCGTAGTTGTCGCGTTCCTTAACAGCAAGAGCAATAAGGCTTTCCGCTACCTTGCGGATCTCCTTGGCTCTGGCTTCGGTTGTGGTTATCTTTCCATGATAGATCAGCTGTGTAACCTGATTTCTCATTAATGCTTTTCTCTGGCTGGATGTCTTTCCCAGCTTTCTGTATTTTGCCATCTTAATCCTCTCCTTCGTTCAGCTGAAGACCTAATTCTTTCAGTTTCGCAAGTACTTCCTCGAGTGATTTTCTGCCAAGGTTACGTACTTTCATCATCTCATCGGGAGTCCTGTTGATGAGTTCAGCCACCGTATTGATGCCTGCACGCTTCAGACAGTTGTAGGAACGAACCGATAACTCGAGTTCATCGATGTTCATGTCAAGCTTCTTTTCTTTTCCTTCAGGCTCCTTGTCGATCATGACGGATACTTCGCGTGCACTCTCCGAAAGGTTGATGAACTGTGCGAGATGCTCTGAAAGCACCTTTGCAGCAAGGCTCACGCCCTCATCGGGACCGAGTGTTCCGTTCGTGTAAACATCAAGTGTAAGCTTGTCATAGTCTGTTACCTGGCCTACACGTGTGTTCTGGACTGTCATGTTGACACGCTCGATTGGTGTATAGATACTGTCTACAGCGATAACGCCGATGGGCAGTTCGTCATTTTTGTTCTTGTCAGCGCCTACATATCCGCGGCCCTTTGTGACCGTCAGTTCCATGTAGAGCTTGCTGTTTGCGCCACCGTTAAGTGTGGCGATCTTTATTTCGGGATTAAGGATCTCGATGTCCTGATCGAGTCTGATGTCCGCTGCTGTCACAACGCCCTCACCTTCGTACTCGAGGATGAGTGTCTTAGGGTCGTTTGACGAAGAATTGTTACGGATCGCAAGGCTCTTGATGTTCATGATGATCTCTGTGACATCTTCCTTAACGCCGGGTATGGATGAGAACTCATGCAAAACACCTTCTATCTTGATCTGCGAAACTGCAGCACCCGGAAGAGATGAAAGCATGATCCTGCGAAGAGAGTTACCAAGAGTTGTTCCGTAACCTCTCTCAAGAGGCTCAACAACAAATCTGCCGTATCTCTTATCTTCGGAAATCTCTGCAATTTCAATTCTCGGCTTTTCAAAATCGAACATAAAGTATCTCCTCTCTTATTGATACTGATTACTTTGAATACAACTCGACTATAAGCATCTCATCAACGGGAACATCAATCTCTTCACGTGTGGGAAGTGCCTTAACGGTTCCTTTCAAGTTTTCCTGGTCACAATCGAGCCATGCGGGAACGATCCTTCCGCCAGCTGTCTCGATGATCTCCTTGTATCTTACAGAGTCCTTCTTGCTCTCTCTGATTTCGATAACATCGCCTGCCTTAACAAGGTATGAAGGAATGTTCACAACCTTGCCGTTTACCGTAACCTGCTTGTGATCAACGATCTGACGTGCTTCTCTTCTTGTTCTTGCAAAAGCAAGTCTGAAGATAACGTTGTCAAGCCTTGATTCAAGCATGATCATAAGGTTCTCACCGGTCATGCCCTTCTGTCTGTCGGCCTTCTCGTAGTAGTTACGGAAAGGCTTCTCAAGCACACCGTAGATGAACTTTGCCTTCTGCTTCTCACGAAGCTGAAGTCCGTATTCACTTACTTTTCTGTTGGATCTTGTCAAAGATCTCTTTGACTTCTTATCATATCCCAAAACCGCCGGTTCAAGACCGAGGGATCTGCATCTTTTCAATACAGGTACTCTGTTGACTGCCATTTATTATTCCTCCTAAAATCATCCAATGGAAACGATCAAACACGTCTGCGCTTGGGCGGGCGGCATCCGTTATGAGGAACGGGTGTAACGTCCTTGATGGAAACAACTTCCAAACCTGCTGCCTGAAGCGCACGAATTGCAGCCTCACGCCCCGAGCCGGGACCTTTTACGAAAACATCAACATACTTAAGGCCATGAACAAGTGCTGCCTTTGTTGCTGTCTCTGCTGCCACCTGTGCCGCATAAGGAGTAGATTTCCTTGAACCTCTGAAACCAAGGCCACCGGCACTTGCCCACGAAAGTGCGTTTCCTTCGGGATCAGTTAACGTCACGATCGTATTGTTGAAAGATGCCTGGATATGTGCCTGTCCACGTTCAACGTTTTTCTTGACACGCTTTTTTACTGCTTTCTTTGTTGTCTTTGCCATTTAAACTAACCTACTTTCCTAAAATCACTTTTTCTTGCCTGCTACTGTACGCTTGGGACCTTTACGGGTTCTTGCGTTGTTCTTGGTATTCTGTCCGCGAACGGGAAGTCCCTTTCTGTGACGGATACCTCTGTAGCATCCGATCTCCTGAAGTCTCTTGATGTTAAGAGCAACTTCTCTCTTGAGATCACCTTCCACCATGTAATCAGTGTCAATGATGTCACTGATCTTCTTGACCTCATCGTCCGTGAGATCACGGCAACGGGTGTCAGGATTGACTTTTGCCTTTTCAAGGATCTTTGTTGCTGTAGGTCTTCCTATACCGTACACATAAGTAAGTCCGATCTCTACACGCTTGTCTCTTGGTAAATCCACACCGGAAATACGAGCCATACTTTTTACCTCTTTTCTCTTTCTGCGGGCGTATCGCCCCGTTACTAATTGAATGGGATATGCAGGATATCTGCGTAGCAGATGTTCTGCTCTTTGCACGCCCATCGCCGAAGGCGATTTTAAACGCGTGCAAATCCCGTTATCCAACGGTACGCTCAATCTCTAAATATCCATCCAAGTTTCCTTGGATTTGCCCGGCCTTTTGCCGGTTTCAATCGTAGATAGCTCTTCGGTGGGTTAGTCCAAAAATCTATCTATCATTAGGGCTTTAGCCCTGTCTCTGCTTGTGCTTGGGATTTTCACAGATGATCCTGATCTTTCCCTTTCTCTTGATAACTTTGCACTTGTCGCAGATCGGTTTTACAGAAGATCTAACTTTCATCTTTCTTCCTCCTTCTTACAACCTTTGCAACATGTCTGTCCGAAAACAGACCGCTATATATTTTACCACCAGAGGTGCTAAAATTCAACAAATTTCTTAACTACTACATGTTGTATGAAGCCTATTTGTCTCTCCAGATAATGCGTCCTTTGGAAAGATCATACGGCGACATTTCAAGCGTAACCTTATCACCGGGCAGGATACGTATGAAATTCATGCGAAGCTTTCCGCTGATATGCGCGATAACTTCGTGGTCGTTTTCGAGTTTGACCCGAAACATAGCATTGGGCAGTTTTTCAACTACAGTACCTTCAAGCTCGATAACATCTGCTTTTGACATTCAAAATCCTCCGTTAATGTGAGAGTGTGAGTATCTCGGGATCACCGTCCGTTATCAGGATCGTGTTCTCATAGTGTGCCGACGGAAGTCCGTCTATCGCAACGACCGTCCAGTCGTCGTCAAGCCATTCAACTTCATATGTGCCGAGATTTATCATCGGCTCAACGGCAAGCGTCATGCCCGCCTGAAGTTTCAGCCCTCTGCGGTGCTGTGCGAAGTTAGGTATCTGCGGGTCTTCATGGAGCGAAGTACCTATCCCGTGTCCGACAAGATCACGCACGATCCCGTATCCGTAGGGCTTTATAAACGCATCAATGGCATTTGATATGTCATACAGGTGATTACCCGCACGCGCCATCTTGATTCCTTCGAAGAATGACTGCTTCGTCACATCGATAAGCTGCTGAACCTCCGGTGCAACCTCGCCGACCGGATATGTTCTTGCGGCATCCGAATGATAACCTTTGTATATAAGGCCCGCATCAAGGCTGACAATGTCACCGTCACGCAGTTTTCTGTCTTTTCTCGGGATGCCGTGTACGACCTCCTCGTTGACGGAAACGCAAATGCTGGCCGGATAACCGTTGTAGTTAAGGAAATTGGGGATCCCGCCCCTCTCTCTAATAAGCTCTTCACCGTAGTGATCGATATCCCACGTGGATATTCCCGGCTTGATGAATCTGCCCAGTTCATCGTGAACCTCTTCAAGAAGCTTACACGACTGTCTCATCAGTTCGATCTCTCGTTCGGATTTGATCGTAACAGCCATTTTTATGCCTCCAGCAGTTTTACAATGTTGTCAAACACAACTTTGACATCCTGTGTTCCGTCGACCGTACGCAGAATGTTGAGTCTGCTGTAATGATCGATCAGCGGCTGTGTCTGTTTATGATAAACCTCGAGACGGTTCTTGACCGTTTCGGGCTTGTCGTCGTCGCGAAGTACAAGCTCGCTTCCGCAAGTATCACATATGCCTTCCTTCTTGGGAGGAACATGTTCGATATGGTAGGTTGCACCGCACTTAAGGCATGCGCGTCTTCCTCCCATCCTGCGGATTATATTCTCATCGGGAACATCGACATCGATAGCGAAATCGATCTTGTCGCCCATCTTTGCAACTTCCGAATCAAGAACCTCAGCCTGGGGTATCGTTCTCGGGAATCCGTCAAGTACATATCCGTCCTTGCAGTCATCCTTTGAAACCCTGTCAAGAAGTATCCTGACCGTCAGCTCATCGGGAACGAGCTGGCCCTTGTCCATATATTCTTTTGCTTCCTTGCCAAGGTCGGTCCCCTCTTTGATGTTCGCCCTGAAAATGTCTCCGGTCGAGATATGGGGAATGCCGAACTTCTCGGCGATAAGCTTTGCCTGTGTGCCTTTTCCGGCACCGGGTGCTCCGAGCATTATGATCTTCATTTTTTAGTCTTCCTTTATACACGCCCAAAGACAAGGCTCGCCGAGCCTTGTCTTATAGGCGAAAAACATTTCGTTCAGTCTGTCAAAAATCCCTTGTAATTTCTTACGAGCATCTGGGATTCGATAGCTTTCATCGTCTCAAGTATTACACCTACGATGATGATAAGACTCGTTCCGCCGAATGATACGCTTGCACCGAACACTCCGTTAAAGAATATCGGGATGAGTGCCACGATGATGAGTCCTACCGCACCGATGAACACGATGTAATTAAGAACCTTGTTAAGATAGTCCTGGGTAGGCTTGCCGGGACGTGTACCCGGGATGAATCCGCCGGACTTCTTCATGTTTTCCGCAACCTCCATCGGATTGAATGTGATGGATGTATAGAAATATGCGAAGAACACAACAAGTACAACATAGAACAGTGCGCCCCACGAATATACCCATGCACCTTTCCTGAACCAGCTTCCTGAGTTAAGGAATGCCAGGAACTTCTGCCATCCGGTAGCACTTCCGCTTCCGAAGAATGAAGAGATGACACCGGGAAGCTGCAGTAAGCTTGATGCAAAGATGATGGGGATAACGCCGCCCGTATTTACCTTAAGAGGAATATGGGATGACTGTCCGCCGACCATCTTACGGCCCTGGACCTTCTTCGCATACTGTACGGGGATACGTCTCTCCGCACCGTTAAGTATGACTGTCAGGATAACTGTCAGGATAATAATGACTGCAATAAGTAACATCGCAATTGTTCCATCACCATACTCTTTGGCCTGGAACTGCGGAGTTACAAACTGTCTCCACAGAGATCGAAGGTCCTCGGGGATCCTCGATATGATGTTGATCGTAAGTACGATCGATATACCGTTTCCTACACCGTTCTCGGTGATCCTCTCCCCGATCCACATGATGAATGCACTTCCTGCGGTAAGTGCTGCGATAACGGTAATGATGTCGAGTGTTCCGAAATCCGCTCCGAGCTTTCCGGTACGTCCGAAACCAATTGCCATTGCGGATGATTCGATAAGCGCAAGACCTACGGTCACGTAACGTGTGATCGATGCGATCTTCTTTCTTCCGTCCTCACCTTCACGCTGCATCTCTTCGAGCTTCGGGATAGCGATCGTCAGAAGCTGCATGATGATCGATGAAGTGATGTACGGTGTGATGTTGAGCGCAAATACCGACATGTTCATGAATGAACCGCCCGTGAAGGCATCAACAAGGCTGAACGCATTTTTTGTTGTATCGGTGTTCATCTGGCTAGCGATAAAGTCCGAAAATACCTTGCTGTCTATGCCTGGAACAGGGAGTTCACAACCAAGCCTTACTACTACAAGCATAAGAAGCGTGAATATGAGTTTGCTTCTGATATCCTTGATCTTAAAGGCATTTTTAACTGTTTCCAGCATTAGATCACCTCTGCTTTTCCACCAAGGCTTTCAATCTTTTCCTTTGCAGTTGCCGAGAACGCATTTGCCTGGACTGTAAGCTTCTTGGTAAGTTCTCCGTTTCCAAGTATCTTAACGCCGTCTTTGGGGTTCTTGATGATACCCACTTCCTTCATTGCGTCGATCGTAACAGTTGCTCCGTCCTCGAATACCTCGAGTCTGGACATATTGATGGCTACGATATCCTTTGTATTTCTGTTGAGGAATCCCCTCTTAGGGATTCTTCTGTATAACGGCATCTGACCACCTTCGAAACCGATTCTCGGTGCTCCGGATCTTGCCTTCTGACCTTTATGTCCCTTACCGGCAGTCTTTCCGTTTCCTGAGCCGTGTCCACGTCCTCTTCTAAAATTATCGCTTTGCTTTGAGCCTTCAGCAGGCTTTAAATTGGATAATTCCATTGCGAGACCTCCTTCTTTCCTAATTATGCCTCTTCAACCTTAACTAAATGACATACCTGCTTGCACATACCGCGAACAGCCTCGTTGTCGGGAAGCTCATTGCTGCTTCCGAGCTTATGAAGACCGAGGGCCTCTACTGTGGCTTTGTGCTTGGGAATGGCACCGATAGGTGATTTTACCAGGGTAACCTTTATTGTCTTACTCTTTTTACCAGCCATTTTGCCAACCTCCTTAGCCGATTATCTCATCTACTGATTTTCCGCGAAGACGGGCTACCTCTTCGGGGGTCTTGAGCTGACGGAGTGCATCGATCGTAGCAAGAACGACGTTCTGCTTGTTGTTTGAGCCCAGAGACTTTGTACGAATGTTCTTGATACCTGCCATCTCACATACGTTTCTGGCAGGACCGCCTGCGATAACACCGGTACCTTCGGGAGCTCTCTTAATGAGAACGTTAGCGCCACCGAATTTTCCGATAAAATCATGTGTGATACTCTTGTTTTCATCCAGGGGAACCTCGATAAGGTTCTTCATTGCATCCTCTTTTCCCTTGCGGATAGCTTCGGGTATCTCGGCTGCTTTTCCAAGGCCTGCACCAACGTGTCCGTTTTCGTCGCCTACTACAACAAGTGCAGTAAAGCGCATGTTACGTCCACCCTTTACAACCTTTGTTACACGCTTGATGGTAACAACCTTATCACTTAATTCCAAACTGTTTGGATCAATTATCTGACGTTTCATGTGTATGCTCCCTCCTAGAATTTAAGGCCGGCTTCTCTTGCCGCCTCAGCGAGTGCCGCAATCTTGCCCTGATATATAAAGCCGCCTCTGTCAAAGACAACCGTCTCGATACCCTTTTCAAGGGCACGCTTTGCGATAACGGTTCCCAAGTATGCTGCTGCTTCAACGTTGTTTGTCTTCTCGAGTTCCTTTGCTACATCCTTCTCAAGTGTTGATGCGCTCACGAGTGTATTGCCTGCCGTATCGTCGATGACCTGGGCATACATATGATTGTTACTGCGAAATACAGAAAGGCGGGGTCTTTCGGCTGTGCCGGAAAAACGGTTACGCATTCTGCTGTGCTTTTTTGTACGAACTTCTGCTCTTGATTTTTTGCTAACCATTCTTTTCTCCCTCCTTCTTTACTTCTTACCGGTCTTACCGACTTTACGTCTGATGTGTTCCTCAGCGTACTTGATACCTTTACCCTTGTAAGGCTCAGGTCTTCTCTTGTCCCTGATCTCAGCCGCATATTGTCCGATCTTTTCTTTATCGATGCCCTTTACGAAGATCACGTTCTGACCTTCGACTACAGTCTCAACACCTTCGGGATCTTCCATCTCAACGGGATGTGAATATCCAAGGTTAAGAACGAGCTTCTTGCCCTGCTTTGCAGCCCTGTAACCGACACCGTTTACTTCCAGTTTCTTTTCGTATCCGTCAGTAACACCTGTGACCATGTTATTGATGAGTGTTCTTGTAAGTCCGTGAAGTGACTTGTTTCTCTTAAGATCATTGGGGCGAGAAACAGTTATCTGACCATCATCAACCTTGATCTCCATTTCGGGAGCCATAACACGCTCAAGTGTTCCTTTGGGACCCTTTACAGTCACTTTATTATTTTCTGCAACATCCACAGTTACACCTGCGGGTATCGCGATTGGCATTTTTCCTATACGTGACATGCCCGTACCTCCTATATATTCGTAAACCTTTAACTACCAGACAAATGCGAGAACTTCGCCGCCTACACCTGCCTTGCGTGCTTCCTTGTCAGTAAGCACACCGTTGTTTGTAGAGATGATGGCGATTCCGAGTCCACCGAGAACTTTGGGGAGCTCATCCTTGCCGGCATATACTCTGAGACCCGGCTTTGATATCCTCTTAAGTCCCGTGATGATCTTCTCATCCTTGTCCTCACCGTACTTAAGTGTGATATTGATTGTCTTAAAAGAGCCTTCATCAACTACATCGTATTTCTTGATGTAACCTTCCTTCAAAAGAATCTCTGCGATCGCAAGTTTCATCTTTGATGAAGGAACATTAACCGTATCGTGCTTTGCAGTATTTGCATTACGGATTCTCGTAAGCATATCTGCAATGGGATCACTCATTGTCATTTGTTAATACCTCCTTACCACTACCAAGATGCTTTCTTCACACCGGGTATCTGTCCTTTGTATGCCAATTCACGGAAGCATATTCTGCAGATTCCGTATTTTCTCAAATAAGCATGTGGACGACCGCAGATCCTGCAACGCGTATACTCTCTTGTAGAGAATTTAGGCTTACGCTGCTGTTTAACCTTCATTGACGTTTTTGCCATGAAATGTTTCCTCCTTACTTATCTTGCAAACGGCATACCGAACTGTGTGAGCAGTTCTCTTGCCTCTTCGTCAGTCTTGGCGGTTGTTACGATAATGATATCCATACCTCTTATCTTATCAACCTTGTCATACTCAATTTCAGGGAAAATGAGCTGTTCCTTGATACCGAGAGCATAGTTTCCTCTTCCGTCAAACGCATTGGGATTGACACCTCTGAAGTCCCTTACTCGGGGAAGTGCAAGATTTACAAGTCTGTCAAGAAACTCGTACATCTTCTCACCACGAAGTGTAACCTTTGCGCCGATAGCCATTCCCTCTCTGATCTTGAAGTTTGCCACAGAATTCTTTGCTCTTGTGATAACAGCCTTCTGTCCTGTGATCGTCTCAAGGTCTCCGATTGCAGCTTCAAGAAGTTTTGCATTTTCCTTGGCTTCGCCAACGCCCATATTTAAAACGATCTTGTCGATCTTGGGGATCTCCATGACGTTCTTGTATTCGAACTTCTTGGTCATGGCATCCTTAACCTGGTTATTATACAGATCTTTGTATCTACTCAACTTTTGTCCCTCCTTAATCGATCACTTCGCCGGTTGACTTGGCAATACGGACCTTCTTGTCGCCTTCAACCGAAAAGCCTATTCTGGTGGGTTTGCCCTTATGAACATACATAACATTTGAAGCATCGATGGCAGCTTCCTGCTCGATTATTCCACCATTCTGATTAGCCATGGAGGGCTTTGTATGTTTCTTTACAATGTTCACGCCTTCAACAATAAGCCTGTTCTTCTTTTTGTCGACCGAGAGAACCTTCCCTTCAGCGCCAACATCTTTTCCTGCGATGACCTTAACAGTGTCACCCTTTTTGATCTTTGCCATTGACATCTCGCGCACCTCCTATAATACTTCCGGAGCGAGGGATACGATCTTCATGAACTGCTTTTCACGAAGCTCTCTTGCTACGGGTCCGAAAATACGTGTTCCTCTCGGTGTATTGTCATCCTTGATAATAACTGCTGCATTCTCATCGAAACGGATATAGGAACCGTCTTTACGACGTGCACCTTTGACGGTACGAACTACAACAGCCTTGACTACTTCACCTTTTTTTACAACACCGCCGGGTGTTGCATCTTTAACGGTCGCAACGATAACGTCACCGATGTTCGCATATCTTCTTGTCGATCCGCCCATAACGCGAATGCACAGGATTTCTTTTGCGCCGGTGTTATCAGCAACCTTAAGTCTGCTTTCCTGCTGTATCATGCTATTTACCTCCGCACACTAACAATAATTACTTAGCCTTCTCAACGATCTCGACAAGTCTCCATCTCTTATCCTTGGACAGTCTCCTTGTCTCCATTACCTTAACGGTATCGCCAATGTTGCATTCGTTATTCTCATCATGTGCCTTCAGCTTATAAGTTCTCTTAACGATCTTCTTATACAGCGGATGCTTAACGTGGTTAACAACTGCCACAACAATGGTCTTATCCATTTTATTGCTCACAACCTTGCCCGTACGGGTTTTTCTTAAATTTCTTTCCATCGTCATCCTCCTCTTATGCCTTTGACTTCTCAGTCATAACCGTCTGGATACGGGCGATGTTTCTGCGTACGTCCTTGATCCTAGCTGTGTTATCCAACTGGTTTGTTGCGTTCTGAAATCTTAAGTTAAAAAGCTCTTTCTTTGCTGCAACGAGATCCTCGGAAAGTTCGTTAACAGACTTAGCCTTTAAATCTTCAACATATTTACTATTTTTCATTTGCCACACCGCCTTCCAGGTCTGCCTTTGCAGCGATCTTGCACTTGCAGGGGAGTTTGTGCATTGCGAGACGCAGAGCTTCTCTTGCTGTCTCTTCCGGTACTCCTGCGATCTCAAACATTACACGTCCGGGCTTAACTACTGCTACCCAGTACTCTACCGCACCTTTACCGGAACCCATACGTGTCTCGGCAGGCTTTGCCGTAACGGGCTTATCCGGGAATATCTTGATCCAAACCTTACCGCCACGCTTGATGTAACGCGTCATCGCGATACGGGCTGCCTCTATCTGGTTTGATGTGATCCAGCAGGGCTCTGCAGCCACAAGTCCGAATTCACCGTATGAAATAACGTTTCCTCTGAGGGCTTTTCCTCTCATCGTTCCGCGGAACTGCTTACGATGCTTTACTCTTTTCGGCATTAACATTACTGCTCACTCCCTTCTTTTGCTTTTTTGGGAAGAACTTCGCCTTTGTAGATCCATACCTTAACGCCAAGCTTTCCGTATGTGGTGTCTGCCTCAGCAAAACCATAGTCGATATCTGCACGAAGTGTCTGAAGAGGGATCGTTCCCTCGCTGTAGAATTCGGTACGGGCGATATCCGCTCCACCGAGTCTTCCTGAAACGGCTGTCTTGATACCGAGGGCTCCTGCCTTTAAGGTTCTGCCCATTGTGGATTTCATAGCCCTTCTGAATGACACACGATTCTCAAGCTGCTGTGCGATGTTCTCTGCAACGAGCTGAGCCTCACGGTCGGGTCTCTTGATCTCCTTGATATCTACAACAAGCTTCTTGTCGGTGAGCTTTGCAAGATCAGCTTTAAGCTTCTCTATGTCAGCACCACCCTTACCGATGATCACACCGGGCTTAGCCGTAAATATGATGACCTTTACACGGTCCGAAGCACGTTCGATCTCGATCTTCGAGATACCTGCGCTGTATAACTTTTTCTTTAAGAATTCCCTGATCTCATGATCTTCTACAAGGAAATCAGCGAAATCCTTCTCGGCATACCATCTTGAATCCCAATCCTTGATAACACCGACTCTCAATCCGTGGGGATTAACTTTCTGTCCCATGCTCTTCCTCCTTATTTCTCATCCAGCACGACTGTAATATGGCTCATACGCTTCTCGATACGATACGCACGACCCTGTGCACGAGGCTGAACTCTCTTCATTGTAGGTCCCTTGTTTGCAAAGCACTCTGCAACGTAGAGATTTTCACGGTTCATACCGTTGTTGTTCTCGGCATTGGCAATCGCTGATTCCAATAATTTTTTGATAAGTGCGGACGCATATCTGGGATTGTATGTCAGAATACCAAGTGCTGTTGTAACATCCTTGCCTCTGATGGCGTCCAATACGAAACATGCTTTCTGAACAGATACTCTTGCATAAGACAGCTTAGCTGACGGTCTGGTATCCTTGTTCGCATTTCTTTCTCTTTTGATCTGGCTTCTGTGTCCTTTTGCCATTTGGAAGTACCTCCTTTCAAACTATCCTGTCTTATTTAACCTTTGACTTCTTTTCGTCCTTGCCATGGCCTCTGTAAGTTCTTGTACTTACGAACTCGCCAAGCTTATGTCCGACCATGTCTTCCGTGATGTATACGGGAACATGCTTTCTTCCGTCATGAACCGCGATCGTGTGTCCCACAAATGAAGGGAAGATCGTGGATCTTCTTGACCATGTCTTGATGACCTGCTTATTGTTTGACTCGTTCATGGCATCAACTTTCTTAAGTAAGCTCTCATCGGCGAACGGGCCTTTTTTTAATGATCTAGCCATTTCTTATTTCCTCCTCTTACTTAATGGTGCTGCCGTCACGGCGTCTTACGATAAGTTTATTAGATCTTGAATTCTTCTTTCTCGTCTTCAGGCCGAGAGCGGGCTTACCCCAAGGTGTGCAGGGACCGGGACGACCGATACTTGTCTTACCTTCACCACCACCATGCGGATGGTCGTTGGGGTTCATGACCGAACCTCTGACTGTAGGCCTGATGCCCATGTGGCGCTTACGTCCTGCCTTACCGATGTTAACAAGGTTGTGATCACCGTTTCCGATAACACCGATCGATGCTCTTGCGATGATGGGAACCATTCTCATCTCGCCCGAAGGAAGACGAAGCGTTGCATACTTACCTTCCTTAGCCATGAGCTGTGCTCCGTTACCGGCAGACCTTACAAGCTGTCCGCCCTTTCCGGGATAAAGCTCGATGTTGTGTACCATCGTACCAACGGGGATCTCTGAAAGCGGTAAGCAGTTACCTACTCTGATCTCGGCATCGGGGCCGTTCATGACCTTCATTCCGTCTGTCAGTCCCTCGGGTGCGAGGATGTATGCCTTCTCGCCGTCTGCATAGCAGATAAGTGCGATGTTTGCTGTTCTGTTAGGATCATACTCGATGCCGATAACAGTTGCGGGGATTCCGTCCTTCTGGCGCTTAAAATCGATGATCCTGTATTTTCTTCTGTTTCCGCCTCCGCGATGACGGACTGTGATCTTACCCTGGTTATTACGTCCTGCGTTCTTCTTAAGAGATGTGCAAAGTGATTTTTCCGGTTCCTTCTTTGTGATCTCGGCAAAATCAGAACATGTCATCTGTCTTCTGGACGGTGTATATGGGTTGTATTTTTTGATTCCCATGATTTTGTCTCCTTCTTAAATATACTTATCAGGTTATTATCCTATAGGTCGCTCGGCCATCAGAACCGCTTCGCGATGAGGCCTTGCGGTGTAGTAAGGAATCCTCCCACTTCGTGGGTCCCTCCTTCCTACAGTCCTGTAAACAGCTCGATATCTTTGCTGTCCTCGGTAAGTGTTACGATCGCCTTTTTGCTCTTTGCGGTCCTGCCGTAAACGAGCCCGCGGCGCTTCTTCTTACCGTCAAGATTCATTGTGTTAACATTCTTGACCTTTGTGCCGTCGAACATCTTCTCAACGGCTTCCTTGATCATCGTCTTGTTTGCTTCGGGATGAACAAGAAATGTGTACTTTTTCTCTCCCATGCCTGCCATGCTCTTCTCAGTCACAACGGGCTTAAGGATAACGTCATAGTAATTTATGGCTGCCATTATGCGTACACCTCCTCGATCTTTGCCACGGCATCCTTTGTTGCGATGACCGTATTGTACTTCATTATGTCATAGGTGTTGATCGTTGAAACGGAAGCAGTGATGACATCCGGGATGTTCCTTGCAGAAAGAACAACATTCTGATCCTCATCCGCAAGAACAACGATCGCCTTTGAAACCTTAAGGTTGTTAAGAACCTCGTTGAACTTCTTTGTCTTGATCTCGTCAAGCTTGAGCTCGTCAAGTACAAGGAACTTGTCCTCCTGAACTCTTGATGTGAGCGCGCTCTTAAGAGCAGCTCTCTTTTCCTTCTTATTCATCTTGAATGAATAATCTCTCGGTACCGGAGCAAATACAACTCCGCCGCCCTTCCACTGGGGTGATCTTGTGGAACCCTGTCTTGCATGACCTGTTCCTTTCTGTCTCCAGGGCTTTCTTCCTCCTCCGGAAACCTCACCGCGTGTCTTGGCCTTCTGTGTGCCCTGACGGTTATTGGCAAGCTGCTGTACTACAGCCATGTGAACGAGATGTTCGTTGATCTCTACTCCGAATACGGAATCGGAAAGATCCATCTTGCCAACTTCTTTTCCTTCCATATTGTAAACAGATACGTTAGCCATCTGTATGTTCCTCCTTTCCAAAGGTCCGCGTTATTCAGCGACCTTAACGCTTTCCTTGATAGTGATCAGTGCCTTCTTGGGTCCGGGAACGGCTCCCTTAACGAGTAACAGGTTCTTTTCAGCATCAACGCGAACAACTTCGAGGTTCTGAACCGTTACCTTAACGCCGCCCATCTGACCGGGCATTCCTTTTCCTTTGAATACTCTTGAAGGTGAGGAACATGCACCGTTTGATCCCTGATGACGGTGGAACTTTGAACCGTGCTTCATGGGGCCTCTGTGCTGGCCGAGTCTCTTGATCGTACCCTGGAAACCTTTACCTTTTGAGATAGCCGAAGCATCGATCTTGTCGCCTACCGCGAAGATGTCTGCCTTGATTTCCTGGGCTACCTGATATTCTTCACTGTTATCAAAGCGGAATTCCCTTACGAATCTCTTTGATGAAACTCCTGCCTTATCGAAGTGACCTTTAAGGGGCTTGTTGACACCGTTTCTGTGAACGATCTCTTTCTTTCCCTTTGCATCCTTGTTAACGATGCGGTCCTTCTTGTCGACGAAACCTACCTGAACTGCTTTGTAGCCGTCGTTCTCTTCTGTCTTGACCTGAGTGACCACGCAGGGGCCTGCCTCAAGCACTGTAACCGGAACGAGCACGCCGTCTTCGTTGAAGATCTGAGTCATTCCGATCTTTGTTGCCAAAATCGCTTTCTTCATTTCTTTCCTCCTTCTTTTTTTCTACAGAGGAATATGCTTTAAGGAGGGGACCACGCAGCGGGAATATCCCTTACTGCACAGCGGGCCCTCATCGACAAAGTCGATTCCAAACGGGCGAGCCTCCAAGCAAATTCTTACTAGTAGAAGGTTTATTTGTTCTTCATTTTGATGTCGATATAAACACCTGCAGGCATCTCAAGCCTTGACAGGGAATCTACCGTCTTCTGGGTCGGTGTGAGGATGTCGATCAGACGCTTGTGTGTTCTCTGCTCGAACTGCTCACGGCTGTCCTTATACTTATGAACGGCACGGATGATCGTAACAACTTCCTTCTTAGTAGGAAGGGGTACCGGTCCTGAAACCTCTGATCCGTTCTTCTTGACAGTCTCGATGATCTTCTTTGCAGCGTCATCGATGAGGACATGATCGTATGCCTTCAATGTGATTCTCATTACCTGTGTTGCCATAAAAAAAGTCGCCTCCTTTTCACGCTTTCTTAATGAAAGTCGGACAAGCGGTGACTGTACACTCTCCCGTGTGTGTCCTGAATGATCACATTCGGAATCTTCACACGTCGTTTCTACCTGTAAGTAGACTTGCTATAGTACAGTGACTTGTCGCCAGTTTTCTAACTTGACATTCGCTCCACGGAACTATCCGGATCTAGGGCATCCGGTAACCTCACGCTTCATAGCTATCAATGCCACAGCAAGAACGAGTATATAACAGGGGACAGGGGGATTGCAAGGACTTTTTTTGCGAATTCGCGAAAATCATATGCGAAAATTGTATTTTTTCGGGTACAATGGTGTGCGAATTACTGAGGATACAATATATTGTATGATACGGCAGCGTATAGATTTATTCTTCGAAAACGCGCTTGCGCTCCTGTTCCGACGCAGCGGTACATAAGCCGTCAAAAAGACGCCGGCTAAGTACCGGCGTCTTCACAAGGTTTTCTCAGAACAAATCTATACCCTGCCTCTGTATCATAGAGGCTGTAGGTCACGTATTACTTCTCTTCTTTGACTTCTTCGAATTCCTTGACTATCTCAGCCGAGGGTGCCTTAGTGCAGAGCGATACGATGATGATCGCAACAAGGCTTAATACGAATCCCGGAAGGAGTGAGTACAGTCCGGTTGATTCTCCGATCGTAACTCCGGTGAACGGGATGTAGTCCCAGATGATGACCGTGACCGCACCTACGATAATACCTGCAAATGCACCGGCAAAGTTTGTTCTCTTCCAGAAGAGTGAGCACAGTACGAGAGGTCCGAATGCGGCACCGAATCCTGCCCAGGCATCGGAAACGAGCTTCATGACCGAACTGTCGGGATTCCATGCGATGACAAGTGCAACGATGGCAACGATGATCGTTGCGGCACGTCCTACAGTAAGCACGCTTGTCTCGTCAGCATCCTTCTTGATTATTCCTTTGTAAAGGTCCTCGGAAATGGCCGATGATGCAACAAGGAGCTGTGAGTCAGCAGTTGACATGATGGCTGCAAGGATTGCTGCGATGAACAGTCCTGCCAGGAGCGCAATGTTTGTATCTTCCGTGAACACTTTCTTGATCATTTCAATGAAGACCTTCTCAGGATCATCCATTACTCCGAGCTTCGTTGCAAGGTATGCTCTTCCGAGAATACCGATAAAGCATGCAAAGCCGAGTCCAAGAACTACCCAGAGGATAGCTATCGATTTACTCTTCTTAAGTTCAGACTTGTCCTTGATAGCCATGAATCTGACAAGTATGTGAGGCATTCCGAAATATCCGAGACCCCATGCAAGTGATGAGAGGATCGATACTGCTGATATCTTTGTACCGCCTTCCTGCATCGGATCAAAGAACGATGAAGGATCAACGCCTGTTGATACAAGGTTTGCCGTGAAGTTGTCACCGCCCATGATAAGAAGTGCAACGATCGGAACCGTAAGAACAGCGATCAGCATGAGAAGACCCTGTATGAAGTCTGTTGTACATACGGCAAGGAATCCTCCCATGAACGTATAAACAAGGATGACCATCGCACCGATTATGAGTGCAAGATGATAATCCATTCCGAATACCGAATTGAAAAGCTTTCCGCCTGAGGCGAATGCCGACGCGGTATATACCACGAAGAATATAACTATTACCGCAGACGATACTCCGAGAAGTACCTTCTTCTCATCACGGTAACGGTTAACGAAGAACTCAGGAAGCGTCAGTGAGTTGTTGGCCTTGATCGTATACTTACGAAGCGGACCCGCAACAAACAGCCAGTTTGCGATCGTACCGAGTGTAAGACCGATACCGATCCATACCTGTCCTGTTCCGAGAGCGTAGATACTTCCGGGAAGTCCCATAAGCATCCATCCGCTCATGTCGGAAGCACCGGCTGACAGAGCCGCTACGAATCCGTTAAGAGAACGGCCTCCCAGGAAGTAATCTTCCGAGTTGTTGTTCTTCTTCATGAACATAGCGCCAATGAAGATCATCACCAGAAGGTAGATCGCGATCGCAAGCATGATCATGACAAGTGAAGATGTAGACATATTTTTTCCTCCTTTTTACGATGTATATCGTCCCGAAGCTCCGCATGGGAGTACCAGTCCGTTTCCTTTAACGGGAAGTCCGACCTCGTCGGCTTCAACCTTCCCGCCGAATCTCTTTACAAACACCGTGTTCATCATATACGAAAGAACCGCAGGCTGCAACCCCGTAGTGTAAGAATTGACAAGAACGAACAGCGGATGATCCGCAAGAATGTCTGCAGTCTTTTCTATAAGAGGAAACACGCTCTCTTCTATCTTCCAGATCTCGCCCTTGGGTCCTCTTCCGTATGAAGGCGGATCCATTATTATCGCATCGTATTTGTTGCCGCGCCTAATCTCACGCTCCACAAACTTGACACAGTCGTCAACGAGCCATCGAACCGGGGCATTCTCAAGGCCGCTCGCCTTTGCGTTCTCCTTGGCCCAGCCTACCATTCCCTTTGCTGCATCCACATGTGTAACCTTCGCGCCTGCTGCTGCGGCAGCAACGGTTGCACCGCCCGTATAGGCAAACAGGTTGAGCACATTTATCTCACGTCCCGGGTTCTTCTTCTTTTCTTTTCTTATAATAGAAGAGAACCAGTCCCAGTTCGCCGCCTGCTCCGGAAACAGTCCCGTATGCTTGAACGCGAACGGCTTGAGGCAGAATGTAAGGTCATTGTAGCTTATCGACCACTCGTCCGGAAGATCAAAGAACTCCCATTCACCGCCTCCCTTATTGGAACGGTGATAATGTCCGTTCGGCCGCTTCCAGTGCTTATCCTCCTTCGGAGTATCCCAGATGACCTGCGGATCGGGACGGACAAGATAATATTCTCCCCATCTCTCAAGCTTCTCTCCACCGCTCGTATCTATAACTTCATAATCTTTCCAGTTATCTGCAAGAAACATTTTACGCGAACCAATAATAATCAAAAAATATCTGTGCCACCAGCTTCACTATCCACTGGAGTACCATCAACGCCACAAGTACCCAGAGGTACTTGACCACGGCACCGTTCTTTGACTTCTTCACGCCGAACAACACATAGAGCGTGCACCGTACCATAAAGATGACATACACGATGACACCGTACAGAAGTGGCGGGTAATCATACAGACAGGTCAGTATATCTCCCCGAAGAAGTGCACGGAACGATCTCGTTCCCCCGCATCCCGGACAGCACAGATGCGTCAACTTGTTGAACAAACAAGGATATCCAACATTTAACACATTGATACCTGTGCAATAGTAAAGCAGCACTGCGGCAATTCCCATGCCCAGTGCCACTAAACACATAATGTATAAAACGTTATCCGTCTCCCCCAGTCGGTTCTTAATATTCAAATGCATTCTTAAACTTCAGAATAAAGTCCGGATCACTTGCTAAGCTACCGGCAGAAAAAAGCAGTATCGTAATCACAATACCCGACAAAAGTGCAAATGACGAGCAGATGATACCGGCAATAGCCATCCCTCTTCCACTCTCATTCTTTTTAATCGAAAGAATTCCAAATACTAACGAAGTAATAGCAAGGATAAATACCAGATAATAACACCAGCACAAAATCACAGAAGCTATACCACATACAAGAGATACAATTGCAAATGCTTTTCCATTGCCTTCTGGCTCATAAGCCTGATAAACAGTCTGCTCTTCATATTCTGTATTATCGTTATCGGTCTCTACACTCTCAACCGTAGCATCTTCGTAATTGTTGTCATACTCGCTCATTAATATTTCCTCCCTGTATTATCGGTTTACCACGCTAAAGCGCGCGACACACTTGGAATTATATAGTATCACAGCCCTGATTGCAAGCAAAAATCATATGGTATACAATGTCTGCATGGCATTAAAAGGTATTCTCATCGTAAACGCATTTTTAAGATCGAAACAGACTGACGACACGTATGAACTGCTTCTTGACGGAGCAAAACGTGCCGGTATAGATCTGCGCCTTACGACCAATGCCGATTTCTTTGTCAGTCTTGATACAGGTCTTGTCAAGGCACTTCCCGAAAATGACATGAAGGATACAGGCTTCATCCTGTTCTGGAACAAAGATGTCTTCTTAGGACGCGCACTCGAGCGCATGGGCTACAGGCTGTTTAACAGTGCGGACGCCATAGAAGCGTGCGACAGCAAGGCTCTCACATCTGAGATGCTCCAGGGTATCTGTGCCATGCCAAGAACCGTAAAGATCCCGATGACATTTAACACGATCGGTTATGATGATCTTTCATTTGAAGAACATATAGGAAAAGAGCTCGGCTATCCGTATATCATTAAGGAATGCCTCGGCTCCTACGGCGGCCAGGTCTATCTTGCCGACTCATCCGATAAAGCACGCGAGATACTTAAGATGATCGAGGGTAAGGACTGCCTTGCGCAGCAGTACATCAGGGAAAGCTCAGGGCGCGATCTTCGTGCATACGTTGTCGGCGACAGGGTTGTCGCGGCGATGGAAAGAAACAACGCGGATGATTTTCGCTCCAATATAACAGGTGGCGGAAGCGCTATAAAATACGACATAAAAAAAGAGCAGGAACAGATGGCTGTCGCTGCCGTAAAGGGACTCGGACTTGATTTTGCGGGAGTGGATATACTGTTCTCCGACGACGGGCCGCTGCTTTGCGAAGTCAATTCAAATGCCCAGTTCAGAGGCCTATTGGAGGCGACCGGCATCAACATTACCGATGCGCTGTTTGAACATATCAAAATGACCGTTCTCTGACAGATGCTGGCGATACAGCACATATGCTGTTGCACCCGCTATCGCCGCTGCAGCAAACCCGATGGATACCTGTATTGAAACAGACAGATCTGCCGGCAGGTACTTCGTCAGATAAACCCCCGATGCATTGATGATCATATGAAGGATAAACGTCAGGGCCACCCCGATAAGTGAACAGGGCAGCTCTGCAATACCCGAATTACTGTCCGGACCGAGACTCTTCTTGATGATTATGGGAATATAGTAGAATACACATCCTATCATAAGTGCCAGGAAGAACACATACACGCGCTGTATCGTATAGGTGTGATATACCGAAAACAGCACTGCCTGAATGAGGTTTGCCGCCCAGAACGGCAGAAACTTTTTGGCGGTGCGCAGAAATATAAGGCGGAACACCAGCTCTTCGAGCAGCGGTCCGACAAATACGGCGTGTATCATCTGGCGCAGTTCAAGTTCACGTATTCTCGACATATAATCAGAGTACTGTGCTGCAGGCGCGGCGCCTTCTCCCATAATAGCGATAGCGGCGTTTACGAGGTAAGCGCCGCCTGTCTGAAGGATGAGTGCCAACACCACAAAAGTTATGATATTTATGGCAGGCCACATCCGGTTTCTTTTTTCCATTATCGTATCAGCCATTTTCTCTAACTATCTTATCCTTCGGAAGGAGCTTAACAAGCGCCGCCTCAAGATCGATGCTCTTGACCGGCTTGCTTATATATGACACGAATCCTTCATCGAGGTACATCTCCTGGGCACCAACAAGTGCGTTCGCGGTAAGGGCCACAACAGGTGTGTCGGCATTGAGGCCGTCCGCCTGTTCCCTTATCTTGTGAAGTGCTTCTATTCCATCCATTATCGGCATCATATGATCCATGAGAATGATGTCGTATCTCTTGACGAGCGTATACTTAAGGCATTCCTCACCGCTCGATGCCAGATCTATCTGCATTCCGGTATTCTTCAGAAGCAGCCTTACGACGTTCAGATTCATCTTGACGTCATCAACAACAAGTATCCTTGCGCGCGGCGCGGTAAACCTGTCCTTCTTCTCCTCTTCCCTTGCCTTATCTGCATCCTCTTCGGCCTGGGCAGCCTTATGATTGAGCCTTTCCGCAAACGGTCCTACTGTCGCCCTGTCGGCGATCTTCTGCGGTATCTGTACGGTAAATGTCGATCCTTCATAAAGCACGGACTCTACACCTACCGTACCTCCCATCATCTCGGTAAACTTCTTGGTGATCGAAAGGCCAAGTCCGGTTCCCTCAATGTTGCGGTTCGCTTTCTCATCCACGCGCCTGAACGAATCGAACAGGTACTTCTGGTTCTCCCCGGATATACCGATACCCGTATCCTTGACCGATACGATGAGCTTTATGTTGTCATCATCTATCTTCTCATAATTAAAGATCAGTCTTACCGAACCGTCCTTCGTGTATTTGACCGCATTTGTCAGAAGGTTCATGATGACCTGACGTATCCTGACCTCGTCTCCGTACAGAAATGCCGGGATCTCGGGATCGTTCTCGACAATGAACTCAAGCTCTTTTCTCTTTGCCCTCATGAAGATCATGTTATAGCAGTCATTCATAACAGAGAACAGCTCGTATTCAACAGGGTGCAGCTCCATCTTGCCCGACTCGATCTTCGAAAAATCAAGTATGTCATTTACAAGCGACAGCAGCTGGTGTCCTGCACTGTCGATATCGTTTGCGTATTCGAGTATCTGCTTGTCCTTACACTCTCTTAGGATCATCTCATCCATACCGAGCACGGCATTGATAGGCGTCCTGATCTCGTGCGACATGTTTGCCAGAAAGCTTGATTTGGCTGCACTTGCACTCTCAAGTCTTGTATTAGCCTCGGCAAGTTCTTCGTTAAGCTTACGAAGTTCCTCATCGTTTTCTTTTAGCGTCCTGGCCTGCTTCTCGTATGCATATGTCTGGTATTTGAATATCAGTCCGAATATGACCGTTACGAATATGAATGCGATACCCGTGTCAAGTATCTCGTCATTACGTGTATCAAGAAACGACACGTACTGAGGATAATGCTCCTCAAAACGAAGGCATCCGTTCAGCAGGCAGAACACGATCACGGAAATGACAACGCTCCACTTGACGTCAACAAGTAGCCACGTGAATATGGCACCGAACAGCATCCATATGACAATACCGGTCCTGTAGCCACCGCACATGAAATACATGAGCGGAAATCCGATCATATTGGCTACTGTTGCTATGAGTATCGAGGGAACGAGCGAATCCGGGAAACGGTTCGTCAGATACAGAATGGCTGCGATAAAGACCGCCATCAGGAACTGTATGATTATACCCCATATATTCGTCCCGACTGCGATCGTCAAAATAATAGAGGGGATCTGCACGAGAAGCGCACATCCCAGTATCACGTTCACAAGCTTATGCTTTATCGTTAATTCACTTCTGAAGAAATATCCGAAGTATTTTCTGATGAAATTCATGTAGTAATTGTACTACTTAATGCGTTTTCCGACAACAACGAGTCTTCCGTTGTCAACATGATATGCACACACAGAAAGAGTTATGAATTCGTCTCCGTACTCAGCCGTTACCCCGGTATCGTACATCGACAGTTTCTTGATATTATCGTAAAAATCATTGAATTCATCTTCATTTTCCGCATTAAAGAACTGATAGTATTTAAACACGTCGGTCTGGTTTTTCTTGTAGACCTGGCTTAAGAACACGGCACATATCTCATATTCCCTGTCCTCATAAAGGCTCGAGAACTTGATCCTCGAGTGGCTCTTCTCATATGACTGTGTTCTGTACTTATCAAGACTTCCGAACATCGTACCGTTCTTCATGTTATGTCCGTGAAGTATGATGTTCGTACCCGGGCGTGTTCCATCCGTATAGTCCTCAGCTGCAGTTCCCGTACCTATAGTAGAATCGGTATCAGCTATGATACATCCGTAAGCACTGTACCTTCCGTCAAAATCACGGTTCAGGTAATACTGCTCATCCCCGGGAGTCTGCATTACAGGGTAGTCTATAACTGTACCGTCTATCTTGATCCATCCCGCCGAGTCATCGTTTATAGTATAGACCTCGGCCATCTTCTGTGTCTTCTGGGCTGTCTGTACCGGTACGGTTATACCATCTGACGAAGGCTTTGCAACATCCTTCTTTCCTTCATCGGTCTCATTCTCAACCTCAGGCCCTATGTTCTGGAGCGCTTCGGTAAGGTTATCCCTTGTTGCGATATAATTGCTTCCCATGAAGCCCACACGGTACTGGATCATTGCGGAGAGGAAGATGAGCACTACAAGAAATGCAACGGAAACAGGTGGAGCCCACTCCGTAAGCTCCACCCTGTAGTTTTCTAAGAATTGTCTTCGACCCCTTATCGAATCAATATCTCTTTTCCCCATAGTTTCCGTACTTAATACTTTTTAAAGATTTCGAAGACCCTTCAACATATCGAGTTTGTCTTTCTTTTCCTTCTCTTCAGCCTTAACCATCTCTTCATGCTCAGCGATGGCTACCTGCTGGTCTGCCTCAGCGATGGCTCTTGCCAGACCGAATCTCTTCCAGATCATGAAGCCTGCACCAAGGATCGAGATGAAGAGTACCGACCAGAGGATCCATATATCCGTCTTGGACTCACCGGTCTTGGGAACGTCATCATATCCTTCACCTGTTCCGTCACCGGCTGCTCCGCTGTTTCTGCCTGAAGTGCTCGGTGATGATGTTCCGCCCTTGTAGTAAGCCTTAATAGTCTTGGACTCACTGAACGATACGGTTCCGTTTGAGTTCGTTCCGAATGAAGTTCCGTCCCACTTCTCAGGAGTTCCCGAATAACCTGACTTCGGAGTTGTGGATACTTCATATGAAACACCGTCTATAGCGTAGAAGTAGTCGCTTACTGTTTCGCCGTTGACCTTGTAATCTGCACCTGAAGAACCGTCAACCTTGATCTTGTAAACCTTGAGTGTCTGCTTGTCGGAAATGACATCCTTGTCACCGTCAGCATAAGCGGTTATCTCGATCTCTTCCTTGTCGTTCTTACAGATCTTGTTAAGAATCTCGCCCATCTTCTTGATGTCAACTGAAACGGTATCCTTATTCTTCTTTGTATAATCCTCTGTATCCTTCTCAAGTGAGAATGAATCGAGTGTGTATGTATCCTTCTCACCCTTGAACTGGATCTTAGCCTTTGAAAGGTCCTTGATAACAGTACTTCCGTGGTATACGTTCCAAGGCATCGTTACCTTGAATGTGTACTTAAGGCTCGATCCCGATCCGCTCTTATCAAGCGAAAGGGTAGGCTTAGGATATACGGTTACTGCAGCCGTCTGACCATCAGCCGTGAATTCACCGCTTACTTTCTTTGTAGCACTCTTACCTTTGATCTCGATGCTTCTTGCAACACCGGTCGCGGGACTTACCGTGATATATGATGAACTCTTCGCCTCAGCCTTTGCAACGTATGTGTTCTCGTTCTTGACAAATCTTGATAACGGAGCGGATAGGCCTTCGTTAACCATGATGTCGCTTGTGAACACAAGTGAAGGGCTTGTAACCTTGACAGTAAGCGGAGCCAATGTTTTTTCTATTGTATCTGCTCCTTCAACCGTATACTTAACGGTAGGTGTGAAGCTTGCTCCGGTTGTTGTCACTTTTGCACCGGTAACATAAAGGTTTCCTCCCGCATCTTTGGTTGTTGAAATACAATCCTTATCTGTTGCAGCAAGAGGATATGTAAACTCTGCATTATCAAAGTCCGGAGTAAGCGTAGGCACATATGTGATCTTTTCTCCGACTTCAATTGTCTGTGTAGTATTGGGAGTTATCGAAAACTCAACAGCCGAAGGATCAATCAGACTTAATTGAACCGGAAACTCTATACCATCCTTTGTAGCCACAACAAATTCCACAGGGGAAGATGACGATACGTTAGGGAAGGTGAAAGTTATTGTTCCGCTTTCCCCACCTGTTACGGAATTGATCGTTACCGCATGTGTTGTAGCAGAAGCTGTACCCGGGTTAACAATTACATGTGCTGCTGTAGTGTCGATATCACTTGCCGTATACCCGCATCCGCTGGGAACAAATTTGAATTTTCTTGTAACTTTACCTCCCTTGGCTATTACGGCATCCGCAAGAGCCTTATCTGTGTATTCAAGACCAAGGCCTGTTCTCATATCATAGTTTGAAATAAGTTCAGAATCCGGTGAAGCATTACTAATTGAAACTGTACATTCTGATTCACTTCCCGAAAGTTTGGTATCTCCAAAATACCATCCGTCAAATGAATATCCTTTTCCGGCCGAACCAATGGTGGTAAACTTTTTGGATTCGTTTTCCATCATAAACCATTTGTCCGGAACAAAACCTATAGCAGGTGCACCTGCTGCAGCTTTCTTATAAGTCGCCTTCGGTTCCAAATAATACCCTCTTGCGGTAAAAGTCTTCGTGGCGATCGTGAAAGAAGTACCTCCATTTGCACTCTTCTTCAGATTTAACTGGAATTCCTTTTCCCATCCAGCTGTATCATTAAATGCTGCTATCAAATCGGCTCTCGTTAGCGTAAACAGCTCAACTTCATCCGGCACTGGTTCCACAGCACCATTTTTTTCCCACGTCGTAACGGTGTCAGATACTCTTGTTGCTGTATAAACATCTGTAACGGTTACTGTACCTGTAGGGTCTGTAACTGTGAAACTATACTCATAGTAATCTCCGGGGTCACTAGGAAACAGATTGGTCAATTGCGACACCTTAAATGAACCGATAAGTTTTGTTGCATCGCTCTGCCAGGTTGCACCTCCCTTATCAGTAGTAAGACCAACGGCATTTTCATCCGCTGCTTTTGCATTGACCGTGAATCCGACACCGACAAGTGCCAAAAAGACAAGTCCTAAGAATAGTTTTCTGATTCCCTTCATTTTTTCTGTCCTCCCCTTATTCGTGGACATCATGGTTTATTCCATGATTTTCTAAATTATTTCAAGACTCCCCAGTCTTAGAAAAAATCAATATATTGTACATAGGCATAGTCATACACCTACATAGGCATTATACATAATAATAAATATTATGACAACCGCTTTTTATAGTACATGTTATCTTTCAAACCACTATATATTGTGCTTTGTAACTCTCTTCGCGATCAAATAGGTAAACATAAACCCCGGCAGATGATTTTCTCCCGGGGTCTGAAATATCATAATTACAGTCTATATGTTTTCCCTTATTTATTATTCTTGTTTCCACAGAATTCAGAGATCAGTATGGAATTATGCTTAATTGCCTTTTCCGCAACATCCATCCTTTCCAGAAGCTCTTTAGAAGACGTTACGGTATGCTCAACTTTCAACAGTCGATCTTCGATCCTGTCAAACCGCCGGTTGTTTTCTTCCTGGTTTGTATTTATCATTTCACAGATTATTCCCATATTCTCGCGGTTTTCTTTCACGATATCATCCATCAGACTGTCAAACCGCCGGTCCATTGCATCAAACCGCTGGTTCATGTCCCTTCGAAGATCCGTGAACATCGTTACCATTTCATCTCCGATGTCCTCTCGCAGGTCCGTGAACATCGTTACCATTTCATCTCTGAATTCTTTAATCTCTGACATATTCTCTACCTCCTTACTTCGTCAAAAGAATACAACAAAGTATCAGAGATTACCGGTTCCTGATCATGTCTAACGTATGGAATTTTCCGGACATCGCACGGTTCCTGTAGACTGTAAAGGTACTCATGGCCTTCTCCATCTCGTGAACCTCTTTCTCATCAGGTTTGATTCCGTTGTTGATATCGTTGATGAGCAGATCGATCTGTGTACGCATCGTCATCATCGTGTGGGCCATATTCTGCATGATATCGATGATGTTCTTGTGGTTCTGCTGGACGAAGTCTCCCAGTTCGCTAAATGTTACCCTCATCAACAGTATCTCGGAGTATGAGACCACGGTATAGATCGCAGGTTTCTGAAGGAGCATACCGAACTCGCCGAAACAGCTCTGAGGCCCTATTATACCGATAAGCGTCTCCCTCTCTGTCCCGTATCCCATATATACCTCGGCATGACCGCTTATGATCTTGTACATATCAAGATTGAGTTCACCCTCGGCCAGGATCGTTGTGCCTTCGGGTAATCTGACAAGTTTTCCGACTTCTCCCATTTTGTCCCCCTGTTGCATCAATTATGCATTCGCGAGCTTCTTCAGTTCCTCCAGCATCACGCATGCATCCTCGTACGAGGCGAACTGACATGTTCCGACCTTTTCGTGACCGCCGCCACCATACTTAAGGCAGAGGCTTCCGACATCAAGAGTCGCCGTCTTGTTGAGGATCGAATATCCGATCGCACATGCAAGTCCCTGACCGCCCTTGCCGGGAGTCATCCATACAGAGATGTTCTGGTCGGGATACATGCTGTAAATAAGGAATCTGTTACCTGTATAAATAGTCTCAACGCCGCGAAGATCAGATACAATGAGGTTTCCGAATACTTCCGTATGCTCGGTCACCATTTCTTTGAACTTCCTTGTCTGATCCTCATAAAGCTCAATTCTCTCGACAACATCGGGAAGAGCAAGTATCTCGGCTGTAGAAAGCTGCGCACATGCAACGAGAAGCTTTTCCATAAGCTGGTAGTTACTGATCGTGAAGTTACGGAATCTACCGAGACCCGTTCTCGGATCCATCAGGAATCCGACAAGTATCCATCCCTTGGGATTCTGTATCTCATCTATCGTAAGGTTACCCGAGTCAACCTTGTCGACAGCTTCCATAAGATCGTCAAACTGGGGGAACTTCTCTTTTCCGCCGTAGTATTCATAAATGACTCTTGCACAGCTCGGAGCAGCGATGTCGCATTTTCCTTTATATTTTCCGGCAAGCTCGTTACGCTCTTCTTCGCTCGAATGATGATCGAACCACAGTCCGCATCCTTCAACGAACGGAACATTTGCAAGACAGTCGTCACTTGTTATCTCGACCTGTCCGTCCTGAAGATCCTTCGGATGCGCAAACTTCCAGTTGTCTACAACGCCCGCCTCAAGAAGAAGCGCTCCGCATGCAAGTCCGTCAAAATCTGATCTCGTAATTAACCTCATAACCCTTTCTCCTTCTTCATTATCATCTTATCCTCGTACATGGCTGCATCAGCTCTTGCAAATACATCCGCCACTTTGTCGTCTTTTGCCGGCTCATACACACCGATACCGCCTGCTATTGATACAAGGCCCTCGGGCTCCGGATCCGTTGCAGCTATCTCCTCCATCTTTGTCTTGACCGATGCCAGAAGATCGTTGCGTTTTTTGTAATCATCGTCCTGAAGGATGATCGCAAACTCGTCACCGCCGATACGGTATACCGGGCTGCTCCTGAATACCTTGCAAAGCAACGTACAACAGTTGACTATGTATGTATCACCGGCTTCGTGTCCGAGTCCGTCGTTTATCTTCTTGAGATCATTAATATCAAACAGCCCGACCGCAAAAGACAGTCTTGATCCCGATCTTATTATCGAATTAAGCTCAGCCTCTTTTGTGGCGTATGCCTGACGGTTCTTGACACTGGTCAGCGTATCGGTCTCGGTAAGTTCCACAAGTCTCTTGTTAAGAACTCTCAGACTGATGTTCTGTCTGACCTTTGACATCATCGTGTTCATTCTCGTGGTGAACTCAAACAGATGGTTACCGTTTCCGATTATATCAACGTTATCACAGAATACCATGTATCCGTAGTTGTCCATTATCTCATGTATAGGCACAAACACGAACACCCTGTTTTTGATCGACGGATCGATATAGGGTACCAGCTTTCTTGATTCGAAATCCGGAACATCCTTTATCTCACCCTTTTCCATCGAGAAGACGACATTCATTCTGCGGCTGTAGCCCTTTTTTCTGAATATCGTATCAAAGTTGGACATCGCCTTGCGAAATCCCGGTTCAAGCACCAGATGAAAGGATTCTCCTATAAAGGTCCTGTCCGCTGAAAACGCACGCCTGAGATTCGCTTCGAATTCCTCGTATGTCACACCTGCGAGGATCTCGCTTTCTATCATCGTGACATTACGTTCGAAGATCGTATTCATCATTCGGTTATAGAACACGTTCTTGCTCTGCATCCTTCTGAGAAAATCAAGATCCCGAAGGCATTTACACCCGCAGCTTTCACTCTCGAACAGTTCACAACCAATATATACCTCTCGGTTACGCTTGTTGCCGTCTATAACATCAAGAAGCATCCTGAGCGCGTATCCTCCCAGATCGTTATATCTCTGGTCGGCACTGGTTATCGAAGGGCTGTATATCTCCGCCGTGTAATCATTGTCAAATCCGGTGACTATCGTATCACTCGGGACTTCATATCCGATCTCTTCGAGCGCAATGCACACCGCTATGGCAAGCGTGTCATTGGCGCATACGAACGCATCCGGAAGAGGCACGTTCCTGTCTTCAAAACGTTCATGGATGTAATCAACCGTCAGCTTCGGTTCCCACTGGCTGTAGAACACTTCTATGTCAGCAGTGGCAAGACCGTGATCCTTCATGACCTCGCACAGCGTCTCAAGTCTCATGTTGGAATCATCATTATTGGGATTACCTGCTATGAACACCGGATGACTGATCCCGTGTGTCTCTACGATATGAGTGTACAGGTTCTTCGCACCGTCATAATTGTCGCTTCCGACAAAATATGCATATTCATCTTTACGCCCTGTAGTTACGACCGGAACATTTGCATCCTTGCACCTTTTTATGATCGACTCGAATACTCCCACATGATCTATGGCATTTCCGAGTACCAGTACACCGTCAAAATCCTCCATATACGGAAGATTGAATATATTAAGTTCTCCTGCCTTAATAGAATCCTCTTCAACATAAGGCGGGTAGCAGACAAACATATACAGGTCCACATCCAGGCCATGCATACGCTTTACAACACCCTTCGAATAGTCATGTAACAGGTCAAAGGCCCATCCGCACGAGAAAAGTGCTATCTTCTTGGGCATTTTATCTCTCCTTGGTATCTTAAGGTTTTAACCTTATAAATATACCATATCATGCCCTTACTCTCAAGGTGTTCTACCTGTCCCTGCAGGTAAGGCTTTCAATGAGCTGCCTCAGGAAAATCCCTGATCCTGTGCGGCTTTCGTCAATACTTTCAAGAGCGGATACAGCTCTGTCAGACAATGCTCTGACATCCTCTTTTGCCTTATCAAGCCCTTTCAGTGAAACATATGTTGCCTTGCCGTTTCTTACATCCGATCCGACAGGCTTTCCAAGCTTCTTCTCATCGCCTGTAATATCCAGTATATCGTCCCGGATCTGAAATGCCGTACCGACATCCGATGCGATCTTTTCCATAAGGGATATCATCTCATCATCGGCACCTGCAAGTGCGGCCCCGATCATCATCGAAGACTCTATCATGGCCGCTGTCTTGTTCTCATGTATGAACATTACCGTATCAAGCGTAACATTTTCCGGATCGTTTTCCGCTTCGATGTCGGCCACCTGACCGCCGATCATACCGTATATCCCTGCCTTCTTTGCAAGTATCCGGAGCGCCTTTGCGATATTCTTCATTCGCACAGTTTGATCTTCCTGCTCCGGCAGGTGATCAAATGCAGTAAGTGCCGTTTCAAACGCATAATTCAGTAGTCCGTCCCCGGCCAGTATCCCCATCGCTTCACCGAACTTTGCATGAGTGCTCGGCTTTCCTCGCCTCATCATATCATTGTCCATTGCCGGAAGGTCATCATGGCAGAGAGAATACGTATGTATCATCTCTATCGCAGCCATGAACGGATACAGTTCCTCCTCAGGATGCTTTCCGTCAAACATCTCATATGTCAGCATCATGAACATCGGACGAAGTCTTTTTCCGCCCACGTGGATGCTGTAGTTCATGGCCTTCATCACAGCAGATGCCATACTCTCCTCTTTGGGAAGGTATCTTTCGATCACTTCATCGATCTTTTTTGTTTTCTCTGGAATGTCGGCAGTCTTCAATGCTTTTTCTCCATACCGGTCGCTTTTGCTATGGCCGCTAACTTAAGATCCGTATTGTAGAAGTCCTTCATAGTGCAGCCCGCTCTTCCGCCGCCTGCACATGCACATGCGCACGCACATGCACACGAGCTGTGAGCACATGATGAATGGTGACTGCCGCCGCTGCTTCTTGAAGAAGGAGCACGGTATCTGGGATTCGGTACACTTACCGAGCTTACCCTTATGAACGTATTGGGCGAAGAACCGTATCTGTATTCCCCGTTCTTCGTAAATGCCGCTGCAGCTTTTTCCTCTTTCTTTAGCTGTTCCTCGGTGATCGTCTCCTCACTCTTTACAAGTGATTTTCCGCAGTACTCGCAGAACTTCGCTCCCTCTTTTCGCGGCGCTCCGCAGCCGGGGCAGGAATCAAAATACGTAACCTTCGTTCTCGTCGTCTTGTTGATCGTCGGTTTGTTCAGGGCCGAGAATCCGGCATTAAACAGGTATCCGATAAGAACCGGTATCATTATGAATGCACCGATCATGATCATCCCAAAGATCATGGCGATGATCGTCGCGATCGTATCACCTAAAGTACTGCTGTCGTCCTCTTCGGCACTCTTTGACAGATCGAATCCGAATGCATCATTCGGATATGTCATGGTGACCGTATACTTACCGCCCTTTTTCAGACTTGTGTTCCACACATTGTAGTCACCGTCCATCAGACAGTCGGGAGTGAACGCAACTGCCTTATTGTTGTTCCATCTGATCTCAAGTTCATCAACCTTGATGTCGTCAAACCATCCGGGCGTGAACGAGTAGACGGTCTCACCTTCCTTGAGCTTGTCAACCTGGTACATGTAATCCTGTACCACGAGAAAATCAACGCTCGCAATCTCACCCTGATAGTAGTCCCTGTCAAGATATACCTCTGCATAGTTGCCCGACAGACTGATGCGGCTGACTGTGTCACTCTTTCCGACAGCCGATACTACATGTCTGTTCGGGATACCTATCTTCATCCACGAAAGCGGACCTATTCCCGATCCGGAGTCAAGCACCTTCCAGTCGATATGATAATTAAGGTTAAGTGTCGCATCATCATTGACATCTACCGTGATCGTATAGTTGAGTATCTCATCCGTATCCGCCATTACAGGAACGGCAAACATCATGATAAATGTCAGGAGACTGAGTACGAAAAGTCTGATCTTATTTCTCATATGAGCCTCCTTCCTCCATCTTGCGAAGCGGACACAGTCCGGTCATCATCGCCGAGTAATATCTTCTGTTCTCGCACTTTCCGCTGTGCCATATCTTCTGCCAGTCCGTCTCAAGGAAGTTTCCGAGATTTCCTTCTGTCAGCCAGCTCTGACACGGAACAACGTTTCCGCCCGGCGTGATGGCCATGTTTGAAAGGCATGCACCGCAAGTCGGTTTGTTAAGTCCGTTCCTCTCAAAGAACTCATCATCATCGATCCATCCGGGCGATGTGAAGCTTATCTCCATGTCGTTTGCATATGCGTAGTCCACGGCATCCTGAAGTATCTTTTTGATCTCATCCTTTGACAACTGGAGATTTTCCGATTCGGGAAGAGTAGCATTTCCGGTCATGATCAGTCCCGAACATGTGACATATGAAACTCCAAGACCATGAAGGAACTTAAGCGTTTCAACATAGTCTCTGTTCTTCGTGCACAGCGGTGTATTTATGCTGATGTTCAGCCCTGCTTCTATCGCATTCTTTATCCCTTCGAGAGTCTTATCGTACATCGGTGCGCCGACAAGTTCGTTGTGTATATCTTTATCGTATGAATAGAACGTTATCTGACAGCTGTCGAGTGATGCATTAAACAGTTCTTTGCAATATTCCTTCGTAAGGTTGATACCGTTCGTGTTAAGCCTTGTCACAAACCATCTCGCATGATTGATGAGTTCGACAAGATCATCTCTCATCGTGGGCTCACCTCCGGTGAAAGTCACCTGCGGGATGCAGCAGACCCTGCACTTGTCTATTATCTGTTTCCACTCATCGGTTGAAAGTTCCTCTTCCGACGCTTCGGCCTGCCCCGCGGCATAACAGTGAACACACTTCTGGTTGCAGTTCCATCTGCTCTCCTTCTCCATCGCAGATACGAGAAGATCCATCCTGTGAGGTGCCCTCATGCTGTCGGCATACTCGCTTATATTGATATACTGTATCTCCTCATCGGGCTTCTCGCCGTATGCGATCTGCTTGAATGTGTTCATTATCCTGAAGATATCCCTTCTGATCAGGAACTTCGGCAGAAAACGGTATATGTGACGTGCAGCGATAACAGTGCTGTCAACGATCTTCTTTGTATCTTCTTCGGATATGGGTCTTCCGTGATACTCGTTGATCGAATCTATGAGAAGTGACAGAAGCACTGCCCATGATACTCCTATAGGTATGATGTCCTGACCGTTTAAAATGACAACACTTCCTACAGGTTCGGGACCGTCATATTTCGGAGGCACCATATGAATGCGGACAACGCCGGGCCCCTCGGGGTTCAGCGTCGTGTGTTTTACCTCTCCCATATTTTCCCTGATGTAGGTTAACACGCGTTTAGGATTCTTCATCTTGTTTTCCTTCCTCTATCGACATTACTGATCCTGTCTTTTCTTTGCACTTGTACATCTGAGTATCGGCACGCTTATAGATGGATGCGTAATCTTCCATGATGACTCCGTCCTTTGCCTTTACTACGACTGCACCGAGACTTATATTGATGGATCCCTTCGGAACATTCGGAAGTTCTATCCTGGCAATGTTCTCAAACAGTCTTGCTATCTTGATCCTTGCAAGTTCGGTTGTGACAACACCCCTTATATATATGGCAAATTCATCGCCGCCAAGTCGCATGAATATATCATTTGATCTGAAGCTTGCTTTCATCGCATTTGCCACGGCAACGATCGTATCATCACCGGTCTGGTGGCCGTACGTGTCGTTTATCTTCTTGAACCCGTCAACATCAAACAGGCAGTAGGTTCCCGGGATACCCTCCTGAAGCAGAACATTGATCTGCGATTCACCGCATCTCCTGTTTGCGATCCTCGTAAGACCGTCCGTTTCGGAAAGGGTACGCAGCTTCTCCTCAAGTATCTTGGCCTGGGTGATATCGGTAAAGCACGATACCATTACCTTTGTTCCATCAAGAAGATCTACTCTCTTGGCCTCAGCCATCAGATAGCTAACGTCGTCCCCCTCACCTGTCTCAAGCTCATATGTAAACTCTCCGCCCTCGGCTTCGATCCTGTCATATCTGGCTCTTGTTTCTTCATCAACGGGCAGTCTTGACTCGTTCCAGAAATTGAAAACGTTCATTCCTATCGGATCGGAACCCTTCCTGTCAAACATCTCAAGCAGGGCATCATTTGCAACGAGGATCCTGCGATTTTCGTCGGAGGCAAGGACTCCGACGGCCTGCATCTTGATAAGCTCGGCAAGGATCGCATTCTCGTTCTTGTATGCCCTTGAGAGAGCATTTTCATATTCAAGTTCACGCTTTTTGAACTCATCTATCGACTGAACAACAAGAACAACCTTCCTGAGGTTTCTCTCCTCGTCACGTTCTACGGCGATAAAACTTGCTATACACCAGCCTATTCCTTCGGAGCAGTACTGAGTGCTGATGCTGCGACGGTTGACCATTTTCTCCGGGAGCTTGTCGATATCCGCGAATTCCATGATCTCATCAAGGAATTCCGGTTTGACAGCATTTCTGAAAACCTTAAGGATCATTTCTCTGATAGGTTTGTCACGCTCAACAAGTGCATCCGCATAAGGCGTTGATTTGATGACCGAGAAATTGCCCTTTACCAGATCGACCATGATCGCCGACACAAAGCCCTGCGTGACCGCTTCAAGCGTCATGTACGTTCCCTTTGAGATAACCTCATAACGTTTGGAATTGCGGCTCTTTTCGATCACCATCATACCGTTGAACACAACGATCGAACTGAGCACAAAACCGAGCGACGTATATGGGCCGTCCGGATACCGGTACTGGAGTATCCCGAATGCGATCGGGATAAGCGAACTGCCTATAACGAGCGTTTTATATCTGTACGTGCTTTCATGACGGTTTCTGATGACAAAATATATTATCTTCACGAAAGCGATAACATAATAGCTGTACTGGATATAAAACATCGACAGCCTGAACGGTCCCGAAGAATATGCACCGTTTTCATCGATCACAAAGACGGTATTGGACACAAACTGCCCGGCAAGAATAACAAGCGCGATCGCAAGCGGAAAACACTGCAATATCATGACCGCTCTGTTCTCTTTGTAGCCGAAATAAGATGTCAGGAAAATGCACCAGCATGCCGCGACAAATATGACATCCAGATGGATCAGAAATGATACGGCAACAAAACTTCCGCGACCCGGATCGATAGTCTTCGTGTTCATGAATCCCCACAGAACATCGATAAGATTACAGAAAATGAAGTTGATCAGAAGAAACGAGAAGTAACTTCTGATCTTGTTGTCCTTTTCATATATGGTGTTGTTGCAGCGGTATATCGCAAGGCACACAAAAGCGCTTACGAGTCCAGTTACCGCGTAAATGTTTCCTTCGAGCATTCACACTTTCCCTGAAATTTATATTGAATCAAACGCCTGCTTCAAGTCGTCTATAAGATCATCTGCGTTTTCCAGTCCGACCGAATACCTTATAAGATCCGGAGAGATACCGGCCTCGACAAGCTGTTCATCAGACAGCTGTCTGTGTGTATGACTGGCGGGATGAAGCAGACACGTTCTCGCATCCGCAACATGGGTCGCGATCGTGGCAAGCTTGAGCTTATCCATGAATGCGATAGACTTATCCCTTCCTCCTTTTATCGCAAAGCAGAGAACACCGCACGTTCCCCTCGGAAGATATTTTTTTGCGAGTTCATGATTTTCGTCGTCGGGAAGATCGGGGTAATGTACCCATGCGACCTTGTCATTGTTCTTTAAGTATGTTGCGATCTTAAGTGCGTTCTCGCAATGACGCTGCATACGGACATGAAGCGATTCAAGGCCGTTATTCACATAGAAAGCGTTCTGCGGTGACTGTATGCATCCGAGATCGCGCATAAGCTGAGCCGTTGCCTTTGTGATATATGCACCTTTTCCGAACTTCTCGGCATATACTATTCCGTGGTAGCTCTCATCGGGTGTGGTAAGACCGGGGAACTTATCCTTATGTGCCATCCAGTCAAAGTTTCCGCTGTCGACTATGGCACCGCCGACACTGACCGCATGTCCGTCGATATACTTTGTCGTCGAATGTGTGACGATATCGGCACCCCATTCGATCGGTCTGCAGTTTACAGGTGTTGCAAACGTATTGTCAACGATAAGCGGTACTCCGTGACTGTGTGCAAGACGCGCAAACTTTTCTATATCCAGTACCGTACATGTCGGATTCGTTATCGTCTCACCGAACACAGCCTTCGTGTTAGGTTTGAAATATTTTGCAAGTTCCTCTTCCGGAAGTGTCTGATCAACGAATGTGCATTCAATGCCCATTTTTGCCATCGTCACAAGAAACAGATTGTAAGTTCCGCCGTAGATCGCCGAAGATGCAATGAAGTGATCTCCCGCTTCGCATATGTTGAACACGGCGAAGAAATTGGCTGCCTGTCCGGATGATGTGAGCATTCCCGCATATCCGCCTTCAAGTGCCGTCAGCTTTGCAGCGGCATGATCGTTTGTCGGATTCTGCAGCCTCGTATAGAAATATCCTGATGCCTCAAGATCAAACAGCGCACCCATATCATCACTCGTGGAGTATTTCCACGTCGTGCTCTGCCAGATCGGAAGCTGCCTGGGCTCTCCGTTTCCGGGTTCATATCCTTCATGAAGGCACTTGGTCTCTATGTTTGTACTCATCTCTGTCTCCTGTCTTACATACAAGGGACTGCCGAGATCCGACAGTCCCATTGATAAACTATCTTCTGTATCCGATCCCTTTTAGTTGACCTTGAAGAATGCCACGTTATCCTTGAGCCGGAGCGAGATATTGTTGAGCTCGTCCGCTCCGGAAACAACGTCTGACATGTTCGCGGTAAGCTGCGTGATCGAAGCATTTGTCTCCTGTGTTGATGCTGCGTACTCCTGCGATATACTTGAGAGCGACTCAACCGATGAGAGGATCTTATCCTTTCCTTCAGCCATCGTATTGACAAGTGATGCGATCTCCTTGTTGCCGCTCTCGGTCTCATTGAGAAGCTGGAGCATCTTGTCAAATGCTGCTGTCATCTCTTCAAGCGCTTTTGCCTCGCTTACCGTTGCTTCCTTGATGCTGTTTGTAAGCGAACGGTTGTCGTTTGAATACTGGGTGATCGTGCTGAGCATCTGTGTGATCTCGCCTGCCATCTGGTTTGACTCCTCGGCAAGGTTCTTGATGTTATCCGCAACGACCGAGAATCCTCTTCCGGCCTCTCCCGCTCTTGCTGCTTCGATCGAAGCGTTCAGTGCAAGGAGGTTTGTCTGGTTGGCGATCGAGATAATGCCCTCTGCTGCCTTGCTTATCTCTTCCACAACCTCAGCTGTCTTACCTACCGATTCGGCAACCTGTCCTGCCTTCACGTTAGTCTGCTCATCAGCCTTCTGTATCTCTTTGAGCTGCTTCTGCAGCTCGATCGATTCTTCATAAAGGGCGCTTACTCTTTCAAGGTTATTGCTTGCCGCTGTATGAACCTTATCAATGCTGTCACCGATCTCTCCCGTGATGCCGGCCGTAACCTGAACATCCTCAGCCATGGACATTGCACCCTGTGCAAGTTCATCAACCGCGATAGAGATATTTCCTGTATTTTCTTCCGACTGTGCGATGCTGTCCTTTGCATCCCCGGCTTTGTTGTTTACCGAATCCGCAGCGGATACAACGCTTAACAGTGAATCCTGAAGATGCTTTCTCATGCTTTCCATAGAGTGCTCGACTTCATGGAATTCTGTGAACATACTCTCCTGATCAACTTCGGTAACAAAATCTCCCGAAGCCATATTGTCAACAGCGCCTACAACATACTTGATGGAAATACGCATCTTGTGAAGCACCATGATCGCTGCTGCAAGTATCACAAGAGTGATGATGGCAAATATTACAACGCTTGTAACTATGCTCGCGCTTATCTCTTTTTCGTGAGCAGCCTTCTCAGCCTTTGCCCATTCTTCGGTGATGTCCGTCATCTCGGAGATCGAGTCCCTGGCTGTTTCAAAGTTCTGGATGAACAGTGTGTAATCTCCTGTTCCTGTCTTGACATCATAACACTGTTCCCATGTATTGAAATTGTTCATGAAATCGTTGTACAGCTGGTCAAAGTTCTCTGTATTGATAACGGTACCCGTATACAGGCTCGCTTCTTTGCTGGCAATATCATGAGACTCATTGACACGGTCCAGGACCTGCTGCTTGTTCTCCTCATAGTCAGCATAGTACTGATCAAGGAACTGCTGAAGCTGCTCGGGCGGGATATCAGCGGGAGCATCCGAAACATCTTTGAACTGGATACCGGCCATCATTGACTGGTAGAAATCCCTGTCCGCATTGATGAGCTTCTCACTGATCGAATACAGATGATCGAAGTAGATCTCCTCATCTTCCTTCGTCGCCGTCTTCAGCTGTGTTCCAAAGTAAGCCACGCTCGCAGCGATCATTCCGACAAGGATCACGCCGGCAAGTATAAGGGTTAACACGATACTGATCTTTGCTTTTTTCTTCATCTCTCTTATCCTTCCGTTTCAATGTTGAAAATATAATACGGGAATAGTGTGAAAACTAGATAAAATTATATCATTTTTTGAACCAGATTGGTATATCTACTTCAATATTCTGTCCCCTTGAATCGATCTGACGGTTCCGAATGAACCTTTTGACAAAGAGTGGGAACCTGTCGAGTACGAATTGCTTAAGTTTCAGCGACTTTTCAAGGCGCGCCAGTTCCTCATCACTGTGATGATATTTTCCGTGCGCTTTCAGTATCCGTGCGCTTTCCATAAGCGTATCATGATAATTGATACTGCTCGTTCCGTCTGCGGTCGTGATACAAACGATCTGGTCCGAATCGACAAATGTCTCGTTCAGATCGTGCGCAGTCAGCAGAAGATCGTAGTCGGCGCTGTACCTGTATTCCGAATTAAACGGATGCTCACGCAGAAAATCACTTCGCGCAAACAGCGACTGATGCGAAAACGGCATCTTCTCCTCAATATCTTCGATCGACTTGGCAAACCTGTAAAACCTGCCGTATTCGTATACCGCACAGTCTCCGTAGATCATTGACGGCATATCCTGCCCGGAATGATTTTCGGCAACGCCGGCTATCTTTGAGATCACATCCGCTGAATAAAAGCAGTCGCCTGCGTTCATGAAGTTGATATAGTCTCCTGTCGCGTGTACTGCAGCCTTATTCATCGCATCATAAATGCCCCCGTCCGGCTCACTGTTGTAAATGAAGCCGATATTGCGGGATTCAGCCTTTTCTCTGTATGACTCGATGATCTTGGGGGTATCGTCTGAAGAGGCTCCGTCCTGGATGACATACTCAATATCGCTCCAATCCTGTGCCAGCACGGATTCGATCGTTTGCGGAATAACATCCGCAGCATTGCGGCAGATTGTGATAACAGTGATCCTGATACTCATCGCATTTCTATCTGACAAACGTGTAATACAGCAGCGCAAACGCCTTGAGTGTATGCGTGCGCAGCAGTTTCACAAAGAGCCATACTCCTGCACGGTGACGAAGCTGGAGTGCTCTTTCTTTGAATATTCCGACTCTCGGATTTTTGTAATACTTCGGAAGCTTTTCGGGAATTATCCTCTGCGCATAATCACAGAGTTCCTTCACAAGTGCCTTGTCATATTTGCATCCTCTGTATTTGTGAAGTGCCGCCTGCATATGTTCGCGGTTTCCGAGAAATATAAAGTACGTAAGGAAACTGAGCACCGTAAATTCATAAACGTCGCGGTCGTTTATCTCATCGCTGTGCTCGTTCATATATGTGAGTGCTTCCTCGATCGCATCGTACGGAACCTTGTCGCTCGTCACCGATGATGACATTGAGCTTCCGCCGTGAACCACCTGATAATGTCCCGTATACGGAAGAATCACCTGGTTTTTGCACAGAAACAGTGCCATGAAATTAAACGGGTTGTCCTCGTAAAGCTTTCCGGGTGCAAAGCGTATGTTATGCCTGTTCAGAAAATCAAGCCTGTAAAGTTTCCCGTGCGGCGACAGACGTCTTAACGGGTAATCCGGAAAACGGTCAACGGGATAATTGAGATTTTCTATGACAACGCCGTTCTCGTCGATATAATGTGATCCCGACAGAACCATCTCGCTGTCGTTCTCACGCGCAGCCGTTATCAGCTTCTCAAGATAATCAACCTCTGCGTAATCATCACTGTCCCAGAAGAGAACGTATTCTCCCTTCACGTGATCGAGTGCAAGATTTCTTGCAGTCGACTGCCCTCCGTTTTCCTTGTGAAATACCCGGATCACATCGGGGTACTCATTACCGTATCTGTCAAGAAGCTGCGGCGTCGAATCGGTGCTTCCGTCATCGACCATGAGGATCTCATAGTCGCGAAACGTCTGGGCAAAAATGCTGTCCATCGTCTTCTTGAGATATTTTTCCGTGTTGTAGCACGGCATGATTATCGATATAGCCGGCTTTTCCGTTGATGAGTTCTTTGTCATTTATTCTGTGTCTTTCTGTATACGCCGTAAAACAGCGCAAGTGTTGTGAACATCTTATGCTTTATGAGAAAGAGCGGGATCTTTCTGGCAAACGTCAGATGATCGCCGCGAAGATTTTTGATCGCTTCACAAAAAGGCTCCTCATCAGCCTTTGCGGCAAGCTCTCCTATACGCACCCTGAACGGTTTCGGGTTGTTCGGATTCATGTAGTCCATATCCATGCTCTCAAGAAAGAAGAACATGCATCTCATGTAATACACCTGAAAGAACAGGTCGGAGCTTTTTGCCGACACAAGATGATCCTTTATCGCCGCAAGCGAATCCTTAAAGACCTCTATCCCGTTTTCCCTGTAAGTATATGTCGCGCTCGTTTCGAGCTGCCTGTAGTTGTAATAAAACCTGTACAGATATCCGACATGCTGTGCAGCATCAAACACCCTCAGGTTAAACTCCATATCCTCCGCACGTTTCAGACCCGGTATGTACTTAAGGCCCCTCTCTTTCAGAAGATCATTTGCGTACAGTTTCGCGCATGCGCTTCCGGCTGCATCGGCACTTGCGGGCGGACATTTGTAGAACGGAAGTATCCCGACAAGGCATTTGAACTTTACTTCTTCTCTCTGATCACCGGTAAAGTGTGCAATATCGCAGACATAAGGAGAGAACTCACTCTTTCTGTTTCCGAAGTCCCTTGTGATACCCCACATCAGAACTTCAAGTCCGTTCTCCTCGGCGAAGTTTACTATGCCTTCAAAGCAGTCCTTTTCTATCGTGTCATCCGAATCAACGAAAGTGATATACTTTCCGTTTGCAACATCAAGGCCCGCATTTCTTGCACAGGCAACACCCGCGTTCTTCTGATGAATGACCTTAACATCAGTGCCGCGCCGGTCAAAACTGTCAAGATATCCGGCGGTATCACCATCCGCACCGTCATCGACGATGATAAGTTCAAAGTCCGTAAAAGTCTGCGAGAGTATACTGTCGATACATTCATCAAGATACTCTCTCTTTACGTTGTATACCGGAACTATGACCGACAGCATCCTGGTGTTGGCCATGGTATCACTCCTCTTCCCTGGTTATGAATATCGGCCTGTTCTTGGTCTCGAGATATGTCTTGCCCAGATATGCACCGACTATACCGGTGCAAAGAAGCTGCGTTCCCGCAAAGAAAACTATGATACATATCATGGACGGCCATCCGCTTGTCGGATCTCCGTATATGAGCGTCTTGACTATGATAAATATGATCAGAAGAAATGCCATCGCTGTCACGATAAATCCGAGCGTGATCACAAAAGAGAGCGGAGCCGTCGAAAAGCCGAGTATCGCTTCGAACGAGTATCTGAGAAGGCCGAAGAATGACCACTTCGTCTCACCGGCGACCCTCTCGACATTTTCAAACTCTATCCACTTTGTTTTGAACCCGACCCAGCTGTATATTCCTTTTGTGAACCTGTTGTTCTCTCCGAGTTCAAGTATCGCATCGACCATCTTTCTTGTCATGATGCGGTAATCTCTCGCCCCGTCGACAAATTCAACGTCACTGATCCTGTTCATGATCCTGTAGAACATTCTTGCAAAGGCGGATCTTATCTTCGGCTCACCCTTTCTCGTGACTCTCCTTGTTGCTGCCGAATCATATCCTTCCTCGGTGATCGCCCTGTACATCTCATCAAGGAGCGCAGGGGGATCCTGAAGATCCGCGTCCATGCATACGACAAGATCGCCTGCTGCCTTTTTGAATCCGGCATACAGTGCCGCTTCCTTTCCGAAGTTTCTCGAAAAAGAAACGAAGTGGACCGACTTGTCATCTTCTCTCAGTTTTTTGATAACGTCGGCGGTTTTATCCGTTGATCCGTCATCAACAAAGATGTATTCAAAATCAACTTCCGGATGATCCGTTGCAAACCGGTCTTTCACCGTTTTCATCGCATCGTAAAAAAACGGTATGGCAACTTCTTCGTTATAGCACGGAACAATGACCGATAATAAACTCATAATCTCTCCCGATACCTCTGATCATTTTGCGTCGGCACGAAGAACGTCCCCGACACACGGTTTTATTTCTGTCTCGTTTTTATTAACATATTCAAGAGTAACGATCAGCGGCTGGCATGCGTGCGGTGCGCTCTCCTGGCTGATGCCGTCAGTGCTCTCTATCCGGACAACACGGATCTTCAGATCAGTCCCATCCGGTTTCATGATCTCTATCTCATCACCCACACAGAACTTGTTCTTCTGTGTCAGCCTTATCCTGCCGTCATCCAAAACTTCTTCGATGATCCCGAGATATATGCTCTCGACAATGTATGTATTGTTGTCATATATCTGTGCACTCTCGTCGGGCCTGCCGAAGTAGAATCCTGTCGTGAACTGTCTGTAAGTACACTTTGCGATCTCTGCCCTGTACCATTCAAGATTCTTTTCATACAGTGCACGGTCTTCAAAAAGATCATCTATCGCACGACGGTATGTCCTTGCAACCGTCGCAACGTAAAGCGTCGTCTTCATACGGCCTTCTATCTTAAAGCTGTCTATCCCGGCTTCGATCATTTCAGGGATATGATCTATCATACACAGATCCTTCGAGTTAAAGATGAAAGTACCCCTGTCGTTCTCTTCAACCGGAAAATACTCTCCGGGGCGCTTTTCTTCCATCACCGAATACTTCCACCTGCACGGGTGCGTGCACTCTCCGAGATTGGCGCTCCTTCCCGTCATGTATGCCGACAGAAGACATCTTCCCGAATACGATATGCACATTGCTCCGTGAACGAAGCACTCTATCTCCATGTCTTCGGGAATGGTCTTTCGAAGTTCTTTGATCTCCTCAAGCGTCAGTTCCCTTGCACATACCACCCTCTGTGCGCCCGCTTTGTGCCAGAATTCAAACGTCTTGTAATTTGTATTGTTTGCCTGTGTACTGATATGAGCCGGTATATGCGGGCATATCTGACGCTCCATCATGAACAGACCCGGGTCGGCAATAAGTATCGCATCAGGCTTAAGGTTTCCGAGCTTTTTAAAATACTCTTCAGCCGCTTCCATATCCCTGTTGTGCGCATAGATGTTCGCGGTAACAAATACCCTAATACCATGATCATGCGCATACGCGATCCCTTCTGCCATATCCTCATCGGAAAAGTTTTTGGCTTTTGCCCTGAGGCTGAACTCTTCTCCTCCGATATATACCGCATCGGCTCCGTACAGGACTGCTGTTTTTAATACTTCAAGACTGCCTGCGGGAACAAGCAGTTCAGGCTTTCTGTTGCCCATCATCTCTCACCTGTGTGACCGATCCATGCTTTACGGAAAGTGTCATCCCGTCTCCTATCGGAAGGATCGTCGTAACAAACTCCTCATCTTCCGAAAGCATACGCAGGTATTCCCTCATCCGCGAATGTATCGTCCTGTCCCTTCTTCTGACCGCAAATCTTGACTGGACTATATCTCCGTCAAACAGAACATTGTCCGATATGAGAAGTCCGCCGTCTCTTAAAAGATCGCGGCACAGCGGCAGATAGTTCGGATACTGTGCCTTTGCGGCATCGATAAAGATCATGTCATATGATTTTTGCGATGAAACAAGTTCTTCGAGAACCTCAAGCGCATCGCCTTCGATAAGACGGATTCTCTCTTCCATTCCCGCAAGAGAGATATTGCGTTTTGCCTCTTCTATACGTTTATCGTAGTTTTCGACCGTATCTATGTGAGCGTTCTTTGGTCCGTATGTTGCCATGAATATCGCCGAGAACGCGACCGCCGTTCCAAGTTCCAGTATGTTCTCGGGCTGTATATCCGAAAGCGCAAATCTGATCAGGCTTCGTGCGCTCTTTCTGATTATCGGAACACCGCTTTCTTCAGACCGCTTTTCTATATCCGCAAGTAACGGTGTCAGCTGCCTGTCGAGCGACTCGATATATTTTGCACATCTCTCGTCTGTGATCACTGTGCTTCTTCTCCGCCTTCGGCTGCTCCCTGCGATTCACCGTCATCGCCTTCTTCAAACGGGTCGTGAACAGCCTCTTCTTCGGTCTCCTCGGAGCCTTCCCATTCACCCGAGACTTTGTCGAGTGCGCTCTCTTCGGCGGCTCCGTCGGGAAGCGGCGCACTGTCGATATCCTCGCCATCCTCCTCATTTTCCTCGCCTTCGGCCTCTTTCCTTCCGGCAATGACCGCAAACATGTCATCTGCCGTCATGGACGTATTCAGCGTGTAAAATCCCGGCTGTATATCGTTATCATAAACCGAGCATTTCTTCTGAACCCAGAACAGATAATGATCCCTGATAAGACCCTTCTCTTCAAACATCTTACCGACATCCATCGTCGAGTCTCCCTTTACTATCGTGACAGCAACATCACGTCCGGGAGCGGAGCTCATCGCCTCTTCGGTAAATATCCTGAATCCGAAATCGTATGCAGCCTTTCCGGTCTTGACGATAAGCCATATCGCTATGGCAAGAACGCACGCTCTTATGATAAAGCCCATAAATCCGAGGGCAAGATTTTTTACATTCATGACGGTTTCCCTTTTCTAAATATCTATATCAACACTTTCGATTATCGTTCCAAGCGCTTCCTGAAGCATCGTGACAAATGCAGATTCAGCCTTCGCATATTCATATACCGAAGAATTCTCAACTATATCCTCGTATTCGTTCTGAAGCGACTCGGCATAATCATTGTTCCTCTCTTCTTCGGGAAGTTCCATCAGACGGTTCTGTATGCTTCTCGCTTTCTCAATGAGTGCCTTTGTCTCGCTGTTATTCCTGACGAGTTTTTTCTGTTTTTCGAATTCCAGGTACTCGTCCGTCTCCTTTATCGTGGACGTCACGGCGCTCAGACTCTTTACCATCTTATCGCTTAACATATTCACTCCCCGTCCGCTTCAAGTATGATCGGCAGGATCATCGGGCTTCTCTTGATACGCTTCCAGATAAAGCTGGACAATGCATCCTTGATATTGTCCCTGATCCTGTTCCTGCTCGTTATGTTCTTGTCCTGAACTTTCTCAAGTGCACCTCTTACGACATCGGTTGCCTCGAGCATGAACTCATCGGACTCCTTGATATATACAAATCCTCTCGACATGACTATCGGTCCGGCAAGCACGATGTTGGTGCCCGGCTCAAGAGTCATGCACACAATAACGATACCGTCATCGGCAAGCCTCTGTCTGTCGCGAAGGACAACGTTTCCGACATCGCCCACACCGAGTCCGTCAACGAACACGGCACCGTTCTGAACTTCACCGACAACCTTTGCGGACTCACTGTCTATCTCAAGTATCTGTCCGTTTGACAGGATCAGAACATTTTCCTTTGGTATCCCTACGTCAACGGCAACACCCTTCTGTGCCATCAGATGTCTGTGCTCTCCGTGAACGGGGATCGCAAATTTCGGTTTTGTAAGAGTATATATGAGCTTGATCTCTTCCTGGCATGCATGTCCCGAAACATGCGTATCCTGGAATATGACCTCAGCCCCCTTAAGGCTCAGTTCGTTGATGACCTTGAACACTGCCTTTTCGTTGCCGGGTATCGGGTTTGATGAGAATACGACAACATCGCCCGGCTTGATCGATACAGTCTTGTGCATGTTTGATGCGATACGCGACAGTGCGGCCATTGATTCGCCCTGGCTTCCGGTCGTGATGATGACTGTCTTCTCGTCGGGATAATTCTTGATCTCGGAAATATCAATGAGTATCCCGTCCGGGATCCTGACATATCCGATATCTATCGCAGTCTTGATGATGTTGACCATGCTGCGTCCTTCAAGGACGACCTTCCTGCCGTAACGCTGTGCGGCATCAAATATCTGCTGCACCCTGTCAACATTTGATGAGAATGTTGCCACGATCAGACGCGATGTTGCATGGTCTGAAAAGATATTGTCAAAAGCCCTTCCGACGGTCTTCTCGGAATTGGTGAACCCGCTTCTCTCCGCATTTGTTGAATCACACAGAAGCGCGAGTACTCCCGAACTTCCGAGCTGTGCAAACCTTGCAAGGTCTATCGGATCTCCGAACACCGGAGTATAGTCAACTTTAAAATCACCCGTATGGACTATAACACCCACAGGTGATGATATCGCAAGAGCACATGCATCGGTGATGCTGTGATTTGTCTTGATGAACTCAACAGATATCTCACCGAACTTTACAACATCGGAAAACGAAACGACATGACGTTCAACGTTATCAAGCAATTCATGTTCCTGGAGTTTTCCTTCGATGAGCGCCATCGTGAGCTTCGTGGCATAAAGAGGTATCGACAGTTTCTGCAGCACGTACGGGATCGCACCGATGTGGTCCTCATGTCCGTGAGTGATGACCATGCCTCTTACTCTGTCTATATTCTCTTCAAGATATGTTGTGTCAGGAATCACAAGGTCGATTCCGAGCATGTCGTCTTCAGGAAACGCCAAGCCGCAATCGACCACTATAATGTCATTATTATATTCAAACGCCGTAATGTTCATACCAATCTGGTCGAGTCCGCCCAGAGGTATGATGCGCATCTTCCCGTTATTCAAAATCTATATCTCCCAAACTCTCGGCGAATACCCCTGCCACGGCGGAAAGCTCCACCTCGTCAGCTACCGGCTCGTATACCGCTTCGGTATCCGTCTCTGTCGACACGTCCTTAAGGATCATCGCATCAGCCTCGTCCTCCAGGGAATCGGAAACAAGGATGTAGTTCGTATTGCTGATACGAGTCTCATCGATCACGTAAAACTCTTCGATGCCGTTATCTGTTTCAAACTTGATCTTTTCCATAGAAAAATTAGTTTCTGCAAGAATCCAGATATCCCTGCAGTATGAGCATTGCGGCTATCTCATCGACGTACTTGCCGCGGTCTTCCCTTCGGATCCCCGATTCGATCATGGCTCTGTCGGCTGCAACCGTAGTGAGCCTCTCATCCCAAAGAATCACCGGGAGATCACATCTTCTCTCAAGAGCGGCCTTGAACTGTTCTGTTTTCTCTGCACGCTCGCCGATCGTATTGTTCATGTTCTTGGGATACCCCAGAACTATCCTGTCAACATCACCGTACTCGGCGATGATCTCTTCTATACGGGCATAAGTCCTTCTGAGCTTGTTTTCGGATTCACGGCGTATTATCTCGACGCCCTGAGCGGTTACCAAAAGCGGATCGCTTATCGCGACCCCAACGGTCCTGCTCCCGTAATCAAGCCCCAGAACGCGCATGTCAGTGCCATCCGTTGCTCTTGATGTATGATGTCAGAAGTTCATCAACAAGCTCGTCTCTCTCAACCTTCATGATCATGCTCCTGGCGCCGTTGTGGCTGGTGATATATGTAGGATCACCGGACATGATGTAGCCGACTATCTGGTTGACGGGATTGTAACCCTTCTCGTTGAGTGCATCATACACAGTTTCGAGAACAACCTTGACTCCTGTTTCAGGCTCTGTCTGAACGTTGAAAAACTGGGTGTTTCCTAAATTCTGCATGCCAAATTCCGCCTTTCCGTAAGATACGATCACAATTTGCCTATAATTGTATCGCATCCTGCTTCAAAACACAAGATTTCGGTTATCTTACCGCTCTCTGTTACCGGCCCCAGAACCCTGACATATTCGGGCGTGTAACCGACCGTATATGTGACGCCGTCAAGCGTCTCCTCATCCTCCGTCAGTATCTTCACGCGTTTTCCCACGTAATAGGACATAAAATCATGCTTTCTGATGTCAGACTCCGCTATCAGGATATCGCTTCTTTCGGACTTTACGGCATCGGTCAGCTGGCCTTTCATTTTATCCGCCACAGTGCCCCTTCTTCTGGAATATTTGAAAACATGGCATTCATACAGATTGACCTTATTAAGAAACGCCCTCGTTTCCTCGAATTCCTCTTCGGTCTCACCCGGAAATCCCGTGATTATGTCGGTCGTTATCGCGGGATGCTCAAAATACCGTCTTATAAGAGCGACCTTTTCTTCAAACTCGGCAGTCGTGTAATGTCTGTTCATACGCCGAAGGACACTGTCGCTGCCGCTCTGGAGGGATATATGAAAATGCGGGCACAGCTTTCCGATCCCCGACAGTCTCTTTACGAACTCTTCCGTCAGGAGCCTTGGTTCAAGAGACCCGAGCCTGACCCTTTCTATCCCGTCCGTATTTGCTATCGCTTCCACGGCATCAAGAAGTGCCGTATTGGTCTCTCCTTTATCAGCGAGAATGTTGTAAATATCGATCCCGAACGAGCTTAAATGTATACCCGTGACAACGATCTCTTTATAGCCGTTCTTTGCAAGTTCTGCAGCCTCGGCTTTTATCTGATCCATATCGCGGCTTCTGGCCCTTCCCCTGGCAAGAGGGATCGCGCAGTAACTGCAGAACTGGTTGCAGCCGTCCTGTATCTTCATGAAGGCACGTGTATGTCCGGCCGTCTCGGAAATGCTGATATTTTCATACTCGCAGGGCTTTGAAAGATCGCTGACAAAACAATCTTCGCCATTTCCGGCAATATAGTCCTCAACTATATCAACGATACTGGCCTTATGGTTGTTACCGACAATGATATCAACGCTCGGATTCAAAGCGGCGCCTTCCGGGTCATTCTGCACATAACAGCCCGCTGCAACAACGACTGCCTCCGGATTCAGGCGCTTCGCGCGGCTCAGCATCTGGCGGCTTTTCCTGTCCGCGATATTTGTTACGGTGCACGTATTCACAATATACACATCTGCTTTTTGTGCAAAATCAACAATTTCGTAGCCTCGTTTTTGGAACATCTGTGAAATTCCGTCCAACTCGTACGAATTGACTTTACAACCAAGGTTGTGAAATGCTACCTTTTTCATTGAGAAACTCCGTATTTTTGGTGTTTTTTCAGAATTGACTTTATTTCCCACGGGATTTATATTAAGTCTGTAAACGAAGAGAATAGTTAAAAAGTAAATGAAAAAGGAGGGATTTTCATGAAGACAGTACAGATTTCATTAAACTCGATCGATAAGGTTAAGTCATTCGTTAATGACATCACAAAGTTTGATTACGATTTCGACCTTGTATCAGGCAGATACGTTATCGACGCCAAGTCAATAATGGGTATTTTCAGCCTTGACCTTTCAAAGCCGATCGACCTTAACATCCATACTGAAGGAAACGCTGATGATGTAATGGGCGTTCTCAAGCAGTACATAGTCTAGATCAAAGATCTTTCATCGCCTGACAGCAGTCAGGCGATTTTTTTTGCCTTCAATTCCTGCAACGGCTATTTTGCCCTGAAGAGCAGATGACCCGGTCTTTCGATCTTCCATGCATCAAGAGCATCAAATATTTCCCTGTTTCTCTCGTAGTCCTCCGTTCTGAGCACATATACCGCACCTTCGCGGATCATTCCCTTTTGAAGTTCGGCCATGTACTGATCTATGTTTTCCCAGACCTTCATCTCGATATCTCTTGCAAAATAGAAATTGTTCTGTCGCATGTTATGAACATATGCATAATATCCGGTCGGAAGTGTTATATCGTTTTCCGTGTAAAGGAATATGAATTCCTTCTGACCTTTCATAAATATGGAAAGATCCTCCTCGTCCCATACCGTGGTGAGCGGGTAATCCGAAGTGTAAAGCTCATATCTATTCGAAAATGCATCCTTCATATCGTAAAACTGCAGTATCAGCGCTGCCGCGATGACTATGACCCCTGCCTTCTCATGTCTGAACGTGTATGCCGTAAAACTTATCGCCGCAGTGATGAGAACATACATTGCAGGCCATATGAGCCTTCCGTTTGAACGGAATATGGACAGGATATCCGCAAGAGACTGCGGACACGGAATATAGCCGATCAGAACATCGTTAAATGATATGACAGGAAATACCGCTGCAGCAAATGATACAATGACAAGACCTGCCGCTACCCTGCCATACACTTTTTTCGTATGGAATGCTTCCTCAGGAACTTTTCTGACCAGTCTGAACACAAGGCCCGCCGCCACGATAACATACAGAAGCAGTATTCCCGCTCCGAGATATGCCATTCCTTCATACTGGAAATAGTTCTGAAGCGGTAGTTCGGGAAGAACCCGTCCGATATCGAGCGGATTGATGAACGTATTGAGATTGCTTACAAAAGTTCCGAGTCCGAAGCCGGAAGCCGAAGATACGCCGTAAAATGCCCCGAGTATATACAGATTCAGAAGACCCGTCGCACAAAATGCCACAAATTCCATAACCGGGAGCATGATACCTTTTTTGACGACGATCTGGGTGATCATGAGTGCTGCAAGTATCATCCCGAGCATCGGCACAAAATACGAATGGATACCGACTGAAATGAACCCCAGCAGAGCCCAGCAGATTATCTTTGTACTCTTCTTTTTGATAACGTCATCGTACACCCATAAAACGAGCGCTGCTATGATAAGCCACTGTGCCGCGAGTGCAGTGTGAAAATACATTCTCTGAATGACCGGCGCGCTTATGACATAGAATATGGATCCGATCATGCACAGAATGTCCTTTGATATGAACCTTCTTAACAGGAGCGACGAGAAACCTCCCATCAGCATGAACGACAATATGCCGAACAGTCCGAAATACTGGAACGTGACCGGGAGATATCCGCTTATGAGTTTAAACGCCACCGCAAATATCGGGATCGAATCGGTATATATTACAGACATGCTGTTCGGATATGAAAGCGAGTCGATCAGTCCGATCGGAAAATGCCACGGGTCTCTTCTGAATGCGCACCATCCGACATAGTGCTGCCTCAGATCGTGATCGTTGTTGAACAGCCATCCCGTATTGGTAAAATCAAGGATAGCCGCTCCGTATATCCCGATGAACACAACGGCTCCTATAATCGCACAGATCACAAAGAGAAGCCGTCCGGATATTCGCTTGGAATTACCTGTATCAAACATACACCACACCTAGATCACATTGATCACTTCGTCGGTCTCTATCGCTTTTTGAACAAGCTCATCGATCACATCCTCAAGCTTTGTCTCCGACCTTTTTATAGCCGAAAGATTTGGCTTTGTGACAGGATGTTTTGCAACAAATATCGTGCAGCAGTCTTCATACGGAAGTATCGATGTCTCAAATGCGTTTATCTTTTCCGAGATCTCAATGATCTCCTGTTTATCAAATCCTATGAGTGGCCTGAACACGGGAAGTGTGCAGACCTCGTTCGTAACGGAAAGCGACTGGATCGTCTGGCTGGCTACCTGCCCTATACTCTCGCCTGTGATCAGTCCGAGGCAGTCATTTTCCTTTGCGATCTGTTCGGCTATCCTCATCATGTATCTTCTCATGATGATGGTCAGCTCGTCATGAGGGCACTTCTCATATATCGCAAGCTGTATATCCGTGAAGTTGATGACATGAAGACATATCGTCCCGGCGTATCCCGCAACGATCCTTGCAAGATCCACAACCTTCTGTTTTGCACGCTCACTCGTATACGGCGGCGCATGGAAATACACAGCATCGATCTTGACACCGCGCTTTGCGATCATGTATCCGGCTACAGGTGAATCGATACCTCCCGACAGAAGGAGCATGGCCTTGCCGTTCGTTCCTATCGGCATACCTCCCGGACCGGGTATCTGTTTTGAATAAATGCAGACGTCCTCACGCACTTCGACGTTAAGCTCGATCTCGGGTGTATGAACGTCAACTTTCATTTCGGGAAAAGCTGTGAGTATCGCCTCGCCGAGTGCACAGTTCATCTCGGTCGACCTGACAGGGAAGGATTTGTCCGCGCGTCTTGCGAACACCTTGAACGTTTTGTTCCTGTCGGGATACTCTTCCGACACATATCTGATAACTTCTTCCCTGAGGCTGTCAAAGTCCTTCTTCTCAACTCTGACCATCGGGCAGATCGCGTTGATACCGAATACCTTTTTCAGAGCCGCGATAAGCTCGTCGAAGTCGTAGTCGCTCTTGCAGTCGACATACATCCTGCCCTGGGTTTTGGATACGGCAAATTCGCCATCGATCTGCTTGAGAGCAAGGCGCATCCTGTGCATAAGGGCGTCCTCGAATACGTAGCGGTTCTTGCCCTTGATGGCGATCTCGGCGTATTTGATTAAGTAGGTTGAGTATTTCATATTGGTTTCCTTTTCGGTTCTCGGGCAGAGGTAATTTCTCGAAAACGCGCTCGCGCTCCTGTTCCGACGCAGCGGTACATAAGCCGGTAAAGAACACCGGCTAAGTACCGGCGTCTCCACAAGGTTTTCTCGAAACAACCTCTGTCCCCGAACCTATAATATATTAGATTCTGTTACCCTGAAGACTGATCTCAGGTCCCGAGCCTCCGATTATACTTACTGTCTAATAAATCTTCTCAACTTGGGAAGTTCGTCTGCGAGAACTTCAAGTGTCGTGTCGATCTCTTCGCGTGTGGTCTCTGCAGACATCGAGAACCGCAGCGTCGAATCGAGCAGTTTCTGAGGCAGTCCGATCGCAAGCAGTGTATTGCTTACCGCGGGCTTATTTGACGCACATGCGCTTCCCGACGAAACATATATCCCCTTTGCTTCAAGCGCATGCAGGAGCACTTCCGCGCGGATCCCTTCAAACGATGCGCTCACGATATGCGGTGCCGTCTGCCTGACCGCTTCGTCGGTGATCTTTCCTCCATCGGTGACGATCCCGTTAATGCTCACTCCGTCAAGATTAAGCAGCTCTTCGACAAAATATCTCTTCAGATCATACATCGCACCGGTCTTTGATTCAAAATCCTGATATGAAAGTTTTGCGGCAAGTCCCATTCCGGCTATCCCCGGAACGTTTTCGGTACCGGAGCGCATTCCCTTCTGCTGTCCGCCTCCGAACAGTATCGGTCTGATCTTTGTTCCGTCTTTGACATACAAGAATCCGACGCCCTTAGGACCGTGGATCTTGTGGGCGCTTACCGACACAAGATCGGCCTTCAGTTTCTTCGGGTTCACGTTCAGTTTTCCGAACGACTGCACGGCATCCGTGTGAAACAGTACAGCCGGATTGTATGATTTTACGATCCCGGACAAAGTCTCTATGTCATTTACGGCTCCGATCTCGTTATTGACATGCATCACCGACACGAGGATCGTCTGATCCGTAAGTGCATTTTTCAGCGTTTCGGGATTTACTCTTCCGTCGCTTTCCGTATCAAGATACGTTACCGAAAATCCCTGCTCTTCAAGATATTTCATCGTCTCAAGAACCGCGGGATGTTCGACTTTGGTAGTGATAAGATGACTGCCGGCGCGTCTGTTTGCAAGTGCGCATCCGATAAGCGCTAGGTTATCTGATTCCGTACCGCCCGATGTAAAGATGATCTCTTTCTCATCGGCCTTCAGGATCTTTGCTATCGTCTCACGCGCGATCTTCACTTCCTTTTCGGCGTTAACGCCGGCCATGTGCATGCTTGAAGGATTGCCGAAGTTCTCCTTCATGATGCGCGTCATATATTCCGTTACTTCATCAAACGTGCGCGTCGTAGCGCTGTTATCAAGATAAATACTCATACTTCGATATTATATCCGATCCAGGACAGCACGACCATCCCCGCAGTCTCTGTCCGAAGGATCCTGTGTCCGAGTGTTACCGGACTGAATCCAGCCTCTTTTGCCAGTTCTATCTCTTCTTCGGTAAAGCCGCCCTCAGGTCCTATAAACACCGCAACCCTGTCGCCGGGCCTGATCTTTTCCATCACAGTGCGGGTTGTGTTCATGGAGTCGGAATCCGCCAGTTCATACGGAATGATCCTGACGTTAAACTCTTTACAGTCATCAAGCGCTTCTGTCACGCTCATAACATTGCTTACTTCGGGAATGACTGCACGCTTGCTCTGTTTTGCCGCAGCTTCCGAGATCGCGTTCCACCTTGTGACCTTTTTTCCGGCTCTTTCACTGTCAAGCTTTACCACCGAACGCTCTGTTGCAACCGGCACTATCCGTACCGCTCCGAGTTCCACTGCTTTTGTTATGACCGTCTCCATCTTGTCCGATTTCGGAAGTGCCTGATAAAGTACGATCTCACACGGCAGTTCAACGTTACTCTCCTTGACAAACAGAAGCGTCAGCTCGACCGTATCGGCTGTAAATCCCTTTACGGCACACCTGTACTCCGTGTCATCGCCGGCTGCCATCACGGACACTTCCTCGCCTTCTTTCATGCGAAGAACGTTTTTGATGTGATTCACATCCTCTCCGGTGATCACGACACGCCTGTCATCCGTATTTATCTGTTCTTTTTCAACAAAGAATCTGTACATGTTTTTGATGCTACAACTTGCGGCAGACTACGCCGGACCACTCACCCTGCCGGTTTACCTCAACCACTTCAAGTCCCTGCTCGCGGCACGCGGCGACAACTGCTTCTTCCTTATCATCTATTATTCCGGACATGATATAGTATCCGCCGCTTCCTAAGCACTTTATCCCTTCCGGAAGAAGCGGTATCAGAACTTCGGCAAGGATGTTCGCAACAACTATATCATATCCCGTGCCGACCTCTTCCTGTACCTTTTTATCATCTATCAGATTTCCTATGATGAGCCTGAAATCTTTATCCGCAAGACCGTTTGCTGCAAGGTTGTCAGATGTTGCAGCTTCCGCACACGTATCAAGATCGGTACCTGTTATGCTTCCTGCACCGAACTTGTATGAAAGCACCGCCAGTACTCCACTGCCCGTTCCGACATCAAGCACGCTGCAGCCTTTCGTAACATACTTTCTAAGGGCGCGTATACAGAGCTGTGTTGTCTCATGCATTCCGGTCCCGAACGCTGTTCCCGGATCGATATGGATGATCATCCCGGTGTGATCCGGCTCTTCAACCTTTTCCCATGACGGTATGAACAGGATATCATCTATATAGAACTGATGGAAATACTTCTTCCAGTTGTTCAGAAAATCCTCATCCTCCGTAACGGTCTGCGATATAGTGCAGCTTCCTACGTTCAGATAACTCTTCATGTCATCCAGTTCTGCCCTTATATCCTTAAGAAGCTCTTCGTGATCCTCATCGGCATCAAGATAGAACGACACATATGCCTTTCCGTCGTCCTCGCCCTGCTGCGGCATAATATCAACAAACATCCCGGCCAGCTCGTCTTCGGTAAGCGGCACCCTGTCCTCGATCTGTGCACCCTCCACTCCGAGATCATCGAGCATGCTGATTATTATGTCCTCGGCAACTGTTGTTGTTTCTATCGTGTATCTGTTATATCTCATTTTTCTCTCCGGCAGATAATGTGTTCATATAAACAATAAACAAGGCCCTGTTAACACAAGGCCCTGCATTTCATACTCATTCAACAACGACGTTCTCGACTTCATCATTCTGGATGACACAGACAAACGTCTTACCGTTGTTTATCTCAAGTTCGTTTCCGTCCAAGTCGTAATACCTGATCGCGGACATGTCGTAATTATCTTCGTTCAGTTCACGCTTCCACGTTCCCGCAACACATTTTCCCTTTGTGCAGTACTGGATCGCCCCGCCGTTATGACAGTCAAATGCAAGATAATCCTTGTCGTCGAGCTGTACCCAGAAATTGTACTGCAGGATAACGTTGTCATACGATAACTGCTCGCCTGTCAGATCGTCTATCTGAGGACCGTCGTACTGGTACCTGTCGTACTTGCCCGTCTTCTCGTTGTAATCAAACCACGGCTTGTTGATCCTGTACTTGGGCTCTATATGTTTTGCACTGATACCGCCCTCGTTCGTGACCTCTTTGTCCAGATCGCAGAACTTGAACTTTCCTTTGTATCCCTCGTAATGATCTCTTCTGTATCCGAGCATGTCTATACCGGCATCTATTCCGTTCTTGCTCGTATATACGTTGTGCGGTGCCTGTCGGTCGGTTGTCCTGTAGTATGTTACCTCTCCGGCAGGTCCGAGTCCGTTTATGTTATCGACGTAATCCTTGTTCAGAAGATCGACCGCATATGATGCCTGTCCGAAGTGGCAGTATATCGCATCAAACTCAAGTGCCGTATAAACAAAATATTCACGGCAGCTTCTGACGGACCCGATCTTCTCGAGATCGTCATAGTTCTCGAACAGTCCCATCAGTCTCGTTATCGCGCCCTCAACAACATATTCGTACACGACATCCGCATAGCTGACTCCGCTCATGGGCTGTGCAGGTTTGAGGTTGTTGAGCATTATCGCGACCGGTCTTCTGTTTCCGATCTTCTCATCAACCGGAAGTCCGGTAAGATAACTTCTCATCATTCCTTCGGGAAGAGCATTCGGATCATCCTCTGCTACCGTCTCTTCCTGTCCCGGTTTATCGTTTGTATCGTCTGAAGGCTTGTCAGGTTCGGCCGTTACGTTTCCCGGATCCTGAACAGGATCTGTCGATGCGCCGCATCCCGAACAGCCCGTCAGCATAAGCGCAAGGACAAGGCCCGCAGCCAATGGTTTTAATATACTTGATTTTCTCATAATATGACATTATATGGTATTTACAAAAACAATTCAAGGGGACCGAAGTCCCCCTGATCATTTCATAAATCCGCGTTTTTTCTTATCCGTCTTATCGCCCTTGCCGCCGTCCTGTCCGGCCTTGGATTCCTTGTATCTCTCGACCGTTGTCAGTGAATCGTCCGTTTCGGCATCAAATTCCTTAAGCAGTTCCTTTGCTTTATTTGACAGTTTCGTCGGCGTCTGCACAACGAGCGTCACATAATGGTCTCCGCGAACGCTTGCCGACCTGAGCGACGGAACACCTTTTCCTTTAAGCCTGATCTTCGTATCCGTCTGGGTTCCGGGCTTGACCGTATATGAAACCTTTCCGTCTACTGTATCTATCAGGATGTCCCCGCCGAGTGCCGCCACGGCAAATGAAACCGGGGCAGTTGAGTATATGTTCGTGTCCTGTCTCTGGAATATCGGATGCGGGGCAACGATCACTTCGACAAGGAGATCACCTCTCGGTCCGCCGTTTGTTCCGGGCTCACCCTTCTCACGAAGACGGACGCTCTGTCCGTTGTCTATTCCTGCCGGTATCGATACGGCAAGCTTCTTGCGCGATGCGATGTATCCCTGTCCGCGACAGTCCGGACATTTATCCTTTATTATCTTACCGGTTCCCAAGCAGTCCGGACAGCTCTGTACATTACGTACCGTTCCGAACAGCGACTGGGATGTAAATACGACCTGGCCCTTTCCGCCGCACTTCGTACAAGTGACGGGGCTTGAACCGGGCTTTGCACCTGTTCCGTGACAGGTCTTGCATTCGTCCTTCTGAAGAGGCTCAATCTCTTTTTCGCAGCCGAACACCGCTTCCTCAAACGTGATCCGAACGCTTGCCCTTACGTTCGCACCTTTCATCGGGCCGTTATATGATCTGCCGCCGCCACGGCTTCTGCCGCCTCCGAACAGATCCCCGAATATGTCTCCGAATATGTCTCCGAAGTCCATCGATCCGAAATCGAATCCACCAAATCCGCCGGCTCCACCCTGCTCAAATGCGGCATGACCGTACTGATCATACTGTCTTCTCTTATCGGGATCGCTCAGCACGGCATAAGCCTCGGAGGCCTCTTTGAATTTGGCCTCCGCGGCTTTGTCGCCCGGGTTCATATCAGGATGATACTTCTTGGCAAGTTTTCTGTATGCACTTTTTATCGTGCTGTCATCGGCAGTCTTATCAACGCCGAGGACCTCGTAATAGTCCCTTTTACTCTCTGCCATTTTTTATTTATACTTCCTTAAAATCACCGTCTACAACATCGTCCGATGACGATCCGGGATCAGATCCCGTTGCTGCTCCCATATCAGGACCTGCTCCGGTAAACTGGCTCATATCCGGACCTGCACCTGCGCCCTGCTGTGTCTGCTCATACATCTTCTCGAAGAGCTTCTGTGCAGCCGTCATTGCTTTCTCCTGCTGTGCCTTGAGCTCTGAAACCTGATCTTCCGTCATGTTCTCGGGATCGGCCTTCTCGGCAAGTTCCTTAAGTGTCTTAAGCTCTGACTCAACGTTTGCCTTATCGGTCGCATCAAGCTTGTCACCGACTTCCTCGATAGCCTTCTCGGTCTGGAATACGAATGAGTCTGCATCGTTCTTGGCGTCAACAGCCTCTTTACGCTTCTTGTCTTCTGCCTCATACTGTGCAGCTTCCTTGACAGCCTTCTCGATCTCGTCATCGCTCATCGATGTACCCGATGTGATCGTGATGTGCTGCTCCTTGCCGGTACCGAGATCCTTTGCGGAAACGTTAACGATACCGTTTGCATCGATATCAAACGTAACCTCGATCTGGGGCATTCCACGTCTTGCCGGAGGGATACCGTCAAGTCTGAACTGTCCGAGCGACTTGTTATCTCTTGCAAACTGTCTCTCACCCTGTACTACGTTTATATCAACCGCAGTCTGGTTATCTGCAGCAGTTGAGAAGATCTGGCTCTTCTTCGTAGGGATCGTTGTATTTCTCTCGATAAGGTGTGTAGCAACACCACCCATTGTCTCGATCGAAAGTGTAAGCGGTGTGACATCAAGAAGAAGGATCTCACCGGCACCTGCATCGCCTGCAAGCTTACCACCCTGGATAGACGCACCGAGTGCAACACATTCATCGGGGTTAAGTGACTTGCTGGGCTCTTTGCCTGTAAGCTGTTTAACCTTATCCTGAACTGCAGGGATCCTTGTGGAACCGCCTACGAGAAGTACCTGTCCGAGATCCGATGCCGTGATGCCCGCATCCTTTAATGCAGTACGAACAGGTTCTGCCGTCATCTCAACAAGATCATGTGTGAGCTCGTCAAACTTTGCTCTTGTAAGGTTCATGTCAAAGTGCTTAGGACCTTCGCTTGTTGCAGTTATGAACGGAAGATTGATGTTCGTCGTTGTTGCGCTTGAAAGCTCTTTCTTGGCCTTCTCTGCAGCTTCCTTCAGTCTCTGCATTGCCATCTTGTCGCCAGACAGATCAACGCCTTCTGCCTTCTTGAACTCGTCAAGCATCCACTGTGTAACGCGGTTATCAAAATCATCACCGCCGAGACGGTTGTTACCGCTTGTTGCAAGAACCTCGATAACGCCGTCACCGATCTCGATAACGGATACATCGAATGTACCACCACCGAGGTCATATACCATGATCTTCTGTTCCTTTTCGTTATCAAGTCCGTATGCAAGTGCAGCAGCCGTAGGCTCGTTGATGATACGCTTTACGTCAAGTCCTGCGATCTTACCGGCATCTTTTGTTGCCTGACGCTGAGAGTCATTGAAGTATGCGGGAACGGTGATGACCGCTTCGCTGACCTTCTCGCCGAGATATCCTTCCGCATCTGCCTTAAGCTTCTGAAGGATCATTGCGGATATCTCCTGAGGACTGTACTTCTTGTCATCAATGTTTACCTTGTAATCGGAACCCATTTCCCTCTTGATCGAAGAAACCGTATGCTCCGCATTTGTGACCGCCTGACGCTTTGCAGCCTCACCGACAAGTCTCTCGCCTGTCTTTGTGAATGCGACGATAGACGGTGTTGTTCTTGCACCTTCCGTGTTTGTGATAACGGTGGGCTTACCACCTTCCATTACAGCCACGCAGCTGTTTGTTGTTCCAAGATCGATACCTATTATCTTACTCATCTTATTTTCCTCCTTTATTGAACTACCGAGACCATACTCGGTCTGACAAGTGTTTCGTGATACATGTAACCTTTTTGCAGTTCCTGGGCTACCGTTCCGCTCTCGTATTCCTCACTTTCAACCTGCATTACCGCATTGTGGAAGTTGGGATCAAAAGGCTGCCCGACCGCTTCTATCGGTTTGACCCCAAGCCTGTCCAGCTCGTCGCTCAACTGCTTGTAGATCATCTTCATCCCGTTTGCAAACGATTCGTCCGCACTTTCGGGAATATTATCAAGACCTCTTTCAAAATTATCTATGACCGGCAGGATCTTTTCGACCACGTTCTTTACGCCCATGTCGAACATCTGGGATTTTTCCTTGTCGGTCCTCTTTCTGAAGTTTTCAAACTCGGCCATCTGACGTTTAACCCTGTCTTCAAGCTCCGCTATCTTTTCGTCTCTAGGATCCGTCTTTTTCTTTTTACCGGAGTGCTTTTTGCTTTCCTTGTCTTTGGCAGCATCCTCTTCCTTTTCCGCATTTTTTACTTCTTCTGCTGCGGTCTCTTCGGCTTCTTCCTCTTTTGGGCTTTCAGTCTTTGCTTCTTCCTCTTCGAGTATCTTTGCGACATCCTCCTCAAACTGTTCGGGAGTCTCTATGTCGATCTTTACTCCTTCTTCATTCTTCAATCTTTTCACCCTCAATTCTTCTTAAACATTGTGTCAAGTTCATTGGTCAGCTTCTTCATCGTGGACAGAACCTTGTCGTAATCCATTCTCTTGGGTCCTATGATACCTATCGTTCCGTGTATGCCTTCATCGAGTTCATACGTTGCGGTGACGACACTGCAGTCCTTCATATTCGCGACCGGAGATTCTTCTCCGATGTAAACCTGGATACCTTTTTCATCCGAGTGGGACAGCGTTTCGTAAACGATATCGGTCAGCTGTTTTTTCTCTTCAAATGCGGTTATGATCTCGCTTGCTCTTTCATTATCCGCAAGCTCGGGATATTTGAAGATATTGTTTGCTCCGCTCGTGTATATCTCCAGATCCTCGTCGGCCTTGATCGATTCGGCAACGGCATCTATGACCTCGGAAATGATGCCTGCCTGTTCACCCGCCTGTTGCTTCATCTTGCTGATTATCGAAAGATTGATGTCCTCGATCGCCATTCCGTTAAGCGTTGTGTTCAGAAGCATGTTCAGCTTTAAAAGTGTCTCGTCATCGATAGGCTCATCAATATTGATTATCTGGTTCTTGATCATGTTGCCTTCGACAACGATCACGGCAACGATCCTGTTCGCCTCCATGCGCGACAGCTGTATGAACTTAAGCCTGTTGATGTTATATCTCGGTGCGGATATCATCGCGGCATAGTTCGTGTTGGCCGAAAGACTCCTTGCTACCTGTTTGAGAAGGCGTTCCATCCTGTCCGCTTTCTCGACAAGCATGTCCTTCATCTCATCCGCTTCGCGCTCACGCTCCTCAAGCTTCTGTTCCTTCTCAGCCATGAGCTGGTCAACATAGAACCTGTATCCTTTATCCGAAGGGATACGTCCCGCGGATGTATGTGGCTGGAGTATATACCCCATATCAACAAGATCCGCCATCTCATTACGTATCGTCGCCGATGAAAGATCAAGTCCTTCGATCTTCGAGATCGTTCTTGAGCCGACCGGTTCTCCGGTCTCAAGATAAGTCCTGATTATGGCAAGAAGTATCTTTTTCTTTCTGTCATCAAGTGCCAACTGGAACCATCCTTTCGGGTTGTTAGCACTCGACTCGTTAGAGTGCTAACATCTGTACATAATGTACCACTGCCATTTTTCCTTGTCAACAGTTAAATATGAATATTTGGTGAAAATCAATCAGCGGAGTTTACATGAGTCCTGTCAAACCTCTTTTTGACAATGACATAGCACAGAACATGCGCCAGAAATGTAACCGTCCATGAAACGGGATATGTCAGATACAGATATTTTGTTTCGTGAAACATCGGGGTCTGAAAGAGCGTGAATATCCAAAGGAGCCTCAATCCGCATGCTCCGACAAGAGATACTATCATCGGAAGCACGGCGTATCCGAGCCCACGGAGCGCTCCGACCATAACATCCATCATCCCGCACAGAAAATACGGAAGAGATACATACATCATCCTGATCTTTCCCACTGCAATAACAGCATCCGAATTGGTATAAAGCGAGATCAGCCTGTGTGCGTCAAAATACGCATATCCTCCGAGAAGCATTCCCGTTATGATGACACACGCTTCGGCACGGACAAGTATCCTGTTTATCCTCTCAAACTTCCTTGCCCCGACATTTGCGCTGACAAAAGAGATACATGCCTGATAGAACGCGTTCATCGAAACATACACAAAGCCTTCCAGATTCTGGGCAGCGGAATTTCCCGCAACTACCGTTGCTCCGAATTCGTTCACCGAAGACTGGATTATCACGTTTGACAGAGAAAACAGCATTCCCTGAAAACTTGCGGGAAGTCCTATGCGTATGATTTTTACCAGAATGTCCCTGTCGATCCGAAGAAGCCTGAGATCAAGGCGCATCGCCCCTCTCTCGTGCATCAGGCAGATAACAACGAGAGCTGCCGATATGATCTGTGATATGACCGTAGCTGTCGCAACTCCGGCAACATCCATCTTAAAACTGATAACAAACACAAGGTTCAGTATGACATTTATGATGCCGGCTGCCGTAAGATAATACATGGGCCGTCTCGTATCCCCGACAGCACGAAGTATCGCACTTCCGAAGTTATACACCATCGACGCGGGCATCCCGAGAAAATATATCTTCAGATAAAGGCCCGCAAGCGGAAGCGTTTCCGCAGGCGACTTCATCCATATGAGTATCCTGCCCGTGAAGAAAAATCCCATCGCCGCAAGTATAATTCCCGAGATCAGACTGACAAGCATCGAAGTGTGAACGCATCTTGACATCAGAAGATCATTCCTGCTCCCGTATGCGCGTGCAGCAAGTACGTTACTTCCTATAGACAGACCCATAAAGAGAGCGACAAAGAGATTAATGAGAGGACCTACCGACCCTACCGCGGCAAGGGAGTTATCGCCCGCGTATTTTCCGACTACGATGACATCTGCCGCATTGAACAGAAGCTGCAGGACTGACGAAAGCACAAGAGGCCCCGTAAACAGCAAAAGCCTGCTTACGATAAGCCCCGAACACATGTCGATCTTATATGAACGCTTTTTTCTCTCAGCGGATAACATTTGTTTCGTGTTCCATCCTCCAGTCGATGCATCGTTTCAGATAATGAACGTACTCATCGCTCTTGCACATGCTCTTTCCTTCAGCATCGGATATCTTGGCAACATCACAGCCGTTGCATACCGTTGTCTTCATGACTATGTTAAGAGGCTCAACATCGGTATCGTTCGCAAGATATGTTCCTATCCCGAACGCTGTTCTGACCTTATCCTTATATGCCCTGTTGATCGCAGTAGCCTTTGCAAAATCAAGGCTGTCCGAGAACAGAAGTGTCTTTGTCTTCGGATCGATCCCCAGCTCCTCGTAATGTCTGATCATGTTGTCTGCCCACTCATACGGATCACCGCTGTCATGACGGACACCGGAGAAAAGCGTCGCATAAGTCAGCTGGAAATCCTCAAGGAAGCACTTTGTCGTTATCGCATCGGTAAGTGCCGTTCCGTTAAGTACGCCATATTCCTTTACCCATGCATCAAGTGCATACCAGTTTGAATAAGCGGGATTGTGCTTGTGGTTTCCCTGGCCGACGCACATGATCCATTCATGAGCCATCGTGCCGACCGGTACGAGCTTGTGTTTTTTGGCAAGATATACGTTACTTGTTCCGACAAATCTGTTTCCCGCAGGAAGTCTTGCTCCCGCAAGGCTTGTTACGGCAAGTTCCTGTGCCTCGCCGGAAAGCCTTCTTCTTGCTCCGAACTCACTGAACGCTCCGAGTTCATACGTGCCGTCCATGATACCCTGTATCTTGTCATCAAGGCGGTCCCTGAAACTGTTGATCAGTCTGTCATAGTCATATGCCATCCTGAAATATACTTCGTTTACGATCGCGAGCGTCGGGATCTCATACATCGAAGTATTGAGCCACGTTCCTTTTGTCTCGATCGTAAGACCGCTGTCCGCATCCGTTCCGAACTCAAAATCCTCGAATCTCGGTTTCCACAGTCTGAGAAAATCAACGTATGATCCTTTTATCCATTTGATGTTGTTCAGATACTCAAGCTCATCCTCACGGAATCGGAGATCACAGTACATCCTGATCTGGCGCTTGATCTCCTCGATCATCTCCGGAGTGAAGTAAACGCCCTCATTACGGCATTTAAATGACCATGTTGTCTTGTAGTCCGAAAACTGATGGTATATCGCCTGTCCCATCGAAAACTTGTATGCGTCCGTTTCAAGCAGGCTCGTGATGATAGGTTCCATAAAGAGATCTCCTTTAATTATCGTTAATAAACGGCGACCAGCTCTCCTGATGATAGATATCGGTAAACTTGAATGCCGCAAGTGCTTTTCCGTCTTCGGGAGATATCCTGATGTTTTTTATGTCAAAGTCGGGAGAATCCAGCACGAGCTGCTCTCCGAACTTGTATGAGTCTTTGTAGGTACCGTCATAATCGTAATACCTGCAGACAAAATCGATCACATCTCCCGCTTTGAGAGCGATCATACTCTTTGCGACGGTATCCGTCTCACCGTTCTCATAATAAGCTCTTGCACCGGTGATCATCCCGTCGGGGAACTGATCCGAGAATACAAGGATCAGCTCTGCTCTTTCTCCGTTAAGAATTACCGGAACATAACCTTCATAACAGTAGTGATCGCCGTCCTCCATTGATTCGGTATGATAGTACGCAACTATATGTCCGTTTATCGACATCCATGTTCCGTCAAAGTCGGCGATCAGATCATTGTTTTCATCAAAGGTGAACGTATTATCATAACCGAGACCTATGAATCCTTCTCCGTCATCAACAAACGCGGCAAGATCTACCATCGCGTTTTTCTTCCATTCGTCCTCCGACAGCCTGATCACCTTCTGACCTTTGCCGTTATCTGTCGGCTGAAGCTTTTTGTCCACGCCTTCCCCGAAATCCCTTCCACCGAGAATGGAAGACAACAGAAGGCCGATGGGAGTTTCCACTCCATCCGGTGAAGACTGCCCTGTCTGTTCATTCTGTGCAAATGCTCTGATACATTCCGTATATGCACTGTCCATGCCGATCTGTTCATATGTCTTTGCCATCGATCCTGCTTTGGATGCTTTCTTGTACGGGAAATATACGGACAGGCCGTTCGCATTTGCGATCGTTCTCTCCGTCCTGTTGTACTTCACGCACGATGACAGGACATCGGCAAGCTCATGACTTTCCGGAGTATCAAGCAGGTTTGCAAAATGTATGAAATCGATCTGATCGAGCTTATGCGAGACGGCAAATTCCTTCGACTTGTTCCTGGCATCGGAAACCTTTGTGTATCCGTTGAAATCGGCGATCAGATCACTTGTGTTCTTTGAAAAGCTGCTAAGCTTTTCGGGAACCGTCATCTGCGCTTCGGAAAGGTCTGTTACCGACAGCGTAGCTTTCTGACCCGGACACTTCTTCGCACACATGTCGACAAAATCATCGACTATGTTCTTACCGATCTCTGCGGTCGGCATGCTCGTGTCGGCAGAAAGCCTGGTCAGCCAGTTCGTGTAATACCAGCCGACACCCGGCTCAGTCTCTTCCGATGCGATCATGTAATCCGCGTAGTCGGAAAGCATGAGTGCCGTCTCGACAGTTGCCATAAGGCACGCATCAAATCCGACAAAATCAAACTTCATTCCCGAATCGTCGATCGCTTTCTTGATGCCCGACAGGCTCATCGATCCCGTCTGGGGATACTTCTCATCATATGCAAAACCCGACAGGGATCCGCTTCCGTGATCCCAGAGAATAAGCTCGTTCCTGTTTGCGGGGAAATTCTGTCCGCAGTATTTTATAAACTCCGTAAGAGTATTCGGATCGGACATTGATTTTTTGCCCATATCCTTCTCAAGAGTCTTCACTCCGCCCTGTTTGATCTGATGTATCTGGTTGACATTGCTGGAGACGACGTTGTTCTTCCACTTCGAACATCCACCCGTGTATACGATCAGATTGACGTTATCCGAAAGCGTTGCCGATGCCATCTCCTGCAGATCGGCCGTTCCCATACCGCTCCCCGATTCAAGATCGGTACCGCACAGATAGACCATGATCGTGACTACATCCGCACCCTGACCTATGATCGAAGTATACTTCTGTCTCGCCATGGGACTTACATTCGTATCAAGCTGGGCGGTATTTATCTGAGACGTCGTATCCTCATATGAAGAGTAGTCATCCGGTGAAGTCGAATAACCTCCAATAAGGCTTCCGAACACATCCGACATTCCGCCGAACAGATCCCCTGAAGAGGTTCCGACGCTCTGGCTGCCTGTCTGGGTTGACACGTTCTGATCCAACGGCTGCGATGCATCATATCCTTCGGATGATCCTCCCCTGAAGAACACGAAATAAACTATTGCAATAAGGATAATGGTTCCGATACTGATACCGCCGCCGCGTGTCACATTTCCGCCCCCGGGGCGATGTCCGCCCGAGTCACCGGAACTCTGTATCGGTGTCGAATCAAGTCCGCTTCCGCGTCTCTTGACACTGCCGGTCCCTTCTCCTATGTTCTTTTTTCTGCTTCCCGGTCTGTTATCAGGTGCCATTTAGTTTCCTCTCTTTCCTTCCCGTCATACTGTCATTATCATGACGGGTTTCCCTTCATTTGCAAAATAAGTCGCAAACTCCGAAGGTTCCCCGTAATACGCATCTATATCATCGGTATCAATGCTTGTTGCGCTTTCGCGAAAATCATATGCCGCAAATTTCTCATAAAGATCCGGATCCAGTTGTCTTAAGTTCTCTTCCAGGCCATCCTGCATCCAGAATACAACATCGACTTTGTCTTTGTTCTCATCAAATATATCAAAACATTTCTTTATCTTTTCGGATGCCTTATCGCCGTATACCGCAAAGAGCGACAGGCCGACATAGAACATTATACTCTTCTTTTTGTCGGCACTCTTTTTTCGGGCAGTCCTTTTACTGTCAGTGACCGTTATCTTCTTCTCCCACAGATCCCGGTACTTACTTCCGGAAAATGCAGTCAGACATTCAACATACCTGTCCTTCATCTCCTGACCGTGAAGGATGATCATATCACAGACTGCAGCCATAGGTGTGTTGACATATGAGGGCATGAGCTTTATCGCCCTTTCATCTTCCGGCCTGATCGAGGATACTTCCCATGCCGGAACATATATGAGCATGTCACATTTTTCGCGAAGAGCTTTTGAATAAAACTTCTTATCAACAGTCGTGATAAGGTTGTATTCATCGTACTGGTAATTCGTGACTATGATATCAAAATGCGTATCCGCAACCGCAGGATCGTGTGAAACAGTTGCTCCGTCCAGTCCTTCAAGATACATCTCGTCGGGAAACTCTTCGCGGTTTTCATTGATCCCCGACATATCCGGTTCTATCTCAAACCTTGATATCGGAAGTATCGTAACAGTGTATCCTTCATCAAGATGCCTTCCTGCCAGATCGCGCATGTTGTTAAATTCGCGAAGCCCGTAGGTTACATACAGACAGGCTGTTTTTTTTTCGTATTCCGGACTTCTGCTTTTCAGATCGTTTTCATTGAACCTGTATGCCGGCCATTCATATCCGAAGTGTTCACGAAGTACATCCACATGAGCTTCAAAGTAAGGATATTCATGCGCTCCGCCCGACCTTATGGGAGTCATGTAATTACTTCCGTATTTGACTGATAGAACATCACTGTATCCTGTCGGTACAGGGATCGTCGTATTCTCAAAACCGACCCTGATCCCCCGCCTGTAATATCCGATGGGAAAACGGAATGTCTTCCTGTCCATCCATAGCGGATACATCGTTACATAAACCGCATCCTCTTCCGATACTTCGCCGTACAGCCCGGTCAGAATATCCCGAAGCTGCGTCAGTACATCACCTTTTCTGTCGATCACAACCTTTAATTTCTTCTCGATCTTATCAAACGTATCCGACAGCCTGCTTACCGGTGTATCATAATATGCCAGTTCGTTTACTGCAGAAAATACAAGCCTGGCTTTTTCCTCACGTTCTCTTTCGTACTCCTCATCATCCGTCAGAAAATCGAGTGGAAAAATATCAAGTCCGAGAGCAAAAGGAAGGCCTGAATACTTCTTCATGTATCCGGGATCGAACCTGTAATGGTCACTGCTGACCACCCTTGACAGAAACTGTTTGAAATCACGGTTTGTTCTGTAGTTTACTATCGAATAGTTATCGGGAAGATACGATGACACATTACTGACAAACTTCTCGTAGTCATGTCTCTTCATGCATATGTCAAGATCGTCATCCCATGGGATAAACCCGCCGTGTCTTACTGCTCCGAGAAGTGTACCCCACTCGGCAAAATACTCAATGCCGCTTCTTTGGCACGCCTCATCAAGGTCAGCCAGTATCTGCAACTGTGCTGCCCACGTCCGCTTTACCATTGACGGGATCAGAAAATCACACCTGATCTCATCTTCATAAAAAGAGTGTGGAAAGATCATTTGAAAAACGTTCCCATAAGGCTTCTGCCAAGCTGAGCCATGATGTTTCCGCCGATGGTCTTGCCGAACTTTCCTCCGACCTTGCCGCCGATGCTCTTTCCGACTTCACGTCCGATCGTTCCGGCTGCCGATCCCGCAACGGATCCTGCCGCGCTCTTCAACTTGCGTTTCTTGGCCGCCTCGGCCTTTTCGGCTTCTTTAGCCTCCGCTGCAGCTGCCTTTTCGGCTTCCTTTGCCTCTGCTGCTTCCGCCTTTTCCTTCTCTGCCTGCTCCTGACGCTCCTGCATACGCTTTACTATTATCTCGTATGCGGATTCTTCGTCCACTGCATCTTTATATCTGTCATACATCCTGCCCAATCTGTAGAACTTCTCTCTTTCATTATCATCTATCTCACCCATAAGAGATGCGGGCGGAAGGACTTTGCACCTTTCAACGACAGTCGGCACACCCTCTTCATCAAGAACGGAAATAAGTGCTTCACCGACACCGAGTTCGGTTATCGCGGTCTTTGTATCAAATTCCGGATTGGATCTGAATGAATCCGCCGCCGACTTTATCGCGCGCTCCTCTGAAGGCGTATATGCATGAAGTGCATGCTGTATCTTATTACCGAGCTGTGCCAGTACTTCATCCGGAATGTCTCTCGGATTCTGTGTGCAGAAATATATGCCGACACCTTTACTTCTGATCAGCTTGACGATCTGTTCCACTTTCTGGCGAAGTACTTTTGAAAGATCGTCAAACAGAAGATGTGCCTCATCAAAGAAAAATACAAGCTCGGGCTTTTCGGGATCTCCCACTTCGGGAAGGTTCTCAAACAGTTCCGACAGAAGATACAGAAGAAATGCCGTATACAGTGTCGGATCATTTGCCAGTCCTCTACCGTCAAGAATATTGATGACTCCTCTTCCATCGTTTTCGGTCCTGATAAAATCCCTGATGTTGATCGCGGGTTCCGAGAAGAAAGCGTCACCGCCTGATGCTTCAAGTGCAACGACACCTCTTATGATCGCAGCTATACTCTGCTTTGTTACGTTTCCGTATTCCCTCGATATCTCCGCTGCATTATCGCTCGCATACTGAAGCATCGCCTTGAGATCCTTTATATCGTCAAGGAACAGTCCTTCATCATCGGACATCTTGAACAGACATGTAAGAATGTCTGCCTGTGTATCATTAAGGTTCATAAGCTTTGCAAGAAGGATCGGACCCATCTCCGAGACCGTTGTCCGAAGCGGTATACCGGTCTTGGAATATAAGTCCCAGAAAGCGGTCGGATAATCCATGTATTCAAATCCGGCCTCATCCAGTCCAAACTTCTTAATGCGGTTCTGCATGTCCTCACTGTCAACGCCCGGCTTTGCCATTCCCGACAGATCACCTTTGACATCTATCAGAAATACAGGGACACCGGCATCCGAAAACGACTCTGCAAGGACCTTGAGAGTTATCGTCTTTCCTGTTCCCGTTGCTCCCGCAATAAGCCCGTGACGGTTTGCCATCTTCGGCAGTATCGATACCTTTTTATCTCCCGCCGTTCCGATCCAGATCGCATCTTCGTAGAACATATGAAACCTCCTTGTCTAATGCCTGATTTACTTGATGAACATTATCGTTTATTATAACATGAAACAGGGGTACTGTCCCAATGTTTTGGCTATAAGGAGATGCTGTATGAGATACCCGCGATTTCTGGAAAAAGGCGGCAGGATAGGCTTTATCGCACCAAGCTTCGGATGTGCGACAGAACCTTACAGAAGCGATTTTGAAGATGCTCTTGAATGGTTTAAGAGCAACGGTTACAGGACGGTTTTGGGACCGAACTGCTTTTGCGACGAAGGAACCGGCATCAGTAACATACCGCAGAAGTGTGCAGATGAGGCAAATGATTTTCTGACAGAGGATAAAAGTGATGTGATCATATCATGCGGCGGCGGTGAGCTTATGTGCGAGATACTTCCGTATGTTGATCTTGAAAAGATCGCCCGCTCCGATCCGAAATGGTTCATGGGTTATTCGGACAACACGAATCTGACATTCCTTCTGAACACGCTGTGCGATACCGCATCGATCTATTCCGTGTGTGCTTCCAAATTTACCGCCGTTCATCATAAGTGTGTCGATGATGCATTTGATGTCCTGTGCGGCACAAAACTTTCGGTTTCAAACTACGACAGGTGGTATAAAGAGGTCAGGGGAGAACGGGCTGAAGATACGGATGAAGATGCATCCGGAAAAGAAAAACCCGTGGACGTATATGTCAACGAGAAAACGGGCGATACATTTGATGTGTATGAGTACAGGCAGAAGATATTCCACGGCAGCGAAAAATGTGATCGTGCTGATATGTCAGGAAGACTGATCGGCGGATGCATGGACTGTCTTGTCAATCTTGCCGGAACTTCATTTGACAGGGTATCATCGTTTGCTGACCGTTACAAAGATGACGGTCTCATATGGTTTCTTGAGAGCTGCGATCTTCCGGTCATGAGCATGAGACGTGCACTGTGGCAGATGGAAAATGCCGGATGGTTCAAAAACGTGAAGGGATTCCTGATCGGGCGCCCGCTCAGGTTTGACGATACGTTCGGGGATTTTGACCACTACGATGCGTTTATCGGTGCACTCGGAAAATACAATGTGCCGGTCATAATGGATGTTGATATCGGACATCAGTTTCCGCAGATGCCGATCATATCCGGGGCATGTGCGAATGTCAGGGCACAGGGGAATTCGCTCAATATAGAATTTATATTGTCTTAATTTTTTTAATATTCAATTCCCTTTATTTAGCATGTAGTAGAACATATATTGCTGCATGATACCGGCGACATTTCCGTAGCGTGGGAACGGATTTACTCCGTTGTATTCTTCTTCGATAACGCGCGCGATCCATGTATCAACAGGTGCGCGTCCGGTCCTGTGATATGCAAAAAGCGCCACGCAGTTGGCCACCTTGTCACCGACCCCCGCAAATGATTTTAACTTATCAAAAAGTTCTTCATCGGACAGTCCGTCAAGCATTTCAAGATCGACTTCACCATGTGCGACCCGCTCGACTGCCTTCCTGATATAAGGAACGCGGTATCCGAGACCGCATGCGGTAAGTTCTTCATCTGTGGCGCGAAGCATGTCAGCGGGTGCAGGGAACAGACCGTCATGTCCGTAAAGTGCGACGAGCCGCTCAATGCTCGTTCTGATCGCGGGAATGCTCTTTCGCTGCGAGATTATGAAACTGATGAGCATCTCAAACTTATCCTGTCTGAGTATCCTTATGCCCTCACCGCATTCTGCCGCATACTGAAGAAACTTATCTTTCTTAGGAACAGTGCTTCGGATCTTCCTGTAGTCCGTATCCAGATCAAAGTACGGATGCCATACTTCTTCCCACTCTTTTTTTGAACACGAAAAGGACAGTTCGGTAACACCGTCCCATCCTTTTTTCGTTTTGCTGCCACGGCGCAGTGTCTCGTCAACGATATCAACACTGTGATCGCCGGTAACAAATCCGTATGTGGCTTCTTTGATACGATGAGGTCTGAAACACTGGCCCGAATCGATCATCTTATCAAGATCGAAATCATCGTCTATGGCGATCTTATTACTCATAACTTGGATTCCATGTCATCAAGCGATCTGTATCCGTAAAGAACAGCCGAATTGGAGATCGTCTCCTTTGCTATGTTCCTTCCCTCCTGAGCCATTGTCGCAACAAACCTTCCGTAAAGCGAGAGCGTACTGTCGGAATATGTCGATATCTCTCCTCGAAGATATGTCTCGTATGATGTGTTGAAGAAAGTGTCCTCGGATGTATGGATGGATCTTGCCTCACCCGCAGCCTTCGGATAGTCCTTTGCAAAATCCTCCATCATGTCAACCTGGATGGCTACGATCGCTTCGATTATCTGTTTTCTTTCCCCGGGTATTTCGGGAAGACTGTCCTTTATCTTTGCATATTCATCAGGCGCACTCGTCTCTTCCATGCGGCCGTACTTCTCTGTGATAAGGTTCCATCCTCTTGCATTTGCGGCTTCAAAATCAGAGATAAAACTCTTAAGCATCTCTTCATCCCACAGCATGTACTGGCTTTTTCTCATGATGGAAAACGTCTGCCAGTCATCCTGGCACGATGCCCGTCCGCCCTGGTTTTCAACCTTGTCAAACGCCTTCCACTCAAGTGCGACTATCCTGTCAATAAGCTTATCTTTCGATTTTTCATCAGTACTCCGGCTGATGCCTGATATTATCTCTGCCGTATGATGATCAAGGTAATTGTCGCTGAGCGTGCTGAGACCCTCTTTGTGCATCCTGCCCAGTATCTTTGTGCATATTTCCTCGATAATGGTCTGAGCATAGGCATACTGAACACCCTGTGCGGAGAGTCTCTCAAGCTGATCGCAAATTTCCTTTGTGTCGGGAATATCCGAAAGACCCCTGAACATCCATTTTGTATAAGGGGCATACCGCCTGTTCAGAAGGTACTGCATCTTCATCGTGTTCTCAATAAACTGCGACAGATACACCGATGCGGTAACCGTATCGCCTCTCTTCAGCATCCGGGGAAAATTATACTGGCCCGACTGTGACATGAGCGCGGCAGTCTGAGCGATCTTAAGTCGCCATACTCTGTCCGGATAGTACTTTTTAAGCTGTTGTCTGATATAAGAAAATCCGCCGAGATCATCCGCAAACACTTCACCGTTTGTTGCATGACACAGTCCCGCCTCATTGAGAAGCAGCCACTCTTCATCAGTCTTCGGAGCTCTTTTTATTCCTAGAAACCGTTTGTAGAATTTTCCGACCGTAAACACGCCGACTCTTTTATCAGCCTTTGCCGTCTCCAGTCTTCTGAATCCCCCAAACTCCTTCGGAAGCATATCGTATTCTTTCTGAAGTTTCTTCCCGATCTTCTTATAGTCTTCCTTTGCAAGCCACATGCAGAAACCGGGCCCGAAATCATGATCCCGGCTTATCTCATCATCAAAACCGAAGCATTCACTGCCTTCACCGACAAGGCCGACCGCGATCCTGTCCTCGTATTCGGGAAACATCTCATGTATCATCGGTCTGCCGTATTGTTCGTAATATTTTCTCGAAAGTTCAAGGCCTGTGATCTGCGTATCACACAACCGTCCACCTGATACGCTCTGACCCTCTGTACCGGAATCATCTCCCTGTTTCGCACGGGCCGCATCCAGATTCTGCTTTGTTATCTCATATGCCCTGCTGCCTTTTCCGACGCATCTTTCGATTTCATTAAGCGCTCTTTCATAGTACGAAGCGCTTGCCTTGTAATCCTTCTTTGTAAACATTATCTCGGCCATCGCAGACAGAGCCGCACTGTAATGATAGTCCGGCTTCTCATCCTGTTCAAACAGCTCAAAGGACTTTTCAAGATGATCCTTTGCTTCATCAAATCTGTCAAGCTTTATGAGGGTTGTAGCAAGATTGGCATAAGTCGTTGCCTGTTCTATGCGGCACTCAGGATATACAAGAGATATGCCGAGTGCCCGCTCAAGACAGTCGGCAGCGCTTTCAAAATCTCCCATCTCCTGGAACAGCAGCGCCATGTTGTTAAGAAGTGATGCATACAGCATCGAATCGGGGGCAACGTTAGCGTCGTAGTATGATTTTACCTCCTGGTACAGTCTGTTTGACTCGCGGAGCATACCGGCCGCACGGTAGGCATTTGCAACATTTAACAGCGATGTCGCATGCGCCATCGAACCTTTAAGACTGCCTGCGTCAAGTATATCAAGAAGCTTTTGCGCAAACGTCTTCATCTTGTCAAACTCGCCCGTCTCCCTGTAATGCCCGATGAGCTCGTTGAGAAGCTGCACCATCGCATTCTCATCCGACATGCGTGCCGCCTCTGACAGTTTTTCAAGAATGAATTCTTCTGCCTTTGCATTCTCTCCTTCGGAAAACAGTCTGTCTATCTCTGCAAATATCTCTTCCATGTTCATGATATGAAACCCCCGTAAAATGATATATGTATTATATCAAAAACACACAAAAAGAGCACCCGAAAGCGGGTGCTCCATGTTTCCTTTCACGTCTGTGACAATGCCTGTTATTACAGATACTTCTTAAGTGCATCAACCTTGTTAAGTGCCTCCCAGGGAAGGTCAAGGTCATTACGTCCGAAGTGTCCGTATGCAGCTGTCTGCTTGTAGATAGGACGGCGAAGATCGAGCATCTTGATGATGCCTGCGGGACGAAGATCGAAGTTCTCTCTTACGACCGACACAAGCTTCTCATCAGAGATCTTGCCTGTTCCGAATGTATCAACCATTATCGATGTGGGCTGCGCAACACCGATCGCATATGAAAGCTGGATCTCGCACTTGTCGGCAAGGCCTGCTGCAACGATGTTCTTTGCAACATATCTTGCGGCATATGCAGCCGAACGGTCAACCTTCGTGCAGTCCTTTCCGGAGAATGCACCGCCGCCGTGACGTGCGTATCCGCCGTATGTGTCAACGATGATCTTACGTCCCGTAAGACCTGCATCACCGTGAGGTCCACCGATAACAAAACGGCCTGTCGGGTTGATGAAGAACTTTGTATTGTCATCGATCAGTTCCTTCGGAAGAACGGGATCGAATACGTACTTCTTGATATCCTCATGGATCTGCTCCTGTGTAACGTCATCGTCATGCTGGGTTGACAGTACAACAGCTTCAAGGCGGATCGGCTTTCCGTTCTCATCATATTCAACCGATACCTGGCTCTTTCCGTCGGGACGAAGATACTTGAGTGTTCCGTCCTTACGTACCTTTGTGAGCTGAAGTGCAAGCTTGTGTGCAAGAGATATCGGATAAGGCATATATTCGTCAGTCTCGTTCGTTGCATAACCGAACATCATACCCTGGTCTCCGGCACCCGTATCGAGATCGTCCTTGATGTCACCCTTCTTTGCCTCAAGAGCCTTGTCAACTCCCATCGCGATATCAGCTGACTGCTCATCGATCGCAACAAGAACTGCACAGGTGTTTCCGTCAAAGCCGTACTCACTCTTTGTATAGCCGATCTCCTTGACCGTATCCCTTACAACCTTCTGCATATCGACATAAGCGTTTGTGGTGATCTCACCCGTGATCAGTACGAATCCTGTACAGCATGCCGTCTCGCATGCCACACGGCTCATAGGATCCTGTGCCATGCACGCATCAAGGATCGCATCTGAGATCGCATCGCAGACTTTGTCGGGATGTCCTTCGGTAACGGATTCGGATGTGAATAAATGTTTTTCCATTCTGTAACTCCTTTCCTGCTCTTTTCAGAGAAAAACAAATCCGCTTATCATAGGAATAAGCGGACTTAAAATCAATTAAAATCCTCTTATTGTTCGATCGCTCGCTCAGGTTGGCACCTTCCTTACGGGGTTGCCGTGGCTTCACAGATCCTATGTATCTCCACCACTCTGAATAAGAGAACAACTATGTAATTCGTGTATAGGATAAACTACGTTATGATTTTCGTCAATATGAAATTTGCACAACTTTTTTATCCTTTTGTTAGCCTAGGGTATCAGACCGACTATGAGTATCACGAGTATAAGCACCGGAAGCACATATGTCAGATAAGGTTTAAGCTTTGCTGACATCTTCATACCCTTGCCTTCATTAACCTCTTTGATGTATCCGTCAAATCCCCATCCGGACTTAATCACACAGAAAAGCGTATAGATGATCGCACCGGCCGGAAGAAGGATATTGCTCACGATAAAATCCTCGGAGTCAAGAACGTCCCTTGCACCTATGATATGAAGGTCCGACCAGATGTTATATCCGAACACGCACGGAAGGCTGGTGATCAGTATAAAGAATACGTTGCAGCCGACGCTCTTGTTCCTGCTCCATCCCCAGTTGTCGATAGGCCATGCTATGAGGTTTTCGAACACGGCTGTGACCGTCGAGAAGCTTGCGAACGACATGAAGATGAAGAAAAGAGTTCCCCATATCCTTCCGCCTGCCATGTTGATGAACAGTTCGGGAAGAGTGATAAATACGAGCGAAGGTCCCGCATCGGGAGAAACTCCGAAGGCAGAGCATGCAGGGAATATGATAAGTCCTGCCATGATCGCCACAAATGTATCAAGACATATGATAACAATGGATTCTGACAGGATCGATTTGTCCTTTGACATATAACTTCCAAATATCTCCATAGCGGCTATTCCGAGACTTAATGTGAAGAAAGCCTGGTTCATCGCACCGACTATAAGATTAAACAGTCCGACATTTTTTACGTTCTCTACATTGGGCTCAAGATAGAACTTCAGTCCTTCACCTGCTCCCGGAAGCATTATCGAATGAACAGCAAGAACGATTATCAGGATGAGAAGACCCGTCATCATGAACTTGGTGACTCTCTCAAGACCTCTCTGAACACCAAAGTTCAGCACTGCAAATCCGACAACGACCGTTATGATCATGAAAGTGGCCATCTCTGCAGGACTTGCAAGCATCGCACCGAAAACATCTGCTGCCCCGCCCGAAACTACACCGTCAAATTTCCCTGTCATAAACTTCCACGCGTACGAGAGCATCCACCCGGATACCGTTGTGTAGTACATCATCAGAAGATAACATCCTGCAATACAGAACCATCCGTGGATATGCCATTTGCTGCCTTCCTTCTCAAGCGTTTTGTAACCGAGAACCGCACTTTTTCTGCTGGCACGTCCGACCGAAAGTTCCATCGTCATTACAGGAATACCCATTATCACAAGAAACAGCAGATAAAACAGAACAAAGATGGCACCTCCGTTCTGTCCGGCCATGTACGGAAACTTCCATACATTTCCTATACCGATCGCGCATCCTGCACTGACAAGTATAAATCCTATCCTTGATCCGAACTTCTCTCTCTCCATTTTTTCACGATCCTCCTGTTATGATTTTCGCTCAGCCTTTTTGAGCGGGTAACTTATATGCGGTTCCGACAAAAAGTGCAACATCCCTTCCGGTATCATCGGTAACATCGACGTTAAGCACCGCCGTCGTTCTTCCGTCTTTGATGCACTTTGCTCTTGCGATGAGCTTCTTACCCTTCGGTGCACTTAAGTAATTGATGCTTACCTGCTGTGCTACCGACAGGCTGTGAATATTGTTGGCGCAGACGGCAAATGCCAGATCGGCAAGTGTGAAGATCACACCGCCCATAACACCTCCGTATGCGTTTTTATGATCATCGTTGAGAGTGACCGAGCAAACGCTGTAGTCATCTCCCATCTCGTCAACAGTCATTCCTGCGTTTGTTGCGAATCTGTCGTTTTTGAAAAAATCACGTGCCTCATCTATTGTCGCAAACGTACCCATTTTCAATTCCTCCGTTTTTTGCTCTGTTTGTCCGTCGTATCAGTCAGCCTGCGTAACGTCTGATCGTTGAAGTTACCGAATGAAGATAACCTGCTCCGAACAGATTAAGATGGTTGGTCAGATGATACAGATTGTATATCTGACGCCTGTCTGAATATCCTTCCTGCATCGGTTTCTTCTCCCGGTATGCATCATAAAACCTGTCGGAAAACCTTCCGAACAGTTCCGTCATCGCGATATCAGCTTCCGCATGTCCGACATATGCGGCGGGATCGATCAGAACAGCACTGCCCTGTGCGTCTATAAGATAATTTCCCGACCAGAGATCTCCGTGGATAAGTGACGGATGATCAGGCTCAACAAGAAGATCATCCAGTCTGTCAAGCAGTCTTACCGCAGCCCTGATCATGTCCTTATCAAAATATCTTTCTGCCGCTTTAAACTGCGGCTCCAGCCGGCACTGCCTGAAGAAGCCGGTCCATGTATCCTTTGGGGTATTGATCTGTTTTGATGCTCCGATATAGTTATCGCGGACAAAACCGAACTTTCCAAAGTTTACAAAACGTGATGTATCGGCACTGTGCATAGCGGCAAGTTCATGTCCGAATGCTCTCATAGAATCTTCCGATCCCCTGCCGGCATCTATCATCTCCATCATCAGAAACGAGATTCCGCGAACCCTGTCAACTCCTTTGCTGAAGAGCTTCGGAGTTTTGATCGTTCCGGTTGCGGCAATGGCAGCAAGGCCTTTCTCCTCGGCATCAAAGAAATCCGCATTCTTTATGCTGTTGGATTTGACGAACACTTTTCTGTTGCTGCTCAGCAACAGACAGGAGGCGTCATTGATATCGCCTCCCGAAACATATCTGTTGTCCTCGATCCTGACATCTTCGCCAAAACATCCCTTTATCGCCGCTTCGAGCGAACCGTACGAGACAAGTGCCATCAGAAGTTGCTTCCGTTCCAACCCCAGTCGGGTGTTGCCGAATACTTGATATACATATGGTCAGGCGCTATTTTTAGCACCTCGTTGAAGATCTTTGTGATCTCCGCTGTCATCTTCGAGAAAGCATCCCTGTTTGAACCACCGAATATCCTTACTTCAATAAATGCCATGGGCTCACTGTCATCGCCTCTGAAGTACAGATGATAATCATCCTCAAAGCCTGCCATGAGCCACTGCTCACTCTTTCCGGGAATAAGGCTGATAGCCTGCCCGAGCCTGCTCTTTAACTCCGTTTCCTGTTCCTTTGTGATCTTAACGCTTACTTTTGAATCGATAAACGGCATGATATGTCCTCCTTTGATTTGGTCCTAAACACCCGATGTGTACATTACTTTTATATAATCTTCCGACTTGTCACGCATCAGCTCAAATCCCCTGATAATGTCATCAAGCGGATATCTGTGTGTGATCAGCTTTTCAGGGCTGATGCCGCCTTTTGACAGACGGTCCAGCACATAATGCCAGTCATCATCCGCACCGTCGTTTCCTGCAAATGAAGAATTCCATGTTCCCGTGATCCTTATCTGGTTACGGAGGATCTTCCAGTAATCATCTTTTTTCAGCATCATATCCGAATGGGGATTTCCGACGTAGCAGATGCTTCCGGCGGCCGCTGCCGATTTCAGAGCAAGACTTACAGTCTCATTACTTCCCACACATTCGAAGAATACATCCGCTCCGGCGCCGCCTGTGCGGTCCATGATAAAATCATATGCCGCATCTTTTTTGCTGTCGCAGTATCTGCCCGGTGAAACACCGAGTCTTTCCATCGTCTCTTTCTGGAACTTCTTGTTTCCGATCACAAGGATATTCTCATATCCCGCATCAAGAAGAAACATGACAAGAAGAGTTCCTATCGTTCCCAGGCCGCAGACGACTATGGTAACGGGGGGACGGTTCTGTGATACGGTACCGTATCGCGGAACCGTCTCCATGTTATCTAAATCCAGAGTTCTCCGCATGGCATGAACGGCCACAGCCATCGGCTCCAGCATTGCAGCAGCTTCAAATGATACTTCATCCGGAATTTCAATAAGATTCCATTCGGGTACAGCCACATATTCGGCAAATCCGCCGTCTCTTCTCGAACCGAGATAACTGTAGTTTTTGCACATCTCAAAGCTTCCCGTACTGCATGGATGACATTTTCCGCACGGGATGAGCGGAAATATACCGACACGTTTGCCTATCCATTTATCGCTTACTCCTTCACCGGCACTTTCAACGGTTCCGGAGAATTCGTGTCCGATAATAAGGGGCATGTTGTGAGCACCGTCCCTGTATGCTCTCGGGATGTCCGAGCCGCAAATGCCTGTTGCGGCAACTTTCACGATCACCTCGCCCGCTGCCGGATCCGGTTTATCAACCTCGCATATGTTCAGTTTTCCGATCTCTTTAAGAACAAGCGCTTTCATGAAATATCCTGCATGAACCTTTCCATGTCTTTTTTAGTTGTGACCTTATAATTGTTCTCATCTCCGGGGATCATCGCAACGGACATCCCCGCAAGTACTGCCGGTTCGGTCGATCCGTTTATCTTCAGGATATCGTCCGGAAGAAGATCCTCATTTGCCTTAATATAATTTGCCAGCCTGTAAATCTCCGGTGCCTGTCCCGCATATATACAGCCTCTGTCAAGAAGCCTGTCGACCTTCTTTCCACTCTCGCTGTAATAAACAGTATCCTTCATCGGAAGTGTCGGCATCACACCGTCATATCCCCCAAGCGCATCAAGACACCTGTTAAGATACTCCGCCGTAAGGTTCGGACGGGCCGCATCATGTATGATCACGACCGTATCATCTCCTGTCTTCGGATCATCTTTTATATCCCTTAGTCCGTTTAGTATCGAAAGCTGCCTTGTATCACCGGGATCAGAAAATCCCATGATCTTCTCTTTTTCGATCCCCAGGGTTTCACATTCCTTCAGTATCTCATTCCTGAACGCATCCGCAGCAACTATCCTTATGCCGTCAACTCTGTTATGCTTTGCAAACATATCAAGGCAGAACGCTATGAGCATCCTGCCTTTGACTCTGATATACTGCTTGGGGATGTCTCCCCCGAGCCTTGTTCCCGTTCCGCCTGATAATACCAGTGCTATATTCATAGATCCGCTACCATCTTTCTGATACCGTCCATCGCTTCAGCGTATGATTTTGATTTTCCGAACAGGAGCGTTGTTCCGAGAACGAATCCCTTAACTCCTTTAGGTGCAAACTCCGTGATCTTGTCAGCCGAGCAGGCACCGTCCCAGTATGCGTCAAAGCCCATCTCCTTCTGAAGCGGAAGAAGTTTGTCATACTTTTTTGATACATACGGCAGATACATCTGTCCCGCGTTTCCGGGATTGACCGACATGACAAGTACTTTTTTGACTATCTGGAGCATCTCAACGACCGTCTCTACACTCGTTCCGGGATTGATCGCGATACCGGGGGTCATTCCGGCGTTTATGATCTTCTGAAGCGTCGTTGAAGGATGATACTCCGCCTCAGGATGGATGTATACCGTATCTCCCGGACGAAGCTTCTGAAGGAACAGATGGATGTTGTTGTTCGGATGCTCAAGCATCAGATGAACATCAAGCGGTTTCTTTGCCGCCGATGCAATGAACGACATGTCATTTAATGACATTGCAAAGTTCGGAACATATCGACCGTCCATGATATCTATATGGAATGAATCGATACCGGCCTGCTCAAGATCCGCTACTTCCTTTTCAAGATTACCGTAGTTGGCACACATCATCGATGCACACAGTTCAATGTTCATGATCCTGCTCCCCCCTGATTAAGAATCATCTCGGTCACTTCACGAATGACACCCTCTCCGCCTTTGGCCGCAGCGACATAATCAGCAACCGCCTTTACCGATGCGCATGCATCCGCAGGACAGCAACCCAGTCCCGCCAGTTCCACGGCATCCTTGTCTGCCAGATCATCGCCGATATATACGACCTCTTCGGGCTTGATCTTATATGTTGCACACAGTCTGTTTATGCACGAAACCTTATCCGCGCATCCCTGTGCCAGAACATCTATCTTCAGTTTCTCACAACGGCGTTTGTTAAGCGCAACGTCCTCTCCGGTGATCACGCCGGTGATTATCCCGTTCTCGCGAAGAAGCCTGAACGCAACGCCGTCTCTTGTATTGAACTTTTTAAGTTCATCTCCCTTTTCGGAATAATACATTCCCGCATCCGTCATGCATCCGTCGCAGTCTGTCAGGAACATTTTGTATTTGCATTTCTGCTGGCCGGAAGGTGCCTGTGCAGGCTCTTTTTCTTTCCCCGCATCTTCAGCGCTCTCGTTTTCCTTAAGCTCTCTTTTTGTCATAAGAGCATCCGTTACCGTCCAGTCGCTCGGCTCATCGATCTCGTAATAAGTGTCTTCGCTCATAAGGGACACTCTGATGTTACCCGACAGACGACATCCGCTTGCAAGAAGATCCTTGCGGCTCGTTATATAAAATGCCCCGTTCTCAACATAGTACTCTTCAAATTCCTGACGCCTCGGCCTCTTATCCACATCATAATTCTGAGCCGTTGCATTCCCTTCATTGTCTATCTGCCAAATAAATCTTTTCTGGGGGACTACCGACAGGACGCTGTCCGTTCCGGGAGACAGAAATGTATTGAACCCGTTATCAAGATCCGCACCCGTCAGAAGCGGTGACGTTGCCTGAACAAGCGCGATATTGTCAAACCTGTGCTTTCTGGCAAACTCCATCATCGCAGACTCGGTTGATGCAGTATCGGTAGCGGTCTCCGCAGATCTGTCAACGACACTGACCTTTTTGAATCTTTCCGGATCTTCCACGCAGAACTTTTCAACGCAGAGCCTGATCTCTCTGCTGTCTGTTGACACAAAGACCTTATCAACCGCACGGCAGTCGCATGCGGCGGCAACCGTCCAGAATACCAGCGGCTTTCCGTGGATCTCTTTTATATTTTTGAGCGGTATCGATTTACTGCCGCCCCTTACCGGGATAAAAGCAACGTTCATGTTATCTCTTCCTGTATTTGAGCTTGTCTCTCTGAACCTGTTCTATAGGGAGAATATCCTCTGCTTTGTAAGTGAGTGCTTCCTTGGCCGACTGAAGGTTTCTCTTCAGTCTTCTGATACCGTCGGGCTCAAGTGATGCCGCATGGTCAGTTCCCTTGAACGTTCTGTCAAGCGTATAGTGACGCTCGAAGATCGTGGCGCCTAAAGTATATGCAGCCACATCGATCGCAATACCAAGGTGATGACCCGAGAATCCTATAGCTTTTACCCTTGACTCATAGGCTTCCCTCATCCTCGTTATCTCAAGAAGGCATACATCCTTAAACGGAACCGGATATCCCGATGTGCAGTTGAACAGTACCAGATCCTTTGCTCTGCCCTTCTCTTCAAAGAACTTTACTATCTGCTCTTCCTCATCTTTTGTAGTCATCCCGAACGACAGCTGTATCTCACCGTCATAGTTATCGCACAGATATCCGAGCATCTCATAATTCGTATTGCATGCCGAAGGGATCTTGATGAACTTCGGGTTTATCGAAGCGATCTCTTTTGCGCTCGTCATATCCCATACGGATGTTGAGTAAGTGATCCCTGCTTCCTCGCACCATTTCTTCAGCTGTTTGTGCTGGTCAAGATCAAACTCCAGAAATTCCCTGTGCTCTCCGTATGTAGCCCCGTATGAGTTGTAAGGAACCGGATGCGGTGCGTTGTACTGTTCCGGAGTCAGAAGTTCTTTCGGACAGCGCTTCTGGAACTTGATCGCATCCGCCTTGCAGAACATCGCAGCAGTAACGATAAGCTCGTGAGCTATATCCATATCTCCCATATGGTTGCAGCCTGCCTCGGCTATAACATAAGGCTCTTTATATTCCACTTTCATATCCTCCAGTTATTGTATTTAAACACTTATTTAATGTACCACATTTATCGGAATAAATCATCAAAGAATACCCGATATCTCGAATATCTTTCCAAGTTGTCCGTCGTACGAAAACAGTTCTTTCGTCCTGTTGTGTCCCGATTCGGCTATCTGTCTTCGAAGATCATCATGCCGGATGTAATAAATCGCCTTTTCATAAGCATCCTCTATGCTCTCGTACATAACAACATCTTCCCCGTTAATAAAGTTCTCTGCGATCTCCGGCTGGTAATTTGACAGAAGGAATCCGCCTGAGCCGAGAATATCCATAACACGTAGCGGTATACCCGACTGTGATATCTTGAGCGTGATATTGAGATTGATGGAACTTGCTTTGAATACTTTCGTCATCTGGCCGTAGTAATCGCACGACCCCATGAAGTTTACATTTTGAAGCAGCTCGCACTTCTCCCACGAATAGACATTGACCTTCATCCTCTTTGCCAGAAGGTTCAGCAGTATCAGGCGGTCCGTTTTCGTTATCTGACATGCCAGCGCATATGCCAGTGCCTCTCTCGGAAGCACAAACTCCGTACCGGGTTTCAGCACTTTGAAATGATCATTGATCCTCTTCATAAGATCGTCGGTCAGCATCTCTTCAGCAAACCAGTATCCGAACACCTTTGACTGCGCCGCAACAAGCGCGTCAATATATCCCTTGCAATGATCGTCCATAAGTTCCCTGTACTGCGGGAACATCGAATCATACATCTTTCCGACGAACGACACATCCGACGTATATAATGCCTGCTCCTGCTTTGTCAGCTTAACGCTTTCAAGCCTTTCACAGTTAACGGCAAGCGGCATATGGTGCACATTCGTAAATCCCTGCTTTTTGTACCCCTCCGTCTGGATACGGTCAAACAGGAAAACGTGGTTACATTCAAGTCCGAGCGTCTTTTCTATGTCCGCAACATCCAGCGGATTGTCATAACTCCACGATATGTACCTGATGTTGCATCTGTTGCAGCAGACAGCGACAAGCGGGAAATAATTGACCGAAAATACCGCATCATAATCGTCATCGCCAAGAACCTTCATGAAACGATTTTCGAAGAATTCGTCCTCATTCTTGTCTTCAAACTGATATGATACGGTCCTGTATGTGATACCCTTTTTCAAGAACCACTGCGTTATATCATTGTATGTGAACGTTCCGGCCGCCCACTCAAAGATCAGAAGCTTCATATCATCGCTTCCTTTCGAAAATCATCCCACCAGCGTCTGATGCTTTCGGTATTATCATCCCGTTCTTTGTCGTTGGCAGGTTTATAACTGAAAGGCCCGAACCCCTTAATATTCGGGATCTCGGTGTACCTGCATTTTACAGTTTCCTCATCATTACCGTTTGGAATATATGTGAACATCGAAAGATTCTGACGTGCTTCAAGACTGCGACCGTAATGATCCGGTTTATGAAACAGAATATGTGCATATCTTGCATAGATATTATTAAGTGAAAGGGTGTCATTTCCGGTGCGAAGCGCATGCCCGGCAAGATCGAACGTGATGATGACATCGGGCGCAGCATCTGCTATCTCATTATAACGAACGCCAAGAGCTGTCCCGTCGCCCATGTCGATAATGCTTCCCCCTGTCACTTCCGAAAAATCAGTGGCAAGGCTCTTATGATAATTGTATTCTTTTGAATTGATCAGGTATATGATGTTCATGGTATCAGATCAGCTGATGAGTCTTAAAACAAATCCGGGATCGTTATAACCGGCCCTGCGAAAATACTCCGTAACCTCTTTGCATACGTTACTGTTATGTTCTATGATCCTGGACAGCCGCATAACAAGCATGATGATATAATCCATGGAAGGATTTTCACTGTGCATGACGGTATAAAGAGCAGTAATGACATTGCTCATGATAAGCACCGGTCCAAGCCCGTTCATAAGTCTGTCATAAAAATCCTTTTCCGACATCCCCTTCATAAAATATCTGAACAGAATATACACCAGAACGTTTTCCCGCCATATCTCATTACTCTGTGAAGATGCGTTCGAAAATGCGTTTCCCCAAACCTCCCGATCAACGGATGTATTTTCAGGTCCGCCAAAGTATCCTATCAGTTCGGCAATCTCAGGAAGCTTGGTTCCAAGACCTTCCACATCCTTGAACAGATACAGTATGCCGCTTGAAAATTCGGTCTTGCTTGCAAGATCACATGATGTTATCCCCGTCCGCTCAAGTATGCTGCCGAAGTTTTCCGGGGAAGAGTATAACGCAATAAGATCAGACGGATCACATCCCTCGTCCACACAGTTCTGAAAACCGTATACAAACAATACAACAAGGGCAATACGTTCCCTGACAGTAAATGCGCGGTTCTGAGCGATTGCAACACTTGTCGTGAATGCACGGATGGCCCTGTTAAAGAGCTCCCAGTCGGTGTCTTCGTTAACATCCGAGTTATCATCATTCTCCGCAAAATCAATAAGCAGTGGTTCTTCATGTGTCAGATAAAACCTCGATGCCACCGGACATGATATTGAAATACCTGCGAAGTATATATCCCCCTCGCAAAATGCGTATCTCGGATAATAAGTACATGTATTGCTGAGGTGCTCCTCTCCGAGATTGATATATATACTGCATAAGCCGTTCTCGTTCAGAAAAGGACAGGAGCCGTCCTGTCTCATAATAAACCAGGCTTTTCCGTCTTCCCTTTGTATACAGTTTTTGAGGCGATCGCCCATTTCTCCGTCCACGCTTTTGTAGAAACGATCAGTTTCTTCGTCTACAGTGATCTGCCATCCGCTGCAGCACGTATACGGACACTCTGAACCGATACAGACAAAATCCGTGAACGTTTCAAGATTCAGATATTTCAAGTTCCTGCTTCTTTCTTATCGATGTAATCTTCGTCTGCATAAATATAACATAAATATCCCGAATAATGTAGCCCATGTGGTACAATACAAAACGGATTCGATACTGTTTACGCACTGATAAGGAGGATGTTTTGATAATCATATTTTGCCCGAGAGCCAATGCTACCGGAGGAACGGAGCTTTTACACCAGCTCGGATACAAACTGAATCTTTTCGGATTTGATGCAAAGATGTATTACTACGGTGAAGATAACGGACTTCCCGCGACACATCCTCATTTCGTAAAATACAGTGTTCCCGTATTGGATTCCGTATCCGACTCACCCGATCATATTTTTGTTTATCCCGAAGTTATGGCTTCCTCACTGGAAGGGATCAAGAGTCAGTTAACTCATTCCAAACATGTTCTGTGGTGGCTTTCCGTTGACAATGCGGGGATGACACCGTCACTTGAAAAGGAGATATCCGAAGATAACACTCTTATTCATTTTGTTCAATCATACTACGCTATGGAATATGTCAAAAACCAGCTGAACATTCCTGAAGAGCGCGTGTTCCGGTTGTCGGATTACCTGAATTACAATTTCCTGAACATCGGGGAAAACAGCCTTCGAGACGACTTTGTGCTTTATAATCCCAGAAAAGGATTTGAAAGAACATCAAGGCTCATACAAAAAAGCGCCCAGACGATCAAATGGCTGGCACTTTCGGGATTCGCTCCGGAAGAAATACCTCAGGTTCTCCAATGTGCCAAAGTTTACATTGATTTCGGTGAGCATCCCGGAAAAGACAGATTTCCCCGCGAAGCAGTATGTTGCGGATGCAGGGTGATAACAGGAAAAAGAGGTGCCGCAGCAAATGATTTTGATGTTCCGATTCCGGACAGATTCAAAGTTGATGATGATCTTAATGATGAGAGTATTCTTGATCTGATCAGTCTTCTGATTAAGGATTATGATCAGACATCCGAACTGTATAATGATTACAGAGACAGAACCCGTGAGGAATTTCATTCGTTTGAAACAGATACACTGATCACGTTTTCAAATCTTACCGGGGTAGAGATCGATGGGACCGGTCTTGACGGCTCATCTTTGATCAGTCTGATCTCATCAGAGAACGAAACCGAACAATACAGGCAGGCGCTGTATTATATTACCGTTTACCGGATCAAAGGATTTACGATCGATAAAGAATTTCTTCTCCTTGAGAGCAAAACACGTACGGGACTTGGAGAAAAAGAAGCTGCTCTGTATTTGGAGAATCTCTCCGGAAGCTATTGATAATGCTTTTTTATAACATCAGTATACGGTAACAGTTCTTCGATCGCCTGATCCATATCTTTAAGATGCTGTTCTCCGAGATCACACACAGTCAGGAGTTCCTGCCTCTCGTCGTTCTCAAGCTTATTGACTTTATCAAGAAGTTCTGTTGATTTTCCCTTAAGCTGCGTCTGGATATACTCAATTACCGGGCTGTTTTCGATATCCTTCGTTCTCTTCTCGCAGTTTTTGAACAGCGTCTTCATTTTTGAATTATGATAATCATTATTCTGAACCATACGGCGCATTGCGGAATAATCGGAAACCGATGCACGTATCAGTCTTCTGGCTTCAAGCAGCTGCTCCGGCACACGCTTTACGAACTCTCTGTATTTTTTCCTAAGCTCATCATCAAATATGAATTCGGCCTGACCTGTCAATTTTGAAAAATCAAAATCCTTTGTGCAGTATTCATCTATCGCATCCTTAAGAGTCATCAGACGTGTCCCTTCGATCCTGATCCCGCCCTCTGTAGCATCGATCACATCAAGGTCCTTATCTGCACGTATCTGCTGCTCAAACCACTCCTTGTACAGTTTGAACTCTCTTGACGAACGTATGGGATTACCGTATATATCAACGTCCATCTCCACATGTTCCAGTTCATCAACGGCTGTCTTCTTCTCACCCCTGACCGTTACCGCCGAATGTGTCTTGTCTCCCGTATAAGCAAGATCCTGTCCGACAAGGATTATCCTTTTACACCCGAACAGCTGAGCTATCGCAAAGCATGCGTTAGCAACAGATCCGCCTGTATCAAGTTTGATCAGCTCATGGCCGTTGTTTTTCATGAAGCCTGCGATATGATCGCAATAATCATTGATGAAGAATTTCTTTCCCGTATGAAGATGCAGAAATTCCGATCCGCCTCTCGGTGTGCAGACGATAGGTACCTTTCTTGAATCCTCTTCCGAAAGATATCTCGCATCTTTCTTGCTGTCCATGATCGCAGTGATATCCGCCCTGATGCCTTCAAGCGCAAGCGGTTTGAGCGCCGTATCCGTCGATATGATCAGGCACTTACCCTCAGCCCTGTGAAGTTCTTTGATGTTTTTATCAAGTGAAGGTCCCGCGGCAACAACTATAGCAGTTATATCATCCGGCATATTCCTTGCAAGTTTGACAATATCATATGACTCCTCCAGCAGGTGCATATTGGCAAACACATTCTTTGCAAAATATTGACCGAAGAAATCATTTACCTGCTGGTTTGCGGACACAACCTCTCTTGCTCTGTCCACACCATATACATAGTCCGTATAATCCTTAAGGAAAAGATCGGCATAATTAAGGTATGCACTTCCCGCCAGGGAATACATGTCGGTGTACGTCATTATACCCTGGTACGTAAGTTTGACACTTTTATCCATCTCTAATGGCCAGAATACAAACCTCACCCTGACATCTCTGAAAATATCCGACAGATCATAGTTCTCAAGAGCGGCTTTGAATATCCTGTATGAAGGCTCGTGAACTACAATAAGGCAATCTTCTCTGGCGCTTTTCAGGAACTTTCTCACATACATTCCGTTTCCGAGACCGTACATATACAGTCTGGCATTCAGATACCATTCATCTTTCAGCCCCCTGAACCACAGATCCAGCATTTCATCACTGTCATACAGGCTGTCAAGGCGATATGTTCTGTCGCCTTTTTGTACTACAAGAATCTTTTTGCCATATGCCTCCGTTACACTAACACTTATATCGCGATCCTCTTCAATCATGGCAATCTCTTCCAAAGGCTTTTCCATGAACTCGATCACATCGGCAAACCTGGATCTCATCGCTTCAATATTCCTGCTGTAAATACTGTCCGTCATCATAACAGCCCTCTTTCCCTTAGCATGTCGCGAAGTTCCGTAAGATTGGGGCGTGTTTCATTATACAGGACATCGACCGCCTCAAACCTGTCATGGCTTTCAAGAGCCTTAATGATCCTTTCCATCTGTCCGGGCCAGTATAATGCATCCTGCTTTACATCTTCCATCTTCGGATCGCTGTAGCAGTTAATTATCGCAGGAAGAAGCGCCATCATATCATCAACTGTCTTCTGAGCCTTTTCTCCATACTCTTCCATACTGTAACGCATGAGAGCTGAAACAGTCTCTTCAATTAGTAATATCAGTTCATCCATGGTATCTATTATATTCCATTTAAGCGCATTTACACAATATTTTTGCAATCGAAAAGAGGCCGGTAAACCGACCTCTTTTCTATAGTAGCGACCTGTTGTCTGTTAGACTGTTAGGATGCTATTAGCCGAGAAGTGAAAGAACATTCTGTGTAGACTGGTTAGCCTGTGCAAGCATTGCTGTACCTGCCTGAGCGAGAATGTTGTTCTTCGTGTACTCAACCATGGTCTTAGCCATATCTGTATCACGAATCTGGCTCTCTGCTGCTGTTGTGTTCTCAACAACGTTGTCAAGGTTGGCGATCGTGTGCTCAAGTCTGTTCTGAACAGCACCGAGGTCTGATCTCTGAGCAGAAACTTTAGCGATAGCCTGTGTGATCTTTGTGATCGCACTCTGAGCGCCTGACTGGCTCTTGAGGTTAACATCATTAACCTTAAGAGATGTAGCGTTCATAGCAGAGATCTTGATGGTGATTCTCTGAGCTGCAACGTTAGCTGTTCCAACCTGGAGAGTCTTACCATCCTTGAACGAACCGTTAAGAAGGTTAAGTGTGTTGAACTGAGTAGACTGTGCTACACGTGAGATCTCAGATGTAAGAGCTGAAACCTCTTTCTGGATAGCAAGACGGTCAGCGGAAGTATTTGTTCCGTTAGCTGCCTTAACTGCCAGCTCGTTCATTCTCTGAAGCATTGAGTGAACTTCTGCAAGTGCACCTTCAGCTGTCTGTACACAAGAAACACCGTCCTGTGCGTTAGAAGAAGCCTGTGTAAGACCTCTGATCTGGCTTCTCATCTTCTCACTGATTGTGAGACCTGCTGCATCGTCTGCTGCACGGTTAACTTTGTAACCGGATGAAAGCTTTTCAGTAACCTTCTTCTGTCCTTCTGTCGTAACTCCTAACTGTCTGTTGGCGTTCATCGCCTGCATGTTGTGTTGTACTACCATATTCATTCCTCCTTGAATTATTGTCTTACAGCTTCCCTGCTGTAAGTTTGATGGTTTGTAAAGGACCTATTTCCTTTACTTGTAATATATATCGGACCTCTTTTTGAAAACTTAACCCCCTTTTTAAAAAATTTTAAAAACTTTTCAAATCCGGGGCAAAGCCCCATAAAATCGACCTTTATCTATTACAAATCACATTATACCACCTAAGTAATTTCATTTAAATAGATACATTAACCAAATATGATGCTCTGTTTTACTTCAATTTACCTACTGTCAAGCCTCTGCAAGGTCATTATAGGCCTTTAACATACTGTATTCGCTGAATCTCTCGCCCGCTATACGCCTGTTCTGTGCTTTAAGCCCATCCAGGTCCTGATCTTTCAGCCATTTAATAAAGCCTTCAGCGCTCAGATCATCATCAAGGAAATATCCGTTACCTTCGATTATCATTTCAAGATTCCCGCCAACGCGGGTAAGGACCGGAACGCACCCCATATGCATGGCCTCGATCGTTGCATAGTCAAAGATTGAGAACCTGTGGGACAGAATATAAAAATCAGCACTGTCATACAGGCGGATGATATCCCCGTTATCAACCCAGCCGTCAAGCCAGATACAGTGTCCCTCCAATCCCTCCAGTCCGGCAGACAATTCCTGTTTCTTTGCACCGTTTCCAATAACTATCCAGAAAAAATCCTCCACATATTTTCCATACTCTTTAAAGAATTCCGGCAGACGCTCTACACCCTTTGCCTCATTCAGAGTGGCTACAGTAATGAATACATTGCCCTTTACCTGATCCAGGATCTCAATCAATGCATCCATGGGGCCGGGTTCTGTCGGAAGGACCGGAGAACAGCCGTTGTACAGGATTACTTCCTCTTTTGTCTCCAGATATGGAGCTATTTCCGGAAGCGTGTCGATCAGAGCCTGCTTTGCTCCCCTTGAAGGAAACGCAAAAATATCCGATTTTTCCACAGCGCATCTGGTAATATCAAAGCACACTCTCTCATATTCTTCATCCGGTTTTTTCCCCATAAACAGCGATTCGCTGTACATGCTTCCCTGCTGGTGATATACCACAAGTGTCCGACCGGTTGTGGGGAAGCACTCCTTATAAGCATAAAAACTTTCAATATTGTGAAATACTATAAAATCATTATTACTGTAATGCACAATATTATTAAGAGCCGTATAAAACTCCTTCAGTCTCATTATCTGGAATTCTTCAAGTGCAAACGGCAGGTCCGTCTCACCGGTCAGAGTGCTGACACATTTATCCGTAAAAATAAATAATGCATCCTCAAACAACCTGTAATTCTCATTTGCCTTCATCAGTCTGTAGCATACACCGCCTGCTCCGCCACAGGGACCTTTGGGCATAGGGCGTGCCGCGATCGAAATGAACCTCATATAAAAATCCTTTCCCTCAGTTTTCAAAGGCCTTAAGGAGAAGGCCGTTCAGTCTTACCATATAACTGTACTCTTCCTTAACTTTTGTATATCCGTTATGTGATATTTCCCTGCGCTTGTCTTCATGTTCAAGATAGTACACGATCAGTTCCGGCACCTGTTCGATCGAATCATAGTACACGAAGTCCTCTCCCGGAACAAACAGTTCACACATCTCTGTCTGATAGTTACTGAGCATAAAGCCTTCGCATGCAAATATGTCAAATACCCTGAGCGGTACTCCCGAACGAATGGCCTTGGATGTCGGGTTGATATTGATCCTGCTCTCATGAAATATCACCGGCATTTCCGTCAGTGTTTCGCAGCCGCCCTTACAGTTTGCCCGTCTTACCGGTGCGGTATCACTTCTTGTATAAAGATCGAGGGGATATAGTTCTGAAATGTGTGATATCAGACGCTCCCTTTCCATCGCAGTAATATGATTTCCGAGATAATACTGCCCGATAACAATACGGTCCGTCAGATGATTTTCGCACTTCATCACATAATAATCATTAACATGCGCCTTGAAATCATCCATGATCTTCTCATCAAGCAGTTCCTGTGCAAAATAGTACCCGTAAACCTTAAGTTGTGCTTCGCAGATACCCTCCAGATAGCCTTTCAGGTAATCCGGCGCATCATCCTTGAGACTGTTCACCGGGTCCTTCTCTGAATAAAGGGACCCAACAAACGAAATATCGGATTTATAAGTCTTTGATCGACCGTTTGCGACCGCCTCTTTGATCACATCCTGTTTTGCATCCGTATCGACTGCAAGCGGATAATGAAATATTCTTCCGGGATTAAAAGCACATATGTCTTCGTACTGGCTTCTGTCAAATACGAACACCCTGTTGTATTCGTTTGATATCGATGATGCGAACAGTTCAAGGACCGGGCTGTCGACAACCCAGCAGATATACCTGATATGATAAACATTACACAGATCCGATATCGAAGGATAAAAGTTAATGGTAAATACACAGTCAAAAGCATCATTTTGCAGTTTTTCATCCACAAGGCGCACCGAATCGGCACCTGTAATGCTTTTGTCTCTTATCTCATCTTCGATCGTTATGCATTTATGCCCGGACTGTCTGAAACATTTGAGGATATCCTCCTCACATATGCTCCCGTACCGGTAAAACAGAATATTCATGGCATCTAAATCTCTATGTTCTGGATCATTACAGGCTTTCCGAGCTTCATGACGGAATACATCACATTATCCCTGTCTCCGTAATAGGCATCGGCAACCGCAACGGCCTTTGTTATATCATCACTTTCAAGTATTATACCCAGATCCTCTTTCTCAAATCGCTCAACCATGTCATGGATCTTTGCAGCTATCTGCGGGTAATCGGTACGAAGCAGGGAAATGGCCTCGGGACTCATGTGCCAGATGATCGTCATTTTATCCCTGTTCTGTTTGAACACTTCAAACACCCTGTCCATCTTGTCAAAATACTTCTGACCATCCATCACCGGATTCCCCGGATTGATATGATAAAGAAGGACCTTTATTCCTTCCCCGTCATCATCGATAAGGTATTTCCACCACTCATCAGGGACATCTTCGGCAAGAAGCCCTATGCACTCTTTATCCGGCGCAATTAATGGATCCGCTTCCAACCGCACCTCCCATATCTGTCTCGTGTCCTCTCCCGCGAATGCGGTCAGTTCGTCGATATACCTGTTTCTCATGTTATCGGAAAACAGAATGACCTTATCTGATCTTGTAACACCCGGAACGCGGACATAATACGATGATACTATGACCGAACGCTCATCATCTTCCCCATACTCATCGGTCTCAAAATATGGGATATATACAAGTTCCTTCGTTATCTGCCTGAGCAGATCCGTATAGAACCTCGGATGTACGGATATGGCACTGTCATAATCATCGTACGGGTTCTGGATCACTATGCGTTCCGGCAGTCTTGAATCAAAATCATACGCATCAAACCCCGTAAGCATCACGTATTCCGGATATCCGGATGCTTCATAGCAGAGTCTGTCATGTGCGTTATACTCCTTCTTCGTATAATACGGGATCGGAATGACATACACATCCCACTCGGGACTGTCAATGTACTTTGCCCATTCCTTCTCCATATACTTCCAGTATCTCGGGGAAAACGGCAGGAACACCATTTCCTTCCGATCCCTTTTGACCGTCTCAACCGCCGGCCTTTGAAGGTCATCCGCGGAGAATTCATACTCCGGATAATAAACACGTCCGACTGCCTGTCTCATGTATTCCCTCTGGACAGAGTACAGCGGGTAATCATGAACACCTCCCGATCTAACCGGAGTGATATAACGCGGCCCGTAACACTCGGCCAGCACTTTGTCATATGCGACAGGAGCCGGGATATATGTGTTTTCAAAAGGCAGCATGACCGTGCTTTCATAATACTCCTTCGGGTATATCTGAAAGTTGCTCCTCTCCCAGAAATATGAATGGCAGACATGACTTGAATCTTTGTCAAAGATTGCAGCAAGTCTGTCAGACAGTATCAGAAGCTGTTGTTTGATGTACTTTCCGTTCTCAACTCCGGTTTTGCTCTGAGTGCACAAATACCGAATACGGTCTCTTATCTCTTTGGGAAGATTGTTTAAATTCTTCTCCTCCTCATCGACACGGTCAGCCATCTCGTCAAATCCGGAGATCAGTATTTTTCTGTATTCGTTTATTCCGTCATCATATTCAAAATGGTCTATCGGAAATATATCCACACCCGTGGCGTACGGACAGTTGTGATTGGCCTTCAGAAAATCCGGCTCTGTTGATATTAGATCGTAGTTTACGACCCTGGCCAGAAATGTGTGTGATCTGTGATCATTGTATATCGAGAGAACTTTATATCCGGGAGGAAGTTCCCGTTCAGCGATCTTCAGAAAGACCATATAGTCTTCACGAAGCATTGAGATGTCAAAATCATCGTCCCACGGAATGAATCCGCCATGACGTACGGCACCCATGAGCGTTCCGTAGTCAGCAAAATACTTAAGTCCGTGCTTTTTGCAGACAATATCGATCTGCTCAAGCACATTCAGCATGGCCGCCCAGTAACGCTTCATCTGCGAAGGGACATAAAATCCGTCCCTTACTTCCGGTTCATAAAACTGTTCGGGGATTTTCATAATCAGAATACGATCTGGTCTCTGCCGTTCTCTTTTCCGATGTAGAGCTTGTCATCGGCTTCTTTGACGACCGCATCAACATTTCCGTCAAATCCGTATTCGGCGAGTCCGTATGTCACTGTGATGTTGAACTTTCTGGATCCGGTATCAAACTCGATCTTCTTGATCCTGGCTCTTATCGTATCAACGATAGCCCTTGCCTCATCACCGTTCATGTTCGGGAAAATGATAAGGAATTCCTCGCCTCCCCATCTGGAAACAAGGCAGTCCTCGGTAACATTCTCGACAAGTGTCTGCGCCACTCCGGCAAGCACCATATCACCGATATCATGTCCGTAGGAATCATTAACCTTCTTGAAGAAGTCGATATCGCACATACATACGCAGAAGCCTTTTTCATCATTCTTCTTGATCAGCTTGGCGATATAATCATTGGCACTTCTTCTGTTATGAAGGCCTGTAAGAGTATCGGTACTGGCCTGCTGGCGGAGTATCTTGTTGTACTCAATGAGCTTTCCTTCGAGATGTTGCGAATCCTTACTGTAAACATAGCATATTATGGCAACACACCAGAATGATGTCGAAATGTTCATGAGCGTCAGGCAGAACTGACCCGTAAGCGGTATTGCTATTCTCGGTATTACCATACTGGAAAAAGATTCCACAACGAAATACAAAAGAAACACCGCTACTGTATATATTCCCTTGATCTTATAATATCCGTATCCGGAAAAATAGCACGCCACCACAATGACTATAAAGAAGCTCTGGATCGAAACCGAAGGTCCGAACATGACAAACCCGGTTACTATCCCTCCGAGTGAAATAATATTGGATGAAATGACCAGACTGAATGTTGATGAATGATAGCTCCTGTAAAACAGAAAAGCGTACACGATAAGCACCGCCGCATAGCATATCACAGCCTCCGGGAATCCCGTGATCGCAAAACCTATCGCATTGATAAGTGAATATACGGCAATGCTTATAAACAGAATACGAAGAACAAAAAGAAGCTTGGGGGATTCCCCCTCTCCCGCAGTATCCTTCGTAAACAGATCTTTGATTTTAGTAACGAGAGTTTTCATCCCGAGTATTATAACATAAATCCGATGTGTATTGTATATATTCCTGCTCATATCAGCAAAAAGAAAAGGGCCTTATGTTTGGCCCTTTTCTCCATATATTATAACCTTTTGGAGCTTGAACTTTATGAGAGCAGTGAGAGTACATTCTGCGTTGACTGGTTAGCCTGAGCAAGCATTGATGTACCTGCCTGAGCGAGAATGTTGTTCTTCGTGTACTCAACCATGGTCTTAGCCATATCTGTATCACGAATCTGGCTCTCTGCTGCTGTTGTGTTCTCAACAACGTTGTCAAGGTTGGCGATCGTGTGCTCAAGTCTGTTCTGAACAGCACCGAGGTCTGATCTCTGAGCAGAAACTTTAGCGATAGCCTGTGTGATCTTTGTGATCGCACTCTGAGCGCCTGACTGGCTCTTGAGGTTAACATCATTAACCTTAAGAGATGTAGCGTTCATAGCAGAGATCTTGATGGTGATTCTCTGAGCTGCAACGTTAGCTGTTCCAACCTGGAGAGTCTTACCATCCTTGAACGAACCGTTAAGAAGGTTAAGTGTGTTGAACTGAGTAGACTGTGCTACACGTGAGATCTCAGATGTAAGAGCTGAAACCTCTTTCTGGATAGCAAGACGGTCAGCGGAAGTATTTGTTCCGTTAGCTGCCTTAACTGCCAGCTCGTTCATTCTCTGAAGCATTGAGTGAACTTCTGCAAGTGCACCTTCAGCTGTCTGTACGCAGGAGATACCGTCCTGTGCGTTTGAAGAAGCCTGTGTAAGACCTCTGATCTGGCTTCTCATCTTCTCACTTATCGTAAGGCCTGCTGCATCATCTGCTGCACGGTTTACTTTGTAACCGGATGAAAGCTTTTCTGTAACTTTCTTCTGGGAATCTGTTGTGATCCCTAATACTCTGTTGGCATTCATTGCCTGCATGTTGTGCTGTACTACCATAACCTTTTCCTCCTTGAATAAATCAGCGCTGAGCGCTCCGATTAGTTCCTTTACTTGTTATGTATATCGGCCCGGTTACATAAAACTTAACCCCTGATTTCAAAAAAAATTTAAAATTTATTCTTCATACCGGCGCAAACCAGTCTCCGGCGTTGATCCTCCCGTCCGAATATTCCCCGAAATAGCCACTTTCAAGTATCGTTTCATAGAACTTCTTCGCCGACATATTCTGTCTGTATTTAGGATTCCTGAACAATTGAACCATATCCTCTATCGGATCCGCATTCTCAAACGAGATCGCATCGAAATCTCCTGAGAGCCACGCGATATCATCCTCGTTAAGATCAGCATTCTTTACGAACCAGCTTCCGCGCCTGAATGATTCAAATCTTCTGTAACTGTATGCATCGGGATGATTTTCGGTAACATACGTGCCGTATGTCTCGAATTCGGAAAAGCCCAGAGCGATATAATCCGGCTCTATCGCATTTATCACCTTCTCCATATAATTATTTCCTTCAATGGCAGATGACCCAATACGGTCGATCAGTTCCTTCATATATTGTTTATCAAAAATCATATGCTCAGAAATAAAGGATCCTTCTATATTCTTCTCAAGTCCGAGCAGATTTCTTATCGTTGCAAAATAACCCGGGTTATGCTCTCTTTTCAGATCAAACGCAGGTCTTCCTTCTCTGTCAAAGAATGAGAGCGGACGAAGAGGTACCGTATCCATATCCCAGGAGACATAATGATCGCCTTCACATATTTCGCAAAACGACATCTTCAGAAACTGCTGGTAATACCAGCCCGGTCTTACACATGACAGAAGTTCCTCATCTATCGACCTTACACGTTCCTTTATATAGTCGACCACCGGCTGCCTTGCAACAAGCTCCTCCTCGTTAAGAGTCCTTACGCTCATACCTGAATACTTTGTTTCGATATCGGCATTTACCGTATCGCACAGTTCTTTATTACCGATAAAGATAAGTTCACCGGCCGGAAGGTTCGTAAGAATCCTCTCAGGCACAAGATGTCTCATCCTCACGTAATCTTTCGTGATCGTCGGTATTATGACCTGAACTTTTTTGTTCAACTCGCTCATTTTCACACCCTTTGTTATGTAGCTCACTCTATAAAAGTTACTGCCCTGCTGCACGCATCCCAGTACTCAGGAACAAATACCGCTGCTGTCCTGTACTTCTGAAAACACTCATCAAAATACTGCACGTCCTCTGTATTCCACGGCTTATATTTGGAGACATAGTGTATTATGACTGCGTTTTCTATCAGAAATTCGGCATATTCATCCGGGTTTAACGGAAACGTATTGTAAATTGCGCCGATCTCTTTTATATCATCCTTAAAAACAATGTTAAGAGCATCCTGGTCAGGCAGTTCTCCCTTGTAATCGTCAGATGCGACCAGCTGCCAGTATTCATTCATCTTTCCCGTTTTTTTAAGTTTTTCGGCATTGATCATCAGAATTCCGGCATTTACATAAAAGGAAAGTCCAAGCCTTTCTTGTGGGCGGCTGGAATTGTCGTAAACTCCGGCAAATGATCTCTGCTCAAAATCGATGTTATAAAGCTCTGCCACACTCTTTCTGACAAGAGTGTCCGCATCCAGCCATAATACTCTGTCAAGCTCGGGCATTATCTCGGTGATATAGTATCTGAAAAAAGTCTCCTGTCTCCATCTGCCGGTCGCAACCTTTATCCTGTCAAGAAGTTTTCCGTCAACACGAATGAATTCAACGATGTTTCCGTCTCCCACGCCCTCAAGTCTCTTAATGACCGTCTGGGCATTATCCGACAGATCAACATAAAGCACATGCAATCTGACATTGCCGTTATGCGCAAACAGCGAATATATCGTCGTAAGTGCCGGCAGCAGAAACCCTGTATTAAACGCCATTATGACATCCATATTTATTCCCCACTCAGTTTTCTGAATCTTGCGATCAGACCGTCAACACTGTCAATACCATCAAACAGTTGGGAATATCCCCTTCTCGTATCGCGTGAAAGGATATAAAACGACAGCGCGATGATCCTGTAATCTTCCTTTGAAAACTTCTCACTCATCCGGCCGTTTTGGATGAACAGATAATAAGATTTTTCGTAATCCTTCTCCTGAAAAGACCTGATAAAAGCTGCGTACTCATCCTCGAACAAAGCCTCCTCATCACCTGCCATTATCCTTTCAAGATTCTCAAACGGAAGGCGTGATATCATATTCCACATCGACTTAAGAAGCTCCATCCTCGGCTGGGTTATGACTCCGTTCTCTTTCAAGAACAGGAGTCCATCATTGGACCCAAAAAGAGAGATATGACTGAGCTGTGTTTTGATCACGCTGAGCTTATACCCGTCATAAACGGTGGGAAGAGAGTATATCGTCGGGATCCATTTTTCTATCCATATCTCGAAAATCTCATCTTTCCAAATCGGAGCTGCCTTATCGCTGTATCTCTTGTCATCCAGCCCACTCTCTATGACTCTGATGCTGCAATGATCCGTTTCGGACAGTCTGATAAACGTTGTCAGCGTCTGGTTGAAATTGTTTTCTTTGTTGACATTATACTCACGCTCATATTTTCCCCAATCGACAGGATCGAGCATGGTATCTCTGCGCCTGATAAGACACTCCCAGTTTGTCGTGAGCGCTCCGTAATCTCCGAAGAGCTCAACAGGATCCGTGTATGTCTCCTTCAGCGACCTGTTTATCAGTTCATACCGGTCCCTTTCATCAAGCGCGAACACAACATCATGATCTTCATCTACCGCCTCACATATCTTATCAAGCGTTTCTCCTTCAAACCAGCATCTGTCCTTTGTAGGCCATATATAGTCATATTCACCATTCAGGCCATATCCTTTCAGAACTTCCAGATACTTGGCGTCTCCGCCTTTTTCATTTTGAAGATGCTGCATCGGAACATAAAACAGGTTATGCGCACCCGAAGAAATGTATCTGTCAACAACGTCCTTTGTGTCGGAAGATACGCTTGAATCATATACATATATGTCTATGCCTTTTTCGCTGTAAGTTCTGCTTATCCTGTCAAGGACTTCATCCATCACCTGCGGATGTCCATGCGTAAGATAGCAGCACGCAAGCCTGTTCTTCATTATTGCAGTCCTCTTTTCACAGTTTACCACAGTTTATTGCATCAAAAAAGGGAACGTTGCCGTTCCCTTTTTGTCTTATTTCTTGACATCCTGCGATGACAGATCCATTCCGAAATCGCTGCTCATTGTCTGTGCGTAACTGTTTGCCACCTTAAGACTGTTTCTCGTCCGTCTTATCTCTTTTTTGCGGTTACCGAAAAGCTTCTCTATGATCTTTTTGTTACGTTCCTCTCCGGTCGATATCTTGACACCCTGTCCCGTAACCTTTTCTATGAGCTTCTGGATCTCTTTGATATTATCCGCATATTTTGTTCTGTCCTCATTCAGCTGTTCCTTGACCCTGTCATACAGTCTCTGGAATCCTTCGTCCATCTTGACTATACGGTCAATGTACATCTGCTTCTGGGCAACTATGAGGTTAAACGAGTCCCAGTCGACCTCATCATAGGTCTTGTCCGCCACGCAGTCGTGCATCTCCTCGTTTTTGACGATCAGCTTGTCGAGTATTTCCGACTTCCTGATGAGGCTGTCTGTCATTATCTGAATATAATCATCTACAGGCATTTAAATGCTCCTCTTCATACGGTCAGCTTGCTTTGTGATTGAGACGCATAACCTCTTTCCACGTATCACGCATCGTATGAAGATGCTCATCAACCTCTTCGAGGATAGCTTTGTCTTTGGTCATGTTGGCTTCGCGCAGTCTCTTCATGAGATAATTGTACACGTTATTGAAGTCGTTAGCTATCTCATATTTGAAGTTCAGTGTAAGCTGGAACTCCTCTATGATCTTCTGTACCTTCATGATATTGTTATGAGCCTTCGACACATCCTTCTGCTCGATGCCCATTATCGCTATGTTACAGAACTTGATCGCTCCGTCATAGAGCATAAGTGTCAGTTCCGCAGGTGATGCGGTCAATATCTTATTCTGATTGTACTGCGCATACGGGTTGCCTGTTGTGACCGGCATGGCATAACCTCCATGTTATTAATTTAATGAATGTCGCCCATCAGGATCGCCTTACGACGATAAGGGCTCCACGTGCAGGCAGGTTCTCCCCATAAATGGGTCCCCCCTACCAGCCTATCCAGCAAACAGTTGGGATATATACTGCTGCTGAGAGTTGAGAGAACTCATTGCAGATTCCATTGCGGTAAACTGCTTGTAATACTTCTCTTCCTGTTTAGCAACATAGTCTTCCCACTTGGTTACCTGCTTCTCCTGCTCAACATATTCGTTCTGGAGCTTCTTGTCCGAGAAGAAGTTGCCGTATGAAGTATAACTGTCCGAATTTGACTGGATCTTATTCATGGCAGTGTACAGTTCGGTTGCCAGCTTCTGGAAGAATGTAGCCGTTCCTTCCGGATCGGATGCTATCATTGCACGAAGCCTGTCCTCGTTTCCTGCCGTCTCCGGATCATCCTTGTTGCCGTCGATATGATAAGCATTCTTCTCGTTGTCAGCAGATTCAAAGTATCCAAGTGTGTGGATACCGAAACTCGAGAGTGACATCGTCTTGCCGCCGATCTCAAATGTTGACAGCATTGCTCTTCTCATCGCAGATGCTACCGTATCAAGTTCGGAATCACCCTTAAGGAGCGAATCTTTGATCTTCTTCTCCCATTTCTCGATCTCATCATCGGTCATCGCATCCTTCTCTTCGGAAGTAAGCGGCTCGTAACCTTTTGATGATGCAGCATTATACAGCTTGTCCATCTCGTTCATCAGGCTGCTGTACTCTTTGAAGAAGTCCTTGATCGTATCATATATCTCATTGTAATCCGTGTCGGTAACAAGAGAAATATTTCCTGATGTAACTTCCTTGGCTGTTATCGTAAGACCGTTTATCGAGAATGTGTTGTTCGATGATGTGAACTTCGCACCGTTAAGTTCGATCTCGGCATCTTCACCGTGTGTCATATACGCACCGGCATCTGTATTCGTAACATTAAGACCGAGTGCGGTGAGTGCCTTTGCGCTGTTCGCATCGGAACTGTCTGCCTCGATCGTAAAGTCATTTTTGGCTCCCGATTCCTTGCTACTGATGAACAGCCTGCCTGTTGACTCATCAAAATTCGCATTATAACCGGCCTCGGATAACTGATTCGTAAAGTCCTTGAGCTTCATGGTTTTGGAAATGGTAAGATCCGGAGTCAGATATCCTTCCGAATACTTTTTCGTTGCGGAATCATATGTGCCCTTTCCTACCTTTAGCGTCGTATCATCGAAAGTATAGCCGAGCTCTTCAAGAGTGGTATCTTCCGTAACCTTTCCACCGGTCTTGGTAAGCTGTTTTCCTGTAAGATATGCCGATTTTGCAAGCTTATTGATCTTCAGTGTCTGGGATCCGTTAACGGCATTATTGCTCGTAACAACGGTAGCCTTCGTTGTATCGGAGACTGTCGTTGTCTTTTTGCTGTATGCCGAAGAAAACCGCATGTTGCTTGCCTGCTTGCTGAAGAAACTCTTGATCTTGTTGTTCAGCGTAGTCCAGGCTTCCTGCTTCCATTCGGTCTTGGTCTTAGCCTTGGTGTATTTCTCACCCTGTTTTTCGTAAGCATTTACAAGTTCCCTGACCATCGAATCGGTATCAAGGCCCGAGTTCATGCCCGTAATTCTGATTCTGCCCATATAAAGACCTCCTTACCTCTTCTCGTCTACGAGGAGTCCGGCCATTTCCCAAACTTTGGCTATCATGTCCAAAGTCTTCTCGGGGGGAAGTTCTTTGATGACTTTTCTGGATTCTTTATCAACAATCTTGATGGTGATGTGGTTTGTCTCTTCGTGAATACCGAACTGAGCAACCGAATTGGCCATCTTCTTGTTAAGTTCCTCTACAGCCTTCTTAACAGCCTCGGCACTAGCGCTGGGCTCCTGCTGCTGGGGATTCTGTCCGTTTCCTGATTCGCCATCCTTGGCCTGTGCTGCATTAACCGACAGAGTAACGTTATCTACCGGCTCCGCAACGTTCTGCATAGACCCTTCATTAAATTCTTCCGCAGTTCTTTCCACCGGTCTGGGAGCAGACATCTGCTGTGCTACCGGCTGTGCATTGAAAGTCATTGCACTGTTGATTGGTTCTATTGCCATTTCTATCACCTCCGTGTGACATAAAGCCGCGACTGAAAAACCATCGCAGTCAAACAAAAACAACGAAACTTATGGTTTCTTATGCTCTATATCGGCACACTTATATCAAAAATTAACACTTTTTCAGAAAATTTTTTTAAGTGCCTCCAGGCTTTCTGTTTCAAGTGCCTGTTTATTTGCCTCCTGGATCTGGAGATATACTTCCTTGCGGTAGATCGGAACCTCCTTGGGAGCTGAAATACCGACCTTTACCTGGTCCCCTTTGATCTCAAGGATCGTTACTTCTATCTTATTGTCTATGACAAGTGCTTCGTTCTTTTTTCTTGATAATGCCAGCATAATTATTCACCTGCCCTTTCCATGTTATCCTTGAGTATCTGATAGATCGGGAACTTGACGGGATATTTCTCGTCATCGGTGATGATCTGGTTGGCTTTACGATTTTCTCCGTTTATGATGATCGGGGCCTTGAGATTGACCGTCATGTTCTCAAGTTCGTGAGGAACCGTGATGGTCACGAGAACGAGTGTGTTCTCTTCTTTGATATCTCCGAGAGGCCCGAGAAGATCGTCCTCGATGCACGGATTGTATTCGGGCATCACAATGAGAGGATCGATAACGGGCATTGCAAACGCAGGCTCCTGTATCGACTGCATCCATCTGATCCCGCCTTCCGATTCACTGTCATGTACGAGGAGAAAATCAGTAAGCTCGGGGAATCCGATTATCCCCTGGGGAAAACTTATGAGCTTATCCTCATCAACGTCTATCTCCCCGAAAAGTTTGGTAATGATCTTCATGCCTTGTAGCCCTCCTTGATTTCAATTTATGTCATTACTGTTTACAGATAATTCAAAAGCGTCTGCTGTGCTATCTTGCCGGCTGCAAGCTGCGCCGCTTCGAGCGCGAGCTTTGCGCTCGAAAAATCGATAGATGTCTCGGTAAGCTCTGCATTGATGTTCTTGTCAGCAAGCTCCTTGAAGCTCTGAAGCTGGTCAGCTACTCTTTCCTTCGTGATCGTAAGTCTTGACTGCATGCTTCCGATGTTTGCGATAGCCACGTTGTTGCGGTCCGCATATGCATCAAACTGATCGAGTGCCGCAGAGAACATCTTCTGCATCTTGTCCTTCTTCATGGCGTATTCCTTCTCGGCCGCGTCAAGCTGAAGTTGTGCCTTATTCTTCTCGGCATCCGTTTTTGCCTCACTCAACGCATTCTTATACTTCGTCACCATCTCGTCGGCATCAACGACTGACTGGGTAACTGTGAGAAGTTCATCTATATCACGCCCTATATCATGAGTATACACTTCATTTGCATGCGTGTTAATAGTTATTTTCTGATTGAAGCTGATTTCAACTTCTATATCCTGGTTCTTGAAGTTCGGCTTGCTCGGATCAGGCTGTGTGGGGATCAAAGGCTTGTCAGAAGAATCAAGCTTAGGATCATAATTAAAGTATGTGGTATCGCTGCCGACGGTTTGAACACATGAAAAATAATGTTCCGGACGAAGATCTCCCGATTTCCACTCATCCTTGTGATACTCTATCGTTGCCTTGGCACCCGGAACATCTGAATAATCCTTAAAATATCCTGTATAATTTGCCTCTACATCGCTTCCAAGAAGAAGCTCACCTGTCTCTGCAATAAGAACAGCCCTGGTGGGATCTGCTGATACCGTCAGATATATGGTGTCGATATCCTGCTGGCTCTTTCCTGCTATGGATACCACATTTGCAGTTATACTATCATGATGCCTGGGATCAGGCGAAGCGTAATTGGGCTCAAATGAGATATTTACGGTACTGGATGCGCCCGGATACTGAAGATCACCGTATGCCAGCCTGATCCTGTAAAGTTCCTTGGCCTGAACATCTTCTTCCATATATCCGGGATTGCCCGGGGTCCCTTTATCAGGATTAAACGTTTTGATATAGTTGATCTTATCAAGTGAACCTGCTTTCAGTTCCTCATGGATCATATAGTCACTCTTAAGATCTGTGTCGGTCTCGAGGAATGTGAGCGATTCACCGGTCCTGTATCCGGTAAATACTGTTCTTTCAGCATAATCGGCATTACCCGATGAATAAAGCTCTGCGCGAAGTCCCTTAAGGTTCTCAAGTATCTTCTGGCGGTCTGTTGCCGTATGGTTGTCACTTGCACCTGCCGTAAGATTTTCCTTGATATTCGTGAATATATCATTAGTCTGCTTGAGCGCGGTCTCGGTAACGTTCATCCACGCCTGTGCATCGGGGATATTCTTTTTGTAATACTGGGTAAGCTGCGAGAGATTCGTATTCAGACGAAGCGCACGGATGGCAACGACCGGATCTTCTGAAGGACGTGATATAACCTGTCCTGTTGAGATCTGTGTATTGAGCCTGTCCTCATTGAGCTTGTTGATATTGATATTATTCTTGGTATTTGACGTCATCATGGCGTTGGTGATTCGCATCATAACCGTATCCTCCGTAAAACAATAAAAAATCCGTCACAACCGGCGGATCTCCTTATCTCACCTTTTGTGAAGCTGTTACGGGCGAATTCCTTTTCACCACAATGTATTTAATTATATATCGACATTACGATCCTTAAACTTTATACTCCTGTCTGAAGTATAAGCCTGTCATATATCTCCGTCATGATCTGTATCATCTTCGATGAAAGGTTATACGCTTCCTGAAACTTCACGAGATTAAGTGCTTCCTCGTCGTTATCAACGCCCGATACCGATGTGCGCTGTGCAACGATCGCTTTGCTGATCTTGTCGAAGTTCGAATAGAAATTGTTTGCGCTTGATGCACCGAGTGCAACGTCGCTCGTCATGCACTGAAGAAACTCTTCCGAAGAGCAGCCCCTGTATGTCATCTTGGACTTGTCCACTCTGACCTTCATGAGCTCAAGTGTGATATCCTGTGCATCCTGTCCGCGGGTTATGTCCTCCGTCGTACCGATCAGATTCACGTCTGTGAGCATTTTCCCATTTATATTGAAGTTTCCGGCAGTCAGCTGCTGGTAGTTATCGCTTGTTGCCGAGAATGTTACCGTATGTTTCGGTGCAGCAGACTTGTCATATCCTGATTCGTAATCGTAGTCTGCAAATTTGTCCTCGTTCGATCCGCTTGTGAACAGGACACTTGCCTGATTACCGTATTCATCCTGTGCAGTAAGCTCGATCTTGTTCATTGCCTGGGCAAAGCTCCTGACCCATTCATTCATCTGGGCCATGTAATATGGTATTCCCTGGTAATCTATCGAAACACCGATATAGCAGTCCTTGCCCGAAAGCTCGGGTCCTGCAGTGTTGTTCGGATGGTTTGCGTCCGGAGCGGCAAGCTTGAACGTATATTCTTTGGTGTCATCATCATATGTCCACGACTCATAAACAAGACTCTTGTTTCCGACAACGATCGTACCGCCGGCATTCATCGTGACCTTGTTCATGTCGGTCAGAAAATCATAGTTGGGGTTTGATTTATCGATCTTGACCGTGACCGTATCAGCAGCCGGGCATGTAACAAACGCTCCCTTTGCCGAGAAATTCTCGTCATTGTTTCCGTCCCTTACTTCTATGAGTCCTTTTAGTTCTCCTCCGAGACTTCCACCGTACAGATTGAGCGGAAGACCGTTAAGGTATATATCAAACAGACCGTCCGCATCGGACTGGTTGACCTTGGCGTCACCGTCTCTTGCAACACATTCAACGGTAGAATACTCGTAGCTGTTAACGAGATTCTGTCCGCCGGCGATATCTACTATATATCTGTATATACCCGATTCCTCGTTGCCGCCTTCCGTCGTGTATATCGGGACCTCGGTCACTTTGACATCAACGATGTTTGACAACTGGTCTATGAGAAGGTTTCTCTTATCACGAAGTTCGTTTGCCCTTACTTTATTAACCTCTATGGTATTTATCTGCTTGTTGAGAGTTGCGATCTCTGATGCGAGCGAATTGATCTCATCAACCTTATTCTGGATCTCGTTGTTGGCATCGATCTGCAGTCTCTGCAACGAAGTATACATATTGTTGAAATACTCGGTCAGGCACTTGCACTGGGACATAAACGCAGCCTTCTTTGTATCGTCTCCCGAGCTCTTGTATACTTCATCGATCGAATCAAAGAGATTTGAGAACACAACGTTGAATCCCTGAACATCTTCCGTATCCGTGAAGTAATCCTCTATCTGGCGGTAATACTGCTGCTTGATCTCGTATATTCCCTTGCTGGCATTGTTCTGCCAGTACTTAAGGTCGTAGTATTCGTTCCTGATCTGATCGATCGACTTGACATCAACACCGGCACCGGCCATACCGTACGAAGTGTTGGTACGGAGTGCATCCGCTGCAGTCTGCGTTGCTTCCTGCCTCGTGTAGCCCTTTGTCTCAACATTTGAGATATTGTTACCCGTAACATTAAGAGCCGCATTTGCAGCCTGCAGCCCTGTGTATCCGATATTCAGTCCGAAGAATTGTGATGTTGACATTTAACCGATCCTCCTATCCGCTTTATACACTCTGCAGAAGGTTCTCAAGCATGTCATTGCATGCCGTGATATATCTTGAAGCCGCATTGTATGCGTTCTGGTACTTGATCATATTGGTAAGTTCTTCGTTTGAAGAAACGCCCATGATGGCATCCCTGCTGTCCGAAAGGTTGTGCGTTGCCACCTGCTGAGCCGTGACTATGCTTGAATACACGCTTCCCTCCGTTGCGACCTGTCCGACAAGTGCTGCGTAATAATCTCTGTAATCATATGTCGTCGTTAGATCCGGGTTGAGACTTGAGAACTTGAAATTGAACGCATCAACAAGTGCATCTGCCTTGGGCTGGTCAACCTGCTTATCTTCCGTAACAAACGAATTACCCAGAAGTGACGGGGTCTTTAACAGATCCGGGTTGATCTTCATGTTCGCTATCGTATAGAGATTGTCTATATCAGCATGCGAAGGATACTTATCCTCAGCCACATACTTATACTTTCCGCCATCCTCTACATATCTTGAAGTCCCGAGTCTTACGAAAAGTTCCTTCGGAAGATCCTCATCAACATTGTATTCGGGGGTACCTCCGGCATCGATCGTAGCCTTCTCGTCCGTAAGTATGTTGTTCACTTCCTTCATGATACTGTGAACAAGCTGATCGAGTTCGGCCTGGACCTTCATGACTATTGATTTTGATGTCGGGATGACATCCTCCTCAACAGTTGTTCCCGTGGTTTTATCTTCATACGTATACTTTCCGTTTGCATACGTAGCATAGTTCATGTCAGTGTAGTTTGCTCTTCTGTCACCTCTTGCGAGGACGATAGCCTTGAGCTGTCCTACATCGGTATTGTATGCTGTCGCGATCTCCTCATTCTTGATGAACACTTCCGCATCCATGTTCTGTGGCCATACCGGGGTATAGAATCCTGTTCCCTGGTCAACAACGGTATCCATATGGAATACCCGGTCACGGGCCACAAGCTCAACACCCTCAACGAGAACCTCAACCCCACCGTCCGCATTCGTATGATATGATATATTCGCAAGCGATGAGAGTTCATCAAGAGCTTTGTTCCTGCGATCCCTGAGATCGTTCGCTTCCTGTTCACCAATCTCCTCGCGGTGGATCATGTCATTGAGCTTATGGATCTCATCACCGAGATCATTGATCCTGTCAACATACTCCTTGACTCTCGCGTTAAGATTGTCCTGGTAATCTGAAAGTCCGTTGTAAACGGCCTGTGCTCTTTCAAGAAACTGTGCGGATGTGTTTACGAAATAACCCTTTGTTACGGAACTGGACGGATCCTTCTGAAGCTCCTGGACCGCCGTCCAAAGATCGGCAACGGATTCCTGGAATGCAACACCGTCAAATTCTCCGAGAAGCGTCTCTATCTCCTGAGTTGTTTCCTGGCTTATCTCATAAAAAGAAGACCTGCCGGTTTCCCTACGATACGACTTGTCCAGGAATTCATCCCTGACCTGGCGTACGATATCGTACTCAACCCCGAGGCCTATCTGCATTTTAGAAACGGGTGCGTTTGCTATATTATTATAAGTCATGTCCGCATGCAGCGTCTGCTGGCGAACATAACCTTTTGTTTCGACGTTTGAAAGGTTGTGCGCTGTTGTATGCAGCGAGTTCTGGCTTGTCTGAAGTCCTGTTGCCCCAACAAAGAGGCCGCTCATCAACGACATGTAATCACCCCGGTCTTTCGACGCTCAATTACCTATTGCTTCGCATCAAAGCCTCTCACTGATCCCAGCGTATCTCCAACGCTCACGGCACTGCGGCCGTAATTGTTTGTCTCCGGAGCCTGTCTCATGGCTCTTATCATGTTCAGGTCAAAGTCGACCATTTCAAGAGACTGTTCGATCAGTTGCCTGTTACTTTCATTTATCATCCGGACACTTTCAACTGTCGTTTTCAGTTTATCATGAATCTCTGACAGTCTTCTCTGTTCATCCGGCTGCTTTGAAAGCAGGTCGATCAGCACAGACAGCTTCAATGTTTCAACATCCTTGTTGATTACGTCGGCGATGTCACGGGTCACCTGGGCACGCTTGGAATCCAGATTGCCGATAGTCGTCACAACGATCTGTTCATCATCCGTGATCTTTTCAAGGGCCGGTATATCTCTTGAGACTATAACGGCCGCTTTCTGACGGGACATCTCCAGCAGCTTGCCATATTCGTCATTTTCCTTATTCAGTGTATCGATAAGTTCTTCAATAAGGCTAGCCACCGGTCATCCCCTAAAAGTTTAATTTTTCTTCATATTTTGCGAGCAGTTTGGACGCAAAATCTTCGTTGCTTACATTATAAGTACCGTTTGCAATGGCAGCCTTGATAGGCTCGGTAACTTCCTTTCTGATGTCGGAAGCGTTAGCCACTGCAGTTTTCGCAGTCTGGAAATCCTTTCCGATACTGGAAATCTGAACCTGGTCTCTTCCGTAAGCAGCCGCGGTCTTGTTAACTTTGCCGGGCTTTTTAGCCTGATATACCTGGCTTACGGCATTGTATGCTTCTATACGCATAACTTCTCCTCCTTCCCTGTCTGGAGATCACTCCCCTGTCCCTTATCAATCAAATACATATGAAACCCTTTTACAAGTTTCATAATATTTATCGGACAAACAGAGATTATCTTTATACTTTTTCTCAAAAAAATTTTTTAAATTCTATTTCTTTGTGATCCTAGCGTCTTATCAGGGCGTGTCCGATCCCTGACATAAACAGCTTCCAGGCCCCAAGCATACATGATGTAGCCTCTTTTCTCGTAGAGGGCACAATATACATGAGTGACGCCTCATAAGCCTTTATGCTCCGCCAGCTTCCCGCCAGTTCATTAAAATCAAGTATCCCGGGCTTTCCCCACGTTGTGATCAGCAGTCTGTCCAGATCCATGTCGGTAATGGTGACAAAATGGCTCCTGATCGAGGAATCCCATCCTCCTGACAGTTTTTTCGTCAGATCGCTGTCTGCCGAAAAGAGCCGGACATTGTGCTTATTTTGGCACGTCAGCAGGACTACAGCACCGCTTGTCTTTAGTCCCTCTTTTATGAAAGATCTGGCCTCTTCTTTAGACAGAAAGGCCGCGGGAATATATCTGACCTTAAGATCTATGCCGAGTTTCCTGGCAAATCTTATGATCCCGGTTATAAAACCGACATTTGTAAGACCGAATGTACTTTTTAATGTGGTAAAGACTTTTGATGACCTGTCACTTCGGTCATAGAAACGGTTAAGAGGAAAAACCTCAAATGAGCCCATAGTCTCGTACACCCCGGTCATGAGAAACGAATAGTTCTCATGTGAGGGATCATCCGAACAGATCGCGTCCTTCACGCCCTCTGGAATGATCTTTGAGGATCTTATCCTGTTTAAGAATACCGGATCGGTCTGCGCAAGAGCACGCAGCACATTTGCACCGGCTACAGACCCGCACCCGCCCATGGCTCTCGTGTTTGACGAGAACCATAACTGATCACCTCCGTAACAGGGTTTACTGTCGGGACCCTGTATCTGAAGTTTTCGGGCGCGTCGTATGTTCATAAATCAATCATTTTCTGACTGTGACCTTATCGAGATGCCAGATATCGTCGACATACTCCTGTATCGTTCTGTCCGAAGAGAACTTTCCGGCACATGATACATTCATGATCGCCATCTTGTTCCAGCGCTTCGTATCCTTGTATGCCTCACTGATGAGCTTCTGTGTCTCGGCATATGACTCGAAATCCTTAAGGATAAAGTATGTATCGGCCTTGGCCGTGCACTGTGTGTTAAGCAGCGAATTGTAAAGATCCCTGAAAAGTTCGGTATCGTTCGCGCTGTATGTGCCGTTCACAAGCTGCATCAGCACTTTTCTGATGTTCGCGTCGTTGTTGAATATGACGTTGGGATCATATCCGCCGTTCTGCTCGTAGTTTATGACTTCATCACTCGACAGACCGAATATGAATATATTCTCTTTGCCGACTTCTTCGTACATCTCAACGTTCGCTCCATCCATCGTACCGATCGTAATGGCACCGTTGAGCATGAACTTCATGTTACCAGTTCCGGAAGCTTCCTTTGAAGCGGTTGATATCTGCTCGGAAACATCAGCTGCCGCAACGATAAGTTCCGCATTAGATACACAGTAATCTTCGATGAACACAACCTTGATCTTGCCGCCTATCGAAGCATCGTTATTTATGACCTCGGCAACAGAGTTGATGAGCTTGATGGTAAGCTTAGCATTCTTGTAGCCCGCTGCTGCCTTTGCGCCGAATATAAACGTACGCGGTACGAAATCCATATCCGGATGATCCTTCAGTTCATTGTACAGATACATGATATGAAGGATGTTCATGAGCTGTCTCTTGTACTCATGCAGACGCTTAACCTGAACATCGAATATCGATCTCGGATCGACTTCGATACCGTTGTGATCGAGAATGTATTTTGCAAGTCTTACCTTGTTCTGATACTTGATGTTCATGAACTCATGCTGCGCCTTCTTGTCATCAGCATATACCTTCAGATGACGCAGTACCGTAAGATCCGTGATCCATTCGTCTCCGACATGGGCCGTTACCCAGTCTGCAAGAAGCGGGTTTGCGTGAAGAAGAAATCTTCTCTGCGTGATACCGTTAGTCTTGTTGTTGAACTTATCCGGCATGAGCTCGTAGAAGTCCCTGAGCTCCTGTTTTTTAAGTATCTCAGTGTGAAGTCTTGCGACACCGTTTACCGAATATGAAGCACAGATAGCCATATGAGCCATCTTGACCTGTCCGTCATAAATGATCGCCATCTTACGGATCTTGTCAACATTACCCGGATGGGATGCCTCGATGAGTAGACAGAAGCGTCTGTTGATCTCCTCAACGATCTGGTAGATCCTCGGGAGAAGGTTGGAGAACAGCTCTATAGGCCATTTCTCAAGTGCTTCCGACATGATTGTATGGTTCGTGTATGCAACGGTCTTAGTCGTAACATTCCATGCTTCTTCCCATCCGAGATTATATTCATCCATAAGGATTCGCATAAGTTCGGGAACCGTAAGCGTCGGATGTGTATCGTTCATCTGGAACGTTACCTTCTCGTAAAGCTTCGTGATATCGTCATGCTTACGCATGTATTTGTCGACCGCTTCCTGTATGCTTGCCGATACAAAGAAGTACTGCTGTTTAAGGCGGAGCTCTTTACCTGCATAATGATTGTCATTGGGATAGAGCACTTCGCATATGTTCCTTGCAAGGTTTTCCTGCTCAACCGCAAGACGGTAATCACCCTTGTCAAACGAGTCAAGCTGGAAACACTCTACAGGCTGTGCATCCCATATTCTCAGAGTGTTTACAACTCCGTTTCCGTATCCGGGAATAGGAAGGTCGTACGGGATAGCCTGTACAGACTGATAATTTTCCTGGGAGAAATGATTTTCGCCCTTCTCGTCCACGTTCACGCATACGTTACCGCCGAACTTAACGATCTTTGCATATTCGGGGCGGCGGAGTTCAAACGGATATCCGTCCTTCAGCCAGTTATCGGGAACCTCAACCTGGAAACCGTCTCTTATCTTCTGTCTGAACATTCCGTAGCGGTAACGGATACCGCATCCGTATGCACTGTATCCGAGAGTTGCGAGTGAATCGAGGAAGCATGCGGCAAGTCTTCCGAGACCACCGTTTCCGAGAGCCGGATCTCTTTCCTCATCCTCAACAAGATTGATGTTGATACCCATCTCATCAAGAGCCTCGGCAACCTCCTTGTATTCCTTCAGGTTGATCATGGCATTTCCGAGCGCTCTTCCCATCAGGAATTCCATCGACAGATAGTACACTGTCTTGGGATCCTGCTTCTCATATGCCTTCTGGGTTTCAAGCCAGTTGTCGATGATCGTATCCTTAACGGTATACGCAACAGCCTGATATATCTGCTGTTCGTTGGCTTCCTCCAGAGTCTTTCTGAAAAGCGCCTTGACGTTTTCCTTAACCTGTTTCTTGAATGTTTCCTTGTTAAAACCCACCTTGCGTGCTGCCATGAACAATCCTCCTGTTTGACATTTTTATTGTTTCTTTACACCAAGTGTAACGTTTTCTCCGTTTATGTTCCAATCCTTGACATATCCGTCGGTTTCTCCGATCACGATATCATCCGCAAGAACCTCCTTCGAGATCGCATCCTTATTGGCTGTAAGCACACCTGCGATCTTTTCGTTATCCTTCGCGAACACCCTGATCCTGTCCATGACCTCGAATCCGGCTTCTTTACGCATCGTCTGGACCTTTGATACGATCTCACGGACAAATCCTTCTTCAATGAGCTCGTCCGTAAGCTTAGTGTCGAGTACGACCGTGATACCGCCCTCATTCAGCGATTCAAAGCCCTCCTGCTGCGTCATCTCGATCAGAAGATCGTCTTTTGTAAGCTCTATCGGATTGCCGTCAACATCAAATCTCAGCGCTCCTGAAGATTCGAGTTCGTCCATTGCGGCATTTCCGTCGACCGTTGACAGATGCTTCTGAATACCGCCAAGGAACTTTCCATACTTCGGGCCTACCGTCTTGAGCTGAGGCTTCATGATATATGTCGTGAAAGCACGGACATCATCGGTAAACTCCACTTTCTTGACATTAAGCTCGTCTTCGATGATCTGTACATAGAATTCATCAAGCTTAAAGTCGGCTTTGATGAACATCTTTGCGATCGGTTGTCTGTTCTTGATGTTTGCGGCGTTTCTGCACGCTCTTCCCATCACGACGCTCTTAAGGACGTGATCCATGTCCGCTTCAAGCTCTGTGTTGATCCACTCCTGTCTGACGGTGGGAAAATCACACAGATGAACACTCTCGGGTGCGCTGCTGTCTACGGAACGCACAAGGTTCTGATATATCTGCTCCGTCATGAACGGGATCATAGGAGCCGCTGCCTTCGATATCTCAACAAGGCAGGTATAGAGCGTCATGTATGCGTTGATCTTGTCCTGCTCCATTCCCTTTGCCCAGAAACGTTCACGGCAGCGCCTTACGTACCAGTTGGACAGATCCTCGACGAAATCCTGAAGCGCTCTTGCAGCTTCGGGTATCTGATAATTCTCAAGGTTTTTGTCAACACTGCCTATCGTCGAATGAAGCTTTGACAGGATCCATTTATCCATTACCGGAAGGCTGTCGTATTTAAGCTCATATTTCGTTGCATCAAAGTTATCTATGTTCGCGTACAGAACGAAGAACGCATATGTGTTCCACAGTGTTCCCATAAACTTTCTCTGTCCTTCCATGACCGCCTTGTCATGGAACCTGTTCGGAAGCCACGGTGCAGAATTGATGTAGAAATACCATCTTATTGCATCGGCACCCATGGTCTTTAATGCATCAAAAGGATCGACAGCATTACCTTTGGATTTGCTCATCTTCTCTCCGTTCTCGTCAAGGACGAGACCGAGAACTATAACGTTCTCATACGGAGCCTTGTTGAAGAGCAGCGTCGACTCGGCAAGAAGCGAATAGAACCATCCTCTTGTCTGGTCAACCGCCTCGGAAATGAACTGTGCCGGGAATCTCGACTCGAATATCTCCTTGTTCTCAAACGGATAGTGGTACTGTGCAAAAGGCATCGCTCCCGAATCAAACCAGCAGTCAATGACCTCGGGAACCCTCTTCATCTGCTTACCACACTTCGGGCAGGTGATCGTGATCTCATCTATGTATGGTCTGTGAAGCTCAACTGTCAGCGCATCGTCGCGGCCGGACATTTCCTTCAGTTCCTCACGGCTTCCGATCGCATGTCTGTGACCGCATTCGCACTCCCAGACATTAAGCGGCGTTCCCCAGTAGCGGTTACGCGAAACAGCCCAGTCCTGAATGTTCTCAAGCCAGTTTCCGAATCTTCCTGTTCCGATCGATTCGGGGATCCAGTTGATCGTATTGTTGTTTTTGATAAGGTCATCCCTGACCTTTGTCATCTCTATATACCACGATTCACGTGCATAATAGATGAGCGGTGTCGAACATCTCCAGCAGTGCGGATAATCATGTTCAACCTTGGGCGCCGAGAAAAGGATACCTCTCTTATCAAGTTCCTTTAATACTTCCGGATCGGCACTTACCGCGCCCGCATCAATCTCGGCCTGTGTAGGCTTCGCTCGCATTCCTGCAAACGGTGTCTCGTCTTTCATGACACCCTTTTCATCAACCATCTGAACAAACGGTGCGTCGTATTTACGGCCGACTCTCGCATCATCTTCACCGAATGCAGGTGCGATGTGAACGATACCGGTACCGTCTGCCATTGTTACATAATCATCACAGTATACGAAGAACGCTTTTTTGTTCTGTGCATCGGCGCATGCCTTTGCACATTCGTAAAGCGGTTCATACTCTTTGTATTCAAGATCCGTGCCTTTGTATGTCTCAAGCACCTCGTATGCAGGTGTTCCCTCTTCTCTTTCAATACCCGAAAGAACGCTGTCGGCAAGCGCCTCTGCAAGGATATATGTATATCCGTCAGCTGCCTTGACCTTTACATATGTATCTTCGGGATTGACGCAAAGACCGATATTGCTGGCAAGCGTCCACGGAGTTGTCGTCCATGCAAGGAAATACGCATCCTCATCCTTGATCTTGAATCTGACGATCGCAGTCCTCTCCTTGAGAGTCTTATATCCCTGGGCAACCTCGTGCGATGACAGAGGTGTTCCGCATCTCGGGCAGTAAGGTACTATCTTAAAACCCTTGTACAGAAGTCCCTTATCCCATATCGTCTTGAGAGCCCACCACTCGGATTCGATAAAATCATCGTGGTACGTTACGTAAGGATCGTTCATGTCGGCCCAGAATCCAACCGTACCCGAAAAATCCTCCCACATACCTTTGTATTTCCAGACACTTTCCTTACACTTGTCAATAAAAGGTGCAAGTCCGTATTCTTCGATCTGCTCCTTACCGTCAAGTCCGAGAAGCTTTTCAACTTCAAGTTCAACCGGAAGACCGTGAGTATCCCATCCGGCCTTACGGGGAACATAGTATCCCTTCATCGTGCGGTATCTCGGTATCATATCCTTGATGACACGTGTCAGGACATGTCCGATATGAGGCTTGCCGTTAGCTGTCGGGGGGCCGTCATAGAACATGTAAGTCTGATGACCCTCACGGTTTTTCATGCTCTTCTCGAAAATATTGTTTTCGGCCCAGAACTTTTCGATCTCTTTCTCCCTGTCGACAAATCCGAGGTCCGTTGATACCTTTTTATACATCGTCTTCCATATCTCCTGTTGCTTCTGTTATATCTTCCGTTTTATCTTCTTTTGTACTGTCATCCAATGAAAATGACGGGAACAGTCTTTCCTTGTAATCATCAAGAACGAGCAGAAGTGCCGTTCCGAAAATACCGCATGCGAGCAGTTCTCCGACTCCTATCGATGCCACATAATACCAGAACGACTCATCGAGCCTGTATTTAAAAGTGAATAAGAGCGGAAGAACGATCATATTGATCACTATGGGCGGAATGGCTGCCACATATTTCTGTTTCTTTATCTTCTTCCTGATCGAATATGTTACTATCGCGGCCAGCATTGTCGAAAGACTTCCGCATATCATGTCCCAATAGAAAGGTTCCAGCGGAACCGGTGCGGTCTGGAAGTAGATCAGTACTATGTAGTCAGCCGCCAGACATCCCAGGAACAGCCCCGGTATCGCAGCAGGAGTGAATACGGGAAGAATGGTCAGTGCTTCCGCCAGTCTGGACTGGATCGCATCCTTGGTGAATCCCACCGTTTTTTCCTGTATGACCGTTATGATCGTGTACAGTGCTGCTATCGCAACGGTCTGTAGCAAAAATGTTGTTATCTTTTTTCGCATTACGGTCTCCTACTGTTTATACCTGCTGCTGTAGGCAACCCTGTCGCTTATCTGTACACCCGCAAGTTTTCCGATGATGTGGGTCGTGTTCGACATCTTGCCTCCGGAAACTGCCGGTTCATATGTTATGCCCTTGAACACGTCTTCCGTCGAAAAAATGGAAATGGAAATGACACCGCCGTTTGTAACGGCCGAAATATAAATAGGCGCATCATAAGGATTGATGAACTTGTAATCAAGACTTGTACCCGATATAGTTGCATCAAGTCCGGATGCTATATAGCTTGATCTGTGACTGTGATTGTGACGCTCAACGGGTACTATCCCCGCACGGAGCACCGCAAGATTGAGTGTGGAGCTTACCTGGCATATTCCACCGCCTACTCCCTTTACATATGTATCTCCGGAAATGACATTTCCGAGTCCGTAACCGTTTGAAGTAAGTCTCGGTCCGAATGCGGTCGTGCACGAAAAAAGCTGTCCCGGCATGATGACCATACCGTTTATCTTGCTTGCCGCATTTCTGATATTCTGTGCCCTGTCCTCGTTAGCTCTGAACTTTGTTGATGCTTCCGACAGCTTATATCCTGCACCGACCATCGGTGTTGATGCTGTCTGTGCCGTATCGGATGATGCGGCATTTTCTGTCGAAGGTGTTGTGTTTGCAACAGGTGCAGACGAAGCTCCTTCAACATATTTTGAAAGATCTATGTTGATCCCTGTCTGGCCTGCGATGATCGAAGATTTAACAGCCGCTGTTACAGCAGACTTGTCTATCTTCACATCTCCGTTCATCAGATATGTAAGGCTGTCTATAAGACCGCCGATATCCCTTAATCCGTCTGTATTTTCACCGGCCCTGATCTTCTCAACTTCCGTTCCGTAAAACTGCTTTGTATATGTCTTGTCCTGATAGGTCATAACAACACTTGTGACCGAATCGGCAAGAACATTTTCGGGGAAAATGATCGAAAGCGCAAAAAGCGCTGTCAGAACTGCCGTGATCTTCCGTAATCTTCTCATCATAATCTCTCTCCTTCACGTTTACGCGCTATGAATTAGTATATCACGCAAAGCCTGTTTAAACAAGCGGAAGAATAGGCTTTAATTAACATCGTAAATGGTGTAAAATATAGAAGATTTCAATAAACAGGGGGTCTATATGTCAGACAGATTATTCATCATCATTCCCGCATACAATGAACAGGATAATATCAGACAGGTCGTAAGTGACTGGTATCCTCTCGTCGAGAAGTACGGCACGGATTCAAGACTTGTTGTGATCGACGACGGAAGCCGCGATAATACTTTCTCGATCCTTCAGGAAATGAGCCGTTCAATGCCCCTTCTTACCGCGCTTACCAAACAGAACGCAGGGCATGGTGCAACCGTTATGTACGGATACAAATATGCCCTTGAAAACGGGGCTGACTATGTTTTCCAGACCGATTCGGACGGACAGACGCTTCCTTCGGAATTTGAGCCTTTCTGGATCGCGAGGGATAAATACGACGTGTCGATCGGATACAGGAACAAGAGACGCGACGGTCTCTCAAGAGTGTTTGTGACCAAGATACTCCGCCTTGTTGTTTATATCTGTTTCAAGGTATATGTTCTTGATGCGAACACACCTTACAGACTGATGAGCGCTAAAACACTCAGGGAAAACCTTAAGTACATACCGGATGATTTTTTCCTTACAAACGTCGCTCTTTCCGCGATATACAAGAAGCGCCGCCAGAAGGTCCATTTCATACCGATCTCTTTCCGCCCGCGCCAGGGCGGCAAGAACTCCATCAATATCATCAAGATAATCAAGGTGGGGCTGTCATCGATCAGAAGTTTTATCGTGATAAACGACAAAGTAGAACAGTAGTAAAAACAAAACAGGAGGACGGCGTCCCCCTGTTTTATTTTTACATGAGATTTTCAGGATTCAGGCATTCAAGTTCCGGTATCACAAATCTGCCGTCTTTGCGGATCAGCACGTCATCAAAGAATATCTCTCCTCCGCCGTACTCTTTTGTCTGTATCAGGACAAGATCCCAGTGGATCGCCGATTTGTTTCCATTGGGAGCATCATCGTAGCTCATTCCCGGAGTAAAGTGGATGCTTCCGCATATCTTCTCGTCAAACAGTATCTCTTTCATCGGCTTTAATACATACGGATTAACTCCGATCGCAAATTCACCTACATATCTTGCACCCTCATCAGTGTCGAATAACCTGTTTGCCCGCTCGCTGTCATTTGCAGTAGCCTTTATTATCTTTCCGTCCTTAAACTCCAGCGATACGTTTTCATAGGTGAATCCTTCATATCTTGAAGGCGTATTGTATGTGATGATCCCGTTCACCGAATCCCTGACCGGTGCCGTGTACACCTCACCGTCGGGAATGTTCATATGACCGTCACATTTGATCGCTGGTATCCCTTTTATCGAAAATGACAGTTTCGTATCCTTGGCCGTTATACGGACTCTGTCAGTCCTGTTCATCAGATCGACCAGGTTCTCCATTGCCTTGCCCATCTTTGCATAGTCAAGATTGCAGACGTTGTAATAAAAATCTTCAAATGCCTCATAGCTTGAATCCATAAGCTGAGCCATTCCCTCCGTAGGAAAACGGAGCACGACCCATCTCGTCTTCGGCACTCTTATCCCGTGATGGACCGGTGACGAATACAGTTTGTTGTACAGAGATATCTTCTCGGAAGGAACATCGGCAAGCTCTGATGCATTGCCTGCTCCCCTGACTCCGATAAAACAGTCCATCTTCGACATCATAAGGCTGTCTGTCTCACACATGATCTTCAGCTGCTCATCGCTGCATCCCATCAGTACTTCCCTGTGAACGCGCTGGTCCTCGCAATGCGGAAACGGAATTCCTCCCGCCGCATATACTTCCTTTACAAGTACTCTTGCAAGATCATATGTGGTCTCTCCGATATAGTTGATCCAGACCTTGTCACCCGGCTTTACAGCAACCGAGTAATTCACCAGATTGTGTGCAAGCTTCTTTAATCTCTCATCCATGAAATCATCCTCCCATGATTGTTATGCTATCTTCACCGTAAATATATTATTGGTGAGCGGCGTGTATATATTCCTCAAAAACGCGCTCCCGCTCCTGTTCAGGCGCAGCTGACGCTAGGCTCGAAAACACCTCGCCAAGCGCAGGCCCCTTCACAAGGTTTTTTCGGAACATATACACGCCACTCACCATGATGGTTTAATTTGGAATGTATGTGATGAAGCGGTTTCCGGCCCTCTCGAACAGCTTCGCCGAATCGTTCATCCCCATCTTGTATACCCTGTCTTCATTCGGATCGTACAGTATCGTATTCTTCGCATCATATCCCATTATTATGACTGCGTTTCCCTCGCCGGTCATAGCCATTACGGGGATTCCCGCGGACGGATAGAACAGCACATCCGAAAGTGAGCATCCTGACAGGTCGAGGATGTCCGCATCCATATTGTCGGACAGAACCTTCACGAGTGATTTTGTCCTTATCTCCTCTTCGCTGCTCTTGTAAACGCCTCCCGACTGCAGCATCATGTCTATACTCTTAACATATGATGACGGTGTGCTCTCACCTTCGATGTTCTCTTCTTCTCCTTCTGCTGTCGTCGCTTCCTCTTCCTTTGCCGGAGCGCTTTCTGCTGAACCTGATATCTCAAGATCAGACAGTTTTACCGAAGGTTTTCTGTCGGCACTTTCCCAAACATATGCCATTTTTCTGTTTGTAACAACTCCGAATGCGTCACTGGCCACGCTTACCGCCTCGGATGCGGAAGTGTATATTCCCTCAAGCTCACCTTTCGCATACACGTAATATCTCTTCAACGTGTCATCTCCCTCAAGCATAACGTCCCTGCTTCCTTCGAACACAACCTCCTTCGGATTGGTGATCTTTATCGAGGCCGGATCTACCTCTCCCGGCTTGTACAGAACAGTCTGATAAGTTGTCTCGGTACTCTCCGTGACAACTGTCGACAGTTTGTTCTTAAGTGTTGTCTGGGTTTTGTTGTTCACTATCTGGTCATCATCGATCCTTGTGAACAGACCGGTTTCGGGGTCCTTTGCAACTCTCGACAGTATGATCATATTGTCCGATTTTTCTATTCCGAGAACAAATATACCGTCCTGTCTGTAGTCCTTCAGAAGGTTTCCGTTCTGATCCTGTATCTTCACGCTGTACATAGGGATCATCGTCTTTCCCGTATAATCCGTGGTTATATCGGATACTCTCGCGCTTCCATATATCACATCATTATCCATGAATCCGAGCGGAATGACGATCTCTCCAGCAGATGAAGGGATCACGGACGGTGTCATGGAATTTAATCGGAACAGCTGTATCTCCGTATAATCGATAACCGATTCACCTGTCTGCCATGCGATGATGCTCTCATCATCCGATGCGAAAAATCCCGTTTCGCTTATGCTGCTCTGCATCGTCTCAGATTCCCTTGATGCGATATTGACCGTATAGACCGAACCGTCAAGGAAGATGTACATTCTGTTTCTGTTACTGATATATGCAAGATTATCGATCTCTTTGGCAAGTATGTCATATGATTTTGTATAAGGAATGAACAGCTGCTCCTCTATGGTGTTCATCGCACAATCGTAATAGTAAAGCGACACACCCATTCTTCCTTCATTGATGCCTCGGTTCATGTAGCCATATACTATAAACCACGTATTTCCGACTCCATCGATCATCATCGGTTTGATCGAATGTGCATCGTATCTTGTCCTGGCATCGTTATTGTCCTTGTCCGAAAAAGCAAACAGTCTTGCTATCGTCTTTGTGGAACTGTTATAGGAAAAAAGAGCGTTCTGCTGAACAAAGGCATATATCGAAGCGTTTGAATTCTCGATCGCCACCGGTTTTTTATGAACTATCCCGTGAATGATCTTCCCGTTGACGACAACGTTCTTTGTTTCGTCAAACACCTGATCGGCGATCCTCTCATATTCCATCAGATACATTCGTTTTCCGCGAAGCACCCTGAAGAATTCAGACACGTTCAGCACCTGTGACAATACCTCAACCTGATACGTCAGTCTGATCGATGCCGTCGTCTCGTCTATCTCAAATATCTCCATGTCCTTGTCGGATATCAGAACCGGATCAATATCACCCCATGTAAGCTGCCTGAAGCTTGAGTGGATGTTGACATAGGCGTAACTGCTGTTGTCACCTTCCGCATTTGATTCCATATATTTTTTGATCTCGTCCGCATCTTTTTTGTTCATCGTCTTATCCGAAAAATCACGGACGAACTGCATCTTCTCCGACAGATAAAGCTCAGCTCTGTTGATGACTCGCGCATAGTACCTGATAACCGCTCCGCCGGATGTCGTGAGCTTGATTATGAGCATATACTCCGTATCATCCTCGATCAGATCCTTGAGCGTTGCGGTCGCATATATCACGTCACCGTCGTACGTAAAATCGGACACTTCGGTATCCTCTATCAGTCTTGACATATCAACGGGTCTGACTTCATATGATACCTTTGCGATGACCGCATCATAAAGATCGGCACGAAAAGAGACCGATCTGTTCGCCATAAGCGGTGTGATCGGCCCACGCAAATAATTCCCCTCCATTTCGGTTGTATAACCATGGAGAGGATTTATGTATTCGTCATTGACGTTCATATATACGATCGGCAGTGTAGCTTTTCCCATCTCCGCCGTCATATCCGTATTACCCCTGTTGAGGAGAATGTTTGATACAAACAGCGATATCAGAAACAGGACAAACGAAACACTGAGCTTGATCGCTCTTCTTTTGAGCTTGCTACGATCCATACAGATCTAAAATCATTTGCCGGCGGCTTCGATCCTCGCCGCACTTCTCTTAAGCGCCAGAACGGCACGGTCAATATCCGTCGCCTCATCTTTGTCCGACAGACGCTTCTCGGCACGCTCGCGGGCCTGTTCCGCCCTTGATATGTCGATCTCATCCGGCCATTCACATACTTCGGCCAGTATCGTCATGGAATCCTGAAGGATCTCAAAGAACCCGCCGTGAACTGCACAGACTTTCGGATCCTGATCAGGAACATACAGATAGCATACTCCCGGAGCAAGCACGCTCGTGAGCGGGATGTGGTTAGGGAGTACACCTATCTGACCTTCCGTAGTATTTATTTCCACCATCGTCACTTCGCCTTCGAAGAACACTCTGTCCGGGCTGGTGATCTTTAGATGAAATGTATCAGCCATAATAACTCCTTATTTACGACTATTCTCATACTTCTCGATAACGTCCTCGATAGCACCGGCACTTAAGAAGAAGCTCTCGGGGATCTCATCGTGCTTACCCTGAAGGATCTCATCAAATCCTCTGATGGTATCCGAAACTGAAACGTATCTTCCTTCAAGACCCGTGAACTGTCCGGCAACGAAGAACGGCTGCGACAGGAAACGCTGGATCTTTCTGGCACGTGAAACCGTAACCTTATCGTCTTCCGAAAGCTCATCCATACCGAGGATAGCTATGATATCCTGAAGTTCTTTATATCTCTGAAGTATCTCCTGGACACCTCTTGCAACTCTGTAATGATCCTCACCCACGATCCTCGGGTCAAGGATACGTGATGTTGACTCAAGCGGGTCGACAGCGGGATAAATACCAAGCTCAACTATTGAACGCGAAAGGACAGTAGTTGCATCAAGGTGTGCAAACGTTGTCGCGGGAGCAGGGTCTGTAAGGTCATCAGCAGGAACATAGACAGCCTGAACCGATGTGATCGATCCGTTCTTTGTCGATGTGATACGCTCCTGAAGTGCACCCATCTCAGTCTGAAGTGTGGGCTGGTAACCAACCGCCGAAGGCATACGTCCGAGAAGTGCCGACACTTCCGAACCTGCCTGAGTAAATCTGAAGATATTGTCAATGAACAGAAGGACATCTTTACCGCCTTCGTCACGGAAATACTCTGCCATGGTAAGACCCGCAAGACCTACTCTCATTCTTGCCCCGGGCGGCTCATTCATCTGACCGAATACCATCGTTGTCTTATCAATAACTCCCGAATCGGTCATTTCATGGTACAGATCGTTTCCTTCACGGGTACGCTCTCCTACACCGGTGAATACCGAATATCCGCCGTGCTCGGTCGCGATGTTTCTGATAAGCTCCTGGATCAGGACTGTCTTACCGACTCCGGCACCACCGAACAGACCGATCTTTCCACCCTTCTGATAAGGACACAGCAGGTCAACGACCTTGATACCTGTCTCAAGCATCTCGGCTGATGTCGACTGTTCCTCAAAGCTCGGTGCCTTGCGGTGGATAGGAAATCTCTTTTCAACCTCGGGCGCCGGTTTGTTATCTATAGGCTCACCAAGAACATTGAATATCCTTCCGAGGGTATTCTCACCGACAGGAACAGAGATCGGGGCACCTGTGGCTTCCGCCTTCATGCCTCTTACCAGTCCGTCCGTGGGACCCATCGCGATACAGCGTACCGTATCATCACCAAGGTGCTGGGCAACCTCAACAACAAGTGTGGTCTTGTCGCTTCTCTCAACACGGATGGCTTCATTGATCTCGGGCAAAGTTCCTTCGGGGAACTTAACGTCAAGTACCGCTCCGATGATCTGGGTAATCTTACCTGTGTTATTATCTGCCACTGTTCTTCTCCTTTTTACATCATATTGTATTATTGCTTCGCGGGTCGGCTAAGGTCGCTCGCCGATAAGGATCCTTCTTCGACGGATGACGGCTCGCGGTGCAGCCAGGGTCCCACCGCTTACGCGGTCCCCCCTACCAGCATTAACCAAGTGCCTCAGCGCCGCCGATGATCTCAGTGAGCTCCTGAGTGATGGCTCCCTGTCTTGCGCGGTTATACTGAAGTTCAAGCGATGATATCATCTTCTCCGCATTGTCGGTCGCTGAATCCATTGCCTGCATCCTGGCTCCGTTCTCACTTGCAACCGCCTCGATCAGGGCACCGTAAATAAGGCTCGTAACATACTTCGGTATAATCGCTGAAAGTGCCTCGTCTTCATCGGGCTCATAAGTCATGAGTGCACGCTTTGCACTTTCCTCTTCGACGTTCGGTCTGATAGATTCTTCGCCTTCCTTACCCGATACGGATTCGGTCGGTGTGCTCTCTTCTCCGAGCGGTAACAGCTTCTGAAGCTTGGGAACATGAACGACCGTATTCTTAAATATCGTATATGCGATATAGATCTCGCCTATCTCCCCGTTTGAATATTTCTCGAGAAGATCGTCGGCAAGCTCCATGGCATCCGCATAAACAGGTTCTTCGATCATGCCCGCATTTTCGTACACAACCTCAAAACCTTTTCTCTTAACACCGTCACGACCCTTTTTACCGATCGCATATATCAGAGTCTTGTCTGTGTCCCATCCGCTCTGCGTGATAAGCTTTGTGATGTTGCTGTTGTATCCGCCGGCCAGTCCTCTGTTTGATGTGATGAGGATGACAGCCTTTTTGTTGCTGCCGTTAGGATTCATAAACTTATGATCGATGTATCCCGACTTGCTTGTAATGGATACGATCGTATCATACATCAGCATCGTGTAGTTCTTACTCTGCTCCGCACGCGCCTTGGCTCTCTGAAGCTTGACCGTTGAGACGAGCTTCATGGCTTTTGTTATCTGCTGAGTGGACTGTATACTTGTTTTACGTCTTTTGATGTCGCGCATCGACGCCATAAACTGATACCCTCCCTTCAAGGGGATATTGTTTACTTCAGGAACTGAGCCTTGAAGTCATCAATCGCTTTTTTAAGCTTTTCTTCCATTTCCGCGGAGAGTTCTTTCGTCTTTGAAATGGATTCGGGTATTTCGGGATAGCTTGTCCTGATATACTCAAAGAAGCCGTTCTCGAATTCTCCTACTCTGTCTACAGGCACATCAAGAAGAAGCTTTCTTGTTACCACATAAATGATAAGTACCTGGAACTCAACCGGCATGGGCTTGTACTGACCCTGCTTGAGAACTTCCTTGATCCTTTCACCCTGTGCAAGCTTCTCTCTTGTATCCGCATCAAGTTCGGAACCGAACTGTGCAAATGCAGCGAGCTCTCTGTACTGGGCAAGCTCCGTACGGATAGGTGCACTGATCTTCTTCATAGCTTTGATCTGAGCGGCACCGCCGACACGGGATACCGAAAGTCCCGCATTTACGGCAGGTCTGAAACCGGAATTGAACATCTCTGTTTCAAGATATATCTGACCGTCCGTTATGGAGATAACGTTTGTGGGAATGTAAGCCGAAACGTCTCCAGCCTGAGTCTCGATGATCGGAAGAGCTGTAAGGCTTCCTCCGCCGTATTCCTCGTTCATTCTTGCTGCACGCTCAAGAAGTCTTGAGTGCAGATAGAATACGTCACCGGGATAAGCTTCACGTCCGGGCGGACGACGAAGAAGCAGTGAAAGTGTTCTGTATGCCGTAGCATGCTTGGACAGGTCATCATAGATGACAAGAACGTCTTCGCCGTTCTCCATCCATTCCTCTCCGATCGCACATCCGCTGTAAGGAGCGATGTACTGAAGAGGAGCCATTTCACTTGCTGTTGATGCAACGACCGTCGTGTAAGCCATAGCACCGTATTCTTCAAGAGTCTTAACGATGGATGCGACCGTTGATGCCTTCTGACCGATCGCAACATAAATACATTTAACGTTCTGGCCCTTCTGATTGATTATCGTATCTATCGCGATGGCAGTCTTACCTGTCTGTCTGTCACCGATGATAAGTTCTCTTTGTCCGCGTCCGATCGGGATCATCGAATCGATAGCCTTGATACCGGTCTGAAGAGGTGTATCAACTGATTTTCTCGTGATAACGCCACTTGCAACACGCTCGATCTTGCGGTATTTGTCGGTCTGAATGGGGCCCTTGCCGTCTATGGGCTGTCCGAGTGCGTTAACTACACGCCCGAGCATTGCGTCACCGGCGGGAACCTCAACAACTCTTCCCGTTGTCTTGACCGTATCACCCTCGTTGATCGCTCCGGCACCGAGAAGAACCGCACCGACATTGTCTTCCTCGAGGTTCATGACCATTCCGTATACTTCCCCGGGGAACTCAAGCAGTTCTCCCTGCATGGCCTTTTCAAGACCGTGCACGCGTGCGATACCGTCTGCCACCTGAATAACGGTTCCGACTTCCGAAACCTCCAGCTGGTCCGCGTATCTCTTTATCTGATCCTTGATTACCGAACTGATCTCTTCTGGTCTTAAATTCATGGATCTGTTACCTTTCTCATTTTGTGTTAAGCTGAATGCGGCGAAGCTCCTTCGCCAATTCATTTAGTTTTGTGGAAATGCTGCTGTCAACAACCCTGTCACCGATTCGGATCTTCATCCCGCCGATGAGCTTTTCATCAACCGAATAATTCATCTCCATCTTCACATAGTCGGTCGTGTCAAGCAGTTTCTGTTCGATATGCTCCTTCTGAACATCGGAAAGAGCGAGCGGTGTGTCAACATATGCCACGCCGATCTTCTTGTATTCCTTGACGCTGTCGATAAAGCTTGCAAGTATACCGTCTATCTCTTCGTATCTGTTGTTGACCACTATCTGATTGAGCAGCCCGCAGACTTCACCCGAAACCCTGCCGGAAAAAATAGTTTTGATCATGTCTATCTTTTCGTTTTTGTCAACGCTCGGATGAGCCATGATCTTTGCAAGTTCCGGATTGGAATTCAGTATGTCAACGAGAGACACAACTTCCGAATACAGTTCATCAACCCTGCCCTCTTCAACGGCAAGTTGGAACAATGCATCCGCATAGGTTTTTGTGACTAGCTTTGCCATGTACTCTCACCTACTTCTTTCAGGGTCTCCTCAACAAGAGAATCCTGAATGTTCGTGTCTATACCTGCTGCAACGACTTTACCCGCCATAAGCGACGCAACATCGATGATCTGCGTCTTGATCTCATCCGCTGCTTTCTGTTTTTCCAGTTCTGCCTCGTTATGAGCCTGCCGGATAATGCCAGCTGCTTCGTCCTTGGCTTTGGCTACGATCTGTTCCTCGTTCCTGACTGCTTTCTGGCGAGCCTCCGAAAGGATCGCATCGGCATCCTTCTGGGCTCCCGCCATCTTTGCTTCATATTCGCCCTTCAATGAGAGCGCTTCATCCCTGTCCTGCTTTGCGCTGTCAAGATCCGTCTGGATCCTTTCCTGGCGCTTTCTTAACAGTTCACGCGTAGGCTTGAACAGAATATAGGACAGAAAAAGGAATAAAACAAAAACGGCAACCGCTGTTATGATCGCATCATGAAGCAGTTGGAAATCAAGATCAAACAGACGCTCCATCTGCTCGCCTTCGAGCAGCACAGCTGTAATAATCTGATCCAAGTTTTTGCCTCCTTTCGATTATTGTTTCGTAATAATCACGTAAAAGGCTTAACGAATAATAACAGCATTGCGATCAGAAGACCGTAAAGACCTGTTGTCTCGGCAACAGCCTGTCCCAAAAGCATCGTTGAAGTAACGTCTGACTTTGCGCCGGGATTGCGGCCTACTGCTGCAGCTGCATGTCCTGCTGCGATACCCTGTCCTACACCGGGGCCGATACCTGCTATAACAGCAAGTCCCGCACCGATCGCAGAGCAACCGAAAATGAATTCCTGACCTGAAATGTTCATAAATGTTCCTCCTGTTTATAATATTTATATTCTGAACATATTTTATTTGCTTGTTAAGGAGTGTCGCCTTAAAGACGCTCGGCCATAAGAATTCTGCTTCGCAGAATGGGCCTCGCGGTGACGTCAGGACTCCGTCTGCTTCGCAGACACCTCACGTCATTCCCCAATAGCATCGGCGACGTATGTCATCGTCAGCATACAGAATACATATGTCTGTATCGCACCCGAGAACAGGTCGAAGTACATATGCAGAAGTCCCGGCCAGCCCCAGGCTATCCTGTTAAGAAGGCCGTACACAAGTGCCATCATGACTGTTCCTGAAAGTATGTTTGCAAAAAGACGGAGCGATATAGAAACCGGAACCGCTATATCTCCGATAACATTGATCGGTGCCCAGATCGGCCAGGGATCACACAGTCCCTTTATGAATCCGCCGACACCCTGGTGTTTGATCTTGTTAAAGAAGATCAGTCCGAACGTGATAAGTCCGAGAGGGAAGGTCACGCCGTAATCCGCTGTGGGTGGACGAAGGCCGAGAAGTCCCGAGAAGTTGCTGATAAGTATGAACGAAAACAGTGTTGAGATATATCCGAGAAAAGGTTTTGCACTCTTGCCCATACATCCGGTTATCATGTTGTCGAGCATCTCGACCATAAGTTCCACGATATTCTGGAATGTGCCGGGCTTGGCGTAAGGATCGGCATTAACGATCACGTGATGGGCACAGAGGCCGAACACGATGAACAGAAGAAATACTATCAGAAGGCTCACATGCGTGGTCGTGATCCAGACAGTCTGTCCGAATATCTGATAAGAGAATATGCCTTTGATCATGAAATTGACATCGGCTGACAGAATGACGCTGTTCAATATAATCTTTCCTCCTACCACTTGGTTATTTTATGAACCGTCGGCTGCAGATATGCACCCGCTTTTATCGTGATCACCGATATTACCAGAAATACCGGATCGGCTATCTTAAAGTAAAGGCTTACCCCTACAACGATACATACGATCACATACCGTATGACCATGTTCTTTCTGAGCTGAACCGCCGCACCCTTTTCGTCAAGGCAGAGCGCATCATCAACAGTCACCGCCATATGTATCAGATAAAAGACCACTGTCAGTGTCCCGATAAGAACTGCGTAAAGAGCATGCTTTCTGTCGGTAACAAACAGGGCAATGACCGCAAGTATCATGTTGATAAAGACTGCGCCGATGAGCATTTCATGCAGGGTATGATTTTCACGGAGAATGATCTTCAGTCTATTCATTCATGTTATCCCTGTATACCCTGTCCATAGTCTCGGCAAAATCCTCTTTGTCATGACCGGAAACAGTCTCGTCTCTGTCACTCCCAAGATGCGTTGTCTTTGAATTCATGTTCTTTGCGAATACGAAGATATTTCGAAATCCGGCCAGCGCTCCGACAAAGAACAATATTATGACAATGAACGATGTTCCGAAAAATCTGTCGAGAAATATCCCGAGAAAAGTACACAGCAGGATGGGCACCAGCATGTTGATACCAAACTGCAGTACAAGCGAAAAACTTCGGAATACATCTTTCTGATACTTCAATAGTTGTCCTTTTCTGTGACAGTGTCGCTATATATTATATACGCGAAAGCCTAAAAAGTCCATATGTTCGGGGACTTTATCAATAGAATACATGACCGCCAATTATCGTTCCGTTTATTTCCGGAATGACCGTTCTGAAATACAGGCAGTTTCCAACCGGCGTTGCACCGCTCATGGCTTCATCCGCGGCCTGATAACAGGAAGATGGGGCGCCCATCGCAAGCCTTGTTGCAAGACGGCCGCTCCCCGCGGGAGTAAACTGACGCGGAGCATATATGACTCCTGATACCGTATTCGGGAAAGCTGCGCTTCTGACACGGTTGATGACAACCGCGCCGACAGCTACCTGTCCGACGTACGGCTGGTTTCCGGCCTCGCAGTATATAAGGCACGCAAGAAGATCCCTGTCGCCTTCCTGGAACTGGACTTCGGAAATATCCCTCCACGACATCTTGGCCGCTTTGGCGATCATGGCCTGCTCTTCCGCAAGCTGTTTTTTCAGCGCGGCAAGATTTTCCTCCTGGGCCTTGAGCTCCGCTTCATATGCAGCCGTTTCAAGCTCGGCCGCAGATATCTGTCCGTCGGTCTGGGCGATCGAACCGTTTGTTGAAGTCACAAGATTGCTGACCTTCATCTCTTCGGTCTTTGCCTGGCTCTTAAGACTCTGCAGCTGCTCTTCTTCGGTCCTGAGAGTTTCCTCCCTTTCCTCGATCTGGCTTCGCATCTGGATCAGCCTGTCATACATCTTCTTGTCATATTCTTCGATGCGGTCGATGTAATCGGCCTTGTTCAGAAAATCAGCATAACTCCTTGAAGAAAAAAAAGTCGATATGAGCGTTTTGTCACCGCGCTCATACATGAACTTGATCCTTTTTTTCATCAGTTCATACTGTGTATTTTCCTCTTCGAGTGCCGCAGACAGATCTGCCTGGGCTGCAGCGATCTCTTCCTGCTTCGCGGCTATCTGTCCCTCTATTTCACTGATGTTATCGGTTATCTGTGACAGATTTTCATTAAGCTCGTTAAGATACGACTCCAGCTCCTGCTTCTGATCCTTGAGGCCTTCCTTCTTCAGTTCGGTTGCCTCTTTCATCTCTTCGGTGGCTTTCTTCAGTTCTTCCGCGTCCTTGATCTTCTGGGAAGTACTCTCAACCGATGCGTTTAAATTCTTCACATCATATCCTGCCACGCTTATGATCGTAACGGCGGCACAGAGAAAATATGCGGTTATCCTCGTTATCACATTTTTCTTCATGTCGTATCGGTATTGCAGGTCAGACGGTGATCAGAATTTCCCTGTCAGTCGGTTCGTATTTTCTGTATGAAACACCTGCCGCATCAAGCATCTTTCTTGATGCGATCGTAGGCTCTGTATCATGATATTTGTCGCAGTCGTAGATTATCGTTTTGATACCGCTCTGGATGATCGCCTTGGCACACTCATTGCACGGGAAAAGTGACACGTACAGCTTTGCTCCTTCAAGGCTTCCTCCCCTGTAATTCAGTATCGCATTCAGTTCGCTGTGGACGGTATACACGTACTTGGTCTCAAGTGTATCGCCTTCCCTTGCCCACGGAAAATCATCATCCGAGCATCCTCTCGGAAAGCCGTTGTATCCCATTGAGAGTATCTTATTATCGTTGCTTACTATGCAGGCTCCCACCTGTGTGTTCGGATCTTTGGAGCGCATTCCTGCAAGCTTTGCGACAGCCATGAAATACTCATCCCACGAAATGTAGTCCTGTCTTTTATCACTCATTATTTTGTACCGAATATCCTGTCTCCGGCATCACCGAGACCGGGAACGATATAACCGTGATCATTGAGCTTCTCATCAAGAGCGCCTATATATACATCAACATCGGGGTGAGCCTTGTGCATTTCCGCAACACCCTCGGGAGCTCCGATAATGCACATGAAATGAATGTTCTTGCATCCTTTTTCCTTTAGCATTGTAATAGCGGCACATGAAGATCCGCCGGTCGCAAGCATCGGATCGACAACAAACACTTCCCTGTTTGCGCAGTCCTCAGGGAGCTTGCAGTAATACTCAACAGGCTTGAGTGTTTCCGGGTCACGGTACAGTCCTATATGTCCGACCTTTGCAACGGGGATAAGGCTGAGCATACCGTCAACCATTCCAAGTCCCGCACGGAGTATCGGAACTATCGCCATCTTCTTACCCTTCAGTTCCTTTGCGGTTGTTTTGCAGATCGGTGTTTCTATCTGAACATCGGAAAGCTCCAGATTTCTCGTTGCCTCATAACAGATGAGCATCGCGATCTCACCGATCGTCTGGCGAAAATCCTTTGTTCCAGTTTCTTTTCTGCGGATATACCCGATCTTATGCTGAATGAGCGGATGATCCATTACATAGATGTTGTCGATTCCCGGATACTGTTTCATTGTAAACCCTCCTCTTTCTCTATCTGTGATAACTGCGAAAGCCTTCTTACGTGCTTTTCTTCGTTTGAGAATTCCGTGTTCATGAACATATCGACTATGTCCATCGTAAGATTCGGACCGATTATCCCGGCACCCATCGAGAGCATGTTCGCATCATTATGGGCTCTTGTAAGCTTCGCGCTCGTAACGTCAGAACAGAGTGCACACCTGATCCCTTTGACTTTGTTTGCAACTACGGATATTCCTATACCCGTTGTGCACATCACGATACCTCTGTCAAACTCCCCGGATGCGACTGCCTTTGCAACACTTCTTCCGATCGCCGGATAGTCACAGCTGTCCGGTGTGAATGTTCCGAAGTCTTTTACCTCGTGTCCTGTTTTCTTAAGGTGTTCGATCACTTCCGCCTTTCTGTCAAATGCGCCGTGATCCGCGCCGATTGCAACTTTCATATCTTTTCTCCTAAACATTTATGATACTGTGGCCCGCTGCCTTGATCAGTCTGTTCATGATCGCAAGCCCCAGTCCCGGAGTATCGAATTCCTCCGAGTATATCTGATCGATGTTTTCCTCATCGCATCTTCTGAGCAGAGCGTACAGTCTGTTTGCGATCTGAAGCTCGTCATCCCTGCTTCCGATGTCTCCGACAAGATCCGCATCGGGAAACCGGGCTGAATCTGCCGAACAGCAAAGTACCGCCACGCGTATATCCTTATCTTTCTTTTCGGTCTTTTCCCTGATGAATCCGACTACGCTGTCATTATCACCCGAGACTATCGTAAGCTGTCCCTTCGGAGCATAGTGCCGGTATTTCATTCCAGGGGCTTTAGGTACCGCATTTGCATCCGCTTTTCCGAACACCGCGGGATCCTTCTCGATCTCGCCTATCACGCTTTCAAGCATCTGCTCGTTGACGTATCCGGGGCGAAGCATCATCGGAACATCACCGGTCATATCTATTATCGTCGATTCGAGTCCTATATCGCAGTTTCCCGAATCGATTATCATATCTATCCTTCCATCCATGTCCTGTCTGACATGTTCACCCGAAGTCGGCGAAGGTCTTCCCGATATATTTGCCGAAGGTGCCGCGATATATCCGCCGGACGATCTTATCAGCCATCTTGCGACAGGATGCGATGGGAATCTGACAGCGACCGTATCAAGTCCTCCCGTAGTTTCATCGGGAACGATCGGTTTCTTTTTGAATATCATCGTAAGAGGCCCGGGCCAGTATTTGTCTGCAAGGATCTTTGCCGCCTCCGGAACACTCTCGACTATCTTTTCAATGTCATCAAACTCTGCAATATGAACGATCAGAGGATTGTCCGAAGGTCGTCCCTTTGCCTCGTATATCTTCTTTGACGACTCCGGTAAAAGAGCATCTCCTCCGAGACCGTATACCGTTTCTGTCGGGAACGCTACAAGACCTCCCGCCTTTATGACCGATGCCGCCTCTTCTATGACCGACATGTCGATCCTGTCTTTATCGACTGTTCTGTATATCGTGTTCATTATGAAGGATCTTTGCCTTCCTCGATCCTGTTGATCATATTCTGTATCGCAACAAATTCCCCGGAGTAGATTATCTTCAGAAGTTCATCAAGACTTCTGAGTGCCGGTATCATCTCTTCAACGGTCAGTGTCCCGTCCGTAAGTGCATCTGCGATCTCGCCGACATCAACTACCTCGACTTTTCCGTCGGGATAGATCAGGACATCCGCGAGAAGATCAGTGAACACATATGAGTTCTTTTGGGTGTCATGCGTATAACTGATGATGTCGCAGTACCAGTATATGAGTGAACCGTCTTCGCGGTAGAACTTGCTGACTTTGAAGCCTTCCTTCAGAAAATAACATGAACAGCCGTGATGCAGTATCTTCTTCGGCCTGATGGTATTCCATCTGGTAACGATGTGAGTCTCATCCTGATAAAGAATCTCATCCTTATCAAGAAGGATGATCTCCTCGGGAATGATCCGTTTTCGATACAGAATAGGCTTGTCCATGAACTCTCCTTACCTTTTTTCCAGATTGGCAAACTTGGTCAGATCTGCCAGCCATACAAGTTCCGTTGTGCCTATCGGGCCGTTCCTCTGCTTGGCGATTATGACCTCGGCTATATTCTTTCTGTCGGTATCTTTGTTGTAATAATCTTCCCTGTAAAGGAACATAACGACATCCGCATCCTGCTCGATGGCTCCCGATTCACGCAGATCCGACAGCATCGGTCTGTGATCGTCACGCTTTTCGACCGCTCTTGAAAGCTGAGACAATGCAATAACGGGAACGTTCAGTTCTCTTGCAAGTGATTTTAACGATCTGGATATATCAGATATTTCCTGTTGTCTGGAATCGACCCTTTTTGAGCCTGACATGAGCTGGAGATAATCAATGATGATGACAGACAGGTCTTTATTCTCTGCTTTGTATTTTCTGCATTTGGAACGAAGCTCTCCGATGCTGATACCGGGAGTGTCATCTATGATAAGTCCCGATTCACCGATCGTGCTCGCACCCTCGATGATACCTTCCCAGTCTTTTGCAGAAACGTTTCCGTTCCTGATCGATTTGGAATCCACGTGGGATTCAAGTGAAAGAAGACGGTTGACGAGCTGTTCCTTTGACATCTCGAGCGAAAAGATCGCCACGCCCTTTTTGTCTTTGAAGCAGACGTGCTGTGCTATGTTAAGCGCAAATGCGGTCTTACCCATCGAAGGTCTTGCCGCGATCAGTATCAGATCAGATGGCTGAAGTCCTGCGGTCTTGTAATCAAGATCTGTAAATCCGGTAGCGACTCCGGTAACGACACCGTCAGTCTTTGCGGCAAGTCCTATCTTGTCTATCGCATTCTTTACGACCTGTCTGATCGGAACAAAATCTCCCGTTGATTTGCTGTTTGTGATCTCAAATACTCTCTTCTCGGCTTCCTCGAGGATGTCATCCTCTTCTCCCTGGTCGGCATAGCATTTGTTCTCTATGTCCCGGCTCAGCTTGATCATCTTTCTGAGAAGTGATTTTTTCCTGACTATTTCAATGTGCTGTTCGATGACTGCAGCCGTCGATGCCCACATGCACAGGTTTCTCAGAAAATCACCCGATGCGATCTCCGCGGGAGCGTTCATCTCCATCAGCCTGTTGGATACTGTTGTCGGATCAACCTGTCCGCCCTCGTCCACCACGGATTTTACGGCATCAAAAACGTAAGCACATTCCTTCAGATAAAAATCATCCGAAGTGAGAGCACCCATCGCGATGATGGCGGCATCCCTGTCGAGCATCATTCCGCCCACCACGCCTCTTTCGGATTCCTTGTGATGGGGAGGCAGTTTTTTGATGGCAGCTTCATCCATTTCTCAGCACTCCTCAACCTTAACTTTCAGAGTAGCCGTTACCTGCGGATGAAGTTTCACAGGCACCTCAAAAGTACCGAATGATTTGATCGCCTCGTTAAGGACGATCTTCTTCTTGTCTATATCCATATCAAACTGTATCTTTGCTTCCTGAGCGATCTCTTTACTTGATACGCTTCCGAACGTTTTGCCGCCTTCTCCTGCTTTGAGCCGCACGATGACGGTCCTGCTCTCGACAACTTTTGCAAAATCCTTTGCTGCGGCAAGGTTCTCTGCGGCAACCTTTTCATCGTTTGCCTTCTTAAGTTTCAGGTCGTTCATATTTTTTGAATCGGCAACGGTACCGAGCTTCTTCTTGAGTATGAAGTTCTTTGCATATCCGTCGGATACTTCGACAACATCACCCTTTTTTCCGACTGACTTTACGTCCTGTAAAAGTATTACTTTCATTCGAGTTCTCCTTTATCACGCATCTCGCGAAGAACACGTATAAGTGACTTCTTCGCCTCTTCAAGCGATACATCCTTAAGCTGTGCGCCGGCAACGTTCATATGACCGCCTCCGCCGAGCTTCTCCATGATAACCTGAACATTTACATCGTCGATCGAGCGGGCACTTATATATACCTCGCCCTGATGCATCGTAAATACGAATGATGCCCTGATACCGTTAATGTTCAGAAGCTCGTTTGCGGCCTCCGCGCCGATGATCGTCGGACTGTCGACAACAGTATCGGGAGTCACTGCCATTGCAAATGCCTTGTCAATAATCTCCGCATTGCTGACGATCTCGGCTCTTGCCTTGTATGCACCGACATCGTCCCTGAACATCTTGCGCACTCTCGTGACATCCGCGCCGTTCCTTCTGAGGTATGCGGCCGCCTCAAACGTCCTTACGCCTGTCTTGGTCATAAAGTTGTTAGTGTCTATCATCATACCGGCATACAGGCAGTCCGCCTCGTCCGCCAGCAGCTTAACATTATCACTTATATACTGAAGAACTTCCGATACCATTTCCGATGCACTTGATGCATACGGCTCGATATATGAAAGCGTTGCCTTTTCTATCTTCTCGGCCCCCTGTCTGTGGTGATCGAGTACCACTATCGTGTTGCACAGTTCAAGAAGATCCGGACAGCCCGTAAAGCTCGGCTTGTTAACATCAACAACTACGAGCGTGCATTCATTTGATGAAGCGATATCGATCGCACCTTCCTTGGATACGAAAATGCTCTCATCATGCGCACCGTCATGTGTCATCATTTCCAGCATCGGACGTATAGAAGTCGTGACCTCATCAACAACGATGCTGACCTTTTTATTGAAAGTCCTGGCAACACGGTATATTCCTATCGATGAACCGAACGCGTCAACGTCCAGTATCTTGTGACCCATGATCACGATATGATCACTCGTCTCAATGATCTCACGAAGAGCATGTGCCTTGACTCTGGCCTTAACTCTTGTGTTCTTGGCCGTAACCTCTCTCTTTCCTCCGAAGTAACTGATCTCATCATCAGTCTTGATGATCGCCTGATCTCCGCCTCGTCCGAGAGCAAGATCGATAGCCGTCCTTGCATATTCATAGTTCTGCATGAGCGAAGCGGCTCCTGCACCGAATCCTATCGAAAGCGTGAACGAAAGCTCGTTACCTATGTTCGCATTCTTGACCTCTTCAAGGATCGTGAAGCGCTTTTCTATCATACTGTCGAGTTCCTTGCGTTTCATAAGAACAAGGAACTTATCCTTCTCCATCTTCTTGACGATAGCATCGACCTTGGAGAAATACTTGTTTATCTGTCTGTCGATGAGCGCAACAACGAGCGAACGTCTTGCCTCATCAACACTCTCAAGAGCCTCGTCATAATTATCCATATAGATAAGTCCGCATACCGTCTTCTGTTCCTCGATCTGTCTTGCCAGACTGTTGACTTCGGTAACATCAAACATATACAGTGCGATCAGATAGCTGTCGTAATCAACAGTCTCGACCATATCCGGTGCGTCCATGAGAGCCTCCATGGACACCTTGTTCATGCTTGCGCGAAAATCATGCCCGTCGACCGTTATCTCGCTCTCAGTCTCGTGCTCCATTCCCGGCAGTTTTTCTTTTGTTATCTCGGGGATAAGATTTGTGATGGACTTACTGTACTTCCTCGTAATGTTCATGATCTGCTCAAACGCATCGTTGGTCCATATGACCTTACCCGATTCATCCAGCAGTGCATACGGGATCTCGAGATCACGAAGAAGCTGTTTTTGAACCTGTCCGTACTGGGTGGCAAATGATATCAGATCCTTGACGACCCGATTTCTGTTATGGAAATACAGAAAATAAGCAACGCCCGCATAGATAACGGCAAATACCGTAGCGGCCACGCCTGCTCTAATATTGACAAAATACATTACAAGGGCAAATACTCCGACGAGTATCGTCATCCAGACCGGCCACATTATATATGTACGGATCTGTCCCTTGAATCTGATGTTACTGCTGCTCATGATTTTTCTCCATTAAGGGATATTATACCCTAAATGTCAAAAAAAAGAAATGCCGGCTGTATGTGTATACAGTCGGCATTTTCACTGTTTTTGTCTGTTCAGCCTTCTTCGATCGCAGAAACAGGGCACTGCGCAGCACAAGCGCCGCAGCTTACACATGTATTCTCATCGATCTCGAACTTTCCGTCGCCTTCAGCGATAGCACCTACAGGGCACTGTCCTGCACAGGCACCGCATGAAATGCATCCGTCTTTGATTACAAATGCCATGATAATATCCTCCTTTATGTACTAAAGCCTCTTAATAATTAAATATTGTACATCATCGGTGCAAAAAACTCAATATTCCAATATACGCTTAAGTTCCTGCAGAACTCTTGCAACAGGAAGCCCGACTACGTTGTAATGGTCTCCCTCGATCGATCTTACAAAAACAGCAGAGCCTGTCTGGATCCCGTATGCGCCGGCCTTATCCAGAGCATCTCCCGTTTCGACGTAATCCCTGATCTCATCTTCGTCAAGAGGATAGAATGTGACCTTTGTCTCATCGTAAAATGAATACTCTCCCGTGCGCCCGTCCTTGCCCGAAAAAACAAACGTCACACCGGTGAACACACTGTGAGTGCATCCTGACAGCTCTGTCAGCATCCGGACGGCATCTTCTTCGTCTGCGGGTTTTCCGAACACAGTACCGCCCTTCGCGACTATAGTATCCGCGCCTATCACGATGATGTCCGTATCTGTCGTCAGTTCCCTGTGGCTGTCATTGAACGTCCTGATGGATGATGCAACATCAAGTGCTTTCTGCTTTGACAGTTCCATGCAGATCTCTTTCGGATCGGTCCTTGTGATGACCTCTTCCTTATCCGACGGCCATATATCAAACTGCAGCCCTGCAAGTTCCATGAGCTGCTTGCGCCTGGGGGATGCAGAAGCAAGGACTATCTTGAATTCTGCGTTTAATCTGTCACTGATCTTCATGATCTTTGTCTGCTGCTCTTCTTGCCTTTATCCCGTCAAGGATGACCTGCTTTTTTGCAATCAGCTCTTTCTTATCCATTGGCGGTGTATCGCCAAGCGGATAATCGAATCCGAGCTTCTCGTATTTTACCTTTCCCATAGTATGATACGGAAGAGCATCAAGAGCCTTGAGACTCTTCAGTCCTCCTATAAAATACCCGAGATCATAGAGATATTTGTCATCATCCGTAAGATTGGGAACAATGACATGTCTGATCCATGTATCAATGCCCTTTTCGGACAGATACTCGGCAAACGCAAGTATCCCGTCGTTCGGCTGGCTCGTTATCTTTTTGTGCATATCGGGATCGATATGCTTGATGTCGAGCATGACAAGGTCGGTCAGTTCCATGAGCCTGTCAAGCTTTTTGATGAACTCTTTGTTCTCGGGACGGTATGCTATCCCCGATGTATCAATGCACGTGTGTACACCGTGTTCTTTACACAATGTGAACAGATCGATCAGAAAATCAACCTGCATCAGCGGTTCTCCGCCCGTCACGGTAAGTCCTCCTCCGTTTTTGTAGAAGGGCTCATTGTGAAGATACTGTTCAAATATGTATTCGGGATCCATTTCCTCCCCGCCTGTCATAGCCCATGTATCGGGATTATGACAGTACAGGCATCTCATCGGACATCCCTGAACGAACACGACATATCTTGTTCCGGGTCCGTCAACCGTTCCGAAACTTTCAAGGGAATGTATGCGGCCTTTAGTCATGATCTTCTCCTGTAGAAAACAAGCCCGGAATCTGATCCGGGCTTGCTTTTTCCTTTTACATCCAATGCCCCGCGTCCTTCGATGCAAGCATCAGGACGCGCTGCCTTGTATGCTTATCTCACTTAAATCGATTCGTGGAATGTTCTTGAGATTACGTCTGCCTGCTGCTCCGGTGTAAGCTTGATGAAATTTACGGCATATCCGCTTACTCTGATCGTAAGCTGAGGATAGTTCTCCGGATGAGCCTGAGCATCAAGAAGAGTCTCTCTGTTAAGTACGTTTACATTAAGATGATGTCCGCCTTTTGTTGCATAGCCGTCCAAAAGGTTTACAAGGTTATCAATCTGTGCCTTATTTGCTGCCATTTCTTTGTCCTCCTTTTTTTCTCCTGTCAACTATAGTCGTCGAGGCCCTGATGAAGCGTCGGAACGCTGCATGCCAGCGGCGTTCTTGAGCAGTCGGTACAACCCATGGTCTCCGTACTTCTCATTTCTTTCTGCGCTTCATCGACATCAACGTTCAGATGTCCGACTCCCGCCTCAACCGAACCGTCAAGATAAGCTACAAGATCATCGATCTGATCCATAGATGTCACCTCCTTACTGTATTACTTGTTAAGATCGAGTTCGATATCGCCTGCGAATACCTGATCTTCCTTACCGAGTGCACCGGGGATGATGGTAAATGTATTTGAAATACCATCCTGTGCATCGTTGAACGGAAGCTTCGATACAGATGAAAGTGAAGCGATAGCTCCGTGTGTATCACGGCCGTGCATCGGGTTTGCACCGGGTGCAAAAGGCTGTCCTGCGCGACGTCCGTCAGGTGTGTTACCTGTTGCCTTACCGTATGTAACGTTTGATGTGATCGTAAGGATCGATGTTGTAGGAATACCGTTCCTGTATGTGTGATGACGTCTGATAGCTGTCATGAACTTATGAACAACTTCTTTTGCGATCGAATCAACACGGTCATCATCATTACCGTATTTAGGGAAGTCACCCGTGATCTTGAAGTCTGTGATGATACCGTCTTCGTCTCTGATACATTCAACCTTTGCATACTTCATTGCTGAGAATGAATCTGCTACGATTGAAAGACCTGCGATACCTGTTGCGAAATATCTCTTAACGTCTCTGTCATGAAGAGCCATCTCTGCTCTCTCATAGCAGTACTTGTCGTGCATGTAGTGGATGATGTTAAGCGTGTTAACGTATACATCTGCCTGCCACTCAACCATGTCGATGAACAGTTCCATAACCTTATCGTAGTCAAGAACATCTCCGTCGTAAGGACGATACTTCGGTCCGACCTGCTTCTTGGTCTTCTCGTCGATACCACCGTTTAATGCATACAGGAGGCACTTTGCAAGGTTTGCACGTGCTCCGAAGAACTGCATTTCCTTACCGATTACCATTGATGATACGCAGCATGCGATACCGTAGTCATCACCGTGAACCGGTCTCATAAGATCATCGTTCTCGTACTGGATCGATGATGTGTTGATAGATGTCTTTGCACAGAACTTCTTGAAGTTCTGGGGAAGTCTTGTTGACCAGAGAACCGTAAGGTTAGGCTCGGGAGCTGCACCGAGGTTCTCAAGTGTATGAAGATAGCGGAAGCTCATCTTTGTTACCATATGACGTCCGTCAACACCGATACCACCGATAGACTCGGTTACCCAAACGGGATCGCCTGCGAAGATCTGGTTGTACTCAGGTGTACGAGCGAACTTAACGCAACGAAGCTTCATGATGAAGTGATCAACGAACTCCTGGATCTGCTCCTCTGTGAATGTTCCGTTCTTAAGGTCACGCTCTGCGTAGCAGTCGATGAATGTCGAAGTACGTCCGAGTGACATTGCAGCACCGTTCTGCTCCTTAACCGAGCAAAGGTATCCGAAGTATGTAGCCTGGATAGCTTCCTTAACGTTTGTTGCGGGCTTACTGATATCGCAACCGTATGAAGCAGCCATTTCCTTCATCATCTTAAGAGCTGTCATCTGCTCTGAAAGCTCTTCACGAAGACGGATAACATCATCTGTCATAACGCGGCCCGTTGAATCCTTCTGAGCCTGCTTGTCTTCGATCAGGAAATCAATACCGTAAAGAGCAACTCTTCTGTAGTCGCCGATGATACGTCCTCTTCCGTATGCATCCGGAAGACCTGTGATGATGTGTGATGTACGGCAAGCTCTCATTTCCTGGTTGTAAGCATCAAAACAACCTGCATTATGAGTCTTGCGATGTGTTGAGAAGAACTCTGATATCTCGGGATCAACTTCGTATCCGTTATCGGAACATGCCTTCTCTGCCATACGGATACCGCCGTAAGGCTGAAGTGAACGCTTGAAAGGCTTATCTGTCTGGAAACCTACGATCGTCTCCTTGCTCTTGTCAAGATAGCCGGGACCGTGAGAAGTGATGGTCGAAACAACCTTTGTGTCCATATCAAGAACACCGCCGTTTTCTCTTTCCTTCTTCTGAAGGTCGAGAACCATCTGCCACAGATCCTTTGTGTTCTGTGTAGGTCCTGCAAGGAAAGAATCATCTCCGTCATACGGAGTATAGTTCTTCTGGATGAAGTCACGTACGTTGACTTCGCTTTCCCACTTGCCGCCTACGAAACCATTCCATTCTGATCTCATTGTAACGCCTCCTAAACTTTAATTGGTTAATTTTGATAAATCCGACTCGCGGATGTTTAGTGTTTTGGTAATTGTTATTATAGTTTGTGGATTGTATACACGTCAAGGTTGCTCTCTGTATTTTTTTGCATACATGAGACCTTATTTTATAGGCATTATGACCATTTTCCCACCCGTTGTGTGCACTCCTTTTCCGACCACAATATGATGAATGACTGGTCCCTTTATGAATGGTCCCTTTATCCTTGACTTGAAACATCAAAAATGCTAATCTTACACCGTTTCAGAAAATCATATGACACAGTTTTCAACGGAGGTATATTTATGGATATCACTAAAGAAATGACGATCGGAGAGATCCTCGTTAATAAACCCGAAGTAGCACCCATCCTTATGGAAGCAGGTATGCACTGCCTCGGATGTCCTTCGGCCCAGGGTGAATCGCTCGAGGAAGCAGCAATGGTTCACGGAATGAACATTGACGATCTTATGAGCAGGATAGCTGCACTTGGCTGATCGGAGCATTTGATCACTGTAACACAAAAAGCCCGGCATATTGCCGGGCTTTAACTATGTCTGGATCACGACAGCAACGTCTCTATCGCATTGTCTGCAACGATGCAGTTGTTGTGCTCCGCAAAGAATGCTTCCGTTGCGGGAGTAGATCTTTCCATCGATCCGTATTCGGAAAGGACATTACATATCCTGTTGAACTCTTCCATTGTATGGTCGCTCTTTGAGAGAGCAAGGATATAGCAGTCATCGGTCTCGTCGTGATAGAGTGAATTCCTGCCTTTATAGAACTTTGACACAACACCGGCAGCCTTTATAACGTCCGCAAGCGTATCAAACGCAAACGCCCTTGACAGTTCTCCGGCCGCATTTGCCTGCTCGATGAGCTTTTCCTTTGCCTCTTCAAGAAGTTCGGGGTTCTTTGCAACCTCCTGCGAAAGCTTCTTGAACAGATCGAGAACTTCCGGCATCTCCTCCGATACGGAGCGGAACAGCTCGGATATCACATCATCTTCCTCGTCCTTGATGTCGGGTGCAAAATTTGCAAATCTTGTATCGAGTTCGTCGGGGTCTTCAACCTTGGTAATGATGAGAATGATCGACTCGGATGAAAGCGGGATCGCTTCGATCATAAGAGGTATATCATTTGCTTCAAAACCAAGCTCATAAGAGGCCTGCTGCATCATGTCACGAAACAGTGTCTTTGCCTTTTCGGTCCCATACGCAAGTTCCGAAAGCTTCAGCTGTCTGTCGGCAAGATCTGCCTTGGTCAGCGTGCATCGGATCTGATGATCATTAACACGTTCCAGTTTCATGCTATTCACCTCCTCCGTCATTGGTCGTAGATAAAAACCTATTTAGGTATATATTTATATATCGGCAAAATCAAATTGTCAAATAATATATTGGTTGAAAAAACATATCTCCTTTTCAAATGTCGGATTTGCAGGCATTTTTCGCTCTTAATGTATTATCCGGCAGATCTCACCACTATATGTAGTACTTGCGAAAGATCCGATCATCGGATAAAATCCAAAACTGAGATCGCTCCTTCGCAATCAGTGGCGAAAGGAGGGCAGGAAAAATTCATATTTCTTATCTATATTTTAAGATATATGTCTTATTTTTTCTAGTGAATTTTCTGTGACGACAGGAGATTTGCACATATCAGGAGTTTCTAATCGGGGTTTCCCCGACCTAATCAACTTATTAATTGATCTTTCGATAACTCCCCGTTTTTTAATGTAATTGGTTGTTCGTAATCAGATTCAAAGCAATTGATCAACCTGAAAGCAAACGCATACTCCACACGCGAAGTGCGATCTTAACAAGATAATTGTATCACTTACCCAGTCAACAGATGCGGGTACCTACCATCGGGCTCTTTGCATATCATACTAAATGAGTTACCGATACTGCAGTGCGAAGAGCCCGGATGTATGAATTTTATTTTTTCCTTTTGACGGAATAACCGAACTTTCCGATCTTCTCTCCCAGTGTGAAATATTCCCCATGTGAATATGTTATGGGATCAGTATCATTCAGATCGAATTTTCCGTTTTCATCGATATATTCTTCCGACACATCAACGGCCACAACTTCTGCCACAAACATGTCGTGAGAACCGAGCTCCTTACATTCAACCACCCTGCACTCTATGTTCACGGGACTTTCGGCAATAACGGGACATGACACCTTGGAAGCAGCGGAAGCAGTAAGCTTCATTGCTTCAAACTTGTCAACATCTCTTCCCGACTTGACGCCGCAGTAGTCCGTAGCAAACGCAAGGTCCTTTGTCGTCAGATTGATAACAAATTCACCTGTTTCACTGATGATATCATGAGAGTATCTCTCTTTTCTGACCGAGATCGATACCATTGCCGGATCGGAGCAGATGGTCCCGCACCATGCAACGGTAATGATGTTCGGACGCTCATCACCCCTTTTACAACTGACCATCACAACGGGAAGCGGATAAAGCATATTTCCCGGTTTCCATTCCTGTTTGGCAACTTGCTTTTTATTCATATCCATTACCCTTCTGTTTACATTTCTGTATCTGCCGAAGGCCGGTAATATTCATCTATCACAGCAAACGCTTCTTCCGTTCCGAAAGCAAGTTGCCATACGGCAGCTCCTCCGATATCATGAGCCTTCATGACTTCAAGCTTCGCGCGAAGAGATGCAACATTCTCGATCCAGATCTTATTCTTGTTCGCGCCGTTAGCCCACTCGGCATAGTCCTGGCAGGTCTCTTCATCCCACTCGGGAGTTACTCCGGATGCGCTGACCGTTTCAGCCGCTTTTGTCATCGGCAGTGTCTGCATATCGATTATGTTCTCGTTGGCATCGACCGTCCAGTATCTCGTATAGAACGGCAGACCGTTTATGACTTTCTCCTTCGGAACTTCTGCAAGGGTATTTTCTATTCCCTCCTGTACGAATCCAAGAGACGCGACCGAACCTGCCTCATCGGATGCACTTGTATGTTCATCGTATCCCATGATGACGACATAGTCTGCAAACGTTCCCTGTTCCTTTCGGTTGTAATGGGACGTATACTCCTTCGGAACATAATTATCTACCGAAACAACAAGGTTCTTTTCATGAGCCTTTAATGAGAACTCTCTGATGAACTGAACGTACGCAGGTCCGTCCTCACCGGCTATCGACTCAAAATCAAGGTTGATACCGTCAAGCTTGAACTGTGAAGCATATGCAAGAAGCTGCTCCGTCATGAACTGTCTCTTCTCAGGATCGTTCAGTACGGTCGATGTTGATACTTCAGGATATGTCAGATTGCTGACAAGTCCCCAGACTTTGATCCCTTTCGAATGACATGTTTCCACATACGCTGTCGATGCTATCGATGCTATCGTTCCTTCATTATCCGAAAGAGCAAACCAGGTCGGAGATATCGTGTTGATATATTTAAGGAATTTTTCGTTATCTTTAAGCGAGGCTGCCGATCCGTCTCCCACAACATTATGCCATGCCAGTATCACCGGTTCGGAATAATCCGCGACCATGTTTACCTGTATCGGTGCAACGTTTGTTACCGGAGTCTGAGGACGGTCATATTTGTCTCCGAGATGCTTTGTCTCGATGTAACCTGTGATAAGGTCTTCAGACATGACCCTCATCCACTTCTCACCTTCGGAAGCAACTATGATGACAGTGCTGCCCTTTCTGAGCTGCTTCATGATCTTTCCGTCTTTGTCGGGTTCGGTCCTGATCGCAACATCATCTTTTGTAACATCGGCAACCACTTCATTTTCCCAACTCGTTCTGATCAGAGTACGGTAAGGCTCCTTGCCTCCTCCGAACAGCCGGATCTCCATGTTTGTGAACACCCTTACAAAATCAAGGCTGACCATTACTATGTCGCCCTCTTTGTAGCATGTCTGATATCCTGCCTGGATCCCCGTCCCGTCAAGTGTATAGAACGTTTCACCAGGTGTTGCCGTATAAACACCGTCACCCGTAGTGTACAGAAGCTTTTCGGATGATTTTTCCCAATAAAAGTTCGGATTGTATTTCTCGATCACGGTCTCATACGGAAGATAAAGTCTTCCGTCCTTTACTGTGATCTTCTCATCGGTGACCTCACACTCTTCTATGACCGTGGCACTCGTATTCATATCTTCGGGTGTGGTCTTGAAATATTCGTTAAGATCCGCCTTTTCACTCGAGTACATAAGGTCCTCGAACAGATCTCCGATGAACGCGTTTCTGCAGCTGTCTATATTCAGCACACAGACAAGTATCACCAGCATCAGTACTATCGGTATCAGTATCGGAAGTACTGTCTGCAGTATCCTTTTCCTTCTTCTTCGTCTGCGTCTGGCCTCTCTTGAAGCATTGTATCCCATATATTTATCTCCCTGAAAAAATCAACCTAAGTTCTGAGCCTCTACCAGGCCTTTCCCGCCGTACAGCTCACGAAGCTTCGGTTTTTCGATCTTACCGGTCGGGTTACGGGGTATATCCGCAAAGATGATCCTGTGCGGCCTTTTGTATCTCGGAAGGGCCATGCAGAATTCGTTCATCTCTTCTTCCGTTACGACATAGTCTTTCTTGAGTTCGATGATCGCACAGCTCACTTCTCCAAGACGTTTGTCCGGAATACCTATAACGGCAACATCATGAACCGCATCGTTTGTTCTTATGAAATCTTCGATCTGAACGGGATAGATGTTTTCACCGCCGCTTATGATGACATCTTTCTTTCGGTCAACGAGCATAATGAACCCGTCCTCGTCTTCCATCGCCATATCTCCGGTGTAGAGCCATCCGTCGGCAAGAACTTCCTTTGTCGACTTGGGATCGTGATAATAACACTCCATCACACCGGGGCCTTTGACGGCAAGTTCTCCTACTTCACCGCGCTTAACCGGTTTTCTGTCTTCTCCGACGATCGCGGTCTCCCAACCGTATCCGGCTTTACCTATGCAACCGACCTTGTGTATGTTCTCAACACCGAGATGTACGCAGCCGGGTCCGATGGACTCGGAAAGTCCGTAGTTTGTATCATACTGATGATTCGGGAATATCTCTTTCCATTTCTTGATCAGACTTCTCGGTACCGGCTGGGCTCCGATATGCATGAGTCTCCACTGGTCAAGTTCATAATCTTTAAGGTTCACCCTGCCGCTTTCGATCGCTTCGAGGATATCCTGTGCCCACGGAACTAGAAGCCATACGATCGTACATTTTTCCTTTGATATCGCATCGAGTATGATGTCCGGGCTCGTTCCCTTCAGAAGGACTGCCTTTGATGCCGACAGAAGGCTTCCGAACCAGTGCATCTTTGCTCCCGTGTGGTAGAGAGGCGGTATCAGCAGGAACACATCATCCCTCTGCTGTCCGTGATGATTCTGCTCACATGCAGCCGAATGCATGAGCGAACGATGCTTGTGAAGTATCGCTTTGGGAAAGCCCGTCGTACCCGATGAAAAATAGATCGCTGCTTCATCATCATCCGTTATCTTTACATCAGGCTTAACACTTGAGCAGTTTGCAACAGCTTCCTTGTAGTCCTCCGCAAATGTCGGACAGTTGTCACCTACATATATAAGAAGTCTTTTTTTGGAAAGCTCGTCACAGATCTCCTCGATCCTGCCTATGAACTCAGGACCGAACACGAGTATGTCTATCTGCGACAGTTTTGCACAGTACATTATCTCATCGGACGAATATCTGAAGTTGAACGGAACTACCATCGCACCCGTCTTCAGTACACCGAAGTAGATCGGAAGCCACTCGAGACAGTTCATCATGATGATACCGACCTTGTGTCCGCGCTTAATACCCATAGACATAAGGTAGTTCGCAAAACGGTTTGCTTTCTCGTCGAACACGCTCCACGTTATCTCTCTGCGGTATGATTCCTTTTCCGTACTCTGGATGAGTTCGTATTCTTTCCAGGTAACGCGTTTCGTTTCCTGGATCTTCGGGTTTATCTCAACAAGTGCCACATCATTCGGATACTGTGCGGCATTTCTCTCAAGAAGTTCTGTGATAGGCATGAAAAATCCTCCGGTAAAATCTGTTCACTTTAGCACTGTGACGCGTTTTAGCGCACAGATATTAGTTTATCTTTTCGGGGTACAAATGTCAAATAAAAGACCGACCGCAAAACGCGGTCGGTCTTTGAAATATACGGGCCCTTCCTTCGTGCCTACTCAGCAGTGTAGGGCATTAATGCTACGTGGCGTGCACGCTTAACGGCTACTGTAAGAGCTCTCTGATGCTTTGCACAGTTACCTGTAATCCTTCTGGGAAGGATCTTTCCTCTCTCTGAAACATACTTCTTGAGAGTTGCAGTATCCTTGTAATCCAAAGCCTTTTCCTTGCCGCAGAATACGCAAACCTTCTTGCGTCTGTGGATGGAATTTCTTCTTCTTGCAGGTGCTTCTGCTCTATCATTGTCGCCTTGCGGTTTACCAAAAGCCATTGTTTTTTCCTCCTGTTCTTTAACTGAAAGGAAGCTCCTCTTCTATTCCGTCCGGAATGTTCATGAATCCGTCACCGCTGTCCGATGAACCTGACGCCTCTCCTGCCGATGCGGGAATGAATGCGTCTCCGCCCGAAGACTGAGATGAGGACTTGCTGTCAACAAACTCATGACGCTCAACAACTACATCCGTCGTATAGACCTTCTGACCTTCCTTGTTGGTGTAGCTTCCCGTCTGGATATGTCCTTCAACAAGTATCCTGTTTCCTTTGCGAAGGTACTTCTCCGCAAATTCTCCGTCACGGCCGAAAGCAACTATGTTGATAAAATCGGCAGTGGGCTGATCTCCTCCGTTATTGTCGCGCCTTCCTCTTCTGTCAACAGCAAGTGAATATCTTGCGATCGCCATTGAACCTTCTCCGGCGGAATATCTCACTTCGGGATCACGGGTAAGTCTTCCAACTAGTATTACTTTATTCATATAATCTCACTTTCTATTACGCTTCTGCCTTAACGCAGAGATAACGAAGAACGTTATCCATAATGCGGACACGATTTTCGATCTCGAGCGGCGTGGACGGCTCTGCATCAAACTGGATGAAGTAGTAGAAACCTTCTCTCATCTTCTGAACTTCATAAGCGAGACGTTTCTTACCCCATTCGTCCACGTTTGTGACAGCACCACCGAAGCGATCAATGTACTTCTTGATCTTTTCGATCACGGCTGCTCTGTCATCGTCTTCGATCTTAGCATTAAGAACAACGCATAATTCATATTTGCTCATGCCTGGTACCTCCTTTTGGACTATGGCCCTCAAATACTTCCTTGAGAGCAAGGATAAATTGTATCACGAAATGGTATGATAACATATACCATAACAGTTTTCAAGGGTTTTCGGTGACAAAAAATCATACCGTTATTGCGCCTAAAACCGCCCCAATACTGTCATTTATCACAAGATCGGCACGACCGTCCATCGGGGTTTTTGACTTATTGATCAAAACAAGCTTGTGACCCCTGTAGTAATCTATCAGTCCGGCTGCCGGATACACTGCAAGCGAAGTTCCTCCTATTATAAGAACATCTGCGTTCGCGATATAGTTAAGCGACTTTGACATGACCGTATTATCAAGGCCTTCCTCATAAAGGACAACGTCCGGCTTGATCGGGCCGCCGCACTTGTCGCATTTCGGAACACCCTCGCTGTTTATGATGTAGTCGATATCAAATGATTTTCCGCAGGATTCACAGTAGTTGCGAAGAACGCTTCCGTGAAGTTCAAGCACTTCCTTACTGCCTGCTGCCTGGTGAAGGCCGTCGATGTTCTGGGTGACGACCGCCTTGAGCTTACCGGCTGCTTCAAGCTCTGCCAGTTTCAGATGAGCCTTGTTCGGCTTAGCGGTCGTACACAGCATCTTGTCGCGGTAGAATCTGTAGAACTCTTCCGGCTTGCTGCGGTAAAACGTATGTGAAAGGATCGTCTCCGGAGGATAATCGTACTTCTGGTTATACAGTCCGTCCACGCTTCTGAAATCCGGGATGCCGCTCTCGGTTGACACTCCGGCTCCGCCGAAGAAGACTATGTTGTCGGATCCGCTGATCCATTCCTGCAATGTTTCCTGTGGTGTCATCGTAACTCCTCCTTTTTCCCTTTTCGTTCGTGGTATGTATATATTCCCCGAAAACGCGCTTTCGCTCCATACCGCTCACTAGTGCATTAAGGTGAGTGCTGCGTATATATTTCTCAAAAACGCGCTCCCGCTCCTGTTCAGGCGCAGCTGACGCTAGGCTCGAAAATACCTCGCCAAGCGCAGGCCCCTTCACAAGGTTTTTTCGAAACATATACGCACCCCTCACCCGAAAAAACTATGTCTCTTCGCAGGCAACCTGCATCTTGGCCCTGCACACCTTCTCCCCGTTCTGATTACGGATCGTTACCTTGAGCATGAGCAGTGAATATACATCATGCTTCTCTTCAACAACGCCCTCTACCGTGAGCGTATCCCCGATATACACCGGCTTCGCGAACTTGATCTTCACTTCCTGGATCAGGCTCCTCTTACCGGGAAGATAAACCCCCGCAAGAGTTGACAGAAGAGATGCCGTCAGCATCCCGTATACGACGCGTCCCGGATGTCCCTTTGATCCGGCATACTCTTCATCATTATGAAGCGGATTGATATCCCCTGTCATCGTCCGGAACGAGTCCATCATCTCTTCGGTAACCGTTACCGTAAAGCTCTCTTTATGTCCGGTCTCTATCTCTTCGTATCTGTATTCGTTCATTGATCGCACTTTCTACAGTTTGGAAATGATAAGGTCTACCATCTCTCCGACATTTGCCAGTTTGTTTACTTCCTTTATGTCGAACTTCAGGTCAAATTCCTTCTCCATTGAAACGATGAGCGCGATATGTTCAAGGGAATCCCAGTCTTCTATGTCCGAAGAATTGGTCGAGTCTTTGATGACAAGCGTCTCATCATCAAATACATCCCTGAATATGCGTGTTACGATCGCCATCACTTCTTCATGTGTCATTTTACAGCCTCCAGCAGACCCGCATCGACCATCTTCTTTATCGTCGGAAGCATGTCAGATACGGGATGTCCTATGTAATCGCTAAGTTCGAATATATCATTCGTGCCGTCGGCATATGCCGAGATATCTTTCAGAATGAGCGTATCCTTGTAGCTCTCCTTGTTGCTCATCGTCGGCATCAGGCCTCTGGGGCCGAGCTGCGGTTCGCACAGGCACTTTATCCGATACTTGCAGTTATTCTCAAGTGCCTCTATACATTTTATCAGTACCTCAAGACTTCCCGCAAGACCGTCGGGTGATATGATATCAAGGTTGTCCGCACTCGTATGGTACTCCGGATATACATGGTACTTCGATCTGCAGAAGCATACGAGCGGGATATCGACTCCCGGTGCCTGATACTGTCTCTCGTCACTTCCTCTTTCAAGATACGAGTACTCACAGAAATCCGGATCCTGTCCTTTAAGTACGTTCATAAGTACCCTGTCAGCCAGAGTGTTTGCATATCTTGAATGAACTATCGAATATGTCCTGTCATCACCGACACACGTTACGTTAAATCCGGCGATGATATTTTTTTTCATAGTCTCAAGATTTCGGGAGATATACGTTATCGCACCGATAGTCTCGGGAAGGAGCACGATCCTGTACGAATACTTTCTGTCGGGCATCGCCTTGATATACTCGGCAAGCTTTGACAGAACGACAGGCCCCGAACACTCGTTGTTAGCCATCGAAGGATGGCAGATGTATGAACTGAAGAATATCTCCTCCTGAGTCTTCCCGGGAATAAGGAGTTCTCCGTACGTAAGACTTCCCGGCTTAAGCTCGGAATCGATATACGCATGATATTTTCCGTCGGGAAGCGAGCGCAGATGATTTTCGCTCATACAGAATCCCCAGCGTTCCTTGTAGTAGGACGTGCAGTACGGTATGTAATCGGGCTGGTCCTTGAGCGTGTATATGTGCTCTTTAAGCTCATCAAGTTCCATCCACTCATCAACAGGTGTCGAATATCCCAGGACATGAAGATTGTTGACATTCATGTCGACGATCTTCTCTCTCTGATTGTTTTCGATATATGCGTCCCTTATCGTCCATTCATTCGGGATCGTCCAGTCAAAGACCTTTGTGCCTGTCGGTACTTCGTAAAGCTTCATGTCAGGCATAAAGCGCGTCAGTATCTCAAAAGTCCTGCGCACACCGTCACCCATAATGCTGCGGCATATCGGGAACAGTTCCTTTGCTCTTTCAAACATTTCCTTTCCGTCTTCAAGATAAGGATCGTCCTGTCCGATGAACGAACAGATCCTCCGGCTCCTGTTGTGCCTTACATCCTCCTGAAGGATCGGGTGGGATTTTGCAAGTTCTATTATCTTGAACTCAAGATCATTGACGAAAAATCTCTGCATGATGCCCTTTTCGATGAACTCATCTTCAAAGGCATATATGACATTTTCAACATTCTTATCAAGCGCCCTGACGTTCATGTCATACGTTCTTGTCGTCGTCACACCGTTCTCATCGGTATACTCCCCGGTGAAATCTTTCAGATATCTGTAGTTTCTGTACAGATGACCGACCGACTGCTCAGCATAGTGAACGAACACGAACGAATGCTGCAGATCCTTATCGATGAACAGATTGCGGTATCCCTTCTCCACCATGAACGCAAACGGCGAGTCCTCGCCAAACGAGCTTTTGTTATCGAGTGCGCAAAGCTCATCAGTATCTTTTCCCCATACGGCAAACGAATAGAGCGGGTGCTTCGTCCTTCGAAAATCATCCCTCTGCATCGCTATCTTACATAAAGATCCCGTCTTGGGCATGGTCCTGTAATGATCATACGGGGTACCGCCGCAGAAGCTCCAGTTAAAGGTCGGGAACACGAGTGAACCTTCTTCGCCGATTATTTCTATGATCCCGTCGATAAGTATATTAAGATCCGTTTCGTCGTCGTGATGCATGATCGTATAAAGCAGACCCTTTACATCACTCGTGACATATACCCTGTCTCCCCGGTTAAGTCCGAGGTGCTTTGCAAGATCCCGAAGTTTAATATATCCGGACATTTTTCTTCCTCTGTTATTCTCCAAAATAAAACAGTACAGACTGACGTCTGTACTATTTTACCGCAAATCATGTTCTTTATAAACCCTGACTTTACTTGACGACAGCGGCGTCCATGGCGATATCGACTGCCTTTGTCTTGACCGCATTCTTCATAGTATATCCTTTACCGTATGTTTCTATCGAGTTGTTGTAGAAGCTCTCGTCACCATACATCTCTTCAACGATACCCTGAGCTTCTTCCTCTGTAAGAGTGATGCCTTCGGTCTCAAGAACAGCCTGGTAAACAAGATCCTCTTTGGCAAATTCCTCAGCCCTTGTAGCAATATCCTTCTCGTAATCCTCGTCGCTCATTCCAATGAACTCTTCGAATGTTCCTACAGCCTGTCCGTACTGGGCATACATCTCGGACATGTACTGGTATGACTGAACATCCGAATACTTTGTCGTTGACTTGAGGTTCTTGAGATATTTGCGGGGATAGCTGATGATCGTCGAATTGTCGGTAAGGTACTTGTCGACATACGCTTTCAGCTGTCCTTCGTAATAACTGTCGCGCAATGATTTTTCATATTCGGCAACAGTCGATCCCTTGTCGGGATAATATGCGCATACAAAATCATCATTGTACTCGGGATTCTGATAGATGCCGTGAATGGTAACATCAAATACCGCATCCTTTCCCGCGAGCTCTGCCTTCTGGTAATCTGCGGGGAAAGTGACATTAACCTGGACCTCTTCCCCTGCCTTATGTCCGATGAGCTGGCTCTCAAATCCCGGAATGAACTGTCCGCTTCCGATAGTAAGATCTGATCCGTTTCCGCCTGAATTACCGCCTTCAAATTCCACACCGTCGATCTTTCCGACATAATCGATATTGACCTTGTCGCCGTCCTTGATGGTACCTTCCTCCTTCAGCACCTGATGTGCCTCAAGCGCCTGGTTGATGACATCCTGGAATTCTTCATCGGTATAATTAACCTCACTTGAAGGAACTTCTATACCTTTATAATTGCACAGCGTAACATAGTCCGTTGCCTTGACATCCTTAATGTATCCGTTGTCATTAAGCTGTGCCGAATAATCGCTGCTCGGCTTTACCGTGTTTGCCTCAGTGATGATCTTATCAACGATAAGATATCCCAGAAGTGCAATGAGCGCAACACCGATGATACCGAATACGAGCTTAACGATCCAACCGTTTCTCTTCTGCTTTGCAAGATTCTTTGCACGGTCTTCCCTCTTCTGTTTACTCTTGCTGACTGTGTTCTCTTCCATAATAAAACTCCTCTGTCATGTATATTTTAATTTCATTTGTCGACTTTTCTGTTAAATATGTCTTTTCCGTCATCGATCACGCCGAATCTCTCGGATTCATCCGACCGCTTCCACAAAAAGTGGAACCGCAGTTCATCTCCGGATCGTATCCTTGCGATGTTCTGCCTGTGTCTGAACAGTATCACAACGCTGATCACACAAAGGATCGCCGAAGGCAGCCATACCCTGTAGATCACACCTACCGTGACCGGAACGATGAAAGCCATTGATATCGGGGCAAAGCATATATAATCCGTTATCATCGCAATAAGGAAAGCCGCAACAAAAAGAACGACGAACAGTCTGTAATCGATCCCGAGTACTGTTCCGCCGAAGCATGCCAGTCCTTTTCCGCCTTTAAAGCCCATATAAAAAGGAAAAACATGTCCGATCACGGCTCCGGCTCCGGCCAGGATACCCGCCCAGCTGAGTGTGCCGCTCATTGCTTCCGGAAATATGATCTCTGCCAGATTAAATGCCAGAAATGCTTTCAGTATATCAAGAACTGCAATGAACAGTCCGATCTTCCTGCCGATCACAATAACAACATTCGATGCACCGGCATTTCCGGACCCGACATTCCTTATATCAAAGCCTTTTATCTTGGATATTATATAGGAAAGATTGATACATCCCATGAAATATCCTATGATCAGGCTTCCCAAAATCGTATTGATCAGAATCTTGGTTTCCATAGGTCGGATTATACCGCAAATCATAGGACACTGTCAAAAAAGAGAGCGCAGAGCGCTCTCTTTTCTTATCAATGCAGGATAAATCCCTGTTTTGAAATTACTTATAAGGATTCTCCGTCTTGTAAAGATTTCCTGCAGGTCTGTTGAACTCAAGCTCATCGGCAGCAACCCCGATGTACTTGAATACATCATAGAGTGCCTTACCGTGATGTCCGAATGCAACTGCGCCGTGGTGAGGATAGTTGCCGTCGATAAGAGCGTAACGGTAGAATCTTCCCATATCGTGAATAGCGAATACGCCGATACCACCGAACGATCTTGTTGCAACGGGAAGGACTTCACCTTCAGCAACGTAAGCACGAAGCTTGTTGTCAGATGTTGACTGCAGACGATAGAATGTGATGTCTCCGGGAACGATATCGCCTTCGAGAGTTCCGTTCGTAACCTCGATGGGAAGTGCACGTGCCATGATGGCCTGGTACTTCATCTCGCCCTTTGTAAGCTTCTTGGAGCATGTATTTCCGCAATGGAATCCCATGAATGTATCTGTAAGTTTGTAATCAAACTTGCCTTCGATAGACTCCTTGTACATGATCTTCGGAACAGAATTGTTGATATCAAGAAGAGTAACGATATCATCACTTACGCATGTTCCGATGAACTCTGACAGACATCCGTAAATATCAACTTCACATGCTACGGGAATGCCGCGACCTGTCAGTCTTGAGTTAACGTAGCAGGGAACGAATCCGAACTGTGTCTGGAATGCGGGCCAGCACTTACCTGCGATAGCGAAGTATGTCTTTGAACCTTTGTGCTCTTCGATCCAGTCAAGAAGAGTGATCTCATACTGAGCAAGCTTCTCGAGAACCTCGGGCTTCTTGTTTCCGTCACCAAGTTCTGCTGTCATATCCTTAACAACATCTGCTATACGTGAATCTCCTGCGTGCTTGTTGAATGACTCGAAAAGATCAAGCTCTGAGTTCTCTTCGATCTCAACGCCGATATTGTAAAGCTGCTTGATGGGAGCATTACAAGCGAAGAAGTTCTGCGGACGAGGTCCGAATGTGAAGATCTTAAGGTTCTTGAGTGCATATACGGCTCTTGCAACGGGAAGGAACTCGTGGATCATGTCCGCGCAATCCTCTGCATCACCTACGGGATACTCGGGGATATAAGCCCTGACGTTACGAAGTGCGAGATTGTAGCTGGCATTGAGCATACCACAGTATGCATCACCACGTCCGGATGTCGTAACCGATTCATAATCTTCCTCTGCAGCTGCACAGAACATAACAGGTCCGTTATACTGCTGTGCGAGCATTGTCTCTGAGATCTCGGGACCGAAGTTTCCGAGATAGATGCAGATCGCATTACATCCTGCCTTATTAACATCTTCAAGAGCCTGCTGCATATGGATCTCGCTCTCGATGATCGTTACAGGGCACTCATATATATCTGCTGCATCATATTTCTTGGCATATGCGTCAACGAGTGCTTTTCTTCTTCTGATAGTAAGGTCAGCCGGGAAACAGTCACGTGAAACGCCGACGATACCGATCTTCATTTTGGGTGTGTTGTTCATTTGTAATCCTCCTAATCCGTTTTGTCACGGGCTCCCATATTGGAAATGGATACCCTCTGAAATCTAATTTTATTTCATATCAACCCGAAAGTAAAATGTAAAATCATACGCGACAGGTTGAAATTTTTACACTGAATCATCAGATGTCTCCGGCGATATCGATGTTAACTCCGGTAAGTCCGACATATGCGCCGTCCTTTGCCTCTGCTGCTTCAGCATGAGCAAGAAGCCACTTGTTGCATGCTGTCATCCACTTGTCTTCCTCGCACTTTGCAGTAAGTGCGGGTACGGGCCCGTTTGTTCCCTTCGGAAGGACCACGATGACCTTGAAACCGTCGCCTGCCTTTGCGCTGCACGGTGCATAATGAAGTGATGTCGCATATACCTCAACAGCCTGTCCTGCCTTTGCAAGGAATGCCTTGACCTTTGATGTGTCGAGCTTTCCGTCAACGATATCATCTTCCTTTGCAAGAAGAAGGATGAAATCGGTGCAGCCGAGATTGATCTCGCTGTCGCGGTGATATTCAAGACAGTTGAGCTTCGTGTTATGTCCGTTACAGTAACCTATCTGTATCGGCATTCCGCCGTATACGTTGTTCTGAAGTACTCCGAAAGCATCCGTGTACTCAAGGTCTGCACAGCTCGCAACATACTCAACCCCCGCAGGAAGAGGTGTCTTCTCTTCAAGCGCTTTAACCAGCCCCTTAAAATCATACCCCTCAAGTACCTTGCCGTATGCGGCAAATTCCGGATCTGTAACCTTTTTGATCTCCATGATATCTTCTCCTTTTCCTGTTCTGTTATAATATCAGCCTTAATACAGGCACTTGACCGTAGGATATATCTTCTTGAACTTCTGATACTTCTCTTCGTATTTCCTGGTAAGTTCAGCATCAGGCTCAACAGTTCCGACAACCTTCACGAGCTTGTCCGCAGCTTCTTCGACAGAAGCATACTCGCCGCATCCTACTGCCGCAAGTATCGCACCGCCGTACCCGGGACCTTCCTCGGACTCAATGACCTCAACGGTGATGCCAAGAACATTGGCCATGATCTTTTTCCAGAGCGGGCTCTTTGCGCCTCCGCCGCAGATCTTTGTCTTTGTGATGTTGATACCGAGCGATCTTGCGACTTCAAACGAATCCCTGATACCGAAAGCAACTCCTTCAAGAACAGCCTGTGTCATGTCAGCTCTCGTTGTGTCCATGCTCATGCCGATGAACATCGCTCTTGCATCCGGGTTGTTGTGCGGGCTTCTCTCTCCCATAAGATAGGGAAGGAAGAATACGTTGTTCTCACCGAGCTTTGTGATATCCTTCTGTTCCCCGGCAAAATCATCCGTTCCGATGATGTCTTCCATCCACCATTTGTTACAGCTTGCCGCGGAAAGCATGCATCCCATAAGATGATAATGTCCGTCAGAATGTGCGAATGCGTGAAGCGCATTGTTCTCATCAACGCAGAAATCTTTGCTTGAGATAAATATCGTTCCGCTGGTTCCGAGAGAGATGTTACACCTTCCGTCACCGACTGTTCCCGTTCCGATGGCAGCTGCTGCGTTGTCGCCTGCACCTGCGATTATCTTAACGCTCTCGGGGAATCCGAGCTGTGCAGCAACATCCGCTTTGATATTGCCGACTACTTCATAACTCTCAAATATCTTTGCAAGCTGGTCTTCCCTGACGGAACAGATATCCATCATCTCTTTGGACCAGCATTTGTTCTTAACATCAAACAGGAGCATTCCCGATGCATCCGAAACATCGGTGCAGTGTACGCCCGACAGCTTGTATGCGATGTAATCCTTCGGAAGCATGATCTTGGCTATACGATTGAAGTTCTCGGGCTCGTTCTCCTTCATCCAGAGGATCTTCGGAGCAGTGAATCCTGCAAATGCGATATTAGCCGTATACTGCGAAAGCTTGTCCTTCCCTATAACGTTATTAAGGTAGTCCGTCTCCTTTGTCGTACGGCCATCGTTCCAGAGGATCGCGGGTCTTATGACATTATCATCCGAATCAAGAACTACCAGTCCATGCATCTGTCCGCCGAAGCTTATTCCTGCGATCCGGCTCTTATCTGCGTTTGCGGTCAGTTCCTTGAGACCTTCAACAGTCTTGTCCCACCAGTCTTCCGGCTTCTGCTGTGACCAGCCCGGATGCGGGAATTCCAAAGGATACTCTTTTGAAACGATATTTTCTATACCGCCCTTTTCATTCATAAGAAGAAGTTTGACGGCACTGGTTCCAAGATCAACACCAATGTAAAGCATATTACCCTCCTGTCCTTTTCCAAAAAACTATTTGTACGGATCGATCGTTATGATCGTACCGTCATCATTATACTTCAATTCCGTGTATTTTACACTTCTTCTGTGATTGATGCCGTCCGACATTTCGCAGTCGTGATAGAAGATGTACCATTTTCCGTGATACTCGACTATCGAGTGATGTGTTGTCCACCCGATAACCGGTTCCATTATCCTTCCGCGGTATGTGAACGGGCCCATCGGAGAATCACTTGTTGCATATACGATATAGTGCGTGGTACCCGTTGAATATGACAGGTAATATTTCCCGTTGTATTTGTGCATCCACGGTCCTTCGAAATATCTTCTGTCCTCATCCTTTGCCTTGAGAGGCTCTCCGTTCTCATCGAGGATCTTCAGCATGACCGGCTTTGTCGCAAATGACTTCATATCCTCATTCATGACGGCACACATCGGTCCGAGCGCAGGAGCTTCCGGATTGGGCTCCGGTGAGAACGGCGCATCAGGATCAAACTTTCCTGTCTGCCATTTCTCGAGCTGTCCTCCCCACAGTCCCCCGTAGTACACTATGACTTTTCCGTCATCATCAACAAGCACTGCCGGATCGATACTGTAACTTCCTTCTATATAGTTGCTTTCCGGAACAAACGGTCCTGTCGGGCTGTCCGATGATGCAACCCCAAGTCTGAATATCTCATCCTTGTCCCTGGCAGGAAAGAACAGGTAGTATTTCCCACCGACATATGCGGCATCCGGTGCCCACATCTGGCTGCTTACCCACGGAACATCATCTTCCGAAAGTGCGAGTCCGTTATCAACACACTCTGCCTCGAGACTGTCCATTGACAGAACATGGTAATCTCTCATCTGATACTCGTCACCGTTGTCATTGTCCTCACCGTCGTGAGGGATATCATGTGAGGGATATATATACAGTTTGTCATTGAACACATGCGCCGACGGGTCTGCCGTGAACATATGGCGCACAAGTGGTTTTCTTTGTTCGCTCATTGTGGTTCTCCTTGCTGCCTAGCCTTTAACCGCACCTGCGGTAAGTCCTTCTACGATCTGGTTTGCAAATGCGACATACGCGATGATCGTAGGAACGATCGCGATCATGATCGCGGCAAACATCTGACAGTAGTTCGTATGATAAGGACCGACAAACTTTGTAAGTGATACGGGAAGTGTCTTCTTTGTTTCATCCGATATGAATACCATCGCCAGGAGCAGTTCGTTCCAGTTTGATACGAATGACATAAGCCCCGTTACCATGAATCCAGTCTTGGCAAGAGGAATGGCAACGGTTCCGAACATCTTATACACGGAACATCCGTCAATACATGCCGCCTCAAACAGTTCGTTCGGTATTCCTTCAAAGAACCCTACCATTATGTATATAGTGATCGGAAGGGAGAACGTTATGTACGGGATAATGATACCGATCAGCGTATTACTCATTCCCCAGCCCGAAAACTGAACAAAAAGCGGGATGAGTATCGTATGGATCGGGATCATCATACCGATCAGGAAATAATACATTGTCAGCTTTGACAGTTTCCAGCGAAGCTTTGCTATAGCGAATGCAGCCATCGCTCCGAAGAACATTGAAACGACAAGTGTTACCGAACATACGATAAGCGAGTTGAGCATCGCAGTTCCGAGATGTCCCTTCGTCCATGCAAATTCGTAGTTGCCCCATTCGATCTGTGCAGGCATTGCCCACGGCGAGAGCATCAGCGTGCTGTCATCCTTGAGAGATGTTATGAGTACCCACAGAAGAGGGACTATGTAAATGACCGCAAGAAGTATAAGGAATATATATATTACGGTCGATACGGCCTTGGCCTGTCTTTTTTCTTTACTTATTGTCATTACGGATGCCATCTTCCAACCCTCCTTACTCGTAGTTCTCTGTCTTGACGAACTTGTTGATGAGTACCGTCATGATCAGGCAGAGGATCAGAAGGATAACACCGATCGCAGAACCGTATCCGAGCTTTCTGAACTTGAACGCGGAAGTATAAAGATGGGTTGCGATAACGTCGGCCTTATGACTTAAGAATCCTTCAGGTATCATGTTATATATAAGATCGAAGAACTTCAGCGATCCGATCGCATTGAGCGACATAGCCGTTGCGACCATCGGTTTGATAAGCGGAAGTGTTATATGGAAAAATGCCTGTCTCTTGTTACAGCCGTCTATGTATGAAGCCTCATACACATCGGAACTGATCCCTGAGATCTGTGCCATGTAGAGCATCATCGACTGACCGACGTACTGCCACAGTGCCACGAAAGACACTACCCATATCGGCAGGATGATATATCCTTCGGTATTGAACAGCCACTGCGGTCCGAGCGTACAGTCGCCGCCCCATTTACCGAACGAAGCGAGCATATTGTTGATACCGAGTCTCGGAGTGAACACGAACATCCACAGAAGACCGAGTGCTGCCGACGAAAGAACACAGGGAAGATAATATATATTCTTGAAAAAGTTCCTGCCCTTTTTGATGTTCGTAAGAAGTGCCGCAAGAAACAGTCCGAACACGAGCTGAGTCACGATCGAGAAGATCATGAAGAACATCGAGTTCCTGAATGCCATTCTCATCGTCTGATCCTTGAGCAGAAGCTGTTTGTAATTCTTGAACATGTTGTCAAGACCAAGGAACTTGGCTGTTCCCGGCAGCTTGTAATTACAGAACGAATAATAGATCGCCTTGCATACCGGTACGAACAAAACGGCGGTAAACAGAATGAGCGCCGGCGCGATAAACAGCAGTATCGCCTTTTTGTTTCTCATTAACTTGTCCATAAATAACCTCCCTGAACAGATATTAGTTACATACAAAACCCTTTGTATAAAATACCTTTGCAGATCCTTTATACAAAGGTCAGCACCCAAAAAGCGGGTGCTGGCCGATTGTACAAACGTTGATTTATCGAAAGATTCCGATGTTTACCAAACGTTCTCCTCATAGTACTGCTGGATCGGATCGAGAGCTGTTGCAGGATCCGTTCCCTTGAAGATCTCTACGAAGCAGTTATCAAATGTTGAACCTGCCTCTGTGTCAGCAAGTGACTCGTTGTAGAAACCGAATGTTGCGGATGCATTCTTGAATACGTCCATAACATACTTAAGCTCGGGAGGAGCAACCTTCTCGTCATACTGAACGTTTGTTACAGGGATCTTACCACCGACTTCTGCTGTGTACTTACTTGCTGTGTCATCTACGAAGTACTTGATGAGCTGGATAGCTGCTTCGGGATGCTCTGTCTTAGCGCTCATGCAGAGTGAGTCTGACTTAGCGATAACTCTGTTGGGATCTGCTGATGAACCGTCAACTGCAGGGAATGCGAATACGCCAACCTTGTCAGCGAATCCTTCTGCACATGAACCGTTGATCTGACCGATAGCCCATGAACCCTGGATAAGGATTGCAGCTTCGCCGTTGTAGAATGCTGCTGTAGCAACATCGTTGTCATCACCGGCTGCTGTCTTCTGGAAATACTTTGAAAGCTCCTGGATCTGCTTACCTGCCTGGATAACCTTCTCATCCTTCCAGTCTGTCTTGTGATCCTTGATATCCTGGAGGTTAAGTCCGTTTCTGTCGCAAAGGTAACCTGCTACCATTGACAGACACCAAGCTGTTCCTGCTGAGATCGTGATAGGTGTGTAACCCTTGTCCTGAAGCTTCTGGCAAGCATCAAGAAGTTCTGAGAAAGTCTTCGGAACTGCTGCGCCTGCATCTTCGAACATCTCTGTGTTGTAGAATACGCATGCTGCTGCGATGTTAAGAGGTATAGCATAGATACCGGGGCCGAAAGCACCGTCATCACCGTATGTGCCGCCTGCGAATACAGCGTCACTTGTGAATGTCTGCTTCCATCCGTCAGCTTCAAGATACTCATCAAGCTTTGCAGCTTCTCCTGATGTAGCGTAATCGTTAAGGTTTGCGCCGGGAGATGCGATGAATACATCGGGTGTATCGCCTGCTGCTACGAGAGCATTGAGCTTGTCATAATACTCTTCAAGGTTTGTTGTGATAGGTGTGCAATGATACTTGCCTTCGAAATCCTTGTTGAATCTGTCAACAGACTCTTTGTAACCCTTTGTGATAAGGTCTTCTGATGCCTCAAGGTCGTCCCAGATCATGAACTTGATCTCCTGAACTTCTCCTGATGCCTCGTCAGCTGCGGGTGCTGCTTCATCAGCTGCGGGTGCTGCTTCCTCTGTTGCTGCAGGTGCTGCTGCGTCTGCTGCGGGAGCAGGTGCTGCTGCGCCGCCACAAGCCGAAAGAAGGCTCATAGTCATTGCTGCAGAAAGACAAACTGCCAAAAACTTTTTCATCTTCATTATTTTTCCTCCTTTAAAGATGTAGATAAAAAACGGTAACTTTACTCTACTTCTGTGGCCCAACTTTAACTACATAATTCTTGCTTTTTGAGTATCAAAAATTGCTATTCAGGGGTAGCCTCTGATTTACGAAAACGTTTAAGTTGTTTATAATCAACTTAATATCTCTCCTGTTTTTGTGCATTTTGCCATAAAATCATTTGATTCTTTTCTTTTCAGGACTTTTATTGTATGATTTTTGTTGCAAAAATTAGTAATGTATTATTTGTTAAATTTGCAACAAACAGCGTGAGGATTTAGCAAGAAATGATAAAGATCCTTGACGGTGTTAAGGAAACGGTCAGTTACGAGTACAATTCGACCCTTCTCCTCTATAACAACACCGACTATGAAGAATATCCGAATCACTGGCATCCGGCTGTGGAGATCGTTATGCCCCTCGAAGGTGAATACACGATGGACTGTAACGATATCCCTTTCAAACTGCGTGAAAAAGACATCATAATCATATGCCCCGGTGTACTTCATCACCTGTATGCCCATCAAGGCAGGAGACTCATCTTCCAGGTTGATCTGTCGATGATCCAGTCGTTTGACGAATACGATTCGATCTTTTCGATCATGCAGCCTGCCGTCGTCATATCTCCCGAAGAATTTCCTCAGATACACGATGCCTGCGTTACTCTCATGAAAGAAATATTTGACGAGTACTTCGGAAACCTTCCGCTCAGGAACTTCTCCATAGTCCAAAAGTTTTTAAAGATGCTCGTTCTTGCAGGTCGTTCATATACCGCCAGTCCGGACAGGTTTGCCGGTATCAAACCGACAAAGCAGCAGGAATATACGGAGAAGTTCATGTCGATCTGCAACTATCTAAACCAGCACTGCACCGAGGATCTTACTCTCGAAGAAGTTGCCGACATGGCAGGATTTTCCAAGTATCATTTCAGCCGTCTGTTCAAGGAATTTGCAGGAATGCCGTTCTACAAATACCTGAACACAAGAAGGATCGCATACTCCGAAAGGCTGCTTCTCGACCCCGACATCAACGTTACCGAAGTTGCGATAAGGAGCGGTTTCAACAGCATCTCAGCATTCATGAGGATGTTCAAGATCGTCAGAAACTGCACACCGACACAGTTCAGGAACCTGAACATGATGTACTCCGAAAAGTAACGGCAGCCGGCATCACATGATTTTGACAAATCACGGGATTCCTGCTAGTATATGGGAAGAGTCAGTTCTCTGACGGAAACGGAGCGTTTATTATGGATTCAGGAATGGTGATATTTGCCGGCATAGTTCTGCTGGTGATCATAGTGGCGGTAGTGATATCCGCAGTGACAAGCGTCATTTCCGGTGTTGCCGGTTCCGAGCTTGATGAAGAAGATTAAAAAAGTGTGGCAAGCCACACTTTTTATTTTTTCCATATCAATGGTTCGTGTTTTTTCAGTTTGAACAGTATCTTCAGTGCTTCCGTTACCGACTTGAACTTCAGTGACGAATCACCGCCGATATAATGGATCGGCACTTCCACACAGTTAAGCTTTCTGCAATAGAATCTCATCTCCGTCTGGTACATATGACCGGTCGACAGGAATGAATCAAGATTCATCGATTCAAGGACATGAGCCTGAAAACCTTCAAAGCCGCTCGTCATATCTTTAAGCTTAGTTCCGAGAACAAGATTTGCGAGGATCGTTCCGCCCGAGCTTAAAATCCTTCTGTACAAAGGCTGGTGACTCATCTCTCCGCCCTTTGTGAATCTCGAACCCCACACACAGTCATAACCTTCTTCAAGCTTCTCGATGAACTGCGGTATTTCCGACGGCTGGTGGCTGCCTCCCCCGTCCATCTCAAGAACGCACTCGGCACCGTCTTTAAGAGCCTGCCTGTATCCTTCGAGATAGCACGAGATAACTCCTCTTGATTCTTTGTAGAAGATGCACTTTACTCTTCCGCCGGATTCATAACTCCTGATGATCTCTTCGGTCGAATCCTTTGAGTAGGAATCTATGACCGGATACAGATACAGATTGTCATAAGGGAGTGCGAGTATCTCATCTATTACTTTTCCCATTGTTGCTTCTTCATTTGCAACGGGCATGACAATTATCGTCTTTTTCATTTATCTTTCCTTGAGGACATCTTTTTCTTAAACCACAGAGCGGTTTCGGAATACTCTTCATCTTTCCAGTGATCAAGTGTCGTAACATCACTTCTGATTATTGAAGAGCTTTCTTCTTTGTTGCTTAAGTTCCATACGATGTACGAGATGTCATTCTCATCCGCAAAGCTTATCCATTTGTCTCCGGACTGCCTGTCTATCTCCCCGTTTCCGGACGCATCGCAGATGTTGCATTCGCTTATGAAGATCGGCACCCCTCCTGCGATCGCTTTCTTAGCTCTTTCCATGAGCTCGTCTTTGTGGGAAGCCGCATAGAAATGAAGCGCATACATTACATTGCCGTCACTGAGCTGCTGACCTATAACATCATCAACTTCCTGAGACCATTTATTGGTACCGACTATGATCAGTGAATCCTTACTGTACTTTCTGATGACGGGAATAACCTCTTCGGCATACGGCTTTATAACGGTTGCAAACGGTGATTCCTGAGGTTCATTGCATATCTCCCAGATCACGTTCGTATTACCGGCAAATCTTTCCGCCATCTCATCAAAGAACCTGATCGCCTCAGCTTTGTAAAGCATGGGATCCTTGTCATAAAGAATGTGCCAGTCGACTATAACGTACATGTCAAGTTCGGTTGCGACCTCGACACCCTTTATAACCAGCTTCTTAAGCTCCTCTTTATCCCCGTCGGTACAGTATCCGCCCGGCTCGTCTGTATAAAGCGCAAGCCTCATCGTATCTGCGCCCCATTCATCCCTGAAAGTTTCAAACGATTCCTTTGTTATATACTGCGGGTAGCGCAATCCGAGAGTGCTGATGCCCCGAAGCTGCACGATCCTGCCTGTCTCATCCGTAAGTTTTAATCCGTTTACCTTTAATGCCGGTAAGCTCATCTTTTTCATCCTTTGTTTCTAATAATATCTTCTGACCGTTATGATCGATCTGTAAAATGCACTGCTTATCTTAATACCGGTTGCGGCTGTGCTCGCATGGACTATCTGGTTGTTACCGATGTATATCCCGACGTGTCCGCCGTAGTAGATGATATCTCCGGCCTTTGCCTCGTCATACGATACTTCGGTACCATCAGCCGACTGAGCATATGAACTTCTCGGTATCTTTATCCCGAAATGCGAGAACACACCCTGCGTGAATCCCGAACAGTCACAGCCGTTTGAAAGAGATGTTCCTCCCGCAACGTAAGGACAGCCCACAAACTGGAGCGCATAATTGGCTATGTCGGTTCCAAGTCCGGATCCCGTCGCCGTGACACTTGTGCCGGAATGTCTTTCTTCCGATCCGCCGTCGTCACTGTCCGAGCTGTCGGATCCGCCTCCCGAAGATTCTTCCTCGGCACGTTTTTTGGCAGCTGCTTCCTCGGCTTTTCTCCTGGCCTCTTCCTCAGCCTTCTTGCGGGCCTCTTCGGCCACCTTTTCGGCTTCGGCCTGATTGAGCTTTTTCAGGTTCTCCGACTGCTGTGAGATCTGATTCTTGTACTCGCCTGCCCTTGACTTCGCTTTTGAAAGCTGTGCCGCAAAATCCTCCGCGGTCTCTTTCTTTTCCGCGATCAGAGCATCAAGCTCCTCTTTCTGGGCATTCAGATCTTCCTTTATCTCTTCAAGTTCGGCAAGTTCTTCCTCAAGCTGTCTCTCCTTGTTCTCGACCTCTTCCCTTGCCAGTCTGTAGCGTTCGAGCATTAGTCTGTCATACTTGTACAGCTTTTCCGAATACTCCGTCTTGTTGACGGCCTCGGCCATACTCTTTGATTCAAGGAAAAGCTCAAGATACGAAGATCCGCCTCGTTCATACATGAACTTGATGCGTCTTGCCATCGCGGCTTCCTGCTCGGATACGCGTGTTTTGGCATCCTCGAGTTCAGCCTTTGTATTCTCGATGTCGTTCTCTTTGCTCTTGATATCGGATTCGAGAAGTTCCACGGACAGTATCAGATCCACAAGCTGTGCATCAAGCTCTTCGATCTCAGCCTCGACAGCTTCCGCCTCCTCCGATATGTTCTCGATATCCTTGTTGATCGAAGAAAGTTTTCCCTCCGCTTCCTTCTTTTTGTTAAGCGCCTCCTGCTTCTCGTTCCTTATCTCCTGAAGTGTTTCGGCTCCGACTGAACTTACCGTCTGTGCGGCAAGCACAAAGATAAGAATGGCCGTCAGGACACGCTTCGGTAATGATCTTCTCCCCATGATATCATCCCCTTATTATGATCCCCTTTTGTTACCGTTTCTACAGATCGGCAGTACCGACCGTTCTCGGGAAAGGAAGAACGTCCCTTATGTTTCCCATTCCCGTTAAGTACATGACACATCTCTCAAATCCGAGACCGAATCCGGCATGTCTGGCTGTTCCGTACTTACGAAGGTCAAGATAAAAATCATAATCCTCCTTCTTCAGTCCCAGCTCATTGATCCTGTCAAGCAGAATGTTGTAATCATCTTCTCTCTGGCTGCCGCCGATTATCTCCCCGATACCCGGAACAAGGCAGTCCATCGCAGCTACTGTTTTGCCGTCTTCGTTAAGCTTCATATAGAAAGCTTTTATCTCCTTCGGATAATCGATGACAAATACCGGACGCTTGAATTCTTTCTCTGTAAGATATCTTTCGTGTTCGGTCTGGAGATCGCATCCCCAGCTTACCTTGTACTCGAATTCGTTATTGTGCTTTTCAAGTATCTTTATCGCATCCGTGTATGTCAGTCTTCCGAAATCGGAATTCGCAACATGCTGAAGTCTTTCGATAAGACCTTTGTCAACAAATGTATTGAAGAACTGCATCTCCTCGGGAGCATTCTCAAGCACGAAGTTGATGATGTACTTTATCATGCTCTCCGCAAGTGCCATGTCATCATCAAGATCGGCAAATGCCATCTCCGGCTCGATCATCCAGAACTCTGCAGCATGTCTCGTTGTATTTGAATTCTCAGCTCTGAACGTAGGTCCGAATGTGTAGATGTTCTTAAATGCCATCGCATACGTTTCGCCGTTCAGCTGTCCGCTTACGGTAAGATTCGTTTCCTTTCCGAAGAAGTCTTTGGAGAAATCAACGCTTCCGTCGGGAAGAAGAGGCGGATCCTTCGGATCGAGAGTCGTTACCCTGAACATCTCTCCTGCACCTTCACAGTCGGATCCGGTGATCAGCGGAGTATGTACATAAACGAAATCTCTTTCCTGGAAAAATCTGTGGATCGCATATGCGATGAGCGAGCGTACTCTGAATACCGCCGAAAACGTATTTGTCCTTGCGCGAAGATGTGTCATCGTACGGAGGAATTCCATCGTATGACGTTTCTTCTGAAGCGGATAATCGGGTGTCGATGCACCTTCAACAACTATCTTCTTTGCCTGTATCTCAAACGGCTGCTTAGCCTGAGGTGTCGCAACGAGTGTACCCGTAACGATCAGTGCGGCTCCGACATTTGTTTTTGATATCTCGTCAAAGTTATCAAGTGCGTCGGAATATACTATCTGGATCGGTTCAAAGAACGTTCCGTCATTTAGTACGATGAATCCGAACGATTTTGAATCGCGGATGGATCTTACCCATCCTCCGATCATTATCTCCTTGTCAAGATACTCATCCTTGTTCCTGAAAATCTGTCTTACATTGATCAGCTGTTCCATCTCTCATCTTCCTCATTCTGCATTCTGTGCCAGAAAATCCTGAACCTTTGAAGTCAGGATATATTCTTTCAACTCCTCAAGGCGCTCGGGACCTTCCTTTCTGAAAGCCTCCTCGGACTCAAACGCCCCAAGCTCCACATATTCATCGATCGCCTTTTTTACATCCTCATCGGTGACCGTTATGTTCTCAGCCCTTGCGATCGCCTGAAGCACCATGCTTTCCTTTGCCGCAGTCTCGGCATATTCGATCGCCTGCCTGTTGAACTCTTCTACGGTGAGCCCCATCTTCTGATCGACAAAATCCTCGAACGACATGTCAAGGCTCTGTGCATATTTCTGTGCGGCGATCACGGATCTCTCCGTCTTGCTTCGCAGATAATCCGCCGGGAATTCTTTTATCACCGTTGCATTATCAACGGCCAGATTCCAAAGATCCTCGTAATACTGAAGTTCATAGAACTCATCGTATTCCGCCTTCATCTCATCCTTAAGTGCCGCTTTGTATGATTCGAGATCCTTATAGCCGCCTGCGGAAATTCGGTTTATGAACTCATCCGTCAGTTCCGGAGCCTTGCCGTCATCACCCGCATATGCGTTTGCGAGCATATCGAGCTCATCCTGCATCTCTTCTTCCGAAACTTCATATGATGATCTTTCGACATGAAGTCCTTTGTACTGCCCGAGCTTAATGTAATCATCGGGATCCGGTATATTATCCGACGAACAGGCCGTAAGTATAAAAGCCGTCATCAGCGCTCCGGTACATATGTATATAAGTCTGCCGGGCTTATTCATATCACTTGACCGGTTTTGCTCCGGCCTTTTCCTGCATCTTCTCGACAAACTGCTTGAACTTGCTCTTTTTCTTAACGTTCTTGTTTGTTTCTATCGGTCCGTGTATGCCCTTTACGCTCGTGATGTAAATACCGCTCACGGTAGCTTTGACTTCCTTCTTGACGGGTACGTTATCAAATATCTTGTCATCACATACAAGCGACATTACCTGCGGTCCGACCTTTGCCTTGACTATCGGAAGCTTTGTCCATCTCATAAGTTTGGGAGTCTGATCTATGACCGCCTGCGGAAGTCCGGATTCCTTGATCTTCATCCGTTTCTTGTCTATGATCAGCATCGAGACCGTCTGTTTCATGGCCTCTATCTGTTCTTTCTGTTCCGCCTCCCTTGACTGGGCCTTCTTGCCCAGGAAGTACAGGGCAACTGCGATCGCAGCCACAACTCCGAGTATGATCAGCAACACTATCGTCGCTGTTGAAAGTAATACTATCCCGATCATTTTATAATTCTCCTGACTCCGTATCTGTATACAATCCAAACTATTCTAGCAGAATACGGTATGTTAATCAATAAACATCATTCATATTCGAGCATCGCGTCCATATCCGTCGACAGCCTGTTAAGATATGCTCTCATATCTTCCGCGACCTCGGGATTTCTGAGTGCGAACTCTATATTTGCCTGCAGGAAACCTATCTTCGTTCCGACATCGTATCTGTGTCCTTTAAAATCATAGCAGTACATCGCCTGATCCTTCGACATCCTTCTCAAGGAGTCGGTAAGTTGGATCTCTCCGCCGGTACCTGCGTCCTGCGTTTCAAGATATTTGAAAATGGACGGTGTTATGATATATCGTCCGAGTATAGCTATGTCGGACGGAGCCTCATTGATGTCGGGCTTCTCCACAAGATCATGAACCTTATACACCCTGTCATCAACGGCTTTACAGTCAACGATACCGTATTTGTTAACGACCTCGTGAGCGACCTTCTGTACCCCGAGGACTGAAGTCTGGTATTCGTTATATACATCAAGCATCTGCGACAGACACGGCTTCTTTGCGACAACGACATCATCGCCGAGAAGTACCGCAAAGGGTTCGTTGCCAATAAAGTGTCTGGCTGTGTAAATGGCATGACCGAGACCTCTCGGTTCCTTCTGTCTGATGGTGTGGATATTTGCCATTTCGGAAATGTCCCGCACCATTTTGAGCATCTCTTCCTTACCGTGTTTTTCAAGTTCGAGCTCAAGCTCCACGGATTTGTCAAAATGATCCTCTATCGATCTCTTGCTTCGTCCGGTAACGATTATGATATCCTCTATCCCGCTTGCTACCGCTTCCTCTATAATGTACTGGATCGTAGGCTTATCGACGATCGGAAGCATCTCCTTCGCCTGGGCCTTTGTTGCGGGAAGGAATCTCGTGCCAAGTCCCGCCGCGGGAATTATCGCTTTTCTGACTTTCAATCTATACTCCTTCCTGCCGGATATCGTCCTTGATCGATACCGAATTCTTGATCTCCATTTTTATCTTGCAATTGGCAAGATGTTCATAGTTAACGTCAAGCGCGTAATCTATATCTATGTTTATGACATCATCACTTTCCCTGATATCGATCCTGTCCGTATCGATCCCGACAAGGAGCGAACCGTAAGGCGTAACGTAATTGGTCATGTTCCGCTTGTTCTTCTCGAACACCATCTCAACATTTGCAAATCCGCGTTTACTGATGGTGAGCATATCGCCGTCGAACCTTACGATATTTTTCGTGACCTCATCAGTGCCTTCCGTGATCTCGTCGTATGTAACGTAATGATGATTTTTCTTCCTGTAGTAATTTCCGGGTGTCAGTATCTCTATCCGGTCTCCCTCGGGATTATCCGTAAACTGGAGTCCGGCAACGGATACCCAAACATCTTTATCCATTATTCATCTACCTGACTGAGCATGTTGTTTTCCTGATTGACGATATGTATTTCCGCGGCGATGCAGGCGCTTCCTTCATCGCCCTTGATCACACAGTCCATTATCTTGGCGTGTTCCTCGATAAGTCTTGCGTGATGGGCCGCATCCTTTATATATTCCAACCGGTATCTGTATATCCTCTCCGCGAGATTATTGACCATCTGTATCAGCCGCTTGTTGTGCGAAGCCGCCAGAATGACATCGTGAAATCTCACGTCCGCCTGAGCTATCAGAGTGACATCACCCGACTGAGTGGCCCTCTCAAACTCTTCGGCACATCTTCTGAGTTCTTCTTTCTGGTCATCCGTTATCCTCTTGCACGCAAGCTTTGTTGCAAGAGAATCAAGAACAAGTCTTACTTCAAGAACGTCTCTTATATCCTGTCTGCTGATCCTGGATACTTCCGCACCCCGTCTCGGGATCATAGTAACAAGTCCTTCCAGCTCAAGCATACGTATCGCTTCCCTGATGGGAGTCCTTGATACTCCGAGCTTATCGGCCAGATGGATCTCCATCAGTCTTTCACCCGGTTTCAGCGCACCGGTCAGTATCCCCTGACGAAGTGTATTGAACACGACATCGCGAAGCGGAAGATATTCATCCATATTCATTTGCAGTTTGAGATCTTCCATTAATTATAAATCTCCGTAATGAACAGTTCCGGTGTCAGCTTTGATACCGAAAGTGCTTCGTAAGCTTTGTTAATGCTCTCATCCGAATCAAACATTCCGAACACCGTCGGACCGCTTCCGCTCATAAGAGGTTTTCCTCCGTGTTCGGCCATGATCCTTTTGATCTTGGCAATGACGGGTCTCTCGACAAGCGATACACTCTCGAGAATGTTTCCGAGATTATCAGCGACTGCTTTTATATCGCCGTTCTCTATACCCCGTATGACCGCATCCGTATTGGGATGCTCTGCCTCTTCAAGCTTAAGCCTTTTGTAAACAAACGCCGTTGACAGACCGATCTTCGGCTTGGCAAGAAGTATCCTGCATCCGGGACATGGCTTAAGCGGTGTCAGTATCTCGCCGATACCTTCACTCAGTGCCGTTTTGCCCATGATACAGTACGGAACATCGGCACCTATCCTGACGGCCCTTTTCATAAGATCTTCCTTCGACAGGCCCAGGCCAAACAGTTCATTTACCGCGATAAGTGTTGCGGCGGCATCGGTACTTCCGCCGGCAAGTCCTGCGGCAACAGGTATGTTCTTTGTAAGATGCACCTTTATCCCGCCGGTAAGACCGCACTCATCCATAAGAAGACGGGCAGCTTTATATATCAGGTTATCCCCGCCCACCGGCAGGTCATCCCTGTCGGTCGTGATCACGATCGAATCTTCCGGAATCCGTTCTATTTCAAGCTCATCGTGCAATCCGACCGTCTGCATGATCATCCTGACCTCGTGATAACCGTCCTGTCTTCTTCCAAGAACATCAAGCGCGAGGTTTATCTTGGCATATGCGTTGATCTTCATTAATGTTACTTGATTATGACTTTAAGGGTAGCATCTTCTGGATTGAGTATCTGGTCTATGAGCTCACTCCTGTTGTTCTGTGCTGCCGTCTGAACAGCATCTTCTTCGATCTGAAGACTCTTCTCACTTCCGGCAAGCATGTTCATACCGTTCTCAAGTCTTGCGGCGTTCTCGTCTTCCTGACCTTTTCCCTGCATCTCGTCAAGTCTTTCCTTCGCCTTCTCCTGAGCTTTCTCTTTTGCTTCCTTCTCCTGCTTTTCGATCATCTCGGCATTGGTCTTTGCAAAAGCGGACTTGTCGTCTTTTTTCATAAGCTCATCGCGACGGACTATCTCATGGTTGTACTGGTTCTTCGTGATGTCACCCTGTTCCTCTTTGACAAGGAGCTGGTCACGGTTGAATTCCATGAGGTTGTCTTCCTTATCTTCCTTCTTTAACACCATTCCGGTCTCGAGGGCTTCCATTGCATCCTTTTTGACGCGCGTTGTATCGCCGTCGGTTGATTTGCCGACAACATCACCGTAAACGTTTTTGGCCACATCTTCGGCCCTTTTTTCGTCTTCGCGGTCCTTTTTGTCAGCTGCTGCAGCCTCATCCCTGACTTTGGCGTCCTCTTCCTGTATCACTGTCTTCTTCTCTTCGTTCTCCTTCTCCGAAGGCAGTGTTACCTGCTTCAATACAAGATTGTCTACTCCGCCGATCTGCATCATAATGAATTCCTCCTTCCAAAACTCTGTTATCTGACACATCCGATAAGTTCTTTTATATCCGAAACACTCTCTTTTCTCATGTATTCTTCGATCCCTTCGATCACCTTAACGGTCGTATATGGATCGGTAAAGTTTGCGGCACCTACCGCTACCGCCGAGGCACCCGCCATTATAAACTCAAGTGCATCCTCCGCTGTCCTGATCCCTCCCATTCCGATGACCGGTATCGATACCGCAGAAGCTGCCTGATACACCATCCTGACAGCCACCGGTTTGATCGCGGGTCCGGACAGGCCCCCTGTTTTATTGGCAAGAACAAATGTCCGTCTTCTGACATCTATCTTCATACCGGTGATCGTGTTTATAAGCGACACCGCATCCGCTCCGGCCTCCTCGCACACCTTCGCCATAAGTGCGATATTGGTGACGTTCGGCGACAGCTTCATGATCACGGGCTGTTTCGCCTTCTTTTTGATCTCCCGTGTTATATGCGACAGCGCTTCCGGGTTCTGTCCGAATGCGATCGCACCTTCCTTAACGTTCGGACAGCTGACATTTATCTCAAGCATATCCGCGTTCGTATCACCAAGTCTCTCGACTACCCCGATGTATTCCTCTTCGGTCTTGCCGCAGACGTTAACGATCACTTTTGTATCGAAATCTTCAAGGAACTTAAGGTCCCTGTCGATAAACGTATCTATCCCGGGATTCTGAAGTCCTATGGCATTGAGCATTCCGCCGTATGTCTCGGCAACTCTCGGTGTCGCATTTCCTTCCCACGGTGTGAGGCTGACACCCTTTGTGACAACGGCTCCCAGCCTTGAGAGGTCCACAAACTCGCCATATTCCATTCCGGACCCGAACGTTCCCGATGCGGTCATTACCGGATTCTTCAGCCGTACTCCCGCCAGATTTACAGACATATCAGTCACAGTTCAACCTCCGATGCCTCAAATACAGGGCCGTCCGCACAGACTCTTTTGTTCTTAACTTTAGAATGACCGTCTGTTTCCGTTGAGGCCGTAACACAGCCCAGACACGCGCCGATCCCGCACGCCATCCTCTCTTCCATCGAGATATATGCACTGATGCCGGCTTCTTTTGCCAGCTTCTTAACACCCTTTAACATCGGACGGGGCCCGCAGGCGAAAATCATATCCGCCGTGATCCCTTCTTCCGCTATCGCATCAACGACCGTGCCCTTATGTCCGAAGCTTCCGTCATCTGTTGAAACCACAAGCCTTCCGGCACTTTCAAGTTCTTCTGTCAGGAACATGCCCTGCGAACTCTGGTATCCCGCAACGATCGTAACATCACATGTCATCTGCTTTGCCAGTTCAAGCATCGGCGGAATGCCTATACCTCCCCCGATAAGAAGAGCCTTCGTGTCCGGCGTGATCTTTTCGCCGGCCTTTGCCAGAAATCCGTTCCCGTTCGGACCGAGAATATCCAGACTGCCTCCTTCCGACATTTCGGAAAGCTCTTTGGTCCCTTCACCGGCAACCCTGTATACGATACGAAGCTTCCCGTCGCCAATCTCGCATATGCTTATCGGACGTGGCAAAAGCTTTGAATCACTGTTTACATACACCGATATGAACTGCCCCGCTTTTGCGTATTTGGCGGCATTTGTGGCGATCCACATCGAATATACGCCCGCACAAAGCTGCTCCTGCGAGATTATTGTTGCTCTTTCACTGATTCTCATAATGACCTTTTTCATGCGGACACACTTTTCCAATATAAGAAAAGTATAGCCTTTTTACGGCTTTTTTTCAAGTAAATGGGATTGAAAAAAAGCTTAAGTGAAAGTAATATTAACAGTATGGTGATCAGAAACATCCGGGTCATAGATCCGGCAGATAAAACAGACTGCATAAAAGACGTGTTCATTAAGGACGGAAGGATCGCGGATCCCCTTGATCCTGCGGCAGATAACGATCCGGATATCATCGACGGTACCGGTCTTATCGCAGGTCCCGGCCTTGTTGACGTACACGTTCATTTCAGGGATCCGGGCCAGACCCATAAGGAAGATATCCACACCGGTGCATTATCTTCCGTTGCCGGAGGCTTTACTTCCGTTGTCATGATGGCAAACACCGACCCCGTCATAGATGATCCCTCGATCGTTAAGGATGTTCTTAGAAGAGCCTCTGAAGAGCCCCTTCACATATACACATGCGCATCGGTCACAAAGGGACTTGGCGGAAAAGAGCTGTGTGATCATAAAGCTCTTCTTGAAGCCGGTGCCGCAGGATTTACCGATGACGGAAAACCGATAGTCGACGCCGATGTTCTTCGCCGTGCATTTTCCGGGATCGCAAAACTGAACGTTCCCGTCAGTCTTCACGAGGAAGATCCCGCATATATTTCGGAAAACGGAGTCAATTCCGGAAGTGCCGCTGAGTCTCTCGGTCTTAAAGGCTCAGACAGAATGGCCGAGATAACCATGGTCAGAAGAGATATCGAGATCGCAAAAGAGACGGGCGTGATACTTAACATTCAGCATATCAGCTGTGCAGAGAGCGTTGAAGCCGTAAGATGTGCAAAACGAGAATATCCGAGCATCCATGCGGAGGCAACACCGCATCACTTCACCCTTACGGACAATGCAGTATCCGAGTTCGGCACACTTGCCAAGATGAACCCGCCGCTTCGCAAAAGTGAGGACCGCGAGGCTATCTGGGAAGGTCTTGCCGACGGTACGATAGATCTTATCGCAACAGACCATGCGCCTCACAGTGCGGATGAAAAATCACGGGAATTTGAAAAAGCCCCGAGCGGCATAACCGGACTCGAGACTTCATTCCTTCTTGCATATTCAACTTTGTACAAAAGGGATATCGTAGATCTTAACAGACTGTTTGAACTTATGAGTCTTAATCCGGCAAAGCTTTACGGTCTTAATGCCGGAACACTTCGCATCGGCGCACCCGCGGATATAATGATCTTTTCTCCGGATGAATCCACGGTGTATGAAACATCCCGCTCCAGATCGTCAAACACTCCGTTTCTCGGAAGGACGTTTGAGGGAAAGATCAGATACACGATCGCTGCAGGCAGGATCGTTTATTCTTCATAACCTCAGCTGCAGTACTCTTTGAGGTTTCTGTCCCTTACTTCTTCTATCCTGTCATGGCACAGTTTCCCGAGATGCTTCTGCTCCGTTTTGTCAAAATCGGACGGCATAACAGGATCGAGTATCTCGATGACCACGGGAACGGCACATACCTTCGGGAAATGATTTTCGAACACGTTTCCGGAATTGGATATCGCGATAGGTACTATCGGGCATCCGCTCTTTACAGCGATCTTCATGCTGCCTTCCTTGAACTCGTTCATCTTTCCGTCACGGCTTCTTGTTCCCTCGGGGAATATGAAAACACTCATTCCCAACTTCACATTCTCTATCGCTTTAAGGATAGTCTGAAGTCCCTGTTTGATATCATCCCTGTCGATAAAAAGCGTATTGTAAAGTTGAAGTGCCTGCGCGAATATGGGCACTTTTTTGAATGATTTCTTGGCTACAAAACACACCATTCCGGGGAGCTTTGTAAGCGTTAAGAGCACATCGAAAAAGCTCTCATGGTTGGCAACGTACAGTACCGGTTTATCCTTCGGTATCTTCTCCAGTCCGATGAACTTTACTTTCGCTCCCGCAAAGAAATTGACGACGGCAAATATGATCGTCATCATGAACTTCATGTAATGATCCTTCGCTTTTTTGGAGATCAGACCGATCAGAAATCCGATGATATCGATCGGAAGCACTATAATAAAATCGATCACGACTACCGTGACACATACAATGAACCTTAACATTTCACCCTCATCCTGCAGCGATCAGAACGCTCTTACGTCATCGGCGCCTTTGAAATAAAGAGCCAGCATTCCCGGTCCCACGTGAGCTCCCGTAACAGGTTCGTGTGCGACCATCCATACCTTTTTGGGCGGTGCGATCTTTGAAATGAGGTTTGCGAGATGAACTGCATCCTCTCTTTTTCCGCCGTAGCTTATTCCAACTATCTGTTCGGATGCATCAACGACGAGATCCCTGTACTTTTCGGCAAGAGCCTTGATCGCCTGTTTGCGTCCCCTTGCCTTACACTCAACAACGATCTTTCCTTCAGTGTCTCCTTTGAGGATGGGCTTTAAGTCCATCATCGTTCCGAGAGAAGCAAGCGCACCGCTGATCCTTCCGGTCCTCTTCAGATGCTTCAGGTCATCCACAACGAACACCTGATACATGCAGTACTTCTGAAAATCAATATGATCCGCCGTCTCATCAAGACTCATACCTTTTTCCCTGCACTCGGCCGCTTCAACGACAAGTATACCCTGCCCGAGAGATGCCCCGAGGGAATCAACGATCCTGATCTGCCTGTCGGGGAATTCTTCCATAAGATCCGACGCGGCGATCTTGGCAGAACTGATAGATCCGGTTACTCCGCCCGAAAGGCCGATATACAGTACATCTTCTCCGGCCTCAAGTATCTTTTCGAAGCAGTTCATGAACTGCTCCGGATTGACCTGAGAAGTGGAAACCTTCATTCCCTCTTTCAGTTTGTCATAGTATCCTTCATAATCAAATCCTTCGGAACTTGTGAACTGAAGCTCTTCACCTTCCATGATGAGAGTAAGGTGCACAACTTCGATGCCGTAATGGTTTCTGACTTTGTCGGTGATGTTTGCTCCGGTGTCCGTAACGATCCTAAATGCCATGATTTTCTCCTTTACTCATTGCTGCTCAGATAATCCACCACTTCGGAAAATCCCATCCCGTGAGAAGCCTTTACGAGAATCGTATCCTGAGGTTTAAGTATCTCCTTCGTCTCATCTGAAAGTGCCGTGATGAGAAGTTCTTTATTGGGATAATAACGTATTTCAATGCCTTCGTGTATCCTTGCCCGCTCATACATGAACTTGGCGGCGCTTCCGACGAATATAAGCGAATCCACTCCGTGCTCTGCCGCATAATCACCAACCTGTGCGTGAAGCTTTTCCGTTTCCTCGCCCAGCTCGAACATGTCTCCGAGAATGGCGACCTTTCTGCCGAGCGAATATCCGAGTGTATCGATCGCGGCATACATCGACTTCGGATTGGCATTATAGCAGTCATCAACTATCGTGTACTTCGGTGAATGGATGATATGTCCTCTTCCGGAAAGCTGTTCGACCGAGGTAAGTCCTCTTCTTATCTCCTCAAGGTTCAGCCCCATCAGAAATCCGACCGCCGCTGCTGCAACAGCATTATCAACCATGTGGTATCCGGGAAGCGGAACCGTCATCTCATAGTGACTTCCGTCCGGGAAATTTGCGATAAACTTTGATCCGTCAAGTCCGAGATTTTCTATGCTCGAAGCATATACATCATCTCTTTTTGATTCCTTTCCATATCTGATGATCTTGCGGTCTCCGGCCATATCAACGTTGATCCTGTCAAGCATCTCATCCTGTCCGTTCAGTATGATCGTACCCGAAGGTGACATATGCGGGATGACTTCGGTCTTTGCTTTCAGAACTCCCTCAAGATCTTTGAGGTTTTCCAGATGGCACGGACCGATATTCGTAAAGAGGACTACATCCGGACGTACTATCTTCCCGAGCCTGTCCATCTCTCCGAAATCACTGATGCCCATCTCTATGACTGCCACCTCGTGTCCGTCCCTGATCTTCAGAACGGTGAGCGGAACACCGATCTCATTGTTAAGATTTCCTTCAGTCCTGAGCACTTCAAAATGCGAGTCCAAAACAGACGCCACGAGTTCCTTCGTGCTCGTCTTGCCTACGCTTCCGACTATCCCTACTATCCTTACCGACAGCTGGTCACGGTAATATCTTGCAAGTTCCCTTAACGCCGCAAGACTGTCCTCAACAACTATGCACGGTCCCTTTACCTTCGGCGGGATCCTCTCGCATATGACGGCAAGTGCTCCGTCGTCAAACACCTTTTGGATAAAATCATGCCCGTCGACTCTCTCTCCCTTTGTCGCAACGAATATCCCGCCTTCCTCGATCAGTCTCGAGTCGATAACGACACCTGTTGCTTCCTTGGTCAGATCGCACTTTACGGCATTCTCCAGTTTTCCTCCGATAGCCTCGGCTATCGCCCATATGTTCATATTACGCATTGTCAGTCCACTTCTTCATAGATATCTCTATGATCCATTCACACAGTTCATTGTATGATTTTCCCATGGCGGCAGCCTCCTGGGGGATCAGGCTCGTGGGAGTCATTCCCGGAAGAGTGTTTGCTTCAAGACAGAACACCTCGCCTTTATCGTCCATGATGAAATCCATTCTGGCATATGTCTGTATCTCCAGAGCATTGAATGCTTTGATCGCCTCTGCCTGGATCTTTGCAGTCTGATCCGCATCAAGCTTTGCAGGACATGTCTCTATCGTGGAACCTGCCTGATACTTGTTCTTATAATCGTAAAATCCGCTCTTCGGCTCGATCTCCACGATCGGAAGAGCCTGACCGTCTATGACGCAGCAGGTGAATTCCCTGCCCTTTATGTACTGCTCGACCATTACCTTTGAATCATAACTGAATGCATCAGAAACGGCACTGTTGTACTCATTTTCATTGTTTACGATGTAAACACCGACACTCGATCCGCCGTTACATATCTTGACAACGCAGGGGTATGACGCGGGCTTATGATCGTCATCGGCACTCTTTAACATGTAACAGTCGGGAGTTGAAACACCGTACTGTTTGAATGCCATCTTCGATGTCGACTTGTTCATCGCAAGTGCGGAAGAATATGCATCGGTTCCCGTATACTTTATGCCGAGAAGATCGAACGCCGACTGGATCTTTCCGTTCTCACCGACGTCCCCGTGAAGTGCCATGAACACGATATCGGCCGCCTGACAAATCTTAATGACATTCGGTCCGAAAAATTCCTTTATCGCCTGTCCTCTCATTGCACGGACAGCATCAAGATCCGGTGCGGTCTCACTTACGGGAGCGACCTTTTCCGACCAGTCGGTATCAAGGTCAAATACGTTATCCGCATCTCCTTCGTATCCGAGGAACACGTCAAGGAGCACAGCTTTGTGTCCGATATCCTTGAGAGCTTTATACACGCACCGCCCGGTCACGAGCGACACATCCCTTTCTGTACTTAATCCTCCGGCAAGAACTACTATCTTCATGATCTCCTCCTGTCAGCACAATCCTGTCAGAACAAACAGTTTCGGGGCATCGGCGAGTAAATTGTCACCTTCGGTAAAATCAGTCCCCGACAGATTGGCTCCGTAAATATAGTTTAAACGATCCTGAACAAATGCCTTGTATTCAACACTGACGCTGACATAGTTCGTCATCGTCACAAGAAACGCTTCCTCCAGCATCCTCTCCGCCGTCTTTTCGTCATGCTCTTTTGTCGACGAATCAACTCTCGTATCAATGAACTCTTTGTCAACAGGTTCCCTGATAAGTTCATTCGCCTTTGAGAACACGATGCTCATCATATCCGTGCAGACGTTGTAGTTTGTCTGGTATGGTGCCATCAGGTATGCAAACAGTCCGAAAAAACCGGGCTCTTCGTAAGTAAATCCCTCAGGTACGACATCCATTGCTATCGCATCAACAACTGATCTGTATGTTTTCTGACCTGTCAGGCGGTACAGCTCAGCAGCAGCCCAGAGCCTTGCGGCAACAGGTTCTCCGTCAGTATCCGCTATCCTTTCGGCTTCGTTGAAATACTGCTCGGAAAGATCCGAAGCATCTTTTGCCCTGTTCCAGTCCGGCAGAACATATGCTGCTTTTGCAAGGATCGCAGCACAGTTGTATTTATCCAGTGTTGTTTCAAACTTTGATTCGGGGATCCCGATCATATCCCCGGCAAGGGTGAGTGCAAGATCGTTTATTTTCTTTTTTTCCGAAACCTCCGGAAATACTTCGATGCAAAGGAGCGCATCCGTTTCATGCATGATGCGGTCTTTTAAAGAGTCAGTCCTGTATGTTTCAAGCACCGATGCGACTTCTTCCTCAAGAAGCCTGTCATACAGCTTCGATTCAACGGGTGCATCGGCCTCCTGAAAAAGAGGACTGTCCGGGCGGATGACGCTTATTTCCTGCTCTCCGGAAGATTCATCTATAACGACGGCAAAGCTCTTTCCGTTACTGTCGTATCCCTTATGACTTAAGTTGATCTTAACAAGATCTTCCTGCGCTATCTCTTCAGTCTCAGACTGTCCGTTAACCACTTTAAGGTAATCTATGACCTCATCGGGATCATGACGGTCCGGACCCTGCACGGTTACGACATTACACGCACAAAGAGAAGAGGTGACCGCAAACACGAGCACAAAGCACGTTATCTTTCCGAGATTGGCGCCTGCTGCCGCCGCCCTTAAACGAAGCTTTTTTTTATACTTGTTCTTAAGGTACAGAAGATCGAATATGAGAAGCAGGAACAAATGCGATACTACAAGAGAGATATACTGGAGTATCGTTCCCGAATAGCTTACGGTAAGCTCACCCGTCTCCTGTCCCAGGATGACGCGGCACATTCCGTTTTCGCCGTCACCTGTAACCTCCAGCTCTTTCTTTTCGCCGGAGGCGTCCTTAATATATGCCGAATATCCCTTGTAGTAAATGAACGGCACATCGACATACTCATGAGCTGCCGTTATATCCGAAACGATCTTTGCCTTTGATCTTGAAAACTCGGCTGCCGATCCGTCATCAAAAGTCATCTTCCCGCTGTCCGTTACAAGGGCCTGGGGATCGGTCACTGTGGAAGGAAGCCACTCTCCGGCAATGACGTTTGCGGTAAAAGGCTTGTAGCTGTAATAGTCTTCACTGTAATCATAATACCCCATCGAGTTCTCGTTCTGATGGTCTATCGCCATCTGCATCATAAGAGCAGCGATGATAACAAGTACCGCATCGAATGCAAATCTCCTTCTGTCCTCCGCGATCCTGTCAAGGAACAGTCTGAGGATTATCGCATCGGACATCGCCAGAAGTACCGATGACATTATGAACATCCTCCACGGGAACTGAAGGAATCCGAACAGCTTTGCAACTCTTTCCCAGGGCATTACATTTGTGGCGCCGACTGCAAATATCGCTGCCGCAATGATCATCAGATCAACAAATCTTAAGATCGGATAATCCTTTTTTGACATGAAGCATCTCGGAAGTACGAGTGCAAACAGCACGAACCCGACACTCGGGAAAGTCGATGATGCCACATCGGTAAACGGTACGGCAGCATCAAGAAGGTCCGTCCAGTTATTTGACACATAAAACTGAGCGTTTGCAAACTGCTCAAGCATCGGAAGCCACTGATATGAAGTGACGAGAAGTGCGATCACCGATACGACGCAAAGCTTCACGAACACTCTCGGCTCTGCAGTGAATCTCTTTATATTGATGAGAAATGCCACGATGCATACAAACACCATCAGGATGCATGTAGCGGGATGTGTGAGTATCAGTCCTGCCATTCCGAGTCCGAATACCCACGGCCTGTCCATGTCCTCGTAAAGAACATTGAATATACCGTATATCGCAAGAGGCAGGAAGATAAATGCCGCATTCTCACCGCACGCCGTTCTGACAAGCATGTCATCCATGTGATAAGGACAGAGTGTCAGAAGTACGGCAGCAAGTGTTGCCGCAAACTTTGAAAGTGTCATCCTCCATACACTGTAAAATGTCGAGAGATAACACAGAATAAATATGATCGCCGTGTAAATATGGAAACTCTTTCCTATGCTCACTCCCATCACTCGAAGAAGTGCGGGGATGTGCATGAACAGATCCGAATAGAAAAGAGAACTCGCGTATCCCGCTCCGCCGTAGAAGAGCGTGTTGACCTTCATGAACGGTCTTCCGATCAGGATACCTTCCTTAAGGCTCTCGATACGCAGAAGATGATACTCAAGGTCGTGGCCGTTGATACAGTATCTTGAAACAAGCGGACTGAGAGCAGTCAGCATCGTCACAAGGAAGAACAGTATCGTGACCCTGTTTTCCCTTTTCTGCAGAATTTTTTTTATCTTTGTCATCATCTTTCCTGTCATTGCTGCACAAGCTCCGAGAATGAAAGTGTAACATCCCTGTCATCACCCGAAACGGATACCGTATAACTCTTTGTCACGCATCCGTTCTTTGAAAGAGTGATCACGTGTGAACCCTTATCGGGCTTTATCGTCGATATGGGAGCTATCCCTATGTATATCCCGTCAACAAACACTTCGGCACCTTCCGGAGATTCAACATACATCTTACGCGTCTCGCTTATGACCTCGGTATTTGAACTGTCCGATGTCGATGTCTGTGACGGCAGTGCTGTCGAAGTCGATCTCGATGAAGTATCGAGCGGCTGTGTCGGCACAGCGTTCGTAAGCCGGGTTATTTCGTTTTCATTGTTTGTTGCAACTGTGGTGGGTGCCGTTGTAACCGAAGGATCCGTTGTTACGGTCGACGACGGCGTAGGTGTGGGTGTCGGTGTTTCCTCACCCGCTTCTCTTTCAAGCGCTATCTCTACATTTGCATACTTATCCGAAATGCGGATGTTCGTATCCACACTCTTGTATCCGGCAAGTTCAACATGGATACGGTGTATACCGTACTCAAGAGGAACTCTTTCCTCAAAGTCGGTCATCTGTCCGTCAACAAACAGCTGTGCATAATCCGGAACCACGGTGAACTCCACGTGTCCTATCGCAACTTCCTTTACGTCCACCTTTGAAAGGTCAAGGACAAACTCCTTGTCGCGCTCTATCGTGGCATCCTCTTCGGCTGCATATCCCCTGTTCGTAAGCCTGATATGGTAATCACCCTCGGGAACGGGGATCAGCATCTCTTCGGTTACGGGCTTTATTATCTCCTGTCCGATCTCGATCCATCCGCCCTTGAAATACGAATCGTTCTGAAGTCTTACATAACCGTGTCCGCGCTCTACCGTCACCGAGCAGACCTTGCGGTCCCATCCTTTTACGATCAGAGTGTCCACGTTCGTGACATCCATGAATGTTGCCAGCTCGTCTCCGTACGATACGATCGACGACTTCGGAAGCTTATACGTGCTGCCGGCGATATCCATCCGGCCTTCCTCTTCATTGATATCAAACTTCGTGACATCGGTAAACGTCCAGGCCTCGGAGCTTATCTTCATCTCCATAAGCTTTTTGTCATGAAGGCCGTACGCAATATCAAGTATCTCTCCGAGCTTTATCTCATCAAGAGTGATGTAATTCCCGTGCTTTGCCAGGATCGATGTTTTACTGTCATAGTCAAGTTCGAACAGTTTCTCATTATCAACTGAGATGAACTTGAGCTTTTTCTCTTCGGTGTTTTTTCCGACCAGCATTGCCGAACATTTGTATATGAGCTCATCGGCATTTACGGGGTTTTCGGCAAGCTGCTCATCCACGGTCTGCTGAATCTCTTCCGCGCGTTTTGCCGCCTGCTGCTTCTCATATTCTTTTGAAATGTAATATATCCCGAGCATCGTGATGATGACGATTATGATAACCGGGATTATCACTTTTTCAATACTTTTCATTCATCTTATCCTTCTTGACGAAGCACACCGAGAAGCTTTTCTTTATCGTTCATCAACGGATCATCAAGCACGCATTCAAGAAGACGTTTCAACGCTTCTCCGACAGCGGGTCCGCTCTTTATCCCTTCATTCATAAGATCGCTCCCGTCGACTGCCAGATCCTTTACGCAAAGAGGATCTTTGTCCTTAACGATCTTTCTGTACATCTCATCAAGCGTCTCAACCTGGTACAGTTTGTCATCCCATAAGTACTTGGCGTGAGCATAGAGATCCGCATATTTCAGCCTCATGAGATTTTCCATGTTCGACAGATCAACGTCCGCGATAAATCTTCTGACCGACGGATATGTAAGCTTTGGTCTTTCGTCGTGGTATCTGACAAGACTTTTGACTCTCTTTATCGTGTCATTATCGTACTTGAGCCTTTTAAGCACCGCTTCCGCAAGTAAGACTCCCTTTTCGGGATGACCCTTGAAATGGTCCACTCCGTCATCCCCCGTCGTTTTCATGACGGGCTTTGCTATATCGTGAAGAAATGTTGCGATGCTCAGTATCCTTCTGTCAGACGGACTGATGTCACCGTAATTGTTCACTATGTATTCCATAGCAACGATCGTGTGATCACCTACGTCGGTAAAATGATGCGGCGTTGTCTGTTTGCACTCCATCATCTCATCCCACTCGGGAAGTATCACCTTCGTCACTCCGAAAATATATGCCCAGCGCAGTCTGTCGGGATTGTCGGAACAGAGTATCTTCTCAAGTTCCTCTCTTATCCTCTCGGCACTTATGTTTGAAAGAGTCGGAGCAAGAGCGATCATCGCCTTTCTTGTCTCGTCTTCGATATCGTATCCGAACCTTGCGGAAAATCGCAGCGCGCGAAGTATCCTGAGCGCATCTTCCGAAAATCTCTCCGCAGGATTCCCAACAGCTCTTATGATACCGGCCTCAAGATCCTTCATGCCTCCGAACAGGTCAACAAGACCCGTCTTCTCGCTGTATGCCATCGCATTGATCGTAAAATCACGTCGCCGAAGGTCTTCTTTAAGCTCTGGGGTAAACGTGACCTCCTTCGGATGACGGCTGTCTTCATACTCCCCGTCGATCCTGTATGTCGTGATCTCAAATCCTTCGTTTCCGATCATGACCTTTACGGTCCCGTGTTCGATCCCGATATCCACCGTTCTTCTGAAGAGCGCCTTGACCTCCTGCGGTATCGCGTTAGTCGTTATATCCCAGTCATACGGCTCTTTTTCAAGTATGGAATCCCTTACACACCCGCCTACCGCATATGCTTCATATCCGGCATCCTGAAGTGTGTCGATTATCCTCTTAACTTTTTCGGGAACAGCGATCAGCATACAAGCGCTACCGTCTGTTTTGCGATCGACATCTCCTCATCGGTAGGTATCACAAGAAGAGGTACTTTCGATCCGTCTTTGGAAATGATCGCCTCTTCACCTCTTACCTCATTCTTCTTCGGATCAAGCTCAGTTCCGAGATAAGTAAGATAAGAGCATATCTCTTCCCTTGCCGAAATGTTGTTCTCGCCGACTCCGGCAGTGAACGTGATCGCATCTACACCGTTCATGGCTGCAACGTACGATCCTATATATTTTGCAACGTGGTATGCATATGTCTCAAGCGCTGTGGCCGCCTGCTCATTACCTGACTTTGCCGCTTCCGAAAGATCGCGAAAATCACTCGACACACCGTCAGACAGACCAAGCACACCTGATTTTTTGTTAAGGACCGTGAGCATTTCCTTAAACGACAGGTCTTCCTTTCCTGCGATGAACTCAAGTATCGCCGGATCAATATCACCGCTTCTCGTTCCCATTATCAGTCCTTCAAGCGGGGTCAGTCCCATCGAAGTGTCTACGCACTTTCCTCCCTTGACCGCACTTATCGATGCACCGTTTCCGAGATGGCAGACTATGATCTTCATGTCCTTAATGTCTTTACCGAGAAACTGTGCGGTCCTGTTTGCAACATATTCATGACTCGTTCCGTGAAAACCGTAACGGCGCACTTTGTATTTCTTGTAATAGCCGTAAGGGATTCCGTAAAGGAATGCCTTAGGAGGCATCGTCTGATGAAATGCCGTATCAAATACCGCTACCATCGGAACGTTCGGCATGAGCTTTTTGCACGAATTGACACCGATAAGGTTTGCGGGATTGTGAAGAGGAGCAAGATCGTTGCACTCTTCGATAGCAGCAAGCACATCATCATCGATGACAACGCTCTTTGAGAACTTCTCGCCGCCGTGAACGATACGGTGTCCTACAGCATCTATCTCTGACAGACTCTTTATCACTCCCTTTTCGGGATCGGTGAGCGCATCAAGAACGATCTGAACAGCCTCCGTATGCGAAGGCATGTCGATATCGGTTTTGATCTTGTCGGATCCCTTCGGCTGATACGTGTGCATACCTCCGTCGATACCGATACGCTCGCACAGTCCCTTTGCAAGAACCTCCTCGCTGTCGGCATTGATAAGCTGGTATTTAAGTGAGCTGCTTCCGCAGTTGATTACAAGTACGTTCATGATCTTCCTCCCGTTTTAGTAAGCCTTTCCCCAGTACACGAGCTTCTTTGCTTCTTTTCCGCAGCATACGCATTTGTCCGAGATCTTTTCCTGTTCAAACGGCATACATCTGCTCGTTACGGAAAGTTTTTCCTTTATCTCGTTCTCACAAGCTTCGTCGCCACACCACATCGCTCTGACAAAACCGGTCTTCTCGGAAAAGATCTTCTCAAATTCCTCTTTGGAAGTTGCGGTGTATGTCTGTAAGTCACGACGCTGCCTTGCGCGCTCAAGCATGTCCTTCTGGATCTTATCAAGAAGCTTCTCAACCGTATCAGCGATACCATCGATCGCGCATTCTGTCTTTTCGCCTGTGTCACGGCGCGCCAGAACCGCCTTTCCTGCTTCTATATCCTTCGGTCCTATCTCAACTCTTACAGGGATACCGCGCATCTCCGCCTCGGCGAACTTCCATCCCGGACTCTTGTCGGTATCATCGACCTTAACCCTGAAGCCCTTATCAACAAGTGCTTTTCTGATACCTTCAGCTGCTTCAAGAACTCCTTCCTGCTGCTGTCTGATCGGAACGATGACTGCCTGCGTCGGTGCAACCTTCGGAGGAAGAACCAGTCCGTTGTCATCACCGTGAACCATTATGATGGCTCCGATCAGTCTGGTCGTCGTTCCCCACGATGTCTGGAACGGATACTTCAGAGTGTTGTCCTTATCGGTAAACTGAATGTCAAACGCCCTTGCGAATCCGTCTCCGAAGTTATGGCTCGTTCCCGACTGGAGCGCCTTGCCGTCATGCATGAGCGCTTCTATCGTATACGTTGCCTCGGCTCCGGCAAACTTTTCCTTATCCGTCTTGCGTCCTTTGATGACCGGGATCGCAAGTATCTCTTCACAGAACTGAGCATACAGGTTCAGCATCCGGATCGTACGCTCCTCTGCTTCCTCTGCGGTTGCATGGATCGTATGTCCTTCCTGCCACAGGAACTCCCTTGAGCGCAGGAACGGCCTTGTCTCCTTTTCCCAGCGCACTACCGAACACCACTGGTTATATACTTTTGGAAGATCCCTGTATGAATGGACTTCATTCTTGTAAAAATCACAGAACAGGGTTTCTGACGTGGGACGTACGCACATCCTTTCCTGAAGCGGCTGAAGACCGCCGTGCGTTACCCACGCCACCTCGGGAGCAAATCCCTCAACATGGTCTTTCTCTTTTTCGAGAAGACTCTCCGGAATGAACATCGGAAGATATACGTTCTCAACACCCGTGGCCTTGAACCTTTCATCCATCTGTTTCTGGATGAGTTCCCATATCGCATATCCGGCGGGCTTGAACACCATACATCCCTTCACGCTCGTATAGTCGATAAGGTCTGCCTTCTTGACAACATCCGTGTACCACTGGGCAAAATCAACTTCCATCGATGTGATCTGCTCAACCTGTTTTTTGTCTCCCATTTTGCTTACTCCTCATTAGATGATAAAAAATACATTAACTCTTATATTTTACGCTTTTTTTCGCACTTTTGCAAAGAACTCTTCTATATCTTTGCGGCCCGAAGATACGCTTCCCTGAACCATGACAGCGCTTCCGCCGCCTTTGGCCGAGAGCTTTTCGCAAAAATCATCCGCCAGGCCTTTCAGACCGGCGCTTTCGGACACTTTTGCATTTACCGCAAATATGTATCTGAATCCTTTTTCGTCATCTCCCAAAAACGCGCATATGGTCCTGTCGGAAGATGCAGTGCATTCGTTAACAAGATTACGAAGACCTACCGGATCGAGTGCCTGCGTAAATATCACAAACGGCTCTGCAGAAGATCCGCCCTCATCCTTCAACTGCTTCGTGATGCTTTCGGTGAGCATCCTTGAAAGTTCCTTTTTCAGTTCGGTGTTCTCTGCTTTTACGGATGTCAGTCTGCCGGACAATTCCGCAACATACTCTGCCGTTTTGTTTCTCGGAGATGAAAGATCCTTCATGATCTTTGCATTGTCCTCGTGAAGCATGACGTAATCCCTGTACGCATCCATGCCCGCAGTCACGATAAGGCGCATACCTCCGCGATGAGGCGTTGCGCTCACTATCTTGATGACACCGAGCTGGCCCGTCGAATACACATGCGGTGCACAGCACGCGCAGGCGTCATAGCCTTCGACCGTTATCAGCCTGACATTTTCAAGACCGTCTATCTTGCTCCTGAAATCAAGGTTCTGTGCCTCCTCGGCAGTAGGGAAACTTATCGTAAACGGCACGTTTTCAAAAACAGCCTCATTTGCCTTCTCTTCCACGATCCGGAGCTGTTCATAAGTCAGAGGGCCTCCCGTATCGATCACAACTTCCTCATCGGTCATGTGAAAACCGACATTTTCGTATCCGTACAGGCTTTTGATCAGTCCGCTTATAAGATGTTCCGACCCGTGGTTCTGCATACGCGCATACCGCACTTTGGCATTAAGCTTTCCGGTGACCGCTGTCCCTTCGGGTATCAGCTCCTTTACATAGTGGCGGACTTCCCCGTCTTCGATCTCAACCTTTTCAACTTCCGTCGTTATGCTTCCCGCTTCAATGATCCCTGTATCACACTGCTGTCCGCCGCCACCGGGAAAGAAAGCTGTCCGGTCAAGTACAACGTAAGGGGATTTCCCGTCATCGGATGAAGCCATAACCACAGCCTCAAACACCGTACACATGCCGTCGGTCTCATATATCAGTTCGCAATTTCCGTTTGTATCTCTTTCGTTTTTCATGATCCCTTATATTACAGACAAAGAGAGCAGAAGCTTCTGCTCTCTTGAAAAATTGTTCTTTCTTTGCTGTCGTATCCTATCCGAAGTATCTGTCGTGAAGACCCTTGAATGCCTTGCCGTGACGGGCTTCGTCGCGCGCCATTTCATGGACTGTATCATGTATAGCGTCCAAGTTAGCTGCCTTTGCACGCTTTGCAAGATCTGTCTTGCCTGCCGTAGCACCGTTCTCAGCTTCGATACGCATCTCGAGATTCTTCTTCGTGGAATCCGTAACAACTTCCCCGAGGAGCTCCGCAAACTTGGCTGCATGCTCTGCTTCCTCAAAAGCAGCCTTCTCATAATACATTCCGATCTCCGGATAACCTTCTCTGAACGCAACTCTGGCCATGGCAAGATACATACCTACCTCTGTGCATTCACCATTGAAATTGGAACGAAGATCAGCAAGTATATCTTCAGATACACCCTTTGCAACTCCTACTACATGCTCTGCTGCCCATGTCATCTCACCTTCCTGTTTTGTGAACTTGGAAGCGGGAGCCTTACACTGAGGACATGCCTCGGGAGCCTCGGGACCTTCATGAACGTAACCACACACCTGACAAACCCATTTCATATTACGATCTCCTTTTCATCTGAATCATTGTAAAACCACAACGATAGTTGCAACAAAGATTATACCATATCAGGGGTTGTTTTTCATATAGTTTTTGATACCTCTGAACGTGGATGCACTGATGATATGCTCGATACGGCATGCATCCGTTTCCGCGATCTTCTCGGACACACCTGCAACCTTCTGCAGAAAAGAAGTCAGGGTCTTGTGACGGTCGTACACTTCCACCGCCTTTTTACGGCCTTTTTCGGTAAGGTTGATCTCTTTTCCGACCTCATCCATCGTGATATATTCCTCATCCCTGAGTATTCCCATCGCACGGCTGACGCTCGGTCTCGAATATCCGAGTTCCCTTGCCACATCAATCGAATAGACCGTTCCGTTCTTCTTCTTCAGTCTGTATATAGTTTCGATATAATCCTCTCCGGACTCAAGAATCGCCATATCATTCCTCCGTTTTTCTGATCTTTGTCTGTATCCTTAACCGTTAGCAAATACTAACGTTCTCATTATAACCCGTATACTCTCATAATACAATGATCCCGACAGGATATCCTGTCGGGATCACGAAGTAAGTAAAGGAATCGGTTATTTATTCAGTAAACCGTCAGATCAGCTGGTTATACAGACCTGACAGGGAGGTGGATGTTGTTGCATTACTGCCGTAGATCGAAGATCCGAGATCCGCATCACGGTTAATGCTTGTTGCCTTATCGGCTATCTGTGAGCCGTATGTTCCAAATCCGTCAAAGAGTGTCTTAAGTGTAGCCTCGTCTGCCTTCTTAAGCTTATCTTCATCAACCGAGAGCTTACCGTCCTCTTCGACCGTAACGCCTATCTTATTAAGGACCTTTGAGAAAGTGTCCGTCATCTGGGTCATGTACTTGACATCCTGTGATATCTCTTTCGAGCTGACCTTGGATGCCTGCTCAATGACCTTGTTATAGTTTGTCGCAAAGTCTTTGACTGCGCCCGAAACTTTGTCCATGTCGAGCTTATCGCCCGTCTTCTTCCACAGATCATCCTTGTCGAGAGCTTCTGCAGCGCTCTTCAGTTCGTCTGCATCCTTCTTGATCTGAGTAAGTCCGGTCTTGTCGACTTCTTCCTTAGCTTTTGACTTGGATGAATCAGCTGCCTTCTGTGAAGCTGCCTTTTCATTCGCTACCTGTCTGTCGGTTCCGGCATAGTATGATTTTACGAGCTTACCGTAGCTTCCGTTCTTGATGGCAGCATAGTTTGCAAAATCAAATGATCCCATCGAATTGTTCGAATTCGAACCCGAATTGGAACTGCCGAGCATGGAAGTTATATCAAACATTGTATCGCCTCCTTAATTTGCCTGTGTTCAGCCCTTTGAAGCGTAGTATTCATCAAACATCTTGTTTGCTGCTGACAGTGTATCCTTACAGATGTCGGGAAGCTCGTCGCCCCATGCGCCCATGGCTTCTTTGAATCCCTGTTCCATTGCTGCCTGCATCTCTTTCATCTTCTCGGGATCGTCTCCCGCAAGTGCGGATGCAAAATCAAACAGTCTCTGTGATGTCTGCTTGATGCCCCAGTATCCGTCCTCTGAGATATCCTCTTTAGCCTTGTCTATATCAGCCTGGCTGACATCCTTGAGATTCTCGGGTGAAAACAGATCCGCAAGCTTTGAAACGCCTGCCTGATCGGAAAACATCTTCTGAACAAGACTGACAAGCTGGTTTCTTCTCTCAAGCTCATCCTGTTTGAGCTGCTCTACAAGAGCTGCCCTTTCCTCTGCGCTCATCTTGTTGATAGAATATGTAGCCTTCTTCTCTTCAACTTCGCTCTTTTCGTAAACGGCTGCTACCTCAGATGCTGCCGATGCGTTTTCTGTTTTCTTAGCAATATCATCCGGTCCCCCCGGAAGACTTGTATTGATCGCAGTGTAAACACCGGATACGCTTCCTATGTTCATATCACTCATGATACCTACCTCCTATGTAATTATATCACTACAAAAGACATTTGGGGATGATTTCCGAACGGAAAAAAGATTATAATATGCCCTTTTGATCCTCAATCCGTTGAGATAGTCCCCGAAATCCTTTTCGGCACAAAAACGTATATTTACGCCTTCTGGAGATTATATCGGACGGGATGTGTCAAAAGTTTATACCTTTTTTGAAATTTCTTAATTTTTTTTAATAATTTTATTCAATACAGGAATATGGCCGAAAAACCTGCTTATTGCGGTCCTTTCAAGAGCCTTGTTTTCCTGTTCTGTTTGGGATACATCGCTTTTTGCCGGATCATACAGCGAATACAGCATCTTCTCATAAAGGCCGACGAATTCCAAAAGATCTCCGGAGATATCTGTGCGGATCCTTACCGAAAACTCCGACAGAGTCTCGCCCATGCCAATCCCGTATCCCATCCTTTTCAGAACTCTCATGTTCTTTCTGCAAAGCGACAGTATCTTGTCCCTGTCGTTCATATGATCATATCGGTATATCTGAACGAACCGGTCCGATATGAAAAACAGTATCAGAAATATCGCAACGATAAGTGCGATGGTACCGATCCATTTCAGACCGGCAAATCCCGGAAGCCTGTTCCCTTTATCCTCTTCAAAAGTATCTTCTATATCTTTGTCTGTCCCGCCATGCTTTCCTTCGTACGTACTGTGAACGGAATCCGGATCAGCCGATACGCTTCCTGTCGCTTTGTCCCAGCCGGCCCTCTGGCGGTAACCCGGAGTCGGCTCAAATCCGATCCACCCGACACCTTCAATGTAAGCCTCGGGCCATGCATGCGTCCTGTCGGATGTGATCTCAAACTGTATGGAAGTTGTGAGCGTGCTGTATCCCTGAACATACCTTGCGGGAATGTTCTGTGATCTGGCGAGCAGCACGAACGCCGTTGCATAATGAGTACAGAACCCCGCCTTCTTCTCACAGAGGAAATAGTCGAGAAAGTCCGTATCATCCTGTATATTATCGGGTATATCCCCGGGTGTTCTCGTATAGTCAAACGAAGACAGAAGCTTCTCGATCCGCTCAAGCTTTTCGAAATCACTTTCGGCACCGGCAAGTGTTTCATCCATCAGGCTTTCACACCTTCCGGTCAGTTCTACCGGCTGCGCATACACCTGTCTGATACGGTCGCGATACGCCGCATATCCTTCATCCGAATACGAATATTTTCTGATATCGGAATGTAATGAGATGGTTCTGTCAATATCTTCTTTTGTGAGAGACTCACCCTTTTTCAGTATTTCCTCAAATGACGGATCATCCCTGTTAATCCTGTAGTACCTGATCATGTAATCTGACTTCTTACTTCCCTTTCTGATCAGATCGGCACCCTTCTGTTCGAACTGGAAGGACGCTATTTCGGGAACGGTCTTAGCAGGAACGAACAGATGAGAAGTCCTTATTCCCTCATAAGAAACAGTAACCAGAACATTCTTCACGTAATCACTTTCATGTTCTTCATCGAATCTGTCGATGGCGGCAAGCGTTTCCAGAAGATCGTACGATCTGTAGTCGATCTCCGACTGATCCGTCTTCTCCCACTTTCGGCCGTCAAACGTATCAAATGATTTTCCGGAGAGGTAAAGTCTGTAGTCGTTTGCAACATCGGAAGAAACGGACAGCACGGGATATGCATCACCCGTCACTCTTCCGCCGATAACGGCCCTGTCGGAAAATCCCATGGTGTCTCCTCCGTCCCAGCCGTTTTCAGGAAACAGTGTCTGTATTACGACCTCATAACCTGTTCTGATGTTTTTGGACAGGTTTTTTACAAACTTCCAGTCATACGGTTTATCGGGCGCCTTGATCATTACCGCCGGAAGGCACGCGATCACGATGAACGGCAGAAGATATACGGTATGATTTTTGACCTCGCGGTCACCCTCTTTGTTCCAGTACGTCTGGATGAGACACAGAACGAAGATCAGCGGGTAAAAGATCAGTGAGATGGCCAGTGCTTTATTCTGCCCGGTTTTTGTCACCATCAGGATTACAAGATATGCCATCATCAGGAGCGCCAGAACGGCTTTGATCCTGATGTCTTTATTGGCAACCTTTCCGATCACAAATGCGGCGATGCATATGAGGATCGTCCACAGTATCCATGTCTGACCGGCAAGAAGTTCGCCCTTTGTTACTACAAGCACACCCGCAGCGATCGCAGCAGTGATGCCGGTAAGCAGTATCCTACCCCTTGTCTTCAGATGGTACAAAAGCACACAGAAGACCGTTACCGCAATGCTTACGGCATACAGATAAGGGGCTTTATCTTCGGGAACAAAGTATGATCTTCCGAACAGAACACCCGCAAGACTTATCGGAAGTATGAAAATAAGATCGTAGAGAAATGCCGTCATCACATCACCTCCGTGAGCAGTGCATCCGAAGGTACAAACACCGTGTTGCAGCCTCTGACATCAGGGATCTGAACTGTGCCCGCCTCCTGCTTTGTGATAACGTATATCGTAACGGCCCTGCCGGTCTTTATTAGTTCATCCGAAAGTCTTGTTTCCGCTTCACCGAGAGTGTGCGTCACGAGGAATACCTCTTTTTTATCAAAGACCGATCCTCCATGCAGGATCTCTTCATAGAACTCACCGGAGTCACTTCTTTCATCAAACATATGATCTGAGACCATTGCGTAAAAATCATCGAACCGGCGCATGTCGCTTACTTCGTGCTCATTCGCACCGCCAAGCTTTCCGTAAAACGAAGCCGGTGTGTTCTGACCGACATAGAACAGAACGAGTGCGATGACAGCCTCAAGCATCTTGTTCTCGACAGGAAGATAATCTTCCTCATGGCTGCTGATCCTGTTGGGACTCATGATCACTCCGATTCCCTGCTGGCGTTCACCGATGCTTTCTCTCGTCATCAGTTTTCCCATAGCCGCCGTCGATCTCCAGTGTATCCTTCTGACCTCATCTCCGGGAACATATTCGCGTGATAGCACATCAGGCTCTGTCATGTTTATTCTCGCATCTTTTGTATTGCTCAAAACCCTGTCATCGGTATGAAGTGCATTAAGCGTGATTATGTCAGGTCTGACCGTAACGCGCATCGGCTCCCTGTTTCTGTATGAAACAGAAAAAAGGCGCAGATAGTCCTGAACAACGATCTTTTTGATACCGACCTCATATTCACCTCTGTACCTGCATATGAGGTTTGTCTGTTTTTTTATCCCATTGTGAGGGGTTATCTCGTATTCGGTTGAATCGTCAAGGCCGCTTATCGACGAGAACGAAGAATAGAACACAACACGTATGCCCGCAAACGGAATGAAACTTTCGTTCTGCAATGTGAAATAGAAGTCGGACGTTCGTCCGCTTATCAGATGCCTTCCGTCAAGCTTCTGGTATATCCTGAATCCGAGTATGACGAAAACGATATAGACCAGCGATACGACCGGTATCGCCGTAAGAGTAATAAAGAGGCCGTAACTGACCGGTCCCCCATAGAAGGAGATCGCCACAACGGATGCGATCCATAAAATGAGTAAAATGATCCTGTTTCTTCTCATTTAAGAAAATCACTCCATCGGGATCTTGGTTGCAAGTATCAGGGATGTCAGTATGCTGTCCGTGTTTTCCTTACGTATCTTTGCCTCGCTCGTAAGCGAAAATCTGTGATGAAGAACATTGACCGCAACAGCTTTGACATCATCGGGCTTTACAAAATCCCTCTCTTCAAGGAATGCCTTTGCCCGGGAAGCAAGTACAAGTGCGAGCATCGCACGGGGGCTCGCACCGAGAACGAATCTGCTCTCTTTTCTTGTTGCATCAATGATATCCCGAATGTATGTCAGAACGTTGTCACTGACCTGAACCTCTTTTACTTTGTTCTTTATTTCGATGATATCAGCCGCCGTGCATATGGCACTGACAGACTCCGCACTCTTTTCCTCAAGGAAGTTTTTGGCAAGATGTATCTCTTCCGCTGCATCGGGATATCCGATGGAAAGTCTCATCATGAACCTGTCCATCTGTGCTTCCGGAAGAGGATATGTTCCGAGAAATTCGACAGGGTTCTGCGTTGCGATCACCATAAACGGCTGAGGAAGTTCATATGTTGTCCCATCGATCGTAACTCTTCCCTCGGACATTGCCTCAAGAAGACTTGCCTGTGTTTTCGGAGATGTCCTGTTGATCTCATCGGCAAGTATCATGCTGTGCATGATCGCACCCGATCTGTTCTCGAATTCTCCTGTCTTCATATTGTAGACAGACAGTCCGACGATATCCGACGGAAGTGTATCGGGGGTGAACTGGATACGCGCAAAGCTGCAGTCGGTCGATCGCGAAAGGGTTCTTGCAAGAGTAGTTTTTCCTACTCCGGGAACATCCTCCAGAAGCACATGTCCTCCTGCCAGGAGACACACCAGCACGTCTTCCGTGACTTTTTCTTTTCCGACAAAAACACTGTTTATCTGAGTCCTTAATTCATTGATGATCTTCATGTCGCACCTTCCGTTTCATGTACCATGTTATCTGTAATTATACAGGCTGAAATGACCGATTGACATTCACAAACATCTGTTCGATAATAATGGGGAAAGGAGGCATTATGGACCGGTTATATGTAGCAATAGATCTGAAGAGTTTTTATGCCTCCGTGGAATGTACTGAGCGCAAGCTTGATCCGCTTCTGACCAATCTTGTTGTTGCGGATTCGTCGCGTACCGACAAGACGATCTGTCTTGCCGTATCCCCTTCTCTCAAATCATACGGACTTCCGGGAAGACCGAGACTGTTTGAGGTTGTACAGAAGATCAGGACTGTAAACGCGATGAGACTGACTGCCATACATCGCCGCTCATTTTCCGGTAAGAGCGATCAGAAACCCTTACTTGATGCCGATCCTTCACTGGAAGTTGACTACATAGTCGCTGTCCCGAGAATGTCTCTTTACATGAAGTACAGCACCGACATCTACCGCGTTTATCTGAAATATGTGGCGCCCGAAGATATACTTGTTTACTCATGCGACGAAGTGTTCATAGATGTTACCTCATATCTTGCGACATATCATATGACGGCTCATGAGCTCGCCCTTACTATGATAAGGGATGTTCTTGATACTACAGGGATCACTGCAACTTGCGGTATCGGAACAAACATGTTCCTGTGCAAGGTCGCGATGGATATAGTGGCAAAGCATATGCCTGCCGACAAGGACGGTGTCAGGATAGCCGAACTTGATGAGATGTCGTTCAGACAGAAGCTCTGGTCGCACAAACCGATCACCGATTTCTGGCGTATAGGTGGCGGCATCGCAAGGAAGCTTGAGAAGATGGGACTTACCACGATGGGTGATGTCGCGCTTTACTCCGAAGAATACGAAGATAATCTGTACAAAGCTTTCGGCGTGAACGCTGAGCTCATAATCGATCATGCCTGGGGATGGGAACCGTGTACGATAGAAGATACGAGAAACTACAGGCCTCTGAATAACAGCATCAGCTCAGGCCAGGTACTGATGCGTCCTTATTCACATGAGGAAGCTGCCATCATTGTTCGCGAGATGACGGATCTTCTGACTCTTGATCTTGTCAGGAAGGGGCTTGTTACGGATCAGATGGTGCTGACGATCGGCTATGAGAGTGTACGTGATCCCGGCGAGATACCCGGATACAAAGGGGATTGGAAGCTCGACTGGTACGGACGATTCGTTCCGAAGCACGGACACGGCACCGCCAATCTCGGACGTCTGACATCATCAACAAGACTTATCACCGATGCCGTGATGGAATTATATGAGCGCATAACCAACCCGTTGCTGATGATACGACGCATCAACGTATGCGCATGCAGGATCGTTCCTGAAGAGGAAGCACTTAATAAGGATACTTATGAACAGCTCGATCTGTTCACCGACTTTGAAGCGGCGCAGGAAGAGAGGCGGCTTGAAGATGAAAAGCTTTCCAGGGAAAAAGCTCTCCAGCTTGCCACTCTTGATATCAAGAGCAAATACGGTAAGAATGCGATACTGAAGGGAACCAATTTCCTTGAAGGTGCAACAACAAGAGAACGTAACGAACAGGTAGGCGGACACAAAGCATGAGCGATTATTCAAAGATAATAGACCATCCTCATCACACATCCAGAACGCGGCCCCATATGTCCATGACGGCAAGAGCAGCGCAGTTCTCTCCTTTTGCCGCGCTTACGGGATATGGAGATGCCGTTGATGAAACAGCAAGACTGACCGATGAGAAGATAGAACTTGATGAAGACGCGGTCCGTGAGCTTAACCTAAAGCTTCAGCAGATAAATGAAGGCTCTTCATATGTCACGATCACGTATTTTCTTCCCGACCTTCTCAAGGAAGGCGGCTGCTATACGATCCATTCCGGATGCGTCAAAAAGATCGATACTATGGAGAACAAAATCATCATGTCCGACGGAAATATCATTCCGATAGACGATATTTACGACATCGGATTTATAGAATGATCAGTGAGATAATGTATTCAACGAACTTTATCGTAAGTTCTTCAAGCGGCTTCGTTATCCACATCAGGAAATCATAAAGCGCCTGTTTGATCTTTGCCCCTATACCGAACCCCACATCTTCGGTGGCAGAATCGATTGCTTCCTCTGCCTTTTCACCCATACGGCCGAACTCTTTAAGACCGCCGTTGTATTCACTCTCTCCGGCTTCATCGGGGTTATCTATATAGTCCGGAACCTCCGCTTCGAGAAGATCATTGGGAAGCTGCTGAGCAATGTCCTCTCCTGTGTTATACTCTTCTCCCGTATTATTCTCATCTTCGGGATAATATCCGTCTCCGGATTCGACGTTTCCGTCATCCTCATCCATGAAAACAATTGCAGGATCATAGTACGGACCCATCGTCACCGGATCTGTCCACTGGTCAAAATGCGGAATGTCAACGATAACGAATTCAAGAGTATCCCCTGTTGAATTAACGGTCAGCTTCTTTCCTGCGGAAACGTCTGTCTCCTTTGTTTCACCGGTTGTATGATTGAATCCGGTAACATGAACGGTGCCTTCGTTAACCGCAACACCTTCGTATCCGTCCTTGAAGAAGATGTTTCCTTCCGTACCTCTTATCCCGACGATCATAGTGCTCGTGTTAAACTCCATGACCTCGCCGGGCTCAAGCTTGCGGTTCACATCAAAATACAGACTCCCCGATTCAAGATCGAGTTCGAACCTGTCACCCTTCTTTGATACTTCAAGACGGCTCTTCTTCTGAAGAGTGATGATCTTCGTATCATCAAGCCCGATCTTTACATATCCTTCACCACCTGTTGTCAGAGCCTCATCGTTGTGAAGACGTTGGTCCTCCCTCATGCTCTTCTCTCTGCCGTTATCTTCAAGAACAGCGTCATGGTATTTCTTTATCCTGACCGTGTAGCCTCGAAGCCTTCCGCCAAAAGCAAACAGCAATATCGCCGCGGCTATAACAAGCAAAGCCGCGACGATGATGACAGTAAGTTCGTTCTTATACCCTTTTTTCAGTATCTCGTTTTTTTTCATTAAGGTGTTGTTGAGATAGATCCGTCGTTATTGATTTAATAAAAGACTCATCAACATGTTGTATGATCATTTCCAGATTTCGAATATCGCAGATAACATCTCCGGTCTCAAGAGAATGGTTACCGCCTTCGATCCTGACCTTCTCCAGATCCTTTTCTGCTGCGATCTTCTCGATGTCCCTGTAGTCGGCAAACGGATCGTTATCACCGTAGAACAGAACGGCTCCATTTTTCCTTACATGATCACCTATTATCGCAAGAGGTGAGAAACATATCTGCTTTACCGTCAGATCATTCTTACTCTCATAAGCTGCCGCAACAACTGTCCCGATGCTCTTTGATATGAACACGACCTCGCACTGTGACAGGTCTTCGCACCCCTTCAGCTGCTCCTCTGTCATCTTCAGACACTTATCAAGTGCATCCAGCAGAAAATCACGATCCTTCAGTTTTTCCTTGCTCCAGTCAAGTCCCGTAAACGATAACTGTACAAGCTCATATCCCCTTGCCACCGCCTGCTTTCCGGCATAATACAGCAGCGGCCGGTCCTTGTTGTATCCAACTCCCGGAAAGATCACCGCGAGTTTTTTCTTTTTGTTATCTGTGCTTTCCATAATTTTCCTGAATCACATTATTTGTTTACAACTATCTTCCTCGCATAAGAGCACGTCGGGATCACATTCAGTTTCCGGCGTTCCGCTTCCTGCAAAACAGAATACACAAGTCTCTTGGCGATGCCTCTGCCTGAATATTCGGGATCTACTTCCGTATGGTATATCTCCCATCCCTCAGACATGATATCAAAATCGCACTCGCCGATCTGTACGTCCTTATCGAATGCAACGCTTCTGTTGTTCTGTTCGTCAAAAGAAACCTTTATGTCGTGATTATAGGTAACGGTAAGCGCACCGGACGGACAGTTTGATACCGCCTGCCACACTTTGGCTGTCGGCGCATTGTCAATATTGATCCACGGCTTTTTCGTAATATCAAAAGCCTCCGGACATCCCGTCACGCACTTTTTTGCATGAAAGCATTTATCCGAATCCCAAAACACCGATATGTCGTTGTTCTCATATAATCTGTGCATTTTTTTATTCTAGTTGATACACATATTTATTTCAATAGTTCCCTGTGTGCCGCTTTTGTGACAGTCAAAGGATTATAACATAATCAAGAAAACAAAGTAGCCGCAGCGGTTATCCCGAATGAAGTGTGAGATGCATACGGCGAGGATGATACAGAAAGAAGGCGAACGTTATGAAGAAAATATTAAACGCAGAGATGCTTGAAAAAATTGCCGGCGGATGGACGCTCATGCAGTATTACTGTGCCGGTGAAGCAGTAATCTACAACGGTGATCGCTATAATGTAGAAAGATCAAAATTCTCCTTTAAATACGGATGGGTTTATGATCTTGGGCCTTTACCTTGGGACCATGGTCTTCTGGTAAAGCGTTACAATGTTCCTCAGGACCAGCTTATCGGAGACAGCGACTGAAAAACTTTTCATATAAACCTCCCTTTGAAGGAAGCCGGAAAACCGGCTTCTTTCTTTGTATTATGACATTTGAACTTACTATTGTTAATACATGTCATTTTGGTAAAATAGATAACAGTGAATTCATCGTCGGAAAGGGAATCTCCATATGCTCAAAGACATTTATTCAAAGTATTACTATGATCAAAACTATAATTGTGCAGAGACTATGATACGTGCAGCAAACGAGTATTATGACCTGAAACTGCATGACAGGGATATGATAATGGTCGGGGGTTATGGCGCCGGAATACAGACCGGAAACACATGCGGAGCCATTCTTTCTGCTGTATCTGTACTGTCAATGAAGTACGTTGAACAAAAGGCTCATGAGAGCAAGGATATAAAACCGATAACCACTGAATTGATAAGAAGGTTTAATATAAAGTACGGATCGATACTGTGTAAAGACATAAAGCCTCAGTCTTTTGATCCGCAATTCAGATGCAAAAATACAATTGAAGCTGCCTGCGACATACTTGAAGGAGTTTTGTCGGAATACGGAAAACAGAAGGCTGATAAAGGAGCAAAAGGATGAAAGATTTGATCGTTTACTATTCTCTGGAAGGGAATACCGAATATGTTGTGAACAGGATAAAGGATAAGCTTGGCGCGGACGTTCTGTGTCTTGTTCCGAAAAAAGCTTACAGCAGCAAAGGAGCTATGAAGTTCCTTTGGGGTGGAAAGAGTGCGCTCATGCAGGAGAAACCGGAACTTGAAGAATATGAGATCGACCTTTCGGCATATGACCGCATTATCTTTGGATTTCCTGTGTGGGCATCAACCTTTACGCCGCCTTTAAGGACGTTTATAAATGAAAACAGGGAAAGTCTTTCCGGAAAGAGATTTGCCGCATTTGCCTGCCAGGCAGGAAATGGTGCCGAAAAGGCATTTGACAAGCTTGAAAAGTATATTAACGAGACATCGTTTGAGCAAACCGCCATATTTCTTGATCCGAAAGCAAGGCAAACAGACAAAAAGGATAAAAGCATTGATGCGTTTGCAGATGCCTTGAAAGGATAGACCAATGCATACGGCTGTGTTATAATACGGCGGATGGGATCATAGCTCAGCTGGGAGAGCGTTCGCTTGACGTGCGAAAGGTCGCAGGTTCGAGCCCTGCTGGTCCCATGTAATATTGACGAAACGCAAAGAGAACACCTCGTTTTGAGGCGTTCTCTTTCTGTATGACCGTTTATCCGGTTTAATTATAAACTGCAAATTCCAGTGAATCGATCACCGATGCAAGCGCATCCGATACGGCCATATCTTCCTCGTCGTTTCCGCTGTTGTGTCCGGTAAGTTCAAACAAAAGATATCCCTGCATGTAATCTCTTGCTATTGCTGTGCAGTACAGTCCGGAAGTCCCCTGTTCAGGAGGAAGTGTTACCCAGTATCCGGTAACATCTTCCGTTCCGGGGAATATTCCTTCGGATGTGGAGGCCTTATCGCCCCATTCCTTTGCAAGATCCGCAATGGCCGTCTTCGCATCCTTGTCAACGTTATAACTTGCGGTGATCATATTTGTTCCTGCTGATTCACCGGTATAAACGAAGCTTACAGAAGGTCCGCCGCCGTTTACGGTGAAGAGTTTGGGATCGTAGCGTACCCGCCATCCGTTTGCATCTCTGTATATAAGATCTTCTCCGTTTGCAGAACGTTTATAATTTTCCGCATCAAATGTTTCAGGATCGACATCTGCCACAGGTGTGAACACCTGCTTCTTACCGTCTTTGAAAGTTCCTGTAACCACACCGTTATCAACGGATTCAACTGTCAGGTAATCCTCATCCTCCGGATCCGTATCGGCGAATGAAAACCATACACCGCCATCTCTGTTCTCATAATCAAACGGTAATCCTGAAATACCGTCATCGGTATGTCCGTATGTATCCGCCGAGAACACATAATACTTATCGTTTTCAGATTTCTCTCCTTCGGTCGTGTTCAGATATACGCCGACTGAAAAATACTTCTCTGATCCTTTTGCCGTTTCTTCTTTGGCAGGTTCTTCCTTCTTTTCTTCTTCAGCCTTCGGCTTTGTTTCGACCGTCACATTGGCTGTGCAGCCGGTCACGGCAAACGCAAGTACTGCAGCCATGACAACCGTCATGATCTTCTTGATCTTCATGTATTATTCTCCTTTGTTTAGTTGACACCATGCAAACGCTTTTGCGGTCCTTATATCAGGCTCCTTGAAATGATTTCCGCTGTTCCACTCAAGAATGGTTTGTGTTCCGGTATTCTTAAGCAGCTCACAGCTTTCTCTTATCCGGTCGCCAACAGTTGCCATTACGGCATTTCTCGTTTTTTCTTCTTTGTCCCCGAGACTTAGATAGACTCTCTTTGTCCTGATAGCATTATCTTTCATGAATTCAACAAAACCGGGGAACCATACAGATGGAGATGCTGCGGCAACGGCACAGAATCTGTCAGTCCTGTATGCTGCCCAGATCGAAAACAGTGCGGCAAGAGAGTAACCGCCTATAATGTAACTTTTTGCCGGATCATCAGTAAGTCTGAGGATCTCCGTCAGAGTGACTTCTGCATTTCCTCCGAAACCGTCGTTACCAAACACAGCAGGAGCCTCCCATGGCGACAGATCATCATTCCAGTTATTCACTTTTACGGCGACCAGCCGAAAATCATATCCCGCGATTTTTCGAATCTCTTCGATCTGGCTCTCGATATATGATAGATCATGATCATATACAGGCTGTATCAGTACTGTTTCAGAGGCCGGATCGCCATACTCAAATGTTTTGAACATATCTATGAATTTGACTCTGGTTTTATCTTACATCCGTAGGATCTTCTGTGGCTATTTACCAACTCGTGGTTGATTTTTTTAAATTCCCGAGGTTTTTCTTCCCCGGTCTTTTAATGGCACTAGCCTGATGCCTCTACCTGATCTAATTCAGGCTACATTGAGTCTTATGACTTTTTCTTTTTCTTTGATCGGAAGATTTTTGTATCCTCCGGCCTTTATGATCTGATAGGCAGCATTTACATCGGCATTGATCAATGTTCCCTTGTTGCTTTTGAACATCCCTCTTTTTACCCGTCGCGTAGCATCATAAAAACCCTTTTCAGGGATTTCGCCATCAAGATAACTGGTCCCGCTCGTATAACTTTCTTTCACGACGCTTACTTTGATGCCGATAAGTTCTGCCTTATAGCGTATCATATCGATCAGCATCCTGTACGGGATGGATACAAAGGTCTGGTTTGTTCGTTTTCCCAGTTCCACTTTCTGCTTCCATCCCCTGTTATTGCCGATGCAGATATGACTTACATTGCTTGTTTTTGCAAGTTCGATGATCTTGCGGCTTGCTTTATGGAGATAATCCTTTACCTTGTTGTTCCTTTTTTCTGTCAGCCGCTCCATCCTGTTTGTGATATCCAGGCGGTTACTTCTTTTTGCTATCACCTGCAGGAGGCCTTTTCGCTTATTGTAGTATCTGTTGATGGATTTCAGGGGGCGGCCGTTAATAATGAACGGAGTGTCGCCTGATGACAGGCTTGCCGTGACCAGGTTATCCACACCAAGGTCGATCCCCATGATATTCCCATCTGATCCGATGCTTTCCGTTTCCTGTTCATACATGAGCATGATGCGGATGCTGCTCTTATCAGTCTTGATGCGGATCTGTCTTATGGGCCTGTGTCTGGCCTTTAGCTTGATCTCTTTTAAAAATCCCGGCATAGTGATCCGGTCATCCTCATCGATGGAGAAGTTCTGGCTTGTGATCACAAGGCTGTCGCGACCTTTCATCGGATCCAGGTATCCCGGTTTTCTCGGAACGCCCAGAAACTTATCAGGATCCTTAAGATACTCCTTTTTTGCCTGATAAAAAGACTTCCACTGCCTGCACTTTTCCTGGATACAGATCTGGCTGCAGGTTGCATAGGGCATTGCCTTATAAACGTCCCATGTTTTCATGTGCCAGCTGAGGAAATATGCATCTGCGACAAAACCGTTATCTGCGTCAACGCGTTTTAGTTTTTTCTTTTCCTCCCTCCCGTCATTGTAAACAGTGATCGCATGATTCGTGTTATCGACCAATTCCTGCTCCCATTGATCCGGGATCTCGCCATTTTTCAGTTTCTGATGTACCCGGTAGCATTGGCAGATCAGGTACTGCACGGAGTTTGACAGGTTCTTTGCGCTGTAGCAGTACGCATCTATCTTTTTAAATAGTTCCTTATGTTTGTTTCGTTTTATCCTATGGTTTTCTGTCAGTATCATGGTATCCAGCCCTCCCTTCCTGCATGATTTACCGCGCATTGCTTTCATGCAGCGACAGGCAGGGATGGTCGGCGCGGGATATCCTGCCCATATCTTGTGATCCTGGCACAGAGCAGCTGACCTAATAACTGACCAAAGAAAGCCTCTTTGTTTCTGTGGTTCCCTGATAAAAGTTCATTCCATACGATATAATTGCCAAGGTACTTTGTCGATACCCCGTGAAATCTGCAGATGAATAGTTTCAGACGGCTATGATAGGCGTTGATCCGCTGGATCCCGTAGTTTATTCCATCTTTTGAGATCGTACGGCAGTCAGTATCCATCTGTATCAGATTCAGTTCATTTAGTTCTGCCAATTTCAGATAGGCACGTTCTTTGTCTGTACACAGAACCGCATGCGGGGCGATCTTTTTTTCGAAAATCTCTTTGATGCAATCCGAACTGATTTTTCCCAGCTTTCCGGTTTTTGCATAGGAAATGCCGGCATCATTGACTGCGCAGGGAACACAGACTTTCTCTGACGACAATCCGTTGGCATGAACATCGTTCCCGCGCTTATGTGCCTTGCGTGGCATGGAAAAATCACGGCTTCTATTATGGTTACCCTTAAATGACACGTTGAAAAACGTTTCATCTGCTTCAACAACACCTGTCAGATAGGCTTTCTCTGTCAATTCGCTTAAGGTATCCAGTATCTTATGCCGCCAGGTAAAGGCGGTGGATATAGAAATATCACATTCCGCAGAAGACTGTTTCAGCGTTTTTTGATCCAGCATACACTTTAAGTATGTCGCCCAAACAGAAATGGACTTTCTTGTGCGGGAGGTGATGGAATCAGTACTGGCGATAAAAGACCTGTGGCAGTCCCGACACAGGAACCGCTGTACACCATCTTTCCTCTTTCCGTTTTTTACAACATGCATTCCTTCGCAGTAAATACAGGATCCTTCCCCATCTAAGCGCGTCTCTATCAAAAAAGATTGCGTGTCATCTGAGATCGCTATATCATTTGAGATGGTGGTATAAAACACAATACGATCACCGAATGATAGGTTGTTGTATGAAGTTATGACATCTTTCAGTTCTGACATATGCGAGGTCTCCAAGGGAACAACTGTTCGATATCTTGATTATATCGAACGAACGTTCTCTTGTCAACCACGAAAACGAAAATAGCCATCTTCTGTTATTCCGTTTTTGATCCTGATATTGCTGATGACCTCCTCAACTTCTGTCTTGAACTTGCCGGAACATGTCGTATAGATCATCACGCCAAGGAAGAATACCATATTTGTGTATCTTATCAACATGCTCATGTCTGTAGTATAAGAAGATAATAACTGACTTCCGATCAGGTTGCTGAACATATGCACGAGTGCGCCCGCGAGAATGCTCCTGTCCGTCTTGATATACACAAAGGATACAAATACACTCAACAGCATAACGCTCGGCACAAACATCGCAGCGTGAAACAAGGAATCTCTCAGGAGATTATACTGCGCCTGTCCGGGAGTAAAGTACCACGGCAAATGCCAGATCGCCCAAATAAATCCAAGGATCAGCGAACCTCGAAGGAATCCAAACTTCAAAAGCAGCCTGTCGAGTGCATATCCTCTCCATCCGAACTCCTCGTTAAGAGGGCCTGAGATAAGCGAGAGCAGAAGTACGAGCAGGATATTCAAAGGATTAGCCTTGATCGCTTTAATGTAATCCATCGTTGGCATATCAAATCCCAGCAGACCGACACCGACAGCAATGCATATCGCAGACAGCGCAGTGAAAACCGCAATCGTGATAAGAGGCCATTTCCATCCCGCATGCTTAAAACTGAAACAGCGCCGGAAGTAGTCTTTTCTGTTATCCTTCGGATATGTAAGAAAAACCAAAAACAACGCGACAACCGAAGGCGCTCCACCACCAAAATAGAACACAAACGTTCCTGCTCCCGTTTCCGTAAACCCGAAAATGACCGGTATAAATCCACAGACCCACGTCCATGCGAGCGTCAGGGCAAAGAATACCACCAGGTATTTCGTTGACATCCAATCATTCTTCATCCTGTAATAGATCCTGCCTTTCAGTCAGATGTTTTTCCGGAAGAAAGATACTGTTTGTATGATCTGTCGACCTTGAAAAGGGTGTAGATGAGAACAGCCAGAAATATGACCATAATAAAATAGCTCGGCATAAAAAGACAGCCGTACAGTAGAGAAAGAACAGCAGCCGGAATTATAAAACGGTAATCCAGCTTCCAGAATCCGAGACCAACCAGAATGATGATCACAGGAAACAAAAGGAAATCTCCAAAATAGAACATTAATGGCGCAAAGATCAATGATGCGACCACAAAGATCAGTGTAACGGTGCCCAATGTCCTGTGTTCGGGCTTCTTGAGAAACTCTCTCTTCGTGACCGGAAACAACTCTTTTTCAGCGCTGTCATCCCGTGTTTCATACGAAACTTCCGTCTTTTTTAACATCGGAGCTTTTGTTAACTCCGTGTAAAACGCATCATTGCTTTTATATTTATATTTATGGATCGCCTGGATCCGGTTAAGTCTCATCGCCATACCGGCCGGAAGTTCAACGCCCTCGAGATAAACGAGAAGGCGCTCTTTTCCCAGATCTCTGGCATAGTTCAGCTCATCCCGGCAGTTCTCCGACTCAACGTAGTTTTCGGAAATAAATGCAATGATCCCCGAACACTGCTTAAGATGCATCGCAATGTTCTCATCCCACTCCGTTCCCGGGTCTATTCCCTCGTCATACCACACCTCATATCCTTCACTTATCAGACGATTGATAAGAGGATGTACGCGGTCTGAGTCTCTGTGTGAATAACTGATAAATATCATAAAAAGCTCCGATCATATACGTATACAATCCGCGACTATACACGGGATTATACAACTACGACAGGAGCTTTTCTATATACCAAAAGTATAAATCAGTATTTCACAGATGTTGCATTCATTACCGGTACTTTCAGAAATATGCTTATGCAGTTGTTCTCTGTTCATAATAAAAAGCCTCCTCTTAGAAAAGATTCGGTAAACAGTTCATTTTTGCAACAAAAAAGCCCGAAACGCCCTAAAACAGAGTATTTCAGGCTCCGTGTGTGAAAGGATTCGAATCTTTTACACGTTTCAAAAGCACCGTAAACAAAGGCATTTCAAGGGCGTCCACTCTTTTTTAAACAAAAAATAAACATTCTCTTTCCCTCTCATTTAACACGGCCGTTTTGTTTAGATATAGTTTCTGATCATATAAACGCAGTGTCCCATGTTCATTAAACATTACTACACTGTTTATAGTTTTCTTTCATTCTTTGATTAACTGATCGCAATATGGTAATAGTTCTTCTATCTTAGCAACGATACGATGCTGCTCTTCAAGTGGCGGAAGTGGTACCAAATAATTCTTCAACACTTCAAAAGGTGGGATGTTCTTTATTGCTGATCCTTTACTTCCTTCTTTTGCATTCCTTTTTAATACCACATCGAAAAAGAGTAGGAAATATGGTTTATAAACTGATGGCATAAGCGACATCCTCATTAATGCCTGATTTATAATTCCTTGTTCAATCTTTTCTGGCAGAATAAAAGTTTCACCAATTGTTCCAGCACAACTAACAATCACATCTCCCGGCATTACTTCAAAGCCCTTCATCTTTTCTTCAAAGTATTCCCGCGTAATATAATAATCGCCCAAAGAAGCGTCTTTTTGTATCGCATTCTTCTGTTCGTATACCTTAACAGTCGTTTCGGACTTAGGCACAAACATACTTTTTGTTAATGCACTGCCAAACGGCCCTTTTTTATACACTCCAAAATCATTAAACCTTACCCATTTCCAACTATCAGGTATATCAAAAGGAATCTCATCCTCTGCGATCTCAGCAAGAGGCTTCTCTTTCTTTATCTTTCCTTCTTTAATCAGTTTCTGCTTCTCATCCTGTATCTGCTGATACAGTTCTTCTGCCGTACCTTCTTCAGGACGCTGTTCTACCAATTTGCCCTGAATAGCATATTGAAGGATTGACTTCTTCATATCTTCCGGGAACTTGGCGTTTAACTGTTCCAATTTTTCATAGGCAGAAGCATAGCGGTCAACAAACGGAAGGATATTGTTGATGCTATTAAAAATTCGATACTGTTCTTCGAGTGGCGGTAAAGGAATAACAAGTTCTGTCACATAACTTTCTTTGACATTATTGATATTAGTTCCTTGGGCCAAATCTCTAATATGCTTTCTATAATATTCTGATGAAAAAATTATTCGTAGATATTCAGTATACTTTAAATCTATAGGTCTACATATTCTTAAAAACGCCCCAATTACAGTATTAGGGTAATCCGTATTAACAAACCCCGGTTTACCAATAACAGATTTACTGCCTGTTGATGCAACATAAAGAATATCTCCAGCCCTAACTTGTTTGTCCTCATCAAAATAAGACATCGGTAAAAAAACATCATCAGCCTCGATCTTGACTAAAGTAGACTGAATATTACCACCTCGTAAAACCCTTACTCCTTCTTTTGATACATCTTTTTTGTCATACGATAAGCCACTTATTATCCGAACTATCTCGCCGACCCTAATCCACTTCCACGTTGTAGGTATGTCAAAAGGGATCTCATCGTCAGTAATCACCGCAAGAGGCTTTTCCTTCTTTATTTTTCCTTCACTGATCAGTTTCTGCTTCTCGGCCTGTATCTGCTCATACAATTCTTCCGCAGTACCTTCTTCCGGTCTCTGTTCTACCAATTTGCCCTGAATTGCATATTGAAGAATACTTGCCTTTAACTGTTCAGGTGTCATACTTCAACACCTCCCGGTAATAATGCTTCAAGTTCAGCAAGAACCTTATCTATTTCAGCATTGAGAGTAGTTCTCTTTTCCTGATAGTTTCTGATGGTATCAAGCGGATCCAGCACTTCTTCTTCCTCATGCGGATATCCGCAAAGATCGATATTACAGCCCTGATCTTTCAGGAGATATTCTGCAGTATACTTCTTTGCCTTCGGTCCATCAGCAAGTTCTATCTCTTTACGATCATTCCACCAAGCAATACAATCATCAAAATGCTTCAACTCCATCGGCTTCGTCTTGGAAAAATGCTTACGGTCTGAGGGCATATCTACCCTGTAATACCAAGTTTCCTTTGTGGGCTGGGTATTATCAAAGAACAGAAGATTAGTAGATATAGATGTATATGGACTGAACACGGAACCCGGCAACCTTACAATTGTATGAAGGTTAAACTCTGTAAGAAGTTTTGTCTTTATAGAGACTTTTGCATTATCAAGGCCAAACAGGAACCCGTCGGGAACGACAACAGCCGCCCGGCCGTTCTTTTTCAGACGATACATAATTACCGACATGAACAGATCCGCTGTCTCTGATGATGCAAGATCATCAGGGAAATATCCCTGAATAGACTTATCTTCATGGCCACCATAAGGCGGATTCATCAGGATAACATCAAACTTATCATTATCCGTATAATCAAGAAGATTGTAACTGAGCGAGTTCTGGTGATAGATATTCGGAACTTCTATGTCATGAAGAAGCATATTGGTAACACATAACAGATACGGGAACGGCTTCTTCTCAATACCATAAATACTATCATCAAGTTGTCGCTGCCCTTCCGTATCCTTTACCTGCTTCTGCAGCTGTCCGAGCCATGATGTTATGAAACCACCGGTACCGCAGGCGAAATCAGCCATTTTCTCACCGATCTTGGGCTGTATCATAAGTGCCATGAAGTCTGTCACGGCTCTGGGAGTATAAAATTCACCAGATGATCCTGCACTTTGCAGGTCTCGGAGGATCTCTTCATATACAAATCCGAAATCATGACTTTCCTTCACATCATCGAACTCTATCTCATCTATGATATCTATGACCTGACGAAGGTAAACGCCTTCTTTCATATAGTTGTTGGCATCTTCGAAGGTTGATTTGACGATAGCCTTCTTTACAGGCGTATCAGGCGTGACTGTAAGACCTTTAAGTGTCGGAAACAACGTATTATTGACAAAATCAAGCAGTTTATCACCGGTCATGGCATGACCATTATCATCAGCCTGCGCCCAGTTACGCCATCTACAGTTCTCAGGAATGATGGATGTATAGTTACTCTCATTGAGTTCCCAGTCATCTTCCTTGGCATCATAAACCTTTAGGAACAGCATCCACACCATCTGTTCAATTCTCTGCGCATCACCATTTATACCGGCATCCATACGCATGATATCCCTTATTCTCTTAATAAAGCCTGATTGCATTGCCATTTCTGTATTCTCCTATTTTCTTTATGGAATATCGTATTTATTCTTTATCTTTTCTATTTCAAGATACTTCATATACCAATCAATCCGCGGTAAATCGATCTTTCCCATTGCACAACGCTTACAATGCCTTAAATTCCTTGCGGTATAGTAATTTACAGGAATGAGATCTGATCCACCACAATTGGGGTTAAGATGCAGAACACTCATACTCCTTTTTCCCACATAAACGGTATAATCACCGTATTCGCCCTTCTTTTTGTTATTCGTACAAGGATACCCGCCCTGTATGAACGAACCTTGCGGGATATCCACGAGTTCATATGAATGTTTATTACCATAAAGATTGTAGTATTTTTCGCGGTCCCGTATGTATTCTTCCTGTTTTATCTTCTTCTCATGTATTCTGGTTTTAGCATCTCTTACTCCATCTGTAATAACAGATAAGAGAGGTATACCAAAGAAGGCTGCAAATATACCTAATGCAATTTTCGCCGTTAGATCACTGTTTTTGTCTTCGCCTTCAGGAGCCGGAGTTGGAGAAGGTGTGGGGGTTGATGTGACTTTAACTCGATTTCCATCATCTCCCGGATAGTGATCTCTCTTATCCATTTTGGGATGTAATGGTTCGGGTCCATCATACACAGGCACCCTATCTACGCATTCGTCGCATGTGTTAAACCCATGTTCAATAACAGCATAATGAAGAGTTACTAGATAATCACTGTATCTCAAATGTGAGCAACCTTCGGCATGATAACAGACTCCCGTTTCTGTAATATGGACAATTTCATTACCATTATCTGCATACACATCATGTGGGAATAGTAATAATATGCTGAAAAATGAAATTATTATCCTACTTGCAGCCTTATAGAGAGTACGCATCTTAATCGTTAAATGTATCTATAGGAAACATTTCCACACTGTTCTGTTCAGAAAAGTTTGCTCTTTCTTTCGGAGTCATCTTTCTTTTTGAACTGTTTTGATCACGATCTTTATTCTTTTTGGATGTATTCTTTTGTTTATCCTTATTAGCAGGCATAATCAACCCTCCATCGCATAAATGCTGTCTTCAAGTTCCTTTACGGCCTGTTCATATTGCTCTTTGCCGCCAAAGAGTTTCACAATCTTGGCAGGCTTACCATATTCAGCAAAGTCAGACAGTGACAGAACCTTAATATCTTCAACCTCCGTGATACCTTGGTTCATATACTTATCAAGCAGGATCTCAAGTACAGCCCGAGCATCTCCAGAGTATTTTGAGAAGAAATCACGTTTTTTAACGTTATTTGCCCGTTCTTGGCGGGTGAGAGGCTTCTTTCCGTATGCCACATAGCATATGAAGTCGAAATCATCGACATCAGACATGCCCTGATCCTCTTTTAATGCTTTCAGGTCGATGCCTCTTTCGGCGAAGAACGTTTCAATAGCCTCTTTCTTATCAGAAGCCTTCCATTTACGGATGAAATCTGAAAGAGAGGCATATTCGCCCATAATATTGCTCTTTGTATAATCTATGATATCTTCCTGACGAAGCAGCCTGCCATTAGCGTCATATACAGATACAGTCTTATTAATGATCTTAACCCTGCAGCCGCTTGCATCCACGATAGCCTTTTCATTTGGAATGATAGGGGGATCGACAGTCGGACCGGGAGGAGTAACTGGGGTAGGACCATCTCCACCGGGATGAAATCCTTCATGTTGTTCAATTGGACCATCCCAATCTGGATCCGTAAACAGTCTGGTAACATTCCTGAAGTCCATAACAGTAAAATGTGTTTTTCCTTCACGCTCTCTGATACGCGTGCCGCGACCGATGATCTGCTTGAAAGTGGTCATGCTCTCAACTGTCTTATCCAGCACGATAAGTTTTGTCATCTTACAGTCTGCACCGGTTGATAGCAGTTCAGAAGTCGTTGCGATAACAGGATAATCAGACGAAACGGATATAAAGTAGTCAAGTTTGCTCTTGCCGTATATATCAGAACCGGTGATGCGCACTACATAATCAGGGTTCTGCTGACACATATCGCTGTTAAGATTTGTGAGAGCAATCCTCATGCGTTCAGCATGATCCTCGTTAGCGCAGAAGACTATGGTTTTCTGCATACGGCCGGTCTGCTTCAGATATTCTGTAATTTCAGCAGCAACTTCATTAATCCTGTCAAGGATCACAATATTGTAATCATAGTCCCGGTTATTATAGACACGGTCCTCGATCTCATTGCCATTGATATCCGTCTGACCGCTATACGGTCTCCATCCATCACCGATGTTAGTTGTGATATTGATAACCTTAAACGGTGCCAGAAAACCATCCTCAATACCTTGCTTCAGGCTGTAAACATATAAAGGCTCACCAAAATAATCTATATTTGAGATCTTTTCACTCTCTTTAGGAGTGGCAGTCATACCAATCTGCGTTGCACCAGAGAAGTATTCCAGCACCTTGCGCCAGTTGCTGTCTTCCTTTGCAGATCCGCGATGACACTCATCGACAATGATCAGATCAAAATATCCCGAAGGTATCTGTCTGAAGTGTTCCTCATCATTTTGGCCTATCATTTGATGATACAGGGCAAAATTAACTTCATGAGAACTGATCTTCCGTAAACAATCCTTATCAGAGAAATCAATCTTATACGTGGTTTTCTCAAGCGGTGCGAAGTCTTGAAGTATGCTCTGATCAACAAGGATATTCCTATCAGCAAGGTATAATATGCGTTTTTTCAGACCTGATTTAAGCAGACGGTATACAATCTGAAAGGCTGTATATGTTTTACCAGTACCAGTGGCCATAACGAGAAGAAGCCTGTCCTGACCCTTGGCGATAGCCTCAACAGTACGGTTTATGGCATTTCGCTGATAGTATCGTGGCGGATATGTGCTTTGAGATGAGTAATACGGCTGATCAACGATCTTTTTCTCAATATCTGTGACTCCCTGACCTTTATTGATCTCTGCATAATATCTTGCGATCAGTTCGTCCTGTGTCGGAAACTCATCAAGACTGATCTGACGCTCCTGACCAGTCAGAAAGTCATGTTCGAAGAATGCATCACCGTTTGATGAATATGCAAACGGCAGATCCATCATCTGAGCATAAGTCATAGCCTGTTGAAGACCGTGTGATACGGAATGGTTATTATCTTTTGCCTCTACAACAGCAATCGGCTTCCCATCATTAAGATATAGAAGGTAATCAGCATACTTAGGTGTACTGCGAACGGCCATATTGCCGCGAAGATTGATGCGGCCGTCCGTTATCTTGGTCTCCATAGTAATGCGGCCAGACCATCCGGGCTGTATTGCCGGTGTTATGTAGTTAAGTTTAATGTCCTCTTCAGACATTTGACTTTTACTTATTATAGCCACTTCTATTCTCCGTTCGATTTTCTCTCAACTTTTTCACGAATTGCCTCAAGAACAAATCCATTTATCCTCAAGCATTATCGCTAGATTTAATTTTACCATATACAATATACTCTTTGGTGAGTATTTATCGAGGCGAATGCAGCTTCTCCATATAGACCGTATTTCGTTATCCACTCACATAAGATGGAAGATGCCGGTCTTTTGGCTTCAATCCCAAACTTTTCATAAATGGCTCTATAATCTAAGCCATTCTCATAGTAATCTTTACAAGCGGCAATTTTAGTTTCAATAGAATATCTACGCATAAAAAACCCCCTTAAGAGACTTTGTATATTTTTACTGTCTACTTAAGGGGTATCATAACATTCTGTCGACTCTTCTTTTTTCTCTGTCCAGGTGGACACACTCCGCTAATGCCTCGATTAGATGATTTGGTATATTCCGATCTACAGCTGATCGATTCATTCTATCAGTTTTTCTTCCTTTTTCTCGCATATGAGACAAATTCCTTTATTACTTCCCAAATAATACTTATCTTGTTCTTCTTCATTTACATATTTTACAAATAATCAAAAGTATTATTCCGATTACAAGTATGGCACTTCCCAGTGATGATGAAATATTACATGCAATGATAAAGATTATTAGCCAAACCCAGAATCCCCCACCCGCATTAGATCTGGGACGTCCCGACCAGGAATTTGGATCCATTTCTTTCTCGTAGTTTTCGAAATAATACATATCGTCCCAATATTTATTATCATTTCCGTTATTATCAGACATGGTAATAATCTCCTTTGGACGAATCGCTAAACCGGTTAATTCTATCTCCCTCCAAAAAATTTCTACATTTAAATAGGCGTGGAATTGTCAGCATATAGTTTTACTTCACAACAGGGATGTTCGTTAATCAACGTCTGAATATAGTCTTTGTTCGGAGATTCATCAATAAGATCAGCAACTCTTTTGCGCTCCAATTCCACAAGCTGACTATCATTCATTTTGTTTATTTCTGATACAGAAACCAATGCAAACAGATTGATAAATACAATGTTATGATTATCATCGTAATAGGCGCATTTCTCACTTCTCTTTTGAAGGCCACTAAAACTTCTCATAAATAGTGGCTTCCACATTTCATGAGTTTCATCATCACCATCAACCTTAACAGTGATCTTAGGTAAGTCATAAGCCTCGTACAACGCATTTATAACCTTGGGAGAAATATAATCTGGCATTACAAAATAATCGAGAATTGTAGAATCCGAATCAATTATTCGTTTAATCCTATCAACGGTTTCCTGCTCCTCGGGCGTTTGGGGTGGTAATATGTTTTCTTTTATGAATGTAATTATTTCATCATCAGAAAACCATTTCTTGTAATCCTTCCCCTTTTTTTCTACGATATATCTGTATGGATTATCGAAATAATCCGGGTAATCAGAGAGTAATCCATCAGGATCATCAGGATCATAGCCTTCTTCTTCCATCACATATTTGTTCCAATGTTCATAATACAAGTTATAGAAAGATGGAAGTGTTTCACGACTATCAATATCGTAATATAATCTTGATAAACCATTTTTGAAATAATCAATATCGTAAAAATAGCTGTCTCCAGTTTCATCAGACAAACTCGCCACAAAACTATATAAACTATAATCGTTTCCTATAAATGACTTTTCGAGCTCTTCCTCAAAGTGTCGCCCGCCACTATTTGCTACAATAGCCTCGTTTTCTAGCATTAACTCCTTAACCAGCTCATCCAACAATCCGCGGTCTATCTTTCTGACCATTAAATTCATAATATCTTCATAGAGATTTTCTCCATAAAATAGCCTGCATGAACAGGATTTTTCCTTGGAATACTCGTAATGTTCCAGAATATAGTTTATTATATTTATTCTGAACCCATCTGTCGGACGGAGTTTGAGAACATCATCATTTACATTAATATTATCCAGATACTCCTGATAACTATCATATCCATGACATACTCGTTCATAAGTAATTACTGATGATTCTCCATCATCTTTCCTATCATCCCAAGTTAAGGTCTCATCTTCTACCTTCCAACGGTTATTTTGAGCTAAAATAAGCCCTTTAGCCGTTATATAAGTCATATCACAAACGGTATCGTATAAATCTGTATAGTTTTCCCGCTCACACAGGCCAATCCGCTGAAGCTTAGACAACTCTTTTATTGCTCGCTGCCTTGACAAACCGTAATCCTCATACAGATATGCCATTAGTTTATAGCTTTCTGTTTTCCCTGACAGCTTAATCAGATAGCAAAGGATCATTTTACCTATCTCACCAACAGATCCTTCTTCGTCAATCTCATCCTGTAGAAGATCTCTTTCGAGAGCAATTGACAAACGTTGCAGATCTTCAATGTTTCTTATGCCCTCTTTTTCCCACTTGGCAACAGTTGCACCAACAACGCCAATCTTTTCTCCAAGCTCCTTTTGGCTTAACCCCATTATGCCCCTGATCCTCTTAAGACGGTTTCCATATTCTTTGGCGGTTGTAATTTCGTTTATATCGTTCATAACGTTATCCTCCCTATGGATTTCTATACTATCTGATTATACTTTATATGACTCTTCTATTTTTTTGCTGTCCTATTGCATGATTCTGAAGTCCCTTTGGAACCGGATAAACTGTGATTAACCTTATCTGCTGAATCCCATTAGGATCAAGATCCTTGGCGAAACAATATACTTCCTGGCCATATATTCTCATACAATCCTGTGAATTATAACGATCCTCTTTCTCGGAAATGTACCTTTTTAATTGACCATTCTTCATTTCGTTGCAAACAAGCCCGTCACTATATGCTTTTCTACTGATCCTGTTTGCTGCTTTCTTACCTAATCCCATTCTTTCCTTTATTCTATTGTATGCATGAAAAGTAACTTTAATATTGTCCTCTGTCATATTTGTGATATTTTTTCCGACGATTGTCATAACGTATCTCCTTTTTCATTTGGTGGTTTTTTGTTATACATCATCAGCTGATAACCAAATGATAAAGCACTCCGTATTTAGGTTCAAGCAACGTTCCGTTGAATTCGTCAACATATCATTGAATTCATAATCATTTCACGATATTGCTATACTCTTAGCGATTATTACCAACAAACTCCGCCATTTTGTGGAATAACGCTAAAAGAGCGCTTACTCATGTAAACGCTCTGTGGTATCATTATCTCGTGGCGGCAACTTTCCGCCCTTCCCGGTGGGCTTATTCCCGCCGGATTTCATATATGGGCTACCCTTCGGGGTGGTCCTTTTTGAATAGATTCTTATCAGATTGTATCTCTGCGCAAAACTCCCCCTCATCATCATAGAAATATCGCCATACTGGACGTTTGAGTGATTCATTAAGTAAATACCATCTTAGATGCTCTGAAACCCTTGAAAATACGGGCTTAGCAAAAAAAATGAAACGCAGTTTTTGAGCGCAAAAAAACCTGAAACGCCCTAAAACAGGGCATTTCAGGCTCCGTGTGTGAAAGGATTCGAACCCTCGACCTTCTGGTCCGTAGCCAGACGCTCTATCCAGCTGAGCTACACACACTTATTGTTGGCAGGAGAGATCATCTCCCACGCGACCAAATCATACTATCACAGTGTTCACCCTACGTCAACACTCAAACAGCCCTTCGTTCTTTTCTTCAATGGCTTTGATAGCATGATATGTGTATTCGATATACGGAACACTTATGTTGTTTTCGGATGCCATTTTCAGAAGATATCCGCACAGGCTGTCGATCTCGGTCGGGCGCTTTGCGTCAATATCCTGGAGCGTTGAATAGCGCGATGAATCTGCACATTCGTATATTCCTTCCTTTTCGGGAAGATCTATCCCTCGAAGTTTTGCGAGGGTTCTCACTTCCTGCCAAAGTTTTCTGGCAAGAAACAGTCCGTGTTCGCTTCTTGTATAGAGTGCCGCCGGAACTCCAATTATCGCCTGCGGAAGATTGTTACAGATGTTCTTGGCATACTTGGTCCAGATATCCAGCATGATATCCTTACTTTTTACAAAGTGAAGCTCCGTTCCCGCTACCGCATCTTCCACGGTCTTTAACATCCTTTCAGGATCCGGAACATCCGCCGCACCGTAATATACGGTGCTGTTATAGCTCATATCTATAATGATCTCATCCTTTGTCCGCCTGGACGCGATCAGTATTATCGAATGAAGAACGTGCTCGCTGCCGACCGCCTCTGCGATCTTCTCTTCGGAATCGGCGCCGTTAAGCATCGATATGATAACCGTGTTTTTACCGGTAACCGGCGGCAGAAGCTTCAGCGCATCATCAAGTGCATTTCCTTTGACGCATACTATCACAAGATCCTGGACTCCGGCCTCGGCAGGTGATTTTACCGAGGGGTGATACACCTTACCGTTGATCCTGATGCCTTCCGATATCAGTCTGTCGCGTCTGTTTCCCTCGGCCAGGACAACGAATTCCTTATCGGGATCAGCTGCGTTCTCATATCCGTATATAAAATATCCGCCGACTGCTCCAGCACCCAAAAGTGCGATTTTCATAGACACCTCCAGACTACATGAAATAAGCGATCTCATCCTCGGGCGCATCAGTCAGCTCGACCTTTGTCGCCTCCATAACCGGCGTAGGCTCGTTTATCTGTTTATTCATGATCGCACGTACCCTTGCCGTGATCTTTATCCAGGCGCCTTCCTTGATTTCAGCCTGCTTTTCGTATTCGCACGGAAATCCTACCATCGCGATATCTTCCGCACAGCATGTCATCGCCGGTCTTGCAACTGCAAACATCCTCTCATGTTTAAGATCCTTCGGATGCGTAGCTTTTGCTTTAAACTGAACCTTCTTATCGACATAGTTTGCTATATTCTCAAATATATCGATATAGAAGATCCCGAAATCCTCATCACCTATCTCGATGATATCGGCATCCATATCATAGGGAAGTTCCTCGGGAACGTTGTCCTCAACCTGGCCGTCAGGCGTCTCATAAAGCACCTGGGCACGGCGGTTGACTGCCCTCACCATACGCTTGAACATGGCGCGGTCGTGTTCGGGAAGACATCTGTTAAACACAACAAGATCCGAATAACGGTACTGGTTTGTCATCATCATCTTCATGTTGGACAGATACATTTCAAAAGTGCCCGAATCGATCGGAGTGATGATCTCCGCGATCTGCCAGTTATCAGGGAACGCCTCAAACAGTTCATCACTGTCCCACATCCCGTTTGACTCGATGACAACTCGCGAAGGACGTACCTCTTTATCAAATCCTTTGAGGAGCTCCAGGCTGACATCGTCCTCATCTTCTACCTTCCTGACAACAAACTTATTATCGCCAAGTCTCATGACATCAATGGATTCCTCGCCCTCTTCGCACACGATAAAAAGCGTGGTAAGACCGTCCTTGAACTGGTCTTCGTCCATCGTCTGTCTGATAAAGCTCGTTTTTCCGCTGTCAAGAAATCCCGTGAAAACATATACGGGGATCGGTTTTTTACCAAGCATATGTTATACCCCGAACAGTTCCTGAAGCTTATGCTCATCGATCTTTGAACCGATAACGCACAGTCTTCCCGTGTAATCCGCACTGCCTTCCCTGATCTCAACCTCACCGGGAGTCAGGTCAAAGTGAAGCCACTTTCCGTCCGCTGACGGTACGATTCCCTTTGCACGAAGCACCTGTCCGAACTCCTCACCTGATGCGAGTCTGTCAAGAATAGCCTTGAGATCATCCTTTTCAAACTTCTTCGGTGTCTCAACACCCCAGCTTGTAAATACCTCGTCGGCATCATGATCATGATGGTGATGATGGTGTTCATGATCATGATCGTGATGATGTTCGTGCTCATGGTCATGATCATGGTGGTGATGCTCGTGCTCGTGTTCGTCATCATCGTCATCATCGTGGTGATGATGTCCGCAGGAGCATACACCGTTCTCATCATAATGATGCTCATGATGGTCGTGATCATGGTGGTGGTGCTCGTGCTCAAGCTCATGTTCAAGAGCCTTCGCATCAGACATAGCTCCGAAAATCACACCGCCTTCGATATCGTCCCACGGGGTGGTTATGATCGCCGCCTCATGATTTTTGCCCTTTATAAGCTTAACAACTTCATCAAGTTTATCTTCTGAAAGATCCTGTGTACGTGACAGAACGATACATCTGGCGGTTTCGATCTGATTGTTGAAGAACTCACCGAAGTTCTTCATGTACACTTTTGCCTTCTTGGCATCAACTACAGCCGTTGCCGTTGCGATCTCAAGACCGACTTCATCTGCAACGTCCAATACAGCTCTCTCCACATCGGAAAGTTTTCCGACACCCGAAGGTTCGATCACGATCCTGTCGGGATGAAATTCGTCAACAACCTTTTTAAGAGCCGTCGCAAAATCACCTACCAGGGAGCAGCATATGCAGCCGCTGTTCATCTCGGTGATGTTGATCCCAGCATCCTTTAAAAATCCACCGTCGATACCGATCTCACCAAACTCGTTCTCAATAAGGACTATCTGCTGTCCGGAGAACACATCCTTGATGAGCTTTTTGATCAGAGTGGTCTTTCCTGCTCCGAGAAATCCAGAAATGATATCTACTTTTGTCATTTTAAACCTCTTTTCGTTGCAAAAATCACATCAGATACAGGCATACGAACGGGATCGATGCCATTATCTGAATTATCGCAAACCTGAACACAACCTGTGTGTTTGACCACTGTCCGACCTTACGTGCCTGATCGTGAAGCGGGCAGCGGACATTAGACAATATCTTAATCTTCAAAAATCTGAGAAGTGCGACCTTTAAAAGTCCGAGACCTCCGTCAAGGATCATGACGATCGCAAACGGGATATACAGAAGTACACAACCGGAAAGAAGCGCAACGATCGCGATCAGCATTCCCATGGCGCGGCTTCCAGCATCGCCCATCAGCATGCTGCTCGGATTGGCGTTATACCAGAGATACGCAACGAGCACGGTGATGAAATACGCGATATACAAAACATCTTCGGCATTTCCGGTGTGCGACATGCACAGCCAGAACGAACCGAGAGTGATGATCGTAAGCGTTGCGGACAGACCGTCAACACCGTCCGTACAGTTCGTAACATTTATACTCATCCAGACAAGAGCAACGATAAGCACCGCAGCAAGTCCGTACGGTATCGTGATCGAAACACTCCACGGATACATTATCCTGAATGTATTGCCATGATATATAAGATATGCGGCTGCAACCGCAGCACCGAGCATAAGGTCGAGCGCACCTTTCAGATATTCGCTCCACGGTTTTTCGGACGCATCGTCAAGATATCCCGCCAGCATGCACGCTGCTATAACGACAAGATATATGATCTTTTCAGTGTTTATATGGTCATACAGGAGCGTAGCGAAGATGAACACAGGCACAAATACTACGCCAGCGCCTCTTACCTTTCCTTTGGAAAGTGTTCCTTCCACCGCAAATGCTCTTCCCTGATCGTGCGGAAGCTTTGGTGCGAGCACCTTCATCAGTACGATCGTCCCGAAGAACGCGATCAAGATCCCTGAAAATGCGGGAATAAATGGCGGCATATTCAACCACGGAAGCATATATATCATAGGTTACACCTCGCTCGAACAAAATCAAAAGCGCCGTTAAACGACGCTTCTGATTATACCGCAAATATCCTGTTCTTTTCAAGGAGTGCGGCGCTTATCCCTCGATCGAGATGTACTTTCTCGTTTCTACAGGAGGCTCTACTTCCTTCTTCGGAACGAACACCTTCAGTATTCCGTCCTCAAACTTAGCCTTAACCTCGGATTCTTCGATCTCCTCTCCGATGTAGAAGCTTCTTGAGCAGCTTCCGAAGGATCTCTCTCTTCTGATGTAAGTTCCTTCCTCATCTTTCTCTTCATGCTCTTCGTTCGTCTTGGCGCTTACAGTAAGGTAACCGTCCTTGAGTTCTGCCGAGATATCCTCTTTCTTGTATCCGGGAAGATCGATATCGAGTGTAAAGCCTTTGTCGCTTTCCCTAACATCAGTCCTCATTACCTGAGGGATCGGGCTCTGTCTGAAAGCCTTGATAGGTTTTGAAACCGTATCAAAAAAGTCATCAAATAAATTTTCACCAAATATACTGGGCATCATCATGATCAATTCCTCCTTTTTCAGGCCCGCAGGCCTTGGCTTCTGAACTTCATGATTATGTTATAGCACAGTTGTTAGCACTCGTCAAGGATGAGTGCTAACAAAATTGTGAAAAATATGTGAAATTTTACCTCAGATTCATTTTAAACCGGCATTGAGAGACTGTCTTTTTCGATCCTCACGACCTCTTTCTTGATTCTCTCGAGGCTGGAGACATGATTATATACGTTCATCGTTATCGAACAGTCTGCATGTCCCATAATGTACTGCAACACTTGAAAGAGATCATCTTAAAAAAAGCTATGTGAAGATCTTCTCTCTATCATTAAAGGTGCGGTTTAGAGCAAAATCTATAAACCTGTCATGCTTTACCACACAGTAAAACAGACGCTCCGACATCCGCTTTCAGTTTTGCCGCCTATTAACAAAATCAGTCATTTTCTTAACGACCGCGACCTATCCTTCCGTTACCTTTAATTCATCCTCAACGGCCTTTTCAATAAAACTATTCAGGGACATACCCAAAGTTTTGGCTCTAACAGCAGCACGTTGATGCGTATTGGGTTTCAGGCGGACATTAAATTTGCCTGAGTATGGCTTTTCCGGATCAATACCATCTTCTTTACACCACTCAAGGTAATCATCTACAGACAACTGGAATTCTTTGTTCAGTTCCTCTACAGATGCTCCCTGAAAAGTGATCACAGTCCGAGTATTGATAACAGACCCACTGAATATCTTGTATTCATCATCGTATTCAACTTCACCTACATAACCTTTGTACATCATAGTATTCATAGCTTAACCCCCGCATTACTAAGGAATCTTCTTACAGATTTAACAGCACCTTTATCAGTTGTTGATTCAGGATGAGGCCTGTGGAAAACTGCTCTCTCGCCGTTCAGCTCGACACGTACTCTTGAACCCGAGCCCTCGGATATCTTGGCGCCCAAAGCTATAAATAAAGCCTCAATATCCGACCAATCTATGTTTGATTGAACAGGATCCTGGTATATCTTCTTATATGTTTTCTTGCATTTGCTATTCATTTTATTATGGTACCATTGCGTAGTACCATTGTCAATGGGTTATCATATTCTTATATTCCTAACAACCTTGAATTGTTAGTGGGATTATCTTGCTAAATCATTAGCTCGGCAGAAGGTATTTTTCAAGACATACAAGTTTTACTCCCGAAATACCGTTGAAAACACAGTCTACAACTCCGACCTCATCATACCCGAGATTTGCATACATCTTTCTGGCTCGCATATTAATAATGTTCGTATCCATACGTAATTCGTGGCAGTTGTTCCCGCGTGAATAATCCTCATAATACATGACAAATGCTTTGCCATACCCCCTGGCTTTCTGCAAAGGATCCACGATAAGAGTGTGCAATACCATGATATTCTCATCTGATATGTTATGTTTCCATTTTGCAAATCTGTATTCCGGAACCTGGATCTGATTGATAATGGCTGTAGCCACTATCAGGCCTTCGTCCTCCATAACAAAAAGATCGTTGCGTTTCAGCGATTCTTCTGCCGTGTTTCTGGTAGGATAGATACCTCTCACCCAGCCTATCGTTGCAGTTCCAGCCTCTTCCTCAGAAAGTATCCGGTCATATATTTTTTCTATTTGACCAATATCAGCTTTGCATGATTTTCGTATATTCATCGTATTCCTTTATGGTTTATAAAACTGGAATTTAGTATCCTAACGAATTATATCAAAAATCCCAAACTGAAGATATTAACGAATTGTAAACACGCAACCTAAAACATCTCGTTTCAAAAATCTGCACGAGCAACGAGAAAACGCCGTAAAATCGATGTTTGACGACGTTTTTCCTGTAAATATGAACAAATTGTTAATAGTTAACAAAATCAGTGATTTTCTTAACAACTATGAATATGTTTATCCCCTCGTATTTACGGCATATTATACATTTCCATCGTTTCTCGATCCCGATACTCATGTTTCTCATAGTATCCGATAAGTTCACCCAAATCATTACGTAGGGCTACCATATACACATCCTTGTTTTCTTTACCATTATAGGAAGTATATACGATATTATTATCCTTAGATGCTTTGAACCAATCAAGAACCCTTTTGATCATCTCTCCGGACTTTTCATTATGACAATCAAGAAGATTATTCCCCAAAAGGGCTTTTCCACCCCATTTATCATATCGAATAATGGCGGCAGGGTTCATATAAATAATAATATGATCGAGGTCACAGATTACAATTGCTGCTCTGTCCGCCTCAAGTACACTTTTATAAATCTCATTAGGATTCGGCATCGATTTCATCTCCTATTTCTCCGCAATAACATATTCTCCGTTTTTATCTTTCTTATAACCAATCTCGGGAATTTTGTATGTTATATTCTTAATCGGTGCATTGTCATACCCGTTGCAATCCGAATCAAATCCCTTTGAAGAGTATTCTCTGCTCCAGTTAAAATCCACTTCCGCATGTCTGATGATTACTACTTTCAAGCAATTTCTCCTTACAGGTATTTCTCAATCTCACATTGCTCAACAATTCTTTTTCCAAGAAGGGTTATCGCCTGATTGGGACACTTATTGATACATCGATAACACATAGTACATCGATTACCTGGAACTGCTTTTTGCTCAGCCATGGATATATTTCTCATCGGACACAGGTTCTCGCATTTTCCGCATCCGATACATTTTTCCTTCTCGATCTTAAGTCTTGAAGAGTACTCTTTTGTCTTATGTCCGAAGTATAATCTCTGCCCGAAGAGCCCTGCCAGTCTATACATTGGGCCTAAGCCTTCCTGTGTTGGATGCCCGTCTTTAAGCTGCCTGACAGATTCCTTTATCTTCTGTTCGGCTTGTTTTACGAGTTCTTTGTTCTTGTTCAAAGGACGTTTTAATGCTTTCTCATCTGCGATACTGTCAGGCATCTTCAGATGGAGCCCGCCTATCACCTCCGCACCGTATCGTTTCATAAGTCGACCAAGATTGCCCGCGCCATCCCCGCTGAAAAGTCCCATTGTTGCGATCACAAAGACTTTCTTATTTCTCCATAGCTCACCATTATCGATAACGAAGTCCCGCACGATCTTGGGAACCGTACTAAACTGAACAGGATATGCAAATACGATCAGATCCGCATCATTCACAGCCATTAAAACATCAGCGTCTTCAATAGAATACACGCTCGTCTCTATATTATATTCACGGCAAAAAAAGTCTGCAGCATATCGAGAATTGCCTGTTCCACTAAAGTATATTCCTATCATATTTTCCCTTGCTTGATAAAACTAAAAGTTACATATTACACATTGTCTCATAAAATCCCGGAATCATAGATGTCGCGAGTACCCATGATACGGTCATCATATCGATAAGAGCGTGTCCCACCATAATCGGAACCGGATTTCTTTTTTTCTGATAATACCAACATAAGATAATGGTCAGTGGAAGGAATGACAGAAATCGGTACAGTATATATTTACCATCAAGTAATGTCGGTATAAAACAATGCTGTAGTGCATAGAAAAATGCAGGTATAAGGATTCCTGCCCATTTGTTCGCTATCTCATTGACCCCACATCCAAGATACAGACCATCTTCTGCGAATGCAGTGGATACGGGAAGAAGGAAAAAATTGATTATCGCAAGGATCTTTGCTATAGGTGCTATCATCATTGGAGACGCATACGGTATAACTCCGTAGCATAAGAAGCCAGCCAGATACATACCACCCGTACCAACACCAAGAATAATAATAGAAATAATCACTATCTGCTTGGCTTTAGTAACTCCCTTTTTATAACTGATCAAATCCCAATAGGTCATATCGTTCTTACATTTGGAAATCCTGCCTCATCAATAGAACATATAAAAGCAACTTTTTGTTTCCTGATAAACTCAGCTATTTTATTGTTATCCATAACAGTCCCCACTATCCTTCCTTGGCAACATTCAACGGAAACGGAATAACATTTGTGGGTTCGTGCTTGCATCCAGTCTGTCAAGCATTCTTCCCAATTTCGGTGCATGATCGGGTTGTATCCCTTTTTTAGAACCGGTTTCAAAAAACGTGTCTCAAAATTCTATACCCATTTCATACGCCTTGGAAAGATGTCGAGAAATAT
>CAMUYQ010000001.1 GCA_947165025.1 uncultured Lachnospiraceae bacterium | reverse complement strand
GCAAAAAAATGATAGAATTGGCTAAAAGACGGCAATCACAATATGCAAAACAAATCGAAATTTACGGAGGAAAGTATGACTTTTAAAGTGGCGATTTTACAGTCTCGTGCAGAGAATTCGAATATAAAGAGAAATATTGCTACCATAATCTGTTCGATGAAGGATGCATCTAAACATGGAGCAGATATTTTGCTGCTTCCGGAGTGCTTTATAACAGGTTACGATCTTCCGATGACATATGAAAAAAGCATATCCTGTGAAGATGAAGTTATCAAGAAAGTATGCGAAGCAGCTAAAACGCATAACATCGGTGTTGTGCTGACTTCTTTTACTAAAGGCAAGGTGCAACCTCAAAATACAGCATTTGTAATCAATAAATCTGGGGAAATACTGATGAAGTATTCCAAGGTACATACTTGTGATTTCGCAGATGAAAAAGATGTTGAGGCAGGAACCGAGTTTAAGGTTTGTGATTTTGATGAAATAAAAATTGGCATAATGATTTGCTACGATAGAGAATACCCTGAGAGCGCGAGAATGCTTATGCTAAAAGGGGCAGAAATCATTCTTGTGCCTAATGACTGTAGCTCAATGAAACCACGCATTCAAGCTTTGTCTACTAGAGCATATGAGAATATGGTTGGGATAGCAATGGCAAATGCGAATGGACAAAATGCAGGTTGTTCCTGTGCATACAGTCCTATTTGCTGGGATAAAAATGGTATTTGCGTTGATAATACGATTGTGCTTGCTGACGATATGACAGAAGGGCTGTATTATGCAGATTTTGATATGGATGCAATAAGAGAATATAGAAGCTCAGAAATGATGGGGAATACATTCAGAAAAGTAAGTGCATATAAAGGGTTATTAGACTCTACAATTTCAGCACCATTTATTAGAGTTGGGCAAGAATAGATTCACAGATAAATTCCAATTTGTTGGGATAAGGCGATAGTAAGATATACCGGAATTCAAATATCAGCTGCAAATTATAGCGGCTGATATTTTTTTGCCTTGACGTGTAGTCATTGACTACATTATAATTACAGTAGAATACACGCACTGACTACATAAGCAAAGGAGAGTGCCTATGAAGACTGAGATATATAACGTAGAAGGAATTGAGATTGAGGTTGAAAGAACCTCTAAGGATGATACCGAAGCAGAGCGTCGTAAGATGGCTTATGCTTTTAAAATGATCAGAGAGCAGTCAGGTATGAATCGCAAGGACTTTTCCGATTGGCTTGGCATTCCTTATAGAACGATGCAGGAGTGGGAGCTTGGCCGTCGTGTTATGCCGGAGTACGTTCTTCGTTTGATTGCTTATAAGGTTCTTAATGAGAAGAGAAAGGGGGCATTTGATCATGAGAATAGTTAAGATACTTATTGCACTTCCTATGATACTGCTGTTTGGAATACTTCGTTTATTTGCGACTGCTATATCTTGGCTTTATTGCAGGGCTGCAAGCCTGTTATTTATTCCAATGATTATCCTTCTTATCTTATCAGTGATAGCGACACAGTGGCTCGCTGTAGGAATCATCGGGGCGGCTGTTGCCATCTGTTTCATATTACTGTTTACTATAGGCTGGATAGAAGTAGAGCTTGAGTTCGGACAGGAGTTTTTCAAGGGTCTTATGCATGGTTAATTAGAAAATTACCTACGGATTACCTATCGATTACCTACGAATTACCTGTCAGTTACCCATCGGTTCCCTTTTCAAGCTATTTTTGATGTGTTATATTTACAATGGGCAAAGCGAACGGGAACAAATCCCGATCACCGAGCCCATTTCTTTTGCAAAAGAATACCGGCAATCTTAAGCGTCAGCTTATGACTTCAAACGAGGCCATGGGTCTGGCGCTTTTTTAATGCCATCAACCAGGCGGAGGGTGACGATCCAATGCTAATGCAAACAGAAAGGAAATCAAAATATGGATTACGAAAGTTTCAAAGAAAAATTCGTAGAGGATGTGAAGGACAGACTTTACGAGCAGGGTGCAGAGGTTGATCTCTCCATTCATACTGTGAATAAGCTGAATGAGAGTTATGAGGCAATCACGGTTACACCCGAGGGCAGCAACATCGGAGTGAACATCGGAATCGACAAGTTCTACGGAGCAGTCGAAGACGGCAGATCTTACGATGAAGTTGTTGATAAGGCTGTAGAGGTCATCAATAACGGAATCAACCAGAGACCGGAGTTCGATATCGATTCCTTATCTGATTACTCTCAGATGAAGGAAAAGCTTGCGATGGAAGTTGTTTCTGCAGAGGCTAACAAGGAAATGCTTGAAACCGTACCTCATCAGAATATGGAAGACATGGCGGTTGTTTACCGTTTCGTCTTAAGTTCTGATGATGATGGAAGAGCATCAATCCTCGTTACAAATCAGCTGCTTGAAACCATGGGCGTTACTCCTGAACAGCTTCATGCCGATGCAATGGAGAATGCGCCTCAGATCAAACCCGTTGAAATCAAAGGCATGAGTGAAGTAATGGCAGAGATGATGGGAGTTGAGCAGGCTGAAATGATGGGACTTTTCCCTGTAGCTCCTGAAGATGAAAAGATCTACGTTGCTACAGTACCCGACAAGGTACATGGTGCCGGAGTTCTTGCTTATCAGAACTTTATGGACCAGGCAGCTGAAAGAGCCGGTGGTGACTTCTTCATTTTACCTTCAAGCATCCATGAGGTGCTGATTGTCCCTGACAACGGCGAGATGGGTTTAAAGGATCTTGAGGCTATGGTAAAGGAAGTCAATGCAACGCAGGTGGCTCCTGCTGATAAGCTTACTGATAGTGTTTACCACTATGACAGTAAGGAAAAGATCTTCGAGCTTGGTGAAAAGTTCGTACAGCGTCAGGCTGAAAAGGAAGCGGAGCACGCTGAGGAGAAAGGCGAAAAATCTGTGCTTGGTGATCTTAAAGCCAAGAAAGAGGAAGTTGCCAAGACTCCGAAGAAAGAAACCATTGATAAGGGTGCCAAAGCTAAGGGTGGCGAAGCACTCTAATCGCATCATGATGAATAAGGCGTCAGCCGGAGGTTATGACCTTCGGTCTGGCGCTTTTTCTATTGCATAGGAGGTAATGAAAATGTCAGCACATTACAACGTATTGGGATCTGTAGGAAGTAGCAGTACTCCCGTAGTAGGAAGACCGGAGCCGATAGCTCATCCTCAGAACTGTAAGACAGAATGTCCTTATGGTTATAACAAAGCCTTCTGTTTCCCTTGTTACGCCAAAATCATGAAAGAGCACAGGGCGGCAAAGAACAAGGCAAAGGAAGTGTGATGCTATGGTTTTTGACTACTTTTATGAGGAGCAGTCAGAAAGCTATTCGTTTTACAGGATTCCCAAGATGCTTTTTACAGAAGAGATTTTTGAGGCACTGTCTACAGATGCAAAGGTCTTGTACGGACTTCTTTTGGATAGAATCAGTCTATCCAGGGAAAATGGCTGGTTGGATGATGCGGGGCGTGTCTATGTCTATTACACGATTAAAAGTGTGAAAAAGTCTATGCGCTGCGCGAATACAAAAGCCTGTGGACTATTGCGGGAACTGGATGAATTTGGTCTTATTGAACGCAAAAAGCAGGGGCTTGGTAAACCCACCATTATCTATGTGAAAGATTTTACCCGATTCCGAAAAGCAGAACTCTTGGATTCTGAAAAGCAGAACTCTGTAATTCTGCATACCGGAACTCTGGACAATCGCAAATCGGAAACTAATAAGACTGAGAAAAATAATACTGAGAGTAATAAGACTAATCCTATCCTATCCGGAGCGGATAAGGATATGGATGAGAGAACATCCTACCGTAATTATCTCAATTCCCAACTTGATATGGAGATTATGTATGAGCGGTATCCTTATGACCGGGAGACTTTGGATGCAATCATGGATCTTATGCTTGATGTTGTTTGCTCCAAGCGGAGAACTATCCGTATTGCAGGGGATGATAAGCCTGTGAGCGTGGTGAAATCTCAGTTTTTGAAGATCAATTCCATGCATCTTGAATATGTCATGGACTGCATGAAGAAGAACCCTGCCAAGGTGCGTAACATCAAACAGTACCTGCTTGCTGCCATATATAATGCGCCTCTGACTATGCAAAGCTATTATCAGGCCTGGGTCAACAATGACATGGCTGAAGGTCGTATTTAACGGAGGAACGTAACATGGAAACATTGGATATCAAGATTGCACTTGATCCCGTCAATGATGGAGCAGTGCTCAAAGAGACCAAGCTTAAGCGTAAAGACGAGGGTGCTCTTATTATCGCGACAAACGGCGAATCCCGTATTGTAGATGCGTATGAGGCACAGGAAATCCTGGATAAGCTTAATGACATTGGACATGGTGAATATATGGGTGACAGCGACTATATTGCCATGATGAACGGGGACAAGATTATCAATATTGGAACCGGTAAGTGTTTTATAGGCTCTGTTATCATTATGAAATTTGATGGTAGAGCTTTATCTATGCTTGTTGGCGACGAGTTTGAGAAGGCGGCTGCTGAATTTAAGAGCAGACTGATCACACTTGTATGCGACGGGCAGGAGTTTTCGGCACTTGAGTTACTTTAAACGCTGATTTTGGAGGAAAGGAAGTGATTTGGTGCAGGAAGAAGTAGAAAACAAAACGGTGAACCTGGCTGTAAAAACAACCAAAGTATCCTTAAGGCTTTTAATCAAGGCTTTGATTGCCTATAAGCGCAAGCTGGAGAATAAGCACCGGCTAAAGCAGGTGGCGAAGAATACCCATACCAAGGGTAAACAATCTGTTAAGGAACTTATAGGGCAGGACCAGGGAGTTTCAAGCATGGAAATCGGAGATTCCGGTATTCGTGATTTTAAGAAACTTGCCAACAAGTACGGAGTGGATTTTGCCATTATCAAAGACAAGAATGAGACTCCGCCGAAGTATACTGTCTTCTTCAAGGCCAGAGATGCGGATGCTATCACGCAGGTTTTGAAGGAATATGCAGCAAAGCAGACAAAGCGAAAGAAATCTGCCGAAAAGGAGCGCCCGAGTGTCCTTCAGAAACTTAAGAAGTTCAAGGAGAAAGTTGCTTCCATGCCTCGCAAGAGTAAGGAAAAGCGAAAGGAGATGGAGCGATGAAAAAGAAGAACCTTAAAAAGTTACTTATCCTGAACATCCCTTATGTTGTGATAGGACTTGTAGCAACCAACATCGGAGAGGCTTTTCGTATCGCCGGTGGAACGAACGCATCTGAAAAGGTTCAGAGTGTAGTGCTGGATGGCTGCTTTGGAACAGCGTTTGCCAATCCTTTGCCGAGCTTACATCCTATTGATTTATTAGTAGGACTTGCTATTGGCGGAATCTTGCGGCTTGCGGTTTATATCAAAGGCAAGAATGCTAAGAAATTTCGGCACAATCAGGAATATGGATCTGCCAGGTGGGGGAAACATGAGGACATAGAGCCATACATGGACCCGGTGTTTCAGAATAACGTGATTTTATCACAGACTGAGAGACTTACCATGAACTCAAGACCTGCCAATCCTAAGTACGCAAGGAACAAGAATACGCTATGTGTCGGCGGTTCCGGCTCCGGTAAAACGAGATTTTTTATTAAGCCGAATTTGCTTCAAATGCATAGTTCCTATGTACTTACAGATCCCAAAGGCACCGTTTTACCTGAGGTTGGGAATGCTCTTTTGAAGAATGGATATCGTATAAAAATCTTCAATACCATCAACTTTAAAAAGAGTATGCATTATAACCCATTCGCTTATGTGCATGATGAGAAGGATATCTTAAAGCTTGTAACCACGCTGATTGCCAACACCAAAGGCGAAGGTAAATCCAATGATGAATTTTGGGAAAAGGCAGAGAAACTACTGTATTCGGCGCTTATCGGATACATCCATTATGAAGCACCGGAGGAAGAGCAGAACTTCTCAACTTTGCTTGAAATGATTAATGCGATGGAAGTCAGGGAAGATGACGAAGAGTTCAAAAATCCTGTAGATCTCATGTTTGACGAGCTTGCAGAACGTGACCCGGATCACTTCGCAGTACGCCAATATTCCAAATACAAGTTAAGTGCCGGTGTGGCAACATGTAATTAGTTTCTTGTACCGAGACGATACAAGAGGCGTAGGCAGGGGATTTTAAGGCATCCCCGAATACGAGAAACTAATCATGTGTTGCCATTTTTGTATGGCGGAAAGGAGCATTATGAAAAAAGAGCAACGGTACACGGCACTTTATGAGAGACTGAGCCATGATGACGAACTTCAGGGAGAATCCAACAGTATCTCAAATCAGAAGAAGCTACTTATGGAGTACGCTGAATCACACGAATTACCGAGTCCCCGGCATTTCGCAGACGATGGAATATCCGGTACACGCTTTGATCGTCCGGCATTCCTTGAAATGATGGGTGAGATTGAGAACGGAAATATCGGAGCAGTCCTTGTGAAAGACATGTCTCGTCTGGGCAGGGATTATCTGAAGGTCGGGCAGATCGTGGAGATGTTCAGACAGAAAGATGTGCGTCTGATCGCGGTTAATGACGGAACCGATACTTTGCAGGGGGATGATGATTTCCTGCCGTTTCGCAATATCATGAACGAGTGGTATGCCAAGGATACAAGCAAGAAAATCCGCTCCACTTTTAAGGCGAAGGGCGAAGCAGGAAAGCACGTTGCAAGCTCTCCGCCATACGGATATATGAAGGATCCCGATGATAAGACCAAGTGGATCAAGGACGAGGAGGCGGCAGAGGTTGTACAGCGTATATTTAAGCTCACACTTGAAGGAAAAGGCCCGTTCCAGATATGCAAGATACTGGAAGCGGACAAAGTGGAGATACCGGCATATCATCAGCAGAAGATGGGAATGGGCTTATGGCAGAACAGGGAATTAAAGCATCCCTACCGCTGGACAAGTTCAAGTGTAGCTTCAATACTTACGAGAAAGGAATACCTGGGACACACGGTCAACTTCAAGACCAGAAAGCATTTTAAGGATAAAAAGAGCCATTATGTGGCACAGAAATACTGGCAGGTCTTTGAAGATACGCAGGAGCCGATCATTGACGAGGAGACCTTCTATAATGCGCAGAAATGCAGGACGGGCATTAAGCGTTATCCGAACGGCTGGGGAGAACCGCATCCGCTTGACGGGAAAATGATCTGCCATGATTGCGGGAGCCTCATGTACTGTCACAGGACGAGCAATGGAAAGAAGGTCGCACAGTATGTATGCGCCAAGTACGGCAAGCAGCCTGTAGGAACCTATTGCAGTTCCGGTCATAGGATAAACGCCGATGCGGTTATGGAAATCGTAAGGGATACGCTCAGATACCTCAAAACCACTATTGAAGACAATCCGGAGGAGTTCATTGAGCATATCACCCAGACGGAAGCGGACAATCGCTGTGCCGAAGCCAAGAAGAAGCAGGATCGTATTAAGCAGTGCAGGAAGCGTGTGGACGAGCTTGAAAGGCTTATCTGCAAGATTTATGAGGATAACGCACTTGGGAAGATGCCTGAAAGCAGATATGAAACGCTTATCAGGCAGTATTCCAAGGAGCAGGGTGAGCTTAACGAAGAGGTTGAGAGTATCGAGGCTTTTCTGTCAGAGGTCGAGGAAAATCGCAAGAGCGGAAAGAGGTTTGTCGATCTTATGGCAAGGTACAATGATTTTGACGAAATCACGCCTTTTATGGTCAGTGAGTTCATTGATCATATCGAAGTGCATGAGAGGGACAGGAAGGGATCCGTGCAGACCACGCAGAAGATTGATATCTACTTCAATTTCATCGGCAATTACAGTATGCCGGAGAAGGAGCTTACCGAGGTGGAAAAGGCTGAGATCGAGCGCATGAATGCCATTAAAGATAAGCGTCATGAGCAGTATCTGGCACGCAAGGCAAGGGGGTCACAGCAGAAGTGGGAGAAAGCATACGAGCCGAGAAGAAAAGCGAGGATTGCACAGCTCAAGGCAGATAATACCAACACCTACGGTATCCCTGCCGAGGAATATGATCAGGAGCATTATTCAAAGGTAAGTGTGGTACTTGCCGACTCTGTAGTACCTGATTTTTAACAAGTTCATACGATAGTTATCGGGATAACGGCATATGAAAGAGTGCGGATGGAAGATATATGTCCATCAGCACTTTTTCTTTTCTCCCAACAATAACCGTCTTTCTCCCAAATCGATAGTTAATTTGGGAGAAATGGAGGGACTGTTGGGAGAAAGAATCAGTCCTGTCCGTCAGTCCATCCATCAATCAATCATATCTTACAGCCTACATGGGCAGAAAGGAGCAATCTTGAAACTATCACGCTATGAACGAGAAACAATTATAAACTTTAATGCCGAGGAACCAACCGCCAGCCTTTACACCCGTGATCCTACCGTTATGAGGAAACTTGACCAGTTAGTTATCAGCTTCCCGGAGGTCTATAAGTGCATAGGCGTGACAGACATCGACAAGACCTATGAAATGCCTAAATCTGCTGTTAATTATCGTAAGCCGAGACGGCTATCAGCGGAGCAGAGACAGGCGGCGAGTGAACGGGCAAATAATCTGCATAATAAGGGTGATAAGTCAGTGAGCTAACGGCAGAGTTATGTCAACGATTTTGGTTGAAAATTTGACGGTTATATGGTACTATAATAAACGGATTATTATGCAAATTTGAGGGTGATCTCAAGGCTGAAAGGAGGCACGCATATGGCTTTTACAGTAAGCGTTGGAGAAGCGGACTTTGCGGCTCTTCGTAATGAAAATGCATACTATGTGGATAAGACCGAGATCATGTATGAACTTGTGCATGATACGAATAATAAAGTTACGCTCTTTACCAGACCAAGAAGGTTTGGAAAAACTCTGATGATGAGTATGATGGAGAACTTCTTCAACATCAGAAAGGACAGTAAGAGCCTGTTCGAAAATCTTGCTATTGCGAAACATAAGACATTCTGCAAAGAGTGGATGAATCAGTATCCGGTGCTTTTTATTTCATTTAAGGATGCTGAATCAGAAACATATGAAGTTGCATATGCGAAATTGATGAATGTAATTGCAGACGTATGCAAGGGAATTTCAGACATAGCAAAAAAAGACATGGCAGATAAGGATGATTTGGATGTGTTCGCTCGATTGAAGGCGCAGAAGGGAAATGAAAGTGATGTTCAGAATTCCTTAAAAACCATGATGCGAATGCTATATAACGTATATGGCAAGCAAGTTATCCTGCTTATAGACGAATATGATGTGCCGCTGGCAAAGGCAAGCGAAAAGGATACTGCCAAGAATCATTATTACTCCAGAATGCTGGATGTTATCAAGGGAATTATGAGTACGGCGCTTAAGGATAATGAGTTCCTGAAGTTCGCCGTGGTTACAGGATGCCTGCGGATAGCTAAGGAAAGCATATTTACTGGTACTAATAATTTTGCATCGTATTCGGTGCTTGATGAAGATTTTTCACAGTATTTTGGTTTCTCAAAGAATGAAATCACAGCTATTCTTAAAGCGGCTGACAGATCCGAAACGGCTGATACGATCAAGGAATGGTATGACGGATATGTTTTTGGCAACAGTTATGTGTATTGCCCTTGGGATGTGATCAATTACCTTTCCGCATTAAAAAAGCGTAGGGATGCTAAGCCCAAAAACTACTGGAAGAATACCAGTCATAACGGCATTCTATTGACATTTGTGAAGCGTACAGACTTTGACGTCTCTGATAAATTCGAGGCGTTGTTGAACGGTGAAACAATCGTTCAGACAATTTCGGATGAATTGACCTATGATACGCTACATTCCACAGAGGATAACTTATGGAGTGTACTCCTGATGACAGGATACATTACGAAAGCTGATGCGGGGGAAGAGGGGGAAACGGTTTCATTAAAGATTCCCAACAGAGAGATTTCGTCAATATTTGAGGATACGGTAGTCCGTTTCTTCACGGAGACAGTCAGCAATGATACGGTAAAAGAACTGATCAATACTCTATGGGAGAAGGATGAAGTGCGTGCCACGGAAATTATATCAGGGCTCCTATGGGATACGATAAGTTATAATGATTATCATGAGGACTACTATCATGCTTTTCTTGCTGGAGTATTTGTTGGAAGGGGATACAGTGTAGATTCCAATAAGGAAAAGGGGCTTGGAAGACCCGATATTCTGCTTAAGGACAAGAAGAACAGACGCGCGATCATTATAGAAGCGAAAAAGTCGGATAAAGAATCTGATATGGACAAGGATTGCAAGGAAGCCATCAAGCAGATTGTTAAGGAAAAATATGCCGAAGGTCTAAAAGGATATGAGGAGATAATATGCTATGGGGCAGCATTTTTTCAGAAGCAGGTTAAGCTTAAGTTGGAGTAACTGGTTTATGCATAATTTCAAAAACATGATCAGTAGTCCATAGATGAACGAACAGTAATATAAAGATAAAGGCATTTAGGAGCAATCCCGAATGCCTTTTCTGATATAAAGAAGCCTACGGGTAGGAGGGAGGTTTAAAAAATTGAATATCGTTACCGCAGACGGCGGCGATTATCTTTTGAAGATTATCGTCACCGTCTTTTTTTAACCATAAATTGCCGGAAACGGCGCACAAAAGAAAGGAGATTTTCAAATGGAACAGAGAGCAATCACACAGATGGAGAAATCCAAGAAGATGGCGAAGGCGGATGAGAAGTTCCGGCAGGCTCAGGCACAGTATGCGAAGGCAGTAAAGGACGAAAATGATCGCATAAGAAAGATACAGGATCGTCACAAATATATGATGGGAGGATGTGTGCTGAAATACTTCCCCGAAGGTTTTAATGCGTATGAGTTTAATGAACCGGAAATGAACAGGATCATAGCTTGTGCGTTCAGCTTTGCCGGTGTCGCAAATCTGATCAAGACGGTTATCAAAGAAAGACCGAAGGAAGAGCAGGAAGCAGAAAAGACGGATGATCAAAATGAAACTGTCGAAACCGAGGGTAACGAAACAGAGGAGGCTGATTATGACGATGCTGATGGTGATGATACTGATTCCGAAAAAGAGGAAAATGACGAGGACGAAAACTGACCAGGTCTTTCACCCAGATTTTCTGGGTGCGCACAGATATACCACCGCGAGCGGTGGTATTGTGCGTCCTGCCGGAGGCGTCCTGCGGACAGCGGTTGTCTGCCGGTGGCAGCCAAGAGGGGACGCTACGCTTCCCCTCCGGTGTGCAAGGCACACCTACCCCTTAGTGTACTTTGCGTCTGATGAAGCTCTAAAGAGCAGAGCTTCACCATCCACAAAGTCTGCCCTGTTGCACCGTCAGCATCGCATATGCCTAATACGGCAGAAAGCGAGGTGCAGATATGGCAGTTAAAAACATAAGTACCCGCATGAAGATATGCGGCAGGACTGCGAAGTGTACCGGCGGTCATTCCGCAGTTGAGCAGTCAGGGTATATCTGCCGTGAGAAGATGTATTCCGAGTATGACGGACAGACATACTATCCAAAGTATGCAGAGGATCTTGTTCATAATGAGGTGCTTCTGCCGGGAAATGCACCACCGGAATATAAAGATCCGGCGAAGCTATGGAACTCTGTCGAGATGGCTGAAAAGGGAAAGAGTGCCCAGCTTGCGAGGACTTGGAGAATAGAGCTTCCAAACGAGTGGACTTATGAATATGCCATCATGTTTGTCAGGGAACTATGCAAGCGGCTATTTGTCTCTAAGGGTATGTGCGTGCAGTTTGCCATCCATGACTCTGAAAATGATAAGGGACAGCGCAACCTGCATTGTCATATTATGATGACATTACGGAGCCTTGACGAGCAGGGTAAGTGGATGCCGAAGCAGAAGAAAATATATCTCACGGACGAGAACGGCGAGCGTATTCCGGTCTTTGATAAAAAGACAGGTCAGCAGAAAGTCGATAAGCAGAACCGAAAGCAATGGAAATGCACCACCGAGAAAACCAACGATTGGGACAATCAGAAATACAGCAAGCTATGGAGAGCGGAGCTTGCAAATGCAATCAATGCCGCCAATGCCGAACTTGGTATGACGGAGAACTTCTGGGAGCATCGTTCTTTCAAGGAGCAGGGGCTTGAAATAGAGCCGCAGATACATCTTGGAGAGAAAGCCAGCGCATTGGAGCGAGCCGGCATTCATACTATCCGAGGTGATATTAACCGAGGGATCATTGAAAGAAATACCATTATTATGAACGCCAAGGCTATGCTTGAACAGGCAAGGAAAGAGCTTGAGGAGATCAAGGCTATTCCGGTCAAGGCAGTTGAAACCGTTAAGGCTATCAAGAATGAAATACTTGATATGATCCGAGAGGTGGCGAAGCGTAATAATGACCGCCTGAGCCTGCCCGTAAACAAGGGCAAATATATCTCAAAAGTCGCAGATCGAGCCGAACTTCAGAAGAAGGAGTTTATGGAGAAATTTGTGCATGATATGGGCTGGACTACTTTTGAAGAAATGAAGGCGGCAAAACAGTCGCTGGCAGAGGAATTTGATACTATTATGGAGTCAAGGACTACCAAGGCGGAGCGTATCAATTATCTTACCAAACTGCTTGAAGCGCATAAAGATGTGCCATATCAGGAAATCAATTCGGAGTATTGGAAACTGAAAAAAGCCGAGGAAAAGAATGCAGGAAGGGGCGGCTTCCTTGGTTTTGCAAAGAAAAGCGTGGCGCAGGAGTATAAAATGCAGCATCAGTCCGAGCTTAACACCTATAAATTCCACCGTGATATATTACGGGGCATGATAGAGGAGGACGATAAAAAGATTACCCCCAAGGCATGGCAGAAAGAGCTTGATACTCTCACGAAAGAATATGATGAAACCAAGATGCCCTATGCGCAATCAGTTTGGAGGCTTGCTTCTATCGAGGTATTAAGTCATAACCGCAGAGACCTTGAGCGTATGCTTGAAAACGAGAGCCACCAGCAGAACAGAGATATTTCCAGATCAAGAAATAATCAATCATTGTAGAGGAGGACACCTATGAAAAATGAGAACAATTTAATACCGGAGCAGAAGGGCGCAGTTGTCGAAAATGATATCTGCGCTTTCTCTTTGCCCGAAAGCAGAATTACACGCACCATCGGCAAGACTACCTATATTGCAAATTTGCATTTTAAGGAGCAGGGACAGACCTTTTCCGAGAAGCTGAAAAGGGTGATGAAAGCCGATGCAAATATGTCATGAGCTATGTCTATGTAAACCCCTTTTTATGTCGATATAATAAAAAGATGAAAATAACTATTGACTCTCACGCTCCGTCATAGGCTACGATATCTCCATCAAGAGACAGGAGGATGATCATAATGAGAACAGTTAAAGAAGTATCAGAGCTTACGGGTATCTCAGTGCGCACGCTTCATTACTATGATGAAATAGGGCTTTTTAAGCCTACGGAGGTAACGGAAGCAGGATACCGGCTTTATGACGATAAAGCCATAGAAAGGCTTGGACAGATACTGGTGTTTCGTGAGTTGGAACTTCCGCTTGCGGACATTAAACTTATCATGGATAATCCTGATCTTGATCGCAACAGTGTTTTGGCAAAGCAGCGTGAAATGCTCTGTCTTAAAAAACAGAGATTGGAGCGCATTATTGCCAACATAGACAATATGTTGAAAGGAGATCAGAACATGGACTTTACAGTATTTGATGAAGCGGAATTGAAAGACTTATTCACCGATATGCTTCAGAATATGAATGAGTCTCAGAAACAGATTTTTATTGATTATTATGGAAGCATGAACGCATGGGAGAGGCATTTGATTGAGAGTGCGTCCGATGAAAAGACCCAAAGGAATTATTCAAAAATGGTAGAGTGGTATGGTGGTAAGGAGGCGTTTAGAGAGTCACTCAAAAATCCACCGAAATCTGAAGTGTATACTGCATATCAAAAGAGGATCGTAGATATTCAGAAGAGGCTGTCTAAGTTGCGGGGGACAGATGTCGCCGCTTTCGAGGTTAGACAGTTGATCGGTGAATATGATTTTGTTATTAAGCAGCTTTATCAGCTTAATGATGCACAAACCGTTATGATGGAAGTCGCTAAGTGCTATCAGAACAATGAAGATATGATAAAAGACATAGATTCGGTTATGGGCGATGGCTCCGCAAAATACATTGGAGAAGCGATAGAAGCGTTTTATACATCCCCGGGATTTTATGAATAACACATAAGGAATTGATAAAGGGGTCGTTAAACCGACCTCTTTATGCTATAAAAAACATTTAGCCAAAACATTGGCATAATGAAAATTATCATTGCGTTTTTGGGAAGAAAGTGATAATCTATGACCAACGAGAGGAAAGGCGCACGCTTAGTGTGTAGGTGAGAAAATGAAGAATAGATAATTTGATTTGGTGAACGCGAACGAAAATAGTATGGCCTGAAAAGGTCTGTTTGTGTATGCCGAATTGGATTATCGTATTCATTTTGAAGCCATCCTGAAGTGATGCTCTCTTTCGGCATATATTGGGTCTTCATTTGTACGTGTAATCTGCTTTCGGCTTGGAGCAGATTTTTTTGTGCCATTAAAAATATCGGAGGTGATGTGTATGGCACAGATACAAGTGACTGACCTGACATTTTCCTATGACGGAAGTGCGGATGATGTTCTTAAAAATGTGACTTTTAATATTGATACGGACTGGAAGCTGGGGCTTATCGGGAGAAATGGTAAGGGAAAGACAACTCTGCTGAATCTTTTTATGGGAAGATATGATTATCGTGGCAGCATAAAAACAGCTACCGGCTTTGACTATTTTCCATATATGGTATCCGATTTGGATTTGACGAAAAATGCGGTCGATCTCATAGAGAGCTGGAAACCACAGATTGAAATCTGGCAGGTACTTATCCAGATGAATGAACTTAGGATGGATTCGGAATGCTTGTACAGACCGTTTGGGACGCTTAGTTTTGGGGAGCGGACCAGGGTGATGCTGGCAGTGCTATTTGCGGCTGAGAATGAGTTCCTACTGATCGATGAGCCTACGAACCATCTTGACACTAAGGCGCGTGACATTGTAAAGGAATATCTGGCTTCAAAAAAGGGATTTATCCTTGTATCACATGACAGGGATCTGCTGGATGGTGTGTGTGATCATGTGCTTGTCTTGAACAGGTCTACGATCGAGGTACAGGCAGGAAATTTTTCGACATGGTGGGAGAATAAGGAAAAGAAGGACGCATTCCAGCAAGCAGAAAACGAAAAGCATCTCAAAGAGATCGGCAAACTGAGGGCTGCAGCCGATAGGAGCAGCCGATGGGCAGATAAGAATGAGAATTCCAAGATAGGATTTGATCCCGTTAAGGAACATGACAGAAGTATCGCTACCAGATCCTTTATTGGTGCAAAAACCAAAAAGATGCAGGCACGGGTCAAGTCTTATGAGCAGCGCATTGACAGAGAGATAAAAGAAAAAGAGGGGTTGCTGCAAGATATTGAGAGAGTATCTGAGCTGAAAATAGAATCGCTCAGATTTCATAAGGAAGTGCTTATTAATGCAAATGACCTTTCCCTCGGATATGAAGATGCCGGAGAGCCTTTATTTGAAGGTCTGCGTTTTCAGGTAAAGCGTGGCGAGAGAATAATTCTTTCTGGAGAGAACGGATGCGGGAAATCGAGTATTCTGAAAGCGATAATGCAGAAGGCAGATCATCGTGAGCAGAGAGATGATACGAGGCTGATCATATCCGGTAATCTGGATGTTGCATCTGGTATGACGATATCATATATCAATCAGGATACATCCTTTCTGTCAGGGACTTTACGGAAATACTGTGAGAAGAAGGGGCTTAATGAAAGTCTTTTTCTTGCGGTATTAAGACAGCTTGATCTTGGACGGGAGCAGTTCGTGAAGAATATGGAGGATTTCTCGGAGGGTCAGAAGAAAAAGGTATTGATCGCTGCAAGTTTGATCACGCCTGCCCATTTATATATCTGGGATGAACCGCTCAACTTTATTGATGTGTTCTCTCGGATGCAGATTGAAAAACTGATCCTGCAATATGAGCCTACTATGCTTTTGGTAGAGCATGATATCAGGTTTCAGGAAAAGGTTGGCACAGGAATTATCCATATCAAATAAGCATCAAATTATTATTCATGTGAAGGATCGGAGCATAATCCGGTCCTTTTTTCTTGCCCATATTTAGAGCGGTTTCTGGGCATTTCCACAAGAAAAAGTACAAGATACTATTGACAATTAGCAACAGGCAAGACAGCTAAATCCATACTTGTGAGCTGCGGCGCAAGGCTCGCTCCCTTTGATATAAAGGAGCTTCGTGAGATTACGGCATACGATGAACTTGAGCTTGATACCCTGGGCGATAAGAAGACAGCGTTATTCCTTATCATGTCAGATACAGACGCAACCTTTAATTTCCTGATCAGCATGGTTTACACGCAGCTTTTCAACCTACTTTGCGAAAAAGCAGATGATGTCTATGGCGGAAGGCTTCCGGTGCATGTAAGATGTCTTATTGATGAGGCAGCAAACATCGGCCAGATTCCGAATCTTGAGAAACTTATGGCTACCATCCGTAGCCGTGAGATATCTGCAGCACTTGTGTTGCAGGCAAAATCACAGCTTAAGGCGATTTACAAAGACAATGCAGATACCATCATTGGTAACTGCGACACCCAGATATTCCTGGGCGGCTCTGAACAGACGACTCTAAAGGACCTGAACACTATTCTTGGTAAAGAAACGATTGATATGTATAACACGGGCGAAACCAGGGGTACGAGTCAGAGCTACAACATGAATTACCAGAAGTTAGGTCATGATCTTATGAGTATCGACGAATTGGCGGTCATGGATGGCGGCAAGTGTATTGTCCAAGTCAGAGGCGTAAGACCTTTTCTTTCAGATAAGTACGACTTAACGCAGCATCCGAAATATCCGCTGACAGCGGATGCGGACAAAAGGAACTGGTTCGATATCGAGAAGTTCCTTGATCACAACTTAATATTGAAACCCGATGACCAATATGAAGTCATCGAAATCAACGAAGACTAAGGCTTTCTCCTAAGAACGGGAGAGGGCTTTTTTCTTATGCGCGCATACCGTGAGTCAGTCGACGGGCTTACGGACAACAGTAACTAACAAACAATCATTTTAATTTACGGAGGATTTTTATTATGGCATTTTTTCAGAGCGCAGTAGACCTGAATTTACACGCCTAACTACTCTTAATGGAATGGAGGATTGGATTGTCGCTCCTGGGCGGCATGTAGGTTTTGTTTCTTCTGAGGATTGGATTGAAGCACAGAATATAAAAGAAGAAATTGCTGATAATTATAATCGGCCCCATAGGACAACAAACGCTTTATTGGCAGGGTTAATATATTGTCCACTTTGCCATAGAAAACTCAATGTCATTCCTGAGAGCAATCGGTTTACCAATGGGAAACCAAGGTTTAAATATGCTTGCCCTAATGCCATACGAAAAGGACCTTGCGGATTTCAAGCTATTCGTGGGGTTGAAATGGATGAATACATTGTAGAGCGTTTATCTCATTTATCAGATAGCGGAGACAAGGATTATATTGAAGAAATTCAAAATGAGATTAAGAGTCTGCTGAAAGGTAATGGAAGCGAGAAAGATATTGAGACTTTAAAAAAAGCCATTGAAAAGCTTGAAAAGAGTATAAAGGCGCAGGTAAAGTCGCTTCGTACCGCAACTGATAGTACGAGACAATATATTCAGGCCGATATAGATGAAATGGCAAAAGAAATTGAAGAAAAGAAAAAGGTATTACACAAGCTTGATGCTCAGAATATGGAACAGTCAGAGCACTTAAAGGATCTTGAAGGTATCATTTATACAGCGAATCATTTTGAAGAGCTGGTTAAGGGCAAAGAGCCGGAAGTGGTGATCGGTGTTATTAAGAGTATTATAGACAGGGTTTATGTAACACAAGAGGGTGAAGAGAGCAAATGCCATCTTTTCATAAAGGGTAACAAAACCGAGAGCTACGACGATTTTTTCGTCTGTAGCGATACTTCTATCGATGCGGAGTCACAGATGTGTGATTCAGAGGAGTATCGCGAATTGTATACACACTTATGCCGGGATCCAGATGAGAGCTGAGTGTAACAGACAGATGGATAATTTCCGTATAAAGTATGGCAGGGATTATGAGCAGCCCACGGCAGTACCTATGCTCACACCGGGCTATAATCTCCCTGCTAAAAACGTGATTCATATCGTGGGGCCTATAGTCCAGGGAAGGCTTACTAAGGAACTGGAAAACGACCTTGCGGACTGCTATAGAAACACTCTTGACATGTGCCTTAAAAACGGTCTTAGGAGCGTGGCTTTTTGCTGTATTTCAACAGGAGTATTCCATTTCCCTAATAAACGGGCAGCTGCGATTGCAGTGGGGACAGTTACAGACTGGCTGGATTCGCATGAAGGAGCAATGGACAGAGTCATCTTCAACGTGTTTAAGGATGAGGATAAGGAATATTATGAACAGCTATTACTTTTTTAATCCATATGACATACAGCGGATTGAGTTGTAGAGATTCGCATTAATACGGGGTTTTTAGCGTATCAACCAGTGGTTCGTGTTATCCATTCCCGCCCGGCGGTATAGTGGAGACACGAAAGGAGGAGCCCGATATGGACCAGATCAAAATCGGAAAATTCATAGCATCATGCAGGAAGGAACAGGGTATGACCCAAGCTTATCTTGCTGAGAAGCTCGGGATCAGTGACCGGGCAGTCAGTAAATGGGAAACCGGGAAGTCCCTGCCTGATTCGGGAATAATGCTGGATCTGTGTGAACTATTATACATTAATGTCAATGAACTCCTGTCGGGCGAGAGGATAATGACAGAAACTTACAACAGAAAAGCAGAGGAAAACATGCTTGCCATGAGCCGGGAGATCGAAGAGAAGAACAGACAGATGCTGAATCTTGAATATTTGGTTGCAGGTCCGGCGACGATCGCAGGAATTGTAATGTGTGGCATTGCCTCATTTGTGGATATGCCTAACGGATTAAGGATAGGTCTTATAGCTTTTGCAATCGTTCTGATCGTTACCGTTGCATTCGTAGCTGTCGGGATCGAGCAGAAGGCCGGATATTATGAATGCCTGGTATGCCATGACAGACATGTTCCGACATACTGGCAGACGAATCTTGCACCGCATAAAGGGAGATCCAGATATATGAAGTGTCCGGTATGCGGAAAATGGAGCTATCAAAAGAAGGTACTTACAAAAGAGGCCGGTCTGCAGTAACCGGTCCTTTGCGGTATCGCCCGAATAGGATACCGTCGTCTATGTATTTATCCGTTTCCGAAACCCACATGGGGAATTTTCCGGTAGCCACTGCAGTCTGTCCGTTCAGCATTCCGGTATGGAAGGACAGATGTCTGTATTGACGAAGGACCAGTTCCATACGTGTATAGATGCAATCTTCGGGCTTTTCGTAAAGCATATCATCCGTAAGGGAATCCAGATAATCCATCGTTTTTTTCTCTATCGCATCAAGATATGACAGGAGCTGTTCATCGGTTAAAACAACGCTTGTAGGATTATCGGGATTATCCATTCCATCCTCGTGAAATGAAGGCTCTTTGTAAACGAATGGATTGATAAACCATTTGTCCGCTGAGTGAAGAGCATGGTATGCCCATCTCCAACAGGGAGCTCCACAACAGAGCGCATCTCTGTCATAGGCCTGTATGGAGGTACGGATATTCAGAAAGTTCGGTTTTACTGTGTCTTTAATGATCATACATAATTCGTTCATTGGAAATCCTCCTTGCAGTTTATTTGGTATGCTCGTATAATACCATTGAAAGTTGTATCAGAAAAATTGAAATAAATGAATGTTTCGTTCAAGAAAACTGAACCATGGTGATGATATGACGATTACGCAATTGGGTACTTTTTTAAAAATCACGGAACTGAACAGCTTTTCTGCCGCCGCCGACAGTCTGGGATATGCCCAGTCCACTGTCACGACCCAGATCAAGCAGTTGGAAGATGAATTGGAGTGTGTACTGTTTGAACGCCTGGGGAAAACGATATGCCTTACTTCGTCCGGGGAAAAGCTGATAGAATATGCCGAGAAGATCCTTCAGCTGGAGCGGGATATCCGTCTTGATGTGACGGATGAGGAAAATCCTTCCGGTATATTGAAGATAGGAGTATCCGAGTCTCTGTGTATAAGTAGATTTCCCAGAATACTGATGGAATATAATAAGAATAATCCGAGGATGGAGATCAGAATACAGTTTGTTACTCACGAAAACATTCCCGAGCTTTTGCAAAAGGGAGAACTTGACATGGTATATACGCTTAATCCGCTCATCGAGGATGAGAGGATCAAGATCCTTCACACAAAACGTGAGAAACTTGGTTTTTATGTATCACCGGATCATCCAATGGCGGGTAGGATCATTAGCGAAGAAGATCTTAAGGATGTGCCGCTTCTGTTGACAGGGCATAACTGTAATTTCAGACATATGCTTGTTTCAGTTCTTGAGAAAAAAGGTATCTCACCGAAGATAGTGCTGGAGACGAGCAGCAAGGAGATCCTGAAACATTTTGCGGAGGGTGGGTTCGGCGTAGCGTTCATACCGCAGATGACAGCGGAAACCGAAATTAAAGACGGTAAACTAAAACGTCTTACCTGGAAGGGAACCGAGCTTCCTGCGTATTCCCAGGTTTTGATCCATAAGGACAAGAACCGGAACAAAGCGATAAAAAGCCTGGTCGATCATATCAGACAGTTGGATGAAGAATCATAAAGGTTACGGGAATGGATTTTTTGTTTGTGATCAACAGCATATTACTTGGCGTCGGACTTGCAATGGATGCCTTTTCGGTGTCTCTTGCAAACGGACTTGATGAACCGAAGATGACGCGGGCGCGAACATGCGCCATCGCCGGTGTTTTTGCGGCATTCCAGTCCTTCATGCCGATGGCCGGATGGGTGTGCGTTCATACGATCGTGATGTATTTCGTATCATTCGAAAAGCTGATACCATGGATCGCACTCATACTCCTTTTGTTCATCGGCGGAAAGATGCTGATCGAGGGAATAAAGGGAAACGATGATGGTAAGACGGCTTCGTCTCTTTCATTTGCCGCACTTCTCGTTCAGGGAGTAGCAACGTCGATAGATGCTCTTTCGGTCGGATTTACGATAGCCGAATATGGCACGCTCATGGCATTTGCCGCAGCGCTGATAATAGGAGCGGTCACATTTGTTATATGTCTTGCCGGACTTGCGATCGGAAAAAAGTTCGGAACGCGTCTTTCCGGAAAGGCTTCGGTCCTCGGAGGAGTCATACTGATCACGATAGGAATAGAGATATTTGTCAGGGGCCTTTTTTTAGCGTGATATCTTTATGCAACGAAATGTAACTTTTCCTCATACAGAATGTTAGCTTCGGTTGGTAGACTCGCACTTGCGATCATACTATGATTATGTTAAAAATAATTGCAAAGGTGGGATTAGTATGAGAAAACACTATTTGGACAACATCAGATGGATCACGGTCGTTGCAGTCGTCATTTTCCATGTGATCTATATGTACAATGCGGAAGGCATTGTCGGCGTCGTAGGGAAGATCACAAATCTTGAGACACAGTATTATGATGTTTATCAGTACATCGTATATCCGTGGTTTATGCCGATCCTTTTCATCGTATCTGGAATAAGCTCCAGACTATATCTTGAAAATCACACGGATAAGGAATTTATCAGGAGCAGGACAGTCAAGCTTCTTGTTCCGTGTACGATAGGTCTGTTCACTTTCCAGTTCCTGCAGGGACTTGTTAACGTCGGTCTGTCACGGGTGTTTGAAAAAACGCCCGGAATGCCGCTTATCGGTAAGATATTTGCAATATTGGCAAGCGGCATCGGCGTTCTTTGGTATATCCAGATGCTCTGGCTGTTCTCGCTTCTTCTTGTCCTTATACGTAAGATTGAAAAAGACCGTCTTTGGTCGCTTTGCAGAAAAGCCGGACTGCCTGTGATCATTTTGCTGGCCATACCGTTCTTCATATCTGCGCAGATATTAAATACTCCGGTGATCGTTGTTTATCATTTCGGACTTTATTCATTTGCTTTTCTTCTCGGATATTTTGTGTTGTCACATGATGAGGTGATAGAGGTCCTGAAAAAGTATTTTCTTCTTTTTGCACCGGTTGCCGTAGTTCTCGGTGTGATCGTATGTGTTAGGTATTTCGGACTGAATTATGCGGACAAGCCGGTCAGCCGGACTCTTGAATATGTTATGTACGATTACACAGCGTGCCTTGCGATGATCGGAGGCATGGCAAAATATGGTGATTTTTCAAACAGGTATACAAAGTGGATGTCGGATCGCAGCTGGGGACTGTACGTTTTTCATTATCTCGGAATATCATCCGTCGGTCTGTTTCTTGCAAAGCCGGGATATGTAAGCGCGCCTGTTGCCTATTTATTAAGCGCGGTTGCCGGATTCGGCGGAGCATATCTATTAAATGCCGTCATATCACGGATCCCCGGATACAGGTGGACGGTACTGGGTATTAGTTCTAAAAAGACCGTGAAGGAGAACGGAAATGTTCAGCGATAATCTTGTCACCCTTCGGAAAATAAATAAAATGACCCAGGAGGATATAGCCGAAAAGGTCGGTGTCACAAGACAGGCCGTTGCAAAATGGGAGTCCGGTGAGACCATTCCGGATATTGACAAATGCAGGCTTTTGGCCGACACTTTCGGTGTATCTCTTGATGATCTTGCTAACTATGAAAAAGGTGAAAATCAAGGGCTCAATGTACCACCGAAGGGGAAGCATCTGTTCGGAATGGTGACGGTGGGAGATAAAGGTCAGATCGTTATTCCGGCAAAGGCTAGAAAGATATTTGATATTTCGCCGGGAGACCAGCTTGTCGTGCTCGGGGATGAAACGCAGGGACTTGCCGTATTAAAGTCCGATAACTTCCTGGCGCTTGCCGACAGCATCAGGAACATGCAGAAAAGACCATAGGAGAGTTATGCGTAATTATTTCAGAATGCTGATCGCAGCGCTCGTGCTGTTTGCGGCCGGCATGGTCATCTTCATATGTTGCTTTGCAAAGGGTAATGCGGCTGATACCGTATACGCTTCGGCAAGAGTGCGTCTGATCATAGGCACCGCTCTTGTCGGCATACTACTGTTTCTTGCCGCTTTTCTTTACGGCATGTGGCTTGATAAAAAGTTTGCAAAGCCTTTCAAAGAGATGAAAATCTTTGCCGAAAGGATCGCCGGCGGAAACTTTGATGATACTGAAGGACTTGATAAAAACAATATGTTCGGGCCGTTTGCCGAAAGTTACGATATCATGCGCGGTGAACTTACAAGATCACGCGAGCGGGAGATGACTCTTAAGGAAAATGAGAGTGAGCTGATCGCGACGCTCGGTCATGACATGAAGGATCCCGTCACCGGTATCAGGCTTGCAAGCGAACTGATAAGGACAAAGATAACCTCAAAGAAGGATCTGTCCGATGATGATAAATACATTCTGGACAAGGTTGAAAAGATATACGACAGTGCCGACGGACTTGACGTTCTTTTAAATGATCTGTTCACATCCGCTCTTGATGAACTCGGTGAGTCCAGGGTTAACTGCGCCGATGTCGAGTCGAGGGTGCTTGAAGATATCGTGAAAAAATACGATGACAGAAAACTGGTCACGTCATCGTCGATCCCGTATGTTCTCATACATATCGACGTAAGATGCATGAACCGGGTCATCGGAAGTATCATAAACAATTCATACAGATACGCGAATACACCGATCGATGTCGGATATCTGATGCTGGATGATTTTCTGCAGATGAAGATAACCGATCACGGACCCGGAATTGCGGCGGATGAACTGCCGCTTGTAACGAACAAGTATTACCGCAGCAGGCTGGGCGCCAGCAGCAATGAAGAGGGCAGCGGGCTCGGACTGTACACCGCAAAGAAGCTCATGGAGAAGATGAACGGTGACCTGCTTATTGAGAACACAGGTGACGGTCTTGCGGTGACTCTCCTGATCAGGCTCAGCTGATACGTTATCCTGCGGCTCTGAAGCACTTCTAAAACCATTCGATTTATTGTATAATGATTGAATGGTCACTCTCATCTATATAATCCAATATTTCAGCATAATAGTCCTGTTTCTGGAATGCTGGCTCATCATCAGGAACTGGAAGAACAGTCTGCACTCGTTTCTGTTCTTAAGCTGTGTCGCAACTCTTGTTAACAGTGTCGGTTACCTTATGGAACTGCAGGCAAAGAGCGAGGCCACATATGTTGCCGGCATCCAGTTTTCCTATCTCGGAAGAGTATGGATCACGTTTGCGCTTTTCATGTTCGCGGCAAGACTGTGTAAGGTCAGGATCCCCAATATTGTGATCGATATCCTGATAGTTTTTCACGCGTTTGTGTTCGCATGCGTCCTGACATTCAGAAGCCACAGGCTTTATTATATAGACACAAAATGGTCAAGGGGTGCTATGCTCCCTGTATTCATTCACGATAACGGGATCGTACATCATATGTTCATGGCGGTATCGTTTGTTTACGTAATTCTCGGTGTGGGCATGATGATATTTGCCTGTCGAAAGGAGAGACGCCCAAAGGCGAAAAGAAGACTGCTTGCCGTGCTTGCCGCACTGGCCACCCAGAGTGTGTTCTTTATTCTTCAGACGATCGGATATGTAAGCATCACGAAGATATATGATATCTCGATGATCGGTAACCTGCTCGGAAACGTTATCTTGTTCGTTGCGATGTTCAAACATGATCTTCTCGGGACAACAGATATAGCCCGTGAGATGATGATAGACAGGATCTCCGAGGGTATAATCGCAGTCGATAATGACGGGGTGATCCAGTACTTCAATGATGATGCCGGAAGTATCTTTCCGGAACTTCTGGCACACGAGACTCATCTTCCCGAAGCAGTTACCCGGTCGATAAGTGAAGGCGAAGTAATGCGCCTTAATGACAGGATATACTCAACGGAAAAAAATGAACTGATGCATAACGGTGAAAGTCTCGGAACATTGTATGCACTGATAGATGATACCGAGCATTACCGGTATATGGAAATGCTTGAACACCAGAAGGAGATGGCCGACAGTGCAAGTGAGGCAAAGAGCAGATTCCTTGCAAACATGTCTCATGAGATCAGAACCCCGATAAATGCTGTCCTCGGAATGGATGAGATGATCCTTCGCGAAAGCACCGAGAAACCGATCAGAAAATACGCATCCGACATCATGTCTGCGGGAAAGACGCTTCTGTCCCTTATTAACGATATTCTCGATCTGTCCAAGGTTGAAGAAGGAAAGATGGAGATCATTCCGGTCCAGTACGATCCGGCATCTCTTGTAAATGATCTTGTGAATATGACTGCCGACAGAGCTGCGAAGGCGGGGCTTAAGTTCAACATCCGTGTTGATGAACATATCCCGCGCATCCTGTACGGTGATGAGGTGCGTGTCAGACAGTGTGCCTTAAACCTTCTTTCAAATGCAGTCAAGTACACCGAAAAGGGATGCGTCTCGCTTGAGATAACGTGCGCGAAAAAGGATGATAAGATGATCGGGCTTACCGTCACGGTAAGCGATACCGGTATCGGAATGCACAAAGAGGATATGGACAGACTGTTCTCACCTTACGAACGTCTTGACGAAAAGCGCAACCGTGCCGTCGAGGGAACAGGACTCGGAATGGCGATCACGCGCCAGATACTTTCGCTCATGGACTCGAGCCTTGATGTAAAGAGTGAATACGGAAAAGGTTCCGAGTTTTCGTTTACGGTCGACCAGGGAGTCGTTTCGTGGGAAGAGATCGGAGACTATACAAAACGTTATAACGGGATAAATGATCGGGAGACTTCGTACTGTGAGATGTTCCATGCTCCTGATGCGCGCATACTTGTTGTTGATGATACGGAAATAAATCTTACCGTCATCGAGAATCTGTTGAAACAGACCGAGATACGGATCGATACGGCCCTGTCCGGAAGGGGTGCGCTCGATCTTGCAGCCGTCAACGATTATGATGTATTTTTCATAGATCACATGATGTCCGATATGGACGGTATCGAAACGCTCAAGCGCTTAAGACAGCTTGACAAAAATCATGATACCCCGGCTGTTGCCCTTACAGCGAATGCTGTCTCGGGGGCAAGGCAGATGTATATCAATTCAGGCTTCAATGATTATCTGTCAAAGCCTGTTGAGGGCGTCAGACTCGAGAGGATGCTTCTTCGCCTTCTGCCCGAAGAAAAGATCGACCATGATGTTGAGCAGAAGATAACGACAGTCAGTGACAGCGGATACGATAAAGCCAAGATACTCATCGTTGATGACGATGAATCGGTATGTACGCTTATCCGATCGATAATGGAGAATACATACGAGATAAAGGATTGTCTTCTCGGAAGCAAGGCTCATTCGGCCGCAAAATCATTTGCACCGGATCTTATCATGCTGGATATCCACTTAAAGGATGCAAACGGATTTTCCGTAATGCAGGAGCTCAAAGAGGACGAGGCAACAGCACTCATTCCTGTCCTGCTCCTTACCGGCGACAATGATACGGTGACCGAGGAGAACGGGTTCAAGAGCGGTGCCTCCGATTACATCAGAAAACCGTTTGTGCCAGATGTTCTGAAACAGCGTGTTAAGCGCATCATAGCACTTCACCGTTATCAGCAGACGATAGAAAGAGAAGTTGATCATCAGACAAGAAAAGCAAGGCGGTTAAGCCGCGAGATGATGCTCGCTCTTTCAAAGACCGTCGATACGAAAGATCACTATACCGATGGTCACTCAAGAAGAGTTGCCGCGATATGTGCGGAACTTGGAAGAAGACTCGGAAAGAGTGGAAGGGAGCAGGTTGAACTGTACGAGATCGGACTTCTTCACGATATAGGAAAGATAGGTGTCCACGAGGATATCATACAGAAGAACAGCAGACTGTCCGATGATGAGTTCATTGAGATCAAAGAGCATACGATCAAAGGTTATGAGATATTAAAAGAGATAAACGACATGCCCAACCTCAGGGAAGGTGCGCGTTGGCATCATGAGCGCTTTGACGGAAAAGGGTATCCGGACGGGCTTGCCGGTGAGGAGATCCCCGAGACTGCAAGGATCACATGCGTGGCCGACTGCTATGATGCCATGACGAGTACGAGAACGTATTCCGTTCCGAAGTCACAGGCTGATGTGCGTGCAGAGTTTGTCAGATGCCGCGGCATTAATTTTGATCCTGTGATCGCCGATGTCATGATCGCCATGATCGATGAGGATAAGGATTATGCGATGAATGAGAGGGCCGAGAGCAAAGATGTCTGGAAAGAGTACTTAAGGCTCTGGGAGACCACGGATACGGCGGCCTCGTCTGAAAATGCCGTATCTTCAAACGACCTTCCGGCATGGCTTTATTCCGTCGAGGGAATGAACGTTGATACCGGACTTGCAAACTGCGGATCGACTGACGGGTTCCTGTCTGTCCTTTCGGTATTTCATCAGACGGCAAGGGATAAAGCTGACGAGATAGCTTCTCTTCACAGACAGCACAATATTGAGGATTACACTATCAGGGTACATGCACTTAAGAGCTCCGCAAGGATAATAGGAGTTGCCGATCTGTCGCATCTTGCCGAAGAACTTGAAAATGCCGGAAAGAGCGCCGATACGGCATTCATAGATGCCAATACGGACAGGCTTCTTGAAATGTACAGATCCCTCGACATTCAGCTTGCAAGACTTGATGAGAAAGATAAGGATCTTCCGGTGGCAGATGAGAAGATGATGAAGGATGCCTACAGGACGATCACGGAAATAGCACAGAGCATGGATTACGGACTTCTGGATGAAATGATGAAGGATCTGAAGGGTTATTCCCTTTCGGAAAAAGATAAGGAAACGGTTTCGAAGATCGACACGCTTATGGCATCCCTTGACTGGGACGGCATAGTTGAAACATGTGAAACCGCTCTTGACAGCATACAGGGAGGATGAACAAAATGGAACAGCAGATCGAGGGCGGAAAGGTCCTGATAGTAAGAGTTGCGGACAGCTTTCTTGCAAAGAGCCTTATGACAAAACTTGAGGAGGCTGGGATCGATACGGTATTTGCCCATGCTGAGATAAAGGATCTCGAGGCGCATCTTGAAAAAACGGAGCTTGTCATACTGTTTGCATCCGAGGAACTTGAAGAGATGCCCGAAACGATGGTGTATATAAAGGATTCGCTTATCGACCGTGAACAGGGACTGATACTTATAAGTGAAGAGGAAGAGTATGATGCGGTCAGAAAGATGATCCCCGAGCAGCTTATAACTCAGTGGGAGAAGAGACCGGTCGATATCGACCGTCTCGTTAAGAACGTATGCTCGTATCTTGATGAGAACTCGGGCGAGAAGAGAAAGAAGACAGTTCTTATCGTTGATGATGATATCACTTATATGCGAACCGTATTTGAATGGCTGAAGGGAAAGTACCATGTCGGAATGGCCGCAAACGGTGTACAGGCGATAAGCTATCTTGCCAAGAACAAAGCCGATCTCGTACTCCTTGATTACGAGATGCCGATCGCCAACGGCCCGCAGGTCCTCTCGATGTTAAAGAGCGACTCAGAGACGGAGGAGATCCCTGTAATGTTCCTGACGGGACACGGCGACAGGGAAAGTGTGCTGTCGGTTGTCGGACTGTCTCCGGTCGATTATCTTCTGAAGACGATTGACAAGGATACACTTTTAAAGAAACTTGATGATTTCTTTGCAAAAGAAAATGCAGTAAAGAGAGGCTGACCGATGAAAGATAATGCCGCACGTGAGAGCGGCCCCGATCTTATAAGGAGTATTGCGTGCTTTTTTGTTGTCGGGGCACATTTCTATCTGAATATGGGATACTATGACGTGCCGATGGCAGGCCCCAAAATGTTTGTCATGACCGCATGCAGGTGGATGTTCGTTACGGCCGTCCCTCTGTTCTTCATGCTGACAGGGTATTTCAAGAAAAACAAAAAGGCGGACAGGTCACACTACATCGCACTCGTTCCGCTCGTTATCGCGTATGTTGTGATCTCGGTTGCGAAGATGATACTGTACAACAGACTGTACGGAACGATATACGGTGTGAAGGAGATATTTCAGAATCTCGGGAACTATCAGATAGCATGGTATATGGGACTGTATCTGTGCGTGTTCCTGCTCATCCCTTTTCTGAACAAAGGATGGTATGCACTTGATGTAAAAGAGCAGAACATACTTCTCGGAACGCTTGCGTTTCTCTGCACTGTTTATCCTGTATTTAACTATATCGCACCTTCATATTTCATAGGCATTTATCCGGTGCTGTTCTATTTTCTCGGTATCACCGTCAGGGACAGGAAGTGGAAAGCAAACAGATTTATTCTTTTGGCGGTCCTTGCCGTAACTCTCTGTGTTGAAGCTTCGATCAGTATGTTCTTTACTTCAACGGGACAGTTTGACTGGAATCTGATCTCTACCGCTGACGGAACATATGGAACGTTCTTCATCTCTGTATGTACGATATGCATCTTTCTTGCACTTTATGACGTTAAGATCAAAAACAGGTTCATTTGCGCTGTCCTGTCGTCGATCAGCAGTGTGTCATTTGAGATATATCTTTTTGCCGGGGCATATGATGCCCTGATCTACAGATATTTAAAGCAGATCGTGAACGGTCCTGTCGAGGCGTTCTGGTGGTTTTTCGCCACCGTTCCGGCAAGCTTTATCTGTGCATATCTTTCATCTGTCATTTTCCGCTTTTTCGAATCAAAGATCCCATTGAAATGACAATGTGATTTTCTTCGGCAAATTGCCCTAAAAACCGTGGAATTCCCCTTTTGCGTATGGTAAAATATTTTAGTTACGGGATATTCGCAAAAAGGAGAATTCTATGGCGTGCTGGATTATTGTCGTTGATGATGATGTAACCAACCTTAAAATGGCCGGACAGATACTGTCCAAAAACAACATGCGCGTTACCGCGGTCAAGAGCGGAAAGGCGCTTCTTGACTACGTTGACGAACATGGTTTTCCGGAACTGATACTGCTTGATATCAACATGCCGGAAATGGATGGTTTCGAGACATACAGTAAACTGAGAGAACTTGAGGAGAACAAGAATGTCCCGCAGACTCCGGTTGTCATGCTTACGGCCGATGAGGACAAGACGAACGAGAGTAAGGGATTTGAAATGGGTGTATCCGATTACATCCGCAAACCTTTCGATCCCGATGTTCTGGTCCGCCGTGTTGAGAACATCATAAGTACGCGCGGACGAATGCTCAAGTTCGAAGAGGAAGCGACGATAGACAAGCTCACCGGATTTCTCAACAAATACAATGCCAATGAACAGATCGGCAAACTGTGCACATCAAAGAGCGGAACACTGATGATCGTTGACCTTGATTCTTTCAAGCTTGTCAATGATATTTACGGTCATGATATGGGCGACCGGGTTCTCGCCGACTTTTCCCGGATACTTAAAGACAACATGAAATATCCCGCCACGTTCGGAAGGATAGGCGGAGACGAGTTCCTGCTCTTTGCCGAGAACCTCAAAGAGGAAAAGGAAATAGCAAAGTTCTCGGAGGCGATCAACCAGAACCTTATGGCAAACGCCCGCAAGATGATGGGGGAGGATATGAGCATCCCTCTCGGAGCGTCGATCGGAGCTGTTTTCATTCCCGAGCAGGGCACCGATTTCAATGAACTGTTCAGGCTGTCGGACCGTGCACTTTATACTATCAAAAATAACGGCAAGCACGGATACTCACTGTACATTGATGATGACGAGGCCGCGTCAGCGATCCCGTCCGATATCAATCTTTCAATGCTAACAACTATCCTTGAAGAGAGAAACATTCCGCAGAACGCCATGTGGATGGGTAAGGAAGCGTTCGGAAATGTTTACAGATACATGATCCGTTACATGGACAGATACAGGGGAACGGCATACAAGATGCTGTTCACCGCAAAGTTTATCCCTAAGGATCTGTCGCAGTCCGAGAAACAGAAGATCATGATAAGCCTGCGTGAACTTCTTCAGGAGTCGCTCAGGAACAGCGATATCATGATGCAGATCGGAGACAATCATTTCTTCCTGATGCTCCCCGAGATCAGTGATTACAATGTCGGACGTGTTACGGAAAGAGTAATGCACTCGTGGAAGAACAATGAGTTCTCGGGACTCGTGGATCTGTCTGTCGAGACCGAGAGCACCGATTCGGAAATGCATGAGACCTTCGGCGAAAAATCAGTGGGCGACAGTTATGTTGCGATCGTAAATGATGATGCGGCGGAGAATACGTTCATTACCGATTCGCTGAAGACAAAGGGCATCAACGTTGTTTCGCTTCCCGATGGATCAGCACTCCTGAAACACTTAAGTGAGAACAAGCCCGATCTTATCGTGCTTCGGGCCGACATGGAAGGAATGAGCGGAACCGATACCCTCGTTGAGATGAGAAAGATGGGCGGTGCAATACGACGTATCCCCGTCATGCTCACTTCTCAAGACAACAGATTTGAGCAGAGGGGTCTGGAACTCGGAGTGGATGATTTTCTGCAGATGCCGATCTCACGCGATCAGTTATACATCCGCGTAAACAATCTGCTCCAGCTGGCGATACTGCAGGAGCATCTTAACCAGGAGGTTGAGAGAAAGACCGAAGAGATCGAACAGCTCGGGATGCATATCATCAAAGCACTTGCATTTGCGATAGATGCAAAGGATAAATACACTAACGGTCATTCGAGCCGTGTGGCCGAGTATTCAAAAGAGATAGCTGCCAGATACGGGTATGATGAAGCGGCGCAGAATGAGATATATATCATCGGACTGCTGCATGACGTCGGTAAGATCGGCATACCCGATGCGATAATCAACAAAAAGTCAAAGCTTGATCCCGGAGAATATGACATCATAAAAACGCATCCGGTCATCGGAACACAGATTCTTTCCACGATAAAGGAGAAGCCGAATCTTTCAAACGGTGCGAGATGGCATCACGAGAGATATGACGGAAAGGGTTATCCTGACGGACTTAAGGGAGAAGAGATACCTGAGGTCGCAAGGATAATCGCAGTGGCTGATTCATACGATGCGATGACGAGCCACAGAAGTTACAGGGACACACTTCCGCAGAGCGAAGTACGCGCTGAGATATTAAGGTGTCGCGGTACACAGTTTGATCCGGTGTTTGCGGACATCATGGTCAGCATCATAGATTCGGACACGGACTACCAGTTAAGGGAGCAGTAAATGGCCAGAAGAGACGATAACGAAAAAAATGAACTGTTTATGTCATCACACATGATGATGATACTCAGTTACACGATCTTTTCGATCATACTGATCGGAGAGACGTTCGTGATGAACTGGGAAAAGTGGGCGGTATTCCTCATAATCGGCGGGGTTGTTGCATCATGGTATATGCATATCAGGCAGATAGGCTCGGACCAGCTTCGTCCGTGGATCATCTCGCTTCTGATGATGGCCACTTTCTTTTTCTACGGATCCCACACAACAAGCACATTCGATCTGGCGATCGTGATATCCGTTGTCATGCTCCTGTACACTATGACGGGAATGCATTCACTCGTTACACTTTGTCAGGTCACGTATTATCTGACAATGGTGTACGAACTTGTCGAATTGTACAGGGAAGGTACCGGGTTCGATCCGCTCATGATATCGAGAACACTGCTTCATTTTGCGATGGTAACGATGGTCGGATGGATCTCGAGGACGATAATCAACCGGTGGAACGAAGTGCTCGGAAGGTCCGAAGAGGAGATAAAGATCCTGACCGAGACGACGGAAAGGCTCAATGATTTTCTTGCAAACGTTTCTCATGAGATCAGGACACCGATCAACGCGATACTCGGTATGTGCGACATGAGCATCGAGAAGGAAGAGGATCCGGAAAAGCTTTCAAGACTTGTGTCGATCGAAGAGGCCGGCAAGCGTATCGGCGAGCAGATAAGTGACATCCTCGATTATTCCGAGATAGACAAGAGAGACCTTGCAAACAACTATGAAGACTACATGCTCTCGTCGGTCCTCAATGACATTGTTAACGAACTGTCGAGTTCCATGAAAAAAGAAGTCGAACTGATCATAGATGTTGAAGCTGCGATCCCGTCGGTCATGAACACTGATGTCGGAAAGCTGAAAAAGATAATCAGACATCTGATCTCAAACGGCCTCAAGTATACAAACGCGGGCGGTGTGTATGTTCACTTTTCGGAGATTCCTCATGATTACGGTATCAATCTGTGCATCGAAGTGCGCGATACCGGTATCGGAATGGATGCCGAACAGCTTGAGAAGATATATGACAATTTCTATAAAGCCGATTCCGGAAGGGCGCGTAAGACCGGCGGCCTCGGACTGGGTATTCCCATAGTGCACGGATTCGTTCGTTCGCTCGGCGGATTCATGACGGTCTCTTCGACACCCGACGTGGGTACAACGGTCAAGGTCAGCATACCGAACAGGGTGGTGGACGAGAGCGAATGCATGTCTGTTGCAGACAGGGAGAACATAAGCCTCGGTGCATATCTGCATTTTGAAAAGTATTCTAATCCGAGTGTCAGGGAATACTACAACACAATGGTCAGAAATATCGTTACCGGTCTGAAGGTATCCATGCACAGGGTTGATAATGCCGAATCGCTTCACGCTCTTACCGACAGCAAGAAGCTGACGCATCTGTTTTGCGGACCTGAGGAATACAACGGGTCTGTTGAGTTCATGGAAGAACTTGCCAGGACCATCATCGTGACCGTCATCGCCGACCCGAATGAACTTGATATCCCCGAAGGATCGCGCGTACGTATCATGCCGAAGCCGTTCTACTGTTTCCCTGTCGTAGGTGTTCTTAACAGTAAGATAGATGATGATATCGTCGAGGAAGGCAGAGTAACGTTCCCGGGCGCAAGAGTGCTTGTTGTTGATGATGAGCCGATGAACCTGATCGTTTCAAACGGCATGTTCAAAAATTACGGATGCCATGTAACAACGTGTGAATCCGGACCCGAGGCGATAGACCTGTGTCGCGAACATGAATACGACGTGATCTTTATGGATCATATGATGCCGGTGATGGACGGTATCGAAGCTATGCAGAGGATCAGAGCCGACCAGTCACGAGGCAAGATAATCACACCGATAGTGGCGTTTACTGCGAACGCCGTAAGTACCGCACGCGAGATGTTCAAGCAGGCGGGCTTCGACGGCTTTGTCAGCAAGCCTGTTGACCGTGTGGAACTCGAGCGTGTTATGAGACGTCTTCTTCCTGCGCGCCTTGTCAGTGTGGAAAATGTCGTCGAGACTGTCGAAGACAAAAATGCCGAAGTAAAAGCAAAAGCGAAACAGGAAACAAAACCTGAAATTAAATCCGAAGCTTCAGCTCAGGCTGTAAAGTCTGCGGGCGATCCGCTTACAGACAGGCTTAATGCGATCGGTGTTGATACTGAAAAAGGACTTTACTATTCGGGTGGAGACAAAGACTTTTACAGATCACTTCTTGAACAGTACGCAAAGGAATCGGTGATGAAGAAAAAAGTCATGACCGAATCTCTTTCAGACGGAAAGCTTGATGACTATTCGATACAGGCTCATTCGATCAAGAGTACTTCCAAGATGATCGGGGCGCTCGAACTGTCCGAGGCGGCTCGCCTTCTCGAACTTGCCGGCAAAGACAGCGACAGACCGTTCATCGATAAAAATCACGAAGCCATGATCGCAATGTATGATAAAGTACTTGCTGCGATCGCCCCGGACGGCATCGCGGATGATAATGCTGACACACCGGATGATGACGACGGTGTTATCGAGTTTGCACCGGATGATGATATGGAAGGAGGTGCCTGATCATGAATATCGCATGGAGAGATTTCGGAAGGTTCCTTTTTCACGGAAGAGAAACATATGATAACGGAGAAGAGATCAGTAAGATGGTATATTCCACGGTTATCGGGAAAACAACCGTCTTTGAACTGGTAGTTGCGCTTATCAATCTCATCCCGCTTATCAAAACTTTTATGAGACCGTTCGATTACGGGGATTATCTGCTCACATTCAGGATACTTTATGCTTCGATCATCCTTTCCGCCGTACTGTTTTCGGCCGCACTGTCTCATATCAAAAAAGACTTCGATCACCGTTATAAGGTGCTCGTATGGCTTAATCCGATCATCTATATCGTGTCGATAGGATGGGCACTTGCGATATGTCTTACGGATATAAGGCTTTACGGCGGTGCTGACGTGAGCGTGTACAGAATGATCGCGCTTGCTATTCCGCTTTGCCTTTATATGCATCCGATGGTCTACGTGTGTATTTCGATCATATCGGATTTTACGATGATGACGCTTGCGGTAAGACTCGTTTCATCGTCGGTACGTGAGATCTCAATGGGAACGCGGGGATTTAACGGAGGAGCGATCCTTAACCTTCTTGTACGTATGCTGCTCGGAGTCGGATATATGTATCTGAGCTTTGCGGTAAGAGAGAGGATCATTACTCTTGAGAGCCAGAAGAAAGAGATAAGCGATCTGTCATCGGCACAGAACAGATTCTTCTCGAGCATGAGCCATGAGATCAGGACACCCATCAATACGATCATCGGCCTTAACGAGATGATCCTCAGGGAGAAGGTGTCGGATGAGGTTGCGGAAGATGCCGTGAACATAAGAGCGGCAAGTAACATACTTCTTCACCTGATCAATGACATTCTCGACATGAGTAAGATATCTTCGGGACAGATGAAACTGACTCCGGTGTCATATCATCCCGGAAACATGCTGTCAGATATTGTCGGAATGCTCTGGATGCGCGCAAAAGAAAAGGGCCTTGATTTTCACGTGGAGATATCTCCGGATATACCGGCGGAGCTGTACGGTGATGAGGTCAGGATCAAACAGATACTTATCAATCTTCTGAACAATGCGATCAAATACACAAAAGAGGGCTCGGTCACTCTTTCGATACAGAATAACGGGATCACAGACGGTGTTGCCGACATCGTTTATTCGGTATCCGATACCGGAATGGGTATCAGAAGAGAGAGTATCCCGTATCTGTTTACCGCTTTCAAACGTGTCGATGAGGAAGAAAACAGGTACATTGAAGGTACGGGCCTGGGACTGTCGATCGTCAAGGAACTGACGGAGCTCATGGGCGGAACCGTTACCGTAAACAGCGTATATACACAGGGTTCCACATTCGTGGTTGAGATACCGCAGAACGTTACGGATTTTTCCACGATAGGAAAACTTGATTTTGAAAAGAAGAACGACACGAATACATCGGGTACTTACAGGAGCAGTTTCGAGGCTCCGGATGCAAAGGTCCTTGTCGTTGATGATAATGAATCCAACATTATGGTCGTTACAAAACTTCTGCGTGATACGCTAGTTCGGCTTGATACAGCAACAAGCGGCGCCGCAGCTCTTGCGAAGACACAGGAGAATGAATATGACGTCATCCTTATGGATCATCTCATGCCTGAGATGGACGGCATAGAATGCTTCAAACATATAAAGGAACAGGTTGGTGGAGCATCGAAGAATGCAAGAGTCATTGCCCTTACGGCCAATGCCGGAAGCGAGATGAGAAAGCTTTATTCCGAAGAAGGATTTGACGGATACCTTGTCAAGCCCGTGGATCCGACTCATCTTGAAAATGAGCTTGAGCGTCTTCTTCCTAAGAACCTTGTCACAGTCGTGAACCGCGATGACAACATTGTAGAGAGCAGTATGTCATGGCTTGATAACCGCAAGAGAAAGAAGCCGATCACCATTACGACGGAAAGCGTTGCGGATATACCTAACGAACTTCTGGAAAAGTACGGTATAGATGTCATACCTCATAAAGTGCGTACACAGGAGGGTGTATTTGCTGACGGCAGTGAGATAGACTCAGACGGTCTTCTTGAATACATGGCAGATGATCACAACGTCAGCACGTTTGCACCATCGATCAAAGAACACGAGGAATTCTTTGCAAAGTCACTGTCGCGTGCCAATAACATACTTCATATCACGATATCATCAAAGGTCGCACACAGCGGATTTGATGAAGCACTTGAAGGATCACGTGCTTTTGATGCAGTGACGATATTTGACTCAAGGCATCTGTCGAGCGGTCAGGGAATACTTGCACTCATCGCATGCAGGCTTTCCACCACGGGACAGTCCGTGGGAGAGATCATCAAGAGACTTGAGTATGCAAGAAGGAATATCCATACAAACTTTATCGTTGAGAATCTGGATTATCTTGCTAGAAGCAAACAGGTCAGTTTCAGACTCGCTGCGATATGTAAGGCGATAATGGTACATCCTGTCATCGAGATGAGAAACGGAAAGATGACGGTCAGCCGTGTATTCTTCGGATCAAGACTGCACAGCTGGAGCAGATATATCGCGTCCTGCCTGTCAAACGTATCCGAGATAGATACAACGGTATTGTTCATCACATATGTCGGTCTTACCAAGAAGGATCTTGATCTTATAAAGAGTCTTGTTGAAAAGAGAGTAAGATTCGAAAACGTATACTGTCAAAAAGCATCCCCGGCCATAGCTGTTAACTCGGGGCCGGGGACGTTCGGTCTTCTGTATGCCAAGAAGATGTGATATTTATCTTTTGTGAATTGTTGTACCGTCAGCCCGGTCGATGCCCGAAGCGTCACAGTACTTTCTGTGAAACTGTTCGATAAGCTTTGCATCGCAGTGGCTGGCGTGCTCTATTTTCAGGTCAAACATCTCGCTCGTGGCCTTAAAGGCCTGATGCTCTTCACGAAGCTGTCTGGCGAGCCAGTCATTTCTCTTGTCGTCGCGAAGGATGGAAGAGTTGTTTGAATCTCCCATGTCGCGGCTGACACTTGTGATATCCTTGTGGGGACGGTAGTTCGTAAATCCCTGGGGACGTCTTCTTGCCTGCCGCGCAGCAGGCGCTGTGCCCGGCTGCTTCTTGTCGCTGTTCTGCTGCAAGTTCTTTGCTCTCCTGATTATGACGAACACTACCCAGAACAGGATTACATAGACGAAAATCGCACTCATGACCATATCCGGATTCCCCTTACTTACCTGCACTTTCGGAGAGTGCTGTTATCGCTCCGGCAAGGTTTGCAAGATCGGATGGAACTATGATCTTGGTTGACTGTCCGTCTGCCATCTTTGCTACCGCATCAAATGACTGAAGAGTGAGATACTGCTGGGTCGGGTTGGACTCGTTGATGAGCCTGATACCCTCAGCCTTTGCCTTCTGCACCGCAAGAAGTGCTTCGGCCTCACCTTCGGCCTCTCGTATACGCTGTTCTTTGACGGCTTCCGCGCGAAGGATCGCTGCCTGCTTTTCACCTTCGGCAAGTGTTATGGCGGACTGCTTCTTACCTTCCGCTGTAAGGATCGCTTCACGTTTTTCGCGTTCGGCTCTCATCTGTTTCTCCATCGCATCCTGGATCGACTGAGGCGGCATGATGTTCTTGACTTCGACACGGCTTACCTTGATGCCCCATTTATCAGTTGCCTCATCGAGAATGACGGTTATCTGTGAATTGATGTCATCACGGCTTGTAAGCGTTTCATCAAGTGTCATGCTTCCTATGATGTTTCGAAGCGTTGTGGCAGACAGATTTTCGATCGCGGCGATCGGGCGCTCAACACCGTATGTGAAGAGCTTTGCGTCAAACACCGAGAAGAACACGACAGAGTCTACCATCATTGTTACGTTATCTTTTGTGATAACGGGCTGCGGCTCGAAGTCGGCAACCTGTTCCTTGAGTGAAACCTTCTTGACTATCCTGTAGAAGAACGGGATCTTAAGGTGAAGGCCTGCAGCCCAGGTGCTGTGATATTTTCCCAGAAATTCAACAACCCACGCATTTGCCTGGGGAACGATACATATTATCCTGATAAGCAGAATGACAAGTATCGCAAGTAATACGATAAAGAAAATAAACGGTCCCATAAATATACTCCTTTCGTTCTGTAAACACTTCAGATATTATATCATATTTTCCGTGGTTAAACAGGGCTGTGATTCCTTGTTTTTGGCCGTACGATATGATACAATTTTCGTTATGAAAAATCTCCTGTTCATATACAATCCCAGGGCCGGAAAAGGCAGTATCGGTAACCACCTGAATGATATTGTGGATACCTTTGCCAAGAGAGGATTCAGGGTAACGATATATCCCACTCAGTGCAGGGGTGACGGTGAAGTGGTTGCCAGAGAGTGGTCAAAGGATTTTGACAGGGTCGTATGTGCCGGCGGTGACGGAACACTTGATGAGATAGTGACCGGAATCATGTCTGCCGATGTACATATTCCGATCGGTTATCTGCCGACCGGGTCCACGAATGATTTTGCAAGAAGCATAGGGATCCCGAGGATAGTAAAACGTGCGGCCGTAAAGGCTGCCGGTGATGACTTTTTTAAATGTGACATAGGCATGTTCAATGCAAGATATTTTGTCTATGTTGCTGCTTTTGGCCTGTTCACGGATGTCACGTATGAAACGGATCAGAACATGAAGAATATCTTCGGATATTCCGCGTATCTGGCCGAGGCTGCCAAGCGCCTTCCGCAGGCCAGAGCGATCCCTCTGCGTATCAGATATGATGACAATGTTTTGACGGGAAACTTTATCGTGGGTCTTATAACCAACTCCGCTTCGGTGGGTGGGATGAAGCGTATTACGGGACCGGATGTAAAGCTTAACGACGGCGTGTTTGAGGTAATGCTCGTAAGGTCACCGGAGAGTCTGTTTGAGCTGAACCGTATGGGCCCGGCGATACTTGACAGACGGGTAAGATCCGATAATGTGATCTGCTTCAAGTGTTCTTCCATAGAGTTTGAGTCGGATGAGCCTATACCGTGGAATCTGGACGGCGAATTCGGCGGCATGGAAGATCATGTGAAGATAACAAACATACATGAAGCCGCGGAGTTTGTCATATGACTGGACTTGTTCTTGAAGGCGGTGCAATGCGCGGCCTGTTTACGGCAGGTGTGCTTGACGTCTTCATGGAAAACGGAATAAAGTTTGATAATGTTATCGGTGTAAGTGCCGGTGCATGTTTCGGTTGCAACTACGTGTCGGGCCAGATAGGAAGGACGATCAGGTACAACATGAAGTACGCAAAGGATAAGAGGTACTGCAGCGTGTCTTCACTGATAAAGACCGGCGACATGTTCGGCGCGCAGTTCTGTTACCATACGCTTCCGAAGCAGCTCGATGTTTTTGATGAGGCTGCGTTTGTTGCCTCGGGTATACCGTTTTATCTTGTCGTGACCGATGTTGAAACGGGAGAAGCGGGATATCACCGTATGCAGGATGCAAGTGATGAGGAGATGGAATGGATACGCGCCAGTTCATCGATGCCGCTTGTTTCAAACATTGTTGAGATCGGAGGCGGAAAGTATCTTGACGGTGGGATGACGGATGCCATTCCGTTAAAAGCTTCCGAAGCACTCGGATGTATAAAGAACGTCACGATACTGACAAAACCGAGAGGTTACAGAAAGAGCGCCGAAAAGACCATGCCTCTGATAAGATGGAAGTACAGGGAATATCCCAACATGGTACAGGCGATGAAGGTCAGGCATATCGCATATAATGAGCAGTTTGAATACTGCCTTAAGCAGGAGAAGGCCGGAAGTAATTTCGTGATCTGTCCGAAATCGCCACTGCCGCTCGGACACGTGTGTCACGATCCGCTTGTGATGCGCGAGGCATACGAGATCGGAAGAAGCGAGGCAAACGAGCTGATGCCTGCACTCGAAAGATTTTTAGAGACGGAGTATAAGTAATGAAAAGAATGAAACGTATAGTTTTGATCACGGCGGTTATGCTGATGACCGCCTGCATTTCGGTGAGCGCTCACGCAGAGACAACAGCACCGGCAGCAACAACAGCACCGGCAGCAACAACAACACCGGCAGTAACAGCCACACCTACACCTGCACCCATGGCACTCAAGACAGTCGATCTTGTGATCTTTGCGGGGCAGAGTAACATGTCCGGACGCGGAGGCGATGCAAAGGCCGCACCGGGTGTTGCTACCGACACAGGCTACGAGTTCAGATACGGAACGTGTCCTACCGGGCTGTATCCCGTGACCGAACCGTTCGGGATATATTCAAACGGATATCTCTGTGACCTGCCCGTACTTCGCGGAGGGTCGCTCGTATCTTCGTTCATGAACGCATATTACAAGGGAACGGGAGTGCCGGTCATGGGATTTTCGGCTGCCCGCGGCGGAACGAGCATCGCATTCTGGCAGACTGCTCCGGTACAGGCCGAACTGTCGCGTAAGTATGATCTGATAAAAGCGTGGTGCAGTGCCAATCACATATACATACGCAAAGAATATGTCGTATGGCTCCAGGGTGAGACCGACGGTGTCGCAAGGGTTGACAAGGTCACATACAAGACCGGGCTGTCAACGATATTTGCGCCGCTGTTTGCCAAGGGTCTCGATCAGGTATTTGTGATAACGATAGGACAGTATGCGGGTCTTCCGGGAACGTATGACCAGATAATCGATGCACAGAAGGAACTGTGTGCGACGGATGCACGTTTTTCACTTGGATCGGATGCACTCAGGACGCTTCCGGCCGTTTATCTTACGGACGGATGCCACTACAATCAGGCGGCACTCAATCTTGTAGGCACGCAGGCCGGTACGGCTGCAGCAGTATTTTCAAAACTAACACCGTAACGGGGAAAAGGTTGTATGCGAAATATTGCATTCTTTCTCGGGGAGTTACAACTTGATACACAGCGCAAGGTGCTTGAAGGCATCTGGGAGGCAGCCAGGGAGGACGGTAACAATATCGTCGTCTACTGTCTGACGCTGTCTTCTGATGATGAGTTCAACGTGGGTGAATCTGCAGCGATGCTGTATGATGATTTTTCAATTTATGACGGTTTCATCATCTATTCGGAGAGCATTTACTCGGAGAAGATCCGTAATGTTGTCATAGATAAGATAAAAGAGCAGGGCAAGCCGGCGGCTTCCATAGACGACCCGATCCCCGGAATGATCAATGTCAGCAGCGACAATGAATCTGCCATGCGTGCTCTCTCAAAACATCTTATTGAAGAACATGACATAAAGGTCGTCAACTTCATAAGCGGTCCCGAAGATTCGATCGATTCGCTGACACGTAAGCGCGTGTTTGGGGAAGAGATGGAAAAGGCCGGAAGAAAGCTCGATCCCAAGCGCTGCTATACGGGCGATTATTACGCCAGGAGCGGAAGAGCAGCAGTTAAGTATTTTGATGATAACGGGCTGCTTCGGGCGGATGCGTATGTGTGTGCCAACGACCAGATGGCACTCGGCGCATTCTATGCGCTTACCGACAGAGGCATCAGTATTCCTGATGATATGATTCTGTCCGGATATGACAACATATTCGAGGCAGCCAATCATTATCCGAGGATCACGACCGTTAACAGGTTCGAGAAGAAGATCGGAGAGACCGCATACAAGAACGTTCTTCGTGCCATTGAGGGAAGATCTTTTGATGAATCCCCGGTCGTCGAGTCTGATCCGGTGTTTGCGGAAAGCTGCGGATGTTCCGCGGTCCGTCCCGTTAACCACAGACTTGTCGTCAACCAGTATTCAAGAAACAAACTTCGTGAAGCGCGTTATGCGGAGATGATAAGCGACCTTACGGTAGAACTTACAAACGCGAGGTCGGTTGATGATATTTGTGATTCGTTAAAGCCGTGTGTTCCGGAACTCGGAACAGATGCGTTTACGCTCATGGTTGGGGAAACGGGTGAAAACGATCTTGCCGATCTGAGAGTCAACAACGGATTCGAATACAGGAACAGACAGTTTTATCCTATCGTGCAGGAAAACATAGACGAGAGACATCCGAGCTTTGACGATGTGGGAGGCAATCTGTACATAGTTTATTCGCTCCACTACAGGGAGAGATTCTACGGCCTTGCATCTATCAGGAACTCTGTCATGCCGCTGTTCTCGGAGTTCTACAGAGTGCTCATCATGACACTTTCAAGTTCGCTCGAGCAGGTAAGGAACGTTGAGACAATGCAGAGGATGATAAAGACACTTGATGAAATGTGGGTGTTCGATCCGATGACGCATGTATATAACCGTGCGGGATTTTTCAAGTTCTCCGAGCAGATGTCCAAAGAGGCGAGAGAACTCAAAGAGGATATGTTCTTTATATTCCTTGATCTTGACGGACTGAAGAAGGTCAACGATGCGCTCGGACATGAGACGGGCGACAGGATGATCTGCGACATGGCCGATGTCCTCAGAAAGACGAGAGACAAGTCGGAACTTCTGATGAGATACGGCGGCGATGAATTTGTAGTGTTCGGAAAGGGGCTCAGCACTGAAGAAGTCAAAGATGATATAATAAGGATCAGACGTGCGATGGAAGAACTCAACGCATCAAAGGACCGCGAATATACACTTGATGCAAGCATCGGTTATTATATGGTTCCGTATGACAATGAAAAACCGCTCAGTGCTCTGATCGAGCTGGCGGATCAGGAAATGTACAAAGAAAAAAGAGAAAAACACAAGAGGTGACAAATGTCACCTCTTTCTTATTTCAATGCTTCCGCCGTTTGAAAGGTCCTTGCCGTCAAGCAGCAGCAGTTTTTCCGCCATCAGTTTTGAGAAGCCTGCGTAGATAGTGCACATCGTTATCAGATCTTCGGTATCCTTAACGCTTTCTTCTATGATGGCATGGTCAAGTATCGGTCCCGCAACAAGTCTTATCTGTTTCAGGAAATACTGGACCGTTGATCTGTGCCTGTCGGAATAGTTTCCGTATATCCTCTCAACCTCGCTCTCGGGAATGTCCATCGGGATGATACGGGAGATCACGGCGATCGGAAGTATCTGCTTCATCGTACATATCATTACGAGATATGCGATGTGAACACGGTAATATTTCTTCTTGACGGGCTCGGGCATGATCTTCGTCCGCACGTAATTGTTGATGGTGGCGGCGGTTATGATCATCTGCTCATCCTTAAGCTCCGGAGGCAGATAATCAAGATACTCGCGAAGAAGTATGATGACCTGTTCCATATATAGTCCGATATTCGGTATTTCGCTCCAGCACGGAAGCTTGTAATCCTCAAGGTATTTTTCCCATCGCCTGAGCTTTCCGGCCACAAGATCGTTGTCAAATTTCATGTTTACTCCTTCCCCCTACAGGAAAACATTATAACATCTGCAAGATCAGATTTCATTAATTATTTCTTATTGACATAGTATATCACACTTGCTAATCTAATATCGTAAATTAGATAGTTGTTTTTGTTGATCGGAGGAATTATGAGCGATTACGTAATAATGTCGGATACGGGGTGTGATATCGAGTTTGAAACGCTGCGTGAATGGGGCGTGGGCTTTCGCGGGCTGTCATTCCATTTTGAGGGAGACAGGGAGTACCAGGAAGGCGATATGGAAAAGAGTGAGTTCTATTCCAGGATGCGTGCCGGTGATGTGAGCAAGACAAGTGCAGTCAATTCGCATGATTTTCACGAACTGTTTGAGGAAGCGCTTAAGGAAGGAAAGGACATTCTTTATCTCGGATTCTCTTCGGGAATAAGCGCGACATCCAATTCGGCCGAGATCGCGGCAAACGAGCTTCGCGAGGAGTATCCGGACAGAAAGATCATCACGATAGATACTCTGGCCGCATCTGCGGGAGAGGGACTTATGATATATTATGCGGTCGAGAAGAAGAAGGCCGGTGCCGATATCGAAGAAAACGCGGCTTACATCAGGGAAATGATACCGCATCTCGCGCACTGGTTCACGGTTGAAGATCTCGTTTACTTAAAGCGCGGCGGGAGAGTAAGTGCAACGGCTGCGTTTGCTGCAGGGATGCTCGGCATCAAGCCGGTGCTACATGTAGATGATGAAGGACATCTTATCAATATGATGAAAGTCCGCGGAAGGGATATGTCGCTCAAGACGATCGCGAAGAAATATATGGAGACTGCGAAAGATCCGAACGGGATCTATTATATATCCCACGGTGACTGCCTCGAGGATGCGAAGAAGCTTGAGAGTATGATAGTTGCCGAGGGCGGAAGTAAGTGTGCACTCTTTACAACAATAGGAATGATCATCGGATCACATGCGGGTCCGGGAACGATCGCGCTTTTCTTCCTTGCAAACGGAAGATGAACATGCTCAGCTATCGCTCATATCTTCTTTAGGAGTGGTTGCAAAGAATCTGTTTGCCAGCCAGAGAGCAGGCGGAACGGACAGGATATATGACAGAGGCTGTGATTCCTGAACACCTGCAAGTCCCCTGAAATAGGGAAGGATGAACAGAAGAGGAATGAAGATTATACCCCCGCGCAGTGACGAAAGCACTGTGGCGGGGATTTTTTTGCCGCTCGACTGCATCAGCATCTCGGTCGTCATTACAATCGGCAGGAAGAGCTGAGCCACGCATTGAAGACGAAGCGCCCGTGTTCCGATCTCTATTACGGTCGGATCGTCCCTGAATATCTTTATGAGTCCCCCCGAGAAGATCATGGCAAACACGGTAAGTGCTGCAAGTACTATCGTCGAAAGAAAGAGAGTGAACCGGTATGCTTCGCGCTGGCGCCTGTATTTTCCTGCACCGTAATTGAAAGCGCACACCGGCTGGAATCCCTGGCCGATACCAAGGGCGATCGCGAACAGGAAGAAAGATACACGTGTCACTATAGTCATGGCTGATACACCGGCATCGCCTGCATATTCTGCAGCTTTGAAGTTGACGAGTATCGTTGCGAGACTACCGAGTCCCTGCCTGATAAGTGACGGGAAACCGATGCCGATGATCTCAAACAGAAGACCGCCGGAAAGAGTGATATTTGAAAACGCCAGTCTCGACTGTGTCTTTTTTGAAAGGAACATGTACAGGAGAATGGTAAAGCTTATCACCTGTGAAATGGCCGTTGACAGACCTGCCCCGGCGATCCCCATGTCCATACCGAATATGAACAGTGCGTCACCGCCTATATTAAGAATTCCGCCGGCCAGCAGTCCGATCATTCCGAACTTCGCCCTGCCTTCATAGCGGAGCATGTTGTTGAGCGTAAAACTTGATGAACAGAACGGAGCCACGAACATGATGTTGTTCAGATACGCTTTTGCATAAGGCGCTATAGTCTCGGTGCTCCCGAGCATCATGATCAGCCTGTCCTCAAACAGGAATCCCAGTACTGCGATCAGTATCCCGACGGAAAATGATGCTGCAAAACCGGTAGACGCCACACGGCTTGCCGCAGCACTGTCCTTTTCTCCAAGCTTTCTTGAGAGCAGACTTCCCGCACCCTGTCCGAACATGAATCCGAATGCCTGCATGATCGACATGAATCCGAACACGACACCGACGGCTCCGCTCGCACTTGTTCCGAGTGTTCCGACAAATGCAGTGTCGACAAGATTGTATATGGTCGTCACCATCATCGACAGGACGGTAGGGATCGCAAGAGATATGATAAGCTTCCTGACAGGTGACTTTGTCATGTAATTGTACTGGGCTATCGCCTCACGGTTACTTTCACTCATAGAAGAGATTATATAATAATTGCACAACTCATTCAAAGGTATCATTGACATTCACCTATCAATAGAGTATATTTTTCTACGGGCAAAGGGGCCATAGCTTGGTTATGGTACCCTTTTTTAGTTTTTTGATACGGAGGATATGATAATGGTCAAAGCTGTTGTCGGTGCCAACTGGGGTGACGAAGGCAAAGGAAAGATAACCGATATGCTCGCACAGAATGCCGATGTTGTCGTAAGATTTCAGGGCGGTGCGAATGCGGGACATACGATAAAGAACAAATACGGAAAGTTTGCTCTTCATACACTTCCCTCGGGAGTGTTCAATGAGAATACCGTAAACATAATCGGAAACGGTGTCGCACTTAATATCCCGATCCTTACAAGTGAGATCGAAGGGATCGTGGCAAAGGGTGTTCCGAAGCCGATAATCCTCATTTCCGAGAGAGCCCAGATCATAATGCCTTACCATATAAAGTTCGATGAATATGAGGAGGAGAGGCTTGCCGGAAAATCATTCGGATCGACCAAGTCGGGTATCGCTCCGTTTTATTCGGACAAATTTGCAAAGATCGGTTTCCAGGTCAGTGATCTGTGGGATACGGAGCAGAACCTGAAGGAAAAGATAGAAAGTGTAACGGTACAGAAGAACGTGATCCTCGAGCATCTGTATCACAAACCTCTTATAGATGTTAACGAAACATACGATACCCTTATGAAGTACAAGGAAATGGTAGCACCTTATGTATGTGATGTTGCTTCATATCTCCATGATGCTATAAAGGACGGCAAGACCGTGCTTCTCGAGGGCCAGCTCGGAACACTCAAGGACTGCGATCATGGTATTTATCCGATGGTAACATCGTCAAATACGATCGCTGCATACGGCGGAGTCGGATGCGGAATACCTCCTTATGAGATAAAACAGGTCATCTCTGTCTGCAAGGCATATTCTTCTTCGGTCGGAGCCGGGGAATTTGTAAGCGAGATAATGGATGAAGCGGTTGCGGACGAACTTCGTAAACGCGGAGGAGACGGAGGCGAATACGGTGCAACGACAGGACGCCCCAGACGTATGGGATGGTTTGACTGCGTGGCATCAAAGTACGGATGCCGTCTGCAGGGTACGACAGATGTTGCGTTCACGGTGCTTGATGTTCTCGGATATCTTGATGAGATCCCCGTATGTACGGGATATGAGATAGACGGCAAGATCACTGATGAGTTCCCGGTAACGAGACTTCTTCGTGTCGCGAAGCCCGTATATGAGACTCTTCCCGGATGGAAGTGCGATATTACCGGAATACGCGAATATGAAAAGCTTCCGGAGAACTGCAGAAAATACATTGAGTTTATTGAGAAGAAGATCGGATATCCGGTCACGATGATATCAAACGGACCTTCAAGAGATGACATCATCTACAGGAAGTCCCCGATATCGGTAAAGTAGGACAGGACAATGGAAAAGAATTTCAGAATGATAGTCATATCGGCGATGCTTGCCGCGATGACTGCAGTGGCAACAATGATCATAAAGGTTCCGACAATAGGAACGAACGGTTATGTGAACATAGGCGACAGCGTTGTTCTTATTTCCGCATGGCTTCTCGGAAATCCTTACGGTGCGCTCGCAGCAGGTGTCGGAAGCGCGCTTGCCGACATACTTCTCGGATATGCTTCATATGCACCGGGAACGGCCGTCATCAAATTCCTGATGGCGTTCGTATTTGCGATCGTATGTACTTCACTTATTAAAAATCATATCCCGCGCATTGCCGCGATCATTATAAGCAGTGTGATAGCGGAGCTTATCATGATAGCGGGATATTTCGTCTATGAATCGACCGTGCTCGGATACGGACTTGCTGCAGCAGGATCTGTCATAAGCAACTCGATACAGGGCGGTGTCTGCCTTGTTCTCGGAAACGTGATGATAACCGTTCTGTCAAATGTCAGAGCGATCAGATCTGTCCGCGACGGTTCATTATGACGCACGCAAGACTTCCGCGGTTACCTTTTGTTCCGCGGTGTGAATAATAGTCTTCGGGATGACACATCGTGCACCCGCCGACGTTTTCGATATTGACAGCCGATACACCAAGTTGAATAAATCTGCATCTTACAACACCGCGAAGGTCGAGCATGAACTTTCCGGTGTTGTTTTTTTCTTCTTCATAAAAGCCGGATGCTCCGTCACCGAGAAGACCATGTACCGCATCGATAACTTCCGCCCCCACTTCAAAACAGCATTTATCGATCGCAGGTCCTATCGCGATACGTATATCCGACGGATCGCCACCAAGGGATACGAAAGCATCCACGGCATTCTTTTCTATATCCGAAACAGTGCTTCTCCACCCGCAGTGAATTGCACCGACTATACCCTTTACGGGATCCTGCATCAGTACCGGTACACAGTCTGCCGTAAAGATCGCAAGCGGAAGATCGGAGCATGCACTGACGTATCCGTCGCACTCGATCAGATCCCTGTCGTCGGGGTATTTTTCATAGGCGTATCTTGCGTCTTTTTCGGTTGCGATGTGAACGGTGTTTTCGTGTACCTGTTTTCCGCAGACGAATCTTCTGTATCCAATACCGCATGAATCAAGAAAACGTCTCCAGTTTTCGGTGACTCTTGCCGGCTCGTCGCCTCTGTTCATTCCGAGATTAAGTGAGTCAAACATTCCGTCGCTGACTCCACCCGTACGTGTCGAAAAGCCGTGGCAACATGTTATCACAGATGACTTAAGAGTGTTTACCGGCCCTGTCAGATCTTCGCATCTGACAAGTTCATCCCCCTTATATTCAACGAGCATGTCGATCCTGTCACGGCCATTGATGAGCGGTCCTATAAAATACTTATCGCCTTCCCATGTCGGCAGTAACAGCACCTTATCTGCCGCGATCCATTCAAGGCTGCCTTCCGTGCAAGTTTCTTTCAGGGCACCTGTAAAACCGTCCGCGGAATACAGGTACATATCTTCATCTTCCCATGTGTCCGAAATAAATTTAACGACTCCGTGAAGATGGTACCGTGTAAGTGTAAGCCCTGTCTCCTCATACACCTCACGCAGCAGGCATTCGTCGGCTGTCTCGCCTTCCTCGAATTTGCCACCCACACCGATCCACTTTCCTTCGTTAAGATCGTTTTCCTTGGCGTTGCGGTGAAGGAGAAGATATTCATTCCTGTCGTTTTTTATGTAACATAGTGTGGTGTTCATGTAGCCGATTATATCACATAATCTTTTCCCGTATGGTCATAAGGCCGTCAAGGTTGTATAATTTCTGTTATATGAGCTTAAAGGGAGATAATTCATGAAAAAGTTTATTGCTCTCATGAAATGTGCGAGAGATTACATAGTACCCCGGGACGCCGAGATACAGGTCGCGGCGTTTAACATACTCGCCCTGTGCGGTATAGCTGTAAGCATCATCACTGCGGTCGTAAATACAATATCCGGAAACAATCCGGCAGTTGTTGCGGCAGATCTTGCCGGAGTGTTCATCTCATGGGCACTGATCGTATACTGCCACAGGACCGGAAATTATAAAATGGCGATGACGCTCACGGCCGTTATCATCTTTATCGGGCTGTTCACTGCGCTGTATTTTATCCAGGGAGGATATCACAGCGGTATCCCCGCATTTTTCATATTCGGTGTTGTGTTCACCGCATTTCTTCTTGACGGTGCAGCGATGGCGATCCTGATCGCGATCGAACTCATATGGTACGTATCGCTCATACTTTATTCATATTATCATCCGCAGACACTTAACACTGATGAGCATAATTATATGACCCGCGTCATACTCGATATGACACTTGTTGCCGTTTCACTCGCGCTCACAATGTATCTTCAGATACGCGTTTACAGACAGAAGCAGCAGGAACTGAACGTTGCCGTTCTTGCGGCGGATGACGCAAACCGTGCAAAGAGTGATTTTCTCGCAAAGATGAGTCATGATATAAGAACTCCGCTCAACACGATCATGGCGATGAATGAGATGATCGTCTCAAATACATCATCGGCAAAGATCAGGGAATGGGTCAATGACAGTAACGTATCAAGCCGTATACTCATGTCGCTCATAGACGATATGCTCGATCTGACAAGGATAGAGGCGGGACGCATCGAACTTCTCGAGGAGCCGTGGGATACAAAGTATCTGTTTGACGAGACTGCCAAAACATGGCGGATGCAGGCTGAGCGAAGCGGTCTTACATTTGATTATGATCTTTCACAAAATGTTCCCGACTACCTTATCGGGGACGAGTATGTCATCAGGAAGATCACGAACAATCTGCTGAGTAATTCCGTCAAGTATACGAGAGCGGGAAGCATTTCTTTTTCCGCACGTATGGAAGAGGGCAATCTTGTTATTAATGTGAGTGATACAGGAATAGGTATCGCACAGGAATATCTTGAGAACATCTTCAAGCCGTTCGAGAGAGGTGCGCAGACGATCTACAGGGAGACGAGCGGAAGCGGTCTGGGACTGTCGATAGTAAAGGAACTGGTAGATGCTCTTGGTGGCGTGATCGACTGCACAAGTGTTGTCGGTGAGGGCACCAGGTTCACGGTAAGGATACCGCAGCGTGAATCATCAAAAGAGAAGGTAGTATCGCGCGGTGAAAACGGAGCTGATGCTTCTGAAGATCATTCCGGAAAGCAGTTCATCGCTCCCGATGCAAGGATACTCGTTGTAGATGATAACCAGTTCAACCGTAAGGTCATCGAGGGATTCCTTGAACCGGCTCTCGTTCAGATAGACGATGTCGAGAACGGATTTGAAGCTATCGAGATGATAGATATAAAATCATACGACCTTGTTCTGATGGATCTGCGCATGCCTAAAATGGATGGTGTGGAAACACTTGAGAAGATAAGAAGTGAGTATCCGGATTTTGATACTCCGGTAGTCGTGCTGACAGCCGACATCATGAACGGGGTGGAGGAAAGACTTCTGGCGAAGGGATTTTCGGGCTTCCTTCCAAAGCCCGTCAGTTCTTCAAAACTGTATGACATGATCGCAAAGTTCATTCCCGACAAAGTCGTATGGCTCTCATCCGAGGCAGGCAGCGAGCTGACGCTGGCGCGCATCGAGAGCTTTCAGGATACGCTCATGCCGCTCGGTATCGATCTTAAGCTCGCGCTTGAAAACAATGCGGGAAATGTCGATGAATTCATGATGAGGGCGGAACTGTTCGAACAGTATGCGGATGAGAACATCGATGTCATCAGACGCAAAGGATCCGAGAAAGAGTATTATCTGCAGATCCATTCCGTCAAATCGATCGCAAGAGGTGTGGGAGCTTACCTGCTTGCGCAGCTTGCGGAAGCGGATGAGCTTAGAAAAGACAAGGGCTTTTCGGATATGGTAAGCGGTGCGATAGTTGAAGAATATAACAGGGTACGCCGCGGACTTGCACTGCTTAAGAATGACGTGGAAGCATAATGGACCGTAAAAGAGTGATGATAATCGATGACGACTCCGAGACGCTGAACCTGATGGCCAGACAGCTTCAGGTGCTTTACGATGTGATGTCATTCACATCCGGTGAAGATGCACTTGAGGCGCTTGCGATGGCAAAGGGCACACGTCTGCCGCAGCTTATCCTTCTTGATATCACGATGAACGGCATGGACGGTTATGAGGTGTTAAAAAGGATCAAGGGCAACGAAAGATATAAAACGATCCCGGTAGTTTTCCTGACGGGAATGACGGATGAACAGTCGGAGATAAAAGGTCTTGAGATGGATGTTGTCGATTATCTGAAAAAGCCTGTTGCCGGCAAGGTCCTTCTTGCAAGGATACAGCATTATCTCGAACTTTATTCCGAAGCGGAAGTCAGGGGACAGCTCAACGAATATATGCTTGAAGCCCTGTCCGAGCCGCTTACAGAAAGAGAACACGAAGTCGCAAAGCTTATGGCTGAGTTCAGGTCGGACCGCGAGATAAGCGAGATCCTTTTCATCTCCATGCCATATACAAAAAAGCTCGTCGCATCCGTCAAGGAAAAACTGATGATAGAAAAGAGAGGGGATATAAGAAAATATCTCGTCTGAAAAATTATACTTTTGGTATGTATCAAATCGAAGCTGCTGTCTTTAGAATCAGAAAGACAGCAGTTTTTATTTTGGGAGGAATTGTCATTATGAGAAAATGCAGAAAACTATTAACAGTCATCGGACTCGGTCTTATGATCGCATCCCTTGCCGCCTGCGATGATACGGATACGGCAGGATCGGTACCGGCTGATGCGGCATCCCCGGCTGAAAGTACAGAAAATGTCGATGACCCGGATGAAGGAAAAGGCGATCTGATCGTTGAAGAAGAGACTGAGGGATCCGTGGAAGAGACCGTCAAAGAGGAAAGATCATATGCGTCCGTTTATCTTAAGCAGATAGAGGACCTCACATCTGAGAAGCTTGCGGATCAGTTCATGCTTGCAAATATCGATGAAGATGATGTGCCGGAACTTATCGCAAGCGATTCTGCCGGATCGTTCGATCGGGAAAACGCTTTTATCTATACCGTTCATGACGGAGAATGCGTACTGCTCGCAAGTGCGATAACGGGTGTTGACGGCGCATCACTTTCATACTGCGAAGGAAAGAACATCATCCTTGAAAGCGGCAGTATAGCGGGTGCAACGGATGTGTTTTACGAGATCAAAGACGGAAAGCTTTCCGAGGTGTTCAGGGCCGAAATGACTGACACACTTGAAACGGATGCCGATGATGAAGAGATCTGCAAATACTCCGTTAACGGAAATGAAACCGATGAGAAGACGTACTATGAGGAATTTGCAAAATTCGCAAAGGAACATGAGCCGCTGATCAGGATCGATTATGACGGACTCAATACGATCACTTACAAGTCGGAGCAGGGCTCGGGCTGGTTTGAACAGACGGGATCGTCCGCATACAAAACGGCTGATGAAATCACAAAAGAACTCTAAAGTAACGGCCGGTTCAAAAGTATACTTTTAGTATGTATGAAAACCCCGTCGGGAATCTTAGAATATACAAAGTGACAACACTAACACCAATTTTTTAAACAGGGGGCAGTTTAAAATGAGTGACGAATTTATGAACAACGAAGAAGAAACATCGGCACTGTTCGTGTCGGCAAAGAAGAAGAAACAGGCTGAAGAAGAAGCGGCCAGAAAGGCTGCCGAAGAGCAGGCAAAACGTGAGGCTGCAGAAGCCGAAGTGCGCCGTATGGAAGCTGAAGTCGAGGAGCGCAAGCGCAAGGCCGAGGAAGAGCGGAAGGCACTTGAGGAACAGGAAAAGCAGCTTGCCGAAGGAAAGATCAGTGCGCCGGCACAGTCAAAGGCTGAGCCTAAGGCAAAGAAGGAACCGGTTAAGAAATCTGCGCAGGATGCAGGGATGAAGTCCAAGCTTCCGATCTTTATCGGAATAGGTGCAGTAGCGGTGATCGCGATCGTTCTTATCCTTGTATTTTCTTTAAAAGGAAAGGGCGGCAGCGGATCTTTTGATCCCGCAACAACTGAGTTCAACGCGGAGTATGTTGGAAAAGAGGAAGGATTCGATCTGAAGTTTTCTTATCCCGACACCGTTTACAAGGAAGTTACTGAGGAAAAGAAGGATGAAAACGAGGTAACGATCCATTTCGGTACGGATAAAGGGATAGATGTTGTGATAGACACATACAAGACGGATAACGGCGAGACAACGACCAAATCCCGTGCGGCAGCATTTATTCCGGCTGATAAGGTCCAGCAGGCCCTTACAAAGGCAAGTACGGATAAGATCAAAGAGCTTATCCCTGATGCAAAGATCTCCGGTGAAGTCAGCACGGATGTCAAAGCTGACGATGCCAAAAAGTTTTTATACAAATGTACGTATGAATCTGAGACGGCAGGCAACGGCGGATTTGTATCATGGATCGACGCCGGCAGCAAAGAGACAGCACTCATCGTAATGGCCAATGTAAAGGCCGGCGGAAAAACACCCGAAGAGAATGCTGCTGTCAGAGATGCATTTGCGGACAAGAATATGGGAACCGCCCTTGCCGTTCCCGGCAATAATCCTCCCACTTCGGATGATACGGACGGAAAGCTCGAGATAGATGAGATACATATGGGACTTATCGTTCCGAAGGATCAGTTTATAAAGAATCAGGCGGACAATCTTGAATACTACTTATATGCAGATGAAAACGGGGCATCGATCCTTGTCGATCCGGTAGATGCAGGAGGCGATCTGGCCGAATCCTTTAGCGTTGAGGGTGTACAGGAACTCTTCAAGAAATGGGTTGACAGAGGAATAAACGACTATTTCAAGGCTGTAGACAGCAGAATGGTTCTTGATGAGAACTTTGTTGCGGAAGAAAATGCTATCTATTACGAGGTCAACTGCAGAGATACGATAGGCGGGATCAGCTACTGGGAGAGATATCGTGCCGGATACTGGTATGACGAGAGACAGCAGAAGGATTTCTTCTATATCATCATAACGATGGCACCCGAAAAGAACAAAGACGTTTATCAGCCCATATATGACAAGATGCTGGACAGAATGCAGGATCTTTGATCGAAAACAGGTAATGCAGGAGGTTAACAATGAGTGACGAGATGAACACCAATAACGGCGAAGAAACAGCGGCATTGTTTGTTTCATCCCAGAAGAAGAAACAGGCAGAGGAAGAAGCCAGAAAGAAGGCTGAGGCCGAGCAGGCAAAGAGAGATGCTGCCGAGGCTGAAGTCCGCAGGATGGAAGCCGAGGTTGAGGAGAGAAAGCGCAAGGCCGAAGAGGAAAGAAAGGCACTTGAGGAAGCTGCACGGCAGGCAGAACTTGAAAAGGCAAACATGGCTGAAAAGCTGAAAGCTTCTGTCAATGTTGAAGAGATCAAGTCAAAGGTTAAGGAAAAAACGGAAGGAAAGTCAAAACTCCCGATCTTTATCGGTATAGGCGCTGCCGCAGTTGTCATCATCGCGCTGATCCTTGTTTTTGCACTCAAGGGAAAAGGGAAAGCGGTCGATTTTGAGACGCTGGCGTTTGATAAGGAGTATACACAGCAGCAGGAGAACAGCACGGTATCATTTTTCTATCCTGAGTCAATGTATACCGGATTTAAGGAAGATGAGAAAGAAGACAATTATATCGGACTTGTAGCCGAAAGCGATAATGCGAAAAATCCCGAGCTGAGAGTCTTTATGACCAAGCCTTGTTTACAGAAGGATAATCCCGCAAGGATACTGGTAAAAAATACCCTGAATGCATTAAAGATTGGCAGCGAAAACTTGCTTTCCAATTATAAATTAAAGACCGTTGATGAAAAGATGCCGGATGTGTCTGCGGATGAGAGCGGGAAATATTACTACAGAGCCAGCGCTACTTCGGATGACGGATTTACAGCTGCGATAGCTTCATGGCTGGAACCGGACAATAACGGTGACTATATCATCATCTGCGCCATGTTCCGTGAGAAGGGAGATGATCCTGCAAATGTCGGGAAATTGAGGGACATGTTTGAGGAAAAGAATTCCGATAATGCGCTTATGCTCCCGGGATCCGTTCCTCCCCAGTCGGATGAGACCGACGGAATGCTTGAGATTGACGAGATGCATATGGGCATCATAGTACCGAAGGACAGATTCCAGTCGATAGTCAAAGAAGACGGCCGTTCATGGTGGGTGGATGATAACGGTGCGCTCTATAAACTTGAATACGCTGAGGTGAATATGACTTTTGATGATGCAAGAGAGCATATTGATGAGGTTCAGCCGCTGATCAAGGGAATGAGCGATGATATGTCCGGATTTAATGAACTGTCAGAGATTGAAAGCAGGATGTTCCTTAAGGATAACTGGGATAAGGACCTTAAGTACATCGCGGAATACAAAGATGTTATGGATGGTATTACATACTGGGAAGGCAATTCGTCAGCCATGTGGCATGATGTAAGGACCGACAAGTACTATTTTTACAACGTGCTCCTTCTTGCACCCCAGAAAAACCAGGAAGTATATAAGAGCCTTTTTGACAAAGCAATGGACAGATTGCAGGACATCTAAACTATTACAAGGAGAAAACGAATGAGCTACTTACTTACGGCCGTATTTGAAAACGGTTTCTGCGAAATGTATCTGCCGAGCGTGGACAACAAAAAAGTCCCGCTCGAGATCAAGCCCTACATAAGCGGAAGGGATGATGACATCACTCTTCCTCTTGAAGTATGGGACGGAGTCTGGACTATGTCCGGACAGGGTGCGTTTGTCATCACACAGGAAGAAAAGCCTGTAGAGACGATCATCGTTAAGGAAGGACTGTTTGTAAACTGCGAACTTCCCGACGGACAGATCTTCTCGCTTACCGCAAAGGAAGTCGGGGAAGGCGACACAAACTTCTCGAAGTACCTTCTGAAGGCATCGGGTGATGCAAGCGTTACGATCGGTAAAGACGAATCCAACATGATCTGTTATGCGAACAAGTTTGTATCTCCCAAGCATGCGCAGATCAATATCTCATCAGGCTCTGCCACTATAAAGGATCTTGGCAGCATGAACGGAACATTCGTTAACGGCCGTATGATCGAAGGCGAACAGAGGCTTGAATTCGGTGACACGATCTATCTTATCGGACTGAAGATCGTGTATCTCGGAAACACTCTTGCGATCAACAATCCTGACGGGAACTGCAAGGTTACCGGGATCAAAGAGATCAATATCACATCCGCAGGCGGCGGCAACGAAGGTGAGTCAGAGGCAGTTGAGGAAAAGTATTTCCTTCGTACTCCCAGAAAACTGGAAGTGATCGATACGGAAAGCTTCGCTCTTGAAAAATGCCCCCCTAAGCAGAAAAGAGAAAAACAGCCTTTGAAGTTCACCGTCGGGCCGGCCTTCACGATGATCATCCCCATGGCACTCGGTGCGGCATTCTCATTCGGTAACGGCTTTAACTTCGGTGGTATCGTAATGAGCGTAGGCGCTGCAGCGATAGGTGCATTCTGGGCGATCATAAATTCAAGATATGAAGATCAGAAATATGAAAGGGATGAGGAAGAACGTGTAAGCAATTACGAGGCATATGCCGTCAAGATGACGGGCCTTATCCGCGATAAGATGCAGTATAATGCAGGCGTTCTTGAGAGAATGTATCCTTCTGCCGAGGAAGCGGCCGAGATAGGTATCAAAGCCACTCCGGCGCTCTGGAACAAGAGCAGCGTGCATGATGATTTTCTTGATGTACGTCTCGGAACAGGCGATATACCTTCGTTCAATGAGATAGAGACACCTAAGGAGCAGATCATGGCTGAACACGATCCGCTCAACAACAAGACGGAAGAGATCAAGCTTGCGATGTCTACGCTGAAAAATGTTCCGGTATCGATATCGCTGTATGATAACCGTTTTGTCGGTATCGTATCTTCGGAAAGAGAGAAGGCACTCAATCTTGCAAGGATCATAAGTGTTCAGATAGCAAGTGCTCATCCTTATACGGATGTACGTATGTGTGTCGTATTCCCGATGAAGGAAAGAGACCACTGGAACTATATGAGATATCTTCCGCATGTGTGGACACCTGACGGAAAGCTCCGCCTTATGTGCTGTGATGCTAACAGCGTCGGTGACGTTATGTACTTCCTGTCGGAGATGATCCGCGGACGTCTTGAGCAGGCAAAGGAAGCCGCAAACAAAGAAGATGCTGATAAGAAGGTTCTTCCTCATTACGTCTTTGTGATCGCAGATTCTTCGCTTGTTGCCGAAGAGCCCATTTCCAAGTATCTGCTCAATCCCACAAAGGAGATGGGATTATCTGTTGTCATGCTTGCGGATTCCGCTGACAAGCTTCCGAGCAGCTGTAATGCCATCATCACTGATGACGGTGAGACACACGGATTCCTGTCGACGATCAATGCATTCCCCGAGAGGGACAATGTTACGTTTGATAAGCTTGCACACAGATCTGCGGAAAACTTTGCAAGAGCACTTTCGGGGATCCATATCCGCGAGACGGGCGTGTCCGCAGGTATCCCGGATATACTGACATTCCTTGACATGTACAAGACATCCAAGGTTGAGGATCTTAACATTTACCACAGATGGCTCGAGAACAGAACGTACGAGAGCATGAAGGCAATGGTCGGATACAAGTCGGGCAACCAGCCTCTGTATCTTGATATACATGAGAAATACCACGGACCTCACGGACTTGTTGCAGGTACTACAGGTTCAGGTAAATCGGAAACACTGCAGAGTTATATCCTTTCACTCGCAGTCAACTATCATCCCGATGAAGTCGCATTCATCCTTATCGACTATAAGGGCGGCGGAATGGCACAGAGCTTTGAAGGACTGCCGCATGTATCGGGTGTTATCACAAACCTCGGCGGAAACGCAACAAACCGTGCACTGCTTTCCATCAATGCTGAGATCAAGCACAGGCAGAAACTGTTTAACGAATTCAAGGTTAAGCATATCGACGCATACATCGAACTGTACCGTTCGGGTGTTGCCACAGAGCCCATGCCGCACCTTCTCATAATCGCCGACGAGTTTGCAGAGCTGAAGAAAGAGCAGCCTGAGTTCGTAAGATCACTCGTATCGGCAGCACGTGTCGGCCGTTCGCTCGGTGTAAACCTCATCCTTGCAACACAGAAGCCTTCGGGCGTTGTTGATGACGAGATATGGTCAAACACAAGATTCCGTCTGTGTCTGAGAGTTGCCGACAAGTCGGATTCAAACGAAATGCTCAAGAAGCCCGATGCTGCATACATTACCGGAACAGGTCGCGGATTCTTCCAGGTCGGAAGCGACGAGATCTTCGAGGAGTTCCAGTCCGGATGGTCGGGAGCTGCCTATGAGCCGGATGTTCCGTTCTCGGATGAGAAGAATGCAAAGGTTGAACTCATCAACCTGATCGGTAAGAACGGAGTACCGAAGAAGAAAGATAAGAAGAAGAAATCAGACAACATCCAGGAAGTTACACAGCTTGATGCAGTTGTTAAGTATGCTTCCAAGATCGCTGCTGAACACAAGATCGCTGCGGTTCGCCAGATATGGCTGCCTGCACTTAAGAAGAGGATCTACCTTGAGGAACTTGAGAGTACAAAGAGCAAAGGATTCTCCCTCCGTCTTCCTGTCGGTCTTGCGGATAATCCCGAGGCACAGAGCCAGTACACGGCTTATGTAGATTTCCTTGCAGACGGAAACCTTCTCGTATGCGGACCGTCCGGATCGGGTAAGACTTCACTTCTGCAGTCGATCATTTACGGCGCTGTTACACAGTACCAGCCGTCTGACGTTAACATTTACATACTTGATTTTTCATCACGTACGATGTCCGTATTCGCATCAATGCCTCACATCGGAGGCGTATGCTTCGACGGCGAGGATGACAAGCTTTCGGATACGTTCGAATTCTTCACGGCTCAGCTTGCTGAGAGAAAGAAGAAGTTTGCATCAATGGGTATCGGTTCGTTCAAGGAGTATGTACAGTTCAACAATGACTGTCCTGCAATGCTCCTGATACTTGATAACTTTACGGCATTCTATGAGAACTATGACAAGTTTGATGACGATCTTGCAGTGATAACAAGAGAAGGTACGAGCTACGGTATCTATACCGTTATCACGGCAAACGCTTCGGGAGACCTTCGAAGCCGTCTTCGCCAGAACTTCAACTGCGGCATAGCTCTCCAGATGCCCGACCGTTTCGAGTACGAAGCTGTTACGGGTGAGAGGACCGAGATCATTCCGGAAGGAAAGACACCGGGTCGCGGACTTATCAAAGCTCCTGTCAGTGTCGAGTTCCAGGTTGCGCTTCCGGTTAAGGAAAAGGACGGCCTGTCACAGGCACAGAGCATTAAGAAGAGCCTTGCCGGCATAAGCGTGGAATCAGGCGCAAAGGGTGCCAAGAAGCTCGGACAGACACTTGATTCGCTTACGATCAAGGAACTTCTCGAAGAGACAAAGGATCTTCCCGAGAACAAGTTTGCAGTAGGTAAGACGATGGACGGTGAGACAGTCCTGACTCTTGATATGAACAATGAGTACTGCGTGAGCATCGTAGGTCTTGGCAAGACAGGTAAGACAAACCTCATCAAGGCACTTGCGCTTGAAGCATACCAGAAGAAGGACGACGTTATCATCTTTGACGGTAAGAGCGAAGAGCTGAAAGATTTTGCAAAGACCGCGAAGATCAAAAACTACATCACGGATGCTGCAGGTCTGTTCAAGCTCATGCAGGATGAGATCGTGCCGAAGTTCGGTGAGCGTAACGGTATCGTCAACGATGCAAGGGATGCAGGCAAGGATGTAGCCGAGGCTCTTAAGGACCAGAAGAGGATAGTGATACTCATCAACGATTACGTATCATTCATCGAGACCGTTTATTCCGAAGAATATGACATGAACGCATTCTTCGAGACAGCTCTTGAAAAGGGCAGGGATCACAAGATCCAGTTCATCGCCGCAATGACCAACGATGACGTAAGTGACTGTGCAAGATATCAGGTATCAAGACAGTTCACGTCAATGGAGAGCGGTGTGAACCTCGGCGGAATGTTCGATCAGCAGAATGTTCTTCACTGGGAGATGTCATCAGCTGATGCGGTCAGACAGCTTCCCGCAGGTTTCGGTTATGCGCTCACAGAGGACGGAGCTCCTGTCAGGATGCTCACGCCTCTCGTATAAAGGAGGAAAATCATTATGAGTAAGATCTTTTTGGAGACAGAGGTTCCGGGCATAGCGAAGACATATGAGTTTTCAGCTGATTCCGTAATGACGGTCGGAACGGTCAAAAGAGAAATGATTGAACAGATAAGTGCCGTTGAGAATATGACTGTATTCCCGGATCCCGACAAGGTGCTCGTATGCAGCATTAACATGGAGGGACTCCTTCAGGACAGTGATACGCTCGGAAGTATCGGAGTGAACAGCGGCGACAAGATAATGCTTATATAAGGAGACGATCATGGCAGATATGACTAATGTTGACGCCGGGAAACTGCGTCAGTCAGCGTCAAGGATAGGTAGCCTTGCGGGCGAACTGTCCGGAAACGTGAGTAAGATCAATGAAGCGATCAATAATCTGTCCAAGTCATGGGTGTCCGATGCGGCAACACAGTTTCTGCAGAACTGGCACACTGACGAGGAAGCGCTTATGGAAATGGTCGATCAGTACAGAGAAGTTTCGGATATCATGAACGAGCTCGCACAGGATTTTGAGGCTTCGGAAAATGAATCCGAGAGTCTCGTTTCAAAGATCAAGATTTGAGGAGGTAGATGATGGCAGCAGGAAATGAAACAAAAGTTGATACCGCCCTGTTGGCGAACTGTGCCGAGACGCTGACACCTCTTATCAGGAATCTCGAGAACATATTCGAACAGTTCCAGCAGGAGGTCAAGAACTCCAGAGGTGAATGGCAGGGTGATGCATCGGACGATATAAGGAATACGGCAAACCAGCTCAAGGCAAGCTCTTCCGAGATCGTGAAGGTGCTTAACGGATATGTCAGCGGACTTAAGGAACTTGCCGGAATTTACGACAAGGCTGAGAACAAGGTCAGCGATACCGGAAAATCATTGAAGTTCGGTTCAACGTTTAAGTGAGGAATGAATAATGGCTATTAAATTCAATTATCAGCAGACGATCCAGCAGGCACAGCAGCTTGAGCAGATGGCATCCGATCTGTCCGGAAAGACAAAGGGAAAGATAAGCGGCGTTAAGGATAACCTAAACGCCGCATGGACCGGAAACGCAGGCAAGAACTTTGTAAAGTTTCTTGGCGATGCGGAATCAGATCTTGATGCAAAGGCCAAGTATCTTCGCGGTGTTGCGGAATATCTGAAGAAAGCGGCAAAGAAGATCAAGGAAGCGGAAGAGGCTGCACAGGCATCTGCTTCGGGCATTTCATAGAAAGAGGACGATCATGGCAGCAAAAAATACCGTTAATGTTCAAAAGATGAGAGCGGCCATAGGGGAGCTCGAAAACATCTATTCAAATATGCAGAAGCATATGAAATCACTCGACGAGACCATGTCTTCGGTCAAGAAGGTATGGAAGGGCGAGGCAGCCAATGAGTATCTCAAACAGTATCAGAAAAATCTGAAGGATTTTCAGAATATGGCTGAAGCTGTTAACTCGGCATCCAATGCACTTGCTCAGTCTTGCGGCGTTTATGAGGCAACGGATGCTCAGGCAATGGATGTTGTTGCAAAAATGGGCAAAAGAGGTTAGTTAACCTAAGGAGGGATCATGGCAGAAGTAAATATGGAAGTTGATGCGGCGCAGCTCAGATCGCTCGCAGAATCTGTCGATAAGGCACAGAACGGTCTTCGTGAAGCGTGCTACTCCGCAAAGGGACAGATAGATTCACTCAAGGGAGTATGGACCGGTGAGGCGTCAAATTCGTATCAGACGGGTTTCCAGAGGCTCATGGATGCATGCAACGAATCGCTGGCGACTCTCGGCAAGATGGTGAATTCCATCTACGATACGGCGGACAAGTATGAGAAGACGATCAAGTCCGTACAGAATGATGTAAAAGATATACCGAAGTTACCTACAAATCTATTCAAGTAATAACAGGTGGTGAAAAATGGCTTATAAGGTATCGTATAAAGTTGTTACGGAGCAGGGTGAACAGCTGAAGAACATCGCAAAAGAGATGGACAACTATGTTACCCGCTTAAACCAGATCGTTTCAAAACTGGGGAATGATGAACTTCTTCAGTCGGTAAGGGCCGATCTTAACAAGTTCAAACAGCAGCTTGAAGAAGAGAAGACTGTTCTGAATCTTGCGGGACAGGTCATTACGGATGTGGTACAGAACTACACAGGTGTTGAAAAGAAGAGTGTCGGAAAGGTTGATAAGGCAAAAGCTCACAACCGCGACTTCTACAAACGTCCGGTATCGGTCGCATCGGCAGGAGGAGCATCTGTCGGTGTTGCAGCAGGCGCTGCGACAAGTGCATCCTACACGGCTTCTTCCGTAAACGTCAGCTCCGTTTCAAGCAGCACGACAACAAATGTATTCAGTGGCGGTGCATCAACAGGTGCAGCATCGGGTATGGCTGCTACAGCGGCAAGCGTTGCGACCGGAGCTGCTAAAGAGATGACAGGCAAAGGTGCCACAATGGTAGGAAGCATCGCTGCAGCCGTAGGAAGTGTTGCGGCAGCAGGCGGAGCGGTAGCCGGAGCGGATCTTATCGATAAGAAAAAGAGAGCCAAGAAAAAGGAACAATGACGATAAAGCCGATACTGTGATACAATTATGATCATGAAACAGAAGATCGCGATCGTAATCATCATATTATCGGTGTTCACACTCGGAGCTCTCTTTGCGGCATCGGTCAGGCATAAGCAGGACGCAGCGCTGCTGGCTCAGCTTTCCGATGACGAGGCAGCTGAGGAAGAGGAACAGGTACCGGAGGATACTCCGACACCTGAGCCGACTGCCGAACCTGAGCCGGTTGAAGAGTTATCCGAAGAGGTTGAAATTGAAGAGTCTGCACGGGTATCTTTGCCGATTCTTCCCGAGTTTGATCAGTATCTGTCCGTTAATCCTTACGTGGCAGGCTGGCTTAAGATCGATGATTCGGTCATAGATGTTCCCGTAGTATACACTCCGGGAAGTCAGAACTATTTCCTTCACCGCGACATTGAAGGAAACAGCAACTCATGCGGCACACTCTTCATCGGTATAGACTGGGAAGAGGGATATAACAATACGCTCATATACGGGCATAACATGAAGGACGGGACAGGATTCGGATCGCTTTCCAAGTATTCAAAGGAAAGCTACGGTGCGAGTCATCCCGTCATTCATTTTGATACGCTTTATGAGAAGAGAGAGTACGAGCTCTATGCTGCTTTTTATTCCCAGATAGACGAGGAAGAGCTCGAGACCGAAGACGACCGCGAAGATAAGGACAAAGCGCTTGAAGAGGCTGCGATAGAAAAGAAGGCAGAAGAAGGCGTTACGGTTCAGCCGGAGGAACTATCGCTTTTCGATCTTGACCTTACAAGGGATTTCGGCGGCAAGGATATCTTCAGGACCGAAAAGGACGAAGACAATGGCCGTTTCAGATATTACTATTACACGAATCTGTCCGACAGGGATGATTTTGACTACTATGCAAAGAACGTCAAAGAACGCGCCCTTTACGATACGGGCGTTTCGGCAGAGTGGGGAGATGAGTTCATAACGCTCTCAACATGCAGTTATCAGGTCAAAAACGGAAGGTTTGTCGTTGTCGGGGTCAGAAAACGCGCATCTGAATAATGCATCTCCGGGATGCAAAAATCATTTCACATAAGAAAAATGTAAAATATACTTGACATAGTTCCATAACTGCGGTATATTATATCCGAGGTCGGAAATCTTGTGCACGGATCTTGGAAGAAATAATCAATATCATTCGGAAAAGAGGTAAGAGTTATGGAATACAGTATTGGAAAAGCAGCGGGACTTGTAACAGGTATCATAGTCGGTCTTATCATCTGTGTCGTTCTTTTTAAGTTCATTAACAGGAACAGGAAGATGAAGACGGAATATGACGAGAGGCAGAAGGCAGCAAGAGGAATGGCATATATGTATGCTTTCTGGTCTGCCATGATAGCAACGGCGATCATTATGGTGCTTGACAGCGCGGGGATCGCGCTCGCAAGTTCATTCACAAAGGGAGCCTTCATCATCTATGTCGGAATAATCGTCCATATTTCATACAGTATTTTCAACGACGCTTATTACGGTATCAACACAAACAAGAAAAGGTTTGTGATCGTATGCCTGATCGCAGGACTCTGTAATCTTCTTGCGGTTATCGGAAGCATCAAGGGAGGTGTCCTTATTCAGGATGGTATCATATCTGATGCCGGAACGAATCTGCTGTGCGTGATCATGCTGTTTACGATGGCGATCGAGCTGATCATAAAGGAAAGGATCGATTCAAAGAAGGCAGTTGAAACGGAAAGTGAGGACTGATCCATGAAGAATCTCAAGCTTAAAGCAGCACGCGCGGGAATGGACATGTCTCAGGAAGATCTGGCCCGTATGTGCAATGTTTCCAGACAGACGATCAGCGCCATTGAAAAGGGAGACTACAATCCTACGATCAACCTGTGCATAGCCATATGCAAGGCACTGGGTAAAACGCTTGATGAACTGTTCTGGGAATGATATAATCTAACACGGCAAAGGCGTCATGAGGGGGTTCATGACGCCTTTTTTTAGGAATAATAAGAGTTAACAGGAGGAAGCAGCATGCGAAAAGAAGACATTGAGCGGATGATAGAGGAAGAGGGAGTTGAGTTTGTAAGACTCCAGTTCACCGATATCTTCGGAAGACTTAAGAATGTGGCGGTAACAAGCGGCCAGATCGACAGGGTGTTTGAAAACAGATACTCGTTCTACGGATCCGCTATCTTCGGAAATGTATTCGATCTTGATGACAAGCTTTATCTGTACCCGGATCTTGACACGTTCACGATCCTTCCGTGGAGACCGCAGCAGGGCAAGGTTGCAAAGATCGTATGCGATGTATATAACGCTGACGGAACTCCTTTTAAGCTCAGCTCAAGATATATTCTGAAGCAGGCGGTTGAAAAAGCGAAAAAACAGGGTTATACGATGATTGTCGATCCCGAGTGCGAATTCTTCCTGTTCCATACAGACGAGAACGGACTGCCCACGACCACGAGTCATGAGCGGGCGGAATACATGGATGTCGGTCCGGCCGACTTCGGAGAGAACGCAAGAAGAGATATCGTTCTGATGCTTGAGGATATGGGATTTGATATCGAAAGCTCGCATCATGAATACGCTCCCGCTCAGCACGAGATCGACTTTAAGGAAGACAGTGCGTTTGAGATGGCAGATTCCATTCAGACGTTCAAGTTTGCGGTGCGTTCGATCGCAAAGAGGTTCGGACTGTATGCGACGTTCATGCCCAAGCCTCGTCAGGATGTTGCCGGCTCGGGAATGCATATAAACATCAAACTTATGAAGAAAGATAAAAATGTCTTCATGTCATCGGGCGGAAAGGAGACCGATGAGGCCAAGTGGTTCATGGGCGGTATTATGGCTCATGCACGCGCTCTTTGTGCGATCGCCAATCCGACCGTTAATTCGTACAAGAGATTCCTTTCGGGATACAGTGCGCCGAACACGATCACGTGGGCTGAAAAAGGCGAAAAGGCACTCGTTATATTAAACAGGGAATGCGATGACGTAAAGATCGAGCTCAGATTCCCGGACGGTGCAGCCAATCCGTATCTTCTGTTTGCGGCATGCATGTCTGCAGGCCTTGACGGTATAAAGAAGAAGACGGCTCCCGGCCCCGAATTCGGTAAGGACGAAAAAGTCAGTCATCTTCCCGAAGACCTCAAGGAAGCGATCGGTGAACTTGAAAAGGATGATGCTCTTGTCAGGGGACTCGGAAAGGAATTCGTTGATGTATATTCGAGAATAAAGAGAGATGAATGGAGAGCGTTTATCAGCAGTGTAACTCCATGGGAGATAGATAATTATCTGACCAGACTGTAAGTGACTGTGTAAGGAGAATATATGGGCGCGATACTTGTAGCAATGCCCAAACATGATGATTCGGCAAAGGTATCCGAGATCATCAGACACAGTGATATCTGGGAAGAGATATTCATTTGCGACACGGGATCCGAGGTCCTTCGAAAGATCGAGGACATGGACATCAGCCTCGTTGTATGCACAAGAAAACTTCGTGATATGGGATACGAGGAATTGTACAATTATCTTCCGGCAAGTGTGAGCATGCTCATGCTGTCAAAGGATATCAACACTGAACTGTTTTCAAGCAATATCATCGTTCTTCAGATGCCGTTCAGGCATTCCGATCTTATAAACAGCATACGGATGCTTCTGCCGGACGGATACAGGCGAAACGCCAGGAAACCCGTAAAAAGGAGCGGCGGCGATAAGCAGACGATAGATGAGGCCAAACGCCTTCTGATGGACAGGAACAACATGTCGGAACCGGATGCATACAGGTACCTTCAGAAGAACAGTATGGACATGGGACGTACGCTTACCGAAACGGCACAGATGATACTTCAGTTAAACAGTGAATAGTCTGATGATAAATTGTGTTTGAGGTGGAACAATGTTAAAGATCAACGAAAATTATCAAAAACTGCAGGGAAGCTATCTGTTTTCAACGATAGCAAAGAAGGTCGCAAAGTATCAGGCGGATAACGCTTCCGCGAAAATCATACGCCTCGGGATAGGTGACGTCACAAGACCGCTTACCCCGACGATAATCAGGGCACTTCATTCGGCCGTTGATGAGATGGCGGATGAGAAGACGTTTCGCGGGTATGCGCCGGACCTCGGGTATGATTTTCTGAGAAAGGCTATATGCGATAACGATTACAGGGCAAGGGGATGCGATATAGAAGACGATGAGATATTCGTATCCGACGGAGCAAAGCCCGATTCGGGAAACATTCAGGAGATCTTTTCGGCTGACAGTAAAGTGGCTGTGTGCGATCCCGTGTATCCCGTATATGTAGACTCTAACGTAATGGCGGGACGTGCCGGAGACTTTGATGAGGCAACGGGAAGATATACGAACCTTGTTTATCTGCCCTGCTCGGGCGAAAACGGTTTCAGACCGGAAATGCCGAGGGAAGACGTTGATATAATATATCTGTGTTTCCCGAACAACCCGACGGGTGCGGCTCTTACGAAAGATGAACTTCAGCAGTGGGTGGACTATGCGAATTCAAAAGGTTCGGTTATAATATTTGATGCGGCTTATGAAGCATATATCAGCAACGAGTCCGTTCCGCATTCGATATATGAATGCAGCGGTGCGAAAGAGTGCGCGATAGAGCTTCATTCGTTTTCGAAGAATGCAGGCTTTACAGGACTGCGCCTCGGATATGCGGTCGTACCGAAAGACTTAAAGAGACAGGGGGTATCCCTTCACTCGATGTGGGCAAGAAGACACGGCACAAAATACAACGGTGCTCCCTATATCGTCCAGCGTGCGGGAGAAGCAGTATACTCGCCCGAAGGAAAGCGCGAGATACAGGGTCTTGTCGATTACTACATGGAGAATGCAAAGTACATCATGTCCGGGCTTAAGGAAGCCGGCTATACGGTTTACGGCGGAGTTGATTCTCCTTACATCTGGCTGGCAACACCCGGTAAAATGTCAAGCTGGGAATTCTTTGACCACCTGCTCACAAAAGCTTCCGTAGTCGGAACTCCCGGAGTCGGCTTCGGATCATGCGGTGAAGGCTACTTCAGACTGACCGCGTTCGGAAGCCACGAGAGCACCCGCGAAGCCGTGGACAGGATCAAGAACCTGTAACCATCATTCAATAAGATTTAAAGCTTGAAAGCTAAAAGATATAGTAACGAAGAATGATTGATTTGTTGTGAGAAAAGCCTTGGAGGACGTCGTTACTTGACGAGGTATTATCGAGTCTAGTAACGCAACGTCCGGAAACGGAGCGAAAGCGCCTTTTCGAACAATTAATCGATCATTCGAGTGGGATAAGGAGATATAGTATGTGTGGAATAGTCGGTTATATCGGAGACAAACAGGCAGCCCCGGTGCTCCTCTCCGGTCTTTCTAAACTCGAATACCGCGGCTACGACTCAGCCGGCCTTGCCGTCCGTGACGGTGAACACCCCGCCGTGGTCGTCAAGACGATCGGCAAGCTCAACAACCTTGTCGAAAAGACCGACGAAGGCAAAGCACTTCGCGGCAACTGCGGTATAGGTCATACGAGATGGGCGACCCACGGTGCTCCGAGCCAGATCAATGCGCATCCCCATGTGTCCGGAAACTGCAGCAACTCCGGATCGGGTGAAGTCGAATCACTTGTCGTCGGAGTACATAACGGTATCATCGAAAACTATCAGGAACTGAAAGCAAAGATGGAACGCCATTCATATAAGTTCTATTCAGAGACCGATACCGAAGTTCTGATAAAGCTCGTCGATTATTATTACAAGAAGTACAAGATGGGCCCGATAGATGCACTTGCAAAGACGATAGTGCGTGTCAGGGGTTCATATGCGCTTGTTGTGATGTTCGCGGATCATCCGGGAAAGATATACGTTGCGAGAAAAGAATCCCCCATGATCATCGGTGTGGGTGACAATGAAACGTTCATCGCATCCGACGTTCCCGCGATACTGTCGCATACGAGAAATGTATATTACATCGGCAACCTCGAGATGGCCGAGATAACCGCCGGTGATGTGACGTTCTACAACCTTGACGGCGATAAGATCGAAAAGGAAGTAAGCGAGATAGAGTGGGATGCTGAAGCTGCCGAAAAGGGCGGATACGAGCATTTCATGATGAAGGAGATCCACGAGCAGCCGCAGGTTGTCATGGATACCCTTAGAAAATATATTAAGCAGGAAGACGGCAGTGGACATATAGATCTGTCCGAGACCGGACTGACGGATGAGATCATAAAGAAGCTCTCTCAGATATATATCGTTGCGTGCGGAAGTGCATGGCATGTCGGTATGGAGGCGCAGTATGTCATTGAGGAGCTTGCGGATATACCTGTGAGGGTTGAACTCGCATCCGAGTTCAGATACAGAAAGAACAGGCTTTGCGATGATTCACTTGTTATCATAATATCCCAGTCGGGAGAGACTGCGGATTCACTCGCGGCGCTCAGGATGGCAAAGGAAAAGGGAATACCTACTCTTGCGATAGTAAATGTTGTGGGCTCCTCCATAGCGCGTGAGGCCGATCACTGCATGTATACCCTGGCCGGACCCGAGATAAGCGTTGCGACGACAAAGGCGTACAGCTGCCAGCTTGTATGTATGTTCCTTCTGGCTCTTAAGTTTGCAAAGACCAGAGAGAAGCTCGATGATTATGACGAGTATCTGAAAGAGCTTATGTCCATACCCGACAAGATGAAAAAGATCCTTGACGACAAAGAGAGGATACAGTGGTTTGCGTCAAAGTATTCGAACGCAAAAGATATCTTCTTTATCGGAAGGGGCATCGATTATTCGATATGCCTTGAGGGTTCTCTCAAGATGAAGGAGATAAGCTACATACATTCCGAGGCATATGCGGCAGGAGAGATGAAGCATGGGACGATATCCCTTATTGAAGACGGTACGCTCGTTATCGGTGCACTGACGCAGACTGATCTGTACGAGAAGACTCTTTCCAACATGATGGAATGCAAGAGCCGCGGAGCTTACCTTATGGGAGTGACGGTGTACGGTAAATATGATGTCGAGGATTCCGTGAACTTTGCGGTATACGTTCCGAACGTTGACGAGCATTTTGTCGGAAGCCTTGCGATCATACCGCTCCAGCTTCTCGGATACTACTTAAGTGTTGCAAAGGGCCTTGATGTGGACAAGCCGAGAAACCTTGCAAAGAGTGTGACTGTGGAATAAAAAAATACCCGGACCATGTCCGGGTATTTTTGTTTGGGTTGTAAAGAACATCAAGCCATAGGACGGTTACGGAGAGCGCACACGTCGCTCCAGTTGATCTCCATCGTATCATATGTGTTCGCGCCGCCCCACTGCTGCTGGCAGTATGCTTTTGCAGCCTGCTCGTTGTTGAATCTGGCGATAACGTTTCCGTTCCTGTTGTCGATCACTTCCCAGGGATTGGCGGGATCGGAACCGCTGATGTTACGTGCGTTAAATAAAAATCCGCCGGATACGTTTTCAAGATCGGAATCATTAAGTTTATTCATGGTTATTACCTCCTTCTTAAGGTCGTAGATATCAATTAAGCATCTACTATAGTTTATACTATACTTGCGCTTAAAAGGCAATGTTTCCTTTTGATCTGGCGCCGTATGTTCTTTACGATGATATGGTAGCATACGTTTTGTCACACAACTGTCACACTTGTAAAATCGCACCAAAAAGACTATTATTATGCTTGTTGGAACGAAATATGAAAGGACGGGGAAAATGCAGGAATTTGTACCGGTAAAGCAGGGAAAAGTAAGAGAGATCTATGATGTCGGCGACAATCTTGTGATAGTTGCCACAGACAGGATCAGCTGTTTTGACGTGATACTTGATAATGAGATCACCGATAAAGGCAAGGTCCTTACCCAGATGTCAAAGTTCTGGTTTGATTATACGAAGGATATTGTTCCGAATCACATGATCTCAACCGATACGGCTGATATGCCGGAATTTTTCAGGAATGAGAGATTTAACGGAAGGAGCATGCTCGTTAAAAAACTTGAAATGCTGCCTGTTGAATGTATAGTAAGAGGCTATATCACGGGAACCGCATGGAAGGAATACATAAAGAGCGGTACAGTCTGCAAGACGAAGGTTGCGGAAGGCCTTGTCGAGTCTGAGAAGTTTCCCGAGGCGATCTTCACTCCTTCAACGAAGGCCGAGATAGGCGATCATGATGAGAATGTATCCTACGATGAATGCATCGCTTATCTTGAAAAGAGATTTCCCGGCAAGGGCAAAGAGTATGCATCAAAGATCAAAGAGTACTCGCTTGCCATCTACAACAAATGTGCCGATTATGCAAAAGAACACGGGATAATAATCGCCGATACGAAGTTCGAGTTCGGACTTGATAAGGACGGAAACATCGTTCTCGGTGATGAAGTTCTCACACCCGATTCTTCAAGATTCTGGCCCGAGGATTCATATGAGAAGGGACGCTCACAGTCCTCTTTTGACAAACAGTTTGCAAGAGACTGGCTCAAGAATAATGAAGGCCACAACTGGAAGCTTCCGGAAGATGTCACGAAGACAACGATCGAAAAGTATCTTCAGGGATATAAGATGCTTACCGGAAAAACACTGCAGTGATAAACGGAGATGATAATGAACACTGATACTTACATAAGCCCCTTATCGGAACGCTATTCGTCAAAAGAGATGCAGTATATCTTCTCGCAGGACAAGAAGTTCTCGACATGGAGAAAGCTGTGGATCGCACTCGCTGAGACTGAAAAGGAACTTGGCCTGACGGCGGACGGAAAGAGCGTCATCACCGATGAGATGATCGATGAGATGAAAGAGCATATCTACGATATCAATTACGATGTCGCAAGAGAGCAGGAGAAGAAGGTCAGACATGATGTCATGAGCCACGTGTACGCATATGGCGTTCAGTGTCCCAAAGCAGCCGGTATCATACATCTCGGCGCAACGAGCTGTTACGTCGGTGACAACACGGACATCATAATCATGCGCGAGGCACTTGAACTTGTCAGAAAGAAGCTGATAAATGTTATCGCGTCCCTTGCGGATTTTGCAAAGAAATACAAAGAGGAGCCGACGCTTGCATTCACGCATTTCCAGCCGGCACAGCCGACGACTGTCGGTAAGCGTGCGACACTCTGGATCAATGAGTTCATGATCGATCTTGAAGATGTCGAATACGTCATGTCTTCACTCAAACTGCTCGGCTGTAAAGGTACAACGGGTACCCAGGCATCCTTCAAGGAACTGTTTGAAAATGACAGGGAAAAGCTTGACAGACTCGATGACATGATCGCTTCCAAAATGGGATTCGAAAAATGTTATCCGGTAAGCGGGCAGACATATTCGAGAAAGGTCGATACGAGAGTGCTGAATGTTCTTGCCGGGATCGCTGCGAGCGCACACAAGATGTCTAATGACATAAGGCTTCTTCAGCACCTGAAGGAGGTTGAAGAGCCGTTTGAGAAGAACCAGATAGGTTCATCCGCCATGGCATACAAGCGTAATCCGATGAGAAGCGAAAGGATCGCTTCGCTTTCGAGATACGTGATGATAGATGCACTCAATCCCGCGATCACATCGGCGACACAGTGGTTTGAGAGAACACTTGATGATTCGGCGAACAAGCGTCTGTCTGTTGCGGAAGGATTTCTTGCACTCGACGGTATCCTGGATCTTTGTATCAATGTTACGAGCGGACTTGTTGTGAACACAAAGGTCGTTGACAGACATCTCAGGAGCGAGCTTCCTTTCATGATAACCGAGAACATAATGATGGATGCGGTAAAGGCAGGAGGAAACCGTCAGGAACTCCATGAAGCGATCAGGCAGCTGTCGATGGAGGCCGGAAAGCATGTTAAGCAGGACGGCGCCGATAACGATCTGCTTGAGCTTATAGCTGCGTCGGATGATTTTAACTTAAGTCTTGATGAATTGAACGGATATATGGTACCGGGCAACTATACGGGAAGAAGCGCGGACCAGGTTGACATGTATCTTCGGGATCATGTTGAACCGGTGCTTTCGAAGAACAAAGATCTTCTCGGAGTGGATGCACAGATAAACGTATAAGAGACGGATGATATGGACAGGAAAAAAAGAAACCGGTTTATCATAATAACAGCCGCCATACTGATCGTTCTTCTCGTTATGATAATAATTACGGGAAGAAGAGAATCGGAAGAGCCGATCAGGATGGTGATGAAGGATGCGGTACTTCATGAGCATGCGAAGATAAATTTCTTCGGCATCATTGATGCAAATCCCGCACTCATCTCTGCATATACGGTAACCGCGATAATATTCGTGTTCGCTCTTATCGTAAGACTGTTCGTGATACCGAAGTTTAAAAAGATTCCCGGAAAGTTCCAGCTTGTTCTCGAGCAGGCCGTAGGGATCTTTGACGGACTTGCAACTTCAAACAGCCCGCACAGACATAAGTTTCTCGGAGCATATGTTTTTACGGCGGGTGCTTATATTTTCATCGGAACGATGTTTGAACTTCTCGGTGTGATGGCGCCGACGACAACGGGAGGGACGATCGCGCTTCCCGCTCCGCTTGCGGATATCAACGGTGCGATCTCTATGGGTGTATTTTCATACTGCGTTATCCTGTCGGGCGGAATAGCCGGCAACAGGATCAAAGGTGTGCTCAATACGCTTAAGGATTTCTCGCTTCCGATATCGATGAGCTTCAGACTGTTCGGTGCGCTCTTGTCGGGTGCGCTTGTCACCGAACTTGTATATTATTACGTAACCACGAGCTTTATAATCCCGGTATTTGTTGCGGTCATGTTCACAATGCTGCATGCGCTGATCCAGGCGTATGTGCTTACGATGCTGACCGCTTTGTTCTACGGGGAAGTTTCAGCTCAGGAGGAATAGGAGGAAAAATCAATGAACAGGACTTTGGTAAAAATTGCCGCAGTGCTTATGCTCGCGTTCGTATTCTTTGCTGCGGTAAAGAGCGTGCCGGTATACGCAGCCGAAGAGGAGGCCATGGTAGCTATGTCCGAAGAGGCATCAATGATCAATTCAAAAGCATGGGCAGCAGGTATCGCTATAGCGGTAGTTGCGGCAGCGGGTGCTCTGTCGATGGGACTTGTTATCTGGAAGACTGTAGAGAGTATTGCCAGACAGCCCGAGGCTGAAGGAAAGATCAGGACAGCCATGATGCTCGGACTTGTGTTTGTCGAGACTGCGATCATCTACGCCCTCATCGTTGCCATTCTGATCATATTCGTATTATAGGGAAAAAGGATAAGGAGCATATCATGCCACTTAACATTGACCCGCAGCAGATACTGCTGCATCTGTTCAATCTCATACTCCTTTTCGGTATCCTTTATGTTCTTCTGTACAAGCCTGTTCACGACTTTATGGATGAACGCGAGGAAGAGTACAAAAAGCGCGAGAAGGATACACAGGACGCTCTTGATGAAGCCGAAAAGCTTAAGAGCGAATATGAGGACAAGCTTTTAAAAGCGGAGAAGGATAATGCCGACCTTCGTGCGAAGGTTAGCAATGAAGCCGAGTCCGCAAGAGAAAAGATTATTGCCGACGCGCACGGGAAGGCAGACGAGATCGTTGACGCCGCAAGGGATAAAGCACAGAAGGAGCATGACCGCCTGATAGCAAGAGCACAGACGGAGATCGCTGAATATGTGTCAAAAGCCGCCGAGAGAGTAGTCATGGAAAAAGATACCCTGACGGATGATTTTGACTCCTTCTTCGAAAGCGTTGAGTCACAAAAAGGTGAAGCGGATGAATGAAAAAAAGACCGCATTGCTGTACAGCAGTGAGAAGCCGTCCGATAAGGACCTTGAGAGACTGTCGGCATTCATTCGGGAAAAATACAAAGAGCAATACTCTATCGGGTGGAAACAGGATCATACAGTAACCGCTGGATTCCGTCTTGTTGTCGGCTCGGATGTATATGACTGGAACAAACAGGGAAGACTGCGTCAGCTCCAGGATGCACTTCTGAAACTCAGAAGTGAACGCGGGGATATAATACCTCTCATCAAGGATACGCTGACAAACTGGACGCCCACCGTAATGGTAAACGAGATCGGTAAGGTCAAAAGTGTCGGTGACGGTATCGCGACGATCGAAGGCCTGTCGGATGCCACGTACGGTGAGATACTGCTGTTCTCAGGCGGAGTGCGCGGAATGGCACTTGATCTTCGACGCGACGAGATAGCATGTATCCTGTTTGATACCGAAGAGGAAGTTTGCGAAGGAAGTACCGTAAAGCGGACCGGAAGGGTTGCGGGAGTTCCTGTCGGAGAAGGCTTTCTCGGAAGAGTAGTTGATCCGCTCGGTGTTCCGATCGATGACCTCGGTGAGATAATAGCTGATGATTACAGACCGGTTGAAAGTGATGCACCTGCCGTAATTGACAGGCAGAGCGTCAATGCCCCGCTTGAGACCGGAATACTGGCGATAGATTCCATGTTCCCGATAGGACGCGGACAGAGGGAACTGATCATAGGTGACCGCCAGACAGGAAAGAGTACGATAATCACCGATACGATCCTTAACCAGAAGGGGAAGGACGTATTGTGCATATATGTTGCGATAGGACAGAAGACGAGTACGGTAGCCCGTCTTGTCGATACGCTGAAAAAGAACGGTGCGATGGATTATACAACGGTTGTCATCGCGTCCGCATCCGATTCGGCACCTCTTCAGTATATCGCCCCTTATGCCGGATGTGCGATGGGCGAATATTTTATGGAGAAGGGACGTGATGTACTTATCGTATATGATGATCTTACAAAGCATGCGATCGCGTACCGTTCGATCAGCCTGCTTCTTGAAAGGGCTCCGGGACGTGAGGCTTATCCCGGTGATGTCTTCTATCTGCATTCAAGACTTTTGGAGCGTGCCGCACATCTGTCCGATGAAAAAGGCGGAGGAAGCCTTACGGCGCTTCCGGTCATTGAAACGCAGGAGGAAGATGTATCCGCTTATATCCCCACAAATGTCATCTCGATAACGGACGGACAGATATTCCTGTCCGGCGGGCTGTTCCGTCTTGGACAGAGACCTGCGATAAATGTCGGTCTGTCGGTATCGCGTGTCGGCGGTGATGCACAGACGAAAGCGATGAAGAAGGCAGCGGGCACACTCAGACTCGATCTTGCACAGTACAGGGAGATGGAAACATTCTCACAGTTTTCGGGTGACATGGACGAGGCCACAAAGAGACAGATCCGGTACGGCGAAGGACTCATGAACATTCTGAAGCAGAAGCAGAACAGTCCGAGAACTCTCGTCCAGCAGGTGTTCATGCTCGTTATCGCAACTACGGATAAATTTGAAAATATCGATCATGAAACGGCCGGCGAAAAGATAGGCGAGATCACGGAGCGCGCGATGGCGCTTCTGCCCGATGTAGTGATGCGTATAGAAAATGACAAAGTGCTGTCCGATGAGGACAAAAAGCGCATAGCTGATACGGTGGCAAATGTCTGACGTAAGAGAGATAAAATCACGAATGAAATCTGTCGCGGACACCGAGAAGATCACTAAGGCGATGTACATGATCTCCTCGAGCAAGATGCGAAGGGCAAAGGCCGAGCTTGAGAGAACACGGCCGCATTTTGATGCTCTTAACAGAGAGATAAAAAGGATATTCAGATCAAAGGACAGGATAAACAGTCCGTATATGTATCCCGCCGACGGATCACACGATCTGCCGGGTGCATATGCTTATATCGTTGTAACATCGGACAAAGGACTTGCCGGTTTTTACAATCATGCGGTCATCAAGGAATTTGAGAGCCAGATTACGGATCATGAGAACATGTTTTTCATGATCGGAGACTACGGATGTAAATACTGTGATGCTCTTCATATACCGTATGACGGTGAATTCAGGTTCTCGGCAGACAACCCTACGATGAGAGTGACAAGACAGATGGCCGAGTACATACTGTCGCTCTATGATGAAGGTAAGATATCCAAGATCTTTCTCATATATACCGATCTTGAGAACGGGATATCCCAGAAGGCAACAACGGTAAGGCTGCTGCCTTTTCACAGGGGAGACTTTCTTGATGAGAACGAGAAAGAGGATGTCAGCTTTGATTTTCATCCGTCGGTTGAGACGGTTCTTGAAAACATCGTCAGGAGCTATGTGGCCGAGTATCTGTACAGCGCACTTGTTGACAGTTACTGCTGTGAACAGAGTGCCAGGATGAACGCCATGGACGAGGCTGACAGGAATGCGGCCGAACTGATGAATTCATTAAGGCTTGAATACAACCACGCAAGACAGAGTAAGATAACGCAGGAGATAACTGAGATATCTGCGGGGGCAAGGGCTCTTCGCAAGAAAAAGAACAGGAGCGCGACAGGCAGTGGAAGGTAAGATCGTTCAGATATCGGGCCCGGTTGTTGATGTTTATTTCGAGAACGGTGGCCTGCCGAAAATACGTGAGGCACTTTATACGGTGCTTGACGGCAAAAAGATATTTATGGAAGCCGAGCAGCACATCGGTCATGATACCGTAAGGACGATCATGATGGGAAAGAGCGAAGGCTTAAAGCGCGGTATGACGGTTGTGGCAACGGGATCTCCCATCAGAGTACCCGTGGGTGATATCACACTGGGCAGAATGTTCAACGTCCTCGGCGATCCGATCGACGGACTGCCTCCGTTAGATGAAGGCGAGGAAAGATGGAGCATTCACAGAAAGGCTCCGTCATTTGCACAGCAGAAGCCTGCGATAGAGATTCTTGAGACAGGGCTTAAGGTCATCGATCTGATAGAGCCGTACGCCAAGGGCGGTAAGATCGGACTGTTCGGCGGAGCCGGTGTCGGAAAGACGGTTCTTATCCAGGAGATGATACACAACGTCGCAATGGAACACGGCGGTTATTCGGTGTTCGCCGGTGTGGGAGAGAGAAGCCGTGAAGGAAACGATCTGTGGAACGAGATGAAGCAAAGCGGAGTTATTGACAAAGCGGCCCTTGTGTTCGGACAGATGAACGAGCCTTCCGGAGTCAGGATGAGAGTCGCACTGTCGGGTCTTACGATGGCTGAGTATTTCAGGGACGAAGAGAAGAAGGATGTGCTTCTGTTCGTCGATAATATATTCAGATTCGTTCAGGCGGGATCCGAGGTTTCGACACTTCTCGGACGTCTTCCTTCCGCGGTCGGATATCAGCCGACACTTGCGGAAGAGATGGGCGCTCTTCAGGAAAGGGTATCATCTACAAAGAACGGATCGATAACAAGCGTTCAGGCCGTTTACGTTCCCGCGGACGATCTGACCGATCCCGCACCCGCGACGACGTTTGCACATCTTGACGCGACGACGGTACTGTCGCGTAAGATCGCTGAACAGGGTATATACCCCGCAGTCGATCCGCTTGAATCATCTTCGGTCATACTTGAAGAGAGCATTGTCGGAAAATCGCATTATGATACTGCGTGGGCAGTCAAGAACCTTCTGCAGAAGTACAACGAACTGAAGGACATCATCGCGATCCTCGGTATGGAGGAATTGTCGGAAGAGGACAAGCTTACGGTCAACAGGGCCAGAAAAGCACAGCGCTTCCTCTCACAGCCGATGAGTGTTGCCGAAAAGTTCACGGGCGTAAAGGGCGCATATGTCACGATCAGTGAGACGATAAGAGGCTTTACCGCCATTCTCTCGGGTGATGCCGACAGCATGCCCGAAGCGGCATTTTACAATGTCGGAACACTTGATGATGCGTATGCAAAGAGCAAGTCGTTATGAATGAGTTCAACCTTCACATAATCGAAGCTGATGATGATTTTTTCAACGGGAAGTGTGTCAGTCTTGTCGTTCCGACAACGGACGGAATGCTCGGCATTCAGGCGATGCACGAAAATCTTGTTGCGGCCGTCTCAATCGGCGTTGTCAAGTACACCCTGCCTGACGGTACGAGATGTCATGCCGCCGTATCAAACGGGATGATGAAGATCGAAAATAACGAGGTCCTGATCCTTGTCGAATCATGTGAGGATCCGGATGAGATAGATGAAGTCAGGGCAAAGAGCGAAGAGGAGTCCGCAAAGGATGTGCTCTCCGGTAAGACCGACAGGTTAAATTACCGTGCGGCAAAAGGTATGCTCGCACGTGCCGCCAACAGGCTAAAGATCAAAAAGAGATACGGAAAATACAACTGAGCGGTTATCGTGCAGTGTCAATTTTTCGAAAGATCCGGCCGATATATATATCGAGAGAAGGGCCGGTACGATGATAATGAAAAACAGAAAAGATAACAAAGGAATATCTCTTATAGAGCTCATTATCGTAATAGCGATAATGGCCATACTGACCGGGGTACTCACTCCGATGTTCATGAAATATATCGACAAGACCAAGAAGGCCAAGGATGTATATATGGCGGATCAGATCGCCAGAGCCGTGAACATCGCATTCGTTGAAAATCCCGAGGCATACGATGCTTTCCGAAACTGGAATAATGCAAGTGTCCTCGCTAATGTTACTGCGACATATAACGGTGAAAACCAGGCATACCAGGTTTATCTTGTTGCATCAAACGGTACACAGGATACAAACAGGATATCAAATTGTTTCAACGGAGGCGAGATCAAATTTTCCAAGACAAACAGGGGTAAGGACGGAAGCGACGGACTGTACGGCGTTATCAACCGTGAGCTCGGACTTGACACTACGAAGATAAATCAGGAGATAATCCCGAATTATCCCGCAAAGAGAGAAGGAGCCGGTCCCAAGCCCGGAAAACCATACGAGGAAGTCGACAGGTGGAGGATAGTTAAAAGAAAGGATAACGGAATGATGGAGATATGGGTATCGCAGCCGAATCCGAGCGGAGGCTGGCCTATCTACAGACTATGGCCCAATCCTGATGATCTTTATACAAACTGACATATAAATACGTGATCTGATGTAACAGCCGTTTCTTGACCGAAACGGCTATTTTTTATATAATTTTGAATGTGTGCGGTCATATTTCGCACATTCAGAATGAACGGAGAAGAGTAATGAAAAAGAGAGACGGAATAGACACCTCGGGATATTCGGAACTGATCATGCAGAACGATGTCATCCCGTCCGAGTATTATGAGCAGTATGATGTAAAAAGAGGCCTCAGGGATCTGAACGGCAAAGGTGTTCTTGCGGGTCTTACGAACATTTCAAACATCATCGCAAGGGATAAGAACGGCGAGCCCTGTGACGGCCAGCTGTGGTACAGGGGATATAGGATAGAAGATCTTATCAAAATGTATCTCAAGTCGGACTTCGGGTACGAAAACCTTGCGTATCTTCTGTTGTTCGGAGATCTTGCAGATGATACGGAATCAAAGGAATTCATAGATACTCTCGAAAAGGTCAGGGAACTGCCGACGAACTTTACGAGAGATGTCATCATGAAAGCGCCCACAAAGGATGTCATGAACTCGATGACAAGGTCGATACTGACGCTTGCGTCATACGACAGGAATGCCACCGAGACTTCGCTTGAGAATGTTGTATCCCAGTGCATGCAGCTCATAGCAGTATTCCCGATGCTTGCCGTATATTCGTACCACGCATACAATCACTATGAGAACATGGATTCCATGTATATCCACAGACCGCGGCCGGAGCTTTCGACTGCCGAGAACATCCTGAGCATGCTGCGTCCGGATTCAAAGTTTACCAAGACGGAAGCAAAGGCACTTGATGTTGCACTCTGTCTTCATATGGAACATGGCGGCGGTAATAATTCGAGCTTTACGACAAGAGTCGTAACATCATCCGGAGCCGATACGTATGCCACGATCGCAGCGGCAATGTGTTCTCTCAAGGGACCGCGACACGGTGGTGCCAACATCAAAGTCATGGAGATGATGGATGATATCAGAAAGCACATAAAGGACAAGGAAGATGATGACGAGATCCGCGCTTATCTTACGAAGATACTGAGTGGAAGAGCATTCGACAGGCAGGGACTCATATACGGTATGGGACATGCCGTATATTCAAAGAGTGATCCGAGAGAAGTCATCTTTAAGAAATATGTTACGCAGCTGTCGAAGGAAAAAGGACGGATGGAAGACCTGTCCCTTTACAAAAAGGTTGAAGCTCTTGCACCTGAAGTCATAGCCCAAAAGCGCAAGATATACAAAGGTGTATCTCCGAACGTTGACTTCTACAGCGGATTTGCATATGAGATGATGGACATACCCAGAGAGCTGTTCACCCCGATATTTGCGGTTGCAAGAGTTGCGGGATGGAGCGCTCACAGGATAGAGGAACTTGTAAGCGGAAGCAAGATCGTACGTCCCGCATACAAGAGCATAATGAAAAAGCATTAAGATGATACAGGACATATACCCGAGTAAACTCGATAATTCATTTAAGGTACGAAGCCCTCAACCCGAAGATACGGTCTTTGTTTTTGATGATGAGGGAAAGGCTGCTGCAAAGACAGAAGGGACCAGGCTGCTGTTTCCGACTGTTGCCCAGACGAAAGACAGCGATGTACTGTATCTGTTCAGCATTGACGAAACCGGCTGTTTCCTGTCACGGGATGCCGGCAATGTGCCCGAAGGTTTTGATCTTTATCCGATAAGGAAACTTCGCGATGAAGGATCGGGAAAAGAACTGTTTGCGGCCTTTACGGCATATCATCTCTGGAAATGGTATTCTGACAACAGGCTCTGCCCGAAGTGCGGAGAGCCGCTTGTACATGATAAAGAAGAGCGCGCACTTTCGTGCGGAAAATGCGGCAATATTATTTATCCGAGGATCAATCCCGCAGTCATAGTCGGAGTGATAAACAATGACAGTCTTCTGATCACGCGCTACCGCAGAGGCTATTCACACAACGCACTCATTGCGGGCTTCTGTGAGATCGGAGAGACACTTGAAGAGACCGTTCAAAGAGAGGTCATGGAAGAGGCCGGGATAAAGGTCAAAAACATCCGCTACTACAGATCACAGCCGTGGGGTATGGCACAGGATCTTCTCGTGGGATTTTTCTGTGAAGTCGACGGTGACGATCATATCCATATGGATGAAGGTGAATTAAAGAGTGCCGGGTGGACCGAGCGCGAAGATATCGAACTTCAGCCGAACAACTTAAGTCTCACGAATGAGATGATGAGAATGTTTAAGGAAAACAGAGTATAACGGGAAAAGACATGATAGATACAAAAGCGATAGAAGAACATGTAAGAGGACTTATAGAGGCTATAGGGGATGATCCGGAAAGGCCCGGACTTGTCGATACGCCCGCGCGTGTTGCGAGAATGTATGCCGAAGTGTTTGAAGGAATGAATTACACCAATCACGAGATAGCTCAGATGCTTGGCAAGACATTTGATGATGACATCGATACGGGTAAAGAAAAGATAGTCGTGATGCGTGATATAGATATGTTTTCGTTCTGTGAACATCATATGGCGCTCATGTATGACATGAAAGCCAACGTCGCATATATCCCGAACGGAAAAGTGATCGGACTGTCAAAGATCGCCAGGGTGTGTGAGATGGTCTCAAAGAGGCTTCAGCTTCAGGAACGCATCGGACAGGATATCGCCGATATAATCAGCGAGATAACAGGAAGCGGTGATGTTGCGGTCACGATAGAGGGAAAGCACTCGTGCGTAACATCCCGAGGTATCAAAAATCATAACACCGTAACTTATACGGCAGAGCTTCGCGGGAGATTTCTGACAGATCCCTCGCTTGCGGCATATGTTAAGTAGATTCATGAAAGGATATTAAATGGAACCGTTTTTTTCACCGGATGTTTTTGTGTTCTATGAACATACTTCGATCCCGCTTGCAGTATACTATGTCGATAACGGCAGGATGCGTGCGTATCTTGTCTCTGACGGTGCGTGCAGGATGTTTGAAGCGACCAGGGATGAACTGCTTGAACGCTTCAACGAAGGCGATCCGTTTACGAACATCATAGAGAAAGAAGAGATGGCCGAAGCGGTAAAACGCTTTTCCGAGAATGATGAAAGATACAATGTTGTATATCATGAGTATGTCGGGATCGATATGAAAAAGATCACCGTTCATGCGGTCGGCGAACATGAATACACAAAAGACGGAAGACGTTACAGTCTGATACGTTACGATGAGATATCAGACAGTTCACGACGCTTCCTGTTCAGGGATGAGGAACGTGAGCAGGCAGAGAGGGAAAAACTTCTTGCTGATATCGATGACGCGATAGCACGCAGTTACACATCGGTCATATATATTGAAACATCTGATCTTTCGGCTTACCCTGTAAGACTTAACAGGTTCGGCAGAAACCTGGAGCCGATCGTCGGACAGGAGCGCACTCTCAGGAATGTGATCGATGTATATGTAAGATCACTCGTATACAGAGATGATGCTCAGGGAGTACTTAAGTTCGGTGATTATGATTATGTCATCAACCGTCTCAAGGATTCCAATCCGCTGTATCATACATACAGAACGATAAGGGACGGACGCATAGTTTATTACCGCCTGAAGATCATTCCGTTTGAGGATGGCAAAAAGCTCGTATACGGATTTGAACATTTTGATGATCAGATCAGGGAACAGATAGCAAGGAAGAATGAACTCGAGACACAGACGACTCTTCTGTCGGGACTGTCAAGCGAATATGAAACGGTATGGATCGTGGATGTTGCCATTCACCATATGAAGCTGATACTTAACAATATCGCCAATCAGGCCGTTTCGGAAATGATAGGGAGCCGTCTTGAAGGAAGCTATGAAAATCTCGTGGGCGACTATATTGACAACTTCGTTGTTGCGGAAGACAGGGAGCGTGTGTATCTTGAAACGGCACTCGATAATCTTGTCAGGAAAACAAAAGAGGGCAAGATCTATCATGTCAATTACGGAAGTATCAGCACCGACGGAAAGAAGAGTTATTTCCAACTCTGTGTCGTAAAGGTAACGGATGCGACAGGCGTACTTCATTTTGTATACGGTATCAGAAACATTGATTCGATAATAGAAGAACAGAAAAACAGAAACATGTTATACAGCATGGCGCATATGGACCATATGACGATGCTGAACAACAGAAGAACGTTTGACGAGGATATGGATGAGAGCATGTCGGAAATGCCGGAAGATGATCTTGTATTTTTCTCATTTGATCTAAATGAACTCAAACAGGTTAATGACAACTTCGGACACGAGGCCGGAGATGAACTGATAGTGGGTACTGCCAAGTGCATGAAGGAAATACTCGGTCAGTACGGAGATCTGTACAGAACCGGTGGAGATGAATTTGCGGCTATCATTCATATTGAACAGTCAAAGCTTGACGACCTGATCAGGAAACTTACAAACCGTTTTGAATCATGGAACGGGAACGGGGGAAGAAAACTCTCGCTGTCAATGGGATATGTTACCGCGACAGAGGACCGCTCGCGCACGCTTGATGATATGAGACGCGAGGCGGAGGTCAGAATGTATGCCCGGAAGACCGAATACTATAAGATAGAAGGAAACGACCGGAGAAGGAACAGAGGTCACTGATTGGAAAAGGAGAAGACTATGGTTAAGCATGTTATCCTGTGGAAACTGAAAGAAGAATACTCGGACAAGGAAAAGGAAGAGATCAAGTGCGGTATCAAAGAAGGTCTTGAAGGACTTGCCGGCAAGATCCCCGGACTTATAGAGATAAAGGTCAACACCGAGCCGCTTGCAAGTTCGAACTGCGACGTAATGCTCGACTCAACATTCGAGGATGAGACTTCGCTTCAGAGATACTCAGCGCATCCTCTTCACGTTGCTGTTGCCACCGGTAAGGTAAGACCGTATACCGCAAGCAGAACATGCATGGACTTCGAAGCATGATGCCCACTTTAAGGAGAACAAAATGGATTACGACGTTATAATCATAGGCGCCGGCCCCGGCGGGATATACTCCGCTTACGAACTTAAGAAAATGCGCAGCGATCTTAAGGTCGCAGTGTTTGAAGCAGGACAGGAACTGAAAAAAAGACGCTGTCCGATCGACGGCGAAAAAGTAAAGAAATGTATCGGCTGCAAATCGTGCTCGATCATGAGCGGATTCGGAGGAGCAGGTGCTTTCTCGGACGGCAAATACAACATCACGAATGATTTTGGCGGAACGCTCTATGAACACATAGGCAGGACGCGTGCGATCGAACTGATGAAGTATGTCGATTCGATCAACATCGAGAACGGCGGTGAGGGATGCAAACTTTATTCGACAGCGGGCACTACGCTGAAAAAAACATGCATGCAGAACAAGCTCAAACTTCTTGATGCATCAGTACGTCATCTGGGGACAGACATAAACTATGTCGTTCTTGAAAATCTGTATAACTATCTGAAGGATTCCGTTGACTTTTTCTTTAACACGGATATCACGAGCATGGAAGTTATCGAAGGAGGATACAGGGCAGTTCATAAAAAAGGAAGTGCCACATGCAGGCAGTGTATCATTTCGGTTGGCAGAAGCGGCAGCAAGTGGATGGAGAGCGTATGTGAAAAGCTCGGCATCAAAGCAAAGAGCAACCGTGTCGATATCGGCGTCAGAGTGGAACTTCCCGCGGTGATTTTTTCGCATCTTACGGATGAACTGTATGAGAGCAAGATCGTTTACCGTACTGAAAAGTTTGAGGACAACGTACGTACATTCTGTATGAACCCTCACGGCATAGTCGTAACGGAAAATACTAACGGCATTATCACCGTAAACGGACACAGCTACGAGGCTGCGGACAAACAGACGGAGAATACGAACTTTGCACTTCTTGTCGCAAAGCATTTCTCAGAGCCATTCAAGGATTCGAACGGTTACGGTGAGAGCATAGCAAGACTTTCCAACATGCTCGGAGGCGGAGTCATTGTCCAGCGCTTCGGAGATCTGATGAGAGGAAGAAGAAGTAACGAGAAGAGGATCGCCGAGGGAATGGTACAGCCGACGCTTAACGCAACTCCGGGTGACCTCAGCCTTGTTCTTCCGAAGAGGATACTTGACGGTATTATGGAGATGATCCATGCGCTCGATAAGATCGCACCGGGAACGGCAAATGATGATACGCTGCTTTATGGTGTTGAGGTCAAGTTCTATAATATGGAAGTTGAAGTTAACGAAAATCTCGAGACCGAGTATCCGGGACTTTATATAATAGGAGACGGAAGCGGTGTCACACATTCGCTTTCACATGCATCGGCAAGCGGTGTATATGTTGCAAGAAGGATCGCACAGGAAATCTGATAACGATCGGTTTGAGGTATAGAAATGATATATGTTATGTACAATCCGCTCGCCGGAAACAGTACATGTGAGGCAAGCTGCAAAGAGGTTGGGGAGATCTTCTCCTCTGATGAGATCAAGTATATCGACCTGCTGACGATAAATGATCTCGAAGGATATATAAAAGGGTTCGCACCTGAAGATATGATAGTGATATGCGGCGGTGACGGAACGCTTAACTATCTCATCAATTCGATCGATACATCCGCCCTTGAGCAGGATATATATTATTTTCCGGCCGGCAGCGGAAACGATTTCTGCCATGATATAGATGAAGACGGAACGAAAGGCGTGTGCCGTATCAATATGTATTTAAAGTGCATCCCCACCGTAAAGGTAAAGGGAATGGAAAAGCTCTTCATCAACGGCATCGGTTACGGCATAGACGGATACTGCTGTGAAGAGGGTGACAAGATCCGCGTCACAAAGCCCGGAAAGAGAGTCAATTATTCTGCGATCGCGTTAAAAGGCCTGGCATATGATTTTAAAAAGGTCAATGCGAAGGTCACGGTCGACGGAGTGACTTCGGAGTTTAAACATGTGTGGATGGCACCGACTATGAACGGAAGGTTCTACGGCGGAGGAATGATGTGTGCACCGCATCAGGACAGGATGAATGAAGAGGGACTCGTATCGGTGATCATAGTTCATTCAAGGTTCAGACTTGGACTGCTCCTTGCCTTTGCTTCGGTATTCAAGGGAAACCATGTCAGACATAAAAAACTCGTCAAGGAGATAATGGGAAGTGACGTCTGTGTGGAGTTTGACAGACCGACTGCGCTTCAGATCGACGGGGAGACCGTTACCGACGTATTGAAATACGAAGTACACAAGGAGAAAAAAATCATCTGTTAACATAATATTATTGTTGACATAACTATATATCAGGAGTACATTAAATGGTGTGGGCCCACGCCATTTTTTGTTTTTTCGCGGGGCTTTAAACGAGGGAAGATAACAAACGATCAGAAAAGGGAGAAAAAAATGAAGGGATCATTAATGAAAGGACTGACGGGATTGACCGTATTTGCGGCGTGCATTACTGCCATGAGCATCAATGCGCACGCAGTTACGTGCATCTATGTCGGAAAGGATGCAAGTGTCGATAATACGACGATGATCGGAACTACGCTTGAAGACAACGTAGGGCTTGCCAATATCCTTAAGGTTTGCGAAAAGGGTTCGTTTGCAAAAGGGGATGTGATCGAATCAATGAACGGGTATAAGTATACGCTTCCCGAAGACAGTGCAAAGATGACTGTCGGAAAGACAATGGAGTTTGTAAGTACAAACGGGTGGAACAACTGCGCCGCAAATGAGTACGGCGTGGCTGTGGTTGCGTACTGCACAACGAACCCCAACCTTGATGCGGTTGCTGCCGATCCTTTTGCCCAGGATGGTGTAAGTGAGGAAAAGATCGCAACGATCCTCGCTGCAACGTCGAAAACGGCAAGGGATGCGGTGATCACGCTGTGCAGCGAATATGAGGATAAAGGTGCCAGAACCGCTGAGATCGTACTCATAGCCGATCAGGACGGCGCATGGGTGGTTGAGAACTTTACGGGACATCAGTATGTTGCGACAAAGCTTCCCGATGACTGTATCGCGACATTCGGTGAAGAACCCATTATAAGAAATGCCGATCCCGATGACAAGGATACAATATGCTCAAAACAGCTCTTCACACTCCCTGAAGAGAACGGTTTTGCAATCTACGGTAAAAACAAAACTCTCGATCTGATCCTTACATATAATAGTGATAACACTTATTCGCCGCTTCCTCATCTTAACGGATGGGTAGGCCACGATATATTTGCGCCTTCCGAGGAACTCGAATTTGATGAGAAGGAAGGCTATGACGTATTCTTCAAGCCCGACGAGAAGGTGAGTATTGACCGGGCATTCTCGTATTTCAGAAACAGATTCGAAGGTACCCCGTATGACCTTTCGGATCCGGATAATGCACAGTACTTTGGCATAAACAACCAGACAGTATGGGGAGCCAACATCATCCAGGTGTTCAGCGATGTTCCCGAAGCCATGGCAGATGTGATATGGAACTGCCCGGCCAATCCTACGGCAACACCGTTCATTCCTGTACCCGTGCTTGCAGACAGCCTGCCGGATGAGCTCGCGACGGATGTTGAAAAAGAAGGATTTGACGACAGTATACTTCAGTTTGCTTTTGCCGGCCTTAACAACGATGTATACCCGCACAGGAATGTATACGGCAGATCGATACGCCGGTACTGGGAAGGCATAGAAAGATCGGTCGCTTCGGATATCGCATCAAAGATAAGGGGAGAATGGAAGGACGATTTTGACACCTCCGCGGAAGATGCGGCAAATAAGATTGATGGATATATTAAAGAGGCCGCCGGCAGAGCCGAGGATGACTGTGAACGGATCTCGGATGAATTCAAGTGGTACTTATTCAAAAACGGCATAAGGTCTGCCTCCACTCCGGATGATGAACTTCCCGTGTTTGAATGCTCATTCGATGCACTTTCATATGCAAAGGCGAACGGATGGGATACGGTAGTTGACGGTGATGTATTAAGAGCAACCCGCGATGACAAAACTATCGAGATAGTCATCGACGGCGATAATGAAGGTGAAGTGACACTTTCGGGCTTTGACAACCGGAAGGTGATGGAAGACCTCATGGCTGACGGATATACCCTCGAGAAGCGTGATGAGGAAGGATCCGGGGAGACGGCAGAAGAGGTCGAAGAAGAGCCGGGAGAAACCGAAGAGGTCGAAGAGATAAAAGAAGAGCCGGAAGAGGCTGAAGAGACAAAAGAAAAAGAACAGATCGAAGAGATAAAAGAAGAAACAAAAGAGATCAGGGAAGAGGCCGAAGAAGTCAAAGAAGAAGTAAAGGAGCCTGTCGACGATGACAGGATAGAAGAGATCGCTTCCGAGGCGGCTGCAAAGCTTGAGGTTGATACGATCGGAAAGCTCCGGGAGTATTTCGATGAAAAGATATCAAATGTTCCGAGAGACGGATGGTCCGAAAAAGAAATTGCGTCTAAGCTGGGAAGTATCGCATCCGATGTCTCGGATCTGATCAGCGAACACTTCAGTCAGAAAAACATCGTGGAACTCATGGGCTTTGATGCAAATGAGATACTCAATGACAAGGATGTAGAAAAGGTAGCCGGCAAAGTTTCCGAAACCGGTTCGGATCTTGCCGCGCTGTGCGAGAAATACATTTCTTCACTTGCGGAAGATGTGAGCGCTGACGTTGTGAACGGACGTCTGTCACAGGACGGTGCGGTAAAGATACTCACTGAATCCGAAGGCGAGATAGAAGGTATCGCAAAGCTTTATATCGACGGATTTACCGGAGCACTCGGCGATGTGTTCAATACCGATCTGTCTGACGAGGAATTCAGCAATATACTTGCTGAACTCGGAGACGGAGCGCTTCAGATAATGGATGAGTACGGGGCGATAGATCTTGATGAGCTCGGACTGTCGGATTTCTCGCTTAAGGATCTTACTGATGCGGAGATCGATGTTGTGATCACGCTCGACGGAATGGACGATGATGTTATTGAAGGACTGTCATCTCTGCTTGGAGTTGACGTCAGAAAAACACTCGACGAATATCTTGAGCAGATCGATGCAATGGGTATTCCGAAAGAATACTTTACGGAAGAAAAACATGAGACCGAAAAGGCGGAATCCGCACCTGACGAGAAAGTCATGGCTGCGATAGAAGCCGAGGAAGAACTATCCGAGGATGATATCGTCATCCCTCAGGAAGTTATCGATATATTGAACGAAGCCATAACGGAGGCCGGAGGAAAGGAAGATGACGCTTCGGAAACCGATGACGGGGCTGAGGATACTCAGGATGGGTACGTGACGATGGCACCCGATGATGTTCCCGAAGAGGAACTGATGAACGGGATACCTCTTGAAGGGCCGCTGAACATGAACATCGGAAATATCAAAAAAGATGACGGGAAGATCATGCTTCCGGCATATATGTCGATGTTCTTCAACTGACGCGCAAAACACGCCTTTAAATATTCTGCTTGCTTTTTTGTTCCAATTCGTATAATATGGTCAAGTACGGCTCGTTGGTCAAGCGGTTAAGACGCCGCCCTCTCACGGCGGAAACAGGGGTTCGATTCCCCTACGAGCTGCTGTTGGCATATGTCCATGAACAAAAGAGCCTCAGGGGTTGCGATGCAAACCTGAGGATTTTTGTTTTGAAAAGGATTATCCTATGTTAAGACTTGATAATGTCCGGCTTGATCTGCCGACAAAGGAAAACCTCATAAACGGAGTCAGCCTTTCGATAGAGCGCGGAAAGCTCACCGTGATCACCGGCCCTAACGGGGGCGGCAAGACAAGTCTTGCAAAGCTTATCGCAGGACTGTTTGTTCCTACTTCGGGAAAGATATTTCTCGATGATGAGGATATCACGGATATATCGATAACTGACAGGGCAAAGCGTGGAATAGCATACGCGTTCCAGCAGCCCGTAAGTTTTAAAGGCATAACCGTAAGAACTCTTATGGAGACTGCGGCAGGTGCGGATATGCCGGAGATGAAGATGTGCAGGATCCTTGAGAAGGTCGGTCTTTGTGCAAGAGATTACATGGACCGCGAAATGGACTCGGGTCTTTCCGGTGGGGAGATGAAGAGGATCGAGATTGCAACGGTACTTGCCAGGGATGCCGACTACATCGTGTTTGACGAGCCCGAGGCGGGGATTGATCTGTGGAGCTTTACAAGTCTCATAGATGCTTTCGGTAAGCTGAAAGAAGACAGGGACAGTGCACTTCTGATCATATCGCATCAGGAGAGGATACTTGATATTGCCGACGAGATAATTGTGATCAGGGACGGCGTTGTCGCCTCATCGGGAACAAGGGACGAGATATTCCCCACGCTCCTGTCGGGGAAAGACAAGGCATACTGCCCGAAGGGCCAGGAGATGTTCTGACATGAATAAGATCACGGAAGAGATACTTAAAGAGATAACAGACTGGGACAAGGTCTTTGACGGCGCATATTCGCTCCGCCAGGACGGTGAATGCGTAAGTTTCCAAAACAGCGATCACATCCGCATAGTCAAAAAAGAAGATAAAAGCGGTATCGACATCTATATTTCAAAAGAAGCGGTCGGGGAGACTGTGTATATCCCCGCCTGTGTTACAAAAAGCGCGGTGAAGGATCTGGTATACAATGATTTTCACGTTCAGAGCGGTGCCGATGTCACGATAGTGGCCGGGTGCGGGGTGCATACAGACTCCGAAGAAGGATCGGCACATAACGGTATACACAGATTTTTCCTTGAGAGCGATTCGCGTGTTATGTACAAGGAAAAGCATATCGGTATCGGAAAAGGCAGCGGACAGCGCGTGATAGATCCCGAAACATATGCCGAACTTGGCGACAGAGCCGTGCTTGAGATGGAAACGATCCAGCTTAGGGGAGTCGACAGGACGCTGCGCAAGACAAAAGCGATCCTTGATAAAGAAGCAAAGCTCATCATCCATGAGAGTATAATGACTGACGGCAGCGAGACGGCATCAACTGAATTTTCCGTCGATCTTAACGGCGAGGATTCAAGCGTCGATCTTGTGTCGCGAAGCGTTGCAAAGGGACGATCGTCCCAGGAGTATAAATCCGTCATAAACGGAAACGTCAGATGTACGGGCCATTCGGAATGCGATGCCATCCTTGCGGATGACGGAAAAGTCACAGCAAGTCCGGCTCTTTTTGCATCGAGCGTTGACGCAAATCTGATACATGAAGCAGCGATCGGCAAGATCGCGGGCGAGCAGATAATCAAACTGATGACCCTCGGCCTGACAGAAGAAGAGGCCGAAGAGAAGATAATTGCGGGATTTTTGGGAGTGTAGCCGGTGTCTGAGAGCAAAATGACAGAACTGATACTGGATGACGGCGCATTTGAAGCGCTGCAGGAAAATCAAAGTCCTGAACAGCTGTATCAGGAGCTCATTTCGCGTGTCAGAAAATACCATCCCTCCGATGATATCTCACTTATCGAAAAAGCCTACAATCTGGCCTATATGGCCCATAAAAACCAGCTCAGAAAATCGGGTGAGCCATATATAATCCATCCCCTTTCCGTCGCGATAATCCTGGCGGAACTCCAGCTTGACAAAGAAACGATAGTATCGGGAATACTTCACGATGTTGTCGAGGATACGATAATCACCGACGAACAGCTCAGAAACCAGTTCGGCAATTATGTTGCGCTTATAGTTGACGGTGTCACAAAGCTCGAAAAGATCAAGTACAACGACGACAAGCTCGAATACCAGGCCGAGAACTTAAGAAAGATGTTCCTTGCCATGGCAAAGGACATCAGGGTCATCATGGTAAAACTGGCCGACAGACTTCACAATATGCGAACACTCCAGTATCAGCCCCCGCAGCGCCAGATCGAGATCGCCAGAGAGACGATGGATATATATGCGCCTCTTGCACAGCGCCTGGGTATTTCGAAGATGAAGGTCGAACTTGACGACCTGTCGCTTAAATATCTTGAACCGGAAGTTTATTACGATCTTGCGGACAAGATCAAGATCCGCAAATCCGAGCGTGAGAAATATGTTTCGGAGATCGTAGACGATGTTTCAAAGCATATAAAGAATGCCGGAATAGATGCAACCATCGACGGGCGGGTCAAGCATTTCATGTCGATCTACCGCAAGATGCTCAATCAGGATAAGACGCTCGACCAGATATACGATCTGTTCGCGGTGAGGATCATAGTAAACACGATACCCGACTGCTATGCGGCGCTCGGTGTCATACATGAGATGTACAAGCCGATCCCCGGACGCTTCAAGGATTATATCGCGATGCCCAAGCCCAACATGTATCAGAGTCTTCATACGACTCTTATCGGGCCTACGGGACGTCCTTTTGAGATCCAGATCAGAACGTATGAGATGCATAAGACCGCGGAGTACGGTATCGCCGCTCACTGGAAATATAAGGAAAGTTCGGACGGCAAGAAGATAGAAGAGTCCGAAGCCGAGAAGATGAGCTGGCTGAGGCAGATCCTTGAGTGGCAGGTGAACCTGTCCGATAACAAGGAATTCCTCAACACGTTAAAATCAGACCTCGAACTTTATTCGGACACGGTATACTGCTTTACACCGACGGGTGATGTCAAGACGCTTCCCGCCGGATCAAATCCGATAGATTTCGCTTATGCGATCCATTCCGCTGTCGGTAACCGTATGATCGGAGCACGTGTCAACGGACAGCTTGCCACGATCAACTACAAGATACAGAACGGTGACCGTATCGAGATAATCACAAGCCAGAACTCGAGAGGACCGAGCCGTGACTGGCTGAACATAGTCAAGTCCAACCAGGCCAAGACCAAGATCAACCAGTGGTTCAAAAACGAACTGAAGGATGATAATATCCAGAAGGGCAAGGAGATGCTTCTGGCCTTCTGTAAGGCCAACAATGTGGATCCTTCGCTCATCATGACACCGCAGTACATGAACGCGATAATGCAAAAGTACGGATTCCGTGACTGGGATGCAGTCAGGGCGGCTGTCGGACACGGAGGCATGCGCGAAGGACAGATCGTCAACAGGATGAAGGAACTGTATGACAGGGATCATCCGCACATCATGACCGATGAAGAGATCATCGAGGATGTCAGGGAAGCAGCCAGCCACAGGAAACTTACGGTAAAGAGAAGCGGCGGTGTTGCCGTTCAGGGAACGGACGACCTTGCGGTACGATTTTCGAAGTGCTGCAGCCCCATACCCGGTGATGAGATAGTCGGATATGTCACAAGAGGAAGAGGAGTATCGATCCACAGAACGGACTGTGTCAATATCATCGCACTTCCCGAAGATGAGCGCGCCAGGCTGATCGAAGCCGTCTGGGAGCGTGAGGAAGGCGCTGAGGACGACAGTAACCGTTATGAGACGGGCATAAGGATATTTGCACAGGACAGACAGGGCCTTCTTATGGATCTGACGAGATTTTTAAGCGATAAGGGCGTCAGCATCCTGAACATGAACGTAAGAACGAGCAAGCAGGGAACGGCAACGATAATGCTGTCATTTTCAACATCCGGTAAGGATGAGCTTCGCGACGTGGTCGAAAAGATAAGAACGATAAACGGTATCATCGACATAGAAAGGACATCAGGCTGATGGGAAAACTGAAAGTAGGGAAAATGGTTCTCGGAATGGTCGAGACCAACTGCTATTTCGTATATGATGTAGAAACAGGTAATGCCGTTGTGATCGATCCGGCCAAGAACGGTCTTTATGACAAACTGTCGGAAAACGGGCTGAAGGTATGTGCCATACTTCTCACACACGGGCATTTTGATCACATAATGGGCGTTCATGAACTGACAAAGCTTTCGGGAGCAAAACTTTATGCGCTTGATGCTGAAGTAAAGCTTTGCGGTGATGCGGATCTTAACGCATCAAATCAGATACGTCGTCCGTATACGGTTGAGGTTGATGAAAAACTTACCGACGGTCAGGAATTTGATATCGAAGGAATGCATTTTAAAGTCATCGCAACTCCCGGACATACAGCCGGAAGCTGCTGCTATTATGTTGAGAGCGAGAAGTGGCTTTTCTCGGGCGATACTCTGTTTTGCGGCTCGATCGGAAGGAGCGATCTTCCGACCGGAGACGGAAGAGTTCTGATGCAGAGCGTTCATATGCTCGTTGATACATTCGATCCCGATGTAAAGGTATACCCCGGACACGGTGACAGCACAACCATAGGATGCGAAAAGGACAGCAACCCCTTTTGTGCCTAAAGCCATGGGCGTACTGGGCCTTTTTTCAAAGAGGTCGGGGCATGCAAAATGGATGAACACAGAGGAAACATCTGATGAAAGTGATTCTTAACAGCAAAGGTTATTCCTATGATGTTCATTCACTTGTAAAGGCTTTTTATCCCGAAGAGGATGTAAAGATAGAAACGTGCTTGGAAGATGAGAGGCACGATGACCTGATAAGTGTATATGTTTCATCAGGGGATATCGGAAAAGAAAGTACAGTATCCGGATGCGTTCGAGTTTCTGTCCCTTCTGAAGAAGGTGTTATATCGCAGGAAAAAGAGTACTGTGATCTTGACCGCGCGGGCGTCAAAAATGTATTAAAAAGGGTACTGTACGAGGTACTTGAAAAGAAAACCAAAAGATCACTTCCCTGGGGAACGATGACCGGGATAAGACCGGTTAAGGTCGCGATGAAGATGCTTCGCGACAATGAGCCGGATAGAGAGATAAAAAAATACATGAAGTCGGTCTATCTATGCAGCGACGACAAGATCGGTCTTGCCGTGAGTATCGCACACCGCGAGGCAAAGATACTGGAGCAGATCCCCGATGATTCATTCAGTCTGTATGTCGGGATCCCGTTCTGTCCGACAACTTGCATGTACTGTTCGTTCACTTCATATCCGATCGTATCGTGGAAACAGCGGACAAAAGAGTATATCGCCACGCTGAAGCGTGAGATCGATTTCTTTTCCGGATATTACAGAAACAGAAAATGCGACAGCATCTATATCGGAGGCGGAACTCCGACGACTCTTGAGGCGGATGAGCTTCGTGATCTTCTCGGATATATCAGAAGCAGTTTCGATCTGTCCGATCTTCGCGAGTTTACGGTTGAAGCCGGGCGGCCCGACAGTATTACCGACGAAAAGCTTCTGGCACTTAAGGAGTGCGATGTCTCAAGGATAAGCGTTAACCCCCAGACGATGAACGAAAAAACGCTTAAGCTGATCGGGCGAAGACATACCGTGGAAGATGTTTATTCGGCCTTTGAAAAAGCAAGAGGGGCAGGTTTTTCAAACATCAACACCGATCTGATACTCGGACTTCCGGGTGAAGACGAAGAGGATGTAAAATATACTTTTGACAGGATAAGGGAGCTGGCTCCGGACAGCGTCACGGTCCATTCGATGGCGATCAAAAGGGCCGCGTCGATGCACAGATTCCTCGATGACAATCCCGGTATCGTAAGCACAAATACACCCCGAATGATGGATATCGCTGCCGGGTGCTGTGATTCTCTCGGGCTTGTTCCGTATTATCTTTACAGGCAGAAGAACATGGCCGGAAACTTTGAGAATGTCGGATACGCACGGGAAGGCATGTTCGGGATATACAATATCCTCATTATGGAAGAGGTGACCGACATAGCCGCCGCGGGAGCGGGAACGATATCAAAAAGGGTATTCGACAATGGCCGTATAGAGCGTTGCGACAACGTAAAAGATGTTGCACTCTATATTGACAGGATCGACGAAATGATAGATAAAAAAAGAAAACTTTTTGAACAATAAACTGTTAAAGGGGAAAGACAATGGCACTTATCAAAAAACCCACAACGGGAATGAAGGACGTTCTGCCCAGGGAGATGCAGATCAGGGATTACGTAACATCCCTCGTCAAGGAAACATATTCAACATTCGGCTTTACGCCCATCGAGACACCCGCCGTAGAACATATAGAAAACCTGTCGAGCAAACAGGGCGGGGAGAATGAGAAACTTATATTCAAGATATTGAAAAGAGGAGAGAAGCTCGTGATCGGTGCAGATTCATCGGAGGATGATCTTGTTGATTCGGGCTTAAGGTATGACCTTACCGTTCCGCTTTCAAGATATTATTCCAATAATGCGTCGCAGCTTCCCGCACCGTTCAAGGCACTTCAGATCGGACCGGTGTGGCGTGCCGACAGACCGCAGAAGGGACGTTTCCGTCAGTTCGTGCAGTGTGATATCGATATACTCGGAGAGCCTTCCAATCTTGCCGAGATCGAGCTCATCCTTGCGACGACCACTCTTCTTGGCAGGCTTGATTTTTCCGATTTCTCGGTAAGGATCAATGACAGAAGGATATTAAAAGCAATGGCCGCTTACAGCGGATTCGAGGAGAAGGATCTTGACACCGTGTTCATCATACTCGACAAGATGGATAAGATCGGTATCGACGGTGTAAGGGAAGATTTAGTTGCAAACGGCTTTGATGCCGCTTCGGTTGATAAGTATATCTCGCTGTTTGAAGGAAACAAAGAGGGTATAGGGTTCATAGAAGAGCTTTCGCAAAAGCTCGGGGATTTTCTTCCCGAGGGCTGTGCGGACAGTCTTACGGGTATCATCAAAAGCGTCGAAAGAGTAAAAAAAGCAGATTTTTCCGTTATATTTGACCCGACTCTTGTCCGCGGGATGTCTTATTATACGGGAACCATTTTCGAGATCACGATGAATGAGTTCTCATCAAGTGTTGCAGGCGGCGGACGATACGATGAGATGATCGGAAAGTTTACCGGAAACAAAGTATGCGCATGCGGATTTTCCATCGGATTTGAGAGAATAATCACGATCCTTCTGGACAAGGATTTTAAAGTACCTGCAAAAGGCGAAAAGATGGCTTTTCTTATCGAAAAGGGTGCCGACAGCGATTTTATTGCATCCGTAATGGAAGAGGCGGCAGCTCTTCGCGAAAAAGGACAGTGTGTTCTTGTGTCAATGATGAACAAGAACAAGAAGTTTCAGAAGGAACAACTTGAAAAAGACGGTTTTTCATCGGATAATATAAAAGAATTCTATCATTCCGATTTTAAAGTATGACATAAGGTGCGGCACTGACAAAAAGGCGGAAAATGTATGAAGTATTGTAAAAACTGCGGAATGCTCCTTGAAGACACACACGAACACTGCATCAGATGCGGTACGGATGTGACTGTCGCCGAGAACGTATCCATGTATCCCATTGAGGTGATGGAAACGATCGAGGAGGAAAACCAGCGTAAGAAGGCATCGGGCAAGATCGTTGCGATGATCGTGGGCCTGGTTGTCGTTCTTGTTGCGCTTGTTATAGTTTTCCTGGTGTTCCTCAAGTCAATGCCGAATCTTACGGCAAAGAAAACACAGGAGACGAATACTGCTGCCGAGGCACCTGCCAAGACGAAGGCGGCCGAAGAGGAAGCCCAAAAGCCCGAGCCTACGCCGGAAGCTGCAGAAGAAAGTGAGCCGACCCCCGCGCCGAAGTCGGATAAAGCCGTAAAGGATGATCAGGGAAAGTATTATGATTACGTTACCGAAAAGGATGATGCCGGAAATATCGTGTTTACGGCACTTCTCCCCGAGGATCTGTCTGAGCGTGAGTTCTACAAGGATTATGCGGGATTTTCGGACAGATATCCGTTCATGGTCAATTTCACGGCATCAACCAAGGAAAATGATGTCAGGTTTACTTATCTTTCACCGAGAAAGCTCTGGTACAAACTTAGTGAGACCGGAAGAGGACGTTCAAACGAGAGTGATGTCACTCATTACATGACATACTTTGAATACAAAGGGGCAACGAGTTATCTGGAGCCGCTCCTTAACCAGAGCTATCCGGGAGCCAAGTTTGAACTCAGGAATGAATACGATATCAATGAGAACGTTACTGCAAAGCTTGAGGAACTTGCCAAGGCAAAGAACAAGGAACTGTTCGGTGACATAGGCGATTATGCCCATATCGGTGAGAACACGACTTATGCCAATATGGACTATGAGAGTTCGGGAAAGGTTTACGAGTATGAGATAACGCTCAAGGATAAGAACATGCTGTTCTGCAGATACTATGTTCCGTCCATGGCCAATAATCTCACTTACGCTAATTCCGATTCGAATGACCGAGGTAATATTACCGAGTGGTACAATTTTGCGATAATATGTTTTGAGACCGGAAATGAGGACAATTTCGATGATTATGAAGAAGACTTCAACATCTTTATCGCGAATGCCCTTCCAACCGATCTGTTCATGTATATCAACGAGAGCTACTGCAGCGAGATCAAAAAGGCGATAGCAGAAGAAGCCGAGCCGCAGCCACTTGATAAGGCAAAGCTTGAAAAGTACGGCAAGGATTTTAAGCCTGATACGAAGCTTGATGATTTTGATACGAGCGTTCTTGGAATATTAAGATCGGCAGGCGCGAGCGCATTTTCCGGTGACGGTGTGAGCGTTTATGCCACCGACAAAGCATCGGTAGCCTTCTTTGACAAGGACAAGGCAAAAGTATTTGTTTCCCCTGCATCAGATGAATTCCCCGGAGACGGTTTTGAAGAACTCAAAAAGAGCGAATAACAGTATAATGACAAAAGTGCTGCCCCTAGCGGCAGCACTTTTACTGATGCTTATTTTATGCTCGTGCGATGATGCATCGACCCTTATGAGAGAAGATAATGAATATCCGCTCGTTGTTTCGACTATCTTCCCGGGGTATGATTTTGCAAGAAGCATAGGAGATGAAAAGGCCGGGGTCATCCAGCTTCTTCCGCCCGGCGCGGAAAGCCACACTTACGAACCCACGCCGCAGGATATGATGCTAGTTAAAAAATGCGATGTGTTCATATATGCCGGAGGAGAATCCGACACTTGGATCGAAGAGATCCTGTCGGAGGATGATGCTCAGGGCAGGGTCGTTGTTTCGATGACGGAAGTTTCCGATACACTCGTTGAAGAAGAGAAGGAAGGCATGCATGAGGGAGGCGTCCTTTCTGATCTTTTCGGTGAAGACGGGGAAGAAGAGGAAACGGATGAGCACACGTGGACTTCGCCAAAAAACGCAGTTCGGATATGTGATGCGATATGCGACGCACTGTGTGAAGTATCACCTGAAAATGCCGGGTATTATAAAGACAACTGCGGTAAGTATACCGGGCAGCTGAAAAAACTTGACCAAAGATTTTCGGACACTATTTCAAAATGCCCGCGAAAATGTATTGTTGTTGCGGACAGATTTCCGTTTAGGTATCTTGTGAATGATTACGGTCTTGACTACCGTGCCGCCTTTCCCGGATGTGCGGACAATGCTGAGGTTGCGGCCGATTCGATCGTGACAATGTGCGATTATGTGAAGGATAACAATATTCCGGTCATTTTCACGATAGAATTCTCGAGCGGCAGGATCGCAGACTGTGTTGCGGAAGTTACCGGAGCAAAAATAATGACTCTTCATTCGTGTCATAACGTTTCATCAACCGATGAAAAATATATCGATATCATGGAACAAAATTTGATCAATCTGTCGGAGGCTTTAAAATGATCGGACTCTTGTCGGAAATGCTCACATACCCGTTTGTCATAAGAGCGTTTGTTGCCGGAAGCATTATAGCGGTATGTGCCGCACTTATAGGCGTGGTGATCGTGCTTAAGCGTATCTCCATGATCGGTGACGGCCTGTCTCACGTCGGATTTGCCGCGCTTGCTATCGCGTCGGTCTGCTCGCTGGCACCGCTTTACGTAGCACTGCCCATCGTTGTGCTTGCAGCGTTCCTGCTTTTAAGACTTACCGATTCAAAAGTCCTTTCGGGAGATTCGGCAACCGCTATCATATCGGTAAGTGCGCTGTCCATTGGTGTTCTTATACTTTCCGTTACAACGGGAATGACTACCGATGTGAACAATTACATGTTCGGGAGCATACTTTCAATGTCAGGATCGGATGCAGTGATAGGCGTTATCGTATCGCTTGTTATGATCGCGGTTTTTGTGTTATTCTATAACCGTATGTTTGCGGTGACGTTTGATGAGGACTTTGCCGCTGCGGTCGGGATGAAGGTTGACCGGTACAGGATGATCATGTCGGTGATGACGGCGGCAGTCGTTGTTGTCGGGCTTAAGATAGTAGGCGCCATGCTGATCTCGGGACTTCTCATATTTCCGGCACTGTCGGCCATGAGGATCGCCGACAGCTACCTGAAGGTCACGATATCGGCAGCTGTGATATCGCTTGTGTGCTTTATCGCGGGCATCACATTATCGCTCGTTTTTGCGATCCCGAGCGGCGCGACCGTGATAATATGCAATCTCATTGTATTTCTGATAACATGTATTTTCAAAAAAAGATGATAAAGGAGTAATCTGATGGCTGACGCAAATTACGAAGAAGCTATGAACGCAGAGCATGTCTCGACGATGAAGGAGACGGACAGAAAGTGTCCGAACTGCGGTGCTACGATGGACTTCGATCCTTCAACGGGAGGCATGTACTGTCCGTACTGTGATTATCGCGAGGAGATCAAAGCCGAGAACTCACAGGGGGAGAGTGTTGCCGGCGAGCAGGATTTTGCATCGGCCGAGTTTACCGGAAACTGTGACTGGGGCGTTTCGCAGAAGACGGTTACATGTAAATCATGCGGAGCAGTATCTGTATATGATGCCCTGGAAGTGGCGAACGAATGCCCGTACTGCGGATCAAACCAGGTTATGGAGGCAAATGACGTTCAGACGATGGCACCGAACGGTGTTGTCGTATTCAAGATAACAGCGCAGCAGGCCGGAGACAGGTTCACGCAGTGGCTCTCAAAGAAGTGGTTTGCACCCCGTGCCGCAAAGGAGAGTGCAAAAGCGGATAAGTTCAAGGGAATATATCTTCCCTACTGGACATTTGATGCTGATACAGTCACAGACTATACCGCAGAGTACGGAATAGACCGTACCGAAGGCTCGGGAGAAAATAAGAGGACCGTTACCGACTGGCACAGAACGTCGGGCGTATACGAGGAGTTCATCGATGATCAGCTCGTTGCCGGAACAGGTGACCAGAACGTTCAGATGCTACGCCAGATCGAACCTTTTGACACAAAGGATAACAAGGCATATAAGCCCGAATATCTTGCGGGATTTCTTGCGGAGAGATATTCGGTGGGCCTGAAGGACGCATGGGAAAAAGCCAAGGAATTCATAAAGAGCAGATTACGATCTGCCATTGAGAGCAAGGTCATGAACGAGCATAATGCCGATCATGTACGTCATTATTCCGGAAATACAGCATTCTCAAACATCACATACAAATACCTTATGCTTCCGATATGGATGTCGGCGTTCAAGTATAAGGACAAAACCTATCAGTTCGTTGTAAACGGACAGTCCGGAAAGGTCGGCGGAAAGTATCCGATCTCACCCTGGAGGGTGGCTCTTGCGATACTCATAGGTATAGCGATACTCGCACTTTTGTACGTGCTGACACAGTGATAAAAAAACCTTTTCAAAGGAAATCGGTTATGATATAATTTGTCTCGGTCTTTAAACGACACAGGAGGTTTTAGGATGAAGCATATCAGGACATTACAGACAAGAAATCTCAAGAAGTCAATGAAGAAGGGCGGATGCGGTGAATGCCAGACATCATGCCAGTCAGCATGCAAGACTTCATGCACAGTAGGTAATCAGAGCTGCGAGAAGGCTCAGTAAGAGTAGTCACCATATGGTCACTTACGAAAAAAGCTCTTAAAGGGGCTTTTTTCTGTGTGATGAGCGACTGATCAAACAGATGGTACATCAATACAAAAACAACGGCTACAATATAGTCATGGACGTGGAGAGCGGAAGTATCCATGTTGTTGATGACATAGTTTATGACATCGTAAAGGCACTGTCCGAATACTCAAAATCATATCCCGTCAGGGAAGTGATCGATGAGGAGACGATCAGGCCTCTGCCTTATGAAGACATAAGACAGTATCTGTCGGATAATCTTACGGGATTTTCCGACGACGATATCGAAGAGGCTTACGGTGAGGTCGCATGGCTGATCGAAGACGAATGCCTGTTTACCGATGATCTGTATGAGGGATATATCGGAGACTTTTCAAAGCGCGAGACGGTAGTAAAGGCGTTGTGCCTCCATATTGCTCACGACTGTAATCTGGCATGCAGATACTGTTTTGCCGGTGAAGGCGAGTATCACGGCGAGCGTTCTCTTATGAGCGAAGAGGTAGGAAAGCGGGCCCTTGATTTTCTCGTAGAGGCTTCAAAAGGCCGCAGGAATCTCGAGGTTGATTTCTTCGGCGGCGAACCGCTAATGAACTTTGAAGTCGTCAAAAAGATCACCGAGTACGGAAGAAGTCTTGAAAAGAAACATGACAAGAAGTTCAGGTTCACGCTCACGACAAACGGCATGCTCTTAAGTGATGAGGTGCTTGAGTTTGCGAACCGTGAGATGGGAAATCTCGTGCTGTCGATCGACGGAAGGCGAAAGATCCACGATAAGATGCGTCCGAGACGCGGAGGACAGGGCAGTTATGACGAGATCCTGCCGAAGTTTTTAAAGGCGGCAGAGTCACGCGATCAGACCAATTACTACGTAAGAGGAACATATACACGTAATAATCTTGATTTTTCGGAAGATGTGAAACATCTGGCAGAGCTCGGGTTTGAGCAGATATCGGTGGAACCCGTTGTGGCGCCGCCCGATAAGGATTATGCGATCCGTCCGGAAGATGTTTCCAAACTCTGCGAACAATATGATATACTTGCAAAGTATATGCAAAACAGAAAGAAAGAGGGAAAGCCTTTTAATTTCTTTCATTTCATGATAGATCTGACCGGCGGGCCGTGTGTGGCAAAGAGGCTGTCGGGATGCGGATCCGGTACGGAATATCTGGCTGTTGCCCCGAACGGTGACCTTTATCCGTGCCATCAGTTTGTCGGACTTGATGATTTCCTTATGGGAAATGTTGCGACAGGTGTTACCAATACCGCCATGGCAGATAAGTTCAAACTCTGCAACGTATACTCAAAAAAAGAGTGTAAGGAGTGTTTTGCAAAGTTTTACTGCAGCGGCGGATGTGCGGCAAATGCATACAATTTTACCGGAGATATAAACGGTGTATACGATATTGGATGTCAGCTTCAGCGTAAGCGTGTTGAATGCGCTGTCATGTTAAAGGCGGCTGACAGCGAGTAGTCAGCCAGAAGTGTTTGAAAGGAAACAAAGCAATGAAGAAAAGAAATGCAATCTTAGCGCTCTTTGCGGTACTGCTGGCCATAGCAGCATTCGGCTACATGGTCATGTACGGAGTAGGAGTCGATGAGGTAGGATCCGCAAAAGGTATCCATCTCGGACTTGATCTCGCAGGTGGTGTCTCGATCACATACCAGGCGGTCGGGGAGGAGACTCCTTCATCGGAAGATATGGATGATACCGTGTACAAGCTCCAGCAGAGAGTACAGGGTTATTCGACCGAGGCTCAGGTCTACAAGGAAGGCTCGGACAGGATCAGTATCGAGATACCGGGACTGTCGGATGCAAATGCCGTACTTGAGGAACTCGGACGTCCGGGAAGCCTGTACTTCATCAATCATCTTGATCATGAGGGAAAAGAGAACTATGATGCAGCAGGTAATCTCAATAAGACTATAGAAGAACTCATCGCCGACGGTTCCGTCGTTCTTACCGGTTCCAACGTCAAGGAAGCGCGCGCAGGTACGATCAAGGACGGCGTTGAGCAGAAGAATGTTGTTGACCTTGTTCTTGACGAGGAAGGCACAAAGAAGTTTGCGGAGGCAACGACAGAGGCTGCCAAGACACATGACACGATCATGATCTACTATGACGGAGCTGCTGTTTCGATCCCTGCCGTACAGTCAGCGATCACAGGAGGAATGGCACAGATCTCGGGTCAGAAGGATCTTGAAGAATCCGAAAAGCTCGCATCCACGATCCGTATCGGTGGACTGAAGATCGAACTTGAAGAACTCAGATCAAACGTCGTAGGTGCACAGCTTGGTTCGGAAGCAATTGCAAGATCCCTGAAAGCCGGCGCGATCGGTTTCGGTATCATCGTGCTCTTCATGTGCATTGTTTATTTTGTACCTGGATTTGCTTCATCAATAGCACTTGTCCTTTACTGTCTTGTTACGGTATTCTGCCTTGACTTCTTTGATTTCACGCTCACCCTTCCGGGTATCGCCGGTATCGTTCTTTCGATAGGTATGGCCGTCGATGCGAACGTTATCACGTTTGCCAGGATCAGGGAGGAGATCGCAGCGGGTAAGTCCGTGCGCTCCGCGATAGACGAAGGTTACAAGAAGGCACTTTCAGCCATCATAGACGGTAACGTTACAACGCTTATAGCTGCACTTGTTCTCGGTGTGATAGGTACCGGCTCCATCAAGGGCTTCGCGCAGACACTTGCACTCGGTATCGTTGTATCGATGATCACCGCGCTGTTTGTTACTAAGCTCATAATAAGGGCGTTCTACGCACTCGGCATTCAGGATGCCAAGTGGTACGGAAAGGCCAAGACATACAAGCAGATTGATTTCCTTTCAAAGAAGACATTGTTCATCGTACTTTCGGTTGGTGTGATCATCGTCGGTATTGTAACGATGATATTCAATTCCGCAAAAGGAAATCATGCGCTCAACTTCAGCCTTGAGTTCCTCGGCGGAACATCAACGAACGTAACGTTTAACGAGGACATGCCTCTTGCCGATATCGATTCAAAGGTCGTTCCTTCGATCGAAAAGATTACAGGGGATGCAAACGTTCAGGTCCAGAAGGTTACGGGATCGAACGAAGTCATCTTCAAGACACGCTCACTCAATGTTCAGGAAAGAGAAGCGTTCAACAATATGATGGAGAGCGAGTTCTCGGTTCCTGCAGACAAGATAGTCGCAGAGACGATCAGCTCGACGATCTCATCGGAAATGTCAAGGGATGCGATACTTGCGATAATCGTTGCCACGATCCTGATGCTCATCTACATCTGGTTCAGGTTCAAGGATGTCAGGTTCGGTGCAAGTTCAGTCATCTGTCTGATTCATGACGTGCTCGTTGTTGTAACATTCTACGCACTTGCAAGGATCACGGTAGGCTCCACGTTCGTTGCATGCATACTTACCATCGTCGGTTACTCGATCAACGCAACGATCGTTATATTCGACAGAATACGTGAGAAGCTTGCGGCGTCGAAGGAGGCACTTGACAAGCTCGTTAACGAGGCCGTCAACCAGACACTTTCACGCAGCATTTTCACTTCACTGACAACATTTATCATGGTTGCAGTGCTGTACATACTTGGAGTCAGCTCCGTCAAGGAGTTCGCACTTCCGCTTATGATAGGTATCATCTGCGGTACATACTCATCGGTATGCCTCGCAAGCGCTATCTGGTATCTGCTGCGCACTAAAGTCGGTGCTAAGAAATAAATAAACAGGATCAGTTTGCTCAGGCTCTTACTATAAGGATCGAGACAAAACATATCCGAGAAAACCTCGTGAAGGCGTCTTAGCCTGACGAGGTTTTTTCGAGTCCGGCGGTATGATATAATACCTTTTATGAGCAAAAAGAAATGGGTCGTCATAGCAAAGGGCGCCGACTTCAACAAAATAGCGGATGATTTTCACATAAGCCCGTATCTGGCCCGTATCATCAGAAACCGCGGGGCGGTAACGAACGAAGAGATCGACATGTTCCTGAATGGTGATGTGTCGATGATGCACGATCCGAAGCTTTTAAAGGACATGGATGTCGCCGCGTCGATACTCGAGGATGCGATCGAGGCGCAGGTTCCGATGAGGATCGTGGGCGATTACGATATAGACGGCGTATGTGCGTCGTTCATCCTGAAGAAGGGTATCGAATCCCTCGGCGGAGTCGTCGATGTCAGGCTTCCCGAGAGGATAAAGGACGGATACGGCATCAATTCCAAGATCATCACTGAGGCGAATGCGGACGGGATCGAGCTCATCATTACATGTGATAATGGTATCGCGGCCGCGGAAGAGACGGAGCTTGCCCTGTCGCTCGGCATGAGCATGATAATAACCGATCATCATGAAGTGCCGTATGACGAGATCGACGGGAAGAAGGAATACAGGATACCGTGCGCTGATGCTGTTATCGATCCGAAGAGGCCCGACTGTACTTATCCTTTTGATGGGATATGCGGAGCCATGGTGGCTTACAAGCTGATCATGTACATGTTCGAAAATTCATCCCTTGCGGACACCGTAACGGATATGAAGGATCTTAAGGAGGAACTTCTTACGTTTGCCGCATTTGCGACGGTCGGAGATCTGATGGAACTTACCGATGAGAACAGGATCGCGGTAAAGCTCGGACTGAAGCTGCTTAACGATACGAAAAACGTCGGGATGAGAGCACTCATACACGAAACAGGTGTTGATAAAGGCAGCGTATCGGCATACCATATAGGTTTTGTGCTCGGACCGTGCGTCAATGCGACGGGAAGACTGGAGACTGCGGATGCGGCGCTGGAACTGTTTCTGGCAGATGATCCCGCTGATGCGCAGAAGAAGGCCGAAGAACTCGTAAAGCTTAATCTCGAGAGACGTAACCTGACGGATGTCTTTGCCGAACAGGCGGTTGAGATGGCCGAAAACGAATATGCCGATGACAGAGTGCTTGTCGTTTATCTTCCCGAATGTCATGAGAGTATTGCCGGGATAGTAGCCGGAAGGCTTCGCGAGAGGTTTTACAAGCCATCGATAGTTCTGACTGATGATGCCGACAGGAACATAAAGGGCAGCGGCAGATCGATCGAGAACTATAACATGTACGATGAACTGAACAAAGTACGGGATCTGTTCACGAAGTTCGGCGGGCACAAAATGGCCGCGGGACTGTCGATGACGGCAGGGTCTGCCGAGATGCTCAGAAAGCGGCTGAACGAGACATGTACACTGACGGATGAGGATCTTGTCGAGAAGATGAAGATAGACATCCCGCTTCCGATCGGATATGTTAATGACAGCCTGATCACTGAGATAGAAAGACTTGAGCCGTTCGGAATAGCCAATCCCCGCCCGCTGTTTGCCGAAAAGGATGTACCCGTGAAGCGCATCGATCTTCTCGGAAACGACAGAAAAGTGCTTAAGATGAAGCTTGAGGGAAAGGATGCAGGGGGCAGCACAAGAGTATATGATTCGATACTGTTTGACGATGCCGAGAGTGCCTATGAGGAGCTTAAGGACAGAAGCAGCGTTTCGATACTGTATCAGCCGTCCTTTAACGAATATCAGGGCAGACGCTTAATCCAGCTCGTAATAAAGGACTATATGTAGATACATGAGAAAAGGCCTCCGGGGGAGGAGACCTTTTCCATCTTATGAGGGGGAGATAGTGAGTGTTCATCAACTATCTGACTATGATGATAAATGATAATTGTGTTTAAACTGTGTACAAAAAGTGAAAAATCATGAAGAATCTGAAAGAACTGTGTAAAGACTTTGATTATGAGGTGATCTCGGGTGATATGGACCGCGGATACTCGGAATTTGTTACCGACAACAGGAAACTGAGCAGAGGATGCGTATATGTATGTATTAAGGGCGCAAACTTTGACGGCCATTCGTGCGTGGGCGAAGCTGTTGAGCACGGCGCTGCGCTCGTTGTCGTCGAACGGGGGCGGGAGGAGCTTGATATACCATCCGATACGGCAGATACCGCGATAATAAAGGTCGATTCGACCAGAAAGGCACAGGCATACATTGCATGTGCGTACTACGATTATCCCGCAGAAAAGCTCACAACGATAGGTATAACGGGCACAAAGGGCAAGACTACGACCACGTATCTTATCAGGTCGATACTGTCTGAGGCGGGCAGAAAAGTCGGCCTTATCGGGACTATAGAGACGATAATCGGAGATGTTCACACACCGGCTCTTAACACGACCCCGGATTCCCCGCTTTTGCAGAAGCTCCTTCGCGAAATAGTCGACAGCGGATGCGACAGTGTTGTCATGGAGGTATCAAGCCAGGGACTGATGCTTAACAGGACGCTCGGGATCAACTTTGATATCGGGATCTTTACGAACATAGAACCGGATCATATCGGGCCTAACGAACACACGAGCTTTGAGCAGTATCTTGAGTGCAAAGCCATGCTCTTTAAGCAGTGCAGGATGGGCATCGTTAATGCCGATGACAGCCATACGGCGAAAATCATAGAGGGCAGTACGTGCAACGTGATCAGATACGGATTTGCAAAAGGCCTGGACTACAGTGCCGAAAATGTAAAATTTGTCGGAAGCGGTTCGCATCTTGCAATGGAATTTGATGTTAAGGGCCGTGCAAACTATCCGGTAAGGATAAACATGCCGGGACGGTTTTCGGTATATAACGGTCTGTGCGCAGTCGCAGTGTGCGATGTGCTCGGGATCGATCCCAAAACGGTGCAGGAAGTACTTCCAAAGGGCCACGTAAAGGGCAGGATCGAGCCTGTAAAGGTCAGCGATGATTTTACGATGCTGATCGATTATGCTCATAATGCGATGGCGCTTGAAAGCCTTCTGACCACTCTTCGCGAATATAAACCGGGACGACTGGTGTGTCTGTTCGGATGCGGCGGTAACCGTTCCCGTGACAGACGTTTTGAGATGGGAGAGGTATCCGGAAGACTTGCGGATCTGACCGTTATCACGTCCGATAATCCGAGAAACGAAGATCCGATGGATATAATCGCCGACATTAAGACAGGTATAGACAGGACCGACGGCACATACATCGAGATACCTGACCGTAAGGAGGCGATCCGTTACTGCATTAAAAACGGAAAGCCCGGCGATATCATAGTGCTTGCCGGCAAAGGTCACGAGGATTATCAGGAGATCAAGGGTGTTAAGCATCCGATGGACGAGCGTGTACTTGTCGCACAGATACTTGAAGAGGAAAAACTAAACAGTTGATAATGAACAGTCTTTCTGATATCATTAACGCAATTAACCGAAAGCAGAGGTGAACGATCCATATCATGGACCCGGACAGTCGAACTATACTGATAGTCGCTATTCTGTTTATCGCATCGGCATATTTCGCGCTCACCGAGACGGCGGTCGCCAGCGTCTCAAAGAGCAGGATCAAGGTCAGGGCCGACAAAGGCACTGCCGGAGCCAAGAACGTTTTATACGTGCTCGATCATTTTGAGGATGCGATAACGACTCTTCTCATATGTACGAATATTGCCCATATTGCGGCAGCTGCCATCGTGACCGCCGCGGTTACGAGAAAGTGGGGGCTTTCCGCGGTTACGGCATCAACGTTTATCATGACTCTTGCCATGTTCTTTATCGGCGAGATGCTTCCCAAAAGTATCGGTAAGAAGAAAAGTGAACGGTCAAGCCTTGTCTGTGCAGGGCTTCTTGTTGTGCTTATGAAAGTACTGCGACCGCTGACATTTCTGCTGTCGGGTATCGGAAAGCTGACGCTTCGCATTTCAAAGGCCGGGGAGGAAGTATCCGTTACCGAGGATGAGATATACGATATCATCGAGGACATGACGGAAGAGGGCGGACTTGATGAGGAGCAGAGCGAGCTCATATCATCCGCACTTTCATTTGGTGATCTTACGGTAACAAGTATAATGACGCCGAGAGTCGACGTCGAAGGTATCGATATAAACATGCCGAGCGAGGAGATACTAGAAAACCTTCTCGGCCAGACACATTCACGTCTCATAGTGTATGACAAAACGGTCGATAACGTTGTCGGTGTGCTCCAGCTTCGCCGTTTCTTAAAATCATATATTTCACGTAAATCCATCCCTAACATCAGACGCATGATGGGAAAAGTGTTCTTCGCGCATCAGAGCATGCCGATAGATGAACTGTTTGACAATATGACAAAGGGCCGCTTCAATATCGCAGTCGTTCTGGACGGTTTCGGCGGGACGCTCGGAATAGTCACCATAGAGGATATTATCGAAGAGATCGTCGGTGAGATATGGGACGAGGACGATGAGATCAAGGAACCCATCGTAAAGCTTTCGGATGACACGATACTGGCAAGCTGTGATGAAACGGTTGAGTCGGCATTCGATGAACTCGGGTATGAGGAACACGATGATGACGAAAGGGAGCGTTTCACGAACCTCCTGCTGTGCGATTTTATATTTGAGAAGATAGGAAGCGTACCGAAAAAGGGCGATTCATTCGAATACAACAATCTGAAGATCAGAGTTGAAGAGGTCGATCACAACCGCATTCTTAACGCAAAGATCGTTATGCGGCCGGTTGAGCCTCCTTCGGAGAAGATCACGGAAGGCACTTCAGAGGCAGCGGGCGATACCGATGAGGAGGTGCTCAGATGACATCTCTTATCATTGTCGCGATCGGAATAGTGCTCTGTATAGTTCTCTCGGGTGTGTTCTCTGCAGCTGAGATGGCTGTCATCTCATGCAACAGGGTCAGGATGGAGAATGAGGCGGAAGACGGCAATAAAAAAGCCGCAAGGGTACTGAAGCTAAACGATGATTATGACAATACGCTCAGCACGATACTGCTGTCCAATAATCTCGTTAACATCGCCGCATCATCACTGAGTACGGTTTACATAATATTGCTCACGGGAAGTGATGACTTAAACTGGCTCATTACCGCGATCGTGACCGTGCTTGTAATAATATTCGGAGAAACGATCCCGAAGATAATCAGCAAAAAGCACGCAAATTCACTGTCACAGGGACTGTCGGGCTTCATTACGGCACTGTACTACATACTGTGGCCGGTAAATTTCATAGTTGTAAAGATAACCGCACTTCTGACATCTGCCGTAGGACGTAAGGATCATGATGATGCGGATGAAGAGAAGACCGAAGAACTTCAGGCGATAATTGAAACGGCAGAGGATGAAGGTGTCATCGATGCGGACCAGTCCGAGATCGTGGCATCGGCTATAGGTTTTTCCGAAGTGTCGGCATCCGATGTCATGACTGCAAGAGTTGATATCGAGGCTATCGATATTGACGATCCTGTAGGAAAGATCATGAAACAGATCTCGAAGTCGAGAAAGAGCCGTTTCCCGGTATACAAAGACAGCATCGACAATATCATCGGAGTGATGCATTTAAATCCGTTCTTAAAGGCTATGGCAAGGGACGGCGCACCTGATATAAAGCAGCTAATGAACGAGCCGTGCTACGTTTACAAGACCGCAAAGCTGCCGCACGTGCTTGATGTATTAAAGGATGCGAGACAGCATCTTGCAATCGTAACCGACGAATACAGCGGAACAGCGGGCATCGTGACCATGGAGGATGTTCTCGAGGAACTCGTCGGCGATATATGGGATGACAATGACGAGATCGAGGAAGAAGTAGTCGAATCCGAGACAGGAGAGCTCATCGTCGACGGCGATATGCCGATAGGTGATTTTCTCGAGCGTCTCGGCATCAGCGAGGACGACTGGGACTACGAGTCACAGACCGCAGGTGGCTGGGCGATCGAATACATCGATGACTTCCCGAAGCAGGGCGACTCCTTCGACTACGATAAATACCATATCGTCGTTTCCGAGGCTGAAGAACGCCGCGTGGTGCAGCTGACTGTCACTAAGACCGATAAAGCTGAAGAAGCCTCTCAGGATTGAAATAGACTGAACCGGCGCAGGGGTACTGCATAATTGTTCGAAAAGACGCTTTCGCTCCTTTCCGGACGTCACGTTACTAGACTCGTAAAAAACCTCGTCAAGTAACAACGTCCTCCAAAGCTTTTCTCACAACAATGCAGTACCCCTGCGCTTTTGAAAATTAATTACTTTTGCGTCGCTTTTTGTTATATTTATCTTGCAAAGTACTGTTACATATGGTAAATTTGTGTAGTTGTCGGGCGAAAGCCCTGAAAAATCACGCATACGGATGTCCGGCAGGTGCCCGATGCTCATGGGTCGCCGTACAGATGATGTATGCGGCAGTCTAAAACCAGGAGGTAATTGAATATGAGCGTAATTTCCATGAAGCAGCTGTTGGAAGCAGGTGTGCATTTCGGCCACCAGACAAGAAGATGGAACCCTAAGATGGCTCCGTACATCTATATGGAGAGAAATGGTATCTACATCATTGATCTTCAGAAGTCTGTAGGAATGGTTGACGATGCTTACAATGCTGTATCAGAGATCGTTGCAAACGGTGGAACGATTCTTTTTGTAGGAACCAAGAAGCAGGCTCAGGACGCAGTACAGTCGGAAGCAGAGCGTTGCGGCATGTACTATGTCAATGAGAGATGGCTTGGAGGTATGCTTACAAACTTCAAGACTATTCAGTCACGTATCAAGAGACTTAAAGACATCGAGAGAATGAGCCAGGACGGAACGTTTGATGTTCTTCCCAAGAAGGAAGTCATCGGGCTTAAGAAGGAATGGGAAAAGCTTGAGAAGAACCTCGGCGGTATCAAGGATATGAAGAAGATCCCCGATGCCATCTTCGTTGTTGATCCCAAGAAGGAGCATATCTGCGTTAAGGAAGCTCAGTCACTCGGAATAACTCTTATCGGTATTGCCGATACGAACTGTGATCCCGAGGAACTTGATTATGTTATCCCCGGAAACGATGATGCTATAAGAGCCGTTAAGCTTATCGTATCAAAGATGGCTGATGCCGTTATCGAAGCAAACCAGGGCGAGAGCGCTGAGAACAGTGCTGAGGGAACGGATGTTGCGGATGCATCAATGGATGGTGAGGAAGCAGCCGAAGAGGCTTGATCACCGGACAGTAACTATTTGTATTAACAGATCAGGAGGATATGATAATGGCTGATATAACTGCAGCAATGGTAAAAGAACTGCGTGAACTTACCGGTGCCGGCATGATGGATTGTAAGAAGGCACTCGGAGAAACAAACGGAGATATGGATGCCGCTATAGAGTTCCTTAGAAAATCAGGAGCTGCAAAGGCAGAAAAAAAGGCAAGCCGTATCGCAGCAGAGGGTATCTGCCGCGTTGCGATGGACAATAACAAAAAGGCTGTTGTTGCCGAGGTTAATTCGGAGACAGACTTTGTTGCGAAGAACGAAGTATTCCAGGAGTTCGTACAGACAGTAGCAGATACGGCACTTGAATCCGGACTTGCAGGCGGTAAGGACGGAGAGGACGTTGAGGCTCTTCTTGATAAGAACGGACTTAAGGATCTTGTAGTTGAGAAGACAGCGAAGATCGGTGAGAAGCTTTCCGTAAGAAGATTTGAAAGAGCTGAGGGAGACTGCGTTGTGTCTTACCTTCATGGTGGCGGAAGGATCGGTGTCCTTGTATCCGCCAAGTGTGCAAACGTGACAGACGGTGTTAAGGAAGCACTCCAGAACATCGCTATGCAGGTTGCCGCACTTTCACCGAAGTTCATCTCTCAGAAGGATGTTGACCAGGATTTCCTTGCAAAGGAAAAAGAGATCATCCTTGCACAGATCGAGAATGATCCCAAGGAAGCAGCAAAGCCCGATAAGGTTAAAGAGGGCATGGTAATGGGACGTATCAACAAGGAAATGAAGGAGTTCTGTCTCCTTGACCAGGTATACGTTAAGGCTGAAGACGGAAAGCAGTCTGTTGCCAAGTACCTTGAGTCTGTTGACAAGGATCTTGTTATCGACAAGTTCATCCGCTTCGAAGTGGGTGAAGGAATGGAAAAGAAGAACGAGGATTTCGCTGCAGAAGTTGCGGCACAGATGAATTCGTAAACCTTTTCATGATCATATAAGGAGGAGAAAGATGGCAGAAAGACGAGTCGGAACAGTATCAAGAGGTATCCGTTGTCCGATCATCCGTGAAGGAGACGATCTTACCCAGATAGTAACGGACAGCGTTATTGAGGCAGCACAGATCGAAGGCTTTGAACTTCACGACAGGGATGTCATTTCGATGACCGAGTCCATCGTTGCAAGAAGCCAGGGTAACTACTGCACTGTCGACGATATCGCGGACGATGTCAAGGCCAAGCTTGGTGGAGGCACGGTCGGAGTCATCTTCCCGATCCTTTCGAGAAACCGTTTTGCAATATGCTTAAAGGGCATAGCAATGGGTTGCAAGAAGATAGTCCTGATGCTTTCATATCCGTCCGATGAAGTGGGCAATGAGCTTGTTTCACTTGACAGGGTAGACGAGGCCGGCATCAATCCCTACAGCGATGTCCTCACTCTGCAGAAGTACCGCGATACGTTCGGCTATACGAAGCATGAGTTCACGGGTGTCGATTACGTTGAATACTACAGTGACATCATCAAGGAAGAGGGATGCGATGTTGAGATCATCTTCGCAAACCAGCCCAAGGCTATCCTTGATTACACCAAGAACGTGATCAACTGCGATATCCATACAAGAGCAAGAACGAAGAGGATACTTAAGGCCGCAGGTGCCGAGAGAGTGTTCGGACTTGACGAGATCATGAACGCAAGCGTGAATGGAAGCGGTTATAACGAGAAGTACGGACTGCTCGGATCCAACAAGGCTACTGAAGGACAGGTCAAACTGTTCCCGAGAGACTGTCAGGATCTTGTAGAGGGAGTTCAGAAGATCATCCTCGAGCGTACAGGAAAACATGTTGAGGTCATGGTATACGGTGACGGTGCTTTCAAAGATCCGAAGGGAAAGATATGGGAGCTCGCCGATCCGGTAGTCTCACCCGCATTTACGAAGGGTCTTGTCGGAACACCGAATGAAGTGAAGATCAAATATCTGGCTGACAACGATTATGCAAATCTTTCCGGAGAAGCACTTAAGGATGCGATCTCAAAGAGCATCAAGGAAAAGGATGCAAACCTCGTAGGCAAGATGGTCAGCGAAGGAACAACCCCCAGACAGCTGACAGACCTGATCGGATCGCTGTGTGACCTGACAAGCGGATCGGGTGACAAAGGAACGCCGGTCGTACTCGTGCAGGGATACTTTGATAACTACACAAACTGATATAGATCATACTCAAGTAATAGAGGGACGGTTCTCGCAGAACCGTCCCTCTTGTTATGTAAAGATAATGCACCCACCTTAAATAAAAATCATATATAACCGAGCTCCTTCAGTTTCTCGTATACAGCCTGCGCCACCGCATCGTACGCTTTCTGCGTCAGGTGTATCTTATCGGGGCCGTAGCCGTCCTTTCCGATAACGTCGATCACATCAAGATAGTGTTTGCCGTATTTGTCGGCAAGCGACTTATTGATAGTTTTGTACATATCACCGAGTTCATATCTTGCCGTCGTTCCGATCACGATATAGTTATCGACTGCCCCTTCAAGTGAAAGAAACCGGTCTGTTTCCGCTATGACACCTGACGTGTCCGTGTTCACACCTTCCTGTTTTACCCAGTCATTTGAGCCAACCCAGAATATGTAAGTCTTTTTCGGATCTATCGTTCTGTTCATCTGGGTACTGTCGGTGTATACCCAGAAAATATCGTGTGTATTATAACCGTACAGACCTACTCCTTCGACAGGAACGCCTGTGAGCTTTTTGAGCTTTTCGTAGGGTGCGTTCGGAAGATTGTCGTTATCATCTCCGAGTGATCCCTGTGTCAGCGAATCCCCGAGCCATACGATAGGCTGCGCATCCGCTTTGGCACCTGAAGACTCTTCGGTATCGGAAGTGTCGGCTTCCGGCGCATCAGTCTTTTCAGCAGTTTCAGTCTCCGCGGACTCGGTTTCGGCGTTTTCGATCTCTTCGCTTACGGGAGTATCTTCGGTCGTATCTGTTTTTGATATGTTGGTTTCGGGAACCACATTCACCACCTCTATAGTTCCCGGTCTGCCCTCGATCTTATCGGCAGTTTTATCGTTGTCGCCTGACGCACATCCTGACAGGATGCACATCATTATGAGTGTTGCAGTGATCACAGATCTTTTCTTCATCAAAGTCCTCCGATACATCATGATTTTAATTTTTCGGCTGATGTTATGATATAATAAACCTTGTTGCAATTGCAAATCATCCTGAGAGGAGCGGACATGGCATTTACATTTTCACAAACCGGGATTTCCGAAAACAGGATAGTTTTCGTATATGAGGAATGTGCTTTTCCGGGCGTTTTAAAGGTAGCCGGAAAGGTCAGGGAAGACATTGCAAAGGTTTTCGGCGCAAAGCCGGTAGGAGTGGAATACGCTGTCTTTGGCGATACGGCATCATTCTTTTCTTATCCCGTATTTTTCGGGACAGTCGGAAACAGTGGGATCCTTGATAAGCTTGCCGCAAAGGGTGCTATAGATCTTTTTAAGATCGCCGGTGAGAGCGAGGCTTATTCTCTCACGGTTGTCGACGGTGCCGAACTTGACGGATTTTCTTTTGAGTCGGCGCTAGTGATCGCCGGAAGCGATAAGAGAGGAACGATATACGGACTGTTCGCTCTTTCCGGGATGCTTGGGGTATCACCGCTTGTCAATTGGCTTGATGTTGTGCCCGCACGGATGGATGAGCGTACTTTTACCGGGGAGGATTCGTACGTTTCAAAGACTCCGTCCGTAAAATACAGAGGTTTCTTCATAAATGATGAATGGCCTGCATTCGGCAACTGGTGTGAGGAAAACTTCGGCGGATTTAATTCTAAGGCATATGAAGCCGTCTTCGAGCTTCTGTTAAGGCTTAAGGGTAATTACCTTTGGCCTGCGATGTGGTCTGCGGTATTTTCCGATGACGGCCCCGGTCTTAAGAACTGTGAACTGGCCGATGAATACGGCATCATCATGGGAACATCCCATCACGAGCCGTGCATGCGCCAGGGAGAGGAGTACAGCCGACTTCGCGGCCCAAAGTCACAATACGGGGATGACTGGAACTTTATAACGAACAGGGACGGGATCATAAAGTTCTGGGAAGACGGACTGTCAAAACGCTCTCAGTTTGAGAATATATATACCGTAGGTATGCGCGGCGAGGCGGATACCGCGATAATGAAAGATAAAAGTCTGGGTGACAACATAGCCCTTTTGAAGGACGTGATAAGGACCCAGAACGGGCTGATAGCATCAGCCACGGGAAAGGACGCAAAGGATACTCCACGTCTTCTTACACTGTACAAGGAGGTTGAACCTATTTTCTGGGGCGATGACAAAACAGCGGGGCTTAAAGACGATCCCGAACTTGACGGTATAACGCTCATGCTCTGCGATGATAACTTCGGAAACCTCAGGAGCATGCCGCCCGAAGGACAGGCTGAAAGGCCCGGCGGATGGGGCATGTACTATCATCTTGATTATCACGGCGCACCCGTATCATATGAGTGGTTCAACACATCGAGTCTTTCGAAGATATGGGAGCAGATGACCACGGCATATGATTTTGGCATCAGACAGGTGTGGATGGTAAACGTCGGTGATATATTCACCAACGAGTACCCGCTCTCGTTCTTCATGGACCTGGCATATGATTTTGACAGGTGGGGTACTTCGGATAAGAACAGTGCGGTTAAATATACTGAAGAATTTGTCGCAAAGAATTTCCCGTTCTTTACGGACGGGGAGAGAGAAGAGACGGTAAGTCTGCTTCTCGGATATACTAAGATAACGGCAAGGCGCCGGACAGAAGCCATGAACGACAGAGTGTACGCTCCGTTCACCTTCTCGGAGTGTGAGAGGATGCTCGGTGAGATCGATTCTCTTACGGGTATTGCCGACAAGCTGCTCAAGGACTCCAAAAAGGATGACGGATCCGCTTTTTACGAACTTGTTTATGTACCCCTTAAGGGCAATCTGAACGTTCAGAAAATGTGGCTTCTGACAACGCTGAACCATGCTTATGCCGACATGGGATCGACGTACTGCCTGAGTCTTGCGAAGGATATAAAGGAGTGCATCGAAGAGGACAAAAAACTTGTCGACAGGCTTCACAGCGCACACAAAGGCAAATGGTACGGGATGGGCATGTCGGAGCACATCGGCTTCAGACACTGGTGCGAAGAGGAGTGCCGCCGGCCGGTCATTCATACACTTGAGCCTTCTGAAAAACCCCGCCTTATCGTATCGGTCCCGGAGACGGGAGAATATACGGAGGGCGGAAGCTGGACCGGGAAAACGCTTGTCCTGCCATCCGCATTAAACCCTCAAAAGTGCGGCGGATATATCGAGATCACAGGTGCTTCGTCCGCAAAGGTGCCGTACGATATCACAACGGATGCACCGTTCATTGACATCATGGAGTGTAAAAAGAGCATACGCTGCGGCAGGAGGCACAGGGTTTTCATATTTGTCGACAGGATGAAGCTTGAAGGAAGCGCATCGGCGGTCGGAAACGTGTTTGTATCTTATGAAGACCGCGTCATCAGGATCGCGGTCCCGGTAAACAACCCGGATATACCGGATGAAATGCCGGCCAATACGTTCATTAGCTGCGGTGAAGGATATGTTGCGATAGATGCGGCAGACTTTGCAAAAAAGACGGACACTGAAAGCGGAAGCTTTGAGATCATCCCCGGCTTCGGAAGAGGATCATCGGCGATCAAAGCGTATCCGCAGAACAGAACGTTTACAAGACTGAACGCGCCGACGGCTCTTTACAACGTCATGCTCGAAGAGGGCGGGCGCTATAACGTGAGGATATATACGAGCCCGGCCAATCCCACGGTCTTTGGAGGAAAGATAGTTTTTGCCGTGTCTGCAGGAAGTGATCCGGTCGAGGTCAGCATGATCCCCGACGGGTTTGAGATCGGTGACGGCAAATCGATATGGGAGCAGGGCGTTCTTGATAACATAAGAACAAAAGATGTAACACTCGAACTGAGGAAGGGACTTAACGAGCTGAAGATAAGTGCGCTTTCACCGGGATTTGTTCTCGAGAAGATCGTGATCACGCCGGAGACGGTAGCGCTTCCGTACTCGTACCTGGGTCCGGTTGAAACGTATCACACATAACAGGGAGAAGATCATGTCATTAACATTTGCGAGAGTATTTACAAACGGTGCAGTGCTCCAGCGCGGGCGCGAAAATCATATCTGGGGCTTTGCATCCAAAGGATCAAACGTAACAGTCAGCCTTGCGGGACAGAAGGCGGATGCCGTCTGCGACGATAACGGCAGATTTGATGTTGTGTTTTCTGCGATGAAAAAAGGAGGACCCTATACGCTCCTGGCAACCGATGAGTCGGGGCAGACTGCCGAAAGCACGGATATCATGATAGGGGACGTTATCATCGTAAGCGGCCAGTCAAACATGGAATTTCCGATGGAACGTGTCAGGGAGACTTATCCTGATGAGTGGGAGGCACCTTTTGACACTCTTATAAGGACATTCAAGGTTGTTGAGAACGGCGTGTTCAAACGCACGATCCCGGATGTGGAAACAGGGGAGTGGAAAAGCCTGTCTTGCGGATCGATCGATGCATTCTCGGCAGTAGGGTTTTTTACGGCAAAGCATCTTCGAATGAAGGATGATGCTGCTGTAGGTCTTATAGATCTGACTCTCGGAGGTGCACCGATCGAGGCGTTTATGAGTGAGAGTTCTCTTGAGGGATTTGACAGAGCACTTTCGGAAGCTGCAAAGTTTGGAGATGACGGGTACAGGAACGGAGTACTTTCCCAAAATGAGAAAAATGCCGCCGAATGGCTTGCTGCACTTGATGCAAATGATGCAGGTATCGGAAAGTATGAGGACGGAAAAGAGATACTGTCAAAGGGGACGGCTGTCACATTCCCGGACTTCTTTTCGGATACGGAACTTGACGGTTTTATCGGAAGCGTTTGGATCGCAAAGACGTTCACGGTACCCGATGAGTATGTGGGAAAGAGTGCGATGCTCTGGTTCGGACTTCTCGTGGATCTTGATCACTGCTATATAAACGGAACGCATATCGGCTCGACGGAGTACATGTATCCGCCGAGAAGATACGCCATTCCCGAAGGACTTATCCGTAAGGGAGAGAACACGATCGTTCTCAGGATAGGAGTTGAGAAAGGATACGGCAGGATAACACCCGGTAAGCTGTACGGGATCGTATACGGCGATAAGATACGCCGTATAACCGACGGATTTAATGAAAGTCTTGAGGGAGCGGATCATATTGAGAACCTGTCCGGAACATGGAAATATCTTATAGGGAATAAATGTGAAGCAAGCAAAGATCAGGTGTTTGTCAACTGGAAACCCACCGCGCTCTATCACGGTATGCTGGAGCCTCTTGCGCATCTGAGCGCAAGGGCATTCGCATTTTATCAGGGCGAGAGCAACTGCTGGAATCATACGGAATATGCCGCACTGACAGAAAGGTTCATTGCCCAGCTCAGAAGTATGTGGGGTAACGATCTTCCGTACATATGTGTTCAGCTTCCCGAATTTAATTCACGCATGGAAGAGATATCTTATGACGGAGGAAAAAACTGGAGAGGATTAAGGCGTGCACAGGCTGAGTGTACCAAACTGCCGGGATTTTATCTTGTGGATGCATACGGCACGGGAGAACTCAATGACCTTCATCCGCAGAGGAAAGAGCCGATAGGGTCAGCCATAGCTGATGTGATCCATGAAAAAGCTTAGGGAGTGGATAGGCGGAGTAAAAGAATGAGTGACCAGATCAATTTCTTCGAACGTATAGGTCATCCGGCAGCCGAGTGTAACAGTCGGCTGTCTGATATTTTTAATACACTTTTCTACGGAAGCGATGATGAGAGGATATATCATCCGGTCGGAGATGATATGGGCTATATCGAGGACACCGGAAACATCGATGCCAGGACCGAAGGAATGTCCTATGGCATGATGATGTGCGTCCAGCTCGATCATAAGGAAGAGTTTGACCGTATCTGGAAATGGGCCAGAACGTACATGTTCCTGACTGAGGGCGATAACAGGGGATTCTTCTGCTGGTCCAACTCGCCTGACGGGAGAAGGAATGCGGACGGCCCCGCACCCGACGGTGAAGAATATTTTGCTATGGCGCTTATCTTTGCATCGCACCGCTGGGGTGACGGTGAAGGTATTTTTGATTATTCAAAGGAAGCGCGCGATCTGCTGCACAACATGATACGGGAGGGTAACGGGATCGGCCGCGGTATGTTCGACCGTGAAAATCATTTGATCCGCTTTATTTGCGAGGTTGATTTTTCAGACCCGTCATACCACCTTCCGCATTTTTATGAACTGTTTGCACAGCATGCTTATCCCGAAGATCGCGAATTCTATAAAAAAGCTGCTGAGGCATCGCGCTGTTTTCTTCATCTGGCATGCCACAGAACGTCGGGCTTAAGCTCCGAGTATTCGTATTATGACGGAACACCTTATGAAAAAGGCGGCGAGACCTGGGGCAAACATGACTGGTATTATTCGGACGCATACAGAACGATCCTTAATATCGCACTCGATCATCTGTGGTTTTCCAAAGATGCATGGCAGTGCGAAGAGGGCGCAAGATTTCTTGATACGATGGTAAAAAAGACAGGCGTTGATAACTGGGGAAAGATCCTTGACTGGGACGGTAATATCCGCACCGAGGATGTTCTTCATCCCGTTGCAGTTATCGCCACCAATGCAGCTGCCGCTGCTCTTATAGATGAGTCAGATGCTGCCGCATATGAGAATGCGCTTTTCTGCCTTGAGAAGTTCTGGGATACTCCGCTTCGTGGCGGTGATCGTCGCTACTATGACAACTGTCTGTATATGTTCTCGTTCATGCTGCTTTCCGGAAACTACCGGATATACTGATTTGCACGTCTTATCAAGGTGTGATATAGTGTTCAGATGAAAAAAGCAGGTTTTGCCACGCGACTGTATGTTTCCGATACAGGCTGTCCCGAAGAGACATTTACAAAATGGTATGATCTGATGCCCACGGCCCGTAAAGCACGGTGCGACAGGCTTAAGATGGAAGCTGACAGGAAAAGATGCATAGCGGCATATGCACTTCTTGTTCATGCTTTGCGGGATGCAGGCGTTATGTGCGAAGATACGCTAAACATCTCGGAAACTTCCGAAGGCAAACCTTTAATACGGGATATCCCCGTAAAGTTCAGCATATCGCATGCAAAGGATCGGGTCGCCGTTGCGCTTTCGGGTGATGAAGTCGGATGTGACGTGGAGTACAGGAGTACGAATGCCCTTAAGATCGCAAAACGTTTCTTCACGGACAAAGAGTTTGCCTTCCTTGATCTTCTCGAGGATGAAGATATCAGGGATCATGAGTTCACAAGGATATGGACGATGAAGGAAAGCGTTGTCAAATGCTGCGGCGAAGGAATAAAACGTCCATTTGATGATTTTTACTGTGTTGATGAAAAGGGAGAGACGATCGACCCGGTAATGCTCCCCGGAAAAAGCGGAGCATATCATATCAACGAATACGAAAGCGAGAGCGGATACTGTTACAGTGTCTGCAGCAGATACAGTGAGTTTGAGAAACACTTAAGGCGCGTCAGCGTTCTTTGATCAGGGAGAGAGACATGGGAGACATTGAGAACAACGATTCCGAATATTTCCAGAACCGGCCGGTGACGATGAATGAAGGTAACAACCTTCTTCAGATAGAGGAGCATATGTATATCCTCGATGACATTAAGAAGCCCAATGTCTTCAGGAACATGTTCCCTTATTCGGAAATACCGAAGATCCCGTTCAACGACAGGACGGTTCCGCACAACATGCCGAAGGAGATATGGATCACCGATACGACCTTCCGCGACGGACAGCAGTCAAGGGCACCGTATTCGACGGAGCAGATAGTAACGATCTACGACTATCTTCATAAGCTCGGCGGCCCAAACGGTATGATCAGGGCAAGTGAATTCTTCCTGTATTCGAAAAAGGACAGGGATGCGGTAGTCAAGTGTATGGAACGCGGTTACAAGTATCCGGAAGTAACGAGCTGGATCAGGGCGAGCAAGGAAGATTTCAAGCTCGTCAAAGAGCTCGGAATGCCTGAGACGGGTATACTCGTAAGCTGCAGCGATTACCATATTTTCCTGAAACTGAAGATGACAAGACGCCAGGCGATGGAGCATTACTTAAGCGTTGTGCGCGACTGTCTCGAGGAAGGCATTTCGGTAAGGTGTCATCTTGAGGATATAACAAGAGCCGATATTTACGGATACGTCGTACCGTTCTGCTTAGAGCTCATGAAGCTTATGGATGAATACAAGATACCGATCAAGGTCAGGGCGTGCGACACGATGGGTTACGGCGTCAACTATCCCGGTGCCGTTATCCCAAGAAGCGTTCAGGGTATCATATATGCGATCCATACCCATGCCGGAGTTCCGTGTGAACTGATCGAATGGCACGGACACAATGATTTTTACAAAGCGGTTTCGAATTCGACGACTGCATGGCTGTACGGTTGCTGCGGCGTCAACACATCGCTTTTCGGAATAGGAGAGAGGACCGGAAATACTCCGCTCGAGGCAATGGTATTTGAATACGCACAGCTTCGCGGAACACTTGACGGAATGGATACGACCGTCATCACGGAGCTTGCCGAATACTATGAAAAAGAGATCGGATATGAGATCCCGCCGCGTACACCTTTTGTCGGCAAGAACTTCAACGTTACACGTGCCGGCATTCATGCGGACGGTCTTCTGAAGAACGAAGAGATATACAACATATTCGATACCGAAAAGTTCCTGAACAGACCGGTGCTCTGTGCAGTTTCAAATACATCCGGCCTTGCGGGGATAGCACACTGGATCAACACATATTACAAGCTTCACGACGACAGGCAGTATTCCAAGAATGATGAGCTGATCGTCGAACTTAAGAAATGGGTCGACCGGCAGTACGACGAGGGCCGCGTGACTGTGCTTACCGACAGCGAGCTTGTTGAACAGATAGAAGAGACCGCAAAGAGACTCGGCGTTCCTTCGCCTTCACAGCTGTAATATCCCGTACCGAAAATCATATGATAAAAAAAATAAGCCACCATGAAGTTCATGGTGGCTTTTGTGTACGAAGATGATTTCTGCGCATCAGGGTTTGAAGTTCTCTTCAAGAACACCGGAGAGTTCTTCGTATGTCAGGTCGACCTGCTCACCGCTGAACACATACGGTGACAGCTCCGCAGGATCAAAATAGAACGTAAGCCCGTTCGGATTGAATGCGAAGTTGTATGAAGCTTCCTCTGTCTCGAATGCGGGGAGTGCCATCTGCAGTGAATCAAGTGACTCGTCAAGACCGAAAAAGTCATGGTCTGTGTACAGTTCTATAAGCTTTTCCTTCAGAAGCTTGTTAAGGCCTTCCTTATCGCGTATGATCGCGGAAAGAGGAACGAACTGGCCACTTTCAACATCGATATCGTATGCGATCGTAACTGTGGACGGATGGGCTCCGCCGTAGTATTCAAAACGTGTTGATATAAGACTTACGCGTTTCGGATCGGCACATGCGATACCCATATCCGATGTGCATGAGAAGGTACCGTCATATCCGGAGTCAAGCTGTTCCTTTGCAAATTCCCTTGCATCGCTGTCGTTTTCATCAAGACAGTCTGTTATGTACTTCTTTTCAGTCTCGTTGACCTTTGCGATCGCATCGGCAAGCTTCGGATATTTCTTCGCGGATTCATCGGAAAGAGTCCATGTATTGCCGTGACTGTCGAAATACATGTTCTTGTTATCGTCAAATCGCGACATGTCGAAATCCTCGCTCGTAAGCTGGGGAAAGTCAGCCATATCGTCGTCTGCCTCAGCGGTATCGGATGTTTCCGTTGCAGTCTCTTCTTCAGCCGGAACTTCGTCCTTTGCACCGGTATTGATGTTGATGTTTACCGATGAACATCCTGCGAGCATTGATGCTGTAAGCAGTGCAGCAATAAATACAGATCTTTTTCTCATGTGGTTATCTCCTTATCATTATCGATAATGCCATTTGTCGTGAATTATTCACGTTATCTGCATTTTATCATTATCAGGGCGGATGCCGCAATATATTACCGAAGATGCAACCGTCTTTCAACCTGTAAAAAATATTTCAAACATGTTGACAACGGAATTCAGAGGTGTATAATACAATCAAACATATGAATAGGTGTTCATATGTAGATAACAAATAACAGCATTCATATAAAAGGAGATATTATCATGGCAAAGACATACGGGATCGAAGTTGACTGCGCAAACTGTGCAAACAAAATGGAACAGGCTGCCAAGGCCACGGCAGGAGTCGCAGACTGCAACGTCAATTTCATGGCGCTAAAAATGAACGTGGTGTTTGAAGAAGGTGTTGACGAGCTCGAGGTAATGAAAGAGGTCCGCAGCAACTGCAGAAAAGTAGAAGACGACTGCGAGGTATATATTTGATAACAGGTCAGAAAGGCCGCAAGCGATCATGCTTGCATGAATCGCTTGACGGATTTGCTGACCGCCGAAAATGAGGAAGTAGCGATTTACGGAGTAAATCAGCGGATTCCGAATTTACGGAGAATTGCGGGAGTTTCGAAGAAACGGAGCAATTCGTATCAAATAATCAAAAGGATTTCAATCATGAACAAAAAACAGAAAAAAGTCCTCATCAGAATAATCATATCGGCTGTCCTAATGATACTCGCAGCCATTTTATCCGCGGTGGTGAAGAACATGTCGTGGTATGAGATGCAGGCCGTGCCGTGGGATGAAGTGATCTCGCTTACGTTGTATCTCATATCGTACATAGTCATCGGCTATGATATCCTGAAGAAAGCGTTCAAGGGCATCATTCGCGGACAGGTGATGGATGAGAACTTTCTGATGGCGGTTGCAACGGTCGGTGCGATGGCGCTTTCAGAGTACCGCGAAGGTGTTGCGGTCATGCTGTTCTACCAGATAGGAGAGCTGTTCCAGAGCTATGCGGTAGGAAAGAGCCGCCGGAATATTGCAGCACTCATGGACATACGTCCCGACAGCGCAAATCTTGTGACAGAAGAGGATGGCCGTGAGACGATCAGCAGGGTAAGTCCCGATGAGGTTGCGATCGGGAGCATCATAACCGTAATGCCCGGCGAGAAGATACCGCTTGACGGGATCATTGTCCGCGGCGATTCATCCGTTGACACGAGCGCACTTACGGGCGAATCCGTTCCGAGATCCGTCCACCCGGATGACGAGGTCATCAGCGGCTGCATAAACTTAAGCGGTGCGCTTTACATCAGAACTACAAAAGCATTCGGTGAATCAACCGTATCAAAGATACTTGAACTTGTTGAGAATGCGAGCTCGCGAAAATCAAGATCCGAGAATTTCATTTCCAAGTTCGCAAGATACTATACGCCTGCAGTCTGTATACTGGCACTTGCAATAGCTATCATCCCGCCGGTGATCAACCTTATCGCGGGAAGAGAAGCAGGATTCTTAACATTCATATACAGGGCACTGACGTTTCTTGTAATAAGCTGTCCGTGTGCTCTTGTGATCAGTATTCCTCTCGGATTCTTTGCAGGTATCGGCGGAGCATCAAGAGCCGGTGTTCTTGTAAAAGGATCAAACTATATCGAGGCACTCTCCAAGGTTGATACGGTTATATTCGATAAGACAGGTACGCTCACAAAGGGTGTGTTCGAAGTTGTATCGATACATAAAGACAGGATAGACGATGCCGGGCTTCTTGAATATGCGGCGCATGCCGAAGACATGTCCACACATCCGATAAGCCGCTCGATCGTTGCGGCATACGGAAAAGAAATCGACAGAAGCCGTATCTCAGACGTTAACGAGACAGCGGGACGAGGGGTGTCTGCCGTAGTATCCGCAAAAAAGGTCCTTGTCGGAAATGAAAAGCTTATGAACGACCACGGTATTTCGGTTACCGAGTGTCATGATGCGGGAACTATAGTGCATATCGCTGTTGACGGTGAATATGCCGGACATATCCATATTTCGGATGTGATCAAAGATAATTCTAAGGAAGCGGTTAGCAGTTTACATAACATCGGAATCAAAAAGATCGTGATGCTTACAGGAGATGCAGAAGAGGTTGCACAGCAGGTAGCCTCAAGCCTTTCGATAAAGGAATTTCATGCGCATCTTCTTCCGCAGGACAAAGTCGGCAGAGTCGAGGATATCCTTAAAGACAGACCGGAAAACAGGCTCGTTGCTTTTGTCGGTGACGGCATAAATGATGCACCGGTCCTTACCCGCGCAGACGTCGGTATCGCAATGGGTGCACTCGGAAGCGATGCGGCGATCGAGGCCGCCGATGTTGTCCTTATGGATGACGATCCGATGGGGATCGTCCGTGCGATAAAGATCGGCCGCAAGTGCATGCGCATCGTCTACGAGAACATATATTTCGCCATCGGGATCAAGATACTCTGCCTTGTCCTTTCCGCCTTCGGCCTTGCCAACATGTGGCTTGCGATCTTCGCAGACGTCGGAGTCATGGTCCTCGCAGTCCTCAATGCTATCCGAACGCTAAAAACTAACTGAGGCAGTGTCAAAATATTTCTGAGAAAACCTTGTTGAGACGCCTGCGCTTGACGAGGTTTTTTCGAGTCTAGCGTCAGCTGCGTATCAACAGGAACGGGAGTGTGTTTTCGAAGAAATGATTTTGACACTACCGTCATCGTAAACTATAATCAACACTATGAACAAAGAAGACACATGGAGCGACCTGGCCGACCTGTTCAAGGTCTTTGCCGACAGCTCCAGAGTGAAAATCCTATATAAACTTCTTGAAGAGGAAAGCTGCGTGAACGATCTTGCGGACAGTCTTTCCATGACCCAGTCCGCGGTATCGCACCAGCTGAAGATACTGAAGATGAGCAAGCTTGTCAGGAGCAGACGCGACGGGAAGCAGATATTCTATTCGCTTGCCGACGATCATGTCAGCACGATACTGTCGATGGGAAGAGAACACCTGGAAGAAGAGGCATGATTAGAGTATTCCTGTGCGAAGATGAATTCGTCGTTCGCGAAGGCATCAAGAACAACATAGACTGGGCCGCAAACGGCTATGAATTTGTAGGGGAAGCTTCAGACGGTGAGCTTGCCCTTCCTTTGATCAGAAAACTTGAGCCCGACATCGTGATCACCGATATAAGGATGCCGTTCATGGACGGCCTTGAGCTGAGCCGCATCATCAGAAAGGAGCTTCCTTTTTCTGAGATAGTCATCCTGTCCGGATACGAGGAGTTTGACTATGCAAAACAGGCGATCTCGATCGGTGTCGCGCAGTATCTCACAAAGCCGATATCGGGGGACGATCTTCTGCACGAACTTGACACGCTCCGTGAAAAGATCATCAAGAGCAAGGAAGAGCGTGCACTCAAGGAACAGTTCAAAAAGGAGATGGAAGAGAACGATCTCAAGGAGAGAAGAGAACTTTTCCATAACATAGTATCCGGGAACTGCCCCGTTACCGATCTTCTTCAGAAAGCGGAAAAGCTCGGGATAGACCTGTCGGCGATGTGGTACAACATAATACTTCTGTTCACGAAGTCAGAACACCATGAGCTTGAAGAATATTCCAGGAGTTCGGTAACTATAGACGAATTCATCAAAGAAGCCGTAAGTGAGATGGGCTGTATCATATTTGACCGTGACCTTGAAGGAAAGGCAATAGTTGTCATGGGTGATTCCGAAGAGGAACTGTCAAAAACACAGTCGGAACTTATCGAAAGGGTTACGGGGATATTCAGGGATTACAGCCATGTGAGGTACTACGGAGGAATAGGTAAGCAGGTCAACAGACTCTCGCGTATGAATGAGTCGTACGAGGATGCGGGATGTGCTCTTGCAAACAGGTTCTTTGTGACTCAGAGCGGATTCTTTTCGGCTGACAGAAGTCCGGTTCACGGGAATGCTCCTGACGAGAAGTTCGACATGAGCACGATCGATGCAAAGAGAATTGACAAGAGTAATGTCCAGAAGTTTCTTAAGCTCGGAAATACCGATGAGATACCTTTCTATGTCGGCGAGTTTGTAAAGAGTGTGGGAGAGGACGCGTTCAATTCATTTATATTCAGACAGTACATCGCAATGGATGTATTCTTTGCCGCATCGGGATTCATAGAGGAGATATCGGGGACAAAGCCCGATGATGTTATCACCGAGATATCAAAGGAAGCGCTCTCAAACGCAGACAGCGTGACTCGGTACATAACCGGTATCATAGAAAATGCGATACGTTTCCGCGATTCGATCGCGACGAACAGATATAAGGATATAGTTGACGGGGCCGTCAAGTATATCGAGGAGAATTATGCGGATGAGGAACTTTCCCTCAATCAGCTGGCAAGCCATGTAAACGTTTCACCGAATCACCTGAGCACGATCTTTTCACAGCAGACCGGCAGGACATTCATCAAATACCTTACCGAGTACCGCATGGACAAGGCAAAGGAGATGCTCAAGTGTACGGCGATGAGATCAAGTGAGATAAGTGAGGCGGTAGGCTACAAGGATCCTCACTATTTCTCCTATATGTTCAAGAAGACCGTCGGGATGACACCGACAAACTACCGCGGCACAAAAGAGGCTGACGAGGAAGAAGGATGACAGCTCTCGTAAAAAAATACAGAAATACCTCTTTGGCAACGAAGATACGTATATCGTATCTTCTTCTTGTTATTCCGCTCGTACTTCTGATCATCGGAAGCTTCTACATGATGCAGCGGTCATCGCAGAAGTACAATGATATGATCAGCTCCGCAGTTCTGGCGGGTGATTTTTCCCTTGATTTCAAAAAAGACTATGACTATGAAACATATCTTCTGATCGTCGGAAACAAGACGATGGAGGATTCCAAGCTGACCGGAATGACGGATGATGCGGACAAAGTCGTTGACGGGCTTATGGATGTTACTACGAACAGCGACAACCTCTCACGTCTGAAAGGCGTCAAGAAGTATCTTGATAATCTCAGAAAGTACCAGAAAAGAATAGAAAAGAATCTCACTGCAAACGAAGAGTACGATGCGAACATAGAGATATGGGAGAACGATGTCCAGATCGTGACGGGTCTTATCAAGGAAGAGATTTTCAGGTATGTCTTCTATGAGATAAGGGATATGCAGAGCGAGAAGGCGGAGATGGACAGGATGTATCAGACAGCCATGACCGGAGGGCTTGTCGCATTCGTGATACTGACTCTCATGGTGATATTCTTCTCTATATATCTTCCCAAGAGCTTTACACGCCCCATCACCGATCTTGTCGGGGTGACAGACAGGGTCTCAAAGGGAGACTTTACAGCCAGGAGTAAAAACGATTCGCTCGATGAAGTCGGTGAACTGTCCAAGTCGATGAACCAGATGATCGAGCAGATCAATGAACTCCTGTCCCAGATAACAAAAGAGCAGATCAGGATAAGGGAAGCGGAACTTGAGCTTCTTCAGTCCCAGATCAATCCGCATTTTCTCTACAACACGCTTGATACGATCATCTGGCTGGCAGAGGGCGGGGATGAAAAGCGTGTCGTGGGGATGGTAAAGAGTCTTTCCGCTTTTTTCAGGACTTCGTTGTCGCGCGGCCGTGATATAATCACGATCCGCGAGGAACTTCTTCATGCAAAGAGTTATCTGGAGATACAGCAGTTCAGATATCAGGATATCCTCCAATATGAGATAGACGTTCCCGAAGAGTTTAACGAATACACTATCCCGAAGATAACGATACAGCCGCTTGTGGAAAATGCGCTCTACCACGGTATCAAGAACAAAAGAGGCGGCGGTAAGATCGTGATAAATGCGAAAAAGACGGGGGATGATTTTGTAATATCCGTGACGGATAACGGCATAGGCATGAGTCCGGAACGTCTTGAGGAAGTTATCGCGGGACTTGATAAAAATCATCCATCCGACAGTGCCATCTACGGTCTTTATAATGTAAATGAGAGGATAAAGCTTAAATTCGGCGATAAATACGGCATTACACTACATAGTGTGTATGGCGAGGGAAGCACATGCAACATATTGTTGCCGATGTAGCTGTAAAAAAATCAACCTCCCGGATAAAAAATCCAACTCTATCAACCCGGCAAAAGAAAATTATCAACCATGGACGTATTTATGTTCATGGTTTTTTGTTTTTTGAAAAACTATTATGGTACTGTCGGGTAAGGGGATAGGCTCCATACCCAGATTAAAATAATCCAGGGAGGATGAAAAAATGAAGAAGAAAGTTTTAGCAGCTATCATGGCAGCAGCAATGGTTGCACTTACAGCTTGTGGCGGCGCAGCACCTGCAGCTACAGAAGCAGCTGCACCTGCAGCAACAGAAGAAAAGGCTGAGGAGCCCAAGGCTGAGGAGCCTGCAGCAGAAGAGCCTGCAGCAGAAGAGCCTGCAGCAGCATCAGGCGAACTCATCAAAGTTGGTATCATCAACAATGACCCTAACGAGTCAGGTTACAGAACAGCTAACGACAAGGATCTTAAGGCTGCTTTCTCTGAGGAGAACGGTTTTGACGCTTCTTTCGCTTACAGCTTAAAGAACGACGAGCAGATCACAGCAGCTCAGAAGTTCATCCAGGACGGTGTTGATTACCTCCTTCTTTCAGCAGCTGATACAGCAGGCTGGGATTCAGTTCTTAAGGATGCACAGGATGCAGGTATCCACGTAATCCTTTTCGACAGAACTATCGATGCTGATCCTTCACTTTACAGCGCATCAATCGTTTCCGATATGGATAAGGAAGGCGAGACAGCAGTTGCATGGCTTGAGGGACAGAACCTTGACGAGTACAACGTAATCCACATCCAGGGTGTTATGGGTTCAGCAGCTCAGAAGGGCCGTTCAGGCGCTCTTGATGACAAGGTTGCTTCAGATTCAGCTAAGTGGAAGATCGTTACACAGCAGACAGCTGAGTGGAACGCAGAGAAGGCACAGCAGATCGTTCAGTCAGTTATCGACTCAGGCGAGAAGTTCAACGTAATCTACGCTGAGAACGACGATATGGCTAAGGGTGCTGTAGCAGCTCTTGACGCAGCAAACATCTCACACGGTGTTGGCAAAGACGTCATCGTAATGGGCTTCGACTGCAACAAGTGGGCACTTCAGGAGCTTCTTGATCAGAACTGGAACTACGACGGACAGTGCAATCCTTTCCAGTCTGAGTACATCCTTAAGGTTATCGACGAGATCCAGGCAGGTAATGAGCCCGCTGAGAAGAAGATCGTCATGAACGAAAAGGGATTCGATGCTACAACGATCACAGCTGATGATGTTGAGAACTACGGTATCTAATCCATAATTTGAACTAACCTTAAAAGGGCGCGAGAGCGTACATCTCGCGCCCTTTTTTTGAAAAAAAGTCTGGAGGTGAATCCACTCATTATGGATAATGCAATTCTTAAAATGCGTGGTATCGATAAGGCATTCCCGGGCGTAAGAGCTTTGCAGGGCGTGGATTTTACACTGTGCAGCGGTGAGATCCATGCGCTCATGGGCGAGAACGGCGCCGGAAAATCCACCCTTATCAAGGTATTGACGGGGGTTTATCCCAAAGACGAGGGGGATATTGTTCTCGGTGACAAGTCGGTTTCGATAAAATCACCGCAGGACGCACAGAATCTCGGTATCAGTACGGTTTATCAGGAGATTACACTCTGCCCCAATCTTTCCGTTGCTGAGAATATGTTTATCGGAAGAGAAGAAGGCGCTCTGAGAAACTGGAAGAAAATGAATGAAAGAGCGGGAAAGATCCTTGATGATCTTGCAATACCCGCCAAACCAGCCCAGCAGCTTGCCAGCTGTTCCATAGCGGTTCAGCAGATGGTTGCTATAGCACGTGCGGTAGATATGGACTGTAAGGTCCTTATCCTCGACGAGCCCACTTCATCACTCGATGAGCAGGAAGTTGAAAAGCTCTTCAAGCTCATGAGGGATCTTAAGGCAAAAGGTGTCGGGATCATATTCGTAACACATTTCCTTGATCAGGTTTATGAAGTGTGTGATAAGATCACGGTCCTTCGTGACGGTCATCTTGTCGGTGAATATGAGATCAAGGATCTTCCGAGAGTACAGCTTGTATCAAAGATGCTCGGAAAAGAACTTGATGATATGTCCGATATCAAGAGCGAAAATGCCACATACGAAAAGAAAGAAGGCGAGACACCTGTATTTACAGCCACAAACCTTTCAAGTACCGAAGCAGTGAATCCGTTTGATTTTCATATCAACAAGGGTGAGGTCAACGGCTTTACCGGACTGCTCGGATCGGGAAGAAGTGAATGTGTGCGTGCGATATTCGGCGCGGACAGAAATCTTTCCGGTGAAAAGACAAGGGACGGCAAACAGGTTAAGATCGCAAAACCCATAGATGCAATGAAGAAAGGCATAGCCTATCTTCCCGAAGACCGTAAGGTCGACGGTATAATCGGGGATCTGTCGGTCAGAGACAACATCGTTCTCGCGTACCAGGTGCTTAAGGGAGCGCTTCATCCGTTCAGTAAAGCGGAAGCGTACAAGTTTGCAGACGAGTACATCAAGCTCCTTGACATCAAGACTGCTTCGGCAGACACACCTATCAAATCACTGTCGGGCGGTAATCAGCAGAAGGTCATTCTCGCAAGATGGCTCCTTACCCATCCCGATTACCTTATACTTGATGAGCCCACAAGAGGTATCGATGTCGGTACCAAAGTTGATATCCAGAAGCTCGTATTAAAGCTTGCAAGCGAAGGAATGGCAATCACGTTCATTTCTTCGGAGACAGACGAGATGCTCAGGACATGTTCACGTCTCATCGTTATGCGTGACAGACATGTTGTCGGCGAGCTTACCGGAGATGATCTTAACCAGAATAAGATCATGAGTACAATAGCCGGAGGTGATAGTGATGGCAAATAATAACAAGTCAGGCTCCGGATTTTTCGGAAAGCTTGTACACAATCAGATCATAATACCGCTTGCGGCACTTCTGCTTCTGATCGTATTCAACCTTATATTCGATCCTTCGTTCTTCGTGATCACACCGAAGACGAACTCCGCAGGCAATCCCGTTCTGTCGGGATATCTTATCACGATACTTGATTACGGCTCAGAGCTTGCTATCCTTGCGATAGGAATGACACTCGTTACGGCCGCATCGGGTGGACAGGACATTTCGGTCGGAGCAACGATAGCAATTTGCGGATCCGCCCTCCTGAGAGTCCTGTGCGGAACGAACTCCCGCCCCGAAACACTTCAGGCCCCGATCATCGTCGGATTTCTTGTAGCGTGCGTGGTAGGAATGATGTGCGGTGCATTTAACGGTATACTGGTTGCATATTTCAAGATACAGCCGATGGTCGCAACTCTTATCCTGTTCACTGCGGGACGTTCGATCGCGGCATGGATCAATAACAATGAACTTCCCATAGTTCCCGATCCGAAGTTCGCATACTTCGGCGGATTTATCCCGGGAATACCTGTACCGGCACCCGTGTTCATCGCGGTTGTATGCATCATCGTGATCTTCCTTGTTCTCAAGTTCACGACGCTCGGTCTTTATACACAGGCTGTCGGTATCAATCCGAGTTCATCGAGACTTAACGGACTGAATCCCGAACTTGTAAAGTTCATCTCGTTCGTTATCCTCGGCCTTTGTGTTGCGGTTGCGGCACTCATCAAAACATCAAGACTGTCGACGATCAACTATTCGGTCATCGCCAAGGATATAGAAATGGATGCGATCCTTGCGGTCGCTCTCGGCGGTAACCCTCTCGGCGGCGGTAAGTTCAATATGTGGGCTTCGATAATCGGTGCATACGTTATCCAGTTCCTGACAACAACACTTTACAAGTTCAAGGTAAGTTCGGATGCACTTTCGGCCTACAAAGCAGTTGTCGTTATCGTGCTCGTTGTATTCTCTGCTCCGACGGTAAGAGAGTTCATCGGATCCTTCTTCAAGAAGCATTCGGCAAAGAAGGGGGTGGCATAAATGAAGACTAAGAAAAGAAACATTTCGGATACCACACTCCTGCTTACGATCACGATCGTAGTGTTCTTTGCAATGTACATTGGCGCCATGATCTTTCAGGGAAAGGGCTTTTTAAAGCTTCAGACATTCTTCAACATTCTGAATGCGAATGCAGCTCTTATCCTCATGGCATGCGGCCTTACACTCGTAATGATCATCGGCAGCATCGATATCTCGGTCGGAGGTGTTGCAGCGCTTGTATCAATGTGCTGTGCTGTCTATCTTGACAGGAACGTACTTAATCCCGGAGAAAATCTTACACCGGGTAACGTGTTTGTTTCGATGCTCATCGCACTCGGTATAGGACTTGCATACGGACTTGTCCAGGGATACCTTATAGCATACCTTGACATACAGCCGTTCATCGTATCACTTGCAGGTATGTTCTTTGCAAGAGGTATGACTACAATAGTACATACGAACCCGTTCAATGTTGAGAACCCTGCGTTCAACGAGCTCAAGGAGCCGGTAAGGGTATACTTCCTCGGAACGGTAAACAAAAAGGGTAACCTTGTTCCCGCCAAGATCGAGATAGGTGTGTTCGTTGCACTCCTTATAGTACTGGTACTGTTCTTCGTTCTCAGATATTCGAAGCTCGGCCGTTCATTCTATGCGGTTGGCGGAAACAAAACGAGTGCACTGATGCTCGGTATTAACGTCAAGAAGACGAAGTTCCTTGCACATCTTATGTGCGGTATCCTTGCCGGAATAGGCGGATACGTTTACTTCCTGCACGTAGGTTCGGGAGCAGCATCACATGCATCCGGTGCCGAGATGAACGCTATCGCTTCATCGATCATCGGAGGAACGATGCTTACCGGCGGTGTCGGAAACATTATCGGAACACTTTTCGGGGTTCTGTCACTTGCGACGATACAGAGTATAGTTTCATCGGCAGGTTTCGACCAGGCTTGGTGGACAGGTATCACGGTTGCTGCTATGCTTTGCCTGTTCCTGGTCGTACAGTCGATCGTTATCGCGCGCAAGAAGAAATCTCTTAAGAAGCAGGCATGAGTGACTTTCTTTTCAGGAAAATCATATCTATCATTCTAAGCGTAAGCCTCTTGTGCTCTCTGGCGGGATGTACTCCCGCCGGGGACGCGGAGGCTGAAAGTGTAGTTACACCCGATGACATTATAGTCGTCGGCTTTTCACAACTCGGAGCCGAGTCGGACTGGAGAAGTGCCAATACCGAATCGATGAAGTCTGTTTTCACAAAAGAGAACGGATACGAGCTCATCTTTGAGGATGCCCAGCAGAAACAGACGAACCAGATAACCGCTATCCGCAGCTTTATCCAGCGGGATGTTGATTATATCGTTCTTGCACCCGTTACGGAAACGGGATGGGATACGGTCCTGTCGGAAGCAAAAGAGGCAGGGATTCCCGTTATAATAGTCGACCGTCAGGTCGAAGTTTCCGATGACAGTCTTTTCACGTGCTGGGTAGGATCGGACTTTGAACTTGAAGGCAGAAAAGTCTGCATGTGGATGTCCAAGTATTTTGCCAAGAACGGAGTCAACCCCTCGGATGTTCATATAGTCGATATCCAGGGAACTCTCGGAAGCACTGCCCAGATCGGAAGGACGAAAGGCTTCGATCATATGGCGTCGCTTTACGGCTGGGACGTCGTTACCCACGAGGTGGGTGATTTTACGAAGAGTAAAGCCAAGGAAGCCATGTTTGCGATTCTCAGAAACTATGACAACGTGAATGTGGTATACTGTGAGAACGACAATGAAGCTCTCGGCGTGATCGAGGTTTTGGAAGCAAGCGGCAGGAAATGCGGCAGTAATATAAAAGACGGCGAAACGATGGTCGTGTCGTTTGACGGGATCAACAAACAGGCCGTATCAAGTCTTGTCGCAGGACAGATAAGCTGTATCGGTGAGTGCAATCCGCTGCACGGACCGCGTGTTGAATCTGTCATCAGAAAGCTGCGCTCAGGCCAGGAGCCGTACAAATATCAGTATGTCAATGAGAAGATATACACCAATTCCAATGCTGTCCCTTCGATAATGCTCGGAGGAAAAGAGTACGGTGTTACGGTGCTGAACGAATCGGACCTTTATGAATGGCCGTATTAGATTATCACAAAAAGGAGAAGAGTTATGGATGCAAAAAACCTTATAGCTGAAGGAAGATCTTATCTCGGGATCGAGTTCGGATCAACAAGGATCAAAGGTGTTGTGATCGACGGTGACGGAAATGTTCTTGCCACCGGAGGACACGGCTGGGAAAACCGTCTCGAGAACGGGATATGGACATATACACTTGATGATATCTGGGGCGGACTGGCTGACTGCTACAGCGATCTGTTAAAGGATATCAAAGATAAATACGGGATCGTTCCGACAAAGTTTGCATCGATCGGTTTTTCGGCAATGATGCACGGATATCTTGCTTTTGACAAAAACGAAAAACTTCTTGTTCCGTTCAGAACATGGAGGAACACGATAACGGAGCAGGCAGCAGCTGCTCTTACAAAAGAACTCGGATTCAATATCCCGCAGAGATGGAGCATAGCTCATCTGTATCAGGCAATCCTCAATAAGGAAGATCATGTAAAGGATATCGCGTTTGTGACAACGCTTGCGGGATATGTTCATTACGTTATGACAGGCAAAAAGGTACTTGGTGTCGGCGACGCTTCGGGTATGTTCCCGATCGATTCCGCAACCAAGGATTACGATAAGGGCATGATGGAGAAGTTTGACAGCCTTATCGCCCCGAACGGATTCTCGTGGAAGCTTGCAGATGTTCTTCCGAAGTCCCTTTCGGCGGGAGAAGATGCCGGAACGCTAACCGAAGAAGGTGCAAAGAAGCTTGATGTATCCGGAAATCTTCAGGCAGGGATACCGCTGTGTCCTCCCGAAGGTGATGCGGGAACCGGAATGGTCGCGACCAATTCGGTAGGACTGCGCACGGGTAATACGTCCGCCGGAACGAGTGTATTCGCTATGGTCGTTCTTGAGAAGGCTCTTTCAAAAGTATACGAGCAGATCGATATGGTCACGACTCCCGACGGAGCCGCAGTTGCAATGGTACACTGCAACAACTGTACGAGTGAGATAAATGCATGGGTCAACCTCTTTAAGGAATTCGGTGAACTCATGGGAAATAAGGCGGACATGAATGAGCTGTTCACGAAGCTTTACAGCGTAGCTCTTAATGGTGATCCCGACTGCGGCGGACTGCTTTCATACAACTATGTTTCGGGAGAACCCGTTACCGGATTTGATAAAGGAGCACCTCTGTTTGTCAGGACTGCGGAATCGAAGTTCACACTCGGAAATGTTATGAGGATGCATCTGTATTCTGCACTTGCGGCCCTTAAATCCGGACTTGATATACTCATAAATGAGGAGGGCGTCAAGGTTGACAAGATGTACGGTCATGGCGGATACTTTAAGACAAAAGGTGTCGGTCAGAGCATTGCAGCTGCAGCGATCCATGCTCCTGTTTCCGTAATGGAGACTGCAGGAGAAGGCGGACCGTGGGGAATGGCTATACTTGCTTCGTTTGCTGACAACAGGAATGACGGTGAGAACCTTGAAGACTTCCTTAACCGCAGGATATTTGCAAACGCAAAGGGAAGTACGGTTGAACCGGTTCCCGAAGAAGAAAAAGGTTTTGATGATTTCATGAAGACATACATGGAAGGCCTTAAGATCGAACGTGCTGCTGTGGAGGTGCTTTTATAATGCTTGAAGAGTTAAAGAAGAGAGTATATGAAGCGAATATGCTTCTTCCGAAGTACGGACTCGTTACGTTCACATGGGGAAACGTTTCTGAGATCGACAGAGAGAGCGGCCTGTTTGCGATCAAACCGAGCGGTGTTGATTATGATAAGTTAAGACCGGAAGACATGGTGATCATGGATCTTGATGGCAATAAAGTCGAAGGCGATTACAAGCCCTCAAGTGATACGCCGACCCATCTGGAACTGTATAAAGCTTTTCCTGAGATTGGCGGTATAGTACATACACATTCGTCATATGCAACGAGCTGGGCTCAGGCCGGACGCAGCATACCCTGCTACGGAACGACACATGCCGATTACATATACGGGGAGGTTCCCTGTGTAAGGTGCCTTTCAAAGGAGGAGATAGACAGTGCATACGAAACGAACACGGGTCTTCTCATCATCGACGAGTTCAAACGGATGAACAAGGATGTTACCGCTGTTCCCGCGGTACTTTGCAAGAACCACGGACCGTTCGCATGGGGTAAGGATGCGCATGAAGCCGTTCACAATGCTGTCGTTCTTGAAGAGGTTGCAAAGATGGCATATCGTGCCGAGACGATCAACCCCGATATCAAGCCTGCTCCGCAGGAACTTCAGGATAAGCATTATTACAGAAAGCACGGGGCAAACGCTTATTACGGTCAGTGACCTTAATGACGAAGCCGGAGGTGGATTATGTTTGATCAGAGTGCAGCCATGTTTGAAGGCTACAGGAGCAAACTGAAGAAGATAAAAAAGAAAACGTACGAGGAGAGGTTCGATGCGTTCCTTTCGGAAAACAGGGGAATATTTGAGGATATGACCCAGTACGTTAAAGGCAGGGATGATGCAGCCACAGCTGCAGGTGAGGTCGCGAACATCTTCACTGAGAATGTTTTTGCCGAATATGCAAAATCCGGAAAACTGTCGGGAAGTGTCAGGACCGATCTGTCACTGTTCATGATCTATTTTGTCTTCCCGTCGCTCCTTAAGCTTGATGATCCCAATTCGCGTATACTGTGTGATGCGATAAGGGATGAATGGAGAAGGCGGACCGACAATCCGTCATATGATTACACGACATACGAGGATCTTCATGGATCATTCCAGGAAAAACTTTTCGGACTTTTTTAGTATTGCCGTTATAATCGCGGTGATACTCTGTTTCATCTTTATGAACGATACCGGAACAACTGCGGCTCTTCGCTGGCTTGCAGTTGTTTTTGCGGTATCGCTTTTTTTGCGTCCGTTCCTTGTGCTCCGAAATCTCAGGTTCTCCGATAACGGGTTCGGCATAAGCTTCGGGCTCGGACTCATCCTGTGCTTCTTCCCGGCATGGACGATATGTGCCGTGACGAAAATACCGTATTCGGATCCGGTGATATTTACGTCATTTGCTGTAATGTCGGTCATAGGATTTTTCATCAGAAGATATGCAACAAAAGAGCCGTATATAACGAAAAAGGAGATCATCGATCACCTGAAGGGATTTGCGGCATTTGCCGTCATATTCCTTGCATTCTTCTGGATGATCGGATTCAATCCGCTTGTCGATCCCGGAACAGAGAACTACATGGACTTCGGTTTTCTGCAGACGATATACAGGCAGAAGAGTGCGATACCTGTCGATCCGTGGTTTTCCGGGACAACACTTAATTACTATTATCTAGGACAGATGATAACTGTCTTCATCACGAGACTGTCCCTTACGACACCTGAGTTTGGCTATAACATGATGCTGGCAACGTTTATCGGTATGGTGTTCGTGATGGTGTTTGAGATCGTATCGGGGACGGCGCGATGTCTTTTCGGCGACCTGTTAAAAAAGGACAGCCTTGCTGACCTCGGAGGAACACTCGGCGCCTTTGCGGCTGCGTTCTGTGCCAATCCGCACTGGCTCCTGTACGGGATATTCGGAACCGTCATAAGCAGACTGTTCGGAAGCGGTGATTACAGATACTGGTTCCCGGACGGTACGGTTTACATCAACATGGATAACGGGGATCCGGATAACGGCAAAAACGAGTTTCCCGCCTATTCGGTCATTCTCGGTGACCTGCATGCTCACGTCATAAATGTTCTTTTTGTGCTTCCGCTCGTTGCGATCCTTTTCGATCTTTGCATGGGTGAAAAAGAGGAGTCAAAAAAGAGCATGCTGTACAGACTGTCGCTCATCTCGCTGCTGCTTGCGTATTTTAAGGGTGCCAATTACTGGGATTTTGCGATCTATTTTGTGATAACGGGAGCAGTTATAGTGTTCTTTGATCTTAAGCGCCGTGGCTTCTCTTTAAGAACGTTTGTCGTGATCGCATCAAAAGCTGTTTTTGTAACGGCTGTTTCCATTATCGCGATACTCCCGTTTACCCTCAACTTTATCAAGATGGAATCGGGTATCGAGCTCTGTGAAAATCATACCCCGCCTGTAAAACTTGCCGTTTTATGGCTGCTTCCTTTTGCGGTCACGATAATGCTGATCGTGTGGCTGTATAAAAAGAAAACGGCGGAGGATGGGATCAATGTCTGTGCGCGGTCATCCCTGCTTGCATTCATGCTGTGCACGATGGGGCTTGTCATGACGCCGGAGGTCATCTACATAAAGGATATTTACGGTGAAGCGAACCTGAGGTTCAATACGATGTTCAAGCTGACGTACCAGGCGTACATACTGTTTGCGATCATCATCGGACTGGCATTTACGTACGTTCTTGGCAGAAGAATGAGAACACTCGCTGCGGTTGCTGTCGTACTTACCGCGCTGTCATGCATATATACACCGTACAGCGCATACAGGTGGTTTGGAAATTACGCTGATGCATCGCTCAGAAAAGGGATATCGAGCCTTGAGGGCCTGCGTACAGACCCGGTATATTACCATGAGATGGAAGCGTACGATATCCTGATGCAGGATGACAAAAGAGTGCTCAACATCGTGGAGATGTCGGGAGACAGCTACAGGCATACGAGCAGCCTGTCGGTATATACCGGAGCCTGCACGCCGCTCGGATGGTATGTTCATGAGTGGATGTGGCACAATGAACCGGAGCCCGTACAGGAAAGGGCAACCGATGTTGCCGCATTTTACTGCAGCGGTGATAAAGAATACTGCAATGATTTTCTCAAAAGATATGACATAGATTATATATGGGTAGGACCTGCCGAGGTATGCAAATATCCCGTGAACAGGAACGGATTCTGGAACTGCGGAGAGGTCGTTCTTGACAGGATCTGGCAGGACAGTGAGCTTGCCCTGATAAAAGTCGACAAGTCACGATTATAACCCCGTGTTTTTTGCTTTTTTCATACATTTTTTTTCGCGGATGTGTTAAAATAAGTTGTTAAGGTTTATCTTCATGGGAGGGTCTATGCAAAGATGCTATGTTGCCCAGGCCGAGGATAAGATCGGGACCAATGCTTATCCGCAGATACTTGAGCAGCTTAAAGAGAACGGGGAACTTATCTCACCGGTTCTGGTGATATTCACATCCGACAATGCAAATTTCGGATGGTATTCCCGTATGCTTTCCAATTCATTCCCTGATGCGACCGTCATCGGATCTACTTCCGACGTGTTCATATCGACAAAAGGTATCGGAAGGAACGGTCTTTCGGTAATGGCCATTACTGAGGGCATTACTGTCTCATCGGGCGTTCTTTTTGAAGTTTCCAGATATCCCAGGCGATCACGCGATGCGATAGAAACGGCACTTGAAAAGACAGAAAAGGAAAACACTGTCTGTCTTGAGTTCAACGCGTCCGTCGGAAACTGCGAAGAACTTGTCATGGACACATTCCACGAAGTCATGAAGAATACGGATATTGAGCTTTGCGGCTGTACTGCGGCAACGGCTGTCAATCCCGACAAGCCCTCGGCTGTATCGCTTAACGGCATACTGTACATGGATGCGTGCGTGTTCGCATTTGTCCATAACGAAAACGGCAGGGTTGCGATAGTTAAGGAAAACATGTTCAGACCCACAAAGCATTTCTTTACGGCAACCGATGTTGACTGTGATGCGAGAAAGGTTTATGAGTTCGACCACAAGAGTGCAACCGGTGTTGTTGCGTCGGCAATGCAGATACCCGAAGACGAACTTGGCGCCAATTCATTCTTCCATCCCGTCGGAAGGCTGGAGAATGACGATCTGAACATTATCGCCGTACGTGAGCTATTTCCTGACGGCAGCATGAGCTTTTTCTCAAGGATATACAATCAGACCAGAGTTGTTCTCCTTGATCCGATAGACCCTGTGGAAGATGTGTGGGCCGATACTTCAAAGAGGGTACACGAGCTTATCGAGGCGCCTTCGTTTTCATTTGTCATCAACTGTTTTTCGAGAGCCCGTTACTTTACCGAAACGGGAAAACTTGCCGAATACAATGATTTTCTCACATCTGAGTTCGGTAAATATATAGGAGTGTCAGGACACGGAGAGCAGTTCGCATACAGACATCTGAACCAGACTATGCTGATACTTGTGTTTGAGTAAGGCGGGAAGAGTTATGAGAAGATACAACGACGGAATGATCGTTACAAATGACAAATGTGTGGCGTGTAACCATTGTGTGCATGTCTGCCCCGCTGTCGGCGCAAATGTTTCGGCAAATGACGAGCACAGGATAAGTGTGGATGTATCCGACCAGAACTGCATCCACTGCGGAGCATGCGTAAGAGAATGCATTCACGGCGCCAGAGAATACAATGACAGCCTTGATGAACTGTTTCTTGATCTTTCAAGAAAAGCACAGGTTTCGGTCATAGTCGATCCGGTGTTTGTTGTTGCGTACGGGATGGAGTATGCAAGGCACATTTTCGGATATCTGAAGTCCATCGGTATCAGGAACATATATGACGCATCGATTGGCGGTGATATCAGTATGTTCTGCCATACGAAATATCTTCACGACAATCTTGACGAAAACGGAAAGTGCGACAAGTTCTATGCGCATACATGCCCGGGATTTTCAAACTATGTGTCGAGATATGCGCCGGATGCTCTTAACAAGTTCATACCTGTCCAGCTGCCGAGTGTCTGCGCTGCGATCTATTACCGCAAGTACAAAGAGATCAAGGACAGATTCGCGCTCCTGTCACCCTGTACTGCAATTTATGATGAGTTCAGTTCATACAATACCGGGAGGAACATAAACTATCTCATAGGATTTTCAAGTCTAATAAAACGTATCGGAGATATAGACATCTCGCAGTTTGATTCGGGATTTGACATAGACAACGACGGGATCGGAAAATCGATCTGTGAAAACGATGCTTTTGCGTTTATCGTTTCGAGGTATTTTTCACCGAAATACCTGTTCAAATCACGTGTCGGAATAGACCGTAAGCTTGAAAAACTTCTCAATTCAAACAGTCAGGAGTTTCTTGACAATCATCCGACGCTCGTAACTATCGATCTTTGCAGGACGGGCTGTATTGACGGACCCGCGATAGACCGTAACGCCGTAGATATGAAAAAGAGCGTTCCGCTCTATACAAAAGAATACTATCGCTGCATGGATAAAGAAGATGACGGAAGCATATCTCCTAACGAGCGTTACAGACGTCTTCTTGAAAAGTTCAAGGATCTGAACACGCGCGATTTCGAGTGGGAAGGCGAAGAGGATTATCATCAGAAATGTTCGGTGCCCGAAAGCGTTGTTGAAGAGATATTCACGTCAATGCACAAGACGACGCAGGTCAAAAAGGAACTTGACTGCCAGGCGTGCGGATACAGAAGCTGTTATGAGATGGTCTGTGCGGTTGCCAACGGCTATTCGAGGATAGAGGACTGTGTCCATTATCTTAACGACGAGATGAAGAACCAGATGGCGATCGATTCCCTTACGGGCCTTTACAACCAGCGCGGTTTCTTCAGACGTGCGACAAGGCTTGTTGCGAGGGAACCCGACAAAAAATTCGTTCTTGTTGTTGCCGATATCAACGGACTTGGAGGTATCAATGACCTGTATTCGAATACCGGCGGCGATATGGTCATCTGCTACGTCGCAAAGGTAATAGAGGAGTTTTCGGACAAAAGAGGAGTATGCGGAAGGATGGGCGCAGGCACGTTCGGCTGCATATTCGAGAATACAAGGGAAAACATAGAAAGGTTTAAGGTCGATACGCAGCTGTCCGTCTCACATCTCGGGATAGAATATCCGCTCACGCTCAAGTGCGGTATATATGAGATGGACAATACGTCTGTAGCGATCGGACGTGCGGCTCTATATGCCACATATGCTTTCAGAACTTCAAGGGACAGAAGTGTTAACACGTATACTTTCTATACCGAGAAGATGACAAAGAAGATGTCGGAAGAGGCTGAGGTCACGCAGAAGATGAAAAGTGCGATGGCCGCAGGTGAGTTTGCTCTTTATCTTCAGCCCAAGTATGATCACGCATCCGGCAAAATGGTCGGTGCCGAAGTTCTCTCCAGATGGATCAAACCGGACGGCAGCATAGTCAGCCCGGGACTGTTCGTTCCGGTATTTGAGAAGAACGGATACATTACCCAGCTCGACAGGTTCGTGTGGAGAAGCTCTTTTGAAATGGTATCAAAGTGGCTCAATGACGGTCATACTGCAGTTCCGATCTCGGTCAACATATCAAGGATCAGCCTTGTGGATGATTCGATACTGACGGTCATAGGGGAGCTTAAGGATAAGTATCCGGAGGCTGCCGGATACATCCAGTTCGAGATAACCGAGAGCGCATACTCGGACAATGTAAGTGAGATATTCTCCCGTGTCCAGCAGATAAGGGACATGGGATTCAAGGTAAACATGGACGATTTCGGAAGCGGATATTCGTCGCTCAATCTTCTGAAGGATGCTCCGATAGATATAGTCAAGCTCGACATGGGATTCCTCAGGGGAAATGAAAATATGGACAGGGGGAACGTGATCATCTCAGCGGTCGTTGATATGACGAGAAAGCTCGGATTTGAAATGGTCGCCGAAGGTGTCGAGACGAAGGAACAGGCCGATCTTCTCAGCGGTATGGGATGCAGTGTCATCCAGGGCTTTTATTATGCAAAGCCAATGCCGCAGGATGACTTCGTTAAACTTATGATAGAGTAGACCAGTATGCGTAAGTGTTTGTTCAGTTCAAAAATCATCATCATCGCATTATTGTCAGCCTGTCTTTGCGGATGTAACGAAGAACCTGAAAAAAAGAGCAGGTTCGGAGAAGTTGATGCAATGCAGGACGGGGCATTTCTGTCTGACAATACAAAACGATCATCGTCTTCTGAAACTGCGGAAGAGACTGAGATCTCGGAAAAGCTCACAACCGACAGTACCATCAAAACATCCAAGAGCCTTGATGTTGACGATCTTCCCGAAGGCATAGCGAGAATGGTCGGCGTATGTGATGCCATAAACATGGCATGTGTCGAGAATCAGAAGGCGTACAATCAGTCAGACGCTGAGCTTGTATGGCGCTGTGTGCATATGTATGTCACATCGTGCAGTGACAAGAAAATGAAGTTTACACGTGTTTCGGAATATGTCGAAGCAGATCCGCAGATCATAAGTGACGTCATCTTGGCAATGTTCGGGAAACTGCGCGATATCCCGCCGATCCCTGATTCAGCCACCGCGGTGGAAGACGGGGTGGCTCATATGTCCATCAGTACCGGACTTCAATACAGGTTTTCGCTCGGAGACCGCGGAGACTCGGCTCCCGAGGTCAGAAGGGTCACTCAGTATTCGGACGGATCCCTTGAGATGGAAGTTGCACTCGTCAGCATGGAAACGTCGGAGGAGGTTGTTGACTTCATTTATTCTATGCGTGCCAATACGAGGAACACGACGACATCGGCGGTCTTCGAATACGAGATCACGGGTTCCAGAAGCGGTGACAAGCTCACATCGGATAAGATGAACGGCATGCCGTTCCTTGTTCCGGTCTTACAGGTGTACGGGTATGATTCATATCCTGCGGATGATCCGAAGCACAACGAAGTAGAGGAAGTTATGATGCTCAACTCGTTCCAGGAACACGTTCCGGGGATGGAAGAGTTTAATGAAAAGATAAGGGGAGAGATCCTTTCGGTCACAAACAGCGAGCTTACGGATGATCAATGGTTTGATATCAGATCCTATCCCGTTACGAGCGCAGATTATGTACAGGTTGCAACATCTGTAGCTGTTTGCCCCGACAGTTCGCGGGATCCCGATGTTTTCTGCTATAATTACAGTTTTTCGAAAAGCAGGATAATGGATAAAAACGATGCACTGTCCGCTTCGGGAATGACAGAAGCACAGATACTTGAGCGTATTGTCGGACTATGGGAAAAGGATAACGGTTATGCGCCCGGGAAGATAACTTACAGAGGATTTATAATCAGGCGGGATTCATCAGTAGATATGTTTTATTCGATAGATACCGTGAGCGATGAGGGACTGCCGTATCGCAAAACTATCGCGTACGATCCGGTTTCGGATAAGATCCGGAAAGTGTTCGAAGAAGGCGGTGAAGTCATACCTGCTTCGGAGTGCGACGACACAAAGCCTGAACTGACACACGGCCGGAAGGAAGATCAGACCGATGGCAAACAATAAACACAGTTTCGGAAAAGAATTTGAAAAAGCCTGGTCCGAAGGAATGAAGAACAATGACTGGTCGTCCTTAAATGACATCATAGTCAAAAGCGTCGACAATTTCCTTGACGGTGTGGGCGATAAGATGAATGAAGCGATGGGTACCAATAACTCATCTGCAATACCGCTTTCAAAAAGAAAAGAGGATTTTTCACAGAAGACGGAGACGGCCAGGCGCCAGAGACAGCTTAAGGCGGAACGCGAACAGGTAAGGCGGAAAATGGAGGCCGAGAGACAGGCCCGTGTCAGCGCGCGCGAAGCTAAACGTCTTGCAAAAAGGAATGCGGCAAACAGGCAGCTCCCGTATCCTTACAGCGATGTCGGATCATCGCTTTCCACCGTTAACTGTGTTGTCGGCGGGGTAGGTGTCGGGATAACGGGCGCAACACTCCTGATGACCACGCTCAAAGGAGCTCTGGCAGGAGCTTTCTCTACCGGTGGTATAGTTGTCCCGTTCGTTTTTCTCGGAGTATTTTCGTTCTTTCTGTTCAAAGGATTAAGACAGGGGAAGATGGCAAACCTTGCCAACCGGTATGTCCAGCTTATCGGAAACAGACAGTACATAGATATAGCAACGCTCGCACTTGCAGCAAACAAGTCCGAGAAAAGGGTTATAAAGGACCTAAAGAAACTGCTCGATCAGGGCTATTTCCCGCAGGGACACTTTGACAGGGATAACAGGACATTCATCCTGACCGATGAGGTATTTAACCGGTATCTTGAACTTGAGACAAAGGGCGCGCAAAATGTTATAGACACGACTGCAAGAGAATCGGATGAGCAGGAATTTCCGACGCTTTCTCCCGAAGAATCGGCGGAACTGTCACGCATGATCAGGGAAGGAAATGATCAGATCAGGCGGATACGCCAGCTGAACAACGACATACCGGGAGTTGAGATCTCAGCTAAGCTTGATCGTCTGGAAGGACTTCTGAAAGAGATATTTGACAGGATCAGGGAACATCCGGATCAGATGTCAAGGATCCATGAACTGATGGATTATTATCTGCCGACAGCCGTAAAGCTTGTTGACGCATACAGGGAATATGACAGAGTAAGTGAACCGGGACGGGAGATACTCGAGGCCAAACGTGATATAGAGAACACGATGGATACGATCAATTCCGCACTCGGAAAACTTCTCAATAAGCTTTTCAAGGACTCGGTCCTTGACGTAACAACAGATGCCCAGGTATTAAAAACCGTACTGATCCAGAAGGGTCTGTCAAACGGTTTTGAGGATATGAAAGGAGATAACCAATGAGTGAAGTGATCGATGCACAGGTATTTGACTTACAGGAGGAGGAAAAGAAGAGCGATCCGCTCGCAGATCTTATGAGTGCTCCGCAAAGAGCCGAGATCGTTGAGACAAACGAGGATGATCTTTCGCCCGAAGATAAGGCTACGGTAGAGAAGTTCATGTCGCAGATCAATATCAAGGATTCACAGCTTGTTCTTCAGTACGGCGCTGCTGCACAGAAGAATGTTGCTGATTTTTCGGAAGGTGCTTTAAAGAGTGTCAGGACGAAAGACATGGGTGAGATAGGATCCATGCTGACGGGTGTCGTTACGGAGCTTAAGGGATTCTCGGAGGATGATTCAAAGGGAGGATTCTTCGGACTGTTCAAAAAGACCGGGAATCAGATCACATCGCTCAAGGCGAAATATGACAAAGCCGAGGTCAATGTAAACAAGATCAGCAAGGCAATGGAAGGACACCAGCAGGTACTGCTGAAGGATGTTGCAATGCTTGACAAGATGTACGAGGAGAACCTTGACTATTTCAAGCAGCTGAGCCTTTACATCATAGCCGGCAAGAAAAAACTTGATGAGGCCAAGACTCAGGAACTTCCGAGACTTCTTAAAAAAGCCGAGGAATCGGGACTTCAGGAGGACTCTCAGGAGGCAAGGGATTATGCATCCATGATCGAGCGTTTCGAGAAGAAGATATACGATCTTGAACTGACAAGAAACATCTCGATGCAGATGGCTCCCCAGATACGCCTGATCCAGAGCAATGATACGGTTATGGCCGAGAAGATCCAGTCAACGCTGGTCAATACGATCCCGCTCTGGAAGAGCCAGATGGTCATCGCGATCGGACTCGATCATTCACAGGATGCCGCAAGAGCACAGCGTGAAGTTACGGATATGACAAATGAACTGCTCAAGAAGAATGCGGAAGCACTCAAGATCGCAACCGTTGAATCGGCAAAGGAAAGCGAGAGAGGCATCGTTGATATCGAGACACTGACCACTACAAACCAGATGCTCATAGAAACATTTGATGAGGTAATGCAGATCCAGGCTGACGGAAGGGCCAAGAGACAGGCTGCCGAAGCTGAGCTCGGACGTATTGAGACGGAAATGAAAGATAAGATACTTCAGATAAGCAAGGAAAGCCTGTAAGTTGAACAGTTATGTCATTTTTGATTATTGTGCCATTGTTGTAGAGGCACTCATAATCGTATCCCTGATCGTTCGCAAAATGACGAGGGGACGCCTTAACAAATGGGCCCTCGTTCTTCTGGCGGATATTATCATTGCAACAGCCGCAGATGCTGTGGGGCTTGTGCTCGAGGGCTTCGGATCGGGGTATACTGCAGCAAAATACATCGCAAACGGATTCACGCTGTGGGGCACATGCCTGACAAGCGTGATCTTCTGCGGTTTCCTTTTCGTGATGATCGGTATCTGGCACAGGCTTCGCGAGAGAAAAACACTTTCATTTATCTACTTCGGAACGGTCATCATAATCACTGTGCTGATCTTTGTTGTCAATCCGTTCACAAAGATCATCTACAGGATCGGTGAAGACGGTATCTATGCCAGAGGGCCGCTGTTTTATTCGCTTTATGCATTCTCATATCTGTATATGATCATAGGATATGCCGAACTGATCAGATACCGCAGACTGTTTTCAAAGAGTAAACTCTTCAGTGTTTTCATGGTCTTCATCGTCATGGTCGGATCGAGTATCTTCCAGGCGTTTAATCCCCAGCATAATATTCAGATGTTCTTTGCGGCCGTGGCATTTCTGATCGTACTTTTCGGGATACAGTCACCGGAAGAGAGAATGCACGGTTCAACCGGCCTGTTTTCGATGAATGGTTATATCACGGATCTGGCCAAATACAAAGAACTGAATGCTCCGATAGGCGTTACGCTGTCTGTCATGACAAACTACACATCGCTCATAGAAATGCTCGGGTATTTCACCGTCCAGGACATAATAGGTATTCTGGCAACGCGTCTCGAGGAATGGGCCGTACAGTCAAATACCGACATAGATCTTTACTATCTGGGCGGCGGAAGGTTTGCTGCGATCACAGATGAAAGATTTAAAGAGGATATGATCCGCATATCACAGGAGATAAATGCGCTGATGACGCGTGAAGTCGAAGTCAGGGAGATGTCGATCAAAGTCATGAACAATGTGTGCTTCATAGCGTGTCCCGATGACATCGACGATCCGAAATTCCTCATGTCGTTTGACAACAGGCTTGAGATGGAAGCATTTACCGGAGAACTCCGCTATGCAGAGAGACTTTTTGACAAGAAACGTTTTGAACTTCGTAATGACATAGCAAAGGTCATAGAAAGGGCATTTTCCGAAAACCTGTTTCATCTTGAATTCCAGCCGGTTTATTCGGTCAGTGACAAAAGGTATGTCAGAGCAGAGGCATTCCTCAGGCTGAACGATCCCGATTTCGGATATATCAGACCGGACATCCTTATCGGGGAGGCCGAAAGACTCAACTCGATCCACGCAATCACGACTTACGTCATCGACGAGGTCTGCAGGTTTGTCTCAATGCCTGATTTTCTCCTTCTGGGGTTTGACTGTGTGGAGATAAATCTGTCGCCTGTGCAGTGCATGTGGAGTGATCTTCTGTCCGTGCTTTTGTCTACGATGAAAGAGTACAATGTCCAGCCGAAGAACATATGCTTTAACATTACCGACGTTGACGGGAAAGAGATGTTTGAAATGATGCGGGACAATATAGATGCTCTTTCACAGGTCGGCTTTACGATATTCATGGATGATTTCGGAGCGGGTATTTTTGAGGTAGAGCGTATTGCGCAGATGCCGCTTTCGGGTATTAAACTTGACAGATCGTTTGTCAGGGAAGGACTCAAGCCTGACAACATTGACATATTTGAGGGAAGCCTTCGCATGATCTCTGATCTTGAGATCGATCCGGTTGCCGTCGGGGTTGAGAATGAGGAGATATGCAACAGGCTTAAGGAACTCGGTTGTAATTACCTGCAGGGTTATCATTTCTGCAAACCGCTTGAGAAAAAAGAACTGATAAGATTTATTCTTATGGGATAGGAAGTAAGATGGGAACAGATATCGCCGTATATGATTACTGTGCATTCATATTGCTTGTTGTCATAGCCGTGGATTACTACCGTACGAGAGTACGCGGTACACACAGGGCACTGTTCATGGCGCTCATAATCATCTGTACGCTCTGTGCGGCTGTATGTGACGCAACAAGGGTAAGATTTGCCGCGCTTGACGGGGTCAGTACATTCAGATTTCTGAACATGAACACTGCTTACATCATGATACTGTCGTTCATACCGCCGCTGTTCCTTCTGTATGTTCTTGCAACGACGGATATGTGGCACAAGCTCACCAGGATATGGATAAAGGTTGTTGCCTGCGCGCTTCCGATAATCATCTATATCCCGATACTTATAGTCAATTATTTCTATCCTGTGGCGATTGAGGTTTCTGAAGGGAAAGCTCTTATTTATCACTGGGGTTATTATCTCGGTCATGCCGTGTTCATACTGTATATGCTCATTGCATATCTGTTCATTAAGAAAAACGTCAGACCGATCGACAGAAAAAGGTTCTATGTCCTGACTGCACCGATAGTAATCGTTTCGTCGGGAATGATAATATCCTGGATCATTCCGAGACATCACATCGTCTGCTTTGTAATAACGATATGTATACTGATGCTTGTTCTTATAAACAAGCGTGTTGAGGACTCCGTTGACTCTGCAACGGGAATGCACACGTACAAAGTGTTTGCCGAGGACATGAACACAAACTTCATGACAGGCAAACAGATGGAGATAATCCTTCTTAACATAGTCAATTTCGAATATGCCATGAGGATGGTCGGATATGATGCGATGCTCAAGATGATGGCGCCCGTATCGGCTGAGATCCTCAGGATAATGAAGAAGTATCACGCACAGTTTCTGTGCTATTACAACGGGGACGGAAAGTTTGCCATAGAACTGTCCAAAAAACATTTCCCGTTCGCAAACGAGATAGCGGATGAGATAGGCAGGACGCTTAGACAGAACATCAGAATGGAGATATCCGATTTTGAACTTATGATCAACACATGCCTCGTGTTATGCCCGGATGATGTTTCCGATATCAATTCGCTGTTCATGCTGATCTCGGATCTTGACAAAGCGGAGGCTGACGGAAAGGTCGTTTCGGCTTCGAAGATAACCGCAACGAGCGACTTTAAACTAAAAAAGGAAATGTCGGCGATCATAGAAAGAGCCCTTACGAATCATTATTTCTCTGTGTTCTACCAGCCGATATACGATACGTCCACCGGAAGATTTGCATCCGCTGAAGCGCTTCTTCGCCTGCGTGATCCGAAATACGGGTACATTTCTCCGGATCTGTTCATCCCGATCGCCGAGAAGAACGGTGCGATCCATTCGATCGGAAGTTTTGTTCTCGAGGAGGTTGTAAAGTTTATCGCATCTCCTGATTTTGCGCAGCTGAATGTTGATTATGTTGAGGTGAACCTGTCGGCGATGCAGTGTCTTCGTGGCGATCTTGCCGAGGAGATCATCAGCCTGTGCAACAAATACGAAGTTGATCCTTCAAAGATCAATCTGGAGATAACCGAGACGGCAAGTGCCTATTCACAGTCGAGGCTGTACGGAAATATCCAAACACTTTCAAATCACGGGTTCACGTTCTCGCTTGATGATTTCGGAACAGGATACAGCAATCTGATGCGTATCGCATCACTTCCGCTCAACATAGTAAAGCTTGACCGTGCATTCGTCCTGATGGAAGAGAGCGGAGGACATCATGTCATCATCAGGAATCTTATTGAGATGCTCAAGAACATGAAGATGAAAGTTGTGGTCGAAGGTATCGAGTCAAAGGAAATGCTTGACTCGTTCACGGAGATGGGAGTCGATGAGATCCAGGGATTCTATTTCTCACGGCCTCTTACTAAACAGGCTTATATCAGATTTCTGAAAGAGAAGTCAGCATCCTGAACATATAAAAGGTTGGAAAAAATGCGGATTTCTGCTATTATATAAAAGGATAAAAGGAGGAGACAAGATGCTTGCGACATTAATTCCTTTATTTGATGAAAAAACGGCGGTTTCGGCGTATTCGGTATTTGCGCAGAAGCAGAATTACCTGCGTAATCCGAGCATGCTGGGAACGGGCGCGCTCGACGGTGCCGGCTCGATACTCGGACTTGAGGTTGTAGAGAGCCTTGGAGTGGGAACACTCTCGGATAACCAGGAGGTTTTCGTTGAACTTTCCAATATCTCGATGTTCTCACCTATCGAGGAAAACTGTTCCATGCCGCATGAAAAGGTTGTTCTTCTGTTCGATCATACGATCCCGGCGGAGACAATGTATATTAAGAGACTCCAGCAGCTTAAGTTCATGAACTACAAGCTTGCTATAAGGAACCTTGCGATAGAGCAGTTTGAGGAATATGCACCGGTGCTCAAGCTTCTTGACTATATAATGCTTGACTATAAGAAGCTCAACATGGTGGCAGCCAGGAACTTCTTTACCAAGGTTTATCCCAATATCAAAATGATCGCTGTAAACGTTGATTCTCTCGAGGATTACGAAGAGCTTGCAAAGGGCGGAGCGTATTCGCTTTATGAAGGGGATTTCTACAGACTTCCGGTCACAAAGGGAACGACAAAGGTTGCACCGCTGAAGGTCAACTATATCGAACTTCTCAAGATCGTCAACAATCCGGACTTCGAGCTTACAAAGGCTGCCGATATCATCGGAAGAGATACGGCACTTGTTATCGAACTTCTTCGTATGGTCAACCATATGGCAGTCAATTCCGAGATCACTTCGATCAGACACGCAGCTGCCATGCTCGGCCAGAAGGAACTTAAAAAATGGATCAACGCAGTCGTATCCAAGGAACTGTGTGCGGATAAGCCGAACGAGATCACGAGACTTTCACTTCTTCGTGCAAAGTTTGCCGAGAATCTCGCGCCTACGTTTGAGATGGCGGCTCTGTCCTCCGAACTGTTCCTGATGGGGCTGTTCTCTGTTCTGGATATCATCCTTGACAAGCCGATGAAAGAGGCGCTCGCAATGGTCAACGTATCCAAGGAGATAACGGAAGCCCTTGTTGAAGGAAAAGGTGATATGGCAAAGGTACTCGGATTCATACAGTGCTATGAGATCGCATCGTGGTCCGAACTGTCAAGACAGATGATACTATATAACATCAATGAGAGTCCTGTATATGACGCATACATAGAGGCACTTTCATGGTACAGAGACCTGTTTGGTACCGTTGAGGAGAGGAAGAAATAACGGTAAACGGTACTTGCTTATGATGGGTTATGAGATAACATCAATCGAAGATAATTGTATATTCATCAATCACGATTATCGAGATGAACTGGACGGGTTCATAATGCTGCTGAAGAGTATAGAAGGGGATGTCGGCGGCAGGATCATTCAGATGGATGGTGACGATGTATGTTATACGATCCAGAACGATCCGTTTAATCTCGTCTTCAAATGGGATGTTAAGTTCAAGACCGCAGTTATCGTTCCCGACGTATCCGACATGGAGGCGGTCGTGAAGATGCTGGAAGATCATTTCAACAGACTCAATAATTGATATCAGGCTCCTTCGCATGCGGAGGAGCTTTTTGATTGGTAAACGTATGGAAGAGCGTTACGCTGACATAATCGTTGATATTTCGCACGAGAATCTTGATCACACGTTCAGTTACAGGATCCCGGATCATCTTTCGGACAGGGTTGCCCCCGGCAGCCGTGTCCTTATTCCGTTCGGCGCATCAAACAGACAGATCGAAGGGTTTGTTCTCGAGATTACTGACAGGGCGAAATACGATCCGTCAAAGGTTAAGGACATTACAGAAGTAGTCGGCGACGATTCGCTTGTAGAACAGAAGCTGATCAGGCTTGCCTGGTGGATGAAGAACAGATACGGATCCACGATGAACAGGGCACTTTCAACAGCACTTCCGATACGCAAAAAAGTAAAAGCAGTCGAAAAGAAAAACGTTGTGCTCGTTCTGCCTGATGAGGAAGCGGCCCAAAAGCTCGAACTGTTCACAAAGAACAAAAGGATGGTTGCAAGAAAGAGACTTCTTGAAGAACTCATAAAAGAGAAGTCGATAGATTACAGGCTTGTTACCGGAAAGCTGAATATATCTGCCTCAACCGTAAGATATTTCTGCGAGGAAAACATCGCAAAGATCGACAGTACAAGAGTATACAGAAATACCGTAAACAAAACGGATATCATGCCTTCTGTCAGCCTTACCGAAGAACAGCAGAGCATAGCGGATGATTTTCGAAGGGATTATGAGAGCGGCAGAAGAGACACTTACCTGCTGTATGGGATAACGGGCAGCGGCAAGACTGAAGTCTATATGGATATGATCGAAAGCGTTGTGTCAAATGGGCGACAGGTCATAGTGCTGATCCCGGAGATATCGCTCACGTATCAGACGGTCATGCGCTTTTACAGAAGGTTCGGGGACCGTGTTTCGACGCTTCATTCAAAACTGTCTGACGGTGAAAGGTTCGATCAGTTTGAAAGAGCAAAAAAGCATGAGATAGATATCATGATCGGTCCGAGATCGGCACTCTTTACGCCGTTTGATGATCTCGGCCTCATAGTCATAGATGAGGAACACGAGCACACATACAAAAGCGATCAGATGCCGAAGTACCACGCAAGGGAAGTTGCGATAGAACTGGCTCGTCTTCACGACGCTTCCGTCGTCCTCGGAAGCGCGACACCGAGCGTGGAATCATATTTTGCCGCAAAGAGCGGACAATTCAGGCTGTACACACTCACAAAGCGCGCCAAGAACGCATCGCTCCCGAATGTGTCGATCGTTGATCTTCGGGAAGAACTTAAAAGCGGTAACAGGAGTATCTTTTCGAATAAGCTCAGGGAAGAGATAGGGAAAAGACTTCAGAACAACGAACAGGTCATGCTCTTTTTAAACCGCAGGGGATATGCAGGATTCGTTTCGTGCAGGTCGTGCGGAAAGAGCATCAAATGTCCGCACTGCGATGTGTCGCTGTCAAGACACGCTAACGGAAAGCTCATGTGTCACTACTGCGGATATGAAATTCCGGCCGTCAAAAAATGCCCTTCATGCTCCAGCACGCTGATAGGTTCGATGGGGATCGGCACCGAAGCGGTAGAAGAGCAGATCAAACAGCTTTTTCCGTATGCATCGGTACTTCGTATGGATGCGGATACAACGAAGCAGAAGGGCGATTACGAGCAGATACTGTCTACATTTGCAAACCGCGAGGCGGACATTCTTGTCGGCACGCAGATGATAGTTAAAGGACATGATTTTCCGTTTGTGACCCTTGTGGGCATACTTGCGGCCGATATGTCGCTGAACGCAAACGACTACAGAGCCGGCGAGAGAACGTTCCAGCTCCTTGTACAGGCTGCGGGAAGATCGGGGCGCGATAAGTGCGAAGGGGATGTTATCATTCAGACATACAGTCCCGACAATTACGCGATCCGTGCGGCCGCTGTCCAGGATTACGGGGCATTTTTCGAGGAGGAGATGGGATACAGAAAGCTTCTCATGTATCCGCCGGCGGGTCATATTCTCGCTGTGATGATCGAAAGCAGGACAGATGAGGCGGGAGAAGCATTTTCGCGCTCGTTGGCACAGGCTTTGTCAGATGGTATAATAGGCAGGGCTTCGCTGATAGGTCCGACAGATGCCACGATCAGAAAGATCAGGGACATATACAGACACATGATATACGTAAAGAGCCTTGATATCGATCTGATCACCATGATAAAGGACAGGGCGGAAGCGTATTTTGATGAAAACGGAAACAAAGATATAAGGATAAGCTTTGATCTTGATCCGATGAACGGATATTAAGGAGGAGAAATGGCACTTCGTCAGATAAGGGAACTGGGTGATTCATGCCTTACAAAAGTATGCAAGAACGTCAAGGAGGTTAACGCAAGGACAAGGGATCTTGTCGGCGATCTTCTTGATACGATGTATGATGCCGAGGGCGTCGGGCTGGCGGCTCCGCAGGTCGGCATTCTCAAAAGGATAGCGGTGATAGATGCCGGAGAGGAATATCAGGACGAACCTCTCATCCTGATCAATCCCGAGGTGCTTGAAACGAGCGGGGAGCAGACTGATTACGAAGGGTGCTTAAGCGTGCCCGGAAAGGTCGGCAGAGTCACACGTCCGAGCTATGCCAAGGTTAAGGCATATGATCTTGATATGAACGAATACATCGTTGAAGGTGAGGATCTTCTTGCAAGAGCGCTGCTGCATGAGATAGAACATCTTGACGGACATATGTATGTTGAAAAGGTAAGCGGACCGCTCCTTACAAATGAAGAGCTTGCCGAGATACTGAAGGCCCAGGAGGAAGAGGAGAATCAGGATAAGTAATGAAGGTTCTGTTTATGGGAACCCCGGATTTTGCAGCCGGGATCCTCTCATCGATATGTGAAAAGAGTCATCATGAAGTTGTATGCGTAATAACACAGCCGGACAGGCCGAAGGGAAGGAGCAAGGCACTTGTTGCCTGCCCTGTCAAAGAGTACGCTGAAAATCATGGGATAAGCGTTATCCAGCCGGCAAAGATCAAACAGGAAGAAGAGGTTGAGAAACTCCGTAAGATCGATGCCGACATTTTTGTTGTTGCAGCTTTCGGGCAGATACTGTCAAAGGAAATACTTGATATACCGAGGTACGGATGCATAAACGTTCATGCGTCACTCCTTCCCGAGTACCGCGGCGCCGCTCCGATCCAGTGGGCGATAGCAGACGGGAAAAAAGTTACCGGAGTTACGATACAGCAGATGAACGAGGGCGTTGATACAGGCGATATCATCTCAAACGTCGAGGTTGCGATCTCGGATGATGAGACCGGCGAATCGCTGTTTGACAGACTGATGATCGCATCAGAGGATCTGATCGTAAAGACTCTCGATATGATAGAAAAGGGCGAGGCAGAATATACTCCCCAGGATGAGAGCAGGGCGACATACGCAAAGATCCTGAAAAAAGAAATGGGGCTCATTGATTTTTCGAAGAGCGCCGAAGAGATAGAGAGAACGATACGGGCGTTCACGCCGTGGCCTGGCGGATACACGTATCTTGACGGTAAGATGATAAAGATACTTCATTGCATGGTAAGTGATGAAAGCTCGGATAAGAGGCCCGGTGAAATCTGCAGCGTTAACAAAGATGATATCACGGTTGCGTGCGGCAGCGGATGTCTTGTGATTACAGATATCCTGCCTGAAGGAAAAAAGGCGATGAGCGTTCATGACTGGATGCTCGGAAGAAAAGTCGCATGCGGAGAGATATTCGGAAGATAAAGACCTGAAAGGAAGGTGGCAGATCATGTTTGGCGGATTTAATTTTGGAATGAGTGCGGGAATGTCCTCGATCTATTATGATGCGAGTTATCTGCTCGTGATACTCGGGGCTGTGCTGTGCCTTATCACTTCGGGTGTCGTCAAAGGCACCTTCAACAAGTATGCAAAGGTTGCGAGCAGGTCCCAAATGACGGGCGCCGAGGTCGCGCGGGCGATACTTCAGAAAAACGGGATATATGACGTAACCGTCAGAAGAGTGGCGGGAAGTCTTACGGATAATTTCAATCCTTCAACAAAGATCGTCAATCTGTCGGAGGATGTTTATGACAGCACGAGCGTTGCGGCTATAAGCGTAGCGGCACATGAGTGCGGGCATGCGATGCAGCATGACGAGCAGTATTTTCCGCTTAAGGTACGTTCTTCGATACTTCCGGTCGCAAACTTCGGATCAAAGTTCGGGCTGTGGATCGTGATAGCAGGTATCATCATCAGCTATTTCAGGCCGCTCATTTTTGCAGGAGTCGTGCTTTTTGCTTTTGGCGTACTGTTTCAGCTGGTGACTCTTCCCGTTGAATTTGATGCATCAAGAAGGGCACTTGAAACTCTGCCTGGCATGGGAATTTTACAGGAAGATGAGATGAAGGGCGCTCAGAAAGTGCTCAAAAGCGCAGCAATGACCTATGTCGCATCAGCAGCGGCATCGATACTGTCACTCATTCGTATCATCCTTATCGCACAGGGAGGCAGAAGAAGCCGTGACTGATATAAGGCGGATCGCCTATGAGGCACTTCTTCTTGCCGAAGAAAAGGATCATTTAAACAGTCTTTCCAAAGATGTCCTTGAGAAGTATTCCTATCTTCCGGCCATAGACAAGAGCTTTTTAAAACGTCTCATAGAAGGCGTAACGGAGCGCCGCATCACACTTGACTATGTGATCGACCTCAGGAGCAAAGTGCCATCATCAAAAATGAAAAAACAGATACGGACCATCATAAGGATGGGAACGTACCAGCTTTTGTTCATGGAAAAGGTGGCGGATCACGCGGCCGTAAATGAGAGCGTGAAGCTTGCACGAAAGGCCGGATTTTCAACGCTTTCCGGATTCGTGAATGGTGTCCTTAGAAATATCGCAAAGAACAGGGATACTGTTGAATGGCCTGACATAAATACCGATAGGATAAGACACTTTTCCGTTAAGTATTCGACTCCCGAATGGATAGTTAAAAAGCTTCTGGATGAGCAGACTGAGGAGAACGCGACAGCGCTCCTTGCTCTTTCTGTCAGTGTTCGTCCTGTCACTGCAAGGGTCAATCTGACAAAGACGACCGTTAATGAGGTTGCCGCCGATAAGCGCATCACGCCCTCGGATATCATCCCGGAAGCAGTTATCCTTTCGGATTATGACAGTTTAACGGATATAGACGCCCTTAAGGACGGGCGTATTTGCATACAGGATCTAAGCTCCGTCCTGGCTCTTCATATTTCGGGGATAAAGAGCACCGATAAGATACTTGATCTTTGCGCCGCCCCGGGCGGAAAATCACTTCATGCAGCCGATCTTGCCCGACAGGGGCATGTCATCTCATGCGATGTATCAGACGCCAAACTCGAAAAGATAAGGGAAAACATTGAACGATGCGGCTTTATGAACATCGAGACCGGACTTAACGATGCCTCCGTGTTCAATGAAGAGTGGGAAGAAAAGTTTGATGTTGTCATCGCGGATGTTCCGTGCTCGGGCCTTGGTGTTATGGGGCGCAAAAACGATATAAGATATAATGTCACACCGGATTCGGTGAAGTCTCTTGCCGCGCTTCAGAAAAGCATTCTGAAAAATGCAGCCCGCTATGTAAAGCGCGGGGGGATCCTTTTGTTTACAACCTGCACGTGTACCGCAGAGGAGAATGCCGGAAACTTCAGATTCCTCACGGATGAGTTAAAACTTACGGGCATTGATTTTTACGATGATATTCCGGATGAACTTAAGGATGTGACCGCAAAGGACGGATATCTCCAGCTTTACGGAAAGGACTCTCTTACGGACGGATTCTTTATCTCGAAGCATAAAAGATGATGGAAAAGAAAGATTTACGATCATATACATATGACGCGCTGGTCGTTCTCTTTAAGGATCTTGGCGAAAAGCCATTCCGCGCGGGTCAGGTATTTGACTGGCTTCACAAGAAGAAAGTGACCGATATCGGGGCCATGAGCAATCTGTCGCAGTCTCTAAGGGACAGGCTTGAAGAGGAGCATGTGATACATGTCACAGAGCCCGTAAAGGTGCTTGTATCGTCGGACGCAACGCGCAAATACGTACACAGGCTTCATGACGGTAATATCATCGAAACGGTCCTTCTTAAGTACGATTTCGGTAATACCGTATGTATCAGCTCGCAGGTCGGATGCAGGATGGGATGTGCTTTCTGCGCATCAACGATCGACGGTCTTGTAAGGGGACTGTCTGCCGGAGAGATGGTATCACAGGTATATTCGGTCGAATCCGACATAAACGAGCGCGTCAGCCATGTCGTTGTCATGGGAAGCGGGGAGCCGCTCGATAATTTCGAAGCTTTCACTGACTTTGTAGATATCATAACAGATAAGCGCGGAAATGATCTCGGCGGAAGGAACATAACCGCGTCAACATGCGGGATAGTGCCTAAGATAAAGGAACTTGCCGACAGGAAATACGCACTGACGCTGGCACTTTCGCTGCATGCAGTGACCGACGAAAAGAGAAAACAGATCATGCCTGTGGCGAACAGATATCCGCTTGATGAGGTGCTTGATGCCTGCAGATACTATTTTGACACGACAGGACGCCGTATAACGCTGGAATACAGCCTTATTTCGGGCTTTAACGATACAGAGGCGGATGCTGATGAGCTGTCAAAGATAGCACGCCGTCTCGAAGCCCACGTAAACCTCATTCCTGTCAATCCGATAAAGGAACGCAGCTTCGCCCCGACAGCCCGAAAAGACGCGGTCGCGCTGAAAAATAAACTTGAAAAAAACCATATAAATGTTACTATAAGAAGGGAAATGGGGCGCGATATCAACGGGGCCTGTGGTCAGTTGCGTCGTGATTTTCTAAAAGAAGGCAGTTTAGGAGAAGCAAATGCTTAAGACATATTCAATGACGGATATCGGAAGGCGCAGAAAGCTTAACCAGGATACCGTCTATTCCTGTGAGCATCCGCTTGGGAATCTCAACAATCTGTTCATAGTTGCCGACGGCATGGGCGGTCATAAGGCGGGAGATTATGCATCGGCATATACCGTCAAGGCCATTGAGCGCGAGGTCGAGGTGTGCGAGGACAAGTCGCCGATCAAGATACTTCGCGAGGCTATTACCGTTGCCAATATGGAAATATACGAGAAGGCATCCACGGAACCGGATTTTGCGGGGATGGGCACGACCGTTGTCGCAGCGACCGTAGCCGATGATACGCTCTATGTTGCAAATGTCGGCGACAGCAGACTGTATCTGATCGATAAGAACATTACCCAGGTGACCAAGGACCATTCCCTTGTTGCGGAACTTGTCAGGAAGGGTTCGCTCGATGAGAGCCAGGCAAAGGGTCATCCGGATAAGAACATTATAACCAGGGCGATAGGAGCTGCTCCTTCGGTCGAGATCGATTTTTTTGAGGTCGAGCTCAATCCCGGGGACATCATTCTGATGTGCACGGACGGTCTTACCAATATGGTGGACGATGATGAGATACTGCGTATCGTAAGATGCGGAGTCGATGTGTGCGATGTCGCCGAGAATCTGGTTAAAATGGCGAATCATAACGGCGGGAAGGATAATATAGGGGTTGTTATCATTGAGGCGTCGAAGGAGAGTTAAATGCTTGAAGTAGGAACGTTTTTAGGGGACAGATATGAAATACTGGAACTGATCGGAAGCGGTGGAATGGCCGATGTATACAAGGCCAAATGTCACAAGCTCAACAGGTTCGTTGCGATAAAGGTCTTAAAGAGCGAGTTCTCATCGGATTCCGGTTTTGTATCAAAGTTCAAAGCGGAGGCACAGGCCGCAGCAGGTCTCATGCATCCCAATATCGTAAATGTCTATGATGTCGGCGAAGAGAAAAGGATGTACTACTTCGTCATGGAGCTTGTTGAGGGTATCACTCTCAAGCACTACATCGAGAAGAAGATCACCCTTACACCCAAGGAGGCCATCAGTATCGCGATCCAGGTTTCCATGGGTATCGAGGCAGCTCACAACAACGGCATCATCCATCGTGACATCAAACCTCAGAATATAATCATTTCCAAGGAAGGAAAGGTCAAGGTGGCTGACTTCGGTATTGCAAAGGCTGCAACGAGCAATACCGTTACTTCGCATGCGATGGGATCCGTTCATTATACGTCGCCGGAACAGGCCCGGGGCGGATATTCCGATGCAAAGTCAGACATCTACTCGATAGGTATCACTCTGTTTGAGATGATCACCGGACACGTTCCGTTTGACGGAGAGACGACGGTTGCGGTTGCCATAAAGCACATTCAGGAGGAGATGCCTTCCCCGAGAGTGTATGTGCCCGATGTACCGATAAGTGTGGAGCAGATCATAGCAAAGTGCTGCCAGAAGAATCCCGACAGGAGATATGCAAACGTCGGACAGCTCATACACGATCTCAAGCGTTCGCTCACCAATCCTGACGAGGAGTTCGTTGTCATTCAGGAGCCCGCATCCGAAGGCGGTACGAAGAACATATCTGACAATGAGAAGCAGCAGATCAGGAAGCAGACCGCGATGAGTGCGCCTCTTCCCGCAACCGCTTACGACAAGGCCGAGGAGGAATACGCGCCTGCACCTCGTTCCGGATATGAGATGGAAGCCGAAGAGTCATACGATGATGATTTTGAAGATGTATTCGGTATAAGAGACAGGGAACGCAAGAGTGCACCGAGACCTAAGCAGCAGAGAACTCAGAGCGAGCCGCCCCGTCACAAGAAGAAAAAAGCTTCTGCAAAGAATACTTCATACAAATCGCGCAAAGACGATTATTATGATGACGACGAGCTTGATGATGATATAGATCCGAAGATGGAAAAGGCCGTAACGATACTTCTCGTTGCTGCTGCGATCATAATCACGATACTTGCGATATGGCTCATATCAAGGATATTCAAGGGCGGTCTGTCGGGAAGTTCCACGCCTGACTCAGGTGAAGAGCTTACGATCGAGACATCCGCCGGAACAACCGTAGTTCCGAACGTTGTCGGCATGAGCGTTGCGGATGCATCCGATGCGCTGACAAAGGCGGGACTGACAGCAAAAGCGCAGTACAAGGAGTCAACGGAATACGAAAAGGACTATATAGTATCGCAGGATATAGAACCTAACACGGAGGTTGAAAGCGGTACGGTGCTCAATCTTGTTGTATCAAGCGGCAAGATAGTCGGCGCTACCGTTCCCGATGTTGTCGGTATGACGGAAGCCGAGGCGAAGGTCAAGCTCGAGTCGGAAGGCTTCAAGATGCAGAAACAGCTTCAGGAGAGTGATTCTGTCGAGAAGGGCAATGTCATATCACAGAATCCGCTCGGAGCAACAACAGCCGCACAGGGAAGCGATGTAACGGTAGTCGTCAGCTCAGGCAAGACGATAGAACAGGTTTCGATGCCCGATCTGTCAAACAAGACAGAAGAAGAGGCAAAGGTTGTCATAGAAGAGGAAGGACTCGTTATCGGAACCGTTTCCGAGGAAGAGAACGACACTGTCGAAAAGGGAAAGGTCATCTCCCAGGCTCCTGCAGCGGGAGGAATGGTCGACAAGGGAACGACGGTCGATCTTAAGATCAGTCTGGGCAAGAAGATCAAGACATATTCATGCTCGGTCGATGTAGGATCGCCCGGAGATCTGCAGCCTGATTCGGAAGCTATGATCACGCTTCTGTCACCGGACGGCAAAGAACTCGGAAGATATTCGACAAAATCATTCCCGTACAATATTTCAAAGACGGGTATCGAGGAGTATTCAAGCGGTGTGATCACGATCACATACCTCACGACTGAAGGCTCATGGCAGACAACATCTCCGACAGCCGTGTCATTTGCGGAAGAACAGCAATGACGGGAAGGATCATAAAAGGGATCGGCGGATTCTATTATGTCCATACCGTAAGCGGCATATACACATGCAGGGCAAAGGGTGTGTTCAGACATGACAGGACAAAGCCGCTTGTCGGCGATATCGTCGATATCGATGAAGTTGCCGGCGAAGAAATGGTCGGTAATGTCGTATCGGTTCATGAGAGGACAAATGTACTGACAAGGCCCAATGTCGCAAACGTCGATCAGGCGCTCATAATATTTGCGCTTCTTGATCCGATGCCGAACTTCGTTACACTTGATAAAATGATCCTGCAGTATAAAGCACAGGGAATACCTGTGCTAATATGCTTTAATAAAGAGGATATTGCAGACATAGAAAGAGTGAAGCAGATCGTATCCGATTACAGCGGATGCGGATGCGATATCTTCGTTACAAGCGCAAAGGACAATGAAGGAACGGATGAACTTCTGAATGCTCTGTCGGGTAAGACAACAACGGTAGCAGGTCCCTCAGGGGTGGGAAAATCATCCATGATCAACTGTCTGCTTGACACCGACCTTATGGAAACGGGAGATATTTCTGAAAAGCTGCAGCGGGGCAGGCATACTACAAGACATTCGGAGATAATCCCGATAGACGATAAAACGTTCATAATTGACACGCCCGGTTTCGGATCCTTTGATCTGTCCGATCTCAGACCGGAAGATCTCGCAGATCATTATGAGGAATTCAAAGACTGTCCGGCGTGTCGTTTTATGCCGTGTTCACATACACACGAGCCTGACTGCGGCGTCAAAGATGCCGTTAACGATAATAAGATCAGCCGTATGCGGTATGAGAACTACGTATACATTTATAACGAACTGACCGGATCAAGGAGATACTGATAATGGTTATTTTATCACCTTCAATTCTTGCCGCGGATTTCACACGCCTCGGCGAGCAGATGGAGAAGGCTGAAGCAGGGGGAAACGATTACTTTCATTTCGATGTGATGGACGGGATGTTTGTTCCGAACATCTCTTTCGGCATACCGGTGTTAAAGTCCGTAAGGGCGTTCACGAAAAAGACTCTCGATGTTCATCTGATGGTTCAGTCGCCCGAGCGCTATGTCGACAAGTTCATAGATGCCGGAGCCGACATACTGACAGTGCATCAGGAGGCCTGCGTTCCGCTTGAGGAAACGGTAAAGCATATTCACGAGTGCGGGAAAAAGGCCGGGGTTGCGATCAAACCTCATACCGACATCCAGGTGCTCGAGCCGCTGTACGGCGTTGCAGACATGTTTCTTGTCATGACGGTCGAGCCGGGATTCGGGGGACAGGAGTATATGGACTTTTGTACCGATAAGATAAAGGCGCTTCGAGATGACCTTTCATCAAAAGGACTCGATACCGATATCCAGGTTGACGGAGGGATCACAAGAGACAATATCATGACTGTTCTTGAAGCCGGAGCAAATGTCATCGTCATGGGCTCTTCGGTATTTAAAGGTGATATTACCGATAACGCAAAATTTTTTTCGCAGTTGTTCAAGCGATACGATAAAGGAGAAGCTTAATGAAAAACTATATCAAGATAGCGCGCCCTGATCACTGGGTCAAAAACGCATTCATTCTTCCAGGAGTTGCGATAGCGATCCTTCTGACTGATTTTACGTTCTCGTCGGATGTTATCGTAAGGTTTGTTCTCGGCTTTATGGCAACGTGCTTTATCGCATCGGCAAACTACGTCATCAATGAATGGCTCGATGCCGAGTTCGATAAGTTCCATCCGACCAAGAAGTTCAGGCCGGTCGTTTCGGAGAACATGAAGCTCGGATGGGTGCTGTTCGAATACGCGCTTCTCATTGTTCTCGGCCTCGTACTGTCCTTCTTTGTGGGTAGGCTGTTCATGTATATGGAACTGTGGCTCCTCATCATGGGAGTGCTCTATAACGTTAAGCCAATCAGAACGAAGGACATTCCGTATCTTGACGTCCTGTCGGAGTCGATCAACAACATGATCAGACTTCTTCTCGGCTGGTTCATCATCACTCAGGATTTCCAGCCGCCTATAAGTATACTGATCGGGTACTGGTTTGCGGGCGCATTCCTCATGGCAACAAAGCGTTTTGCGGAGTACCGCATGATAGGAGATCCTTCCGTTGCGGGACTTTACAGAAAGAGCTTTGCGCATTACACCGAAACGAGCCTTCTCGTATCGTCGTTCTTCTATGCGATGTGCGCAACGTTCTTTATCGGTGTGTTCATGATCAAGTACAGGATGGAATACATAATAGCGATGCCGTTTGTGTTCGGGCTGTTCTGCTTTTATCTGTACATTGCCTTCAAGCCGGATTCGGCCGTTCAAAAGCCTGAAAAGCTCTACAAGGAAAAATCACTCCTGGCATATATCGCGATCCTTACGATCATCCTGCTCGTTCTTACGATCGTTGATATCCCGATGCCGGATTACTGGGTAAATCCGACACTGTTCGGTGTCTGATCATGAACTGATGCGATGAGAAAAGACGTTAACGATTACAAGGTATATGTGTTCGATCTTGACGGAACGCTGTATGACCAGCCAAGGCTTAGGAAGATAATGTTCCTTCGCCTTGTGTCGTATTATATGTGTCATCCGTTTTCGGCAGGCGATCTCATTCTTCTGTCGCACTTCAGATCGGTCAAGGACAAATGGACGGACAGTTCATCGGAAGATGACATCATAAAACGTGTTGCCGAAGATAAAAAAGCTGATCCCGCAAGGATCAGACGGATCGTTGATAAATGGATATACGAAAACCCGCTTTCGGCCCTTGTCAAAACAAAGGATGACAGGCTTATCGGATGGATAAAAAAGCTCAGGGAAAGCGGGCGGAAAGTAGTGATATTTTCGGACTATCCTGCAAAGGACAAGCTGTCGGCGATGAACGTAGCGGTCGACGGGATGTATGATCCGACAGATGAGCGCCTTAATGAGCTCAAACCTTCTCCGAAAGGACTTAAGGTCATAATGGAAGATCTTAAAGTTGCGGCCGAGGATATGCTGATGATAGGAGACCGGGAGGAAAAGGACGGAAAGAGTGCCGCATCTGCCGGGGTCGATCACCTGATACTTCCGAGAAAGATATCAAAGAGAAATTATGAAGGGTTCAACTGTTAAATATCTCATAATACTGCATCTGTTCATGGCGATCTATTCGCTTACGAGCGTTGCCGCAAAGTTTGCCGGAGGAGAAGAGTTCTTATCTTTCAGGTTTATCCTGTTTTACGGACTTGTCCTCTTCGGGCTTTTTGTTTATGCGATAGCATGGCAGCAGATAATCAAGCACATGCCTCTCGTGTCGGCATACGCCAACAGGGGAGTCACCGTTATCTGGGGTATCATCTGGGGGTATTTCATATTCTCGGAGGAGATAACCTTAAGGAAGATCATCGGTGCCGCCATAATCGTATGCGGCATCGTATTTATAGTCACGGCTGATGCAAAAGAGGAAGAGGCAAAGAAAGAGAACGGGGAACAGGCTGATGAGTGAAAACATAAAGCTTCTGGACTGCACGCTCCGGGACGGCGGCTACCTTAACGACTGGGAGTTCGGAAGCAGCAATATCATTAACATTTTCGAGCGTCTCGTCAGTGCCGGTGTGGATATAATAGAGACCGGTTTCCTTGATGAAAGGCGCCCTTTTGATGAGAACAGGACGATATTTCCCGATACCGCATCTGCCGACAGGATCTACGCAAAGCTCGATAAGGGCAGCTCGATGATCGTTGGTATGATCGATTACGGAACATGTTCGATCGAAAATGTTGCACCGGCATCCGAGTGCTGTCTTGACGGCATAAGAGTGATCTTCAAGAAACAGAAGATGCATGCGGCTATTGATTTTTGCAAAAAGATCCGCGACAGGGGATACAAAGTATTTGCACAGGCGGTATCGATAACGAGCTATAACGACGATGAACTGTCGGAACTGATCGGACTTGTCAACGAACTGAAGCCGTACGCTTTCTCGCTTGTCGATACATACGGACTGCTGCACAAAGGACAGCTCAGGCATTATTTTGATTTTGCGTGTGCGCATCTTGATAAATCGATAGGCATAGGTTATCACGCGCATAACAATTTCCAGCTTGCGTATGCAAACTGCATAGAACTGATCGACGATCCGCCGAAGGACAGGATGCTCATTGTTGACGGAAGCCTTTACGGAATGGGCAAGAGCGCCGGCAATACACCGACGGAACTTCTCGTCATGCATATGAACGACTGTCACAAAGGACACTATCACAACAGCCAGATACTTGAGGCGATAGAGGTGACGATGCTCGACCTGAACCGTAAGGTCAGCTGGGGATATGCGTTCAAGTTTTTCCTGGCCGCATCACACGACTGTCACCCGAACTACGTCAATTTCCTGATGGATCTCGGAAAGCTGTCGGTCAAGTCGATAAGCGAGATACTCGATTCGCTCGAAGGAGATAAAAAGCTCCTGTATGATGCCGAGTATATCCGCGAACTGTACTTTGACTACCAGAAAAGACACTGTGCTGATTCGGACTCTGTAGGAGAACTGCTTGATGCATTAAAGGGTGTGAACGTTCTTGTAATGGGACCCGGAAAGAACATATACAGTCAGCGCGACAGGGTTAATGCGTATACAGCGGGTAAGGATATCATCACGATATCGATCAACTTTATTCCCGAAGATTACGATGTCGACTATGTCTTCATGAGTAACGCCAAGCGTTATGTACAGCTGTGCTCGGCGCTTAACGAGCAGAAGGAAAAATCAAGGCTCATAGCTACTTCAAACATCACGAGGACTCTCGGAGAGTTTGACTATACGCTCAATTACAGCGACCTTCTTGACGAGGATGCACTCATGCCGGATAACCCGCTCATCATGCTCCTGAAGGTTTTGAAGAAAGCGGGGGTATCATCGGTAGGACTTGCGGGATTTGACGGATACCGCGTATCTTCGGTACCAAACTATGTCAATCCGAACATGGAATATTCATACAGCAGTGAAGAGGCTGACAATATCAACAAAGACACCGTGAAGGGGATCAGAAAGCTCGGGCTTGACAATCGTCCGGTATTTGTAACGGAGAGTATATATGAGAGCTTATGACGCAGCCCTGTTCGATCTTGACGGAACACTTCTTGATACTTCGGAAGGTGTGTGGGCATCGACAAGATATGCCATAGAAGAGATGAAGCTTCCTATGGTCTCCCAGGAAGTTTTAAGAACGTTTATCGGACCTCCGATACAGAAGTCATTTGCAAGAGTGTACGGTCTGTCCGAGGAAAAGGCAGCAGAGGCGGCCGCTGTGTTCAGGAACAGATATAAGGACAAAGACCTTCTTCTGGCAACACCGTATGACGGTATATTTGATGCGATAAAAGCTCTTTCCGATGCAGGACTCAGGACAGGGGTAGCTACATACAAAAGACAGGATTATGCCCTGAGGCTTCTTGCCCACTACGGATTTGACAAAGTATGTGATGTCATATGCGGATCAGATCTTGAGGGTAAGCTTACAAAAAGGGATATCATAAAAAATGCGATAAAGGAGCTCGGTGTTTCCGACATGAGCCGCGTTGTCATGATAGGAGACAGTGACAATGATGCGATCGGTGCAGGTGAGATAGGAGTTCCTTTTGTCGGGGTGCTTTACGGTTTCGGGTTTAGTTCAAAAGAGGATGTTGATGCTTTTGCAAATGTCGGATCCGCAAAGACACCGGCTGATCTTCCGGGGTGCATATTATGAGTATTAAAGTATCTGAATATATCGCACAGTTTTTCGTTCAAAAGGGTGTCACGGATGTGTTCATGGTGACCGGTGGCGGAGCGATGCATCTTGATGATGCGATAGGCCATAAAGAGGGTATCAGATGTACGTATAACCATCATGAACAGGCCTGTGCCATCGCTGCCGAGGGGTATGCAAGACTTACCGGAAAGGTCGCGCCTGTCTGCGTGACAAGCGGTCCGGGCGGAACAAATGCGATAACCGGTGTGATAGGTGCATGGCAGGACTCGATCCCGATGTTTGTGATATCGGGTCAGGTCAAGTTCGAAACTACAACGGCATCGACCGATATACCGTTAAGGCAGCTCGGAGACCAGGAATTTCAGATCATCGATTCCGTTAAGAATACGACAAAATATGCTGTCATGGTGTCGGATAAGAATGAGATAAGATACCATCTTGAGAAAGCTTGGCACCTGTGCCTTTCGGGACGTCCGGGGCCGGTGTGGCTCGACATTCCGCTTGATGTCCAGGCGGCACTCGTTGATGAGGATAATCTTTCGGGCTATACGCCTGATGAGGATATACGTAAGTGCGGTGACAGCGTTATAACCGATATCATCGAAAAGATAAAGAATGCTAAACGTCCCGTAATACTTGCGGGTACAGGTATAAATGTGGCGGGCGCAAGGAATGAGTTTCTGAAATGTGTCAATGCTCTCGGCATCCCCGTGCTTACCGCATGGAATGCACATGATGTGCTTGAAACCGAACATCCTCTTTTTGCAGGAAAGCCCGGAACGGTCGGCCTTCGCGGAGGCAATTTTGTTGCACAGACCGCAGATCTTCTGCTCGTTCTGGGATGCAGGATGAACATCAGGATCATCAGCTACAATAAGCTCGCATTTGCAAAGGATGCATACAAGATAGTCGTTGACATAGACGAAAACGAACTGAGGAAACCAACGGTCAATGTCGACATGCCGGTGTGTGCCGATGTTAAGGACGTGATGAAAAAGCTCGCTGATACAGTGGCTTCTTCGGACGCTTACGATCCTCATTCACACGATGAGTGGGTGAAACGTACCGTGACCGTTAACAACAGATATCCCGCCGTCAGGGATGAATACAGGAATAAAGAGAAGCTCAACCCGTATGTATTTCTGGAGGCGATGTTTGATGCGCTTACCGAAGGCGATGTGACCGTGACCGGAAACGGTGCGGCCTGTGTTATGGGATTTCAGAGTGCAAAGATCAAAAAGGATCAGAGGCTCTTTACCAATTCCGGATGCGCGGCAATGGGTTACGGCTTTCCTGCGGCTATAGGAGCTGCCATTGCACGAAAGGGTGAGAGGGTCATATGTCTTGACGGTGACGGAAGCTTCATGATGAACATACAGGAGCTCGCAACTGTCAGATACAACGATCTCAACATAAGGATAATAATACTTAACAACAACGGATATCACTCGATCAGACAGACGCAGCAGAATCTGTTCTCAGAGCGTCCTCTTATCGGAGTGTGTGACGGAAACGGTCTGGCATTTCCGGATTTTGAAAAGGTTGCTGCTGCATTTGATATTCCGTACGTCAGGATCGACAGTGAAGAAGGATTAAAAGCAAAGCTTGAAAGTGCGATAGGCGCGGATGGTCCCGTGATCATCGAAGCGGTTGTTGACGAGAAGCAGAATTTCGAACCGAAGCTTTCATCCAAAGTCCATCCGGACGGTACGATCACAAGTGCCGCAAACGACGATATGTTCCCGTTCCTGGATCATGAAGAATACACCGCTGTCAGGGATTACCTTACAGGCAGAAAGGATGAGATATGAGTAAGATATCGATAATCATTCCGGTTTATTACAACTCGGATACGCTTATGCTCCTCTATGAAGACATGAAGGAGAAGATACTCGGCCGTCTCGGCGATTATGAGATCGTCATGGTCGATGACGGAAGCGAAGACGAATCATGGGAAGTGATGAACCGGATAAGGGACCTTGATGAGAACGTCAAGTGCGTCAAACTTTCCAGAAACTTCGGAGAGCATGCTGCGCTCCTTGCGGGACTGTCGCAGTGCACCGGTGACTGTGCTGTCACGAAACAGGCTGACCTCCAGGAAGATTCCGAGCTCATAATCAGGCTTTACGATAAGTGGAAAGAGGGCAACAAGGTAGTTCTTGCGGTAAGAGAGCAGCGTGACGAGCCTGCGCTCAAAAAGTTCTTTGCAAACATGTATTATACGATAGTTCGTAAGACGATAGACAAGAAGATGCCCAAAGGCGGATTTGACTGTTACCTTCTCGACCGTCAGGCGATCGAAGTGCTCCTGAGGCTTGACGAGAAGAATTCATCACTCTCTCTGCAGGTTCTGTGGATGGGATTTAAGTCCGATAACGTATACTTCCACAGAAGAGACAGGGAAGTCGGAAAATCACGCTGGACATTTTCCAAAAAGTTCAAGCTTGTATTTGATTCGATGATGAGTTTTTCGTATTTCCCGATCAAGTTTATGTCGGGACTCGGTGTGTTCATGGCTATACTTGCGTTCATCTGGATCATAGCCGTCATAGTTGAATTCATTGCGATAGGAACACCCGTAAAGGGATGGTCGACACTTATGTGTCTCGTGCTGTTTTCGGCAGGTATGATCCTTCTTATGCTCGGAGTGCTCGGAGAGTATCTGTGGCGAACGCTTGATGCAACGAGGAACAGACCGGTATTTATCATCGACACCATTAACGATTCAAGGAAAGAGTGATATCCGTGGCTTTTGACACACAGATGCTTGTTTATACGGCGATCTTTATATCGGCCTCACTCATATCGGCATTCTCGCAGGTTCTGTTAAAGATTGCCGCTAAAAGAGAGTACCGCTCATGGATATATGAATACCTGAACGTCAGGGTGATATGTGCATACGCGATTTTTTTTCTCGCGACGCTCATCACGGTGTACTGTTACAAGATCATCCCGTTGTCGACGGGTGCCATGCTTGAGGCGACCGGATATGTGTTCGTAACCGTTCTTTCGCGCATCATACTGAAGGAGAGGGTGCCGCTTCAGAAGATTGCGGGAATGGCTCTTGTCATTGCCGGAGTCATTGTTGTGGCATGGCCTGCATCATGAAGGGATTCCTTAGGAAAAATCATGTTTATATATGTCTTGGCGTTCTTGCCGCAGTAATGCTGTGGCGGACGTTTCTCGGCTTCTGCTGGACCGACGAGAGTTTTTACATCTCAACAGCCGACCGCTTTTACAAGGGCGATCTGCCTCTTGTTGCGGAGTGGTATCGTACGCAGATGTCATCGATCATCATGCTCCCGCTGTACAGCCTGTATATGCTCATCGCCGGATCAAATACGGGAGTGGTGCTGTATTTCAGGATACTTTACCTCATCCTTACATTGATCATTTCCGTTGTATATTTCAGAGTACTTAAGAAGGATTATCCTGACTTTGTCGCGGGTGCAGTTTCCGTATTTGTGATGTGCTTTGTTCATCTGAACATGGCAACGTTCTCATACTACATGATGTCGAATCTGTTCCTGTCGCTTTCACTCATCATCATATACGACCATAAGAATTCAAAGAGCAGGATCAGGCTTGTCATGGCAGGTATAATGCTTGCACTTTCCGTTATGAGCATGCCGGCATTTGTTGTCGGATATGTTCTTGTCATGGCTGTTGTCTTTGCTCTTATGATCATCGGAAAGATAAAAAAAGTTCCCGAAAAGATCAGAAATACGATAACATCTTATGATCTTGCAACGATATCCGTATATACCATCATCGGCATAGCGATCCCTGCGGTACTGTTTGCGGTTTACATACTGTCGCATATGAGTATTGATTATCTCGTTGAAACACTCCCTTATGTTCTGACTGACAATGAGCACAGCAACACTCTGGGATATTTTATCAGAAAGCCACACAGGTGCATGACAGCCGTATTCGGGATCTGGACGTATGTGTCATATGCATTTGTTGCGACATCATTTGTGCTTCAGAAGTTTCTGAAAAAACGGCCTCTCTGTGCGATCGCTGTTACAGCCGATGCCGCTCTTTTTGCGGTTATGGCTGTTGTTTCATACGGACATACCGGTTATGTGTCGGTCGCATTTTTCATGTTCATCCTGCCGCTGTACTTTGTAAGCGAGAGGAAAAATCACAGGCTCTTTGTTCTGATGGTGATCCCTGCGGCACTTGTCGCACTCATTTACTGTTTTGCATCGAGTGATTTTCTCTACATAATGGCACTCGGCTTTGCGATAGCAACGAGCGCCGGTATATGCGCGGCGTATGATTTTTACAAAGAGAGCGGTGCAAAGACCGCAGGATATATTGCAGCAGCTGTATGTGCCGCAATGCTCGTCATAACCTTCGTTCTGAGGATCGTAAACGTCTACAGGGATGCACCGGTTGATAAGCTTGATTGCATGATACCTAAAGGCATAGCGAAAGGTATCATTACTACAGAAGAGCATTGCAGGCAGTATCTTGATGTTTATGAAGTGATAGACGAGTACTGTACGGATACATCAAAGTTTGAGGTCATAAGCGGCAATCCGAAAGGAAACATACTGTTTTCAAAGATCCTGCCGTGGGGATATGCAGCTTCAAACCTTTCATGCGGCTATCCGACAACGTGGAGATCGACGGCATACAGCGACGAGCAGCTTGATATGTATTATGATATTAACAAAACTGCCCGACCGGATGTTATAATAGTGCTTGATGATCATTACGGATCGTACGATGCTTCGGGTGACGTTGAGGATGACCACAACCCGAATCTTGATGAGATGCCGCAGTACTGGCGCGATTACATCAAAGATAATAATTTTACTGAAACAGAAGTCGGATGCGGAAGGGCATACTTCAGATCAAAGTAAAGGAGATTGATACATGGTACCCATTAACGAACTGATAAGAGGTTTTAAACTTTACCAGAAGGAATACGAAGACAGGGCTCTGGAAGTGCTAAGAAGCGGTTATTATGTGCTCGGACACCAGGTTACGGACTTCGAGAACGAGTTTGCCGCTGCACTCGGAGAAGGCTGTTACTGCGCCGGAGTAGATAACGGTCTTGATGCGATATGGCTCGGACTTGCTGCTTCAGGCATAACCGAGGGGGATGAGGTGATCGTCCAGGCAAACGGATATATCGCCACGATGCTCGGTGTCATGCAGTGCGGAGCAACACCTGTTTTTGTTGAGCCTGATGAGTATTACCAGCTCGATGTTGCAAATATTGAAAAGGCGATCACACCGAAGACAAAGGCCGTGCTCGTTACACATCTGTACGGTCAGGCAACGCGCATGGATGCGATAATTGATGTATGTAAGAAGCATGGACTCGAGCTCTTTGAGGACTGCGCACAGTCACATTTTGCACCGTATAAGGGAGTAAATACGGGACTGTTCGGAAAATGCTCGTTCTTCAGTTTCTATCCGACAAAGAACCTCGGAGGATTCGGAGACGGCGGCGGAGTGGTATCGAAGGATCCTGCGATAATCGACCGTGTCAAAGTGCTCAGAAACTACGGAAGCGACAGAAGATATCATAATATCGCGATCGGATATAACATGCGTCTTGATGAGCTTCAGGCAGGCCTTCTTCGTGTAAGGCTGTCACACATGAAGGAGCTTATCAAAAACAGGCAGCATATAGCGAACAGATACCTTGCGGAAATGAACAATCCTAAGGTAACACTTCCGCTCATCGCAGACGGATGTGAGCATACATGGTACCAGTTCATCGTAAGGGCAGATGACCAGGAAGGATTCAGGGAATATCTTAAGTCTCAGGATGTGGCAACGGATATTTCATGGAGGACACCTCCGTTCCTTCAGCCGTGTATGATGGAAAGATACGGATACAAAGAGGGAGACTTCCCGGTTACCGAAGATCTTTGTGCACATATCGTAACACTTCCGATGATGGAGTTCATGGAAGAAGATGAGATTACAAAGGTAGTGGAGGCTGTCAACAGCTACAGGTGATATGAAGATGAATCCGCAGAGTGCGATCAAAATGATGGGTGCGATCAATACGTTCAGAACGACCCATCCGAAGTTTGCGAGCTTTATGGCGCATTTTCTGAAAACGGGAATGCCCGAAGGAACGGTAATAGAGATAACGGTGACACGTCCGGGAGAAGAAAGTGTTACGACGAACATGCAGGTGATGCAGTCGGACATTGAACTGTTCGGTGCGATGAAGGATATGATGTAGGTATCGTCAGAATATCAGATGAGCGATAAATGCGGCGATCCATGCGATAATGCATTGCCATACGACAACGCCCGCAGCCCATCTTCGTCCCATTTCGCGGCGGATCGTAGCGATTGCCGCAACACACGGTGTGTATAAAAGAGAGAAGACGAGAAGGCTGACGGCTGAGCTTTCGGTAAGGACATTCGTAACATCGCCAGATGATACAAACAGCACCTGAAGAGTTGATACTACACTTTCCTTTGCCATGAAGCCGCCGATGAGAGCGGTGCTTATGCGCCAGTCACCAAGCCCCAGAGGCTTGAGTACATAAGCTGTGTATCCGGATATAAGGGCAAGGATGCTTTCGGATGAATCCGCCGTCATATTGAAGTGAATATCGAAGCTTTTAAGGAACCAGACTATAATGGAGGCCAGCAGAATGATGGTGAAAGCACGGGACAGAAAGTCCTTTGCCTTTTCCCACAGAAGCCGGCCTGTATTTTTTATTCCGGGAAGTCTGTAGTTCGGAAGTTCCATTACGAACGGAACAGCTTCGCCCCTGAAGATCGTGTGGCCGTAGAAGAGCGCAACGATGATACCGATCAGAATGCTCAGAAGATAAAGCCCGGTCATGATGAAACCGCCTTTGCCTTTGAAGAACGCATTTACGAAAAATGCGAAGATCGGAAGCTTTGCCGTGCAGCTCATGAAAGGTGTCAGAAGTATCGTCATCTTGCGGTCGCGGTCACTCGGAAGAGTTCGCGTTGACATGACGGCAGGAACGGAGCATCCGAAACCAATGAGCAAGGGAACGATACTCCTGCCCGAAAGGCCGATCTTTCGAAGAAGCTTGTCCATGAAAAAAGCGACTCTTGCAATGTATCCGGAATCCTCAAGAAGAGACAGGAAGAAAAAGAGAGTCACTATTACCGGAAGAAAGCTGATTATCGAGCCGACACCGGTGATAATGCCGTCCGTCACAAGGCTGTGAACGGCAGGATTAACTTTAGATGATGCAAGGAACGCATCCGCATATTTCGACAGCGCACTGACGCCTCTGTCGAGAAGAGACTGAAGATAGGCACCGATGACGTTGAATGTCAGAAAGAATACAGCCCCTATTATAAGTATGAACATGGGTATTGCCGTGAATTTTCCGGTAAGTATCGTATCTATCTTCATCGATCGGATATGCTCTTTGGATTCGTTCGGTTTGACGACTGCTTTTGAGCAGACCTTACGGATGTAGGAATATCTCATATCAGCTATCGCGGCGCTTCTGTCAAGGCCGCGTTCCGTTTCCATCTGGGCCGTTATGTGCTCAAGCATCTCCTTTTCGTTATCATCTAGATTCAGCTGCTCAAGTACGAGATGATCGCCTTCAATGACTTTTGAAGCGGCAAATCTGATCGGGATACCCGCAGCCTTTGCGTGATCCTCGATCAGATGGATGACAGCGTGAATGCATCTGTGAACAGCACCGTTATGATCGTTCTCATCACAGAAGTCCTGCTTTGGTGGGCGTTCCTGATAACGCGCTATATGTATACAGTGTCTGATCAGCTCGTCGACACCTTCATTCTTTGAGGCGGATATCGGTATAACGGGAACATTCAGCATCTCCTCCATAAGGTTGACATCGATATGTCCGTTATTGTTCCTGACCTCATCCATCATGTTAAGAGCAACGACCATCGGGATGTTCATTTCAAGAAGCTGCATCGTAAGATAGAGATTGCGCTCAATGTTCGTTGCGTCGATTATGTTTATTATCGCATGGGGGTCGTTCTTCAGAACGAAGTTTCTCGATACGATCTCTTCACTTGTATAGGGTGACATGGAATAGATGCCCGGAAGATCGGTAACGCTCGTGTTGGGACATCCTCTTATGACACCGTCTTTTCTCTCGACGGTGACTCCGGGAAAGTTTCCGACGTGCTGGTTGGCCCCGGTCATCTGATTGAAGAGAGTGGTCTTGCCGCAGTTCTGATTGCCGACAAGCGCAAACTTAAGAGTCGTAGAATCCGGAAGCGGCTTTCCGTCGTTTTTACCGTGATAGCGACCGCCTTCACCAAGCCCCGGATGTTCCGTTTTTTTGACATCGCGCGGTACGGCTTCGTCGCCTGAAGAGGAGGGCTCGATCCTGTTCACATCGATCTTTGCTGCCTCATCAAGACGAAGCGTCAGGATATAGCCGTGTATCATCAGTTCCATGGGGTCCCCGAGCGGTGCGGTCTTTACAAATGTGACCTCGGCTCCGGGTATGATACCCATATCAAGGAAGTGCTGTCTGAGCGCTCCCTCGCCGTTTACCGAAACAACCAGTCCTGTCTGGCCCGGTTCCAGTTCTCTTAACGTCATCAGTGGATCCATTTCAACAGAAGTGCTTTCAGGTCTTCAGCCTTAACCGGTTTTGCGATGAAGTCATCCATGCCTTCCTTGAGAAGAACATCTCTTGCCTCTTCAACCGCATTTGCCGTAAAAGCGATGATAGGTATATCTTTGTAATCCGGGAACTTTTCCCTGATCAGTTTCATTGCTTCGATACCGTCCATCTGCGGCATCATGTAATCCATGAGGATCATGTCGTACCGCATCCTGCCTGCGGCCTCTATTGCCTGCTCGCCGCTTGATACACATGTGGGTTTGATATCGTAAAGCCCGAGAAGGCTCTTAGCGACAAAAAGGTTGACGCTGTTGTCGTCGACAACAAGGATCTTTGCATCGGGAAGAGAGAGCGCTTTGTCGGATGCCGGTGCGATATGATCTTCGGTTGTGGCAGCAGTAGTGATCAATCCCGAAACCTTCTGCGGGATACGGATCTTGAACACGCTTCCGACACCGTATTCGCTTTCAACCTCGATCTCGCCGCCCATGAGTCTGACAAGTCGCTGCGTGATCGCAAGGCCGAGACCGGTTCCTTCGACTTCGCGGTTACGCCTGCTGTCTACCTGAGAGAATGATTCGAAGATCATCTCATAGTCCTGCTTCATGATACCTATACCTGTATCCGCAACACGGAACTTTAGAACTATGTCGTCGCCGTCTGTTTTTTCATGATCGACATTGATCCTGATGGAACCTTCCTTTGTGAACTTGACTGCGTTGGATATGACATTGGTGATGATCTGCCTGATGCGCGCGCTGTCACCGATAAGGTTTTGGGGAATATCGGGCGCGATGTCAAGCCGCATCGTGACGGGCTTGTCCTTCAGGCCCATTGCGGTGGAATTGACAACATCGTTCACCATCTTTCTGACGTCGTAAGCGGCCGGAGTTATCTCCATCGTTCCGGATTCGATCCTTGAAAAATCGAGGATATCGTTTATGATAACGAGCATCGCGTTGGCGGAAGAGTGGATCTGGCTGATATAGCCTTCCTTCTTTTCTGCATCTTCTTCCCTGACGGTAAGATCGGACAGAGCAACGATCGCGTTCATCGGTGTCCTGATCTCGTGACTCATGTTTGCAAGAAAATCGCTTTTGAACTGCGCTGCCTGAGCCACTTTGCCTTCATGGATCTGAAGCTCTTTTATCATGTCCGCTGTATTGTCCGCGAGCATTTTGATCTCATCGTTTCCGTACGGATATTCACGGATCGAGTCCACGGTATCGTATGCACGTGTGGATGAGAAATCGTTGATCTGTTCCGACAGATGATTGATCCTGCGGATATGGTATCTGTTTATGAAGAACAGCAGAAGAAACGTCAGGATTATCAGAAATGCCGCAAGTCTCAGAACAAGATACATGGTGTTTGTCAGTATCATTCTGTTTACATCGGCCACGTCTATCTCGGTAACAACCAGACCGATACACTTGTCATTTATCACAAGAGGGGTGTAGTACGAATATGTGTTCCCCCATTTGTTGTCCCACTCGTAAACCTCGTCGTATTTTTGGCCGTTGAAATAGGTATTCCACAGAAGAGTATGGCTTTCGGGCTCCTCATAGTATGAGTCACCCATGTAGAGATATCCGGGATGATCCTTATCCTCGGTCCTCTCACCATCTATCATGTATGTGGTGTAATATGTGCTCTCATCGGGTACAAGAAAATATGTGTAAGGAAGATTGAACGAAGCCCTTGCCTGTTCGAATGTAAGGAGCCAGTACTCATGGCGGTATGTATAATACAGCCGCTGAAGTTCATCGTTCAAGTCCGAAGGCTTAACGTCGGCTTTAAATGTCTGCCCGGGATATGCTTCCGAAAAGGCATGGTTGAATTCGCGCCTTGCAGTGTTGTATTCGTTAAAATCACACGGGATACGAAGTTCTTCGTAGTGGGACATATAATAATCACGGTATGCGAGAAAATCATCAGGATCTTCAAGAATGAGACCGGAAAGGTAGTCGCCGACTTCCATTATCCTGTCACGGCAGACTGTGCGGTACTGGCTCATCTGATAAAGATATGTAACAACGGCACAGACCGCGATCGTCGTAACAACGAATGCGGATATCAGATAGGCAAATTGTCTGATCAGTTTAATCCTGTGTTTCATAGAATGAATTTTAAGCCTTTTTGCTTGAGTAGTAAACCCTTATCGGCAAAAAAGCGCGTAAAATCGGGAATGTTGAAAAGTATGTCGGGATGTGGTAGTATTTCCCTGTTTGAATATGATAAAGATGAGGTGTCCGGAGGGCTGATACGGCCGGGTCCGGATGAAAAGGGAAACAGGTGAAAGTCCTGTGCGAACTCGTCACCGTAATGGCTTAACGGCCATGGCATATGCCACTGGGAATACCGGGAAGGCGTCATGGTTTCGCCAAAGTCGGGAGACCTGCCTTGTCTTTGTACGGAAGCATTGCTTCAGACCACGAGTAACTGGTTGTACGTACGATGTCCGGCAGCACCTTTTCGGTCTCTGCCGAGTTTCTTTTGCGTACAGCCCGCTGATCATAACGGTCAGGCGGGTTATTTTAATGTAAAAGAGGAGAAAAAAGATGAAGAAAACAACAGCAAAAACAGTGGCAGTTCTTGCAGCCACGCTCATGGCAGCATCGGTCCTTGCAGGATGTAATGTGAATGTTGCCGTCGATCAGCCGGCGGATGGCGCAAATGCCGATGCACAGAAGACAACCGAGACGGCTGAGGAAGTAAATGAGCCGGCCGCAGAGGAGAGCGCGGAAATGACAGATGAGGAAAAAGCAGCCGAGGTAGCAGCACTTATCGATTCCATCTACGTTCAGGAAAGAACAGACGAAACCGACAAACTGTGCGAGGAGGCAAAGGCAAAATGGGATGCGCTGACAGATGCGCAGAAGGAACTTGTTGAAGGCGAGGAAGCAGATCCAGATTACTTCGGAAGAGATACAGGCGACGCGTCCAAGGACGATCCGCTCAATTCTGATGATATCGGAGAGAATGAGATACTCGTCGTAAGCTTTGGAACATCATTTAATGACAGTCGTGTCCTTGATATCTCAGGTATAGAAAAGGCTATACAGGCTGCCAATCCCGACTGGAGTGTCAGAAGAGCTTTTACCGCTCAGATCATAATCAATCACGTTCAGTCAAGGGACGGCGAGAAGATAGACAATGTTAAGCAGGCGCTTGACAGGGCCGTTGCAAGCGGTGTTAAGAACCTTGTAGTTCAGCCTACGCATCTCATGCACGGTGCAGAGTATGATGAACTCTGTGATGCCCTTGCAGAATATACAGATAAGTTCGAGAGTGTCTCAGTCGCTGAACCGCTTCTCGGAGAAGTCGGAAAAGATGCGAGCGTTATAAATGATGACAAGAAGGCCGTTGCAGAGGCTGTAGTTGCAGAGGCTGTAAAGAGTGCCGGATTTGATTCTTTGGACGCTGCCGATAAGGATGGAACGGCATTCGTGTTCATGGGACACGGAACAGCTCATACCGCAAAGGTAAGCTATTCACAGATGGCAACGCAGATGAAGGATCTTGGGTACAAGAATGTGTTTATCGGAACCGTTGAGGGCGAACCCGAAGAGACGGCATGCGAGAACGTGATCGAAGATGTTGCAAAGGCCGGTTACAAGAATGTTGTTCTCCGTCCGCTTATGGTCGTTGCAGGAGATCACGCAAACAATGACATGGCAGGAGACGATGATGACTCATGGAAGAGCATGTTCAATGCGACAGGCAAGTTTGACAGTGTTGACTGCCAGATAGAAGGTCTCGGAAGGATCAAGGCCGTTCAGGATCTGTATGTAGATCATACGGCTAAAGCGCTTGATACGGAAAAAAACGGTAACTCAGTAACATCTGCTCTTCCTGACGGAGAGTATGAAGCCAAGTTTACGACCGACGGTTCAATGTTTTCGGTAAACGAAGAATACAAGGATATGGGAAAACTGACGGTCAAAGACGGAGAAATGGTCATTCATATCAGCCTTCAGTCCGAAAAGATCGTAAACCTTTTCCCGGGGAAAGCAGAAGATGCGAAAAAAGACGGCGCGAAGCTTCTTGAGCCGACAAAGGACAAGGTAAAGTACAGCGACGGCTCGGAAGAGACGGTAAACGGGTTCGATGTTCCGGTGCCGTATCTTGATAAGGAATTCGATCTTGCACTTATCGGAACAAAAGGTAAGTGGTATGATCATAAGGTGAAAGTGACCTCTCCGAAGAATTGATGACAGATCATGGCAAAGAAAACACCTTTTAACAGAATAACGGCATTTCTTTGCATTGTGCTTATGGCATTTTGTGTAACCTCCTGCGCTTCGCGGGAGGTTACTTCTGCTATTGAAGAGAAAATCCCCGCGGGTGATGAGACGGTATACGCTGATATCACTCTTGAAGGCGGGACAGGAAAAGCATATATTGAATCTCCTGTTGAGATCACTGTAAAAGACGGGAAAATGAGCGCAAAGCTCATATGGAGCAGCAAGAACTACGATTATATGATCGTTGGGGGAAAACGTTACGATAATGAGAGCAACGGCGGAAAGTCAACCTTTACCGTTGAGATAGACGGTACCGAAGAACCGCTTCATGTCGTTGCCGATACCGTTGCGATGAGCGTGCCTCATGAGATCGAATATGTTATCAGATGGGAGAAGAGTGAGGATCATGCTGATGATGAAACAGGAACGAAACTTCCTGCGGCTTCGGATACCGATGCCGCTGTAAAGGCACTTGAAAATGCGGGGATGTCCGTTACGGATACGATAGAGCCTGAGTATGCAAAAAGGTTTATTATAAGACGATTCGGCGACTATGATCTTATATCGATCGAAAACTCGGGAGATTATCTTCTCGTTCCCGAAAACTCAAGTGTGCCGGAAGGTCTCCCCGATACGACAGTGATAATAAAAAAGCCGGTCGATTCGACATATCTCGTATCGACCTCTGCGATGGATCTTATAAATGCGTGCGGTGCCATTGACAGGATAAAACTGTCCGGAACGAAGGAGAGCGACTGGTATGTTGATGAGGCACGATCGGCCATGGAAAGCGGTCGTATGATCTATGCAGGCAGGTACAGGGCACCCGACTACGAAGTGATCCTCGAAAACGGGTGCGATCTTGCGATAGAGAACACGATGATATATCACGAACCTGCAGTTCAAAGCAAGCTTACCGAGCTTGGTATCCCGGTACTTGTTGAAACGTCAAGCTATGAAAATCATCCGCTCGGAAGGCTTGAATGGATCAAACTGTACGGTGTGATTTTTGACAAAGAGGAAGAGGCTGAAAAAGTTTTTAAGGAAAAGCTTGATATAGCCTTGCCGGTAATTTCCGATAACACCGATACGCATAAGAGTATCGCGTTCTTTCACGTAACGGCGAACGGTCTTATCAACGTAAGAAGACAGGGAGAATACGTGACACGGATGATAGATCTGGCCGGAGCGCATTATGTGCCCGAAGATACCGGAGATGAAAGCGATGGCGCATCCACGATGAACATGCAGATGGAGGATTTTTATTCTCAGGCTGGCGAAGCCGATATCATCATCTACAACAGTACGATAGGCGGTGAGATATCCTCCGTTGCCGAGCTTGTTGATAAAAATCCGCTTTTTAAGGAATTTAAGGCTGTTAAGGATTCGAATGTTTACTGTACGAAACGCAACCTGTTCCAGAAGACGACACAGACGGCCGAGTTCATGAAGGATCTTAATGATGTCGCAAACGGAATCAAGAGAGACTATACATTTTTAAAGAGACTGGAATAACGGATGAAAAACAGACGATGCCTGATATTCTTCATTTTAATATCGATAATGATCGTTATACTTTTCTGGGTCAGCATAAGGCTCGGAAGTCTTGACGTATCTGCAGGTGAGATATTCGGCATGATGACAGGAAACTCTGATGATGCCATGCATGAGAACATCATCACGAACATCAGGCTTCCGAGGGCTGTATCCGCGGTTCTTCTCGGAGGAGCACTCGCCCTGTCGGGATTTGTCCTTCAGGCTTTTTTTGCAAATCCCATAGTCGGTCCTTTTGTTCTCGGAATATCATCGGGTGCTAAGCTTACCGTGGCACTTGCAATGATCTTCTTCCTATCCGCCGGAAGAGGTATGAGTCTTGCGATTATGGTCATATCGGCTTTTGTGGGATCGCTTACGGCAATGCTGTTTGTGCTCCTGATCTCTGTGAAGGTCAGAAACATGAGTACGCTCGTAGTGTGCGGGATAATGATCGGATACATTTGCTCCGCCATATGCGATCTTGTAGTTACCTTTGCGGATGATTCAAACATCGTCAATCTTCATAACTGGTCGATGGGAAGCCTGTCGGGAGTCAACTGGGACGAGATAAAGATAATAGCGGTTATCGTGACCGTAACTCTTATAATGACAGTTGCTGTCATAAAACCGATGAACGCATACAGACTGGGTGAAGCATATGCCAAAAGTGTAGGTGTAAACATCATGCTGCTTCGCATAATGCTGATTCTGATCTCGAGTATTCTGGCATCATGTGTTACCGCGTTTGCCGGACCGATCGCTTTTGTCGGTATCGCCGTTCCGCATCTTGTGAGGATGAGCATAAAGACGGATTCACCATCCGTTATGATACCGGGAAGTTTTCTTTTCGGCGCAGCTGTGACTCTTCTCTGCGATACGGTATCAAGGGTTTTGTTCGCACCGGTGGAAGTCAGCATCAGTTCGGTAACGGCAGTGCTTCTTGTGCCGGTAGTCATATATATGATGATCAGAAGAAATGATTTATACGGGAACAGACACGATGCAGGATAAGAGCGGGATAGTAGCCGAAAATCTGAATATAGGTTATGCATCCGATCTGATCAGGGACATCTGTCTTGAAGTTAAGAGCGGACATATCGTTTCACTCATCGGACCGAACGGATGCGGAAAGACAACACTGCTCAGGACTCTGACCGGTCAGCTTAAAGAGAGGGGCGGGACAGTATATCTTTGCGGAAGTGACAGGTCGGCACTGCCGGCGACGGATGTGGCAAAGCGCTTGTCAATGGTCATGACTCAGAAATTGCACCCTGCTCTCATGACATGCCGCGAAGTTGTTGAGATAGGCCGCTATCCGTACACGGGAGCGTTGGGTATCCTCTCCGAGGATGACAGGATAAAGGTTTCCGATGCGATGAAACGAACGGATGTCGAAGAGATAGCGGACAGTTTTTTTGGCAGCGTCAGCGACGGTCAGAAACAGAGAGTGCTGCTTGCAAGAGCGATCTGCCAGGAGCCGGAAGTACTGATACTTGATGAGCCCACATCATATCTTGATATCAGACATAAGATCGATCTGCTGTTGCAGATAAAAAGCTTTGCTTCGGAGAAAAATGTTGCAGTACTCATGTCCGTACATGAGCTTGATATAGCAAGGAATATATCGGATACCGTTGTCGCACTCGGTGAAGGAAGCGTTCTCAGGATCGGAACGCCGGATGAGGTATTTAAGGAACCGTTTATCAGAAAACTTTATCATATTGAGGATATGGACACATCGATACTGGGAAGGATGCCGTGGGAGGACAGTGAAGCATCAGAAGAGACGCAGCCTGACAACTTCAGAAAAAGTGCATCCGGTAAGGCGTCGGTCATAATGATCCAGGGTACGATGTCAAACGCCGGAAAGAGTGTGATCGCTGCAGGCCTCTGCCGTATTTTTTCCGATGACGGATACAAAGTTGCACCTTTCAAATCACAGAACATGGCGCTGAATTCCTTTATTACAGATGAAGGTCTCGAGATAGGAAGAGCACAGGCGATGCAGGCCGAATGTGCAAGGATCGCCCCGTCTTATCTTATGAACCCGATACTTCTTAAGCCTACAACGGACAGAAGGTCACAGGTCATTGTGAACGGAAAGGTCGAATCTGATATGACCGCTGCCGAATATCAATGCCAAAAGACAAAGTATGCGGATGATATTATCAATGCTTTTGATGAACTGTCCCAAAAGGTTGATATAATCGTTGTTGAAGGCGCGGGGTCTCCTGTTGAGATGAACCTCAAAAAAGATGACATAGTGAACATGGGACTTGCAAAGATGCTTGACGCACCGGTCCTTCTTGTCGGGGACATCGACAGGGGCGGCGTGTTTGCGCAGCTTTTGGGGACGCTCGATCTTCTTGAAAAAGACGAAAGGGACATGGTCGCAGGACTGATAGTCAATAAGTTCAGGGGAGACAGTTCACTCTTTGAAGAGGGGATCAGTATACTTGAGAAAAAAGGAAAGAAGAAAGTCATAGGCGTCGTTCCTTTTATGGATCTGAAACTTGATGACGAGGATTCACTTTCCGACAGATTCAAAACGAAGGATGCAAAAGAGTTTGATATTGCCGTCATAAGGCTTGACCATATTTCGAATTTCACTGACTTTGATGTTTTCGAACAGCTTGATGATGTGTCGGTCAGATATGTATCGGATGCCGCAGAGCTTGAAGGAGCCGATATGATCATCATCCCCGGGACCAAGAATACGATCTCGGATCTTAAGAAGATCAAAGAAAACGGTATTGCGGAAGCGATCGTATCTGCTGCAGACAGAGGCACCGTCGTGTTTGGAATATGCGGAGGATACCAGATGCTCGGAAGGCGGATAGAAGATCCGGATAATGTTGAAGAGGGAGGCTCGGTCGAAGGGCTCAATCTTCTTCCGGTTGATACCCTACTTCAGACGGCAAAGGTACAGACAAACGGTGTTCATACGATCGTAAATTCCACAGGGGTTTTTGAAAAGATCAGAAACACTGAGATCACCGGATATGAGATACATATGGGCAAAACCGAACCGTTTGATGATTTGGAAGAGTTTACGTCAAACGGCAGCGGATACTGCAGCAATAATGTTTACGGCACATACATTCACGGGTTCTTTGATAAAAAGGATGTTATGTGTGCGGTTGTGGAAAGTATCGCAAAACAGAACGGTAAATGCATCAGAACGGATGCGGCCGTTGATCATGATGAATTCAAAAACACGCAGTATAACATGCTTGCCGAAGGACTCAGAAGATCACTTGACATTGAAAGTATATATAAAGCAATGGGAGTAATAAAATGACAAAAGATGAACTGTTTTCACAAAAGATAACAGAGCCGGATGAAGCGGTATATTTTCAGGCAAAGGAAAGATGGGACTCTATCGCAAAGCCGGTGGACAGTATGGGAGAATTTGAGGATATCATATGCCGTATCGCTTCTGTTCAGGGTAAGCGTGAAATTGATATCGCAAAGAAAGCGCTTATTATCATGTGCTCCGACAATGGTGTTGTTGAGGAGGGAGTGTCCCAGACCGGAAGCGATGTCACATATAAGGTCGCTTCGCTTATGGGAAAGAGAATGAGCAGCGTGGGAATCATGACAAAGGATCAGGCTGTCGACATATTCACATATGATGTCGGTATTGATTCCGACGATACTCCCGAAGGCGTGATCAACAAAAAGATATCAAAGGGGACGGCAAATTTCCTGAAGCAGAAGGCGATGAGCGAAGAGGAGTGCCTCGGTGCGATAACTGTCGGGATCGATGCGGTAAAAGAGTGCGCCCGAAACGGTTACGGTATGATCGCGACCGGCGAGATGGGAATAGGAAACACTACAACTACGACAGCGCTTTTATGCGCACTGACAGGACACGATCCCGCGGAGTGCACCGGAAGAGGCGCAGGACTGTCGGATGAAGGACTGAAGAGGAAGATCGAAGTTATCAAAGAGGGACTTCGTATCCACGCGCATCCGGGAAAGATCACGTCGCCTGATGAGGTCTTCGATATTCTGACTTCTCTCGGAGGACTTGATATAGCAGCGCTTACAGGAGTGTTCATAGGCTGTGCGATCTGTCATATCCCGGCCGTTATCGACGGTGTTATCAGCGCTGTGGCAGCATTTTGCGCAGAAAGGTTCCTGCCGGGATGTTCGCGCTTCATGATCGGCTCGCATATGGGAAAAGAGAACGGAGTCAGGATCATTCTTAACGAGCTGTCGATCAAAAGCGTCATAAACGCAAAGATGGCACTTGGTGAGGGGACCGGTGCGGTAATGATATTCCCTCTTCTTGATATGGCAGCATCACTTTACCTGTCGGGAACCTCTTTTGATGAGACGCCGATCGAAAAATACGAGAGGTTTGAAGAAGAATGACGGTACTTATAACCGGAAGATCCGCAAGCGGAAAATCATCCTTCGCTGAAGGCCTTGCATTGAAGATGAATGATGACGTCGTATATTACCTTGCCACAATGAAGGTAATGGACAGGGAAGGCGAGGCCAGAGTCGAACGGCACAAAAAGATGCGTGAAGGGAAAGGATTTGTCACGGTGGAAAGAGAGCGCGATATACGCGATGCTTTTTCGGACAGAGAGTCTTTGGACAGGGCAACACTTTTGCTTGAGTGTGTGACGAACCTTCTCGGAAACGAGATACATGACGGAGGTCTTACCGGAAAAGATGCTGCCGACAAAGTTCTTTATGACATCGCTGAATTGTCAAAGAGCTTTCATAATACGATCATCGTGACCGGAATCTACGATGAAGACGGTGAAGGATATGATGATGAAACGAGAGAGTATGTAAAGAGTCTTAACAGCGTTAATGCTAAGCTTAAGTCTGTTGCAGACAGGACATATGACATGTCGAAAGGCGAAAACTGATGAAGGTGATCAGAAGCTTTATAACATCAATTGCGATGTTTTCAAAGATCCCCGTGCCTGACATATCCCCGGGCGAGGATGATATATCTTATTCGCTTGCTTTTTTTCCTGTTGTAGGGACTCTTATCGGGATCTGTATCATCGTCCTTAACCTTGATCATCATTTATCATTCATACCGGTTGCAGTCAGGATCATCCTTACGCTCTTCATTCCTCTTGTCATAACAGGAGGGATTCATACAGACGGATTCATGGACACTTCGGATGCCCTCGGTTCATATCTTCCAAGTGAGAGAAAACTTGAGATAATGAAGGATCCTCATACCGGTTCATTTGCCGTTATATCCCTTCTGAAGGCATACCTTCTGCATGCTTGTTCAGTGACTGCATTGCTGTTGAACCCGAAAACGAACAGGTCGGTCGTTATCATCTTCGGATTGTCATTTGTCATATCAAGATGTTTAAGCGCGCTCGCTTCACTGTATATGAAAAAGGCAAAGACATCGGGCATGCTTCATATGATGACGAAGAATAAAAAAGTCATGATCGCTTTTGCTGTTGCGATCCAGCTTGTCGCCGCAGCAGCGGTATCGCTTTGGCTCAATGCCGTCTATGCATCTGTGGTGATCGTCGCAGCCGTGGCATTTACCGTATATTACCGTTATAAATCTTACAAGGAGTTCGGTGGTGTGACCGGAGATACAGCGGGATGGTATCTGACCGTCTGCGAGATCATCTGTGCGCTCGCACTTGCCGCCACAGTCTATGCCGCATAAAACCGTTTATCTCATCAGACACGGGATAACACCCGGAAACGAGAAGAAAAGATTCATAGGAAACAGGACGGATGAGCCGCTTTCCGAAGCGGGAAGAAGTGAGGCCGAAAAAGTGTCCCTCATAATAAAAGATCAATTGGCTCCAAACTGCAACAGAGTCTGTTCGGGTCCGATGAAGCGCGCTTTCGAGACGGCGAGTATTCTGTTCGGAGAAAAGGAGATAACGATCGTTGAAGATCTGACAGAGATTGATTTCGGGACATTTGAAAACAAAGATCACAACGAGCTTGCGCATGATGCACGGTATCTTACATGGATCGAAAAGAACGGGATGGCTGACATTCCGGAAGGTGAGAATGTTTCGGATTTTTCGCACCGTTCGTATAGGGCTTTTGAAGAACTTCTTAAAGACACGGTTGATGATGAGCGCATTGCCGTGATATGTCACGGCGGGAATATCATGGCTGTTATGAGCCGGATATTCGGCGGCAATTTTTATGACTATATAGTTTCGAATCTTTGCGGATTTGTTATTGAACTGGAGACGGATGATGAGGGCATACGCGGTATCGCATTTAATAAGTTTGATACTCGGGATAATAGCGGACCAGGTGATCGGTGATCCGCATTTTGCGCCTCATCCGGTAAGGGCGATAGGACGGCTCATTTCGTTCCTTGACGGAAAGCTTCTGGGCGTGAGGCCGGACGATGCTCAGCGTGATCCGGCAAAGGAGAGATGGCGCGGTTTTGTCTGCTGGATGATCGTTATCATTGTCACTGTCAGTATAAGTGCGTCTCTTCTTATCGTTGCATACACGATAAACATTTATGCAGGTATCGCCGTTGAGAGTGTTATGGTCGCATATACACTTGCCGCCAGAAGTCTGTTCAGGGAGAGTATGGCAGTATACAAAAAGCTTTCCGGGCATGACATTGCCGGGGCAAGGGAAGCTCTTTCCATGATAGTCGGACGTGATTCGGCAGAACTTGATGAAGAGGATATCGTCAAAGCCGCAGTTGAGACCGTTGCCGAGAATACATCCGACGGAGTGATCGCACCGCTTTTGTATGATGCGATCTGCCCGGTACTCGGAATGTTTTATAAGGCTGTCAATACGATGGATTCGATGATAGGGTACCGCAATGACAGGTATGAAAACTTCGGACGTTTTGCCGCAAAGAGCGATGATGTTATAAACTTTGTACCTGCAAGGCTGAGCGCCGCTTTTATGACAGTGGGATGTGCGATCGCATCATTTTTCTCAAAGCGATTTGATGTTCATGATGCTTACAGGATATATAAACGCGACAGGAAAAATCATCTCTCGCCAAACAGTGCAATGACCGAAAGTGTATGTGCGGGCTCCCTCGGCCTGAAACTGGGCGGGACTCATACGTACGGTGGTGTTACTGTTGAAAAGCCCTCTATAGGTGATGAGAAAAAAAGAGCTGATAAGGACTGTATAAAAGATGCGAACACTCTCATGTTCATGACGGAGGCTGTTGCGTGCTTAATGCTGGTTGTCATCATGCTTACGATCTGTATGTTGATAAGATGATATGAAACACGGTGGAGATATTTACAGAAATAAGATCGATACAGATATGTCGGTAAACTGCAATCCGCTTGGGCAGGTGCAGGAAGTTATCAGCGCGGTCGCAGACTCTGTCAAAAGAGCAGGGGAGTATCCGGATATACTTCAGGAAAGAGTAAGGGGTACGATCGCAGACTATACAGGACTGACACCGCAAAACGTTTACGCGGGAGCGGGAGCATCGGAACTTATCATGGCAGCGGTAAGGGCTGTCGGGGCAAAAAAAGCGTTTCTGTTTGAACCGTGTTTTTCGGGATACGAACATGTGCTTGAAGATTCTTCGTGTTTGATCGTTCGCCACATACTGAAAGAGGAGAACGGCTTTGCAATATCATCCGATGACATCAATGCGATATCCAATGATATTGGGCTTTTAATTGTAAGTGATCCGTCAAGCCCTTCCGGAAAAAACACAGGCGATGATCTGATTAAAAAGATTCTTGAACGTGCCAAAGATTCCGGTGCGGCTGTGATACTTGACGAGAGCTTTTATCATATGTCGGATGTATTCGCTGATGATAAATGCGACAGGAGCGAGGCACTGTTAAAAGAGTATGACAACCTGTTTATAGTGCGCTCCATGACAAAGATACTTGCGATCCCCGGGATACGTGCGGGATATGTTTTATCATCTCCTTCAAATATCAGCAGACTGATACGTCATCTTCCGGAATGGAATCTTCCGGTAGTGTCGGAAGAGGCGATCATCGCCGGTATAAAGTGCATGGCAGGTACTGACCTTATCGACAGAACGATTCGGGTTATAAAAGAAGAGAGAGAGTATCTGTACGGTGTGCTTGAGGCGGCACGATTTTCGTATGTAAAGAGCAGTGCACCGTATATCCTGTTCAGGGGATGCGAAGGTCTTTATGAAAAAATGCTCACCCGGGGGATACTCATAAGGGACTGCAGCGATCTTAACGGACTGTCGGAAGGATGGTACAGGATCGCGGTGAAGTCCCATGAAGAAAACCAAAAGTTTGCAGCTGTACTCAAAGAGGCCATTAATGAAGATTGAAACGATAGAAGCTTCCGCGATCGAAAAGAGAAGCTTTGAGATCATCACGGATGAACTGAATAAGGCAGGTATCACAGTCGATGAAAGAACCGCGTTTATAACGAAGCGCTGCATACATACTTCGGCGGATTTTGATTATGCAAAGACGCTCACATTTTCCGAAGGATGTGTGGATGTGATGAAGTCGCTCATAAGAAAAGGTGCCTGTATCGTGACCGACACGAACATGGCTCTTGCCGGTATAAACAAAAAAAAGCTTGCATCATTCGGTGCCAAAGCGGTGTGCTTTATGGCCGATGAGGATGTTGCAGAGGAAGCAGCCGAGAGGCAGATAACAAGAGCTGCCGTATCCATGGAAAGAGCGGCGATGCTTTCTGAAAATGTAATATTCGTGATCGGAAACGCACCGACGGCGCTGATGAAACTGCATGAGATGATGGAGGATGGAGTCTATACACCGGAGTTTATCATCGCAGTTCCGGTAGGATTTGTTAACGTTGAGGCAGCCAAGGAACTGTTCATAGGCACAGATGTTCCGTATATCATAAACAGAGGGAGAAAAGGCGGGAGCAACATCGCTGCTGCGATAGTAAATGCCGTCTTATACGATATGTGATGAAGAGTTCTGATCTGAAAAAAGGATTCACTACCGGAAGCTGTGCGGCGGCGGCCTCAAAGGCTGCGGCATATATGTTCCTGTCCGGAAGACGGATCACAAAGATCGGTATCATGACGCCGTCGGGTGAGGAATACAGTCCTGAGATCGAAGAGATACAAATGTGTGAGGATCATGTATCATGCGCCGTCAAAAAACAGTCGGGTGATGATCCTGATATCACGGACGGGATACTTGTGTTTGCAAAAGTGTGTTTTGCTCATGAAGGGCCGAACAAACGGGCCGTGTACATAGACGGTGGTGAAGGTATCGGAAAAGTAACACGCCCCGGGCTTGACCAGCCTGTCGGAAATGCCGCGATCAATTACGTACCTCGAAAGATGATAGAAGAGGAAGTTATGGATGTTATGGATCTGTTCGGATACCCGGGAGGACTGTCTGTTGAGATATCTGTCCCCGAAGGCGCTGAGCTTGCCCGTAAAACATTCAATCCGAGACTCGGTATAGAAGGCGGTATATCGATAATAGGAACCACGGGGATAGTGGAGCCGATGAGCACTAAGGCGCTCCTTGATACGATCCGGGTTGAACTGAAACAGCAAAAGGCGCTGGGAAGCACAGTTGCCGTTGTTTCCCCCGGAAACTACGGGCTCGGGTTCATGAAAGATCATTACGGATACGATCTTGACCGGGCGGTCAAGTGCTCGAACTTTATCGGGGAAGCAGTTGACATGGCAGCGGATACGGGATTTTCTCAAATGCTTCTGTGCGGTCACATAGGAAAGCTCATCAAGCTGTCGGGCGGAATAATGAACACTCACTCAAGGGAAGCTGACTGCAGGATGGAACTGATGGCATCAGCCGCGATAAACTGCGGTGCATCATCGGAAACCGCAAAGGAGATACTCGGATGCGTCTCTACCGAAGAGGCGGCAGCGATATATATCCGTGAAGGTATAAGGGAGAAATGTTTTTCGTATATAAGCGAAAAGATTTCATATTATCTGAACAACAGGTCGGCAGGACGGATTGATGTACAGCATATCATGTACTCGAATGAATACGGACTTCTGGCCCAAAGCGAAAAGGCTGATGAATTCATAAAAGAAGCGAAAGGATGTGCGCGATGATCCATTTTGTCGGAGCCGGCCCGGGGGCTGTTGATCTCATAACCGTAAGAGGAATGGAACTGATAAAAAAAGCAGATTTGATCATATATGCAGGAAGCCTTGTCAATCCCGCACTACTTGAATATGCCCCGAAGGATACAGAGATTTATAGCAGTGCAACGATGACGCTCGAAGAAGTATCAGAGGTCATGATAAGTGCAGACAAAGCCGGAAAGGAAGTTGTAAGACTTCATACCGGAGAGCCGAGTCTTTACGGCGCTGTCAGGGAGCAGATGGAAATACTGGATGAGCAGGGGATCGATTACGACTCCTGTCCGGGCGTGAGCGCATGCTTCGGTGCGGCAGCAGACATGAATATTGAGTATACTCTTCCCGGCATCTCACAGACACTTGTGATCACAAGACTGGAGGGTAAAACTCCGGTTCCGGAAAAGGAGAAGATGAGAGAACTTGCCGGGCACGGTGCATCCATGGCTGTTTACTTAAGTTCCGGTATGACAGAAAAGCTTTCCGAGGAACTGATAGCGGGAGGATACAAAGCGGATACTCCGGCGGCGATAGTATATAAGGCAACATGGGATGATGAAAAGATCGTAACGGGAACGGTCGGGGATCTTCATGAGATGGCGCAGAAAGAAAACATAGACAGGATGGCGGTCGTTCTTGTCGGGGACGCCGTTGTTCACAAGAACTTTGACAGATCAAAGCTATATGATCCGTCGTTTTCAACGAAGTACAGAAAGGCAGAGAAGTAAACTGATGAAGAAGCTGGCGGTATGCTTTACAGAAAAAGCAGAGCATATCATAGACAGGATAAATGAAGAAGGTGCTAAAAAGGGCATTGAGCCTGTCGGGGTGTGTATATCGCCGGACGAAGGAGTTGACGAGTGGACACGCTCAAACTTTGCTGCCGGTAATGTACTTATATTTGTGTGCGCAACAGGTATTGCTGTCAGGGCACTGTCGCATCTTCCAAAGGATAAGCTCAGCGACTGTCCGGTCATTGTTATCGATGATAACGCAACGTTCGTGATCCCGATACTGTCGGGACATGCGGGTGGTGCCAATAAGCTTGCTGCAGTACTTGCTGATCTGATCGGGGCCATTCCCGTCATAACAACCGCAACCGATGTAAACGATGCTTTTTCCGTTGATACGTTTGCTGCAGAGAACAGGCTTCGGATCCTGGACCGAAGCGCGATCAAAAAGATATCCGTAAAGTCGATCGAGGAAAAGAAGATAACTCTTTCGATAAAAGATTATCCGCCGGATGAGCCGGTTGATATCATCGTGGCCGATGACACGGACAGAGAGTGTTCCCTTCTTCTGAAACCGAAAGAATATACTGTCGGTATCGGGATGAAAAAGAACAGGGACAAAGATGATGTTGAGGCGTTCTTTTTAAGAACACTAAAAGAGTGTAACATCGATCATTCCGATGTGTACGCGATCTGCACGATAGACGTTAAAGAGGATGAAAAAGCCGTCAATAACCTGCGTGATAAATACAGGATACCGGTACTCTCATTTGACAGCGCACTCCTTGAAAAAGCAGATGGTGATTTTTCATCATCCGCCTTTGTGAAAGATACGGTCGGTGTTGACAATGTATGCGAAAGGGCAGCCATTCTCGGAGCAGGAGTACGGTCGGAGCTTGTCATGAAGAAGAAAGCCGAAGACGGAATGACGATCGCGATAGCAAAAAGAGGTAATTTATGGGGAAGATTTATGTGATCGGGATTGGTCCCGGTGATGAAAAGATGATGACGAGAGCGGCGAATGAAGCACTTGCTTCATGTGATGTTATCGCCGGATACAGGGCGTATACCGATCTTGTCAGGGACCGTTATCCGGATAAGGAATACTTTGAGAACGGGATGAGGGGCGAGATCGAAAGATGCGAAAAGTGTGTAGAGCTTGCAAAGGCCGGAAAGACCGTTGCCCTTATATGCAGCGGAGATTCCGGAGTATACGGTATGGCATCACCGCTTCTTGAGATCGCGGAACGTGAAGCCTTCAGTGACGTTAAGATCATACCCGGAGTGACTGCGGCACTCAGCGGAGCTGCCGAGCTTGGTGCACCGCTCGCACATGATTTTTGCGTTATAAGCTTAAGTGATCTTCTGACACCGTGGGAGCTTATCGAAAAGAGACTGAGGCTGTCAGCAGAGGCTGATCTTTGTATCGCACTCTATAACCCGTCCAGCCATAAGAGGGCAGACTATCTGAAGAGAGCCTGTGAGATACTGATGGAAACACTTCCGGCCGACAGAGTCTGCGGTTTTGTCAGAAACATCGGAAGAGAAGGATGTGAAAAACATGTCTGCACACTTTCAAAGCTGGCACAAAGTGAAGTTGATATGACAACGACGGTGTTTGTCGGAAACTCCCAAACGAAGATAAAAGGCGGCCGTCTCATCACACCGAGAGGTTATGACATATGAAAAGAACAGTCATTTTTTCGGGAACGACCGAAGGCAGGACTCTTTCAAAGATGCTGTCCGGTGAAGGCATTAAACATACGGTGTGCGTTGCGACAGGTTACGGAGCAGCGCTTATGGATGATGAACCGAGTGTTTCCGTTCATACGGGACGGATGGACAAAGAAGAGATGATCCGGTTCTTCAAAGAACAGGGCTTTGACACGGTTGTTGACGCGACACATCCATATGCGGTCGAAGCCTCACAAAATATTGAGGATGCATCACGGTCATGTGGCATTTCATATATCAGAGTCACAAGGGATGAAGAGGATATGACACACGACGGGATGAGTTATTATGAAAGTATCGAAGAGTGCGCACGAGCCGTTGATAAGCTTTCGGGAAACATTCTGCTCACAACGGGCAGCAAGGAGCTGAAGAACTATCTTGATAACGTTTCAAAAGAAACCGCATCGGCGACATATGTTCGCGTTCTTCCTTCGGCAGAGAGCATACGGATATGTGAAGAGGAAGGTATTGCAGCCGACCACGTTATAGCAATGCACGGCCCGTTTTCAAAAGAGATGAACGAGGCTCTGATCAGGCAGTATGATATCAGACATCTTATCACAAAAGACAGCGGAAGCACCGGCGGTTTTTCCGAAAAGATCGATGCGGCTGCAGCCTGCAAATCAACTGTTCACGTAATAGCCAGGCCGTGCGAGGAAAACGGAGTGAGCGTTCCGGACTGTTTTGAAATGATAACGGGCAGGAAGGCGGAACGGGCAGCTGTTGTAAAGATCACTCTTATCGGTATCGGACCGGGAGGCAGAGGATGCATGACAGAAGATGCTGCATCTGCTATCAGAGAGTGCGATGCGCTCTTCGGAGCTGCAAGACTTGTGAAAGGATTTGACGGACTAAGAACATATGAGATCTACCGTGCATCCGACATCATTCCCGTCATAGAAAGCGAAAAGATAAGAAACGCCGTGATACTCTTTTCGGGAGATTCGGGATTCTTCAGCGGGACAAAAGCTATGGTCGAAGATCTCAGGCGCCTGAAAAAGGATGCTAATGTGAGCGTTTATCCGGGGATATCGTCAGTTTCATATCTGGCTGCAAGGCTCGGCATAAGTTATGATGATGCGTGCCTTACAAGCATACACGGAAAGAACTCCGATGAAGATATTCATAAACTTGCCGGCACGGTTAGATACAATGAAAAAGTATTTGTACTGTTATCGGGCGGAAACGATGTTGCAGCTGCCTCGCGCATCCTTCTTGATTCCGGCCTGAACGGAAACATTACTGTCGGAAGCGACCTGTCGTATGAGAGTGAGAAGATCACGACCATGACTTTTGAAGAAGCATTAAGCTTTGACGACACCGGCATATGCACCGCGTTTATCGAAAACAAAAATGCGACAGGAAGGCCGGTCATGAACATCGTCAGGGATGATGAACTCATCAGGGACAATGTCCCGATGACAAAAGAATGCATACGTCATGAGAGTATCATCCGTCTCGATCTCAAAGAGAATGACCTGTTTTATGATATCGGAGGGGGCACCGGATCTGTTGCGATAGAAGCTGCATCCCTCAGTGACGGGATCAGCGTTGTCACCATAGAGAAGGATCATGATGCAGTCGAACTAATCAAAAAGAATATTTCAAAGTGCGCGCTTGGCAATGTAAAGGTCATTGAAGGCGATGCCGCGAATGCTCTTAAGGATATGCCAAGACCCGACTGCGTTTTTATCGGCGGAAGCGGCGGGAAACTTCGCGATATCATAAAGATCCTTCATTCAAAAGGTGACGGTATAAGATTCGTTATCAACGCGGTCACTTTTGAAACAGTAGAGGAAATAACGGCTCTTATAAAAGAGTATGCACCTTCTGACGATGAAGCGGTGATGATATCGGTCAGCAATGTTAAGAAAGCTGGCTCACACCGTATGCTTCAGGCCCAAAATCCCGTATACATATTTTCATTTACGCTATGACAACAAAAAGCATTCCGGAAAAAAGATCAAACAGGATAATGATAGCAGCGCCTTCAAGCGGGAGCGGAAAAACAACGGTAACGTGCGCACTTCTTGAAGCGCTGAAGCGGAAAGGGTGTGATCCGGTCTCGTTTAAGTGCGGACCGGATTATATAGATCCGATGTTCCACAAAAAAGTTCTCGGGATCGAAGGAAGGAATCTTGATACTTTCTTCGCAGGTTCTGACGGGGTTAAGAGGATCGTATCGGAATACACCGGAGGATACGCGGTCATCGAAGGCGTAATGGGGATCTATGACGGGATGAGTGCTTCGGACATTAAAGGCTCATGCTATGAGATCGCAAAGATAACACGCACGCCGATCGTTCTGACTGCTGATGCAAAGGGTATCGGCAGAACTGTCATTTCAGTTATAAAAGGTGTGCTTGCAGATGATGAAGATCATCTGATAAAAGGCATTATCTTAAACAGGATGAGCGAAGGATTTTTCGATAAGCTGAAAGTACATCTTGAACAGGAGATATCGCGCGTCAGGGATGACGTGAAGCTTCTCGGGTTTATTCCGAATGATCCGAAACTGTCATTGAAGAGCCGGCATCTCGGACTCCTTCTTCCAAAAGAGATAGATGATATAAGAGAAAAGATCGAAACGTCAGCCGATGCGTTTGAAGAATATGTCGATATCAAAAGACTTCTTGAAATAATGGAAGACGCCGAAGACATAAAGACTGAGGAGAAAGCGGACCATATGATTTTCGCGCCGGGCGCACCGGAAAGAGAGGATGGCAGCGGATGTACTCTTGCCGTGGCTTCAGATGATGCGTTCTGTTTCATATACAGAGATAACATCGAGGCGTTTGAGAAAAGAGGTGTAACCGTCAGATACTTCTCGCCGCTTGAGGATGACTCTCTTCCCGAAGGGACATCCGGTATACTTCTTCCCGGAGGATATCCGGAGCTGTATCTTGAAAAGCTGTCAGCAAACACGGCGATGCTCTCGGCGATAAAAAGCGCGATAGAAGCGGGTGTACCGAGCCTTGCGGAATGCGGAGGGTTCATGTATCTTCATGATACGGTCGCGGATAAGGACGGCAGGAAATATAAGATGGCCGGAGTCATCGACGGGGATTGCGCATTTACCGGACATCTTGTAAGATTCGGATATATGTATATAAAGGAGGCGGGCCTGAGCATCCTTGCCGGATTAAAAGGACATGAGTTTCATTATTATGAATCGTCTGCAAAAGCCGATGCGGCAACGGCGGCCAAGCCTAACTTAGACGCGACATGGGATTCGATGATATGCGCCCACAACGGTATATGGGGCTTTCCGCATTTTTATTATGATTCTTCACCGAAGTTTGTCGATGATTTTATCGCGAAGATGAAAGAGGTATCCTTTGGATAATTCGAGCAGGTTTTTTGCAAATAAGGAATGCGAATACTATCCGTGCCATGAATGCGACAGTGACATAAACTGTCTGTTCTGTTACTGCCCGCTTTATGACAGAGTCTGTCCCGGGAACTATACGATGATAGAGAAGGATGGCAGATCGATAAAGAACTGCATCAACTGCACATTTCCCCACAAAGCCGAAAACTATGATAAGATAATGGCGATACTCAGAGCAAAGAAGGAGAGCGATCAAACATCATGAACAGATTCAGACTGCCTTATCATCTTATTGTTGAGGAAGGGATATTTGCCGATATTCCCGGCTGCATGAAGGATGTATTTCCGAAACTTAAGAAGACAAAGACGATCGTCGTCACCGAGGAGAATCTCAAGGGCATTTTCGGGGGAGTACTTGATGAGATACAGAAAGATTTTCCGAAGAGCGAACTGTATCTGATACAGAAAACGGATTATGATTCCGCGGTAGCTCTTGCAAAGTATATCGCGATGAATGATATCACGCTTGTCGTGGGATTCGGCGGAGGAACTGTACTTGATCTTGCGAAGTTTGCCGCGTTCGTATCAAAGACAAAGCTCATATCGCTTCCTACAACCCTTTCAAACGATTCGCTCGCATCACCCGTGGCGGTGCTCGGGACGGAAGGAAAGGCGAGACGGAGCTTCAGATGTACGATACCCGATGCAATAATCGTAGATATAAACGTTGTAAAGAGTGCACCCGACCGTCAGCTTCTTGCCGGGATAGGAGATACGATCTCCAAGTATACGGCTCTCTATGACTGGAAGCTTGCCGGCGAAAAGACAGGTGAGGCCGTGGACGATTTTGCATGCATGATCTCGCATGTTGCATGCGACAGCATACTTAACTGCAAAGACGAAGAACTCAAGAGTTCCGATTTTATACAGAGACTTACAAACGCTCTCGTCATGGGAGGACTTGCAATGGAGATCGCCGGATGTTCGCGGCCCAGCAGCGGATCTGAGCATCTGTTCTGTCACGCCCTCGAAGAAAATCATTCCGACCAGACTGTTGTGGCACACGGTATCGCAACGGCAATGGGAAGCTATCCCGCATGCATCTTCCAGGAGAGGGATGCGGACATGATCGCGGACATAATAAAACGTTACAATATTCCGGTGAAGCCGTCGCTCAACGGAGTTACCGAGGATATATTTGTTGCGGCATGGCAGGGCGCTTCGGCAAGCCGGCCCGACAGATATTCGATCTTGAATGAGACCGATCTGAGCACTTCAAGGCTCAAAGAGATATACGCACGGATGGAAGAGATATTCTGATACGAAAGGAAGACTTATATGAGAAGAATAAGAACACTTACCCTGTCTATGGTCATGCTTGTGCTTGTGACCCTGATGACCGGTGGATGCGCGAATGTCACGGTAAATATCAATATGCCTGACAGGAATAAAAGCAGTGTTGATTATTCTGACAAAGGGAACTGGGCATACTTCGGCGAAGGCGAAGGGAAGGATGCGGATCTGTGCTACCGACTTCTTGAAGATTACTTCGAAGATGAGAAAATGCAGGACAGGCTTGTCGCTGTATATGCGATCGGCTGGCCGTGCACAAAAGAGATGGTTGATAAATATCCGCAGATAAATCCGGCCGAATCCGAAACGGATACGGGCGTGGTGATAAGTATCGACTGCGAAGCCCCTGATGTGACTGAGACGTTCATAACACCAAAGGGTACGAAAGCATATACGATCAATCCGCTCAACTGGAAGACAGATGATACACCTGCGGTTAAGGAAATCATTTAATCTGCCGAAATAGGAAATAGCGATGGAAGCGTGTTTTTCAATGGATTGAATTTCGTTGAAAAATGCGTTTTTTCTTTTGAGGATCAACATCGTATTACATATATTTGGGGAAGCCTTATGAATATTTACCTGAATCTAAAAAAGGAAGAGCCTAAAAAGATTACGACAACAAACCTGGCGGCGGGGGAACTTATCGGGGAACTGATCGATGAATTCATCCGGAATGCCTTGGGAAGAGACTCTGAGAGAAACCCACCGGGAGAGCGGCTGGGAGATTGCCCACGGTAAGAAACTGTGATAGAATATTTTATCTTCGAACTTGTAAAGAGGCAGCAGATATGATGGAAAAAGATTTAAGATCCCGGAGGCTGATGAACGATCAGATGACGCCGGAGGATCTGGAGCGGATAAACAGGCTTGTTGCGGATACAAAGCGTTTCCTTGAGATGTACGCAACACTTCCCTATGTAAGGGATGAGTTTAACGAAGATTCAGAAGCATTCCTTGCAAAACATCATCTTGATGTCGATCCCGAGGAAATGAAATTCCTCGTTAATGATGAGTATGCGCAGGAGCGTAAAAGGCTGGACGAGGATCCCGATGCCATCGATCTTCTTCCCGAAGCGGCATTTCGATTCAGGCAGTTTCTTGCCAACAAATTCGCAGCAAGAGACATGATGATCGATAAGTATTGCAAACCTTCAAACCCCCGCATGATCAAATGGCGCGAGAGGCAGATGAACAGGTGTCTTGCCGGAGTCGGAGGAGTCAACAAGGCATTCGTTCACTGTCCCCTTGCGATCGAGCTGGATCTGGGATGCTCAGTAGGCTGTGATTTCTGCGGGCTGGGAGCTCCGAAACTGCAGAAGATATGCCGTTATACCGAAGAAAATGCCGCAATGTTCAGACAGATTCTGGCCGATGCGCACAGGATAATAGGAGATGCGGCAGGGTTCGGAACGCTCTATCTTGCGACAGAGCCGCTTGATAATCCCGATTACGAACTGTTCGAAGAGGATTTTGTCAAAGAGTTCCGGTTCATACCGCAGATAACCACAGCGGTTGCCGACAGGGATATCGAGAGGACTCGCAGGCTCGTACACAAGCTTTATTCCAGTGCCGGATTCATCCACAGGTTTACTTTAAGATCGGTTGAAATGGCGGAGAAGATATTCGCAAAGTTTACTCCCATGGAACTGCTTCGCGTGGAACTCCTCCCCATGTTTCCCGAAGCACCGACATTTGTGCCCTTTACCGTTGTAGGCGGCCAGGCAAAACACGTTAAGGAAGAAGATGTAAGGGAGGGTGATCCCGGAACCATATGCTGCGCGGACGGTTTCGTGATAAACATGGCCGAAAAGAGTATCAGGCTCATCACGCCATGCCATATGACCGATAAGTTCCCGAACGGTGTTGCCGAGCCGGTGAAGAGATATTTTGAAAGTGCGGATGAATGTGCAAAGATCATGGAAGAGATAATTGAAGAATACATGATAACGGACATTCCGGATGAAGAGCCATTGCGGCTGTATCCTTATCTTGAACGCTGTGAAACGATGTACGGTGACTCGCTGCAAAGCAGGTTCGGGGGCATGATATTTGCGCTCGACAAGCTGTCAAGGCCGTATGCGAAGCGGGTGATCGAACTTCTGCAGGACGGTACCTGGAACAAGCATGAAATAGTTCGTATTGTTACCGGCGAATATGATGCGAATCCTGAAAATGTATTCTGGATGCTCAATCAGTTCTGGAAACAGGGATATATATATGACAGCAGACTTTTCGGAAGCATACAGGCATAAGACAGGGAGTGGATACCATGGCAGGAAAAGATGTGTATGATGATGACAGGGAAGCGATAGGTTGGGTCAAGAGAGTACTGGAATATATAACTATGATCCCCGGATTCGAGGAAGAACTTAAAAAGGATCCGAAGGGCACACTTGATAAGTACGGCTTTCCCCTTACACCGGAAGATGTAGCACTTTCGCATACGGATCCTGATGATCCGATGCGTCTTGTGGCTGTTTACCCCGAATCAAAGGGGAAACTGTATGCCGATTTTGTAAATAGGAAGATCAGGACCGTAGCAAAGACCAGGGACGACTGTACTCCTTCGGAACCAAAGTTTCAAAATTGGAGACAGCGGCAGATGGATAGGTGTCTTCTGGATCTCGGGCCCCAGAATATGATGATCATCCATACGCCTTTGACGTTTGAACTTGCAAACGGATGCTCAGTGGGATGCGAATTCTGCGGCCTTAACGCCGGACCTCTTCGCGGACTGTTCAGATATACCGATGAAAATGCCGCGCTTTGGAAGGATATACTTGCCCGGGCAAAGGAAATGTTTGGAAGCGCTGCGGGTGAGGGGACACTGTATTTTGGAACGGAGCCTCTTGATAATCCCGATTACGAGCATTTTAAGGATGATTACTTTAAGGAATTCGATAATCTCCCGCAGATAACGACGGCAGTATCCACCAGGAATATTGAAAGACTTAAGCCGCTTATTAAGGAACTTAATGAGGACGGCAGGTTTATCTACCGTTTTTCGATTCTCTCGCAGGATATGTTCAAACAGATATGTGAAGCCTTTACACCGGAGGAGCTTGCGCTGGTGGAACTTCTGCCACAGTATGATGAGGCTCCGGGAAATCATTTTGCCGATGTCGGAAGAAACGAAGGAAGAACCGGCAAGGAGGCAATAAGCGGGACCATATCATGTGTTTCGGGATTTCTTATCAATATGTGCACGAGGACAGTAACACTCACAACGCCAACGTGGGCCGATGATGAGCACCCGGAGGGAATGATCATACTGGCGAAGGAAGAGTTTACCGATGCAGAGGATCTCTTTGATAAGATCGGACGGATGATAAAGGAGAATATGAAAGTAACTCTGGAGCCGGATGATATCATATATGCTCCGCCGTATCTTAATGTAGTACAAAAGGAAGATGATCTGTATGTGGAGAGCGATCGCGGCTCAGCCCTTGTGATACGCGAAAAGAACGGCGAAGCGCTCGTGAAGAAAGTGTTTGAACTGGCAAAACAGGGGTGCTATACTAGACGTGAGATTGTGACTGAAATTGTAAATGATACGAAAGTTCCGGCTATTCAGTCCCAATATCTGTTCTTTATGATAAACAGGCTGTGGAAAAAGGGCATTTTATCTGTAAAGGAGGGTTAAATGGAAGATAAGAAGAATGTGTCCAAGGAAGAACTGAAGGACTATCTGGGAGATCAGGCGACCAAGCTTGGTGAGGTATTCTCGCAGTGTTGGGAATCAGAGGATTTCAAGAAGGAGTTTATCGCCGATCCCAAGAAGGTATTTGATAAATACGGGCTGGAATACAATGATGACAAGGAATACCGTGTTCTCGACACTCCGCCCAAGACTATCATTCAGGTTCTGCCGTATGAGAATACCAAGGCAGCTGTTAAGGCTATGACAGACAGAATTAACAAGAGCGTGGAGGACCTTGCGGACGACGAATCCAAACAGATCCTGCTTGAGGGTTGGAAATGGGAAATATATCAGAACACGGAAGATGTATACTACATTCCCATACCGCGCAGTCCCGAAAACCTTTCACCGGAAGAGCTTGAGATGGTAAACGGCGGATGTATCATATTTGCCATCCTGTTCCTGTTTGAGGCTCAGTCAATAGCTACCACCACGACAGCCGTAACGGAAGCCGAAGTATTTGTCCTTCTTGCCATTGATGTGGCAGTTGCACTTGAAGCGGCTCTTGCCGCTGCTATAGGAGTAATCGTGATTGAAGCTTTGGGAGTGCTTTCATCGGTTGCCTTTGCCACGCAGGCTACTGCAAATGATTTTGCGAAGTCGGGGAAAAAATGATAGATGATTCATACTTGATGATTATACGTACCGACATCAGTATGAGATGACGCAATAGTGAACAAAAGCGCAGACTAAAGACAGGACTGATCGCAGGATCGGTTCTGGGTGTCTGCGCTTTTTTTATTTCAACTGAAGTAATAAAGCGTCACTTTGAATTTGTATCATAGAGAATCTTTACAATGAAGCACATCATATGGTATTATTCTTTTGAGCGGGACACAATATAGTGCCTTGACGGCTTTTTATGTATTTATTTAGTTGTGGATTTCAATCGAAGATAACGGAGGCGAAATATGTTAATGGGGCTTAATATAATGTTTGTGGTTTGTGTGATAATTATTCCCGTTGTTACGATTATTACCGGTTATATCATGAAAACGAGACCTCCCAAAGAGATTAATAACACTGCAGGCTACAGAACCAGGCGTTCCAAGGCAAGTCAGGAGGCCTGGGATTTTGCCAATGTATATAGCGGTAAGAATACGTTTATCTATGGAATCGTATCTCTTCCGGTAAGCATAGTTTTCTATGCACTGTTAACAGTGTCTGTACACTGGGGTGAGCTTCTGGCAATGCTCGTTGTTATCCTTGTGCAGACTGTAACGATGACAATAGCTATGATTGTACCGACTGAGATGAAGCTCAAGGAAAAGTTCGGCGAGTAGAAGTTTAGGGGATAATAAGGGGAATATAATTGAAGGGCGCATATAACAAAGAAGCACTGAATAGAGTTGCTGCACAGGACAAGCTTGATCGTATGATCATCCTTGTTTCACCTGCGGCGTGGATCTCTATTATCGGTGCTTTTGCTATTATATTTGGACTGCTGATCTGGGGTAATTTCGGATCGCTTCCCACCAAGGTTGATACAAACGGAATATATCTTAATGCAGAGGGAGCGGGTTATATTTATTCGCAGACCGAAGGGTTTGTTGTCTCTGTAAACATAAATGACGAGGATTTTGTTCATGCCGGAGATGTGGTAGCAACCATAGGGGATGAAGAGGATATATTCAAGATAAAGCAGCTTGATACAAGAATCCAGTACGTTGAGAATATGACCTTTGATTCCGAAATGGATGTGGTGACAACGGATACTGAAAATATGGCTCAGATTAAGCTGTCGGCCCAAAATGCTGATAAGGATGCCATAAGTGCCAAGGCAGAACTTGAGCTCAAGAAGGAAAAACTTCCCGAGGCTAAGGCGGTTGCCGAGGAGAAGGAAGCACAGATGCTTGCATACAAGCAGCAGTTTTTTGCTACATTAAGTATTACAGATCAGGAGCCACAGCTTAAATATAACGAAGCCAATACCGATTACGAAACATATTACTCCAGATACGAGAGTGCCAAGAATAACTATATATCACTTCAGGAAGCTTATTATTCGGCCCAGGAGGCTTTTGATGCCAGGTACTACAACTTCGACGCCCTTGAGCATACCGAAGAGGAGAGAAACGCATACGATGCAGGTCTTGCAGATCTTGAAGCCAAGGAAGCGGCCGCCAATGATGCAAGAGTATTTATGGAGAGAGAAGAAGAGAATGTAAGGTCTGCAAACACCAGCCTTGACGCAGCCAGAAAATCATACCTTGAATACGTGAACGGACTGTCCGCCACAACGGCTCAAAATACCATTGCTTCAACCGAGTATTCCGAAGTTTTGCAGGATTACTATAATGCCAAAGCGGCTTACAAGTCATTAAAGGACGAGATAGATGAACTGGAGCTTAAGAGCGTTCTTGCAGAGGGCGAGGGAGAGCTCGATGCGGAGAACTATGAGCAGCAGTTTAATAATGAGAAATCCGCGGTGCTTATCGACCTTAAGGCTCAAAGGGAGGAACTTCTCAACAAAGCTGCAAAGGGCGAGATCAAATCTACCGTGGACGGTAAAGTATATGATGTTGCAATTTCAGAAGGTCAGGCCATAAGCACAGGCGGAAAGGTTGCCTCCCTTCTGTCAGGAGATCTGACCAACGATCAGGCTATATGCTATGTAAAGCTTGCTGACGCATTCAAGCTCCAGCTGGGAATGAAGGCATACATTTATCCTTCTACGGTTGATAAGCAGGAGTACGGGCATATAGAGGGTGTTGTTGATTCTATCAGCAGTCACGTTGCATCTGAAGAAGATCTTAGAATGCAGATCGCAAGTGATGAAGTAATAAGGGATATAGAGAAGGAAGGATCGGTTGTGGAGGTCAGATGCCGCCTGGAGCGTGATCCCATGACTGCAAGCGGATATACATGGAGCACCAAAAAGGGAAAAGATATCAAGCTTTCCACAGGTACGCTTGTGTCCGCCACTATCATTACAGAGAACAAGAAGCCCATAGAATTATTGATTCCGTATTTGAAAAACAAGCTTGATTTTGTCGAGGAAGAAGATGAAACAACCTAAGCATGCTTCCTCCGAAGAGATCACGCGCAGATATCACAAGGAGAGCAAAAAAGAGAAGAAGAGGAAGGTGCGCATAGAGTACGTCAAGACTCCCACCGTATACCAGATGGAGGTTAATGAATGCGGAGCAGCATCCCTTTCAATGATACTCCAGTATTACGGGAGATACGTGCCTCTTGAAGAACTCCGTGTGGAAACCGGCGTATCCAGAAACGGCTGTAACGCCAAGAACATATACTATGCAGCAGAAAAATACAATCTCGAGGTGACGGCCAGCCGCAGGGATCTGGACCGTATGCTCGCCAAGAATCCTCCACCCTGCATCCTGCACTGGAATTTCTCCCATTTTGTCGTATTCGAAGGCAAGAAGTACGGAAAGTACTATATCAACGATCCCCAGCAGGGAAGACGTAAGCTTACATATGAAGAGCTTGATGAAGGATATTCGGGGACGGTTCTTCAGTTCAAGCCTACAAAAAGATTTGTCAAGTCCAGAAAGAAGAGAACCCTCTTTAATTTTATGAGAAAGCGGCTCGAGGGACAGGGAAGCACACTTTTAGCACTGTTCCTGATAGGTGTTGCTTTAATACTTCCGGGTATTTTGACGCCTGTATTCTCACAGGTATTTCTTGATGACATACTCGTAAAGCGTGATCTTACATGGGTGAAGTGGCTGTTACTGTTCATGATTTCAACAGCTCTGTTTTCGGCGTATTTTAACTGGCTTAATTCCAAAGTAGCTCTGCTACTTCGCGTCAAAACAAGTCTTATATCCACCGATACAATGATTGCCCATATGCTGCGACTTCCAATGGTTTTTTATGAACAAAGATATGCGGGCGATCTTGTCTCCAGAGTGTACAACAACATGGCGGTTGCAACGTTTTTATCCGGCAGTCTGATAACTGTCCTCATAAGCTCCGTAACCGGTATTATTTATCTGATCCTGATGATCGGATACTCTCCCCGACTGTCACTGATCGCGGTTTTATCAGCAGCGATTTCCATTGTAATAGCCATACGGACATCATCGAAGATCAAGACAATGACTATGAAGTTCGGGATGGATAGCGGAAAGCTTCAGGGTGTTCTCTATAACGGCATCGCTTCATCGGCAAGCCTCAAGGCAGTCGGAGCCGAGGGTGAATATGTCGGAAGGATTATGGGATATTATTCCGAGGTCAACAATAATGACCAGAAGCTGGGCAGAATGCAGTCCATGCTTGATGTTATTCCTCAGACCATGGGGTATGTAAATACCGTTGTTATGCTGATATTCGGAAGCATGGAAGTGATAAACGGGGATATGACTCCGGGTATGCTTATGTGCTTTAACGGATTCGTGTCTGCATTTTCATCGCCCTTTGATAATATTGTAAGTTTTGTCCGCTCTATCCAGCAGGTCAAAAATGATATGATGCGCGTTGATGACATAATGAACTACAAGGAGGAAAATCGTTATATCACGGTCAAGGATGAGGATATGGAGGGAAGGAAGCTTAGGGGTGAAGTAATCATGGAAAATATTTCCTTCGGATACAACAAGCTTGAGAATCCTCTTGTTAAGGGTTTTGACCTAAAAGCCACTCCGGGACAGTCTATAGCCCTCGTAGGTTCAAGCGGATGCGGCAAATCAACCATATCGAAAATGCTTAGCGGACTGTACGAGCCATGGGGTGGAAGTATTCTGTTTGACGGAACAGAGATTGAGAATATTACCGCAGAAGTGGTTACAAGCTCAATAGCGGTTGTAACCCAGCAGATATCACTGTTTGAGGGAAGTATATATGAGAATATAAGCGGGTGGAATGCCGGGCTGACACAGGAACAGGTAATAGCTGCCGCCAAGGATGCATGCATCCATGATGAAATCGTACAGAAGAGCGGAGGATACGGCTATGTCCTTCGGGAGAACGGCTCTAACATTTCCGGCGGTCAGAGACAGAGAATTGAGATTGCCAAGGCACTGGCTGTCAACCCAACGGTTCTGATACTTGATGAGGCCACATCATCGCTTGATTCTACTACAGAGAAAGAGATACTTGATAATATCAAGAGACGGCACTGCACATGCATTGTGGTTGCGCAGCGTCTGTCAACCATCCGTGACTGTGACGAGATCATAGTAATGGACCACGGCAGGATAAAAGAGAGGGGTACACATGACCAGCTTATATCGTACCCGGGTTTGTACAGAAAACTTGTATCGGAATCAGTATAAGAAATGGCGGAAGATTACGGACTGATAAAACTAAAAGGCTCTGAGTCCTTCATGACACCGGATTCGAAGGAATACTTTGAGGTAACAGAGGGTGAAGCCAATGTCTATATGCAGTTTAATGAAGGAGATGTACCGGACAGGTCTCTATTTCTTCGAAGTGCTAAGGCAGGAGATCTCATTCCGGGACTTGCATGCCTGCTTCCGGAGTCTGAGAATAAGTGGCACTTTGTTATAATACCCAAGAGTGAAGTGACACTTAAGAGATTCATGTCGGAGGATGCAAATTCCGCACTCGGTAATGAATTTGCCGACAGCATCGAAGGGTTCCCCCAAAGTGATGAGAAGGATTACCAGAAAAGGTTTGCCAGATGGTATATTGCCGTCATGCAGAGCGAGACTGCAGGCATACACAGAATGCGCGAGCAGAAGAAGAAGGATATAAGCTCAAATCATGATCTGATGGAATCCCTCTTTAAAAACAAGCGTGTGCTTAAGTATGAATTCTCATCGGACTCTCCGCTGTATAATACAGTAAGCGTGCTGTGTGACTATATGAATATTCCTCTTGTTGCCCATCAGAGACTGGTGGCAGTCAGGGGGGAGGATTACACAATAGAGGACATAGCGCGGCTGTCTCATTTCGTAATACGACCAGTCACCCTGGAAAAGAAGTGGTACAAAAAGGATGCGGGTGCATTTATCGCTTTTACGGCCGACGATAATAAACCTGTTCTACTGATTCCGAAGAACCACCGTACATACATGATGTATGATGTGGAGAACAAGTCCGAGAAGGTAGTAGAGGAAGAGGAGGCAGCATCACTTTCACAAAATGCATACGTGATATACAGGCATCTTCCGGACGGAAAGCTGTCGCTTAAAGATGTGCTGCTCTACGGACTTAGGACGGTTAGACTGCGTGATGTGATACTGTTTGTTGCAATGTACATCCTGTCGATCCTTATCGGACTGGCTATGCCATATCTTAACGAGAAACTTTATGACGAACTGATCCCTTTGGGGGTATTTGACCCGATTATCCAGATTGGTTTAGTGATATTCATTATCATGGTAGGCAATATGTTCTTTAACCTTGTGAAGAACCTGGCAAATTTCCGCGGGGTCAAGACAATGGAATATACCATTGTAGGGGCGACTTTTGACAGAATATTCAAGCTTCCGCAGCAGTTTATCGAAAAGTTCGGAACTATAGAACTGGTCAACCGTGTAAGCTCCGTTTCAGGGGTATTTACGCAGACAGTAACGAGCGGTGTGACGGCAACCCTCGGGTTCATATTGTCCCTGTTCTACCTGTACAGGATGTTTGACAAGAGCAAGACACTTGCATGGCGGGGGCTGATAATGGCTATTCTGTCGGGGATTATCATGTTTGCCTTCGGGTATCTTCGCGTTTCCAAGGAAAGAGCCCGTATTGAGACTAGCACCAAGGCAAACGGGCTGCTGTATCAGTTCCTGTCCGGAATACTCAAGGTCAAGGTATCAGGCCTTGAGGACAGAAGCCTGTACGAATTCCAGAAGGCGAACGTGGCCTCCATGCGCTACGATATGAGATCCACCAGAATATCAAACATGGGAAACGTCTTTTCATCTCTTATGTCAGTTGCGTATACGGGGATAATATATTATACGGTAGTCAAGAAGAAGCAGACATTGACAATAGGTGAATATACAGCTTTTACAAGTGTATACGGCATGTTCACGTCTGCGGTATCCCAGCTGGTATCATTCTTTATTTCGGTAGCGGGTCTTATACCCGTTATGGATCGTATCAGACCAATATTCTCGGAATCCGCCGAGGTTGCCGATCTGTCCCCTACTTCCAAGGCACTTAAAGGTGAGATATCCGTAGATCATGTAACCTTCAGATATGAGGAAAACGAGCCTGACGTACTGACTGATATCAATATGCATATCAGTCCCGGTGAATACATCGGCATTGTGGGGCCATCCGGATGCGGAAAATCAACCCTCCTAAAGCTCTTGCTCGGATTTGCGTCACCTACCTCGGGGAATATTTTTTATGACAGCAGAGATATAGACTCACTTGAGAAGACCGAAATGAGGCGACAGATGGGCGTTGTATTGCAGGACGGCAAAATGGTGGTTGGTAATATATACACCAATATCACGCTCTCGGCGCCGCACCTGCAGCCGTCGGATGTGGAACCGCTCCTGGAAGAGGTAGGACTTGCCGATGATATTGACAGGATGCCCATGGGAATGTTTACAACAATCTCAGAGGGAGGCGGAACAGTATCGGGTGGGCAGCAGCAAAGGATACTTATTGCCAGGGCACTGGCAAATGACCCGGTAATACTGTATCTTGACGAGGCCACAAGCGCCCTTGACAATATTACCCAGCAGAAGGTGTGCGAGAATATGGCACACAGAAATATGACAAGGGTAATGATCGCCCACAGGATGACAACAGTTATGAACTGTGACAGGATATATGTATTTAATGAAGGCAGGATTGAGGAGATAGGCTCATACAAGGAGCTGATGGCGAAAAAAGGTTTGTTCTACAAAATGGTAAGGAGGCAGGAACTTGAAGATGGATTAATTGATTGATAGTTGAAAAATGTTTTCGGGAAAAGACGTGGATTAAGTAAATAATTAGTTACAGAAAAGATAAACTATTGTAAGATAATCGTTGTATCACGATCGTTGTTATAGGATCAAATAAAGATTATCCAGTCTTGGGTAAAGGATTAGAATGTCATTGAAGGGGAATACTAAGGGAAATAATACAATGAAGAACAGGGCACAAAAGGTCACATCAGTGATTGCGGTCTTGCTTTGCCTGTTGATCATGACAGGGTCGCTTGCATCATGCGGCTCTGTTTCTTTTGCAGACGGGAAGGCGCAGGGCAAGGGGAACACCGCGAAATACGAACAGTCCATAGAGGTGGAATCGAGTGTGGAGATTCCGATGTATTATGCCGGAGAGGAAGAAGTTATTTATCAGGCGGATGAGATAACCTCATACTCTGTGAATGTATCGTCAAATGATGATTCATTCGGAACGGTGAAATATGAGACCGGATATACGGACGGCAGACAGACGGTTACTGCAACGGCAACATCGGCTGAGGGCTATGTACTTGACCATTGGATGGTAAACGGAGAAGAGGCAACAGAGCTCGGAGATAATGAGTCGGTTTCTATAACGGATATAACCGGGGATATAAATCTTGTGGCGGTATTTGCGGATTCGGATTCCGGGCTTTCGCAAGAGCAAAGTCTGCTTTCCATGACATCGTCACTTCGAGCACCCGGGCTACTTGGTGCACCTGCTACAAATTCGCTCCCGAACCAACCTATTACAAAAGGTAACGCAGAACAAGCATATAATCAGCTTCCGAAGCCTACCGGGAATTACATTGGGGAGGCATTTCATCGAATATTTGTGTATGTTGCCCCGGGCGAAGAGTCAAAGGGAACTGTAAGCGGAGGTTATATAGGAGGTGACAGATATGCTACTGTAATTAATGCAGTACCAAGTCAGGGATATGAATTCGATCACTGGCGTATTATAGATATGGCGTTAAACGATGGAGAATCATTTAAGAGATTTATCAGAGATTATAATGCGAGCTCAAGTTCAGTAACCATCTATCAAACACAAGAAACAGATACTGTCTTTGTCACTTGGTGTTTTGCTTTTTTCAAACCAAAGGGTGCATATACGGTAAAAGTAGTTAACGATCCACCTTCGGGAGGAAGGTCGACCATTCAGGAAAAGGATAAAAGTACAGGAGAATATGTGGGAGCCCAACTATCCGGACAGGCGGAGATCACTTCCGGCAATACTGTGGTAATTACCGCAATACCGGCTAATGGATATAAATTCGACTGCTTTGTAACTCAAGATGGCACAAGGGTCTCGGGAACTGACAACGGTGCCGGAGGTTATACACTGACTCTCAAAGATGTTTACCAGGATATCACTATAACCGCCAAGTATAAAAGTACTTCAAAGGTGAATGTTACCGTACAGGCATCTCCGAAAGATGGCGGCAAGGTTAAATATAACAGCGAGGAGGCAGTATCATCGGGAACATATGAATATAATCCGAGCAATGAGCCGTCATTCACACTCGTTGCAATTCCGGCAACGGGATACAAATTCCTGAACTGGGAGGACAGTGTAGGTAATGTGTTTAACAGTAAGGAGATCGGAATTTCGGGGCTGTCGGAGGATAGGACCTACACGGCAATTTTTGTAAGTGAGAGTTCCGATCAGGACGCGAAGGGCCTAAGGGTTGTGGCAGAACCTGCAAGCGGCGGCCATGTACGCAAGAAGGCAGCTACGGCAGGAAAAGTGGACATCACGGCTTATCCAAACAGAGGCTGGAACTTTGTAGGTTGGAAGGAAGATGGCGGTACGATTTTATACAAGAGTAAAAAAGCAACGGTAGTCGATAAGAGTGTAACCTATGTGGGAGTGTTTGAAAAGGACAAGAACTACAAGGCTACAACCGACATTGTGGATGAGCACTTCTATAACGATAAGAGGTCATTTACAGAGCCGAACTACACTGTTACCAAACAGACTATGGAAAACCTGGCGGCAGTATCGGTATCCTATGACAAACTGCGAAATGCCAATGACCTACCGTCTCTTCATTCATATGGAGCCGTGGCATCAGTCAGGGATTATTTTGACAGGAAGCTTTCGGCATCGGACGTAACCCTTGCAGAAGGAATTCTTACCACAACAAATGGAGAAGTGATCCCCATAGAGAAGATCAAGGATATAGATGATCTTATGAATTCGGCCAAGTCAATTAGTCTTGACAAGTTCGGCGAGAGGTATGACTCGGAAATAGTTGCTGCCATATACACAGAGCCTCCCGAGGAATTTGACGGGCTGGTACGCACATATCTGTGGAAGGAGACCGGAGCCCAAAAGGGAGACAACATTTATGTCATGTACAGGGACAAGGGCTCATCTTATCAGGAGATGGCCGCAGTCGTTGATGATGACGGAACGGTTCGTTTTACACTTGAGGATGCACTTATCGGAACGGAATTTGTTCTGGTGCGCGTACATATTGAAAGTAAGCATTTACCGTCATAATGAGAGCGGTGTAAAGATTTCTGCGAATAATTGGAGAATGTTCCATGAGTATTAAAAAGAAACAAAGATGCGCATTGTCATTGATAGCAGCAATGATGCTGACAACCCTCTCGGTGACGGGATGCGGCGCAAATGTGAACGTTAATTTAAATAAGACCGGGGAGCCAAGTACGGCACCGGAGAGCGGATCGGAAGACGAAACAGAAGTCGGATCTGAAAATGAGGCATCGGATACCGCGATCACTGCGGATACGGAAGCGCATACTGTGCATCTAAACAGCAAGGCAACAAGAGGTGCGGGATATATTTCGGTAAATGAAACTTTTACGGATCAAAAGGGAAATCAGTATAATCTTTTCATGAACGGGCTGAAGGATGAGAACAAGGATGCCATGCTTCATGCCCTGTCCTTGTATTACGATGCGGATAGTGAAGATGGACTTACGATCTATGATGATGCTTTTGCTGACGCGGAAAAGTATGATGATTATGCCGATTCGGATACTCTTATTTCCCATGCTGAAATGGATCCGGAGCTGGATAATGATTCCGAGCAATGCTGGGCGGGTGCTCTTGCCGATGCGCTCTGGGTAAACGGATGGGCAGAAAAACTGCAGAATCCGATCACAGGGAATACCTTTTCTTCCGAGGACGATGTTTTCAGGTACTACAACCGGAAGATCACAAACGACGGAGCCGATACGGATGCTGCAGTTGATTTTCTCTTTATGGGTGAGTTTTATATGGCACCGTATAATAGCATGCACAGTGCCATGCTTATTGATCAGTTAAGTTCGGAGGATGGATTGATGAAATCTTTCTTCAGTTCGAATCTGGTTACGGGATATGACCTGACCAAGGAACCCGATAATATCGAAGTCTTGAAGCACTGTGGTGATCAAGACAGTGACGCAGTGTGTTTTATAGGGAGCGTAGGTGAGATTGAATCGGAAGGGGAACTGCTTGAGTCCGATCACGCTGTTTCTGTAGTCGGAGTCATTACGGATCCGAGTGTAGCCGATGTGGAAGAGAGTATGAAAGCGATTTTGATCGTGGATCCGGATAATGACGCCCATCCCTCAGAGGATGACGGTGTAGGTGAGAACCCGACGATAGAACAGAAGGATGCGGCAAAGGAAGCACGACCGAATTCAGTTACGGTTTATAATCTGCAACGCACGAAAGATGCAAACGATGCTCCTTATTGGATGATGAAGGGCTATGCAGATGAAGGATATGATACGGTAATGGTCCTTTATAAAGTGGAGGAACTTCCGCATTACAGCGAGGATATCATTGCGGCAAATACGGAAACGGAAGGTACAAAAACCGCATATGACAGCGTGGATCTGACGCTGGACCTTTTATTCACAACTAGTGAGTCGGAGCCGATCGCAGATCTTTACGGAGACACACTGAATACCGCACCGGTCACTGAATTCTCATCCGGAGATCCGGTCAATCTGAATTTCCTTATTGCCAACAGGGGCGGTGTAATATTGGATGAGGATTACCTGAATGGCAAGGATGTTGTCGTGGACTGGAGCGTTGTACGTGCTGATGACGGTTCGGTCGTTGCAAAGGACCGGTTTGTTGCAGACGAACCCATTTATTATTGTAATGTAAGCGACTCCTATATGATCAATCTCAATCAGGACGGGGATAAAGTAGTGTCATGGGATCCCGGCGATTATACAGTCACTTTGGATCTTAATACGGACAGATCCGTACCGGAAGCCTATTACCTGAACAACGTGCCCAAAGAGTATCATTTTACAATAAAATGAACCGGAGGAATTTAGTATATGATTTTTCATCAGTCTATGGTTAAAATAATTGCAGGGATACTGGCAATTATAGGACTTTGCGTTGGTGTGAATGTCACCTTTTTTCAGACACGGGGTTTTGCGGAAACAACAGCCGTGATTACAGACCTTACAGAGGAAGGGAGCGGCGATGATACAACCTATCGGCCCACTGTGGAGTATGAGGTTGACGGCGAAACTTATATCGTTAAGCTTGATAATTCCGTTAAAGCCGATAGTGTAGGCAATACGATCACTGTTTTATACGATCCGTCAAACCCGGAGCTTGCCTATGGCAAAAACGGGATGGGCATTTATCTGCTGATCGTCTGCCCGCTTATTCTGGCATTTGTTTTAATCTCTATTTTCAAGGGAAGAAGGGAAAGGCAGGAGAACAAGGAACGTCAGGAATTAAGTGGATATACAGGTTATGCTCCGCATGTTGCGGGAGGGGAAAGAGAACTATATTTCCTTACCGATCTTGGCACCCCCAAGGCGGGTCACCGAATTGAAGATGAAAACAGAAGAGTGCTTTATGAGGCAAAAATGACAAAATTCGGTGTGGCTGTTGACTATAAATTTGATTTCATAGACCATGAACATGGAAAGACTGTTCCACATCTCGTAGGACAGGTGCTTGAGAGCACCTGGGGTACTCTTCTTGCCGATGTTCATGATACATTTGAATTTGACGGCGTGGATATATGGAAGCATTTGAAGCAAAACGGCATAAGTGTCGAGTCATCTGTCACAGCGGGTGAGGGTGCGCTTGTAGGAATGGAATATCGCATTTTGCGGGACGGAGAAGAAATTGCACGCGCTGTGCAGACAAGTCAGTTCCCCCATGAGGAAGATACAGAAGCACATAAAGTGGAAGGCAAGATACCTATTCGGGGATTTTATCGTATTTGGACGACAGAGGTATATCTTGACCTGCTGTTTGTTACTCTTATGGCCTTCGCCAGAAGCGGAGCCGGTGATGACAGGGGCGGCACCTACGGAGCTATACTTGGAACAATTGATAAAATGAAAAATCATGAAGGAAATATATGATAAGAGGGGAATATGGATAAGATGAACAAATTTGTTAATTTTATGAGGGATTATGTCTTTGCAAGGTCTGTTATTCCCATCGGAATTATAGTGATCGCGATCGGTATCTATGCAAGTACTATTTACGTTGACAGGAAGGACTATCCAAGGTGTGAGGCAACAGTTACAGATTCCGAACTTTTAAGTGGAAGTTATGATTCGGAGGATAATACTGATAGCAGAGTATATAGGAATTATATCAAGTACACCGTTGACGGACAGGAATATGAAGGGTCAATTGACAGCGGAGATAATATGAAGATAGGTTCCACGGTTACGGTTGACTATAATCCCGATGATCCGACGGACGTTGGGGCATGGACCGGTCTGTGGCTTCCCATACTGCTGATATCACTTGGCGCGGCGGCAGTTATAGCCGGATGCGTCAGTATCGTTATTGTCAAAAGTAAGCGTCTTCTCAAAAATGCCAGAATCATGTAACCGACATAAAAGTCTATATAGTTCCATGACAAAAGGGCGTAAAAAGGGCGTAAAATGAAACTACCAACAGGGCTCAGTATAACAAAAACTGCCAAATAATTATCTGGCAGTTTTTTTGATTGGCGAGATGGAAGAGTAAGGGCGTCCTTCTGAGACCATCCATGAGCCATACGATATTCATATACCTTATAACTGATAAAGGAGCTTTGTGAAAATGTTACAAAGTTTCGGAAACGTTTCTTGTCAATAATTATCTGGAAAAGTGCTTGCATTGGAAACGTTTCCATGATATTCTATCTGCGTCGGAAACGTTTCCGATATTTTCATGAAATCAAATGATTAAGGAGGAAGATAATGAAAAAGAAGTTACTTAGTGTATTGTTATGTGCGGCAGTGACAATGTCATTATTCGCAGGCTGCGGCGGTAGCGGTAGCGCAGCTACAGGCACCGATGCAGGAAGCACTGACGCATCAGGTGATGCAGAGGCTGTTACAGAGACAGCAGCAAGCGGAGAGGGTTCCGTATACTGGCTCAACTTCAAGCCCGAGCTTGATGAGACCATCCAGGAGCTGGGCAAGAAGTACACAGAGACCACAGGCGTTCCGGTTAAGATCGTAACCGCAGCTTCAGGTACTTACAGTCAGACACTTCAGTCCGAGATGGACAAGTCTGAGGCTCCTACACTTTTCGTAGTAGGTAACGCAGCAGGCGTTAAGGATTGGGCTGATTACGCTATCGATCTTACAGGCACAAAGATCGCTGATGAGCTTTCAACAGACGCATACAACCTCTATGATGAGAATGGAAAGCTCGTTTCTATCGGTTACTGCTATGAGTGCTACGGCATCATCGTTAACCCCGATCTGATCGAGAAGGCTGGTCACAGCATGGACGAGATCAAGAACTTTGAAGGTCTCAAGACAGTAGCTGAGGATATCCACAAGAATGCTGATACTCTTGGTTTCGATGCATTCTCATCTTCCGATATGGATGATTCTTCTTCCTGGAGATTCACAGGACACCTTGCTAACCTTGAGTACTTCTATGAGGAGAAGGAGTCAGGTGCTAAGTGGGAAGAGTGCCCCGCATCTCTTACAGGTAAGTACATGGAGAACTACAAGAACCTCTATGACCTCATCATCAACAACAGCCTTACAGACCCCAAGGATCTTGCAAACGGCGGACATGACGCTGAGGCAGAGTTCAAAGAGGGCAAGGCAGCATTCTTCGTAAACGGTTCCTGGGAGTATGCAGCAGTATCCGGCGATGTTCCGAACGCTACAATGATCCCTTACTACTGTGGTGTCGCAGGCGAGGAGAAGGCTGGTCTTAACTGCGGTACAGAGAACTGCTGGGCAGTTAATGCAAATGCTTCCGAGGCAGATCAGCAGGCTACCATCGACTTCATGGTATGGCTCGTATCTGATCCTGATGCAAGCAAGGCTATGGTTGAGCAGCTTGGTATCATGCCTTACAAGAACGCAGCTGAGTCTTCAAACGGCTTCCTTAACGATGCAGCTAAGTACACTGCTGACGGCTGCTACGTAATGGATTGGGCTACAAACTATCAGCCTAACGTAGATGACTATCGCGCAGCACTTGTTGCAGCACTTAACCAGTACAACGCTGATCAGAGCGATGCTAACTGGGATCACGTAAGGGCAGCATTCGTTGACGGCTGGGCTACACAGTACGGACTTGCAAACGCTGACTGATAAAGCCTCACGATCTGCATACTAGACTTATCAAAGAGGCGGGTGACACAAATTGCTCGCCTCTCTTTTTAGGAGGTTTCGTATGAACAAAACACGATCCAAAACCCCGAAGGAATCAATCAAAAAACATTTTCTGTTATTTATGGGGCCGGTTTTAGCAGCATTTATCATCGGCTTTGTATGGCCGTTCATCCAGGGAATATATCTTTCATTTTGTAAATTTCGATTGATAAAGGATGCTGAGTTTATCGGCTTTTCGAACTACGGCAAAGCCTTTTCGGATGCCAGCTTCAGATATTCCTTTGATTATACAGCTGTTTTTGCGGTAGTAAGTCTTGTACTTATAAATGTTCTGGCTTTCACGGTTGCATACATCCTGACTCAGAACATAAAGGGAAGCAATCTTTTCAGAACGGTATTCTTTATGCCGAACCTTATCGGCGGTATCGTTTTGGGATACATCTGGGCGATGATCTTTGACGGTATTCTTTCCAGATACAGTACATCCATCCTTTTGGAGACAAAGTACGGCTTCTGGGGACTGATCATACTGATGATCTGGCAGCAGGTCGGATATATGATGATCATCTATATCGCAGGACTTCAGGCAGTTCCGGACGATATGATCGAGGCTGCCAGCATAGACGGAGCAAGTCGCAGCCAGATCCTTTTCAGGATCACGATCCCGAATGTCATGCCTTCGATAACGATCTGCTCATTCCTCGGACTTACCAATGGGTTCAAGCTTTTCGATCAGAACCTTGCACTGACAGGCGGACAGCCTTTCATCATCCAGCCCGACGGATCGGCGATCAAGACAACAGAGATGATGGCATTAAATATCTTTAATACATTCTACGGTTCCAACAAGTCAGCTACAGGCGTGGCTCAGGCAAAGGCGGTATTGTTCTTCATCCTGGTTGCCGGACTTGGACTGTTACAGCTTGCTTATACCAGAAAGAGGGAGGTGCAGCAGTAATGAAGAAAGATATAATAGGAAAAACGATCTACTCAGTCGTTCTTGCTTTCGTATGTATCATATGGGTGCTCCCGGTTCTGGCAGTTGTGATCAATTCTTTTAAGGTAAATACATTTGTTAAGACAAATACTTTTGATCTGCCTACGGGTGAGATGAACGCAGGATTCTCCAACTTTGTAAATGGTATGACCTTCGGAAACTATCCTTTTTTCAAGAGCGTTCTGTACAGCGTTGTGATCACCGTCCTTTCAGTCGGACTGATCCTTCTCTTTACATCCATGGCTGCATGGTATATCGCAAGAGTTGATAATATGATCTGCAAGATCGTATATTTCCTTTGCGTATTCTCAATGGTAGTTCCTTTCCAGATGGTAATGTTCACGCTTTCAAAGACAGCGGACAAGCTCAAGCTCAACACGCCCTTTACGATTCCGATCGTATACCTAGGCTTCGGTGCAGGATTGGCGATCTTTATGTTTGTGGGATTTGTAAAGAGCATTCCTCTGGAGATAGAGGAGGCGGCAGCGATCGATGGTTGCGGACCTATCGGTACATACTTTATGGTAGTTGTCCACATGCTTAAGCCTACGCTTATCTCAGTCGGCATCCTGGAGCTTATGTGGGTATGGAACGACTATCTGCTCCCTTATCTTGTTTTGGATATCAACGAGTACAGGACCATACCGATACATATCCAGTATCTTAAGGGAAGCTACGGAACGGTTGACCTCGGTGCTACGATGGCACTGATCCTGTTATCCATCATTCCGGTAATCATATTCTATTTTGCCTGCCAGAAGTACATCATCAAGGGCGTTGCGGCAGGTGCAGTTAAGGGATAAGAATGAGCGAAAATATCACCATAAAAGACATTGCCAGGATCTGCGGAGTGGGTGTTTCCACTGTTTCGCGTGCGATAAATGATGATCCGGGCATCAATGAAAAGACAAAAGAGAGGATACTTGAGACCGTAAGGAAGTTCAGATACGTTCCCAATACGAGTGCAAGGAATCTCAAGATGACGGAGTCCAACACCATAGCATTGATAGTCTGTGGTGTTGGGAACACCTTCTTCACATCGATGTATGACGATTTTCAGAACGAGCTTGAAAAGAACGGTTATGACTTTTTGCTTCATTCCGTTGACAATGATGTGAACATCCCGGCAGAAGCGCTTCGGCTTTCAAAGGAAAAGAGGCTTAAGGGTATCGTATTCCTCGGCGGATGGATCAATCCCAACAGCAAGTCTCTGTTAAACGTTAATGTTCCTTATGTCTTTTGCACGGTCTCACATACGATCGAGGGGCCTCATGCTCCCTGTCCGACAGTAGGTATTGACGATATCGCTGCGTCAAAGCGTATGGTGGATTATCTCTGCGATATGGGTCATAAAAAGATTGCTATCATAGCCGGTGTCGAGGGTGATATGGCAGTCGCAGGAGGGCGACTTTTGGGCTACAGGAAGTCGCTGGAGGAACACGGCATAGAAGTGGACGAGGATCTGGTCTTTCATATGAAGAAGGATATCGACGAGTTCACCGTAGAAAACGGATATGTCGTTACCAAGGAACTGATCGCGTCAAAAAAAGAATTCACGGCTGTTTACTGTATATCGGATCTTACCGCGATAGGTGCGTATCGCGCCATATATGATGCGGGACTGAAGATCCCCGATGATATCTCGGTTGTCGGATTCGACGGTATAGAGCTTGGAGATTACATGAATCCCAGGATCACAACGATGGTCCAGCCGCGTCATGAGATGGCTTTGGAATCCGTCAGGATCCTCTTAAAGCTCATATCACAGGAAGAGGGTATAGCTGATACGGTATTCCCCACTGAGCTTTTGACACGCGATTCGGTCAAGAAAATAGGTTGATCAAAAGGAGAATTTGATGAGAAAAAGCGGAGTACTTTTCCCGGTGTTTTCACTGCCGGGTGCATATGGGATCGGCTGCTTTTCAAAAGAAGCATATAAATTTGTGGACTTTTTGGCAAAGTCAGGTCAGAGCTACTGGCAGATGCTGCCGATAGGACCGACCAGTTACGGAGATTCGCCGTATCAGTCGTTCTCGACTGCTGCCGGAAATCCTTATTTTATCGATCTGAAGGAGCTTATAGATGAGGGACTCCTGAAAAAGGCTGAGTGCGATCGTGCAAAGCTTAAGGCAGATGATAAATATATAAACTACGGACTATTATATGAGAATCGCTACCCGCTCCTGAAGAAAGCTTTTGGCAGGATCTCGGATGATAAGCGTTCCAAGGTGGAGCGATTTGTGAAAAAGAATAAAAAGTGGCTTCCGGATTATGCTCTGTTCATGGCATTAAAGAACGCACACGGCGGAGCTTCTTTTATGCTGTGGGAGGATGAGCTCAGACTTCGTAAGCCTGTGGCGATCAATGCTGCTTTTCAAAAGTATGCCGATGAAGTCCTCTTCTATGAGTGGATCCAGTATGAATTTTTCGGTCAGTGGGAGAAGCTGAAGAAGTATGCCAATAAGTCCGGGATCAAGATAATCGGTGACATTCCGATCTATGTTGCCGAGGATAGTGCAGATGTATGGGCGCATCCCGAGCTTTTCCAGATGGATGAGGACAGAAGTCCGGTTGCAGTTGCTGGCTGTCCTCCGGATGTTTTTTCGGCAGACGGACAACTCTGGGGTAATCCACTCTATGACTGGAAGTATCACAAAGAGACCGGATATGCTTGGTGGATAGAGCGTATGAAAAACTGCATGAAGCTCTATGATGTCATCCGTATAGATCATTTCAGAGGATTTGACGAGTATTACAGCATCGTTGCCGGTGCAAAGAATGCCAGGAAGGGCAAATGGAAGAAGGGTCCCGGACTGGCGCTCTTTAAGGCTGTCAAAAAAGAGATAGGAGAGACTCCGATCATTGCAGAGGATCTCGGTTTTATGACGGATTCCGTCAGAAAGCTGGTCAAAGACACAGGTTTCCCGAATATGAAGGTCCTGGAGTTTGCATTTGACGGACGGGATGAGAACTCATCCTCCGATAAGACGAATGACTTTCTGCCCTTCAATTATTGTAAAAACTGCGTGGTATATACCGGCACGCATGATAACGAGACGCTGCGCGGATGGCTGGACAGCATCAAAAAAGCTGAGCTTGCCGAGGTTCAGGATTATGTCGACTATCATGTAAAGAATAAGGCGGTTCTCACCAGAAAGCTGGTGCGTGCAGCGCTGGCGTCGTCCGCAGATATGTGTATAATACCTATTCAGGACTGGCTCGGACTTTCAAACGAGGCCAGGATCAATACTCCGTCTACGATAGGGGAGAATTGGAAATGGCGCATGGACAAGGACGCGCTGACCAAGGATCTTTCGGCAGAGATGAAAAAACTGACGAGATTGTACGGAAGGTAAAACATTTGTGTATCATTTGAGCACATTGTGATAACGAAAGGAGAGATTAATGGAGCAAAGGATAGAGGAAGTACTGAAGGCCAATTTTGGCAGAGGGATCGCTCAGTGTACCGAGGAAGAGATCCAAAAGGGACTGCTGATCCTTACGAAGCAGGAGATGGCAAATCGTCCCAAGCTTTCAGGCAAGAAGAAGGTTTACTATATCTCGGCTGAGTTTCTGATCGGAAAGCTTTTATCGAACAACCTCATCAATCTCGGCATGTATGACGGGGTTAAGGAGGCACTTAAGAAGCATAACAAGGATCTGTCGCTCATCGAGGAGTACGAACCCGAGCCTTCACTCGGAAACGGCGGACTCGGAAGACTTGCGGCATGTTTCCTGGATTCGATCGCGACACTGGCTCTGCCCGGAGACGGTGTGGGACTCAACTATCATTACGGTCTGTTTGAGCAGAAGTTTGAGAACAGGCTTCAGAAAGAGGTAAAGAATCCCTGGATCACGGATAAATGTTGGCTCAACCGTACAGACAGGAGCTTCTTGGTTCCTTTCAGACGCTGTACCGTGCGTTCGGCTATGTATGATATAGACGTTCCCGGATATCAGACGGAGGGCATCAATAAGCTGCATCTGTTTGATCTGGATTCCGTGGATGAGAATCTGGTAAACGGAGATTCCATAAGCTTTGATAAGAACGAGATAGAAAAGAACCTGACACTTTTCCTGTATCCTGATGACAGCGACAGAGCGGGACAGGTACTTAGGATATATCAGCAGTATTTCATGGTAAGTAATGCGGCTCAGCTGATCCTCGCAGAGACCGAGGAGCGCGGCGGAGACATCCACAGACTCCATGAGTATGTCGCGATTCAGATCAACGATACACATCCCTCGATGGTCATCCCGGAGCTCATCAGACTGCTGCAGCTTCGCGGGTTCACGATGGACGAGGCTATCTCGGAAGTCAGAAAGACATGTGCTTACACAAATCACACAATCCTGGCAGAGGCGCTTGAGAAGTGGCCCATGGACTATATGGAGGAGGTTGTTCCTCATCTGCTTCCGATCATTAGGGAGCTTGATAACCGTGTAAGACACGAGTTTGCTGATCCGACCACATACATCATCGATGATGACGGACGTGTTCACATGGCACATATGGATATTCATTATTCATATTCCGTTAACGGAGTGGCTGCGCTGCACACCGACATCCTCAAGAAGAGTGAGCTGAAGAACTTCTCGAAGATCTATCCCGGAAAGTTCAACAACAAGACTAACGGTATCACCTTCAGAAGATGGCTGATGCACTGCAATCCCGAACTTACGGAGCTGATCAGAAGTCTGATAGGAGACGGCTTCTTAAAGGATGCGGACAGACTCGAGGAACTGTTAAAGTATGCAGATGATACCGAGGTGCTCGATAAGCTGCTTGCAATAAAGACAAATAATAAGAAAGTTGCAGCGAAGTATCTTAAGGATACCCAGAATACAGAGATAAGCCCTGACTCGATCTATGATGTTCAGGTAAAGCGTCTCCACGAGTACAAGAGACAGCAGATGAACGCGCTTTATGTGATCTACAAGTACTTTGAGATCAAGAGCGGCAAGAAGCCTACCCGTCCGATCACCGTGATCTTCGGAGCAAAGGCAGCACCTGCCTATGTTATCGCAAAGGATATCATCCATCTGATCCTTTGCCTGCAGGATCTGTGTGCAAAGGATCCTGAGGTGGCACCTTACCTGCGCGTAGTGATGATCGAAAACTATAACGTTCAGAAGGCAGGGATCATCATACCTGCGGCTGATATATCCGAGCAGATCTCCCTTGCCAGTAAAGAGGCATCCGGAACCTCAAACATGAAGTTCATGCTCAACGGTGCAGTTACCCTCGGCACCGAAGACGGAGCCAACGTGGAGATCCACGAGCTGGTGGGAGATGACAATATCTACATCTTCGGCGAGAGCTCTGATACGGTCATTGGACTCTATGACAGACATGCCTATGTGTCACGTGACTTTTATGAGAATGATGAGCTGATAAAGAAGCTCGTAGACTTCATCATCTCACCAGAGATCATGGCACTGGGTACGGCCGAGAACCTCAACAGGCTCCATAATGAGCTGATAGTCAAGGATTGGTTCATGACGCTTCTCGACATTAAGGATTATATCCGCGTCAAGGACCGGATGATCGGTGATTATGAGGACAGACGCCGCTGGGCGAAGATGTGCATCAACAACATCGCAAAGGCCGGATACTTCTCATCGGACAGGACGATAGCAGATTACAATTCGGATATCTGGCATTTGAGGTAAGTAAGGTTCTGATCGGTTTTTATGAGGGCTTGCCATACGGCAGGTCCTCTTTTAATGCGAATAGTCAGATCAGCACTCACATCTTGCCATACATAATGACGTTCGTTGGCCGGACATGATTTCTTCACGGTCGCGACACACTTGTCTTATATGTGGGTAAGAAAAAACTTGTTAAGAGAAAGGAATTTGAGAAGTTCATTTCTGACAACATTGAGATATAGCGCATCTCCGACAAACGTGATGATTCCGCGGTTTGTCGGCTATCAAAAAAATGAAATAACATTGCAATTGAGCCCCGGTTGGTGTAGAATGTAGCGTGCTGATTTGGGGCCTCTTACAGTCGGGAAAGGAGCCCTAATCGCATCGGAGGCGGGATGAAAGCCCCGGACCTTTCAGAAAATTTCGTGTCATTTCAACATCGGCATTACCATGAATCTGTATGTTCGTGATTACAGAGGATGAGAAGCATAGAGATATTAATAAAGATAATTCAAAGGAGATCAATATATTATGAAACTAGGGATCGTTGGCCTGCCAAACGTAGGCAAATCAACACTGTTTAACTCGCTCACGAAGGCGGGAGCTGAATCGGCAAACTATCCGTTCTGCACGATCGACCCGAATGTCGGTGTCGTTGCGGTGCCGGATGAGAGGATAAAGCTTCTCGGAGATCTTTACAATACGAAGAAGGTCACTCCTGCTACGATCGAGTTTGTCGATATCGCGGGTCTTGTAAAGGGAGCTTCAAAGGGTGAAGGTCTTGGAAACCAGTTCCTTGCAAACATCAGGGAAGTGGATGCGATCGTTCACGTCGTAAGGTGCTTTGAGGATACGAATGTCGTTCACGTTGACGGATCGGTCGATCCGGTAAGGGATATAGAGACGATAAATTTGGAACTCATCTTTGCTGATATCGAAGTTCTGGAAAGGCGTATCGCCAAGCAGGGCAGGGCAGCGAACAATGATAAAAAGATCGCAAAGGAAGTTGAATTCTTAAAGAAGGTTATAAAGCATCTTGAGGACGGAAATCTTGCGATCGGATTTTCCTGCAGCGATGAGGATGAGGAAGCATGGCTTTCTTCATATAATCTTCTGACGGCAAAGCCTGTTATCTTTGCGGCAAATGTTTCAGAAGATGATCTTGCCGATGACGGCGCATCAAACGAACATGTCAAAAAGGTAAGGGAATTTGCAAAGGCAAACAATTCGGAAGTGTTCGTGATCTGCGCACAGATAGAGCAGGAGATCGCGGAACTGGACGATGATGAGAAGGCGATGTTCCTTGAAGACCTCGGGCTCAAAGAATCGGGACTTGATAAACTGATCGCGGCAAGCTATCGGATACTCAATCTAATGAGCTTTCTTACCGCGGGCGAGGACGAGTGCAGGGCCTGGACGATAAAGATAGGTACAAAGGCTCCGCAGGCTGCCGGAAAGATCCATACCGATTTTGAAAGAGGATTCATCAAGGCGGAGGTTGTTAATTACAAAAACCTGCTTGAATGCGGATCTCTGGCGGCGGCAAGGGAAAAAGGCCTTGTCGGGATGGAAGGAAAGGATTACGTCGTAAAGGACGGAGACGTTATACTGTTCAGGTTCAACGTATGACCGGTAACCAACTAAAATAAAAAAATATTATTAAAAATCATGGGAAAGAGTGTCAAAACAATATTTAGAAGTTTTGACGCTCTTTTTTTGCGCCCAACACTATATATTGTGCTGTAACGATCCCCCACTTCTCCCCACTTATTGAAAATTCGGCATATTCACGGCACTTTTTTTAAAATATGGGGTTGCATTTTTTTACTGTGGGGGTTATTATTTGCACATAGGTGGTGCAAAGTGGTAGAAAGTGGTAGAAAGTAGAGATAACCTTTATGTTCATGGGGGAATACAACCACACAATCGATGCTAAGGGGCGTCTGATAGTTCCGGCAAAGTTCCGCGAAGAGCTTGGGGAAGCATTCGTGATAACAAACGGAAACGATGGTTGCCTGAACATCTACACCAATGAGGCGTGGGAAACCTTTTTGGGAAAACTGCAGCTTCTGCCGAACAAAAGGGACAAGAGAGAGATCGTCCGTAAGTTTGTTGCACAGGCCAATACGGTTGAAGTCGACAAACAGGGCAGGATACTTGTTCCGTCCGCATTGAGGGAACATGCGGGACTTGAAAAAGATGTTGTACTGGCCGGCGTGATCGATAAGATCGAAGTCTGGGATAAGAACAGATGGGACAGCGAGTCGGATATTGACGACATCGATGACATCGCCGAAAGACTGGCGGATCTGGGACTTGATATTTAAATACCGGGAGGAAGGACCTTGGAATTTAAACACAGATCCGTAATGCTCGAAGAAGTGATCGAAGGGCTCCGCATCAGGCCTGAAGGGACCTACGTGGACGGCACGTTAGGAGGCGGCGGGCATTCATATCACATTCTTCAAAGGTTAAACGATCAGGGGAGATTGATCGGGATAGATCAGGACGGGGCGGCAGTTGCAGCCGCCGGCAAACGTCTTGAAGGTTTTACAAACGTTACGATAGTGCGTAACAACTACTGCAACATAGGGCAGGTTCTGTCAGACCTTAACATCACGGCCGTTGACGGCATTCTGCTCGACCTGGGAGTATCTTCATATCAACTGGATACGCCCGAGAGGGGATTTTCTTATAAAAGCGATGCGCCCCTTGACATGAGGATGGATACAAGGAGCGCAAGGACTGCGGCAGACATAGTGAACGGATACTCAAGAGATGATCTTGCAAGAGTCATCCGCATGTACGGGGAAGAGAAGTATGCCGCATCGATCGCCGCTCACATTACAGCCGCCAGGGAAGGCGGCCCAATTAAGACAACAGGAGAGCTTGTCGAGATCATAAAGGCATCGGTACCCGCAAAGTATTTAAGGACAGCAGGGCATCCGGCCAAACAGACATTTCAGGCGCTGCGCATTGAACTCAACAACGAACTGAAAGTACTTGAGGAAACACTGGATACGATGATAGACCGTCTTCTACCGGGCGGCAGGGTCGCAGTCATCACATTCCATTCCCTTGAGGACAGGATAGTAAAGAACATATTTAAGAATGCACAGGATCCGTGCACATGTCCGCCTGATTTTCCGGTATGTGCGTGCGGAAAGGTCTCAAAGGGAACAGTCATTACGAAAAAGCCCATTCTGCCGACGCAGGAGGAGATCGAAGAGAATCCGAGATCCAAGAGCGCAAAGCTTCGGATCTTCGAGAAAAAATAAAAAAGCGGAATATTTTGTAAAAGTCTTTGATATTAGACACAAGATATAGTATACTCGGAAGGAAGGTGTTTTAGTGGCTGCTGGAAGAAACAGATATGTGTATGGCAATACAGCAAGAGCCCTTCGTCCAATTGAAAAGGAAGTAAGATCACCCAGGAAGCTGACGACCAAGTCCCGGAAGAACATCGACAGGGATACGGGCATGAACCCCGGGTTCATGATTTTCATGACACTTGCGATGGTGCTGACAGGTATCGTATGCGTTCAGTACATTCGTCTTCAGTCTTCACTGACAACATATGTTAACACGATCTCGGCTAAGGAGATCGAACTCCAGGCACTTAGGGCCGAGAACGACGACTACGAGAGCAGGATCAAAGGCGCGATAGGATTGGAGAACATCAAGAAACGCGCCATGGAAGAACTCGGCATGACGTATGCTTCGGATGAGCAGATCGTGGTATACAACAGCGAAGGAACAGATTATGTGAGGCAGTTCGTTTCGCTTGAATAAACTGGGTGATTTCCGGATAGCATAAAGGATCGGTTATATTTTGGCTAAGCGGAATCAACAGCAAAACGGATCAAACAGATTTACACAGAAGATGTCAATAAAGCTGGCAGTATTGTTTGTAATGATACTGGTGGCTTTTGGTTTTTTAGTGATAAGGCTCTTCATCATCAACCGTAATGACGGCGAGAAGTACAAGAAGAGAGTGCTGTCACAACAGGCCTATGACTCCGTCACGATCCCTGCAAAACGCGGAGACATCGTTGACAGGAATAACACAAAGATGGCCGTCAGCCAGAAGGTTTACAACGTCTGCATAGATTCCAAGACTCTTAATAAAGATGAAGGCTCATTCATAGAGAGCACGATCACGTCACTGTTTTCAACTCCCGTAGAGTTTAATTACACGAAGGATGAACTGCGCTCGTACATCCTGTCCAATCCGGACAGCCAGTACAGGGTTATAGCAAAGAAGCAGAGTTACGAAGCCGTCAGTGAGATCATGAACATGGTCAACAACCCTAATATGTATCCTGATTTTAAGGGCGTTTGGCTTGAGGACACATATCAGAGGCAGTATCCGTACAATTCGCTGGCGTGCGATGTTATCGGGTTTGTCCAGGGCGAGAACGAAGGCGCATACGGACTCGAGGAATTCTACGATGATATCCTTGTCGGAACAAACGGCAGGGAATACGGATATCTTAACGATGACGAGAATCTTGAGAGAACGCTGAAGCCTGCACAGGACGGTAAGACGCTTGTTACGAGCATCGATGTGAACATCCAGAGTATCGTTGAGAAGAACATACTCGCGTTCAACGAGCAGCACAGGAACGAGGCAAGAGAAGGCGCAGGGTCCACTAACACCGGTGTCATTATCATGAACCCGAATAACGGTGAAGTCCTTGCGATGGCAAGTTATCCGACCTTCAATCTTAACGATCCGCGTAACACGGACGGACTTGAGATCGAGGTTGAGCTCGATCCCGAAAAGTTCGGTGTAATGAACGGGATCCTTGATAACAATCTTGATATCGAGAACATGAACGATGCCGAACTTGCCGAAGCCGTCAGGAACATGACGCAGCAGGAGAAGCCGGCTGAGGAAGGGGCTGCGGCACAAGAGAACAGCACGGGGATCCTGAATGCAGAGCCAAAGGAGGAGAATGAACAGAAGAAAGAGAATGATCAGAAGGAAGATACAGGCGAAGCCAACATAGACATCAACGTCGGAGGCGATAAAGAAGAAGGCGAGGGTAATGCTCCGGATGCATCCGATCCGTATTCGGGCATGACGTATGCCGAGGCTTACGAGAAGGCATATGAGGATGCCAAGATGGAGGCGCTCAACGCCCTGTGGAAGAACTTCTGTATCAACTCAACATATGAGCCGGGTTCCACGATGAAGCCCTTTACAATGGCGACCGGACTGGAGGAAGGCATACTTAAGGGAGATGAATCATATGTGTGCAACGGTGTTCTGACCGTCGGTGATCATGAGATCCACTGCAGTAACCGACTCGGACACGGTACACTTGATTTCTCCGGCGCGCTCGAACAGTCCTGTAACATTGCTTTCATGAAGATAGGTGCCACGATAGGAAAGACGGTCTTCATGAAATACAACCAGCTGTTCAATTTCGGACTCAAGACAAACATTGACCTGACAGGTGAGGCGCTTACGAATTCACTTGTGTTTGACGTCAACACCATGACACCTACCGACCTTGCGATCAGTTCGTTCGGACAGGGATTCAACGTCACGATGATACAGATGGCTACAGGTTTCTGCAGCCTTATAAACGGAGGTTATTACTACAAACCGCATGTAGTTACAAAGATCCTTGACTCGGCGGGAGCGACTGTTGAGACAGTCGAGCCGCGTATCCTCAAACAGACGATCTCCGAGGAAACGAGTGATAAGATCCGGGAACTTTGCATAAACGTTGTCGATAAAGGAACCGGTAAATCAGCAAGACCTGCCGGTTACAGGATCGGCGGCAAGACCGGTACGGCCGAGAAATACCCCAGAGGAACGGGTAATTACGTCGTATCTTTTATGTCGTTTGCGCCTGCGGATGATCCGCAGCTTGTCTGTTATGTCGTCATAGATGAGCCGAACACGGGAAACCAGGCGGTGTCCAAATACGCTGCAGTACTGTGCAAGGATATCCTTACGGAAGTGCTTCCGTACATGGGAATATTCCAGACAGAAGAGCTGACCGAAAAGGAAGCCGAGGAACTTGCAGAGAAACAGCAGGAGTTCTCAAAGGGTTCAACAGGCGAGGAGAAAGAGGAAGAAGTTACCGGCGAGATAATCGTTGACCAGCAAAACGGTGAAGGCGAAAATCCCGGCAGCGATACAGGCGCTATAACATTTGTTGATGAGAACGGAAATAAACTTGATGAGGAAGATGAGACCGGCAGAAAGGTTGAGATCGATCCGGCAACCGGATACGCGATAGATCCGACGACCGGAGTACTACTCGATCCGTCGACGGGTGCGCCAGTGGATCCGACAGTAACGGATCTCAACTGATCCGATAAGTCACAGAGTTTTATATGAAGGGGAGAGTTTCAAAATGAGGAATCTTGTTATAGGAAACGGGACAGGAGTTTCAGGTGCCGCAAACCTTCTGCTCGCGAAAGGTCTTACGTGCGATGTGTTTGTCAGGGACGGCTCCGTTGATCCCTCGGATGTTATTTCAAAACTGAACAGTCCGGAGGATGCGGGTGTATACGTTTATTCACTCCCGGAAAGCGTGCTAGATCAGGCAGGCGAGGTCATCGTAACCGAGGATGCGCTTTCGGATGAGAGACTGATGCTGGAACTGTCGGCGATAGGCAAAAAGGTCATCGGCGAGACTGAACTTGCGTATACATACGACCGCGGAAGAGTTGTCGCCGTGACCGGAACAAGAGGCAGGACGAGCTGTACGGCACTTCTGGGCAGGATCATAAAGGACAAGACGAGGAACTCGTTTATTGTCGAGGATTCAGCGTCATACTGCGATTCGGTGTATTCGACGACCAAGGATTCAACAACCATTATCAAAATGAGCGATCGTCAGCTTGAGGTCATCGATGAGTTCCATCCGGTCGTTTCCGTCATAATAAACATCAAGCCGCACGATGACATGAACATGCCGTTTGATGAATATGTCAGGCTTATTGAACGCGTTTGCGAAAATCAGACCGCGTCAGACCGTGTGGTACTGAATTACGAAGATGACAGGACCAGGGCACTCGGTATGAGACTTGATTCACAGGCTGACTGCGCAAGACCGTTTTTCTTCTCGACAAAACGCGAACTGAAGCGTGGTCTGTTCCTGTCGCGTGACCGGATAATACTCCGTGACGGATGGGGAGAGCGTGAGCTCATGAGGACGTCCGATCTTAAAATCGTCGGAAACCATAATCTGGAAAACGCATTTGCGGCCATTGCGGCGGCATATAAATACGGCATCCCGACCGACAATATCATAACAACATGCAAGGAATTCGAACCTGTGGCACATCGCGTTGAGTATGTGGCGACAAAGAACGGTGTCAGATTCTACAATGATTCGAAGGGAACCGATATCGGGTCGGCCATCAACGGTATAGAGGCGATGGACTGCCCTACATACCTGATCGGAGGCGGATATGACAACGGAGCCGACTACGGTGAATGGATAGATTCATTTGGGGGAAAGGTCAGAAAGCTCGTTCTCATCGGACAGACCCGTGAGAAGATGGCCAGCTGTGCCCAGAATCACGGATTTTATGATTATATCTATGCGGACAATCTTGAGGAGGCTGTCAGCATTTGCACATGCCACGCCAATCCGGGAGAGGCGGTACTGTTATCACCTGCCTGTGAGGAAAGGGGCATGTACAGAGGTTACGAAGAAAGAGGAAATGCATTCAGAGCCATAGTGGAGAGCTTATGAGCGAACAGGCAAAACCGCAGAAGAAAAAACCTAAATATTTCTTTGATTACACGATGCTGTTCATCGTTGTATTTCTGATGCTCTTCGGGCTTGTAATGCTTTATTCCACAAGCTCATATGAAGCAAACATCAAGTTTGAAGATCCTGCATTTTATTTCAAAAAGCAGGCGGTGGCATCGGCCATAGGTGTAGGCGTTATGCTTTTTATCATGGTGCTTGATTACCATGTGGTACAGAGGTTTGCGTTCATCGCATATGTCGTGTCGCTTGTACTGATCCTTCTCGTACTGTCACCGCTCGGATATGAGGCAGGCGGTGCAAGGAGATGGCTGAACCTCGGAATGTCGCTGCAGCCTGCCGAAGTTGCAAAGCTTGCACTTATCGTTTTCTTCGCATCGGTCGTCTGTAAGTTCTCCGAGGCCATCAAAACAAAGAAAGGATTCCTTTTTGTCATAGCGCTCGCGATACCGCACGCCGTATGCGTCCTTACGATCACGCAGAACTTAAGTTCCGCGATCATCATTTTCTCGATCGTGCTGATGATGCTGTTCGTTGCAACACCGCAGTACAAGGAATACTTCATAATCGCAGGTATAGCTCTCGGCCTTGCTGTCATAGTCATTCTTCTAGTTAAATACGATGTCATTCCGACAAGTCTTTCATACAGATTTGCCAGGATCAAAGCCTGGATGGATCCGGAAAGCTATGCTTCCAGCAAAGGCTTCCAGACACTGCAGGCACTTTACGCCATAGGAAGCGGTAACTTCCTCGGCAAGGGTCTCGGCGAGAGCATACAGAAGCTCGGATATCTTCCCGAGGCCCAGAACGACATGATTTTCTCGATCATTTGCGAAGAGCTCGGCCTGTTTGGGGCGCTTGCGATCATCCTTCTGTTTATGCTCCTTATATGGAGATTTATGGTAATCGCCAACAATGCGCAGGATATGTTCGGTGCACTTCTCGTTGTCGGAGTAATGGCACACATTTCCATTCAGGTCATACTCAACATCGCAGTCGTCACAAACACCATTCCCAATACAGGTATAACGCTTCCGTTCATCAGCTACGGAGGTTCATCCATAGTGTTCCTTCTCGCGGAAATGGGGCTCGTACTGAGCGTTTCCAGAAGCATACGTCTGGAGGGATAAGATGTTCAAAGTCAAGATGCCCAAAATCAGTATGCCCAAAGTATTTAAGAACAATAAGATACTCAGGGTATTGCTGACGGTTGTTATTATAATGGCGGCACTCTGCGGGATCATTGCGTGGCTTTGGTACAATTATCTGATAACAAGTGTTACTGTTACGGGTAACTCGCATTATACGGAAGACGAGATAAAGGATATGGTCTTTACGGGACGGTATTCATACAATTCGCTCGTCCTTTCGGTTCTTTGCAGGGATAAAAGCATAGAGAACATCCCGTTCATTGAAAAGATGGATGTGGACATAGTAAGTTCCAATTCCGTCAGGATCAACGTGTACGAGAAGGCGATAGCAGGTTATGTTGAATACCTTGGCCATTACATGTACTTTGACAAGGACGGTATTGTCGTGGAAAGCTCCAACAGGGAGATCGAGGGCATTCCGTTCGTGACGGGGCTGTCATATGACCATGTTGTTCTCCACGAGCCGCTTCCCGTCAAGGATCCCGGCGTGTTCATGACGATACTGAACGTCACCCAGCTTCTCGGGAAATACGAGATAGAGACGGACAGGATAGCGTTTGATTCGGAAGGCAAGATAACGCTTTATTTCGGAGATGCGAGAGTATCACTCGGCACGGATGATTTTATTGACGAGAAGATCAACGAGATGCATCTGCTCCTGCCGCAGCTTAAAGGCTATTCCGGTGTTCTTCACATGGAAAACTATGTCGGGGAAGAAGTCAATTTTTCGTTTGACATGGACAAGGAAGAGACTCCCGGGGAAGAGGTAACCGAAGAAGGCGAAGATGCAAAAGAAGAGCCGGACGAGAAAAAAGAATAAATTATTTTGAAAAATTTTCAAAAAAGTGTTGATAAATCAAATAAATGTATTTATTATATGTTTGTATGGGTTTACGTAATATTGTTGACGTAACAAATTGTGGTTGAGACATTACAAAAGCACAAGAAATATAATATGAGGGAAAGTTTAGTGATTGTAAGGAGGAGTCAGACGTGCTGGAGATTAAGAACAATGAAGTAGAAGCTGCAGCAAGAATTCTCGTCGTTGGGGTCGGCGGGGCAGGCAACAATGCGGTTAACCGCATGGTCGAAGAGAATATCGCAGGAGTTGAGTTCCTGGGTGTCAATACGGACAGCCAGGCACTTAAGATGTGTAATTCCCACAGGCTTCTGCAGATCGGAGAAAAGCTTACACAGGGTCTCGGAGCCGGAGCGGTTCCGGAGATAGGCGAAAAGGCCGCTGAAGAATCGGCCGAAACCATAGCGACTGCCATTAAGGGCGCTCACATGGTATTCGTCACATGCGGAATGGGAGGCGGAACCGGAACCGGTGCTGCGCCTGTCATCGCAAAGATAGCAAAAGAGCAGGGTGCTCTTACTGTCGGTATTGTTACGAAGCCTTTCAGGTTTGAAGCAAGAAAGCGTATGGAAAATGCCATAGGCGGTATTGAAAAGCTCAAACAGAATGTAGATACACTTATCGTTATCCCCAATGACAAGCTCCTTGATATAGTAGACAGAAGAACAAGCATGGCCGATGCGCTCAAGAAAGCGGACGAAGTACTCCAGCAGGGTGTGAGAGGTATCACCGACCTGATCAATGTACCTTCGCTAATCAACCTCGACTTTGCCGATGTCCGCACCGTAATGCAGGACAAGGGCGTAGCGCATCTCGGAATAGGTATGGCAAGCGGTGATGATAAGGCTGTTGAGGCAGTCAAGCTTGCTGTTAATTCGCCTCTCCTTGAGACAACGATCCAGGGCGCGAGCGATCTTATCGTTAATATTTCCGGTGACATCTCATTGTATGACGCATATGATGCTGTTGAGTACGTAAGAGATATCACTGGTGATGAAGTTAACCTCATAATGGGTGCAAGAGATGACTCCAGAGATACCGATACATGTACGGTTACCGTATTTGCAACAGGTATTGATGAGAATGCCGTCAAGACTCAGCCTGTAGCACAGCCCGGTGCCAAATATGCCAGAAGACCCGCGGCAGGAATGCCCGGCATGGGAATGGGTGGTCCCGGCATGGCAGGTATGGGCGGCATGAACGGACTGGGTCAGATGCAGCCCGGCATGATGAACGGCATGATTCCGAATATGCCTCAGCCCATGTATGGTGCACAGGCAGGTGCAGGATTCGCACAGAATGCGGCTCCTGTAATGAACAATGCGGTTCCCGGCGCAGGCGTGACCGGAACGATGCCCATGCAGCAGATGGGACAGGCCGCAACACCGGGTATTCCGACACCGTCGCAGCCGACACAGCGTACAGTAAGTTCTTTATCCGGAATATCAAGACCCACGGCTCCGCTTGAGAGCAAAGTTGAAGCCAAGTCTATAAAGATACCGGATTTCCTTAAGAATAATAAATAAAGAACAGGAGAGAACTTATGAAGTGTCCATTTTGCGGTCATGAAAACACAAGGGTTATCGACTCAAGACCCGCTGACGATAATAATTCGATCAGACGCCGTCGTGTATGCGACGAGTGCGACAAGAGATTTACCACTTATGAAAAAGTGGAGACCATCCCGATAATAATCATCAAGAAGGATAACAACAGGGAAACATACGACAGATCCAAGATAGAGGCAGGAATCCTGCGTGCGTGCCATAAGCGTCCGGTTTCCGCCAGCCGTATCAGCCAGATAGTTGATGAAGTTGAAACAGCTATCTTCTCATATGAGGACAAGGAGATACCGAGCAGCATCATCGGTGAGCTCATAATGGGTAAGCTCAAGGATCTTGATGCCGTCGCATATGTCAGATTCGCATCCGTATACAGGGAGTTCAAGGATGTGAACACCTTCATGGATGAGCTTAAGAAAGTTTTAAAATAGTATCATGACAATTAAATAGGCTGATACACTCCGCGCAGCAGCGCGGAGTGTTTTATGCAAATATCACATGATCGAGAGGAGATTGCACAATGAAAAGAAAAGGTATTATTGCAGTCGCATTGTGTGTGGCACTGATCCCGGCTGTTGCACTGGGCGCATGCTCAGGTGATAAGTCGGATGCTTCTTCCAAGATAGTTGTTGGTATTCCGCAGGACCTGGAAGACAGTCTTGACCCACACGAAGCAGTTGCGGCAGGAACTAAGGAGATTTTGTTCAACATTTACGAAGGCCTTTTAAAGCCTGATGAAAACGGAGATCTTATTCCCGCCGTAGCCAAAGAATATTCCGTATCTGATGACGGACTTACGTACACGTTTGTGATACGGGATAATGTTAAATTCCATAACGGAAACACGGTAACGGCAGAGGATGTAAAATACAGTATCGAAAAAGCTGCCGGTATGACGGGATCGGAATCCCTCATAACGGCTTTTTCAAACATTAAATCCGTTACCGTTAAAGGTGATGATACGGTGGAGATAGTCCTTAACGAAAAGGACATCGATTTTCCGGCATATATCGCCAACACGAACGCGTCTATCATTCCGAAGGACAATGACAAGCCGTCAACGAATCCTGTCGGAACGGGACCGTATATGTATGTTTCACGCTCGCCTCAGGAGAACATCGTCCTGAAGAAGTTTGATTCATACTGGGGTACGCCCGCAAATATTGAGAATATAACGCTCAAGATAATCCCCAATGCAGATTCGATCGTCATGAACTTAAACGGAGGATCCGTTGATATGTTCGCAAGACTGACATCGACACAGACGGAGCAGCTGAATGACAGTTTCAATGTTCTTGAAGGACAGATGAACCTTGTACAGGCTGTATATCTTAACCACGCTGTCAAACCTTTTGACAATGTGGATGTTTGCCGTGCGCTCTCATATGCAGTCGATGTAAAGAAGATACTTGATCTGACAAGTGACGGTAAGGGCTATCCGGTCGGAAGCAGCATGTTCCCGTCATTCGGAAAGTACTATATCGATCTGTCCGATTCATATCCGACCGATACCGAAAAGGCTAAGGAGCTTCTTGCAAAGGCAGGATATCCTGACGGATTTTCATTCTCAATCACGGTTCCGTCCAATTACCAGCCTCATATCGAGGCAGCTCAGGTTGTAGCACAGCAGCTCAAGGAGATCGGCGTAAATGCTGAAATCAAGCTTGTTGAGTGGAACAGCTGGCTTTCGGACGTTTATTCGGGAAGACAGTACGAAGCAACACTGATCGGTGTTGATGCTTCATCGCTTACAGCCGGTGCCATGCTTGACCGCTTCATAACGGATGCACCGAACAACTTTACCAATTATTCCGATAAGGATTATGATGCGATATACGAAAAGATATATGCATCCAATTCCGATGATGAAAGGACTGAACTGTACAAAGAGCTTCAGAAAAATCTTGCCGCCAATGCAGCAAACATATATATTCAGGATATGGCTGAATTCGTGGCGCTCTCTGACAAATATGAGGGCTATGTGTTCTACCCGATGTATGTTCAGGATTTTGCAAAGCTTAAGCTGAAAACAGACGGTAAATGAAAACTGTACTAAAGAAGATAGCTACTTTTGTTATAACGGTACTGCTGGTCACCCTTTTTGTGTTCATTGCTTTTGAACTGATACCGGGTGATGCGGCAACTTACAGGCTTGGTATAAATGCTACTCCCGAATCCCTTGAGCGGCTTCGGGAGGAGCTTGGCCTTACCAGGCCGTTTTTTGTACGTTATTTTTCATGGCTGGGTGATTTTTTCTTCGGAGATATGGGAACATCGATATCATACGGTGTCAGCGTGCGTTCCATGCTCGCATCAAAGCTCCCGATAACACTTACACTTACGCTCATGTCGTTTGTGCTTGTTGTTGCACTTTCCATACCTATAGGCGTTATTACGTCAAAGTACGAGGACAGACCGCTTTCAAAGGCCGTTGATGTTCTCGGACAGCTTACTATGTCCATTCCGCCGTTCTTTCTCGGCATACTGATCACATACCTGTTCGGGATGATACTTCATATGTTCACTCCGGGCGGATTTGTTTCCTATGATGTCAATTTCATCAGGTTTATGGGATATCTGTTCTTCCCTGCGGTTGCCATAGCGCTTCCGAAGGCAGCCATGAGCACGAAGCTTTTAAAGACTTCGATACTGTCCGAAAGGAAGCTTGACTATGTGCGCACCGCATACAGCAGGGGAAATTCCACGATGGATGTTCTGTATAAGCATGTTCTGAAGAATGCCCTCATCCCTGTCATCACGTTTCTGGGGATGACGCTTGCCGATATAGTTGCAGGAAGCCTTGTGATAGAGCAGGTTTTCTCGATCCCCGGATACGGTAGGCTTCTGATATCATCAATATCCAACAGGGATTACCCGGTCGTACAGGCGATAATCGCGATAATCGCCATGATAGTCATATTTATCAATCTCCTGGTAGATATCATGTATCAGGTCCTTGATCCGAGAATGAGGGGGAACTGATGATGAAGAAGTTTCTCTTTTCGTTCAAAAAGAATCCGGAACTGTATATAGGACTGATAATATCAGCATTCATGGTGCTTCTTATCGTGCTCGGGGTCATGTTTTCACCATATGATCCGGATGCGATGGATGCCTCTGCCAAGTTTGCCGATCCTTCGATTAATCACATAATGGGATGCGACAATTTCGGGCGTGATCTCTTTACAAGGCTCTCCACAGGAGGCGCGACAACGCTTTTAGTGGCCTTTTTCACGGTCCTTATAGGTGTGACCTTCGGGATCATCGTCGGAGCCCTTACAGGCTATTACGGTGGTGCGGTCGATGAGATCATGATGAGGTTCAACGATGCTGTTCTTGCGTTCCCGAGCATTCTGCTGGCACTTGTGTTCATAAGCGTGTTCGGAAGCGGAACATGGAAAGTGATCGTATCTCTCGGAATAGTCTTTGTTCCGAGCTTTGCGCGTATCGTCAGGGGAGAGTTCAAAAGATGCAAGAATCTTGACTATGTAAGGAGTGCGAGACTGATGGGAGCATCGGACATAAGGATAATGTTCGTGCATATACTTCCCAATACCATTCCGGTCCTTCTGTCATCTACGGTTATAGGTTTTAACAATGCGGTACTTGCCGAGGCGAGCATGAGCTTTCTCGGTATCGGTGTACAGCCGCCGCAGTCATCGCTCGGAAGGATGCTCTCGGATGCACAGGCATTCCTGTTTTCAGAGCCTTCATATGCCGTTATCACGGGTGTTACGATTGCACTTATAGTACTGGGATTTTCACTTCTCGGGGACGGGTTAAAGAAAAATGCTTGAAGTTACTGATCTTCACATCGAAATAGAGGATTCGATAATACCGGAGACGGTCGTGTATGATTTTGACATCACGGTCTCCCCCGGTGAGATAGTCGGCATCGTCGGCGAATCCGGGTCCGGAAAATCAATGTCCGCACTCGCCATCGCAGGCCTTCTGTCACGTAAGGACATGAAAAAGAAAGGCAGTATCATGTTTGAGGGAGAGGAATTGCTGACGGCACCGCGTTCACACCTTCGCTCGATACAGGGAGATGATATCGCGGTAGTTTTCCAGGAGCCGATGACGAGCCTTAATCCGGTCAAAACGATCGGTTATCAGGTCGAGGAAGCACTCAGGATACACAGTGATCTGCCTGATGAAGAGATAAAGAAACGCGCGCTTGACATGCTCAGGGATGTCGAACTTGACGATGTGGAGAGTATTTATGAAAAATATCCCCACGAACTGTCGGGCGGGATGAGACAGAGGGTCATGATCGCTGCAGCGCTCATATGCAACCCGAAGCTTCTTATAGCCGATGAGCCGACAACTGCGCTTGATGTCACTATCCAGGCACAGATAATCGAGCTTCTGAAAAAGATAAACAGACAGATGGGTACCGCGATCCTGTTCATATCACATGATCTGAGCGTAATAAGGTCGCTATGCAGCCGTGTTCTTGTCATGAATAAAGGCCGTATCGTCGAAAGCGGTCTTGTTGACGAGGTGTTTGATCATCCGAAGGAAGAGTATACGAAGCATCTTATAGAAGCGATACCCAAATTCAAAAAGATCGCAAAGCCCTCACAGGATCCGGACAGAAAGCCGATCCTTGAAGTTAAGAATGTCAGCGCCAGATATAAAAAGGTTAGCGGCTTTTTTGTTCCCGGTACGAAGCAGAAGCTCGTTGTCAAAGATGCATCGTTTACGATGTATGATGGCGAGATAATGGGTCTTGTCGGTGAGAGCGGGAGCGGAAAGACAACGCTCGGCAAAACGATACTCGGTATGCTTGATGACACCGACGGCCGGATAATACATTATTCCGAAATGCCGCAGATGGTATTCCAGGATCCGTACGGTTCGCTTAACCCCACAAGGACTGTAGGCTGGATCCTTGAGGAACCCCTGAGGATCAAAGGCGGATATACGGCTAAAGAGCGCCGCGAGCGCGCAAAATCAATGCTTAGCCTTGTCGGTCTTGATGAAACGTATCTTAAGCGAAGGCCCAAGGCCCTTTCGGGCGGTCAGAGACAGAGGGTATGCATCGCACTTGCCCTGATGCTCGGACCGAAACTGATAATAGCCGACGAACCTGTATCAGCACTCGATGTAACGGTACAGGAGCAGGTCATCAATCTTCTCATAAAGCTTAACAGGGAACTTGGCATAGCGATACTGTTCATTTCACACGATCTGAAGGTCGTATATGAGCTCTGTTCACGGGTCATCGTCATGAAGGACGGCAGGATAGTCGAGCAGGGCACGGATGAGGAAATCTACAATGATCCCAAGGATCCGTATACAAAACAACTGTTATCAAGTGCCGGATATTTAAAATGATCAGTTATTTTAAAAATGCTATAAACTTTTTCCCGCGGTTGTCGATATAAATATTGCAAACAAACAAATATGTGATATAATTTCCTTGTATCGGTTATGTAAACCAACCGGTGCGAGGGAGAGGGAAATAATATGATACAGGGAATCGACAACTACCAGACCGGCATATACGGCAACATCAATAACGTCCGTAACGATCAGGCGCTTCGCAAGATCAACGAACAGCAGACCGCTCAGGAAGAGAAGAAACAGGAAGCCGTCGGACAGTCCACCATAGACCTCCGTCTTTCCGATATCCGTCCGAGAGCCAATGCAAGTCTTGAGGACATTTCCTTAAGTCTTAATGAGCCGGGTGGCTTTGAGATGAAGGGAAGACAGTCAGATCTTGAATCACTTGATCTTCAAAAGGCTGTATCCGACATGCAGAAGGATCAGGCGCTCATGCAGTACCAGTACTTTGTAGGCGACACAAACCTTTCGGCTGACGAAGACGGTATCGTTATACAGAAGTGATGATCAAAATCGTATGATATCAAACCTCTTGCAATTTGCAGGAGGTTTTTTTATACTTCTTTTCATGAGTAAGAGCAGGAAAAACGAACTTATCGCCTGTCTCGGGCTGATCTTTGTCACGATCAACTGGGGACTGAGCTTTGTATTTATAAAAACAAGTATTGACGTTATGCCGCCCCTTTACATGCTCGGTATCAGGTTCACGATCGGTGGTGTGCTTTTGGGGCTCATATTCATTAAACGGCTTATCGCATCCGACAGGCACCAGATGATACACGGGATGCTGATAGGTTTTCTTCTCTTTGTCGCTGAAGTTTTCCAGACATACGGCTGTAAATACACAACAGCCGGGAAAAACGCTTTTCTGACAACGATATATGTCATACTCGTACCTTTTCTTCACTTTGTCATCAATAAGGTCAGGCCGAGATTAAGATATCTGGTTGCTGCCGTTATCGGATTCTGGGGGATAGGACTCATATCACTTACCGAGAGGATAACTATCGGACTCGGAGATACCCTTACGCTCATCAGCGGCCTTATTTACGCTCTTCAGATAATCACTATAGCGCGCTATGCCAAAGGCGATGATACAATAGTACTCGTTATCTGGCAGTTTTTAGTAACGGGTGTTTTCTCACTCCTGTCTGCACCGTTTGCTTCGGGAGCAATGACTTCTTCGATGTTTACCGAAGGCACGATAGGAAGTCTCGCATTCCTTATAATCTTCCCTACGATATTCGGGTATGGGCTTCAGACAGTGTGCCAGGAATATGCTCCGCCCGCACCCGCATCGATAATAATGGGGATGGAGGCTGTTGTAGGAGCGATCGCATCATTTGTGATCCTCGGTGAGTCCATGACACAAAGGATGATCGTCGGATGTGTGATGATGGTCGTTGCCATGTTGATGGTCGAAATAGATATCATAGGTTATTTTTACCCTGACGAGTATATTGAAAGTGCGTATGTTATTGATTATGAAAAACTTTATGCCGAAGGGATACGGGGGATCATATTCGATATTGACAATACGCTTGTTATGCATGATGCCCCGCCTGACGAGCGGTCCGTGGCACTGCTGAAGAAGCTTGATAACATCGGTTTCGGAATTCTATTTTTGTCGAACAACAAAGAGGGCAGGGTAAAGAGCTTTAGGGATGGCAGTGTAAAAAACGCTTTGTATCTTCATAAGGCAGGAAAGCCTTCAAGACGCGGATACAGGACGGCAATGGAGATGCTCGGTACCGATACTTCCTCGACGGTGTTTATCGGAGACCAGCTCTTTACTGATGTCTGGGGTGCCAAAAGGTCAGGTATCAGGAACATACTTGTCAGGCCGATCGATCCGAAAGAGGAGATACAGATAGTCCTGAAAAGGAAACTCGAATGGATAGTAATGTCATCATACAGAAGAAAAAACAGTTGAATTATTGAGTCTCGTAATGTAAACTATGTAAGAATCTTTTTACGGACAATTATTTCTAGGAGGAATATCGAATGATTTCAGCTGGTGATTTCAGAAACGGGATTACTGTTGAGATCGATGGTCAGATCTTTCAGATCATCGAGTTCCAGCACGTAAAACCGGGAAAAGGCGCAGCCTTTGTCAGAACTAAGTTAAAGAATATCGTAAACGGCGGTGTCGTAGAGAAATCTTTCCGTCCCACGGAGAAGTTCCCTCAGGCACGTATTGATAGAAAAGATATGCAGTATCTGTACAGTGACGGAGATCTGTTCTACTTTATGGATACCGAAAACTTCGAGCAGATCGCACTCAACGGTGATACCGTAGGTGATGCTCTCAAGTTTGTTAAAGAGAACGAGATGGTCAAGGTGTGCGGACATAACGGAAACGTGTTCGCTATCGAGCCTCCTCTTTTTGTGGAGCTTGAGATCACTGAGACAGAGCCCGGATTCAAGGGTGATACCGCAACAGGTGCTACCAAGCCTGCAACGGTTGAGACGGGTGCAAATGTCAACGTTCCTCTTTTCGTTGAACTCGGAGACAAGATCAAGATCGATACGAGGACCGGCGAATACCTTTCAAGAGTTTAGTTCATTCAAAGGGGCTGCGTATGCAGCCCTTTTTTTGTTGCCATACCGTTTCCGGGATCACCTTGGATCATTTCATGAAGAAAAGGAGAAGGAAATGGATTATATGGAGTTCATTAATGCCGTATGTGACTATATCAATGAGACGGCTGACGATGTAAAGGCCGGTATTCACACAACCGCAAAGAATAACGGAGTCAGACTGTCGGGACTGACGTTTTCAAGGAAAGGCTACAATGCGTCACCGACGATATATATGGATAACTATTACACGAGATATTTAAACGGCGAGGATGTGAGCGATATCGCAGACAGCCTGCTGAAGCTCTATCATGAGAACGATCTTGCCGTAAGCCTTGATATGTCGTTCTTTGAGGATTTTGAATCGGTCAGGGACAGACTGTTCATTAAGCTTATAAACAGACAGACGAACCGTGATTTTCTTAAAGAGGTGCCGTATGAGGAATATCTGGATCTTGCGATAGTAGCCTATGTAAGGATATATGACAAAAAGATCGGCAACGGCGTGATAATGGTAAGAAACGAACACCTGAAGCTCTGGGGAAAGGATGCCGAAACAGTTCTGTATATTGCCAAGAAGAATACGCATGATCACGATGATTTTACGCTCAGGCATATAATAGATGTCCTTGATGCGATGGGAACGAAGGGGCTATGTCATGACGGATGCTCCGAAAAGGAGTTTCCGATGTATGTCGCATCGAACCGTAAAATGGTCAACGGAGCCTGTGTCCTGACGATGAAGGATAAGCTTAACGAGTTCGGGAAGATAATCGGGGGTGATTTTTACGTGATCCCAAGCTCCGTTCATGAACTCATACTGCTGGCAAGATCCGATACGGACAGTTCATGCGATATAGACGGGATGATACGGGAGGTGAACAGGACTCAGGTGGGGCCTGATGACGTACTTTCCGATCATGTGTACCTGTACTCGCTGGATGATGAAGTATTGATATTTTAAAGACCCTATGGTATAGTAAAATACGTGTGAAATCGGGTATTTGTGTGCATTTTTCACAGATATCCGGTATGCACTCGTAGCTCAGTGGATAGAGCAGCGGTTTCCGGTGCCGCGTGTCGGGGGTTCGAATCCTCTCGGGTGCAGGCTTTATCTTATGAGATCTACAGGAAACAGGAAGAGGTTTGAATTTATGGCATCAAGAGGATTTAAGGAGTATATGTCGAGAAATTACCGCTACTTTATCATCGGCGGTTTATTCATAGCGCTTATCGTTGTGCTTATCGTTGTCTGGAGCAGGAGCTCACACAAGGACAGCAGTGAGGAGGATACGGCTTCGACCATCCCCGAACTGGAAACGACGGTTGAGGTTCCTAAGGACAAGTACGAAGAAAATGCATATGCGGATGTCAATTCGCTCGTATCATCATATCTTGGTGCGATGAGCACGGGTGATACCGAGACTATGGCTTCTCTGTCTTCATCTCTTTCGGATGACATGAAAGCGTTCTATGAAGCACAGGCGAAATATGTCGGTAATTATTCCGATTACAACGTTTATACGAAGAAGGGTCCCGAGGAGAACTCATACTTCCTTTTCGCGACATACAATCTTCTTATAAACGGACAGTCAACACCGCTTCCCGCGCTTATCTCGCTCTATGTGTGCAGGAATGATTCCGGTGCACTTTACATCAACTCCGAGAATCTTTCGGCGGATCAGGAGGCATATATACTTGAGCTTGTTGCCCAGAAGGATTTTGCTGAACTTATCAACAAAGTAGAACTTGATTACAATTCAGCTCTTGAGTCGGATCCGGCACTGTCGGCTGCGGCAAGCGCGCTTAAGGACGATATCAACAAGGACGCACAGGAGATCCTTGCAGCAAAGCAGCAGAAGGATATGGAAGAGGCAGCCGAGGCTGAAGCAGCTGCACAGGCTGAAGCGGCAGCGGCAAATGCGAGTCAGGTCAAGTGTACGAGTGAGAACGTCAATATCCGTGCATCGGCAAGTACCGATTCGGAAAGCATAGGCAAGACAAAAGCCGGTGACGTTTACACAAGATACGAGAAGATGGAGAACGGCTGGAGTAAGATCGATTACAACGGCAAGGAAGCATACATCAAGAGTGAATTCCTTGAGCCCGTTGAAGAGGCTTCTCCTTCGGAAGGTGCTTCAGGTGAGAGTACATCATCGGCTGCATCCAATCTCAAGCCCGGTGACAAGATCACCGTTAAAGAAAACGTTAATGTCAGAAAGAGCGCATCCGAGACCGGAGAGAAGATCTCAACGGCATACAGAGGAGAACAGTTTGAACTGATCGAACTCTCGGGCGGATGGTGCAAGATCAAATACAAAGGTGAGGAAGCATACGTCAAGGCTGACTATGTGGAGTAATACGGTAGCCGATAGGATGACAAAGCCCCGTAAACTTCGGTTTATGGGGCTTTAGTATAAGAATGGGACAGCTATGGGAGAAGAGAGGATCAACAAGTATCTGGCAGAGGCAGGCGTATGTTCAAGACGCGCTGCTGACAGGCTTGTTGAAGCAGGAAAGGTACTTATAAACGGAAACGTCGCCGAAAATGGATCCAAGGTCAGGGAAGGCGATGTTGTGACCGTTGACGGAAAGGTGCTGGAAGGCAGGGACAAAAAAGTCTATCTTGCGTTTTACAAGCCTGCCGGGATAGTGTGTACCGCCGAGAAAAGGGAAGAGAACAACATAATGGATTACATCGATTATCCCGTCAGGGTCACATACTGCGGGAGACTCGACAAGGATTCGGAGGGACTTCTCTTTCTGTCAAACGACGGTGATTTCATGCAGATGCTCATGCGCGGCGCGAACGGACACGAGAGAGAGTACCTTGTGCGGGTCAATAAACCACTGACCGATGATTTTATAAGTTCAATGGAAAAAGGGGTGTTCCTTCCCGAACTCAATGTCACGACAAAAAGATGCTCGATCAGAAAGATATCAGACGTCACGTTCACGATAACACTCACGCAGGGCCTTAACAGGCAGATTAGGAGAATGTGCCGTGCGTTTGATTATCATGTAAGATTTTTAAAGCGCGTCAGGATAGAGAATGTCCAGCTTGGAAACATGGAGCTGGGTGCATACCGTGAACTTGAGAAGGATGAACTTGCCGAACTGAAAAGGAGAGTTTATGGATAAGTCCGCCAGGATTCATGAACTTGTGAATATACTCAATGCCGCATCCAAAGCATACTATGCCGAGGATACGGAGGTCATGAGCAACTACGAATACGACAGGCTGTATGATGAGCTCGTATCTCTTGAAGAAGAGACAGGTATCGTGCTTTCAAACAGCCCTACACACTCCGTCGGATACGAATCCGTTGATGAACTTCCGAAGGAGAGACATGATTCGCCGATGCTCTCACTTGACAAGACAAAGGACAGGGAAGCGCTCAGGGACTGGCTTGCAGGACATGAAGCCCTTCTGTCATGGAAGCTTGACGGGCTTACTATAGTTCTGACATATGATGACGGACAGCTTACTAAGGCCGTCACGCGCGGTAACGGCGAGATCGGAGAGGTGATAACGCCGAACGCGAGAACTTTCGTTAATCTGCCTGCATCGATCCCGTATAAGGGACATCTTGTCCTGCGTGGTGAAGCGGTCATCGGCTACAGCGATTTCGAAAAGATCAACGAATCGATACCTGAGGCCGAGAGCCGTTACAAAAATCCCAGGAATCTCTGCTCAGGTTCCGTCAGACAGCTTTCAAGTGCCGTGACGGCAAGCCGTCATGTCAGGTTTTTTGCATTCAATCTTGTTACTGCAGACGGTGTTGACTTTCACGACAGAAGATCCGAACAGTTTGAGTTTCTGAAAGAGCAGGGATTTGCGGTAGTTGAGTATCATAAGGTCACACCGGACAATATACTTGAGCGTATCGAGTACTTTGCAAAAGCGATAGAGAGTAACGATATACCTTCGGACGGTCTCGTTCTGACGCTTCAGGATCTGGCATATTCAGCATCGCTTGGCAGGACGGCGAAGTTCCCGAGAGATTCCATAGCGTTCAAGTGGGCAGATGAGATAAAGGAGACGATACTTCGCGAGATAGAATGGAGCCCGTCAAGAACTGGTCTTATCAATCCGGTCGCGATATTTGATCCCGTTGAGCTTGAGGGCACGACCGTTTCGCGCGCAAGCGTTCATAACTTAAGCATAATAGAGTCGCTTAAGCTCGGGATAGGAGATACGATCACCGTCTACAAGGCAAACATGATCATCCCGCAGATCGCCGATAACCTGACAAAGAGCGGAGATCTTGAGATACCGGATACATGTCCCGCATGCGGCATGAAAACGAGTGTCATGAACGATAACGGGACCGCAACGCTCGTCTGTACGAACAAGGACTGCAGCGCGAAGAAGATCAAGAGCTTCACACTGTTTGTATCACGTGATGCGATGCAGATCGACGGAATGAGCGAGGCAACACTTGAAAAGTTCATCGCAAAGGGCATGATACGTGAATATGCCGATATATACAGGCTCGACCGCTTCAGGGAAGACATCTGCCAGATGGAAGGCTTCGGGGACAGATCGTATGTCAACCTTCATGACAGCATTGAAAAGAGCCGACATACGACGCTTGTAAGAGTGATATACAGCCTTGGTATACCGAATGTCGGGCTGTCGAATGCGAAAGTTCTGTGCAGGTATTTTGACCATGATCTGTCGCGGATCAGAAATGCCACGGCAGAGGAACTGTCCGCGATCGAAGGTGTCGGTGAGGTAATTGCGACAAGCATCACGGAATTCTTTGCGGATGAGAACAATATAAGGATCGTCGATGATCTCATTGCACAGCTTGATATTGAAAAGCCGGAAGTTTCGGCGGATGCCGCAAAGCTTTCCGGGAAGACGTTTGTCATAACCGGATCACTCAACAATTATGCAAGCCGCAATGAACTTAAGGATATAATAGAACAGATGGGCGGAAAGGTCGCGGGAAGCGTGAGCGGCAACACGACCTGTCTTATCAACAACGACGTTACGTCATCTTCGTCCAAGAACAAAAAGGCAAAGGAGCTTAATGTTCCGATAATCTCCGAGGATGATTTTATTAAACAGTATCTTGAAGCGTGACAAGGAGTAGAACGGATGCCGATCAAAATCCAGGATTCACTGCCTGCACAGGCAATACTTGAAAATGAGAACATATTTGTAATGACGGAGTACAGGGCGATGCACCAGGATATCCGTCCGCTTAATGTTCTGATACTGAACCTGATGCCGACAAAGGAGGTCACCGAGACACAGCTTCTGCGTAAGCTTTCCAATTCCCCGCTTCAGGTCAATATCGAACTCCTTCAGACTGCAAGCTATACACCGACGCATGTTGATGTTACGCACCTGGACAGCTTTTATACGACGTTTGACAAGGTAAAGGACAGGAAGTTTGACGGCATGATAATAACCGGTGCGCCGCTTGAGCATATCGATTACGAGGACGTGGCATACTGGGATGAGCTCTGCCAGATAATGAAATGGTCGGAAAAGCACGTCCACTGCACATATTACCTGTGCTGGGGAGCGTTTGCAGGCCTGTATTATTTCTACGGGATTAAGCATAAGTTTTATGATCGCAAGCTTTCCGGAATATTTGAGCATAAAGTGTTAAAGCCTACATCACCGCTTTTCAGAGGATTTGACGACGTTTTCCATGCTCCCCAGTCAAGGGAGATATACGTTACACGTGAGCAGATCCTGTCGGTTCCCGGTCTTGAACTTATGGCTGATTCCGATGAGGCGGGAGTGACGATAGTAAAGACCGAGGACTCGAGAAAGTTTTTTGTCACCTGTCATGCGGAGTATGATGCGGATACTCTTGCAAACGAGTATAACAGGGATCTGGGAAAAGGCCTTAACCCGGATATCCCGGCAAACTATTTCCCGGATGATGACCCCGCGAAAGCTCCGATAGTCAACTGGCGCTCGACGGGACAGCTCCTGTACACAAACTGGCTGAATTATTACGTCTACCAGTCGGTTCCTTACGATATTGAAGAGATCGGCTCGGAAGAGCAGAAAAAATAACAAACGGATCAGATTTTCAAAGGAGGGATTTACAATGGAAATGAAGTTTTATCGCTGTGAGCATTGCGGACAGATCGTTGCGGTCGTTAAGGGTACCGGTGTTCCAATCATGTGCTGCGGACAGGCAATGACGGAGATCGTGCCCGGAACGGTTGATGCATCACTTGAAAAGCACGTACCTGTTGTGGCTGTGAACGGATCAACGGTAACCGTCAAAGTGGGCGCTGCAGAGCATCCGATGCTTGACGAGCACTACATCGAATGGGTCGCTCTCCAGACGAAGCAGGGCAATCAGAGAAAATCACTTAAGCCGGGTGATAAGCCCGAGGTCAGCTTTGCGCTCTGCGAAGGTGATGATGTCGTTGCAGCATATGCATACTGCAACCTCCACGGACTGTGGAAGAGCTGATAAACAAGGAGGAAACATATGGCTAACAAATACGCGGGAACGCAGACAGAAAAGAATCTTGAGGCCGCTTTTGCAGGCGAGTCCCAGGCAAGGAACAAATATACTTATTTTGCATCCAAGGCTAAGAAGGAAGGCTTTGAGCAGATAGCTGCGCTTTTCCTTAAGACCGCTGACAATGAGAAAGAGCATGCCAAAATGTGGTTCAAGGAACTTAACGGTATAGGCTCTACAGCGGAAAATCTCGGTGCTGCCGCTGACGGAGAAAACTTTGAGTGGACCGATATGTATGAAGGCTTCGCAAAGACAGCCGAAGAGGAAGGCTTCCCCGAACTTGCCGAAAAGTTCAGGGGTGTTGCGGCCATCGAAAAGAAGCATGAGGAAAGATACCGTGCGCTTCTTCACAATGTGGAGGCTCAGGAAGTTTTCAAGAAGAGTGAGGTCAAGGTCTGGGAGTGCAGAAACTGCGGACATATCGTAGTCGGAACAGAGGCTCCCGATGTATGCCCTGTATGTGCACATCCTCAGAGTTATTTCGAGGTTCATGCCGAAAACTACTGATAGGATCCGGAGAATAAGATGAAGAAACTTGAAGATTATGTAAGATGCATACCTGATTTTCCCGAGAAGGGGATAATGTTCAGGGATGTCACAACTGTCCTGCAGGATGCCGACGGTTTTCAAATGGCTGTTGATGCCTACAGGAAAATGCTCGAAGGAGTTGATTTTGACGTCATAGTCGGTGCTGAAGCACGCGGATTCATATTCGGTGCCGTGCTGTCATATCTGTTCAACAAGCCGTTCATCCCCGCCAGAAAGCCCGGAAAGCTTCCGTGCGAGACGATATCAACGGAATACGAGCTTGAGTACGGGACGGCCAGGATCGAGATTCACAAAGATTCTGTAAAGCCCGGACAGAAGGTCGTCATCATAGATGACCTTATCGCGACAGGAGGAACCGTGGAAGCGATAGCAAGGCTTGTAAAAGAGCTTAAAGGCGAAGTCGTCAAGATAGTATTTCTGATGGAACTTGCAGGACTTAACGGAAGAGACAGACTTAAAGGATACGATGTCGATTCGGCGATCGTATACGAAGGAAAGTGATCTTAAAACTGTGAGTAGATGAATGCACCGCTTCCGAAGTATGCGAACATTGCGGTCGCGATCAGAAGAGTGCAGAAGATGACTTTGGAGTACAGTTTATCAAAGGGAAGTGGTCGTATCGGATCGTTTCCGCCAAAGTACTTTGATCCGATAAACTGTACAACGATCAGCGTGATGCCGAATATGAACGTGTAAACGTAAAAGTATGAGGCTCCGGATGAAAGTGTCAGTATTCTTGAGACTATCGTCCACGTGTCGGACAGATCCCTTGCACGAAACGGGATCCACAGAAAGTTTACGAACAGGAAATTGGCTGTCATTGAAAGGATGCGTATGGCGGTGTTGCCGTGCGCATCTTTTCTGTTTCCGCAAACGGCGCGGTGGATCATCTGGCCCACACCGTGAAGAACTCCCCAGATAAGGAAGTTGACGGTCGATCCGTGCCACAGACCGCTTATGATCATAACGAGAAGGATATTGATATATGTTCTTGCAGTGCCTTTCCTGTTTCCGCCAAGCGGTATATAGACGTATTCCTTGAGCCATGATGACAGGCTGATGTGCCATCTGCTCCAGAACTCCGACGGGTTTGTTGCCATGTACGGAAGGTTGAAGTTTACCGGTATGTCAAAGCCGAGAAGCGTTGCAACTCCGATCGCCATGTTCGAGTATCCGGCAAAATCAAACAGAAGCTGGAGCGAGTATCCGACCGACGTCATGAACAACGTAAGCCCGCTGTACACAAGGGGAGTGGCGTATACTTTATCGACCGATACGGCAAGCCTGTCTGCCAGACACAGCTTCATGAAAAGTCCGATCACTACGAGCCATACACCTTTTGTGAGACGCTCCTTTGTGAGGCGTTTCCGGTCGTTTATCTGTGGGATAAAATCATGTGCCTTCAGTATCGGCCCTGACAGGATAGTCGGAAAGAAACTGATAAAGATCAGAACCTCGGTAATTGACGGAAGCTCTGGAAACTTTCCCTTTCTGCAGTCTGCAAGAAAGCTTATCGCCATGAGCATGTAAAAAGACATTCCGACCGGGAGCGGTACGGATGCAGCGTATTTGAAGTATGAAAGCATCCCGATCTGCGCAGCGATACAGAGCGCGGCATACATTCCCGCACGTTTGTCATCATCTGCCTTGAGGCTTGAGATTATCATACTGCCGCCCGCATAGGTAAAAAGTGAGAGCGCTGCGAGCATCACAAGTGCACGAAGATCAAAGAATCCGTAAAATGCGTAGCAAATAAGAAGCAGTATAATATTTGTGATCTTTTTTGAAGTTGAGCTGCTGTTCATCTGATCACCTTTTCGAGTTCTTCAGCCATCATCTTATGGGCGTATCTGTTAATATGTCCGTCTCCGGGTGTCGTGTTCATAAATCCGTATGGAATGATGTGCTCCTCATTGTATGCCTGCATGAACCTGCCGGTCATGTCGATAAAATCAATACCGTTGTTTTTGCATACCCGTTCATAATAGGGCTCGGCATTGTTTGTAAGGGCGGTCATGCTGCCGTTTTCTTCAAGCCTTACGGCAGGATGGTACAGTATTATGACCTGCTTGTCAGTTTTACTTCTGATGAACTTCATCAGGTCGTCAAGTGCCGTCTCAAACTCGCCTTCGTATTCCGATCTCCAGAATTCGGGATCGAGTATGTCGGATCCGGATGGATCCTGTCGTGATTCTAGAAACGTAAAGTACTGTTTATGCAGAAGACGAATCAGCGGAAGTGACTGCTTCAGCTTTATTGTAAGCTTCTGTCGGGAAGACATGCTCGAAACGATAGAAGCGGCAGTCTCTTCCGGATCGTATCCGGCCTGCGCCATGGAATCGTACAGAGCCTTTGTATCATAGCAGAGCGAATCCGTTTCTATTATGATGCCCTTTGCATCGGGAAATTCCCCGAGTATCCCGTCAAGGTGCTGGAGTACTACTGAAAAATAGTTTCCGCTTTTTCCGATGTTTATGACATGAAGCCTGCCGTCATCGTAGAGCGAATCGTTCAGCAGATCGCTGTATCTTTCGGAGGCATCTATAAAAAGTCCTTCTGTATGAGATGCACCGGCAACAACATAATATTCGTCTGCCCGGGGAAGATCACGGTTAACGTATCCGAAAGAGTCCGTTTTTGCAACGCAGTAGCCTTCAAGGCCGTATACACCGCGGCTTTCGGGAAGAAGGAATCCCGTCGTCGAGCCGGCAGAGCGCGGCAGATCCTGAAGGGGATCATAGAAGAAAAAGCAGAGAATATCGCATATTGCGGCCGCTATGACAACGGCCGCGATCCATGACAGTATCTGTTTCATGAAATGAGTGAATGTCTGCATGTTGACTATTATATCTTATTTTATAAAAAAAATCTTGAATATCTATCTGTTACGTTCTATTATGTAGTAGATAATACGATTTTTACCCCAAGATTTTGTAAAACAGATGATGTAATATACAATATTACATGCATTTTATCACCTATGATAGATTTCGACCTGATCTTCAATCAGATACTGGACGGTTACAGGACCAACTACAATATTGAAACGAAGGACGACGGGGGCGATCTTATCGCTACGGCGCACATGCATGTTACACACGGGCAGCATGTCATATCAAAGAAGTTCCAGATGTGGTCGGCGGATGATGACGAATACGTTTATTTTTACAGGACGAAGCATCTGACAGCCGAACTTGCTCAAAGGTACATCGATGAAGCCTATAACGACGGCTTTCCGAAGATAAAGCTCGATCACGTTGATTTTAACCATCAGCATATGTGCACCAGACTTGTCATGGCGGTCTTCTGCGACAGTGCCGATCCCGATGCACTTAAGATAATTAAGAAGTGCAAGATATACAAAAGTTTTCAATTTTCGCTCAAGGGATGGATGGAGATGCATACATCTGCCCTGTGTCTTGAGGACGGTGTGATCACTCATAACAGGCACGCCCGCGAGACGGCGAAATTTTTGAAAAAGCATGTCGACCACTACAGACGGCATGTTGAAACTAAAATCTTTTGATTAGGGAGAGAGGAGACATTACAACATGAATGGTTTATTACTTCTGATCATCTGTGTTGCCGCACTTTTATGCGGGTACGTTTTCTACGGAAGATGGCTCTGCAAGAAGTGGGGTATCGGTGAGAACAGTGAGGAGACTCCTGCTCACACAATGGAGGATGGTGTTGACTATGTTGCCGCAAAGGCTCCGGTCCTTATGGGTCACCATTTCTCATCAATAGCGGGTGCAGGCCCTATTACCGGACCTATATCTGCTGCAGCTGCCGGATTCGGATGGCTTGCCTGCTGCCTCTGGATAGTTATCGGCGGAATCTTCTTCGGTGGTGTTCATGATATGGGTGCACTTTTCGCATCTATCCGTCATGGCGGCAAGTCGATCGGTGAGATCATCTCGGCTAACATGTCGAGAAGAGCAAAGAAGCTTTTCATCATCTTTGCTTACCTTACACTTATACTTGTTGTTGCCGCTTTTGCTTCTATCGTTGCCAAGACATTCGGTGCAACATTCGATGAGAGCGGTGTTCTTGATGTTGCTGCTTCCGCAACGAATGCACAGGTTGCAATGGTATCGCTTCTGTTCATTGTCATCGCTATCGTATTCGGCTTTGCGGTATACCGCAGAAACGTATCAATGCTTACGGCAACACTTGTAGGTATCGTTGGTATCGTACTTATCATCATCATCGGTCTTAACTGGCATCCCATCTACCTGTCAGAGAAGACATGGATGTGGGTAGTCGGACTGTATATTGCGATCGCATCCGTAACTCCTGTATGGATCCTTCTGCAGCCCAGAGATTACCTTTCAAGCTTCCTTCTTTATGCGATGCTTGCCATCGCAGTCGTAGCTGTTATCGTTTCACATCCTTCAATGGGTGCGCTTCCTGTTATCCAGCTTACGGCAGAAGAGTATGCAGCAAAGGGACTTGATTGGAAGCCCGTGTTCCCCGTGCTCTTTACAACGATCGCGTGCGGAGCTATTTCGGGATTCCATTCACTCGTATCATCAGGTACGACATCAAAGCAGCTTGACAAGGAAAAGGATGCAAAGCCCATTGCTTACGGTGGAATGCTTCTTGAGTGTGTACTTGCTGTTGCAACACTTGTTGCTGTTGCATATGCATATTCTTACAATGCAGCCAATCCCGACTCACCCCTTAAGGGTGCTACGGCAATCTTCGGCGGCGGACTTGCACACATGATCGACGATGCGATCCCGGGAACATTTACTGTTCTTAACATCCTTCTTGTTCTTACATATTCCGCATTCTGTCTGACATCACTTGATACGGCAACACGTCTTGCACGTTTCATGTTCCAGGAATTCTGGATCGATTCAGATAAGGGCGAGACAGCTGAGAACGTAAGCGGATACAAGAAGTTCCTCTGCAATCCTTACGTTGCAACGATCATCACCGTTATCCTCGGTATTGTTCTCGGTCTTAACGGATACGAGAAGATCTGGGCACTGTTCGGATCAGCAAACCAGCTTCTCGCTGCTATCGGTCTTCTTGCCGTTGCTGTTTGGCTTGGCAATATCGCGAAGGATAAGTTCATGGTTGTTATTCCCATGTTCTTCATGCTCTGCGTAACGATCGCTTCACTGATCATCAACACAAAGGATCAGATCGCGGTCATCAAAAATGCAACACCTGATAATCCTGCTGACTGGGGTCCTTATTCACAGGTCATCATCGGTATCCTTCTTATCGTTCTTGCCGTCGTGCTTGCGATCGAAGGTATCCAGACTCTGGCTAAGCCCAAAAAGAAGGCAGCATAAATTAACACTTGCATTTTGATTTTTGTTGTTTTATTATGCTATAGAGCAAAGGCGCTCGGGGAGAATCTCCGTGCGCCTTTTTTCATGTAAACAGGTTTACATGAAAGTGTTATATATTTTTCAAATATGGAGGATAAGAAAATGTCGTATGTTGATGAAGTTTACGAAAGAGTAGTTGCGCAGAATCCCGCACAGCCGGAGTTCCATCAGGCTGTTAAGGAAGTTCTCGAGTCGCTTCGTGTAGTTATCGAAGCAAACGAGGAGGAGTACAGAAAAGATGCTCTCCTTGAGAGACTTACAACTCCCGAGCGTCAGGTGCTTTTCAGAGTTCCCTGGGTTGATGACAAGGGTCAGGTTCAGGTTAACAACGCTATGCGTATCCAGTTCAATTCAGCGATCGGTCCTTACAAGGGCGGTCTCCGTCTTCACCCTTCGGTTAACCTCGGTATCATCAAGTTCCTCGGATTCGAGCAAATCTTCAAGAACTCTCTTACAGGTCTTCCCATCGGCGGCGGTAAGGGTGGTTCGGACTTCGACCCCAAGGGAAAATCAGACCGTGAGGTTATGGCTTTCTGCCAGAGCTTCATGACAGAGCTTTTCAAGTATATTGGTGCAGACACTGACGTTCCCGCAGGTGATATCGGAACAGGTGCAAGAGAGATCGGTTTCATGTACGGTCAGTACAAGAGACTTACAGGTCTTTACGAAGGCGTTCTTACCGGTAAGGGACTTTCATACGGCGGATCACTTGCAAGAACGGAAGCTACCGGTTACGGACTTCTTTATATGACGGAAGAGATGCTTAAGTGTAACGGCGTTGACATCAAGGGCAAGACATGTGCCGTATCAGGTTCGGGTAACGTTGCCATCTATGCTATCCAGAAAGCACAGCAGCTTGGTGCCAAGCCTGTGACATGTTCGGATTCCACAGGCTGGATATATGATCCCGAAGGAATCGATGTTGAACTTCTTAAAGAGGTTAAGGAAGTTAAGCGTGCAAGACTTACCGAGTATGCTGCTAAGCGTTCAAGCGCACAGTATCATGACAAGGCTAAGGAAGGAACGAACCAGTGGGAGATCAAGGTTGATATCGCGCTTCCTTGCGCAACACAGAACGAGCTTGATATTGAAGATGCAAAGAAGCTTGTGGCAAACGGTGTTATCGCAGTATGTGAAGGCGCAAACATGCCTACCACACTTGAAGCAACTAAGTATTTCCAGGACAACAAGGTTTACTTTGTTCCCGGTAAGGCTGCAAACGCAGGCGGTGTTGCAACATCAGCACTTGAGATGAGCCAGAACTCAGAGAGACTGTCATGGACATTCGAAGAGGTTGATTCAAAGCTTAAGAACATCATGATCAACATCTTCCATAATCTTGATGATGCTTCCAAGAAGTATGGTCTTGAGGGCGACTATGTTGCAGGCGCGAACATTGCCGGATTCCTTAAGGTTGCAGATGCAATGAAAGCTCAGGGGATTGTATGACCCGATCTTTGATCGGGTAGCCGGAGCGGGTACGGCAGTTTCAATTGATTTCACGCGGGGTCAGAAATGGCCCCGCATTTCTTATTTGAAATGTAAGCGAAACCGTTCCGTTTATGTTAAAATACTTGTTGTCATTTAAAACAAATAAGGCGGTGGATATGAAAAACGAGATGATACTCGTCCTTGATTTCGGAGGACAATACAATCAGCTTATCGCAAGATGCGTAAGGGAATGTAATGTGTATGCGGAAGTACACCCGTATACGATCACACTTGATAAGATCACGGAAATGGCCCCCAAGGGTATCATTTTTACGGGTGGACCGAACAGCGTTTATCTTGAGACTTCACCGCACTATGATAAGGCTATACTTGAAATTGGAATTCCAGTTCTCGGAATATGTTACGGCTCGCAGCTTATGGCATACATGCTTGACGGAGAAGTTGCGACCGCACCCGTATCCGAATACGGGCGGACTAAAGTTACGATCAACACTTCAAGCAGGCTTTTTCACGGTATTGATGAGAACACCGATGTTTGGATGAGTCATACCGATTATATTGCCAAGGCACCTGAAGGATTTACCGTTACGGGACATTCACCCGTGTGTCCGGTTGCTGCGATGGAGGATGATGACAGAAGGCTTTACGCGACACAGTTTCATCCCGAGGTCACGCATACACGCGAGGGCAGGAAGATAATTTCCAATTTTGTATATACGATATGCGGATGCAAAGGCGACTGGAAGATGGATTCTTTCGTGGATGAGCAGATACGGCTGATAAAGGAAAAGGTCGGAGACGGCAAGGCTCTCTGCGCACTTTCCGGAGGAGTTGATTCATCCGTTGCTGCAGTCCTTATGAGCAAAGCGATAGGCAAGAACCTGACATGCGTTTTTGTAGATCACGGTCTCTTAAGGAAGGACGAGGGAGATCAGGTCGAAGCAATATTCGGGCCTTTGGGAAACTATGATCTTAACTTCATAAGGGTCAATGCCGCGGACAGGTTTTACGATAAGCTCAAGGGTGTCGAGGAGCCTGAGAAGAAGCGTAAGATAATAGGGGAAGAGTTCATCCGTGTGTTTGAGGAACAGGCAAAGAAGATTGGAGCGGTTGATTTTCTAGTTCAGGGGACTATCTACCCGGATGTGATCGAATCGGGACTCGGTAAATCCGCTGTTATAAAATCGCACCATAACGTCGGTGGGCTCCCGGACTGCGTTGATTTCAAGGAGATAGTAGAACCGCTGAGGATGCTCTTTAAGGATGAGGTAAGACGTGCGGGATCAAAGCTCGGACTGCCCGATCATCTTGTTAACAGACAGCCTTTCCCGGGTCCGGGACTCGGTGTCAGGATAGTGGGCGAAGTTACTTCAGAGAAGGTTAAGATCGTCCAGGAAGCGGATGCGATCTTTAGGGAGGAACTTGATAAGGCAGTGCTTGAAGAGCGGCCCGGCCAGTACTTTGCGGCTCTGTCAAATCTGCGATCGGTCGGTGTCATGGGAGACTTCAGGACATATGATTATGCCGTTGTTCTGCGCGCAGTGAATACGACAGATTTCATGACTGCGGAATGCTGCAATATTCCGTTCGAAGTCCAGCAGATATGCATGCGCCGTATCATAAACGAAGTGAAGGGTGTCAATCGCGTAATGTTCGATCTGACAAGCAAACCCCCCGGCACGATAGAGCTGGAATAATACATTTGTGTTATCTTGTTCATTTGGTACAGATAATGTTAATAGATTGCAGGTAATCCTTGTGGTTGCCTGCAGTTTTATTTTGGGAAAATATTGTTGTACCCAACGAGAGAAATATATACGTTGACAACGTATATGAGTTGATTTATACTTTAATAAAGTACAAAGATGTTTTTGGAGACGATGATATGGATATTTCAGAAAAAATAAAGGAGTTACGAAAGAAAACGGGATTATCGCAAAGTAAATTTTCCGCTAAATTTGGAATTCCTGTAAGAACTCTTCAGCAGTGGGAACAGGGAATAAGCGCCCCTCCGGAATATTTGGTCAGAATGATGGCGTATATTATGCTGCTTGAGGAAAACGCGCAAATAAAAGATGAAGAATCTATAAGGGGGAAACATGCAGATGGCAAATGATAAAGTTCAGTTATTTGAAGACCGGCCGATAAGGACAGCATGGGTAGAGGATGAGGAAGAATGGTATTTTTCGGTTGTGGATGTTGTTGGAACTCTTACGGAGCAAATTGATTACGAAAAAGCTAGAAAGTATTGGAACAAACTGAAACAGAGACTAAAAGAAGAGGGAAGTCAACTGGTGACAAATTGTCACCAGTTGAAAATGACAGCGCAGGATGGAAAAAAGAGAATGACAGATGTTGCCAACACAGAGCAACTGCTTCGAATTATCCAGTCGATTCCATCAAAGAAAGCCGAACCCTTTAAAATGTGGCTGGCTCAGGTTGGGCGCGAGCGGATTGAAGAAGTAATAGATCCGGAATTGACTATCGAGAGGGCTCTTGAAACCTACGCTAAGAAAGGTTATTCCAGAGAATGGATCAATCAGCGACTGCAGGCAATTCAGGTAAGAAAAGAACTTACAGATGAATGGGAAAAGCGTGGCGTAAGGAAAGGTGTTGAATATGCAATCCTGACAGATGAGATTACGAAAGCCTGGTCCGGGATGACAACGCGGCAATATAAGAATCATAAAGGTTTAAAAAAGGAAAACCTCAGGGATAACATGTCAACGCTGGAGCTGGTCCTTAATATGTTGGCTGAGGCTACCACCACAGAAATCTCCAGGGAAAAACAACCGGAGTCCTTTGAGGAAAATCGAATGGTTGCGATTGAAGGCGGAGAAGCGGCAGGTGAAGCACGATTGGCGGTGGAAAAGAGAACCGGAAAACCGGTGATCACGAATAAAAACGCAGCTCAATTGCAAGATTTGGTTACCGGACTCATTGAAACTATAAATGACAAAAGCGATGGTCAAGAAGGGAAATGATATGTATAAGAAGTACGAAAAGAACAGGAAAAAACGGTTTGTAATTTCCTTGTAAATGAATTAGAATAAAATTTGAAAAATTCGCAACAAAATATAGGGAACTTTCGCGATATATGACAATGTGAAAGTTCCCTAAATTAATGTTGACTTATAGGGAACTTTTCTGCAGATGTTTATGTTTCTTTTATTTTCCCCTGGTGTATAAAGCATGCGGAAAATATAAATAAAGTCGGTTCCGTAAGTGCCGATATACTGCGTTCGTTATTTGACGAAGCCGTTTCCGATGATACTCAAAGCGAATGATGAAGCCTGTCACATAAGCTCAGGGAGCAGGAGTAAGAGCAGTTACTGACGCGATCAATGCAACGGCTTCTTTCATGTAATTATCAAGATTTAATGTCTGTTTATTATTACCGTCGTCATCGGAATCTTCCAAAGTAACGCAAGAAGCCGTAAACAGCTGCATCGTGTTGGGTCTTCCCGCTTTTGAAGCCTGCTCATTACCGCGAACTTCTTTTGGCATGTTATGGTCATGTGCGTCGTTGTCGGGGTCTGTTATGAACAGGGCTTTAACGCTGTTGAGGGGTTGCTGCTCATCAACGTCGATGATGTACCCTGATACAGTGATCGCATGTGAACCCATACCGACTGAATAAAGGGTCGTGCCGTTATCAAAATCCACTTCGCCATCATCACATTCAGCAAAATAGTCAACGCCGCCATCCTCATTTACGACAGCATAGTATCCGCTTTCTAAGGGATAGAGCTTGCCTTTAAGGACATTAAATACATCATATTCCTTCCCGTCTTCGGTTATGTATGTATCATCATCCTTTTTTTCTACCTTGACTGCGTTTCCCAGATCGTTGTAAACGTAAAAACCTGATTCTGTCTTTTCATCGCCGTCATCGAGTTCGATATAGACTTCTTTGTGGTAATTCCCGCTTATATTGTCATAGGTTGCGGCGTTATCTTCATCGTCCTTTAACGGATATTCCGTTTGGTTGAGTGAAACGGTAAGCCCGACAGAGGCGCCGTCTTTGAGCTTCTTTATAAGTTCGATACCCTTATCTATACTGTCGCCGTCATCAAGCATTGCTATTTCCCAATAGTCCTCCGGGTTGTAACCCGGAAGATTGGCAGGTGTCTTATCCGTCGATCTTGGCTCATATCCTCCGGCCATAAACCATTCAATGGCATCATACTGCGTCATCTGGCTGTTGTTGTCGTAATGCTCGACAAAATAGGAAAACAGATCATCAACATTTTTAAAAGAGAGTTCGGTATTCTTCTCAAGTGCCAACCGTGCCCAGCCTGCGCTCCAAAGCATGTCTGAAGCAGAACCCGCCCAACACATGGAGTGATCGCCCCAGTCGTCTACGTTTCGGTAATCATCTGAGAATACCCAGTCCCCAAGTGTTCCGTATATATACTCTGAGAATTTCTCGGCATCAATAAGATCATCGCTTTCTATCGTTGCAACGTTTCCTGATAAGAATGCGTTTATCAGCGTATTTATTTGATCGTCTGTAAATTCCTCCGCAAGGCCGGACACACACATTTCGTAGGAATGACCGTCACTTGAAAAATCTACGACACATATCTTGCCGGTCTTCGAATCGGTGTAATTTATCGTATATTCGTGCTCCGTGGTATCTGCAGTATCTTCCGGATCAAGAGATATCTTCATGCTGTTGGATGAGCTGCCGGAGCTTTCCGGCGTGGTGTCCGCTTTGGGATCGGTTGTATCAGCAGGTGCATCCTGTGCGGGTGCCGGTGTCGGATTAACAGCCTGATCTGCCGCGGTATTTGATCTTCCGCAGGCGGTAAGAGACATCACAAACAGGCTCAATATGATTGAATATGAGATATAACGTTTTTTCATAATGATACCTCCGATCAGAGCATTGATACGTAATTATACATCATAAACACAAACTATGTGATTTTTATTGCATTTTTTATGGCATAGAGGCGGAAAATACCTTATAATCAAATAATTATTGATGTTTTGACAAGGGCAGACATCTGCCTGATATAGAACTTCCCAATTAGATCATGCTGTATTATATAAGAGGAATTACCCCGTGACAAACATATGTGACGCTTCTGTGACAGTTGATGCTTTAGAATCAGTAATGTAATATAGTTCTAATGAAGTTAACTCAAAAGAACAGAAACCAGTGTCGGGATACTGAAAGAAAAGGAGAGATGCTCATGTCAGAATCAGAAAAAAAGGCTTTAAGTAACGAAGAGCTGGAAGATGTGAATGGCGGAACGATAATTGACGATGTTATGGATACCATGGATGTTATGGAAGAGATGGGTGCCGGACTTGATATGTCTGTAGGTGCATCATTCGGTGAAGGGGCATGTTATATCAAGAATCTGGAAACAGGTCAGTTGACCGGACCTTTTAGTAATAATGAAGCCCATAAGAGAGTGAAAGTGTTGAAGGGCATGGGCGGGAAATTTAAAGTTGTGTATAAAAAGAAGAGTTGAAATTTGATCATGCTGTATTATATAAGAGGAATTACCCCATGACAAACATATGTGACGCTTCTGTGACAGTTGATGTTTTAGAATCAGTAATGTAATATAGTTCTGATGAAGTTAGCTCAAAAGAACAGAGACCAGTGTCGGGATACTGAAAGAAAAGGAGAGATGTTCATGTCAGAATCAGAAAAAAAGGCGTTAAGAAATGAAGAGTTGGAAGAGGTGGATGGCGGAACGATAATTGACGATGTTATGGATACCATGGGTGTTATGGAAGAGCTGGGTTCCGGATTTGATAAGACTATACATAAAAATGGATGGTATATCAGGGATTTGAAAACAGGTGTGACGTCCGGACCTTATAGTTCGGAAGGAGTCCATAGGAGAATGCAAAGGGCTTTACAGGAGCCCGGTGGCGCTGACAGATATAGAGCTTTCCAAATATCGAAATGATGAAAAAATGCAAAATCCTCCAAGAATTCTGCTCTTGGGGGATTTTTTATGGCGAAGGGGCTGATAATACCGTATAATTAAATAGTTTTTTGGTATCGACCGATGAGAGACTTGATGGAGAAAAAAAACGTAAGCAGAACATTATTACACTTATTGTTTTTCTTTGCCTGTGCAATGTGGTTTGTAGCGGTTCTCGTAAGGGCAGGCCGTACCGACGGTTATCAGATCCTCTTTTCTGAAGGAAGGTATTGGGACTGCGCGCAAGGATGGTACGACGACGAAGGTAATGTCTGTAATATAGAAGAATATCTCTTTACCGAGGATGAATAGGTGCGCTTGTGCCGCCATATATACAGGCATATACGTATTGGATGTGATCCATTGGTGTATTATAGGGTTTACAGACTTTGTTCTTTGCGAACTTCTCGGATTCGTATTCACATATCCGATCATGTACGCATATGGAGCTGTGCTCATAATCGTATCGTTTTTTCTCGCGAGGTTATACAGGAAGGAACGGGGGTAGTGGTTCATTTTTTGATTTAAAAAGAGAACAGATAAGTATTTGGAAAAGAAGGTAATACACAACAATGAGTCGGATCGAAAAAGAAGAAACAGGATATACCATCAGAAAACCGAAAACAGGAGAAGAGGATCTGCTGAAGGATTTTCTGTATGAAGCGATATTTATCCCGGAAGGTGTAGAGCCGCCTGACAGGAATATTATCGAAAAACCGGAACTGAGGGTGTATACGGATGATTTCGGAAGTCGCCGTGGAGATAATGCTCTTGTTGCAGAGATCGACGGAAAGGTTATCGGGGCAGTATGGACACGTATAATGAATGATTACGGTCATGTTGATGATGAAACCCCTTCGTTTGCCATATCACTTTATAAGGATCACAGAGGAAAGGGTATCGGCACACAGCTGATGATCAGAATGCTGGATGTGTTAAAAAAACAGAGATATACGAAGGCATCCCTTGCGGTCCAGAAAGCCAACTACGCCGTCAGGATGTATGAGAAGGTCGGCTTTGAGACAGTCGATGAGAATGATGAGGAATTCATCATGGTATGTGAATTATAACTCAGTACATACAGAACCCCTAAGGGAAATAGTCCGGGGAATATGATATAATTAACAACAACTATAGTAGGTGAAGATATAGCATTGAATTAGAATAAATAAAAAATAAAACAGAAACGGAGAAATGACATGGTATACGAAAGAAGACCGGACGACATGGTAAGGATCACCACACCCGAACTTGCAGATGCTTTTATCGAAGAGCAGCTGAAGGCACTCAGGGAGCAGATCGGTGATAAGAAAGTCTTGCTCGCACTTTCAGGAGGAGTTGATTCTTCTGTTGTGGCGGCAATGCTCATCAAAGCGATCGGAGACAGGCTTGTATGCGTGCATGTTAATCATGGACTGCTCAGGAAGGGCGAACCCGAACAGGTTATCGAAGTGTTCCGTAACCAGATGAAGGCTAATCTTATCTATGTGGATGCAACGGATAGATTCCTTAATAAGCTTGAGGGAGTTGCTGATCCCGAGACAAAGCGTAAGATCATAGGCGGAGAGTTTATTGATGTGTTTGCAGAGGAAGCCCGTAAGCTTGATGGCATAGAATTTCTTGCACAGGGAACAATCTGGCCGGATATTCTTGAGAGTGAAGCAGGGATCAAGGCTCATCACAATGCGGGCGGACTTCCCGAGGATATGAAGTTTGAACTTGTTGAGCCTGTTAAGATCCTTTTTAAAGATGAAGTCCGTATAGTAGGTGAGCGTCTCGGACTTCCTGCAAATATGGTATACCGTCAGCCATTCCCCGGCCCCGGACTTGGAGTCCGCTGCCCCGGTGCCATTACAAGAGACAGGCTTGAGGCAGTGCGTGAATCCGATGCGATCCTTCGCGAAGAATTTGCTAAAAACGGTCTCGAAGGAAAAGTATGGCAGTATTTTACCGTTGTTCCGGATTTCAAATCGACCGGTGTCAGGGACGGAAAGAGAACTTTTGACTGGCCGTGCATCATTCGTGCGATCAATACCACTGATGTTATGGAGGTAACCGTGGAGCATCTTTCCGATGAACTTATCGATCACCTCGTAAAGAGGATCATAGCGGAAGTTCCGGGTATCAATCGTGTTCTTTTTGATTATACGCCTAAGCCTCCCGCAACGGTTGAGTACGAATAAAAAACAGAAAGATAAAAGTTGTGAGTGATACTGAATGATGAAAGAGTACAACACAGGAAGGCAGATTGAATTTGACTATTTAAAGGGCATATTTATGCCTTTTATTTTTCTTGCGCATGCATTTCAGGCTACGCATTCTGATATGAGTCCTATTGTGTCATGTATTTACATTTTTGCCACGATGTCCGGAGCTGCTATCTATATTTTCATTGTCGGGTTCGGAAGCGTGTATGACAGCCGCATGACACCATTTTTACTGACAAAAAGAGGCATCCGGATGATCGTTTATCAGTATTTGTGTAACCTGGCCTATGTACTTGCTCTTCTTATCCCGTATCCGTATGTAAAAAGCAGCCTGACTTCCGGTGGGGCCGAGGCTTTTTCGGTTATGGTAAAGATATATGCGCAGTTTATCAATATTTTCTTCATTACCGGGATCATCTATCTTGTTCTGGCACTTTTGAGAAAAATCCAAGTCCCTGTCTTCGGGTATCTCATACTTGCGGTTGTGATATCCGTTGCGGCTCCGCAGGTATATGAAACAACCATAGATATTCCGGTGATCGGATATATAGTCACTCTTCTTATCGGTGGTGCACCGTATGTGGCATTTACTCCGTTATATTTCCTGCCTTATGCACTTATTGGTGTTGCAGTCGGGCGTTGTTATCGGAGGATTAAAGATAAAGTTAAGTTCTATAAGCGCATGATACCTGTAAGTGTGGCCGTCATTGCCATATGGTGGGTAAGCGTCATCATAAGGCTTCGCCTTACCCCGGATGAAAGTGAATACCTGACAGATATTTCCCTGTTTACCGGGATAGTGGATTATGCATATTCCTGCCCGGACATCTGGCATGTTGCTGCGTCTCTCGCACATATAATGCTGTTTGCGGCAATAATATTTTTACTGATAAACAAGCGTAAAAATCATGCCATCGGAAGTATAGAGCAGGGCCTTATATCTTCACAGATCATGTACTACAGCCGTTATATCACCCTGTATTACGCACTTCACCTTATCGTGTACCTCGTTGCTTTCGGGTTTCATGGTTATGCCGGATTTACCCCCGGCTCTTGTCTGATCCTGATGCTGATCTGTATGGTACTTACTGAGATCATGGTTCGCATGACCGTATATCTGAGATCAAGGTTTGCGTAGGAGGTTGACGCACAGGCCATAATGGGACACAAAACCGTTAAAACAGGTAAAACAGGAGACGTAAATGGGAATAAATGATTTTGTTTCATCGGGTGACGCGAAGCTTGATAAACTTCTGCTGTTTACGGCTGAGATAGATAAGATGACAGCGGTTCTCAGGCGCACGGTGCTTATCGACAAGAGCCGTCGCGAGAATGATGCCGAACATTCGTGGCATATAGCCGTCATGGCGATGATGTTTGATGAATATTTTTACACCAAGGTGGATATAGGCCGCGCCGTATGCATGTGTGTCGTTCATGATCTTGTCGAGATATATGCCGGAGATACGTTTGCATTTGATGCAAAGGGCAATGAAGACAAGGAGGAGAGAGAGAAGGCCGCTGCCGATAAGTTGTTCGGACAGCTACCCGCCGTCCAGGGGAAAATGCTCCGTGATTACTGGGAAGAGTTTGACGCGATGGAGACGGATGACGCCAGGTATGCCGCATGCATGGACCGCCTCCAGCCGCTTCTTCACAATACTCTTACCGACGGCCATACATGGGTGCTCGGAAACGCAACACGTGGGATGATCGAAAATCGCGAAGATCCGGTGCGCCGTTACATGCCAAGGGTTTATAAATGGATAGAGAAAAATATCGAAAACGGTATGAGCAAAGGATGGATAAAAAAGGATAGAAAAGTCACTGAAAAAAGTGTGACAGAGGTGCGCTGAAGGCGAGATATGAGGATAGACCGGTTTCTTGTAAAAAACAGCATCTGTTCTAGAAGTGAGGCAAAAAAGATCGTCAGATCCGGCAGGGTAAGTGTCAACGGTAAGACGCTTGCCGACCCATCGGTACATATTGACGAAGCTTCCGATGAAATATGTTTTGACGGACAGATCATCAGATATGAGAAGTTCAGGTATTACATGCTGAACAAACCACAGGGGATTGTGAGTGCGACCGAGGATACCGGCTGCGCCACGGTCCTTGATCTGTTTGAAGGGGTAAATAAAAAAGATCTGTTCCCGGTAGGGCGTCTTGATAAGGATACGGAGGGACTTCTTCTGATCACGAATGACGGAAAGCTGGCTCATGAACTTCTGTCTCCGAAACGGCATGTTGACAAGAAGTATTATGTCGAGACCAACCGTTTGCTTAATGACGAAGATATGAGGATATTCGAAGAGGGCGTTGATATAGGGGACGCAAAGAAAACATTGCCTGCAAAGATTGAAAAGATCACAGACCAAGAGAAGAACGCATATTACGTGACGATAAGAGAGGGCAGGTTTCACCAGATCAAGAGAATGTTTCAGGCATTCGGTGCCGGCGTCACCTATTTAAAGCGGATATCGATGGGGGGACTTGTTCTTGACGAAACACTTGATCCGGGTGATTTTCGCCCTCTTTCTTCAGATGAGATTTCATTGCTGTATTTCTTGTAAGTTGTGCGGTGTTTGTTTATAATCGGATTATGCATATTTTGTGTGAGGTATACCGGATGCAGCTGCGGAGGTAAATTTATCTGAAGTGTGTATTTGGATGATGGGATTAAGCGTGTGACGGTTCTGTGACGATAGATCGGATATAATGACATCATCAGACATGAAGCCACCGCTTCTGCGGGATCCTAAAGGAGGAATAACAATGAGCGAAAATATTAATGAGATGAATGAGATCAATGATGATGAGACACTTGAGGTGGAAGCAGTAACCAAATCTGATGACCCCAGGTTGTCGGACGAAGAGCTTGAGGAGATAGTCGGCGGAGGAAACTTCGGTTTCGTAATTGATATTGTTGTCAACACATACTGCCCGTATCACCGCAAGTATCATGCAGGCGTCCAGAAGGTCCGGGGTGGATTCCAGAGTAAGAGTGGAACGATATTCCCCACATACTTCTGCCCGGGGGCTAAACGGTATTTCTTTGAGGCAAGGAACGGATACTTTAATCCGGAAGGCCGTATACTTCAAAAGAAGAGATAAGCGCTCAAAAGTGTTTGGTTGTAAATGCAGAGAGGATCCATGAACCGGACCCTCTCGCATTTTAGTATATAGTTCAAAAAGGAGAGACATATGAGAAAAACATTTACGATGATCATGACGGCTGCGATACTTATCACGTCCCTTGCAGGATGCCGCGTCAATGTTTCGGCAGATCCTTCAAAGGCAGCCGAGCCGAAGGAAGAGATGACTGAGGATAAAACGGAAAAATCAGAAGAGAGTCCTGAAAAGAAAACATCTCTTGAAGAGAAGGTTTTCCCCGTATATATCGGTTCAATGGATATGTCCGACAATATTTCGCTCTATTTCATTAACGGCGGTCCTGTCCCTTATATGGAGATAAATGACATCGCAGAGACTGTTCGGAACGTGACATATTATTTCGTCGGCAGTAACACCGGTGACGGGAAACGATATGAACTGAGCGTTGAGACCGATGGTGACAAGGCCAAACTTACACGTGAAGACGGCTATTATATGACGATTGATTTTGAGAACGATACATTCGATTTTCTTGATTATAATGCTTTCCTTCGTGCCGGAGAGGAAACGATCCTGGATCCGGCAGCTAATTCGGGAGTCAAGGACAAAGACGGCGTGGAATACTTTGTCAGAAGGGGAGACGAGACAAATACAATGTTCGGACGTGAGCTCATAATGGAGCCGGGCAGGTATGGTATTGATCTTGTAAGGATTGATGACAAATACTTTATCCCGCTTCAGACGGTATCCGACATACTGTTTGCAGCGAGAAATATAAATACACTGTTTAACGGTGAAAACGTTTATATTGTTGCGGGAGGATATCTCGGAAGCACCAAATCCGGACTTACCCCGCTCGGTGAGTCATACTATTCGGCCGAAGCGACCAACATGGTGGATAAGGAACTTGCCAAGTTTTCATATAATGAGTTCTGCTTTGCCTTTGACCAGCTTTACGGATTAAAGCAGATTCACGGTATAGAGAGTTTTGATTCGCTTGCTTCCAACAGCGGTTACAAGGAGATCCTGACAGGTACCGACGCGGTAGCGATGGATAAAGCATATTATGAGATCATCTGCAGATATCTTGATGATAAACACAGCAAGTACGGTACACCTTCATATCTGGCCGGAAAGGATGCCGCCAAGGATTTCGGAAAGGATATAGGAGAGGGCATTGCCAGAAATGAAATGAACGCATTGCGCGCTGAACTGTCGGATGTAAGATCAAAATATTATCCTGACGGTGTTCCGGGATATGAGGAGATAGGCAATACGGCGTATATCACATTTGATTCATATGAAGATGCGACGATGGATTATTACAAAGAATCTCCGACGGAAGATGCACCCGATACGATCGGCCTGATCAGTTATTCTGTGGGCCGTATACTGAGGGATGACAGTCCCGTCAAAAATGTTGTTCTGGATATGTCGCAGAATGTCGGAGGTGTATCCATAACCGCTGCATATACACTTGCAGCTTTGATCGGTAAAGCCCAGATAAGTGTCGAAAACACTGCAACGGGGGCAAGGGAGACAAGTGTGTTCTATGCCGACACAAATCTTGATCATAAATTTGATGAAAGCGATACCCTTGAAGGAAGAGGAATGAAACTTTTCTGCCTTACATCCCCGGCAAGTTTTTCGTGCGGTAACCTTGTTCCGTGCTATCTCAAGAACTCCGGAAAAGCCACTATCATCGGTAAGCAGTCCGGCGGCGGCTCATGTTCCTCGATGTTTTTGTCAACGGCTACAGGCAGTTTTCTACGCATTTCAAGCTATAACAGGCTGAGCTTTTTAAAGAACGGAGCGTTTTACGATATTGATCAGGGTGCTCCGGTGGACTTTGCGATCGTGGATTACGACCACTATTATGACAGAAAAGCGCTTACGGAGTATATAAATGGACTGTACTGATAACAGGAAAGTTACCGGCCGGGCAGTATATGAGATGCTGGCCGATACATACAGACAGCTTTATATCAGGCCTTCCGCTGACGGAGAGGCAAAGTACCGTGCGGTCGTCGAATGCGGAGAGGAACCCGAAGAAAAGTCCCTGTCGCATTTTCGGATGAATGAACTTGATTCGGCGGAGTATGATGATACACCTGCAGGCGCTGTCATGGTTGTATCTCTCCATGAACGTGAGGATTTCGATACATTTATGCGTATCATGGCTCACAAGTGTACCGAGGCCGTGATACCGAGAACACAGGGAGCATCGATTCTTGACGGGGTCATAAACTGGAGAAAGATCGAAAATCACCGTGATGAGTTCATTGAGGAACAAATGCGTCTTGGAAACATTGAGCCTGACTGGGATTCGGAGTTTGACAGATTTACTTCCGATAAGCAGAATTACAGGGATGCGATCATAGTATTGTCTGCGGGTCCTTACAGTAATGTGTCTGCCGATCGTGTGGGAATGAACGCCGATGAATGGCTGAAACTGTCTTATACGATCAGACGATACCACGAGTGTACGCATTTCATTTGCCGGAGGCTTTATCATGATAAGATAGACAAGGTATGGGATGAGCTTGTGGCGGACGCTGTAGGAATCTATGCCGCACTCGGATACTTTGATGAAAAAATGGCCAGGGTATTTCTCGGAATCGAAGATGACCGGTATGTCAGCGGACGTCTGGAAAACTACGTGACGACGGATGATGAGACTGAAAAGCGGGATATGCTTGAAAAACTCGCAAAAAGGATAATTCCTGTATTTGATGAGTTTAGAAAGATGACCGATAACGAAAAAAAAGCATCGCCGTTTGATATTGCAGTTATGCTTGAAGAGACGATAGACCGGCTCTGGAACAGTCCGGGTATATGAGTGTGACAGTAGTGTGACAGTATACCGGATATAATCATATTGTCAGTGGAAGCTTAAACGATAATGATCGAGGTGTTAATGGAATATGCAGGATAACAATAAAGGAAAAGGACTGAGTACGGGTGCCATAGTCCTGATCAGCATAGTGGGTGCGCTTGCACTGGCACTGATCATTATCATAGCAGGCCTTATGATAATGTCATCATTAAATAATGGTGATGAAGACATGCAGGAAGCAGTATCGGAACTGACCGAAGAAACTGATAATAAGAAGGAGAACATACTCGATGCTCATGGATATATCAAAGAACAGGTTTAACGATAATACCGGTAAATGATATATCAGTACATACAGAAAGGACCGTAAACGGTAGCCTTTGACGACGGTTTGGTCGTGGGAAGTATGGGATATACGCCGGCAGCAAGTGCAGCAGCCTTATAACTGTATTCGTGCCATGCTCCCTGAGCACTGAGGGAATTGACAGCAAACGTAGGAGGATTTACCTTACCTGCGGGCGCTACAGATATCAGTGCCGCGTCTCTGGCAACAAGAGCATTAAGAGTGTTGAGAAGGCTTTGGGAATCATTGAGAAGAGCCTGGGCGCGGATGATCTCAGCCTGTGAAGCCTTGTTGGCCTTTAAAAGCTTTAATGCCCGGGCATTGTTGTTAACAATCAGCTGGGCCTGATCAACACCGTACATAACCTGAAGTGTCGGAGTAAAATATGTTGCCGTTACAGTATCGGCCTTGACATCGGAAACCTTAAATGACAGAGCCGCAATAAACATAAGAGAACTTACAAGTATAAGCCTTTTTAACATAATTATTCATACCCCCATAGAAGTTATGTAAATCAATCTACATACTTTATAACATATTTAATAAGTTTCATGCAACAGTTTTACACACTTTGACTAAAGGAGGAAACAAAATGGATAACGAGAAAATGAAATTTGTGGAAATGAGCGATGAGGAACTTGATGAGATAATGGGCGGATTACGCAGATTTAACGAACATCCCCGTGCGTTCGCTGCAGTCAAGGTTACATGTGAAAAGTGCGGAAAGTCTAAGGTAGTGAGCGGCAGGGAGGCTGCAAAACTGTTCACTAAGAGAGAAAAGTGTGCCTGCGGAGGAAATCTCAGGTACTCAAAGCCCGTAAAATAATGAATGATCTGCTATCATGAAGGTATGAAGTGTTCTTGACAGGAAAGAGACTCAATTTCATAATGGTCATATGATCCAGAAGAAATATTTATGTAAGAATATTGAAGAAGCAAAGGGTGCCGTTAAAAATATCGGCGCCCTGCTTGATGTTACCCCGCATAAATGCGCGCTTGTAACGATATATGAAAAGGGTTTTTCAAAGGATGACATCGGATCGGTTGTGGCAGATATCAGAAATACAAGTCATCCGGAACTTCTCGGAGCAGGTATATCACTTACGCTTGCTGCCGAATTTATGCCTGAGGGTTTGGGTATCGCTCTGAATGTTGTTATGACGGATAAAGCGGATATCGATGTCGTTACTATCCCTGCATTTCCGGGAGATGAATCAAAGGCAGCGGCCACACTCAGGCAGCGTCTTGATGAGATCGGATCCGCCAAAGCAGTGGAGCTGTTTTCAAGCAATATGGCTCTCAACAATACACGGTTCATGAAAGAGGCGATGGAGGGACATGAGGACGTGGTCCTGTTCGGTACGTCAACGATCCGTAATCTCCCGACAAGACTTTCCTTTGAGGAAAAAGAGAATGCACTCGAGGTTGAGCAGATTGCCGAGGATCAGGCGATCGATGAATTCGTAGCCGGGAGCACGATGCTGTCCGACGGATTTGTTGCTGTGATATTCTCAGGTGAAGATCTTAATGTTGAGGCAAATTACGCTCTCGGCTGGAAGGGCGTGGGCCGCATGCTGAATCTTGAGTTCGGTGAGCACCCTGCAAGGGGAGAGACTGTTATCAAAAAGATAAACGGCATGCCTGCTGTCGATATATACAGGGAATACCTCGGTGTATACCAGGATTCGTTCCTGATCGGAAACGTATGCGAGTTTCCTCTTATTGTTGAACGTGACGGCATCAGTATATGTCTGATCCCGATCGACTGCGGAAAGGACGGGGAGCTCTACTTCATGATGACTCTTGATCCCGGAGAGCAGCTCCGTCTCTCTTTTGCATCCCATGATGAAGTGCTCTACTCAAGTCTCGCATCAAAAAACCGGATGAAACAGTTTGCGCCTGAGGCATTGTTTCTGAATCCTTGCGGAAACCGTATCAATTTCCTGAAAGAGGATGCTCATATGGAATGGGACGGTTTTTCGGAGATCGCCCCCGGTTTTGCACTTATGCACGGCTCGTGTGAACTGTTCTACCATAAGGGAAAGGGCGGTATTCTCAACAGCGCCCATATTGCTGTCGGTATGCGTGAAGGAGATTCACCGGCTGCAGCCGAAAGCCAGGATCAGCCGATGGAAAACTTTCGCCGCGGAAGACTGATGTCTCTTTCTGACAGGATGTCGGTATTCCTGTCAAAGATCACGACCGATCTTATCGATATTGCAGCTGAGGCCAGAAATGCCAACAACGCCAAATCGGCATTCCTGTCCCATATGTCTCACGAGATCCGTACACCGATAAATGCGATACTTGGCATGAACGAGATGATCCTGCAGGACAGCCGTGAGGATGAGACGATCGAGTATGCTTCAAGTATACGATCCGCAGGAAATAACCTGCTCGGTATCGTTAATGATATACTTGATTTCTCCAAGATCGAGGCCGGCAAGATGAGCATTATTCCGGCAGAGTATGAGATATCTTCGGTTATAAACGATCTGTATAATGTCATTAGACTCAGGGCCGCTGACAAAGGCCTTAGGGTGAAGCTTGATATCGCATCCGATATACCGTCCGTTCTGTTCGGTGATGAGACAAGGATCAAACAGGTCATCACGAACATACTGACAAATGCCGTCAAGTACACGGAAAAGGGTTCTGTCACTCTCAGGATGGGAGTATCGTCAAGAGATGAAAAATCAATACGCCTGAACGTATCGGTCAAAGATACGGGTATCGGGATCAAAGAAGAGGACATGGAAACACTATTTGACGAATATAAGCGTGTTGATGAACTGAGAAACCGTACGATCGAAGGTACAGGTCTCGGACTGTCGATCACGACAGAACTTCTCGAACTGATGGGAAGCAGGCTGAATGTTGTAAGTACTTACGGGGAAGGTTCCGAGTTCTCGTTTGAACTTGAGCAGGGTATCATAAATGATGCGCCTGTCGGTGATATTTCAGAGAGATTTAAAAAGACCGCGGTCAGAAAATACCGTGTCCGCTTTACTGCAGAAGATGCGAGGATCCTTGTTGTTGACGATTCCAATGTTAACCTTACGGTTGTTAAGAATCTGCTGAAGAAGACAAAGATCAATATCGATACCGCAACAAGCGGAAAAGATGCACTTTCACTTGTTACAAGGAACAGATATGATGTCATCTTCCTTGATCATCTGATGTCTGAAATGGACGGACCTCAGACTCTTAAGAAGATGAATGAACTTGAGGACAGCCTCTGCGAAGGTGTTCCGGTCATCTGCCTTACGGCAAATGCACAGTCAACCGCAAGGGATGATTATATCAAGCTCGGTTTCAGGGATTATCTTGCAAAGCCGATCTCGCTCAAGGATCTTGAGGACATGCTGTTCTCATACATACCTCCTGAGAAGATAAGGACAATGCCGCTTGAATTGTAAGCGGGATGATATGATTTTCAAAAAAGTGTTGACATCATATCGGACTGTGTGATATAAGATAACAAAACCTGTGAGAAAGAGTAGTAAGTACTGTCACTTCTTTAAAGAGAGCCGCAGGCGGTGGGATTGCGGTAAAGAATACAGTTCTGAATGGACTTTCGAGGGCGAACGGAAAGCCGTAAGGTGAGTATGGGAGACGGAGCAGACTCTCCGTTAACAAAGTCAGCATATGTTGGTATGCGTTGAGTGGATGCAGATGCATCAAGCCGGGTGGCACCGCAGGAGATTATACATCCTGTCCCAGCAAACAGTTTGGGACAGGATTTTTTTATTGTCTCAGACTTCAACGCAAAGTTTTCAGAAGAAAAGGAGACAGGAAAAATGAAGAAGATCATGAAAAAGGCAGCAGCAGTATTAATGACGGCAGCTATCGCAACAGGTCTTGTTGCGTGCTCACAGGCAGGATCGGCACCGGCAGCCGATGCGTCACAGACGGCGACCGAAGCATCTGATGCGTCAAAGACATTCAAAGTCGGTATCTGCAACTATGTTGACGATGCATCACTTAACCAGATAGTTGATAACATTGAGTCACAGCTCGACGTTCTCGGCAAAGAGAACAATGTAAAGTTTGAGATCAAGTACGACAACTGCAATGCGGATGCGAACGTTCTTAACCAGATTGTTGCAAACTTCATCGCAGACGATGTCGATCTTATGGTAGGTGTTGCAACACCCGTTGCAATGACGATGCAGTCACTTACCGAAGGAAAGGACATCCCTGTAGTGTTTGCGGCAGTTTCAGATCCCGAAGGCGCAGGCCTTGTTGCCGCAAATGATGCACCGGGCGCAAACATCACGGGAACGAGCGATTACCTTGACACAAATGCGATCATGAACCTTATATTCGCAAACAACCCCGATGCAAAGAAGATCGGACTTCTCTACGATATAGGTCAGGATGCAAGCACGGCACCGATCGAGTCAGCCAAGAAATATCTTGATGACAAGGGTGTTGAATATGTTGAACACACAGGAACAAACGTTGACGAGATCGTTCTTGCAGCACAGGCAATGGTTGCAGACGGAGTTGATGCGATCTTTACACCTACCGACAACACGGTCATGACAGCAGAGCTTTCGATATATGAAACACTTGCCGATGCAGGTATACCGCACTACACGGGAGCTGATTCGTTTGCACTTAACGGTGCTTTCCTCGGATACGGTGTTGACTATGCAAATCTCGGTTTAGAGACTGCAAACATGGTAAAGGGAATACTTGTTGACGGTAACGATCCCGCCAAGACACCCGTTATGACATTTGATAACGGAACTGCAACGATCAACACCGATATCTGTAAGAAGCTCGGTCTTGATTACGACGAACTTAACAAAGTATTTGCACCTTACTGCCTGAAAGTTCAGGAGATAACAACAGCGGAGAGTTTTGAAAAATGATTCCTTTGATACAGACGGCACTTGAACTTGGACTGATAAGCTCACTTACGGTTCTCGCACTGTTTCTGAGTTATTCGATGTTAAATGTCTGCGATCTGTCGACCGACGGATGCTTTACCCTGGGAGCATGTGTCGGCGCAGTCGTGGCGATTTCGGGACACCCTTATCTTTCAATAATCGCAGCAATGCTTGCGGGTGTCATATCGGGATTTGTCACCGCATTCCTTCAGACGAAGATGGGCGTCGACAGTCTGCTTGCCGGTATCATAATGAACACTGCACTTTATTCGGTCAATATCGGTATCATGGGCGGAAGTTCACTTCTCAACATGAACAAGACCGAGACCGTGTTTTCAAAGGTGCAGTCCGTAACAGATAATTTCGGAGAATTTGAAGTAAACAAACTTGTGATAGCCACAGCCGCAGTAATTGCGGTTGCGGCTTTCCTGTATTTATTCTTAAAAACGAGGATCGGTCTTGCCATAAGGGCTACCGGTAACAATCCCGAGATGGTAAGATCTTCATCGATCAATCCGGTGATGACGACTATCGTTGGACTGTGTGTATCAAACTCGTTCACGGCTCTTTCGGGATGCCTTCTCGCGCAGTCACAGAAATCGGTCAATATCGACATCGGATCCGGTATGGTAACGATCGCGCTTGCATCGCTTCTTATCGGACAGACTTTCATCAGATCACGCAGAATGGGACTGAAAATAGCCGGAACCATACTCGGCGCGTTTATATTCAGACTTGTGTATACAGTGGCACTCAGGTTCAACATGCCCGCATACATGCTCAAGCTTGTTTCATCGGTAATAGTCATATTCGCGATCTCCGGGCCGTATCTTAAGAGCAAGTATCCGGAGTTTGCCAGAAGATTGGAGAAGAGAAAATGCTGAACATAGAAAACATTTCCAAAACCTTCAATCCGGGAACGGTTAACGAGAAACAGGCACTTAAGGGACTGTCGCTTAACGTTGAAAAGGGCGATTTCATTTCGATAATCGGTGCCAACGGTGCCGGAAAATCAACACTTTTCAATGCGATAGCCGGAACGTTTCTGACAGATGAGGGAAGGATCCTACTTGACGGCGAGGACATCACGCTCACTCCCGAGCATATCCGTGCCAAAACGATCGGACGTCTCTTTCAGGATCCGCTTAAGGGAACCGCACCGGATATGAGCATAGAAGAAAACTTATCGCTTGCCGCAGGAAGCGGTGGCTGGCTTTCAAGGATATCCAAAAGGGAAAAGGCAATGCTCAGGGAAAGAGTTGCGCTCCTTAATATGGGACTTGAGGACAGAATGGACTCTCCGGTAGGACTCCTTTCCGGAGGACAGCGACAGGCACTCACCCTTATGATGGCCACGATCAATCCGCCCAAGCTCCTTCTCCTTGACGAGCACACGGCGGCACTTGACCCCGAGACAAGCGCAAAGGTCATGGAACTTACCGAAAAGACCGCACGCGAAAATCATCTGACATGCCTTGTAATAACCCATAACATGCATGCGGCCCTGACTCAGGGAAACCGGACACTCATGATGGATGACGGGAACATCATCCTTGACATAAAAGGGGATGAGAGAAATGGTATGACAGTGGATGATCTGCTCCTGATGTTCAGAACGAAGTCCGGACACGTTCTGGACAACGACAGGATGCTTCTGACGGATGACGCAAATTGAACACTGATAAAACAAAAAATGACTTGTTGAAAAGCCGCGGTTAGAATAAAATCAGATTGTAGTCTGTTTTTCTGGCCGCGGCTTTTTTGCCGGAAAGGATCATAATGGAAAGATCTAAAGTATATTTCACTGATTTTCGAACGGTACTTGAAGTATCGCTCACCAAAAAGCTTCAGAAACTGATCATGAAGGCAGGCATTGATTCCATCGACATGGAAGGCAAGTTTGTCGCGATCAAGATGCATTTCGGAGAGCTTGGAAACCTTGCTTATCTTCGCCCGAATTATGCAAAGGCCGTTGCCGATGTCGTAAAGAAAAAGGGTGGACTTCCTTTTCTGACCGACTGTAACACACTTTATCCCGGTAGCCGAAAGAATGCCCTTGAGCACCTTGACTGTGCGAACATAAACGGGTTCAACACCATAACGACAGGGTGCCAGATTATAATAGCAGACGGTCTTCGCGGGACGGACGATGTTATCGTTCCCGTACCGAACGGCGAATACTGTAAGGAAGCATATATCGGACGTGCTGTAATGGATGCTGATATCATTATCTCGCTGAATCATTTCAAAGGACATGAACAGGCAGGATTCGGTGGTGCGATCAAGAATATAGGAATGGGATGCGGCAGCCGTGCCGGTAAGATGCACCAGCATAACAGCGGCCATCCTCACGTCATTACCGAAAAGTGCAGAGGATGCAAGAGATGCGGCAGGGAATGCGGGTCTGATGCGTTTGTATATAAGGATGGCAAGGCATGGATCGATCCCGAGAAATGCAAGGGATGCGGTCGCTGTATAGGAGCATGTTCGTTTGATGCGATAGAAAATGACAACTGGGATGCCGCTGAGATGCTCGGACGCAGGATGAGTGAATATACGGCCGCTGTTCTCGATGGCAGACCGAACTTTCATATCAACATGATCATGGATGTGTCGCCAAACTGTGACTGCCACGGTGAGAATGATGCACCGATCCTTCCCGATATAGGTATGCTTGCATCATTTGATCCGGTAGCTCTTGATATGGCATGCGTAGATCTGTGCCAGAAGGCGGAGCCGATAAGAAACAGCCAGCTCGGTGACAATATGGCTTCGAAGCATTTTCATGATCACGGAGATGTGTTCAAGAACAGCAATCACAATACATCATGGAGAGAATGTCTTGAGCATGCCGAGAAGATCGGTATAGGGACTCGTGAATACGAACTTATAACCATGAAATAGAAAGGGGACAAAATGGCAGAACTTGTTATCACAAAGGAAAATTTTGAACAGGAAGTATTAAAGGCTGACAAGCCGGCAGTCATCGATTTCTGGGCGCCCTGGTGCGGACCCTGCAGGATGATGGGACCCGTTATCGAAAAGTTTGCCGAGGAATTTGACGGAAAGTATGTTGTCGGAAAGGTGAACGTCGACGACGAAGAGGAACTTGCGGGAAGGTTTAACATTATGAGCATTCCCACTATCAAGGTGTTCAAAAACGGAGCCGAGGCAGCTACGGCACTCGGAGTTCAGACAAGGGAGAAACTCCTTGAAATGATCGGAGAATAAATAGTAAAATCATATTAATATATTCATCGGAGGTTGGTTATGGCTTGTTTTCTAGTTCCTACTACTGAGGCAATCGTAACAACGGTAGCCGAAAAGATCATCGTTTCCAAAGAAAAGAAGAATGAGGGAGCAGATGCTTCAGCGCAGATTCCCAAAGTGAAGTTCTCGCAGAAGCTTTCATGGCTCAATAAAATGCTGTGGGGCGGAAGCGCGCTTCTTGCATTTGAGCATGTATGGCATGGCGAGGTCATTCCTACATTTCCTTTCCTGACTGCGGTACAGAACGGAGAGACCGCGGATATGCTGGTCGAAATGGGCACCGCCGGGGTTGGTATGGCTGTACTTGTCACTCTCATATGGGGTGTGATGGTTGCGGCATCTTCAGCGATCGAGAAAAGAGAAGCAAAGGAGGATGCGTGACATGACATTACTGACTACTGTATTTGCTGCCATAATATGTACGATAATATGGTATAAAAAGGCGCCTGATTCATCAATGCAGCTCGGCACGCTGTGCCTTATGTACTGGGGAGCATCGATAATGTGGCTTGTTGACGCGATCGTAGAGTATTTAGAGATCGGAGCTGAGTTTTTCTTGCAGGAGCCTGCGGACATGCTGAATGATCTTTACCTGGGCCTTTCGGTAGTGGCATTGGGACTGATCATATGGCTCGTGATACTGATCATCAAAGATCCGAAAGGGATCGTCCGCGCCTCGATCATTAAGAACTGAAGTACAAAAGGCGGGAAGCGAAAGCTTACCGCCTTTATTTTTTTATTAACAGGAATACATGTAATGGAAGAAGATATCAGAGACATACTTGATGCGGTAAAGAACAGTGAGATCACTGTCGAAGAGGCTGTTCTCAGACTGAAGAAAAAGCCTTTTGAGGATATTGATTTTGCGAAAGTGGATCTTCACAGAAAGCTCAGACAGGGTGCATCCGAAGTGATATACGGAGCCGGGAAGACACCGGAGCAGATCAGACAGATCGTCACTGCAATGCATAAGAGCGGGCAGGAGAACATCCTGATCACAAGGATCGGCCGTGAAGCGTTTGAAAAGATCTCGGATATACCGGAAATACAGTATCACGATGAGGCATGTATCGCGACGGTCGGACAGATACCGTCAGCTTCCGGTATAGGAAAGATAGTTGTCGCAACAGGCGGAACGAGTGATATTCCGGTAGCTGAAGAAGCGGCAGTTACTGCTGAATTTTTAGGAAATGATGTTGTAAGACTGTATGATGTGGGAGTTGCAGGCCTGCATAGACTGATGAGCCATCTTGATGATATAATGTCAGCAACGGTCATTATAGCGATAGCCGGAATGGAGGGCGCACTTGCCAGTGTGATAGGCGGTCTTTCCGACTGTCCTGTCATAGCAGTTCCTACAAGTGTCGGATACGGAGCGGCTTTTGAAGGTCTTTCAGCACTTCTGTCGATGCTCAATTCATGTGCGAGCGGTGTAAGTGTCGTTAATATTGACAACGGTTTCGGTGCAGGCTATATGGCCTCAATGATCAATCATATTACCGGTAAGAAGGAAAAAAATAAATGAAAACCCTGTTTCTCGATCTTTTCATGGGAGCTGCGGGAGATATGCTTTCTGCGGCACTTTATGAACTTCTTGATGATGAAGGAAGAGAAGAATTTGTAAAAAGGATCAACAAAGCCGGTCTTGAAGGCGTTACAGTTACTCCTGAAAAGAGTGTAAAATGCGGCATCTGTGGCACACATATGGATGTCAGGATCCATGGCCTTGATGAACTTGAACATGACCATCATCATGAACACGATCATCATCATGAACACGATCATCATGATCATGAACATGACCATCATCACGAACATCACCACAGCAGCATGGAACATATTTTGTCCGTTATCGATTCGCTCATCGTAAGCGACAGAGTTAAGACGGATGTAAAGGAAGTATACCGTATCCTTGCCGACGCTGAGAGCGAAGCACATGGATGTCCCGTAAGCGACATACATTTTCACGAAGTCGGGACTGCAGATGCGATAGCGGATATAACATCGTTTGCGCTTCTTATCGAAATGCTGTCGCCTGACAGGATAGTGGCATCACCGGTCTGTACCGGATTCGGAAAGGTAAATTGTGCACACGGCATCCTTCCTGTACCCGCACCTGCAACCTTCAATATTCTTAAAGGGATACCTGCATACGAGGGAAACATTGAGGGCGAACTTTGTACACCGACGGGTGCGGCACTTGTCAAACATTTCGCGGATGATTTTTCGCCCATGAAAGTGATGAGAGCATCTGCCATAGGCTATGGAATGGGTAAGAAGGACTTTGAGGCCGCAAACTGCGTAAGAGCCGTATTGGCCGAAGAAGATGACCGGTGTGAGAAGATTATCGAACTGTCATGCAATGTTGATGACATGACGGGGGAAGAGATAGGAAATGCTGTAAAGATTCTTCGCAAAGAAGGGGCAAACGATGTGTATACGACTGCTATCTCAATGAAAAGATCCCGCCCTGCGGTTATGATATCACTCATGTGCGAAGAAGATGAGAGGGACAGGTTTATTTCGCTCATGTTCAAGCATACGACGACACTCGGAATAAGGGAAAATACATTTAACAGATATACTCTTACAAGAAAGATCAAAGAGCGTGACACTTCATTCGGGACCGTCAGAGAAAAGATCTCAAAAGGATACGGTGTCACGAGGCGGAAGATCGAGCACGAGGACCTTGCGAGGATCGCAAAGGATCGCGATATTTCCGTTGTTGAAGCAAAGCATCTCGTAGACAGAGAATTAAATGGTTAATTTCAGGAAGATAAATGAAATACTGATGATATCGGTGATCCTGGCATCCGTGCCGGGGTGCGGTATGTACCGGCCCGTTGAAAGTACACATGACACGAAGCCTGTTCAGGAGGAAACTGCTGAGGCATCTGCAGAGACACCTTCGCAGGAGACATACGAAGAAACCGCCACAGATACCGAAGAAACAGCCCCGGAGAGCGGCAATCTCATACCCGGCGCCGATTTTGCGTCAAAGAACAGTTCATGGGGCATATATACACAGTCCGGCGGCAGCGCTGACTTTGATGTATCAAATGGAAAGCTCAAGCTTCATATTATATCCCCGGGTGCTGTGGGACATGCCGTTCAACTGTACTGTGACGGCTTTGAGATGCTTGAAGGCGGTAAGTATCATTTCTCCGCAAAGATGTCATCCGATGTTGACCGGAAGTTTGAGTGGAGGATACAGATCAACGGTTCCGATTATCATCCGTACGCAAGGCTCGAGGAAGTTGAGATATCGCAGGATCCCAAAGAGATAACATTTGATTTTGAGATGAAGGAGCCGTCGGATCCGGCACCGAGGATGTGCTTTAATCTCGGTGATGAGACTAAAGCACAGGGACTGTCTGAACATAACGTGTTCATAGAGGAGCCGGAACTTGTTCTGACAAATCCGGATGATGTTAAGAAACCGGAAATATCGGGAGAGCTTATGGATATAAATGTCAATCAGGTCGGGTACAGACCGGCCGACAAAAAGCGTGCGGTCGTAAGGATCACACCGGGGGATCTCAGGCCATTTGATGTGATCGATGAAAAAAACAAAAGCGTATTTTCGGGTGTTCTCACCGAAGGGATCGATAAAGGTCTGAGCGGTGATACAGTGGCTTATGCTGATTTTTCAGCCGTAAATACACCGGGAAGATACCGCATCAGGGTTGACGGCATAGGTGAATCCTATGATTTTACGATCGGTGATGGTGTGTATGACGATGCACTTAAGGACACGGTGAGGATGCTGTATCTTCAAAGGTGCGGATGCGAGCTTTTCGAGTCACTGGCCGGTGATTTTGCCCACAGGGCATGCCATACTGATGAGGCAAGGATATACGGATCAAAACGGTTCCTTGAAGTGACCGGTGGCTGGCATGATGCGGGCGATTACGGAAGATATACTGTCCCCGGTACAAAGGCTGTGGCTGATCTGCTTCTTGCATATGAGATGTTCCCACAGGCTTTTTCTAAGTCTCTTGATATTCCCGAGAGCGGAAACGGTGTACCCGATGTTCTTAATGAGGCGCGTTATGAGCTTGAATGGCTTCTTAAGATGCAGGCGCCGGACGGTGGAGTATACCACAAGGTTACAGGACTGAATTTCGACGGAGTTGTAAAGAGCGATGAATGTACTGAACCTCTGTACATACTTCCCGAGTCCAAGACGGCAACAGCCGATTTTGCGGCTGTGATGTATATGGCATCAAGAGTGTACAAAGACTTTGATGAAGAATTTGCAGCGCGTTGTCTTGATGCGGCAGATAAGGCAGTGGACGTATATGTCATCCATGCCGACGATGTTAACTATTCCAACCCCGCGGACGTGCTTACCGGTGAATACGGCGATAAGTCCGGCACGGATGAATTTTTGTGGGCGCTGTGTGAAGGATATAAGACTACGGGCGACAGGAGATTTGAGAAGCTCATGGAAAAGGTTGATCCGGACAGGATCGGCGTTGCAGCACTCGGATGGGCCAACATGAGCGGATACGCGTTCTATGCTTATGTAACGACTCCTTCTCCGATGAAGGCTCCGATCGATATCAGGGGAAAGTTCTTTGAGTGGTGCGATGGTCTCAAAAATACCGCACTTACGGGTGAGAGTTACGGATGCACTATAACCGATGAATACCCGTGGGGATCGAACATGACCGTTGCAAATAACGGAATGGCGCTTCTTATGGCATATGATCTTACCGGAAACGGTGATTACCGCCTGGCGGCCCAGAGACAGCTTGACTATCTCTTCGGGACAAACTGTCTGTCATACTGTTTCCTGACCGGATACGGCACAAAATGTCCGGTCGATCCGCATCACAGGCCGAGCCAGGCAGTCGGGAAATGTATGAAGGGAATGCTTGTCGGAGGTCCGGATTCCAGTCTGGAGGATCCTTATGCGAAGGCAGTGCTTTCAGGTCTTCCGAAGGCACGCTGCTATGTTGACAACGCCCAGACATATTCGTGCAACGAAGTTACGATATACTGGAACACGCCGCTTGCATTTCTGCTTGCGGGACTGAAATAGACAGATGGAAAAGCTTGTATGTATCGTCGGCACAAACGCATCGGGAAAGAGCGGTCTGGGCATAGAACTTGCACTGCATTATGATGCCGATATCGTGTCTGCGGACTCGCGCCAGGTCTTTAAAGGCCTCGATCTCGGATCCGGCAAGGTGACAGAAGAGGAGATGAAGGGCGTCAGGCATTATCTTATCGATATATGTAAGCCCAATGATTTTTTTTCGCTGTCTCATTATCAGAAGCTTGCATATAATGCGATAGATGGTATACATTCAAAGGGAAGGAAGGCGTTTCTCGTCGGAGGAACGGGACTGTACGTGAATGCCGTTGTTGACGGATACAGACTCTCCGATGCGTCCCCCGATCAAAAGCTGCGAAAGAGCATAGAGCAAAAATCGCATGACGAGCTTATCGCTATCATCCGCGAACACGATCCCGCAGCACTTGAGAGAGTCGATATCATGAACAAACGCAGGCTTGAGAGGGCCGCGGAGAGAGCGCTTTCGGGCGATCAAGGCATAATGCCGAACGTTCCCAGGTATGAATGCCTGCTCATCGGCGTTACATGGCCGAGAGAGGAATTATACGAGAGAATAAGGATCAGGCTTGACAGACGCCTTGAAGAGGGCATGATAGAAGAGGTTGCATCCTTAAGAGAAAAAGGTGCGACAGATGATTTTCTGTACAGGCTCGGTCTTGAATACAGATATATCCTTATGTATCTTCGCGGGGAGTTTGCCGATTATGACAGCTTTTACAACAAACTGTTCATGGAGATAAGACATCTTGCCAAAGAGCAGATGACGTGGTTCAGAAAGAGAACTGACATAATCTGGATCGATATGAAGGATGATCCACTGTCGCAGAGTATCGATCTGATAGAAAGGTTTTATAAACAGGCGGAGTAGCTTTATATGTTAACTATCATTTCAATGTGTCTTGTGCTTACTGCGGGACTTGTGGCAGTATCACAGTATTTCAAATATGCTGCGGGTGATGTGTCGCAAAAGAGTAAGTTCAGGTATATGTTCCTGGCATTTTCGATCACGGCATCAGCGATAATTCAGGTACTTATGGTGCTGTCATATCCCGGACGCCTTTGTTATCTTCTCTATGCACTTGAGAAGTTTCTGAAGGTACTGACGATGGGAGAGATCGTCCTGCTGACACAGGAAATGGTCGATGTCGAGAAGAAGTATACTTCGATGTTCATAAGCGTCGTATCGTATGCAGCGCTTATGCTGTTCTTCATAGATTCGCTTATGCAGGGCGGGACACTTGAGATGAGCAGGTTTGGGGTGTATTTTAATCCCGTCGCCCCATGGCACAAGGCCCTGTATTTTGTTTTCTACATGTTCTATGTTGTCATGCTGATCACGTTTGTCGTTTACAGGGGTGCGGCCGTGTACAGAAGATGCGAGAAGCATGATCTTATGCTCCTTCTTGCCGTATATGTATTTTCTGCGGCCGGATTCATTTCGGAGCAGTTCATAATCGTTTATTCAATGACATATGTTCCGATCGTTATCATATTCAATATGGTCGCAGTCATTCTGATGCGGCATCTGCTCGTATATCACGATTCGATAACGATAACACAGCGGCATTTTGCACGCGAACTTGACGAAAGCAGAACAGATGTTGTTTTTGTACTCGACAGCCAGCTTCGCATCGTGTACCAGAATAAAAGAGCCGAGGTTCTCTCGCAGCTCTTCTCGGATCAATATGTTGGACGCAAAATAACTGATGTTTTCGAATTTACCTCGAGCGCATATTCGCAGATCTGCCAGACGGGAGAAGAGAATGCGTTTGGTATAAGTGCCGACTATCCTATGAGCGACCGTCATGTCAACATGATCATAAACCACAAGCTGGATAACTATGGCGAGATACTCGCAATGGTAGTTTTTGTCTACAACATGGAGGATATTGAGAAGGCTGAGAGTGTTGTTGCCGACATCACCGAGGAGAACGAGGAGGAGATGATCAAAAACGCCGTCAACATCACAAGGGATGCGCGTGTTCTTATCATCGACGAGGATATCGTATTCCTGAACGTCTTCCAGAGAGTGTTAAAACCATACAAGGTAAATGTTACAAGAGCCGTGAGCGGAAACGATGCGCTCGACCAGATCGAGAGCCACGTCTACGATATCATCTTTGTCGCGTATGAGATGGAGAAGATGAGCGGTACACAGATAGTTTCAAAAGTACGCAGCATGCCCGGTGATTACTATTCACAGGTACCTATAGTATTTACAACAACAGCTGATATTAATGACGTATTTACGGGATTTCTTGAGGCAGGCTTCAATGATTATCTCGAAAAACCGCTGTCAAAGCGTGCACTCAATTCGGTTCTGACGAGATGGCTGTGGCAGAGATTCGGTAATGAGAACGTGGAGGAGCTGTCCAAGGAGAACCGGTTCTCGGCTCAGTACAACGAACTTAACGAACTCATCACCGATGCTGAGAAGATGTTCAAGGAGAAGAAGTATGAGATGCTCGGATTCTGCGTCAAAGGTATCGAACGCGACAGCAAGATACTTGAACTTACCGATCTAGCGGATCTGTCTTCCGAACTTCTGGAAGCGATCATGTTCTTTGATGAGGAGCGTATAGAGCAGTTGTTCAATAAGCTTCGCGTGGGCATAAGAGATGCGATCACCATCAGATGACCGCATCGTATTCAGTCGAGATTCTTAAATGCCGTTGAAAGCATCAGTTTTATCCTGTTGAGCTGGTTGACTTCCGAAGCTCCGGGATCGTAATCTATCGCAACTATATTTGCTTTTCTGTACTGCCGGCGGATCGCCTTTATGACGCCTTTGCCGACAACGTGGTTCGGAAGGCAGCCGAACGGCTGTGTACATACGATGTTCAGCACATCATTGTGGATGAGTTCCATCATCTCACCCGTCAGAAACCATCCCTCACCTGTCTGATTACCTATATCGACGATCGACTTGGCGTATTCGGCAAGTGTTCTGATATGAACGGGCGGCTCGAAATGTCTGCTGTTTCTGAGCGCCTTGACCGATGCACCCCTTACGCGTTCGATCGCCCATATACCGAGCGATGCTATCGTGGCCGTGCGCATCTTTGTTCCGAGATGATCGGCTTTGTACTTCTGGTTGTAGAAGCAGTACTGAAGAAAATCAAGGAGATCAGGCATTACGGCCTCCGCACCTTCTGCTTCGAGAAGATTGACAAGATCGTTGTTGGCGGTAGGAGAGAACTTGACGAGTATCTCGCCTACAATACCGACCCTCGGTTTTCTGATCGTTTCGTCTATCGGCAGTTCATCAAATTCCCTGACTATCTGTTTGCATAATCTGAAGAAGCTCGGGATCGAGATAAAGTCTGATTCCACAAATTTACAGCATGGCTCTATCCACTTTTGGTGAAGTGCGTCCGCAGATCCCGGAACAAGCTCATAAGGTCTCATTCGGTAGAGACATCTCATGAATATGTCACCTATCGCAGCGGCGCATATGCCGCGGAGCAGGAACTTGGGAGTGATCCTGAATCCCGGATTGGATTCAAGCTTTGACAGATTGAGCGAAATAACCGGAATATGCCCATAGCCAGCCTTCGCAAGAGCTCTTCTTATGAAACCGATGTAGTTTGTTGCCCTGCAGCCGCCGCCTGTCTGGCTCATTACAACCGCAAGATGATCCGTATCGTACTGTCCGGACAGAATCGCATCCATTATCTGCCCGACTACTATAAGCGAAGGATAACACGCGTCATTGTTTACGAACTGAAGGCCCATGTCTATAGCAGCCCTGTTCGAGTTGTTGAGTACGACGAGGTTATATCCTTCCGCAGTAAATGCTGAAGAGAGAAGATCAAAGTGGATCGGTGACATCTGAGGGCAGAGTATCGTATATCCGTCCTTGTTCATCTGTTCGGTGTAAAGAATCCTGTTGTAAGCAGCTGAGCGTATCTTCCGAGTCTCTTTCCTGCGTTTTCTGATCCTTATCGCAGCAAGCAGGGAACGTATCCTTATCCTTGCCGCACCGAGATTGTTGACTTCGTCGATTTTCAGACATGTATAGATCTTGTCTCCGGAACTTAATATATCGTTGACCTGGTCCGTTGTTACGGCATCAAGTCCGCAACCGAATGAATTGAGCTGGACAAGCTCAAGGTCATCGCGCGTTTTGGTGTATGTTGCAGCAGCATACAGTCTCGAATGGTACATCCACTGGTCTGAGACTATCGTCGGACGCTCAACTTCGGCAAGATGCGAGATGGAATCCTCGGTAAGTACTGCCATTCCGTATGAGTTGATCATCTCGGGTATACCGTGATTGATCTCGGGATCTATATGATATGGTCTTCCGGCAAGCACTATGCCGCCTTTTCCGGTCTCTTCAAGGTATTTAAGGACTTCTTCACCCTTTGCCTCTATGTCATGCCTCGTTCTGTCAAGTTCTTCCCAGCCTGCTTTTGCGGCATAGTACACTTCATCGGCGGGTATGTCGGGGAATGCTGCGATCAGTCCCTTTGCGGCGATCTCAAAGTTTGTAAATGCAAGGAACGGATTGGAGAACTTTACCTCGCCGCGGCATATCTCTTCAACGTTATTCTTGATGTTCTCGCTGTATGATGTAACGATGGGGCAGTTGTAGTGGTTGCTCGCCTGCTGGAATTCGTTCCTTTCGTAGAATACGCTCGGATAGAATATGAGCGGAACGCCCTTCTTTATCAGCCACATGATGTGGCCGTGTGTGATCTTTGCAGGGTAGCATTCCGATTCGCTCGGGATCGATTCGATCCCCATCTCATATATCTTGTGTGAACTAATCGGTGAAAGAACGACGGAATATCCGAGCTTTGTCAGGAAAGTGAACCAGAACGGATAGTTCTCGTACATGTTGAGTACTCGCGGAACACCGATAAGACCGCGTTTTGCTTCGGTGACCGGAAGAGGCTCGTAGTCAAACACACGATGAAGCTTGTATTCATACAGATTCGGAAGGTTCTCTTCATTCTTGACTTTTCCGATACCGCGTTCGCACCTGTTCCCGGATATGAACTGTCTGCCGCCTGAGAACTTGTTGATCGTAAGCCGGCAGTTGTTTGTACATCCCTTGCACTTGGCCATAGATGTTTCAAAAGTGAAGGTATTGAGCTTTTCAAGAGTTATCGTAGTTGTACTTTCGTTGTCTTCAAAACGCTCACGTGCGATCAGTGCGGCACCGAAAGCTCCCATGATACCGGCGATATCCGGCCTGATCACCTTCGCACCGGAGATCTTTTCAAGTGACCGGAGAACGGCATCGTTGTAGAATGTTCCGCCCTGAACGACTATACGTGAACCGAGGGACCTGGCATCAGATACTTTGATGACTTTGAACAGTGCGTTCTTGACAACGGAATATGCAAGTCCTGCTGAAATGTCGGCAACATCCGCACCTTCCTTCTGAGCCTGCTTAACTTTAGAGTTCATGAACACGGTACATCTCGTTCCGAGATCTATCGGATGCTTTGCAAACAGAGCCGCTTTCGCAAAATCGGACACGCTGTAGTTCAGGCTTCTTGCGAATGTTTCGATAAATGAGCCGCAGCCGCTCGAACATGCTTCGTTTAAGAGAACATTGTCGACGGCATGATTTTTGATGCGGATGCACTTCATGTCCTGTCCGCCTATATCAAGGATGCAGTCAACCTCGGGCTCAAAAAATGAAGCGGCATAATAATGCGATATCGTCTCAACCTCACCGTCATCGAGCATCAATGCTGATTTGATAAGAGCTTCGCCGTATCCTGTTGAACAGCTGTGAGCTATACGTGCATCCTTCGGAAGAAGAGAGTAGATCTCTTTGAGTGCACGGATGGATGTGGCAAGAGGGCTTCCGTTGTTATTGTCGTAAAATGAGTAGAGAAGATTGCCGTCTTTGTCGATAAGAGCGGCTTTTGTAGTCGTGGATCCCGCATCTATTCCGAGAAAACATACGTCATGGTATTCGGAAAGCTCTTTTTTGCTGACGCAGGCTTTTGAATGTCGGTCGGTAAAAGTTCCGTATTCTTCCGCACTTGAAAACAAGGGCTCCATACGGGCAACTTCAAAGTCCATCTTGATCTTGTTATCAAGAAGCGAAATGAGAGAGTTTATCTCAACGACCACGGACTCCTTATAGTTGAATGCCGCGCCCATTGCGGCAAACAGATGGGAATTTTTGGGAATGAACGTGTGCTCCTCATCAAGTTCCAGAGTGCGGATGAACGCATTTGTAAGCTCCGAGAGGAAATGAAGGGGGCCGCCGAGAAAAGCAACATGTCCCCTTATCGGCTTGCCGCATGCAAGCCCCGATATCGTCTGGTTAACAACCGCCTGGAATATGGATGCCGCAAGATCCTCCTTTGTGGCACCGTCGTTGATGAGAGGCTGGATGTCGGATTTTGCGAACACTCCGCATCTTGCGGCGATAGTGTAGAGACTGTGGTAGTTCTTGGCATATTCGTTAAGGCCTGCACCGTCTGTCATCAGAAGGGCCGCCATCTGATCTATGAATGAACCTGTACCGCCGGCACATATACCGTTCATGCGCTGTTCGATGTTACCGTCCTCAAAATAGATTATCTTTGCGTCTTCACCGCCAAGCTCGATCGCAACATCTGTTTCGGGCGCGATCCTGGACAGGGCAGTGCTTACGCATATGACCTCCTGGACGAACGGTATGTTCATATGATTGGCGAGCGTGAGCCCGCCGCTTCCGGTTATTATGGGATGCAGTTTTACCGGTCCCAACAGATCACGGGCCGAAGACAGCAGGTCACGAAGTGTGTTCTGTATGTCTGCGAAATGTCTTTTGTAATCCGAGAACAGAAGCTTGTCGTTATCATCGCAAATGGCGATCTTCACCGTTGTGGAACCGATGTCGATGCCAAGAAAGTACTTATTATCGGGCATATCCTTGTTTCCTTATTATTTATGCGGCGTGATACATTATATCGGGTTGCGGGGATTATATCAAGTGAAACAGCATCCCCCCCGTTCCGTTTACAATGACATCCACTGATGATATAATATTTCGGATTATGTGAACATTTGAGGTGTATATGAACTCTTTTCTTAACAAAATGGAGAGAAAGATCGGCAAATACGCGATCAGGAATCTCTCGCTCTATATAATAATTGCATACGCGCTCGGGTATCTTCTGGCGATGACGGGATACATGGGCATCTTCACGCTGAACCCGTATTACATTTTTAAAGGCTACCAGTTCTGGCGGATCATAACGTGGCTCCTCGTTCCGCCCGGCGATATGAGCATTCTGATAATCATTGTTCTCTATTTCTATTATCAGATCGGAAGCGCTCTTGAGAGAACGTGGGGGGCATTTCGTTATAATGTCTATATCTTCTCGGGTATCATAATGACCGTCATAGGTGCGGTAGCGCTGTATTTCATTGCCAATGCGATGGGATTCAACGCGCCCGAGACAGGTCTTGCGATAAGTACAACGTTTACGACCTACTATATCAATCTGTCCATTTTCCTGGCGTTTGCTGTAACGTATCCTGATGTGCATGTTCTTCTGTTTTTCGTGATACCCGTCAAGATGAAGTGGATGGCATATGTATATGCGGCGATCAATATTTACCAGTTCATATTTGTCGCAAATCCCTATCCTATCTTTGCATATTCGGTTCGTGTGGCCATTATCATGAGTCTTTTGAATTTCCTCGTGTTCTTCTTTACCACAAGGAATTACAAGAGCATCTCGCCAAAGGAGATGTACCGCAAGCGTGCTTTCAAACAGGCGATGTCGGGTGCGGGCTCATCCGCGTCTTCTTATTCGGGCTCATCAGCCGCAAGAAGCGGCGCGATAACAAAACATAAATGCGCCATCTGCGGCCGAACAGAGCAGGACGGTGACAATCTGGAGTTCAGGTTCTGTTCAAAATGTAACGGAAACTATGAGTACTGTAACGAGCATCTGTTCACACATAAACATGTGATGTAAATACTTTTTTGGGAGAGATAACATGGACCTTAACAAACTTTCATCATACGATCTTGTTTCAACGACAGATCTTAAAGATATCAAATCAAAAGGATATCTTCTGAAGCACAAAAAGACCGGCGCAAGGGTCATGTGCATAGAAAACGATGATGACAATAAAGTCTTTTATGTGGGCTTTCGCACACCGCCTGAAGATTCGACGGGTGTTCCCCACATAATCGAGCATTCTGTTCTTTGCGGCTCTAAGAAGTATCCCGCAAAGGATCCGTTTGTTGAACTCGCAAAGGGAAGTCTCAATACATTCCTCAATGCGATGACATATCCCGACAAGACCGTTTATCCTGTTGCAAGCTGCAACGATCAGGACTTTAAAAACCTCTGTGACGTATATCTGGACGCTGTCTTTCATCCCAATATTTATGAAAGGGAGCAGATATTCAGGCAGGAGGGATGGCACTATGAGATAGAGGATGAGGATTCTGAGATCACTCTCAACGGTGTCGTATATTCTGAGATGAAGGGTGCATTCTCTTCACCTGACGATCTGCTCGGACGCAGCATCTTCGATTCACTTTTCCCTGACAACTGCTACGGGGTCGAGTCCGGAGGAGATCCGGATGTGATCCCCGATCTTACATACGAACAGTTTCTTGATTTTCACAAAAGGTATTATCATCCGTCAAACAGTTACGTTTACCTGTACGGAAATGCCGACATGAATGAGAGGCTTGATTACATAGACAGAGAGTATCTGTCAAAGTATGACCGCCTTGATATAGACTCGGGAATAACGCTTCAGAATGCATTTTCAAAGACAAACGAGATCGTCAAGGATTATCCGATCACGAACGACGAGAGCGAGGAACAGAACACGTATCTGTCATACAATGCCGTTATCGGAACATCTCTTGACGAAAAGCTTTATCTTGCCTTCCAGGTTCTCGAATATGCGCTCCTGTCATCGCCCGGCGCGATATTAAAGCAGGCACTTCTTGACTCGGGCATTTGCAAGGATGTTGATTCGACATATGAGAACGGTGTATACCAGCCCTATTTTTCGGTGATCGTCAAGAATTCGGATCTGTCCCAAAGGGAGAAGTTTCTTGAGATCATAAGAAACGTACTTACAGATGTCGTAAAGAACGGATATGACAGAAAATCACTCCTTGCAGCTATCAATCTGTATGAGTTCAAGTTCCGTGAGGCCGACTTCGGACATTACCCGAAGGGACTCATGTACGGCCTGCAGTGTCTTGATTCATGGCTCTATGACGAGGAGATGCCGTTCATTCATATCAGTCCTCTTGATACGTTTGAATTCCTGAAAAAAGCTGTGGATACCGGGTATTTTGAAGAACTTACACAGAAGTATCTTCTTGATAATACACATATATCCGTTGTATGCCTGACTCCGAAAAAGGGTCTTACAGCGGCAAAGGACAAAGAGCTTGCAAAGAAGCTTGAGGATAAGAAGAATGCCATGAGCAGCGATGAGATCGCAAAGCTTATCGAGGATACAAAGGCACTTCATAAGTATCAGGAGGAAGAGGACGATGAGGAAACTCTTAAATGCATTCCGCTCCTGAAGAGATCCGATATCAGAAAAGAGGCCGAAGATCTTATCAACGAAAAGAGTAACGTGTCCGGAAAGGACGTACTTTTCCATGATATATTTACGAACGGCATCGGTTATGTATCCGTTGCATTTAATGTTGATAAGGTTCCGATGGAACTCATGGGTTATGTCGGGATACTCAAGCAGATACTTGGCCTTGTCAATACGAAGAATTATTCGTATGCCGACCTGTCAAATGAGATATTCTTAAATTCCGGCGGTATCAAATTCGGAACGAGCCTTTACAACAACATGGATGACTACAACAGCTTTGTCCATTACTTTGAGCTGAAGGCAAAGGTGCTGTACGACAAACTTCCTTTTGCGTTTGACATATTCCGTGAAGTCATCTATACATCCGATCTGTCGGATAAAAAGCGTCTGCGCGAGTTGATCTGCATGTTAAAATCAAGACTTCAGGCTTCGTTCATGTCCGGCGGACACAGTATCGCAGTAAGGCGCGCCCTTTCCGGCATGTGTGTTTCCGAACTCATCAATGAGAAGATGGGCGGCATAGCATTCTACAGACTCGTGGAAGAAATCGAAGCTGATTTTGATAACAGGTTTGATGACCTTTCTGCCAATCTGAAAAAAGTATCCGAAATGATATTTACGAAGGAGAACATTGAACTGTTCGATTATACGGCGCAGGCTGATCAGTACGATGCGCTTGTAAAACAGATAGAAGCTTTCGTGAGCGATGCACCTGATACAAAAGGTACACGGCAGTCATATGATTTTAAACGGATACGTTTCAGTGAAGGATACAAGACGAGTGCAAAGGTGCAGTACGTCGCAAAGGCCGGCACGTACAAAGATGATGCGCTTCCGTATACGGGAGCCCTTAAGGTGCTCAGGGTCATCATGGGCTATGATTATCTTTGGAACCAGGTCAGGGTTGTCGGCGGAGCATACGGCTGTTTCGGATCGTTCACCAGAAACGGAAAGGTAACGTTTGCGTCATACAGGGATCCGAACCTTAGAAGAACTCTTGACGTTTATAACAAAGCGGCAGAGTACCTGGAAGGGTTTGAAGCATCCGAAAGGGATATGACAAAGTACATCATCGGAACGATGTCGGATATTGATTTCCCGCTTACGCCTTCCGCAAAGGGTTCGAGGAGCCATGATGCATATCTTTGCGGTGACACATTTGAGAAGATGCAGCAGGAAAGAGACGAGATCCTTACGTGCACATCGGCGGATATCAAAAAGCTTTCTTCCTACATCAGAAAGGTGAGTGAGAACGAGTGCATCTGTGTGCTCGGCGGTGAAGAAGAGATAGATAAAGAAAAAGAACTGTTTGACAGGACAGAAGCACTTTTCCTAAAGTGATACATGACAAGGAGGACCATTATGAAAAAGAAACTTGCACTGATGATCGCATCAATACTTTCCGTAAGTGTTCTTGCTGGATGCGGAGGTTCCTCATCAAGCTCAAGCTATGACAAAATGACTGATGAGCCGGCTGCTGCCGCTGCAGAAGCAGCATATGACTATGCGGACGAGGGAGCATGGGATTATGAATCCGCACCGGTTGAGGCAAAGAGCACGGCTGCCGGAGCAGAAAACTCGGCACCGAGTGATTCCGAGATACTCAGTAATTCAAACAGAAAGCTCATCAGGAACGTTAACATGACCGTTGAGACAAGAGAGTTTGATTCACTCGTTGCAAACGTCATGGACCGTATCGAGTCACTTGGAGGATACGCTGAGAGTACCGATATTTCAGGTAACTCCTACAATTCATACGGTAACACGAGAAATGCTTTTATCGTTGCAAGGATCCCTGCAAACAAGCTTTCAGCTTTTGTGGATCAGCTTGAGAACGAGACAAACATTACGAGCAAAAATGAATCTGCAGAGGATGTTACGCTTCAGTATGCCGATGTCGAGGCCCACAAAGAGTCTCTTAAGATCGAGCAGCAGAGACTGAACCAGCTCCTTGAGCAGGCCGATAACCTTGAGAATATCATCGAACTCGAAAATCGTCTGACAGAGGTCCGTTACGAGATCGAAAGCTACGAATCAAGACTTCGTACGATGAACAACCAGGTTGAGTATTCGACCGTAAATCTTTCAATCAACGAAGTTAAAGAGTACACACCCGAACCTGTTGAAGAGCTTTCGTTCGGCGAGAGGATAGCAAGAGGATTTACGGAGAGCTGTGCCGATGCATGGGAGGCGATCCAGGACTTCACGGTAGGATTTGTTTCATTCCTTCCGATGCTCATCGTGATACTCATCATCCTCGGCGTGATCTTCTTAATCGTGTTCGGTATCGTTAAGGGTATCATCGCAATAGTAAAGGCAACATCAAAGAAGAAGACCGCAAAGGCACCCAAGGTTCCTCAGGCCCAGATCCTTGATGCACCGCCGAAGAAACCTGAGGATAATGGAAACAAGCAGTAAGAAGGCCGGATTTGTTGCAGTCATCGGACGCCCGAATGTCGGAAAATCAACCCTGACAAACAGGATAATCGGGCAGAAGATAGCGATAACATCCAATAAACCGCAGACAACAAGAAACCGCATTCAGACGGTTTATACCGATGAGAGAGGGCAGATCGTCCTTCTCGATACTCCGGGTATTATCAAGGCCAGAAACAGGCTCGGTGTCTACATGATGAATGCGGCAAGATCGGCAGCCGCATCAGTCGATCTGATACTGTGGCTCGTTGAGGCCTCAGAGTATATCGGAGAAGGAGACAGGGCCATAGCAAAGGATCTGAACTCTTCAAAGATCCCGGTGATCCTCGTGATAAACAAGACGGATACGAAGAAGAAGGATGAACTCTTTGCGGTTATAGACGCATATAAAGGACTTTGTGATTTTGCACAGATAGTACCTGTATCAGCGCTTAAGGGCGATAATGTCGATACGCTCGTTGAGGTCATGTTCGGATATATGCCGGAAGGTGTCCCGTTTTATGATGAGGATACAGTGACCGACCAGCCCGTTAGACAGATTGTTGCCGAACTCATCCGGGAGAAAGCACTCAGATGCCTGAGCGATGAGGTACCGCACGGAGTCGCGGTCACGATAGAATCGATGAAATATTCCGAAAAGATCGTTGATATCGATGCGACACTCATATGCGAGAGGGATTCGCACAAGGGGATAATAATCGGCAAAGGTGGCTCGATGATCAAAAAGATCGGCAGTGCCGCAAGATATGAGATAGAGGATCTTCTTGAGAGCAAAGTCAATCTGAAGCTCTGGATCAAGGTCAAAAAAGACTGGAGAGATTCTGACATACTTCTCAAGAACTTCGGATACGACCGGAAAGAATTAACCGATGGTAAATTATAATCAGGGTCCTGTTATCGTTACAGGAATGGTCCTTCAGACTTCTCCCGTCAGCGATTACGACAGAAGGATCGTTCTTCTCACAAAAGAGAGAGGCAAGATAACGGCCTTTGCAAAAGGCGCCAGACGGCAGGGTTCAAGGCTTCTGGCAGCGACCGATCAGTTCTGCTTTGGACAGTTCAAACTGTTTGAGGGACGTGAGGCCTACAATCTGATCGAGGCTTCGATCACGAATTATTTCGAGGAACTCAGGGAGGATTTTGACGGTGCGTTTCTCGGGATGTATTTTCTGGAGTTTGCCGACTATTATACACGCGAGAACAACGATGAGATCGAAATGCTGAAGCTTTTGTTCCAGTCGCTGAAGGCGGTCGTCAAGCCTACTCTTGATAACAGGCTGGTCCGCGTGATATATGAAATGAAAGCGATGGTAATAAACGGTGAGTTCCCGGGGGTTCCGGCAAAGAACAGTCTGAGTGATTCCGCAGTATATACGATCAATTTCATTGTCAACACCCCGGTTGAGAAGCTTTTCACGTTTGCTGTAAACGATACTGTGCTTGCCGAGCTGTCAGAGCTGTCAAAGCAGTATATAAAAAGGTTCATCGACAGGAAATTTAAAAGTGTGGACCTTTTGGATACTCTGGGAGTATAATCTGTTTATTGCTATTTTTGGGAGATACTGTTGAAAAGGAAATTTTTCACAATTTGCATATTGATTTGTGCGATGCTTTGCTTTTCCGGATGTGCGGATGAGAAGTATGATTTTGCGGAGACGACCATATCCGTTGAGAAGAAGGGCAAAGTAAAGGAAAGCATTGTAGAGAGTTTTGACAGGGATTACTACAGTCTGGACGAGCTCAAAAACGAATTCATCTCTTCGGTCGCGGCCTATAACGAATCGATCGGCGGCGAAGAGATAAAGCTTAAAAAAGTAGAACTCAAAGAATCCCAGGTTTATGTTGATCTTGAATTCACGGGACCTTCCGATTACGAGAACTTCATAGGTGAAAAGCTGTTTGTGGGAACTATCGGCGATGCGTATGACAACGGGTACACGATGGACGTTGTACTGAAAGGTGTCGAAAAGGGCGATGTGATCGATAAGCGCAAGATCATGAGCATGGCCGACAGCAACATAATCATAATGAGTGAGCATGCGCGGATAAGGACTTTTTCAGACATTGCCTATGTGTCCGCAAACATCGAGATCGTTGATTCGGATGAGGCCCGGGTCCTCAATGAATCTGACGGACTTGCATATCTGATACTTGAATGATCATAAAAGGAGAATACCAAAATGGAAAAATCAATGGACAAGATCGTAGCACTTGCAAAATCAAGGGGCTTCGTGTATCCCGGATCGGAGATATACGGAGGACTTGCAAATACATGGGACTACGGTAACCTCGGCGTTGAGCTCAAGAACAATGTCAAGCGTGCATGGTGGCAGAAGTTCGTACAGGAAAATCCCTACAATGTAGGTGTTGACTGTGCGATCCTCATGAATCCCCAGACATGGGTAGCTTCGGGACATCTCGGCGGATTCTCGGATCCTCTTATGGACTGTAAAGAATGTCATGAGAGATTCAGAGCCGACAAGCTTATCGAGGACTATGCCGCAGAAAAGGGCATCAAGCTTGAGACAAGTGTAGACGGCTGGTCACATGAGGAGATGGAAAAGTTTATTAACGACAACAACATCGCCTGTCCTTCGTGCGGGAAGCACAACTTCACGCAGATCAGGGAATTCAACCTTATGTTCAAGACATTCCAGGGCGTTACCGAGGATGCAAAGAGTATCGTTTATCTTCGCCCCGAAACAGCACAGGGAATATTCGTAAACTTCAAGAACGTACAGAGAACCTCACGTAAAAAGGTTCCCTTCGGAATATGCCAGGTCGGTAAATCATTCCGTAACGAGATCACTCCCGGTAACTTTACATTCAGGACGAGAGAGTTCGAACAGATGGAGCTTGAGTTCTTCTGCAAGCCCGGTACACAGACGGAGTGGTTTGAATACTGGAGAAAGTTCTGCTACGAATGGCTCATCACTCTCGGAATCGATAAGGATCATTTAAGACTCCGTGATCATGATCCCGAGGAGCTTTCGTTCTACAGTGACCATACGACCGATATCGAGTATGCGTTCCCGTTCACCGACTGGGGTGAGCTCTGGGGTATCGCTTCAAGGACCGATTATGACCTTACTCAGCACCAGAACACTTCAGGTGAGCCGATGGATTACTTCGATGACGAGACGAATGAGAAATACATCCCTTACGTTGTTGAGCCTTCGCTCGGCGCTGACCGTGTAACGCTTGCATTCCTGTGTGAGGCTTACGATGAAGAGAATATCGGTACAGAGGACAAGCCCGATGTACGTACAGTACTTCATTTCCATCCGGCCATCGCACCTGTCAAGATCGGTGTGCTCCCGCTGTCCAAGAAGCTCAGCGAGGGTGCAGACAAGATTTACGCACAGCTCTCGAAGAAGTATAACTGTGAGTTCGATGACAGGGGTAACATCGGTAAGCGCTACAGAAGACAGGATGAGATCGGGACGCCGTTCTGCGTGACATATGATTTTGACTCCGAAAACGATGGTGCTGTTACAGTCAGAGACCGTGACAGCATGGAACAGGAGCGCATAAAGATTGACGAACTTGACGCATATTTCGCTGAAAAGTTTTCGTTCTGATTTTTCTCGGTTTTTCTGATATAATATTAGATAAGTGATTTTTGAATATTAATCTTCAGGAGGAAAGGTAATGAATTTACGAAAGAAAAAGTGGGTTTATCTGTTTACCGAAGGTAATGCCGAGATGCGTAATCTCCTTGGCGGAAAAGGTGCGAACCTTGCCGAGATGACCAACATAGGTCTTCCGGTACCTCAGGGTTTTACCGTCACAACAGACGCATGTACTCAGTATTATGAGGACGGCAGACAGATCAATGACGAGGTTATGGGTCAGATAATGGAATTTGTCGGCCGTATCGAGATGATCAACGATAAGTATTTCGGCGATCCCGAGAAGCCTCTTCTTGTTTCGGTCCGTTCAGGTGCCCGCGCTTCAATGCCCGGTATGATGGACACGATCCTCAACCTCGGAATGAACGAAGAGGTTGTTGAGGCTATGATCAAAGCCAATCCCGATCCCAAGTTCGAAAGATTCGTTTACGATTCATACAGACGTTTCATCCAGATGTTCTCCGATGTCGTTATGGGTGTCGGCAAGAAGCATTTCGAGGAACTCATCGACAAGATGAAGAAGAAAAAGGGCGTTGAGTTCGACGTTGATCTTACTGCTGAAGATCTGAAGGAACTTGCAGAGGAGTTCAAGAGCGAGTACAAGAAGGAACTCGACGAGGACTTCCCGACAGATCCCATAATCCAGCTCAAGGAAGCCATCAAGGCCGTGTTCAGAAGCTGGGATAACCCGAGAGCAAACGTATACCGTCGTGACAATGATATCCCTTACAGCTGGGGTACGGCAGTATCGGTTATGCCGATGGTATTCGGTAACCTTAACAACAATTCCGGAACCGGTGTTGCATTCACAAGAGATCCCGCCACAGGCGAAAAGAAGCTCATGGGTGAGTTCCTTGTCAATGCACAGGGTGAGGACGTTGTTGCCGGTATCCGTACACCGATGAAGATCGATGAGATGGAGAAGCAGTTCCCCGAAGCTTATCAGCAGTTCATCAAGGTGTGCAAGATCCTTGAAAATCATTACCATGACATGCAGGACATGGAGTTCACCGTTGAGAACGGAAAGCTCTACATGCTCCAGTGCCGTAACGGTAAGAGAACAGCGCAGGCAGCTCTCAAGATCGCATGCGATCTTGTTGATGAGGGCATGAAGACTGAAGAGCAGGCTGTTGCCATGATCGATCCGAGAAACCTCGATACACTTCTTCATCCCCAGTTTGATGCAAAGGTACTCAAGACTTCAGCTCCTCTCGGAAAAGGTCTTGGTGCATCACCCGGTGCCGCATGCGGTAAGATCGTGTTCACGGCTGAAGACGCAGAGGCATGGAACAATAAGGGAGAAAAGGTCGTTCTTGTAAGACTTGAGACGTCACCCGAGGATATCACGGGTATGAAGGCTGCACAGGGTATCCTTACAGTCCGTGGCGGTATGACAAGCCACGCTGCCGTTGTTGCAAGAGGTATGGGTAAGTGCTGTGTCAGCGGCTGCGGCGACATCAACATGGATGAAGCCAACAAGAAGTTCACTCTTGCAGGCAAGGAGTTCAAGGAAGGCGACTTCATTTCAATAGACGGTACAACAGGTAACATTTACGACGGTAAGATCGCTACTGTTGATGCAACGATCGCAGGAGAGTTCGGAAGGATCATGTCATGGGCGGACAAGTACCGCACGATGAAGGTCCGTACAAATGCCGATACACCTCATGATGCGAGAAAGGCAAGAGAACTCGGTGCCGAAGGTATCGGTCTGTGCCGTACGGAGCATATGTTCTTTGAAGGCGACAGGATAGATGCATTCCGTGAGATGATCTGTGCAGATACTGTTGAGGAAAGAGAAAAAGCACTTGATAAGATTCTTCCTTACCAGCAGGGTGATTTCGAAAAGCTTTACGAAGCTCTTGAAGGATATCCGGTTACTATCCGTTTCCTCGATCCGCCTCTTCATGAGTTTGTTCCGACTGAGGCAGCTGATATCGAGAAGCTTGCCAAGACACAGAACAAGAGTGTTGACGATATAAAGGCGATCATAGATTCGCTCCACGAGTTCAACCCTATGATGGGACACCGCGGATGCCGTCTGTCGGTCACATATCCCGAGATCGCAAAGATGCAGACAAGAGCAGTCATAAGGGCAGCTATCAACGTTTCCAAGAAGCACAGCAACTGGAGCGTTAAGCCCGAGATCATGATCCCTCTTGTAGGTGATGTAAAAGAGTTCAATTTCGTTAAGAAGATAGTTGTTGAGACGGCCGATGAAGAGATTAAAGCTGCAGGCTTCAAGCTTGAATATGAAGTCGGAACCATGATCGAGATCCCGAGAGCAGCACTTACTGCTGACGAGATCGCAGCCAATGCGGATTTCTTCTGCTTCGGTACAAACGACCTTACACAGATGACATACGGTTTCTCGAGAGACGATGCGGGTAAGTTCCTGAATGCTTACTACGATACGAAGATCTTCGAGAACGATCCGTTCCAGAAGCTCGACAGAGACGGCGTCGGCAAGCTTATGAAGATGTCTATGGATCTGGGCAAGCCTGTTAATCCGAAGCTTCACGTCGGTATTTGCGGTGAGCACGGCGGTGATCCTTCCAGCGTAGAGTTCTGTAACAGCCTCGGACTTGATTATGTATCATGTTCGCCGTTCAGAGTTCCTATCGCAAGACTTGCAGCAGCTCAGGCAGCTATTGCACAGAAGTAAAACATATACAGTCATCAATACGCCACGACACCTGATCCATGGGTGTCGTGGCTCATTATGAGGAGAAAGAGCATGAACATATTCGTTACCGGAGGTGCCGGATTCATAGGATCGCACACTGTACTGCAGCTTCTTCGTGAAGGACATGATGTGGCTGTTCTTGACAATCTATGCAATTCATCCGAAGAGTCCCTTAAAAGAGTAAAGGAGCTTTCAGGAAAAGAAGCAAAACTGTATGTAGGAGACATACTTGACAGAGAGCTTCTTGACAGGATATGCGATGAGAATGATTTTGACTGCTGCATTCATTTTGCAGGACTCAAAGCAGTCGGGGAGTCTGTTGAGAAGCCTTGGGAATACTACAACAACAATATCACCGGTACACTCAATCTCCTTGATTCGCTTCGCAAACATAACATGAAGAATTTCATTTTCTCGTCATCGGCGACTGTTTACGGTGATCCTGCAATGATACCGATAACGGAAGAGTGTCCGAAGGGTCAGTGCACCAATCCTTACGGCTGGACGAAGTCGATGATCGAGCAGATCCTCATGGACATGGCAAAGGCCGACAAAGAGTGGAACATCGTCATCCTGCGATATTTCAATCCCATCGGTGCGGATCCGTCAGGGCGCATCGGAGAAAACCCCAAAGGAATACCTAACAATCTGATGCCGTATGTTACACAGGTCGCTGTAGGAAAGCTTGAGCGACTCGGTGTGTTCGGAGATGATTACGACACACCCGACGGTACCGGAGTCAGGGATTACATTCACGTTTCGGATCTTGCCGACGGACATATCAAGGCGCTTAAGAAGATAAAAGAGAAAGCCGGACTGTGCATTTACAATCTGGGAACCGGAAACGGTGTAAGCGTTCTTGAACTCGTCAGGAGCTTCGAGAAGGCAAACGGTATCACGATCCCTTATGATATCAAGCCGCGCCGTGCGGGTGATATAGCTATGTGTTATGCCGATGCATCAAAGGCAAAGCGAGAACTCGGCTGGGAGGCCAAGCATGACATAGTTGATATGTGCAGGGATTCATGGAACTGGCAGAGCAACAATCCGAACGGATACGACAGGTAGGTTATGAAAAGATTAATCCACTACCTTGATAATTACAAAAAAGAGTGTGTGCTCGCACCTCTCTTTAAAATGCTTGAGGCCATATTCGAACTTACAGTACCGCTCGTCATTGCGTACATGATCGATAACGGCATCAGACAGGGAAAATCCGAAGTGATCGTAAGGTCCTTCGGAATTCTTGTTGTACTGGCAGCTGTGGGACTTTGCGTATCATGCACGGCACAGTTCTTTGCCGCAAAAGCAGCGACGGGTTTTTCGAAGGAACTCAGACATGATCTGTTCAAACACATTCTGTCATTTGATTTTTCTCAGATCGATCAGTACGGAACGAGCGCGCTTATCACGCGTCAGACGGCGGACGTGAACATCCTTCAGAACGGTGTCAACATGTTCCTGCGCCTGTTTCTTCGCTCTCCGTTCATAGTCGCGGGCGCCATGATCATGGCATTTACGATAGATGTAAAGAGCGCGATGATATTTGTACTCGTCATAGTCGCGCTTTCGATCGCGGTCACTCTTATCATGAGATCGAACATCCCGCTTCTTAAGTCTGCCCAGAAAAAGCTTGATGAAGTGCTCTGTCTTGTCAGGGAAAACCTTTCCGGAGCAAGAGTGATAAGAGCATTCACACTTGAGGATGAGCAGACAGGGGAATTTGAGGATACGAATGAGGGCCTGACGGCACTTCAGCTTCGTGCCGGAAAAGTATCGGGACTGTTGAATCCTCTGACGTATGTTATCGTCAATCTTGCCATTGTTCTTCTCATATATACCGGTAACATCCAGGTCGAGTCGGGAACACTTACGACAGGACAGGTTGTCGCTCTTTATAACTACATGTCCCAGATACTTCTGGAGCTTATCAAATTTGCCAATCTGATCGTTACGCTCAACAGATCGTTCGCATCGGCGATAAGGGTCAACGAGATATTTGACGTCAGACCGACAATGAGTCAAGGTGAAGGGACATCGTCAATACCTGATGATAACGGTAACAGTGCCGTTGAGTTCAAAGACGTTTCACTTAAATACCATGAGTCATCCGATGAAGCGATCAGTAATATCTCATTTGCGATCCCGAAAGGTTCGACGCTCGGGATCATTGGCGGAACCGGATCGGGTAAAACAAGTGTTGCATCCCTTATCCCGAGATTTTACGATGCCACTTCAGGAACTGTCCTTGTAGGCGGTATTGATGTCAGGGATATCGAAGTTACTGCGCTCAGGGATCATGTTAGCGTTGTCATGCAGAAGAGCGTTCTGTTTGAAGGAACGATTAGGGATAATCTCAAATGGGGAAATGAAAACGCGACCGATGAAGAACTTCTCGAGGCTGCTGATCTTGCCGTGTGCCGCAAGGTGATTGAAGAAAAGGGCGGCCTTGATGCAAAGGTTGAGGCGGGCGGTAAGAACTTTTCCGGCGGACAGCGCCAGAGACTTTCCATCGCACGTGTTCTTGCCAAGAAACCGAAGGTACTCATTCTCGATGACAGCGCATCTGCGCTTGACTATATGACTGACAAAAAGCTGCGTGCCAATATAGCATCGCTTTCCTATGATCCGACGGTCATTATAATCGCACAGAGAACGATATCCGTCAGTGACTGCGACAATATTCTCGTTCTTGATGACGGTGAGATGGCAGGCTTTGGTAAGCACAGGGAACTTCTTGCAACATGCGATGTTTATAAGGAGATATATTCTTCACAGTACGGCGATGAAGAGGAGGTGACGGCATAATGGCAATGGACACCTCGGGCTTCGTGCCAAAAGGAAATTTAAATGCCGACTCGGAGGCTCTTCTTCGCGGCGGAAGAACACAGACGGTCAAAAGGGTTCTGTCATTCCTTAAAAATCACATGGGCAAGGTCATAATTTCCCTGCTTCTTGCTGTTGTTTCCGTGGCTGCAACGCTTCTTGTCCCGATATTCATCGGAAGAGCCATAGATACGATAGGACAGCCACAGTCAATAGTAAGACCGCTTCTTATCGCCGTAGTATGTGCCTTGATCGTAGGCATCTCGCAGTATGCGATGAACCTGATCAACAATTCGATCACCTACGGGACCGTTAAGGATATAAGGAATGAAGCGATCAAAAAGATAGAACACCTTCCGCTTTCATATATCGATACCAATCCTCAGGGTGATATCGTCAGCCGTATCGTTGCTGATGCCGACCAGTTTGCCGAAGGACTGCTTCTCGGATTTACGCAGGCATTTACCGGAATCCTCACGATTATAGTGACGCTCGCGCTCATGCTTTCAATGAACGTGATCATTACCGTTGTCGTCGTATTTGTGACACCGCTTTCGATATTTATCGCGAGGTTTATATCAAAGCGTACTTACTCAATGTTCAAAAAACAGAGCGTTGAGAGAGGAAGCATGACCGCTCTCATCGATGAGATGACAGGAAACGAGAAGGTCGTCAAGGCATTTTCCAAGGAAAGGGAAGTGCTCGAGCGCTTTGATGATATAAATTCCTCGCTTTCGACATCTTCGCTTAATGCGGTATTTTTCTCCTCGCTTACAAATCCTTCCACGAGATTTGTAAATGCAATTTGTTATGCACTTGTTGCACTGTGTGGAGCAATGTTCTGTATAGGTTATCCGTCATCGCTTGCTGATATAGTGTCTGTTCAGACGATCGGAACACTTACCGTGTTTCTGTCATATGCAAACCAGTACACGAAGCCTTTCAATGAGATCTCGTCAGTGATATCGGAACTGCAGAATGCCCTTGCATGTGCAGCAAGGGTATTTGAGATACTCGATGAGGAGTGTGAGGCAGAAAGTGAAGATGCAAAGGAGCTTTCAGACTGCAGCGGTAAAGTCGAAGTGTCGGATGTTGATTTTTCTTATTCATCTGACAGAGAGCTTATCAAAGACCTGAACATCAGCGTTAAAAGCGGTCAGAGAGTCGCCATTGTAGGTCCGACAGGATGCGGCAAGACAACCATCATTAACCTTCTGATGCGTTTTTATGATGTAGACAAGGGGTGTATCAGCGTTGACGGAAATGATATAAGATCGTGCACGAGAACGAGCCTTCGAAGATCATATGGAATGGTCCTTCAGGATACGTGGCTCAGGCACGGGACCATCATGGAAAACCTGAGGATGGGAAAGAGTGATGCGACCGACGATGAGATAATAAATGCCGCAAAGGAAACCCATGCTCACGGATTTATCAGGAGACTCGAAAGGGGATATGATACCGTGATCGGAGAAGACGGAGAGGGACTGTCCCAGGGACAGAAACAGCTTCTGTGCATCACAAGGGTAATGCTCAACATCCCGCCGATGCTCATACTTGATGAGGCAACAAGCTCGATAGATACGAGAACCGAAATGAAGATACAGAGTGCGTTCGAGAAACTGATGAAGGGACGTACAAGCTTTATTGTTGCACACAGGCTCGGGACGATCAGAAATGCGGACATCATTCTTGTCATGAAGGACGGCAGGATCATAGAGCAGGGTGATCATGATACCCTTATAAAGGCCGGAGGGTTCTATAAGAAGCTTTATGATTCGGGAAAGGTCGATGGAAAAGAAGCTGAGGACGGTGATACAAATGAGCGTGCAGGTTAACTGTGAGACATGCGCAAACTACATATATGACGAGGAGTTTGAAGAGTATTACTGCCAGATGAACCTTGATGAGGATGAATACGGAAGGCTGATGTCGGACTCAAACTACAAATGTCCGTATTACAGGTTCGGAAACGAGTATGAGGTTGTATGGAAGCAGATCTGAAGATTTTTGATACAGTTGAGAGTACAAACATCACCTTATCAAAACTTGCCGATGAAGGTGCACCCGAAGGAACATGCGTTGTGGCACTTGCACAGACAAAGGGTCAGGGGAGAAGCGGCAGGACATTTTATTCGCCTGAAGGCGGCAATCTCTATATGAGCCTTTTGTTAAGGCCGTCAGATGAGGACCGGATAAAGATGATAACGACGATGGCTGCTGTTGCTGTCGTGCGCGCATTAAAGGAACACTTTGGTGTAGATGCCGGTATCAAGTGGGTCAACGACATAATATACAGGGACCGTAAGGTGTGCGGGATAGTTGCTCAGGCTCACAACTTTTCATCGGATGATATGTATATCATACTTGGCATCGGGATCAATATTTATGCTTCCGGAGAGATACCTGAGGAGATCGCCGGCATATACGGAAGTGTGATCGAAACAGAGTGTGATCTTAAGCATGATGAGCAGCTCATTCTTGCACGTGATCTTGCCGAAAAGATAGTGTTCTCATTTGCAAAGATATATGAATCCGGTGATGTTCATTCGCATATCGGTGAGTACAGAAAATATTCCGTCCTTGAAGGTAAGCAGGTCGAATACTTAAGCGGAGATAAAGCCGTCAGAGCAACTGTATGCGGCATTGATGACGGGGGAGCGATCATTCTTGAGAGGGACGGTATTAGGAAAGCATACAGCGATGGTGAGATCCGTATCAGAGTGACTGATCTGTAATCTTGCGTATTTATGTGCGAAAGTATATAATAAATCGTTGCTTTTTTGAATATGGGAAAGTGAGACAGACAATGGCAGAGAGACTGTTCATGGATGAAGACGGGATAGACGAAGACAACTGCCTTCCGATGTACGACAACAGCTATGATTTTTACATAATGGTATTAAAAACATTCTGCGGTGAGATAGAAAAAACTATCACCGGAATGAAAGATACGTTTGCAAAGGAAGATGCCGACAACTACAGGATCCTTGTACACGGACTCAAGGGTTCGGGCGGATCTGCGGGTGCGAAGTTTCTTGTCGGGATGGCTACCGAGTCAAATGCACTCATTAAGGAAGGAAACTGGGAAGCATCCAAAAAGTTTCATGAGCCGATAATAGCAGAACTTGAAAGACTGCTGACTCTCATACCCGAGAGAATAGAAGCATTCAGAGGATAAGGAGACAGAAGATGAGTATCATCATTCCCGACGGATATAAGAGTCCGTCATCGATCAAGGAAACAGAGATCGCTATCAAAGAGGTCAAGGATTACTTTGAAAGGATGCTTGCAAAGGAACTGAACCTGACACGTGTATCGGCCCCTCTTTTCGTAACACCCGATTCGGGTCTTAACGACAACTTAAATGGTGTTGAGCGCCCTGTTACTTTCGGGATAAGGGAACAGGACGATAAGGAAGTAGAGATCGTTCATTCGCTCGCAAAGTGGAAGAGAAAAGCTCTTTCGGATTACGGGTTTAAGACGGGCGAAGGCCTTTATACCGATATGACCGCGATCAGGCGCGATGAGGATACCGACAACCTTCATTCTCTTTATGTCGATCAGTGGGACTGGGAATTTATAATCAGCAAAAAGGACAGGACCGTGTCGACGCTCAAGTCGATCGTCCGTAAAGTATATGAAGCTCTTAAGAATACCGAGGTGTTCATCAATTCAAGGCATCCGGAGATAACAAGGCTGCTTCCCGAGAACATTAAGTTCATCACGACTCAGGAACTTCTCGACAGATGGCCCAAGCTTTCACCGAAGGAGCGTGAAAAGGCCGCAGCAAAAGAGTACGGTGCGATCTTCCTGATGCAGATCGGAGACAAGCTTTCAAACGGCAAACCGCATGACGGCAGGGCTCCGGACTATGATGACTGGGCACTTAACGGTGATATCATCATATATTATCCGCTTCTCGATCTCGGATTTGAGATATCGTCGATGGGTATAAGGGTTGATGAGGATTCGCTTGCAGAACAGCTTAAAAAGGCTAAATGTACTTCAAGATCCAAGCTTCCCTTTCATAAGGCGATACTTGAGAAAAAGCTTCCATACACTATCGGCGGCGGTATCGGACAGTCGAGGATCTGTATGTTCTTTTTAAGAAGAGCTCATATCGGAGAGGTACAGAGTTCGGTATGGCTTGAAAAAGACAGGAAGAAGGCGGAAAAAGCCGGTATTACATTATTGTGATCATCTATAAACGGGAGAGGCAATGAAACAGTTTACATCAAAAGAACTCAGAAACACATGGAAAGAATTCTATAAGGAGAGAGGACACGTGGATGTCGGTGCGGTATCACTCGTATCGGATGGTTCGACCGGCGTTATGTTCAACGTTGCCGGAATGCAGCCGCTCATGCCGTATCTTCTTGGCCAGAAGCATCCTCTCGGAACGAGACTCTGCAATGTCCAGGGATGTGTCAGGACGAACGATATCGATTCCGTCGGTGACAGATCACACGTTACGTTCTTCGAGATGATGGGAAGCTGGAGCCTCGGAGATTACTTCAAGGAAGACAGATGCAAATGGAGCTGGGAGCTTCTGACAGAGGTGTTCGGATTTGACAAAGAGCATCTTGCGGCAACTGTTTTTGCAGGTGACGAAAACGCGCCCAGAGACGAGGAAGGCGCTCAGTGCAGGATCAATTCGGGATTTCTGCCCGAGAACATATATTACCTTCCGGCAGAGGACAACTGGTGGGGACTTGAATACGGCCCCTGCGGACCCGATTCGGAGATGTTCTATATAGCTGATGTTCCTGACTGCGGACCTAACTGCGGACCGGGCTGTTCATGCGGTAAATACACTGAGCTTGGAAACGACGTGTTCATGCAGTATGAAAAGCATAAGGACGGACATCTGACACCGCTTTCCAAGAAGAATGTCGATACCGGATGGGGACTTGAGAGAAACCTCGCATTCCTCAACGGAACAAAGGATGTTTACAAAACAGATCTGTTCCTTCCGGTCATCGAGTACATAGAATCAAGATCAAAGAGCAAGTATGACGAAGACGAAAAGCTTACCCGTTCGATGCGCGTTCTTGCTGATCACATGAGAACATCCGTAATGCTCATCGGTGACGAAGCAAGACTTGTTCCCGCAAACACGGGTGCCGGTTATGTTCTGCGCCGTCTTATCAGAAGAGCGGTAAGACACAGCAGGATACTCGGCTTTACGACAGAGGATCTTCTTGAGATCGCAAAGATCTTCATTGACAAAGTATATGCCGAAAGCTTTGAAAACCTCGTTTCAAACCGTGAGTTTGTTCTTTCCGAACTGAAGAAAGAGATAGACCGTTTCAGCGCCACTATAGAAAACGGCATGAAGGAGTTCGTCAAGATACTCGAGCCCGCCGCTTCCGCGTCGAAAATCATTTCGGGAAAGGATGCGTTCTATCTTTATGATACGTTCGGATTCCCGCTCGAGCTGACTGTGGAGATGGCTGAAGAAAAAGGCGTTAAGGTTGACGAGGAAGGCTTTGCCAAGGCAATGGAAGAGCAGAAACAGAAGGCCAGGGATAACGCCAACTTCTCGATAAAGGATTCTGCCGATACCGCCATCTTTGATGATATCGATGACGGTAAGGCCACCGAGTTCACCGGTTATGACAGTATTAAGGGAACCGGAAAGATCATTGCTATCGGATGTGACAGCCTCGTTGACAGCGCATCGGAAGGAACAAAATGCACGATCGTTACTGACTCGACACCGTTCTATGCAACGATGGGCGGACAGAAGGGTGATTTCGGTATCATAAGCGGTAACGGGACGTTCAAGGTTACGGATACGATAAAGCTTCCCGGCCAGAAGACAGGTCATGTCGGAGTAATTGAGAGCGGAACACTCAAGGTCGGAGATACTGTAACGCTCAGCGTGGATGAGACAAACAGAAAACGCACATGCATGAACCATTCCGCAACACACCTTCTCCAGAAGGCTCTCCAGACCGTTCTCGGAGATGATGTAAAGCAGCAGGGTTCATATCAGGACGGCGAGAGGACAAGGTTTGACTTCTCCTTCTCAAGGTCGATGACAGCCGATGAGATCACAAAGGTTGAAGATATCGTAAATGAGAAGATCCTTGAGGATCTTCCTGTTGCAACCGATGTGATGTCGATAGAGGATGCAAAGAAGACCGGTGCCATGGCACTGTTTGGTGAAAAGTACGGCGAGGTTGTCCGTGTAGTTAAGATGGGAGAGTTCTCCAAGGAACTCTGCGGTGGTACACATGTATCCTCAACCGGTATGATACACAGCTTCAAGATCACTTCCGAAGGCGGAATAGCAGCCGGTGTCAGAAGGATCGAGGGTATCACGGGACCTGCGGTAACTTTGTACTACAGGGATATGGAGAAGACTCTTGCGGAGGCGGCAGCAGCTGTAAAATCAACTCCCGCTGCACTTACCGACAGGCTTTCAAAGATGATGGCCGAGATCAGGAGCCTGAACTCGGAACTTGAATCACTCAGATCAAAGGCAGCAAAGGATGCGGCTTCGGATATCGCCGATAAGATCACGGATGTTAAAGGTTTAAAGCTTATCAGTGCAGAGATACCTTCGGCCGATATGAATTCACTCAGAGATCTGGCCGATCAGATGAAAGAGAAATATGCTGACGGTGTGTTCGTACTTGCATCTTCATCCGATGGAAAGGTAAATCTTGTTGTGATGTGTGCCGATGAAGCCGTTAAAAAAGGTGCTCATGCCGGTAATCTGATCAAGAAGCTGGCACCCGTTGTAGGCGGTGGCGGCGGCGGACGTCCCAACATGGCCCAGGCAGGCGGAAAGGATCCGTCAAAGATCGGTGAAATGCTTTCGTCTGCAAAGGCATTTCTTGAGGAATTGATATAATCCATTTTTTTCTTGACTATTGTAATTCTAATGGATATAATTCTGTCAGTGCGAATAAAGAACCCACGGGTCGGCACAATCTATGACTTGAGGGGAGGTTTGGAAGATGGCTGAAGTAATAGTAAAAGAGAATGAAAGCTTGGACAGTGCGCTGCGTCGCTTCAAGAGAAGCTGTGCAAAGGCCGGTATCCAGCAGGAGATCCGCAAGAGAGAGCACTACGAGAAGCCCAGTGTTAAGCGTAAGAAGAAGTCTGAAGCTGCTCGTAAGAGAAAGTATAACTGATGATTACCCCGGACATGTCCGGGGTTTTTTATTGCAATTTGCATAAACTTTTCAAGTTTTGAAAATTCCCCTTTTTTTATCCCGGATCGCATGCTATAATACCATATGTTGTATGAGGCAGGAGACTGGTAACAAAATATTGCAAAGGATACGTCTTATCAGCTTTGGTATGGATAGTTGTCGCTGCGATCGTTCTTATCCTGATCATATTCGTTTATAAAGAGAGCAGCGGATTCAATATAGTCGAATATAACCTGTATACCGGCAAGGATATAAAAGGCCCTGTCAGATTTGTTATGCTGTCGGATCTGCATGATACCGATGTCACTCATGACGGTAATGCACGGCTCCTTGAGGCGATAAAGGGTCTTGAGCCGGAGTTTGTTGTGCTTGCCGGAGACATGATAACAAGCTATTCGGGCGATTCTTACGGGCATGACAAGGCATTCGGCCTGCTTAAGGGACTGGCGGAATCATTCAGTGTTTATTACGGACTCGGTAATCACGAACAGCGGTATAAGGCTGAACCGGAAAGGTTCCCCGGACGATTTTCGCATATAGAAGAGTATGTAAAAGAGCTTGGGATCACATTCCTTGATGATGATCACGCTGATATGGAATGCGGTATCAGGATATACGGGTTTGATGTGCCGATAGATAATTACAGAAGGGTTGTCCATACCGAACTTCCGGACGGGATATTGCCTGACACGCTCGGAAGACTTGATGATGACAGGTACAACATTGTCATAGCGCATAATCCCGACTTTTTTGAAGATTATGTATCGTATGGACCTGACCTTGTGCTTGCCGGACACCTTCACGGAGGAGTGATCGCGATTCCCGGCATCGGAGGCATCATATCACCTCAGCTCAAGCCTTTTCCGAAGTACGATTTCGGAACGTTTACAAAGAATGATACAACAATGATAGTCAGCCGCGGTATCGGATGGCATTCGATACCGATCAGAATATTCAATAAAGCCGAGATAGTTGCGGTGAACATTTTACCTCAGGGGGAGACAGTAACAGATGTCGATAAACGTTAAACTTGAAAAATTCGAAGGTCCGCTCGATCTTCTCCTTCATCTTATAGAGAAGAACAAGGTGGATATTTATGACATACCGATCTCTCTGATTACCGACCAGTACCTTGATTATCTGAAGCAGATGGAGATCGAGGATCTTAATATCATGAGCGAGTTCCTTGTGATGGCAGCAACGCTTCTTGATATCAAGGCAAAGATGCTCCTTCCTGCCGAGGTCAATGAAGACGGCGAAGAGGAAGATCCGAGAGCAGAGCTTGTTGAGAAGCTCATCGAGTACAAGATGTACAAGTATATGTCATTCGAACTTAAGGACAGACAGATCGATGCTGTCAGGAACGTATACAAGACTGCGACACTTCCGAAGGAGGTCATGGAATACGTTGAGCCGATCGACTATGAGAAGCTTGTCGGTGATATCGACCTGACGAGACTTAACGAGATATTCCGTTCGGTAGTACGCAAGCAGAAGGACAAGATCGATCCCGTCAGAAGTAAGTTCGGTAACATCGAGAAGGATGAGATCAATCTTGAAGAGAAGCAGTTGTACATCGAGATGTATGTCAGGACCCACAAGAAGTTTTCGTTCCGTGCTCTTCTCGAGGCGCAGCCCACGAAGATGGAGATCGTGGTCACGTTCCTTGTCATGCTCGAGATGATGAAGGTCGGCAAGATACGTATCGTGCAGGACAACCTTTTCGATGATATCATGATAACATCGCTTGCAGCTTAATTGTATTTTACACCTCAGTCTGTTCTCACAAACACCGCCGCATGCATGTTTACCGTTTGTGAGAAAAGCTTTGGAGGACGTTGTTACTTGACGAGGTTTTTTCGAGCCTAGTAACGTGACGTCCGGAAAGGAGCGAAAGCGCCTTTTTGAACAAATGTGTAAATATACATGCGGCGCTATTGAGAATTACAGGTATGAAGAAAGAATTTGAAGAATCATTAAAAGAGAATATAGACGACATGGACATCGCAGAGCCGGCGGCAGAGGAAGAGCAGCACGAGGAAACTGTTCGTGCAGAGCATCCCGAGGCAGCGATCTCCGCGATCCTGTTTGCGATGGGAGACTCCGTCGAGATCAAAAAGCTCTCCGAAGCGATAGGCTTTAGTGAGGACGAGACGAAAGAAGTCATCGAGAAGATGAAAGCGAAGTTTGAGCGCAACAAGGATTTCGGTCTTACTATCGTTGAACTCGACAATGCTGTACAGATGTGCTCGAAGACAGAGATGTATGAGTATCTCATCAAGGTTGCCAAGATCCCGAAGAACATGCATCTGTCTGATACTGCACTTGAGACGCTTTCAATAATAGCGTACAAACAGCCGGTCACAAGAGCAGAGGTTGAAAAGATCCGCGGTGTGTCATGCGATCATCCGATCAACAGGCTTCTCGAGTTCGGGCTTATCACGGAGCTCGGAAGGCTTAATGCGCCCGGCCGTCCGCTCCTGTTCGGAACGACGGAACAGTTCCTGCGTTCATTCGGCGTCAAGTCGATAGAGGATCTGCCCGATATAGCACCTGACCGCCTGGAGGAATTCAAGCGTGAAGCGGCAGAGGAAATACAGCTTAAACTCGATATCTGAGAGGGGACCGTATGGCCCCTTTCTTTTTTGATCTTTTCTTAAATTTTATTCTTTGAAAATCCCCTTTCCTATGTTAAAATAACAAAAGTGCGTATTTGCGGTTATTAATATATTTTATATGGAGGTTTTGCAATGAGTAATTCTTCACTTGCAGGCAAACGTGTTTCAAGTTTGCTTGATGAAAACAGTTTCGTTGAGATCGGCGCGAGTGTTACTGCACGTTCCACCGATTTTAACATGGAACCGAAGGAGAGCATTGCTGACGGCGTTGTAACGGGTTACGGTCTTATCGACGGAAGACTTGTATACGTTTACAGCCAGGACTCAGCCGTACTCGGCGGTTCCGTCGGTGAGATGCATGCCAAGAAGATCGTAAATCTTTACAATCTTGCACTTAAGGTAGGCGCTCCCGTTATCGGACTTATCGACTCCGCAGGACTTCGTCTTAATGAGGCAACCGATGCTCTTTCGGCATTCGGCAGGATCTATAAGGCGCAGGCGATGGCAAGCGGTGTCATTCCCCAGATCACAGCAGTATTCGGTAAATGCGGCGGAGGACTTTCGCTTCTTACCGGTATGAGCGATTTTGTGTTCATGGAGGAAAAGGATGCCAGACTCTTCGTGAATTCCCCCAATGCACTGAGCGGCAATTATGAGGAGAAGAACGATACGAGTGCAGCGGCTTTCCAGGCTGACGAGGCAGGAAATGTTGACATTACGGCAAGTGAAGCTGAGATATACGGGGAGATCAGAAGCTTTGTTTCACTTCTTCCTTCCAACAATGATGAGTTCGGAGCAGTAAGTGACTGCACCGATGATCTTAACCGTGCGGTTTCGGATATCGCAAACTGCACAGGTGATTCAGCGATAGCTCTTTCGATGATCGCCGATGACAATTCTTACTTTGAAGTTAAGGCAGGATACGGAAAAGAGATCACATGCGGCTTCATCAGACTTAACGGTCAGACGGTCGGATGTGTTGCAAACAGATCCGAAGGCTATGACGACGAAGGAAACAAGCTCTGGGACGGCGATGCCATCCTCACAGTTGCGGCAGCAAACAAGGCCGCTGATTTTGTTAACTTCTGTGATTCGTTTGATATTCCTGTACTTTCGCTTACAAACGTTGACGGATTCGCTGCTGACGTTGAATGCGAGAAGGGTATCGCAAAGGCTGCTTCAAAGCTTGCATTCGCATTCGCAAATGCAACGGTTCCCAAGGTTAACGTTGTTACCGGTAAGGCTTTCGGCACAGCCGGTATCGTTATGAATTCAAAATCACTCGGTGCAGATATCACGATGGCATGGGACAGCGCTAAGATCGGTATGATGGATGCCAATCTTGCCGCAAAGGTCATCTTTGACGGAAAGGGTTCCGACAGGATCGCCGAGGGCGCAAAAGAATACGACAAATTGCAAAACAGTGTTGATACAGCCGCAAGACGCGGTTATGTTGATCAGGTTATCGCTGCATCCGATACAAGGAAGTATGTGATAGGCGCATTAGAAATGCTTTATACAAAGAGAGAGGACAGACCTGCCAAAAAGCACGGAACAGTTTAGAAAGGATAGGGATACGTAATATGAAAAAGTTCAGATTGATATTATGTTTGACAGCCTGTGTCCTTGGACTTACCGCTTGCGGTGGCAGCACAAAGAAGACTCTCGATCCCGAAGTCGCTACGGCACTTGAGGAAACGACGAGCAACCTTGTAACGCAGTTTCTTGCAGCTCTTGATGAACAGCAGTCTGCAGAGATCTCTGAGCAGGGCGGCGAGTATCTTGAATATGTGATCTCCAACTATTTCGGAGTTAAGGCTAACGGAAACGGAATGGTCAATGCACTTCAATCATGGAACAGTGCAAAACCGGACATCGGTGATTTCGTTTCGATTACCGGAATGAGTGCGGATTATGATGATTCAGGCAAAGACATAATAGTAAAACTTGATGTGGTCGGGTCAAAGAGGAATGCCCAGGTTGAGGCTATCTTCAAAGATGATCTTTACAAGACACTTAACTCACTTACCACCAACATTGACTGGACGTTTGGTGAGAAGATGGAGAAGGCCGGACTTAACACACTTCTCGGAATGGGAACGGTATTTGTTGTACTGATCCTGATTTCGATCATAATCAGTCTTTTTAATTTCATTCCGAAGATACAGAATGCATTTAACAAAGACAAGACCGACGTCAAAGCTGCTGCGGTTGACAATACGATCGCACAGATCGTCGAAAAAGAAGAAGAGGCCGATGACCTTGAACTTGTTGCCGTTATCACTGCGGCGATCGCTGCGGCAGGCACGAGCGGCTCATCGGATGATTTTGTCGTAAGAAGTATTGTCAGAAGACCTAACAGTTTATGGAATAAGTAGGAGGACATATCATGAAAAACTATACGATCACCGTTAACGGAAACGTTTATGACGTTACAGTAGAAGAAGGAACAGGATCAGGTGCAGCGCCCGCAGCAGCTCCCGTAAAGGCAGCTCCCAAGGCAGCTCCCGCTGCAGCACCCAAGGCAGCAGCATCAGCTGGTGCAGGATCTGTAAGGATCGAAGCAGGTGCAGCAGGTAAGGTATTTAAGATCGAGGCAAGCGTCGGACAGGCTGTTAAGGCCGGAGATGCTGTCATCATCATCGAGGCAATGAAGATGGAGATCCCTGTCGTCGCTCCCAAGGACGGCACGGTAGCAAGTATTGACTGTGCAGTAGGTGATGCCTGCGCAGCAGGTCAGCTTCTCGCAACACTTAACTAATCAACGAAGGTAGTGTGGAGGATTAAAAATGTCTTATGTAGCTAATACATTAGGGAATCTCCTGCAGCAGACGGCATTCCTCGGACTGAGCTGGGGAAACTATCTTATGATAGCTGTAGCATGTGTATTCCTGTATCTGGCGATAGCGAAGGATTTTGAACCGCTGTTGCTGACTCCCATTGCATTCGGAATGCTTCTCGTAAATATCTATCCGGATATTATGCTGAAGATTGAAGAGGCAGCCAACGGAACCGGTGGACTGCTGTACTATTTCTATAAACTGGATGAATGGGCAATATTGCCGTCACTCATATTTATGGGCGTCGGAGCCATGACCGACTTCGGACCGCTCATCGCCAACCCGAAGAGTTTCCTTCTCGGTGCGGCAGCACAGTTCGGTATTTATGCCGCTTACTTCATGGCCATCGCCATGGGATTCAATGATAAGGCAGCCGCAGCAATCGCCATCATCGGCGGTGCCGACGGCCCTACATCGATCTTCCTTGCAAGTAAGCTCGGACAGACAGCACTTCTCGGGCCTATAGCCGTTGCGGCATATTCGTACATGTCGCTCGTGCCGATCATTCAGCCGCCCATCATGAAACTGCTGACGACCGAAAAAGAAAGAAAGATCAAGATGGAACAGCTTCGTCCCGTTACAAAGCTTGAGAGGATCCTGTTCCCTATAATCGTTACGATAGTTGTCTGCATGATTCTTCCGACGACAGCTCCTCTTGTAGGTATGCTCATGCTCGGTAACCTCTTCAGGGAGTCAGGCGTTGTCAGACAGCTTACCGATACGGCCAGCAATGCACTTATGTACATAGTCGTTATCCTGCTCGGAACAAGCGTAGGTGCGACAACATCAGCTGCAGCATTCCTTAATGCAAATACACTTAAGATCGTCGTTCTCGGACTTGTTGCATTTGCGTTCGGTACGGCGGCCGGAGTATTATTCGGAAAGATAATGTGTGTTCTTACGGGCGGAAAGGTCAACCCGCTCATAGGTTCGGCCGGCGTTTCGGCTGTTCCGATGGCAGCACGTGTATCACAGAAGGTCGGTGCGGAAGAAGATCCGACAAACTTCCTTCTCATGCATGCGATGGGCCCTAACGTTGCGGGCGTAATCGGTACTGCCGTTGCAGCAGGAACATTTATGGCTATTTTCGGAATCTTTTAATAATCAGATTAATGGAGGATTATATTATGGCTGAAGTTGAAAAGAAACCGGTCGGCATAATGGAAACCGTTCTGCGTGATGCGCATCAGTCGCTCATCGCAACGAGAATGCCCACCGAGGTTATGCTTCCCATCATCGCTAAGATGGACGAGATAGGTTACTACTCGGTAGAGTGCTGGGGTGGTGCCACATTTGACGCTTCCCTTCGTTTCCTTAAAGAGGATCCGTGGGAGAGGCTTCGTAAGTTAAAGGACGGATTTAAGAAGACAAAGCTTCAGATGCTCTTCAGAGGTCAGAACATCCTTGGTTACAGACCTTACGCAGATGATGTTGTAAATGCATTCGTTGAAAAATCAATCGCCAACGGTATCGATATCATAAGGATATTTGACTGCCTTAACGATCTTCGTAACCTTCAGGCTGCAGTTGATGCAACAAACCGCGTCAAGAAGCAGGAAGGAAGAGGAAGCACACAGGTTGCACTCTCATATACGCTCGGTGATGCTTATACGCTTGAGTACTGGGCTGACATGGCAAAGAAGATCGAGGAGATGGGTGCTGATTCGATCTGTATCAAGGATATGGCAGGTCTTCTTGTTCCCTACAGGGCAGCTGATCTTATCAAGGCTATGAAGGAGAACACAAAGCTTCCTATCCAGCTTCATACACACTATACATCGGGCTGCGCGTCCATGACACAGCTCAAGGCTGTTGAGGCAGGTGTTGATGTTATCGACTGTGCGATCTCACCTTTCGCACTCGGAACGAGCCAGCCTGCAACAGAAGTTATGGTTGAGACATTCAAGGGAACACCTTACGATACCGGACTGTCACAGACAAAGCTTGCGGAGATCGCCGATTACTTCCGCCCTTACAGGGAGGAGTGCATCGAGTCCGGTCTTATGAGCACAAAGGTTCTCGGTGTAAACATCAAGACACTTCTGTACCAGGTTCCCGGCGGAATGCTTTCAAACATGGTATCACAGCTTAAAGAGCAGAATGCTGAAGACAAGTACCAGCAGGTTCTTGAGGAGATCCCGAAGGTTCGTAAGGACTGCGGTGAGCCGCCTCTTGTTACACCTTCATCTCAGATCGTCGGAACTCAGGCTATCTTCAACGTTCTTATGGGCGAGAGATACAAGATGGCAACAGGTGAGTTCAAGGATCTTCTTCGTGGTAACTACGGCCAGACCGTTAAGCCTATGAACGAGGAAGTGATCAATAAGGTTATCCCGGGCGAGAAGAGATCAACAGCCCGTTCTGCGGAAGCAACAGGTCACGACAAGCCCGAGCTTGAGTCACTTGAAGCAGAAATGAAGCAGTACAAGCAGCAGGATGAGGACGTGCTCACATATGCACTGTTCCCTCAGGTTGCTACGGATTTCTTCAAATATCGTGAGGCTCAGCAGAGTAAAGTCGATATGAAGAAGGCGGATACTGCATCAGCGGCATATCCGGTATAACAGACATTAAAATTTTTTAAATTTGTTGATGCAATATATCATAACGTGTGTTACAATTAACAGGCAGTCGCGATGTGGCTGCCTGTTTTTTGTTCCATCAGGGGAGAGATGGATAAGGGGCATAATACTAATCTTTGTGAGGGTACCATGGCCAGAAAAGAACAGATTTCAAAACAGATGATCTTAGACGGAGCGTTCGATCTTGTAAGGACACAGGGGATCGAGATGCTCACGGCAAGAAAGCTTGCCGCACATATCTCATGCAGTACACAGCCTATCTTCCGCGTTTACACGAATATGGAAGAACTTTCAAATGAAGTGTTTATAAAGGCAAAAGCGTTTTATGAGGAGTTCTGCCTAAACTTTGAACAGAAGAACGAGACTCCTTTTGTTGATCTCGGATTATGCTATATAACTTTTGCAAAGAAAGAGCTCAACCTGTTCAAGCTTCTTTTCCTGACAGCCCATGATGACAATAATACGATGTATGATCTTATAAACGGTGCCGAGAACGGATTTGTCATCAAGCAGCTCCGCCGGATCAAGAACCTTGATATGAACAAGGCCGGTGACATTTTCATGAAGGTGTTTATCTTCATGCACGGTATGGCCTGCATGGCGATCTGCGGTGAACTTGATCTTACGACCGAGGAGATCCTTCCGACACTTAAGGAGACTATCGAGGGATTCTTTTAAATCATGAACGTATGTGTTGTTGGCGGCGGTCCCGCCGGCATGATGGCTGCGATAACTGCGGCCCAAAACGGTAATAAGGTAACGCTTATCGAACAGAATGATAAGCTCGGCAAAAAGCTGTTCCTGACGGGAAAGGGTAGATGTAATATCACGAATGCCTGCCCGGTGGAAGAGCTTTTTGACAATATTGTGACCAATAAGAAGTTCCTGTACAGTGCATTTTATGACTATGACAACTCGGAAACGGTCTCTTTTTTCAATTCTCTGGGACTGAAAACGAAAGTTGAGAGAGGAGAGAGGGTATTCCCGGTCAGCGATCATTCATCCGATGTCATAAAGGTACTTAAGAACAGACTTGAACAGCTCGGCGTCCGTATCATGTGCGGCACCCGTGTTACAGATCTTATGATCGAAAATCATGGGACCGGCGATCACATAACGGGCGTTATCATTAGCGGCGGGAAGGACCCCGGGATAAATGCCGATGCTGTGATACTTGCGTTGGGCGGGCAGTCTTATCCGCTTACCGGATCAGACGGATCAGGTTTTGCAAAGCTTGAAAAGCTTGGCTTAAAGGTGAACAGAAGAGAACCTTCACTCGTTCCGTTTTCATGCCGCGACAGACTGATAACCGACATGCAGGGACTGGCTCTTAAGAATGTATCGGTTGAAGTAAAAAAGGCAAAAAAAGTCCTTTACACAGGTTTCGGTGAGATGCTCTTTACGCATTTCGGTATATCCGGACCGCTCATCTTATCGGCTTCCTCATATGTAAAAGAGGATGATTACAAAGACGGTATAACGGTCACGGTCGATCTTAAGCCTGCTCTTTCGGATGAAGAACTTGATGCAAGGATACTGAGGGATTTTGAAGAGGGACAGAACAGGGACTTTGGAAATTCTCTTAACAAACTCCTTCCTTCAAAAATGATAACGGCAGTTATCAAAAGATCCGGGATCGATCCTGCAAAGAAAGTGAATCTTGTCACCAGACAGGAAAGGAAGAGACTTTGTGAAGTATTAAAGGGATTCGTGATCGAGATTGACGGCAACCGCGGATTTGATGAGGCTATAATAACAAGGGGCGGTGTCGCAACATCTGAGATAGATCCGTCCACGATGGAATGCAAAAAGATAAAGGGCCTGTATTTCGCGGGCGAGATGATAGATGTAGATGCTTTAACCGGAGGGTTCAACCTGCAGATAGCCTGGTCAACAGGGCATCTGAGCGGACAGTGCCGGATGAAATGATTTTTGATACGGAGGTTTATGATGGGAAAAAGTATAGCGATCGACGGACCGGCCGGTGCCGGCAAAAGCACAATTGCAAAGATGGCGGCAAAGGAACTCGGGTATATCTATGTTGATACCGGTGCCATGTACCGCGCGATGGCACTTTATCTTCTGAGAAAGGGCGTTGACAGGAATGATACGACGGCCATAGAGAAAGCATGTGAGGATGCGGATATCTCGATCAGTTATGAGAACGGACAGCAGGTAGTTCTTCTTATGGGAGAAAACGTCAATGCATTTCTCCGTACCGAAGAGGTCGGGAATATGGCTTCCGCTTCAAGCGTAAATCCCAGGGTCAGGGAAAAGCTTGTTGCCCTTCAGCAGAAGCTTGCAGCCGAAAAGGATGTTGTCATGGACGGAAGGGATATCGGGACCGTGGTGCTTCCCGACAGTAAATGCAAGATATATCTGACCGCATCAAGCGCCGTCAGGGCAAAGAGAAGATATGATGAACTTACGGCAAAGGGCGAGACATGCGATATCGATAAGATCGAGGCCGACATCATAGAGAGAGACCACCGTGACATGACAAGAGAGCATTCTCCGCTTAAACAGGCGGAAGATGCGGTGCTCATCGACAGTTCGGACATGACGATAGAAGAGGTTAAGGACGCGATACTTGCAGAGGCAAAAAGGAAACTCTGATGGAGATCATTCTTGCTAAAACTGCCGGATTCTGTTTCGGTGTCAAAAGGGCCGTTGATACGGTATATTCCGAGATAGAAAACGGAAACAGGATATACACATACGGACCTATCATACATAACGACCGGGTTGTATCGGATCTGGAAAAAAAGGGTGTAACGGTGATCGATGATGTCAGAGAACTTGCACGTATCGGAAACGGGACAGTGATCATCAGGTCTCACGGAGTGTCAAAAGCAGAGTTTGACGCGATTGAACGATCCGGTATGAAAGTCGTTGATGCAACGTGTCCTTTCGTTAAGAAGATACACCGTATAGTTGAAAAAGATTCGTCTGAAGGAAAACGTGTCATCGTGATCGGAAGCAGACTGCATCCGGAAGTGGCAGGTATCATCGGATGGTGCGATCCCCAAAGCGCTGCGACAGTTATCGAAAACGAGGATGAAGCGAATGCTTTTGAGGCAGATAAAGATGACGAAATTACAGTCGTATCACAGACCACTTTCCGGGCGGCTAAATTTAAAGATTTAGTTGAAATCTTGCGAAAAAAAGGGTACAATATTAACGTTGTGAATACAATCTGCAATGCGACCGCCGAGAGGCAGGAAGAAGCACGCAGTATTGCGGCTTCGGTCGATATGATGATTGTTATCGGAGATAGCAAGAGCTCCAACACACAAAAGCTTTACGAAATATGCAGTCGTGAATGCAGGAACACTTTGTATGTGCAGACCAAGGATAACCTTGAAACCGGTCCGAAAGGATCACTCCAACGTGTAGGCATTACTGCAGGGGCTTCCACCCCGAAAAATATTATTGAGGAGGTTCAAAATTATGTCAGAATTAACTTTTGAACAAATGTTAGAAGAATCTTGCAAAACAATACACAATGGAGAGGTAGTTGAAGGAACTGTTATTGCGGTTAAACCTGAAGAGATCATTCTCAACATAGGTTATAAAGCTGATGGTATAGTTACTCGTAACGAGTATTCCAATACACCCAATATCGATCTTACGACCGTTGTGAATGTTGGCGACAAGATGGATACGAAGGTCATTAAGGTGAATGACGGTGACGGACAGGTTCTTCTGTCATATAAGCGTCTTGCTTTTGATAAGGGCAACAAGAGGATCGAAGAGGCATTTGAGAACAAAGAAGTCCTCAAGGCTCAGGTTGCTCAGGTACTTGACGGCGGACTCAGCGTTCTTGTTGAGGAGTCGAGAGTATTCATTCCCGCAAGTCTTGTTTCTGACGGATACGAGAAGGATCTTTCCAAGTATCTCGGTCAGGAGATCGAATTCGTTATCACAGAGTTCAATCCGAGAAAGCGTCGTATAATCGGTGACCGCAAGCAGCTGCTTATGGCTGAGAGAGAGAAGCTTCAGAAGGAACTGTTCGAGCATCTTAAGGTCGGCGATGTTATAAACGGTGTAGTCAAGAACGTTACCGATTTCGGTGTGTTTATAGATCTTGGCGGAGCAGACGGACTTCTCCATATCTCGGAAATGAGTTGGGGACGTGTTGAGAATCCCAAGAAGGTTTACAAGCCCGGCCAGGAAGTCAGAGTATTCGTTAAGGAGATCAACGGAACAAAGATCGCACTTTCACGTAAGTTCGACGATGAGAATCCCTGGGTTGATGCAGCTGAGAAGTTTGCTGTCGGCAAGGAAGTTACCGGTAAGGTTGCCAGGATGACAGACTTCGGCGCATTTATCGAACTCGAGGAAGGTATAGATGCACTTCTTCATGTATCCCAGATATCAAGAGATCATGTTGACAAGCCTTCAAACATCCTTTCAGTCGGCCAGGAAGTTACAGCCAAGATCGTTGACTTTGATCTTGATAACAAGAAGATCAGTCTTTCTATGAAAGCACTTCTTCCCGATGAACCCGAAGAGGAAGCGAAGTCTGTAGATGTTGAGAGCGCTGCAGAAGAAGAGACTGCTGAAGCTGCGACTGAAGAATAATAACAGAGGTTGATCTTTAATGGATTACGAAAAGTTTAAGGATTCCATACTTCGTCTTACGGGAATAGATCTGAGCGCTTACAAAGAGAACCAGATGAAGCGCAGGATAAACACTCTGATAGACAAGCACAAGATATCCGGATACGAGGATTTTGTTAATACGATCAAGACTGACAAAGCTCTGTTCGAGGAATTTGTCAATTATCTTACGATCAACGTATCTGAGTTCTACAGAAATACTGATCAGTGGGAACTGATGGACAAAGAGTTCATTCCCGAGCTCATCAAGAAGTTCGGCAAGAATCTCAAGATATGGAGTGCTGCATGCTCCACGGGAGATGAGCCTTATTCGCTCGTTATGGCACTGTCAAAGCACATCCCGCTGAACCAGATCAAGATCATTGCAACCGATCTCGACAAGCAGGTACTTGCTGCAGCCAAGACGGGTATTTACAACGAGAAGAGTCTTGCGGGTGTACCAAAGGATCTTAGAGAGAAGTATTTCACGAAGGTTGGGAACTCTTACCAGATCAGTAATGAGATCAAATCAAGAGTTGAGTTCAAGGAGCATAACCTGCTCAAGGATCCGTATCCGTCGGGATGTCATTTCATCATCTGCCGTAATGTTCTGATATACTTTACGGAGGAAGCGAAGGACGAGATATTCGGAAAGTTTGCACAGAATCTTGTGAACGGCGGAATATTCTTCATCGGAAGTACGGAGCAGATCATGAACCACAAAAAGTACGGATATCAAAGAAGAGGATCGTTCTACTACGAAAAGGATGAGTCACTTCTGAAGTGATGTTTAGCGTCTCTTCATTGTAAAGAATATGTTGATAAGTTCGCGGCCGAATTCATCGGCCGCTTCTTTTTTGAAGCTGTCAGGATATTTGAAGTATTTCTTTTTATCTTTGTAGTTTTCACGAAGGACGGGAGTAAAGACCGAACACGGCTCTTTTACGAACCTTCCCGTAACCTTCCGGTAACACGTTTCTCGCGTCGCCTTGACAAAGCTTTCTTTCGGAAGGGACGCAGCGACCGTTTTCAGTATCGCTCTGTCTTCACCGGGAAGATAGCTGTAATCTCTGTAGTTTTCAAAGAACAGTTTCATCTCACAATCGTATATCGGAAGCCGGATCGAGAGCGTATGATTTTCGGCGGAGGCGCGGACATACATCGTCTCGGTCTTTGCCACAAAAGACCGCGGGAAATAAAGATCGGTCGTATATTCGAGTATTATCTCCTCGCATTCATTTCCGTTGTAATCACAGTAACTGTTTACTGTGTGACCGGTGTATTTAAGCTGTGCATCACGAAACTCGAGATAGTACAGTATAGGCATTATAAGGTGCATGCCGAGAACGTCTTCGCGGTTGTGCGTGATCAGATCGTTAAGATCGGACGGCCTGCGTGATACGGTATATTCCTTGTATACGGCAATAAGCTCGCCGCCGTTATATTTATCCTCCCTGTTGATCCCGAGAAACTGTTCGATAGATTTCTGCCGCATCGAGTCGGCAAAGAGAAGATAGCGCAGAGGCTTGCACAGCTTGTATATATCGACCTGTTCACAGGATCCGAACAGTCCGTCAACGTTATGCTGGGCGGCCTTGTATTCCAGATACGGTATATCAAACTTCATCCCGTTGAAATGAAAGAGATGGGAAAAATCATTTATCAAGGCTTTTAGATCATCAAGCAGAAGCTTTTCCTCGTCTTCGCTGTCAGCAAATAAAAGCTTTGTCATAAAGCCTTCATCCGTGTAATATCCGAGCCCGATAAGGTAGAGCGATGTTGTCTCCTTCTTCAGTCCGGTCGTTTCTATGTCGATAAAAAGTGCCTTGTCTCTTTTACAGAAACGTTCTATGGGGTAGAGCGGCTCAAGGCCTTCGTACAGTTTATCTATGATCTGCATTTTATACCTTCTTTCAGACAAGAAACAGTATAAAACATCTCGGTTTTTAAGTATAGTTTTTTGTGATTCGGCCTGTGATTTTATGGTATAATGATAGCAATTTGATCCAAGGAGAGTTAACATGTCAAATCTGTCATTCAAGGGTGGTATCCATACTTATGACGGCAAAGATCTTACAAAGGATAAGAAGATAATCGATCTTCTTCCGTCAAGTTGGGAACTTGTCTATCCGCTGTCACAGCATATCGGTGCACCGGCAGAACCTGTTGTTAATATCGGCGACCGTGTTCTTCGCGGACAAAAGATTGCTGCGGCAAACGGTTTTGTGTCGGCAAACATCTATTCATCGGTTTCGGGAACAGTCAAGGCGATAGAGCCCAGGCGCAATGTCCAGGGTGTAATGACGCCGTCGATAGTGATCGCAAACGATGATTTTTACGAGTCGGCAGCTCCGATCCCCGTTAAGCCTATAGCGGAGATGACGAAGGAAGAGGTCATCGCCGTCATAGCTGAGGCCGGGATCGTCGGAATGGGCGGTGCGGGATTCCCCACGCACGTTAAGCTTTCGCCGAAGAATCCGGAAAAGATCCATTACGTCATAGCAAACTGTGCGGAATGTGAGCCGTATCTTACTTCCGATTACAGAAGGATGATCGAAGAGCCCGAGAAGCTTGTTGCGGGTCTTAAGATCATACTGTGCCTGTTTGAACATGCAAAGGGAATACTTGCGGTTGAGGACAACAAGCCCGACTGCATCAGGATACTTAAGGATCTTTGCATCGACGAGCCCAGGATAAGCGTCAAGGTTCTCAAGACCAAATATCCTCAGGGTTCAGAGAGACAGCTTATTTATGCGACAACTCAAAGAGCGATCAATTCCACGATGCTTCCTGCAGATGCTGGGTGTATCGTCAACAACGTGGATACGATCGTTGCGATATATCATGCGGTCATCGAGGGTCTGCCCCTTATGGAGAGGATAGTTACCGTAACGGGACCTGCCATCAAGTATCCGCAGAACTACAGAGTCTATACCGGCACGTGCTACGATGATCTGATCGAAGCTGCGGGCGGGTTCAAGTCACATCCCGGAAAAGTGATCTCAGGCGGCCCGATGATGGGATTTGCTCTGTTTGATACTCACGTTCCGGTTACCAAGTCATCATCTGCGATCGTTGCGTTTACCGACGATATCGTATCCGAATCGGTCGCATCTGCCTGCATCAACTGCGGACGTTGTGTTGAGGCATGCCCTTCAAGGCTTCTGCCTTCAAAGCTTGCCGATATAGCTGAACACTATGACGAAGAAAAGTTCGTGTCGATGAACGGACTTGAATGCGTTGAATGCGGATGCTGCAGTTACATATGTCCTGCCAAGAGACATCTGACGCAGGAGATCAAGATGATGAGACAGACAGTACTGGCTAACAGAAAGAAGAAGAAATAGGAGGGCGAAATGAGCGATCGGATAAATGTTTCGGCTTCTCCTCATGTCAGAAGCCGGATGTCAACTTCAAAGATCATGTTTATGGTCATCATCAGTCTCATTCCCGCAACGGCTTACGGAATATATCAGTTCGGATTCAATTCGGCACTTCTTGTTGCCGTTTGTATCGCCTCGTGCGTTGCGACGGAGTTCTTTTATGAGAAGATAATGAGACTGCCTGTTACGATAGGAGACTTAAGTGCGATACTTACAGGTCTTCTTCTGGCACTGAACCTGCCGCCTGATGCGACATGGTGGATGGGCATAATTGGAAGCGTGTTTGCGATACTTGTTGTTAAGATGCTGTTCGGAGGACTCGGGCAGAACTTCATGAATCCTGCGCTTGCAGGAAGATGTTTCCTGCTCATCTGCTTTACGGCCAGGATGAACAGCTTCTCATATGACGGAGTTACAACAGCGACGCCGCTTGCAAACCTTAAAGCGGGAAGTCCCGTCAATCTTATGGACATGTTCATCGGACGTATTCCCGGAACTATCGGTGAGGTTAGCGTTGTTGCACTTCTTCTTGGTGCGATTTTCCTTATCATATTCGGGATAATAGATTTCAGGATACCTTGCGCGTACCTTGTTTCATTTATATTGTTCATGGGACTGTTTGCCGGAAACGGATGGAACACGACCTATCTGTCAGCCGAGCTTTGCGGTGGCGGACTGATGCTCGGTGCATTCTTCATGGCAACGGACTATGTAACAAGCCCGATAACGAGGAAGGGAAGAGTACTGTTCGGAATATGCTGCGGTCTGCTCACTGGCCTGTTCAGGGTATTCTCGTCATCACCCGAAGGTGTCAGTTATGCGATCATAATCAGTAATCTTCTTGTTCCGCTGATCGAGAAGATAACATTCCCCAAATGTTTCGGTAAAGGGGGTGAGATCTGATGGCAGGAACAGTAAAGAATGTATTATGTCTTACTCTTATTACGCTTGTTGCAGGTGTCGGGCTCGGATATGTTCATGATGTGACAAGAGAGCCGATAGCACAGATGGAAGAGAACACAAAGCTTACGGCATATAAGACGGTGTTCCCCGAAGCCGCTTCATTTTCTGATATGCCTGAGGCGACTGCCGGATCAGAAGCTCTGATAGCAAATGCCGGAATAAGCGGCGTTGACATCGATTCGATTGTACAGGCTGTCGATGCTTCCGGAAACAAGATCGGTTACGTCATCAACTCAACTACGCATGAAGGTTACGGTGGAGATATCAGTATCTCTCTCGGCGTTGATAACGAAGGATGCGTAAAGGGAATGGAGATCCTGAGCATCTCGGAGACGGCGGGACTCGGTATGAAGGCCAAAGAGCCAACGTTTAAGGACCAGTTCAGGAACAAAACCGTAACTCAGTTCACGTATACGAAGAGCGGTGCATCACAGGAGTTTGAGATAGATGCGATAAGCGGTGCCACGATAACAACCAAGGCCGTGACAAATGCGGTAAATGCGGCACTTGAATTCTATCGTTCGCTCGGAGGTGGCAGCATATGAAAAAGTGTTTTGAGAGATTATTCAACGGCCTCATCAAAGAGAATCCGACATTTGTTCTGATGCTCGGAATGTGTCCTACGCTTGCGGTCACGACATCGGCCATAAACGGTATAGGTATGGGTCTTACGACTACCGTAGTACTCATAATGTCGAATATCATCATATCGATGCTTCGAAAGGTCATACCCGACGGTGTACGAATTCCCGCGTTTATCGTTGTCATTGCAAGCTTCGTTACGATAGTTGAGCTTCTTTTAAAAGCTTACATACCGACGCTTTATGATGCGCTAGGACTGTACATTCCGCTCATTGTCGTTAACTGTATCATTCTCGGACGTGCGGAAAGCTATGCGTCAAAGAACGGGGTCATCTATTCGGCATTTGACGGTCTCGGCATGGGACTCGGGTTTACGCTCGGCCTTACATGCATTGGCCTTGTAAGAGAGCTTATCGGTAACGGATCGGTATTTGACATAGCCGTTCTTCCCGAAAGCTATGAACCGCTTACGATATTTATTCTTGCACCGGGAGCATTCCTCGTTCTTGCATTCCTTGTTGCGATCATGAACAAGATCAAGCTTGCTGCCGGAAGAGATACCGGTATCACCGGAGACTGCGACAAGCTCTGTAAGGCTTGTCCCAACAAGCTCTGCGGCGGAAGAAGATATTCCGAGGAGGAGACAAGATGATAGCAAAGCTCATAATGATAGCGATAGGATCCGCTTTTATCAATAATGTGGTTTTATCACAGTTCCTCGGTATATGTCCCTTCCTCGGAGTGTCCAGGAAGATCAATACCGCTGCGGGAATGGGCGGGGCCGTAATATTTGTAATAACTCTGGCATCGTTTGTTACGGGACTGATATACAAGTTCCTTCTTGTGCCGTTTGATATCTCGTATCTTCAGACGATAGTATTTATTCTAGTGATAGCGGCTCTCGTTCAGTTTGTTGAGATGTTTCTCAAGAAGACGATGAAGGGACTGTATCAGGCACTTGGTGTTTACCTGCCGCTGATCACTACAAACTGCGCGGTACTCGGTGTTGCACTTACAAACGTTCAGAAGGATTACACGATACTTGAAGGTGTTGTGAACGGTTTTGCAACGGCTGTCGGATTCTTTATTGCGATAGTCATTCTTGCGGGACTTCGTGAGAAGATAGAATACAACAATATTCCGAGATCGTTTCGGGGAATGCCGATAGTACTTCTTACGGCATGCCTTATGGCGATCGCATTTTTCGGATTTTCGGGACTTAAATAAACCTTAAGGAGACCATGATGGATTTGGAAGGTATTATCATATCGGTATCAACGGTAGCCGGCTGCGGACTGCTTATCAGCATATTCTTAAGCGTATTTGCCAAGAAGTTTGCGGTTGAGGTAAATGAGAAGGAAGAGGCTGTTCTTGCCGCGCTTCCCGGTAACAACTGCGGCGGATGCGGCTTCCCCGGATGCTCGGGCCTGGCAGCTGCCATTGTAAACGGCGAAGCGGAAGTGTCAGGATGTCCCGTCGGAGGTAAAAAGGTTGCGGATGAGATCGCTGCGATCATGGGAGTGGATGCCTCAAACTTCGTCAAAAGAGTCGCATTTGTAAAGTGTAACGGAACATGCGATGTTGCAGGTGAGAATTATGATTATTCGGGTCCTTCCGACTGCAGGAGTGCTGCGATGGCTCCCGGAAAAGGAAGCAAGGCATGTAATTACGGATGTCTCGGATTCGGATCGTGTCAGCGGGTATGTGATAATGATGCGATACAGATACTTGACGGGGTTGCCGTTATCGATCCTGAAAGATGCGGATCGTGCGGCAAGTGCGTAAATGCATGTCCGATGGGACTGATCGAGCTTGTGCCTTACGATGCCAACGTCAGAGTTGCATGTTCGTCAAAGGATAAGGGAAACATTACGATGAAGGCATGCAAGGCCGGATGCGTCGGCTGTGCGCTCTGTGTCAAGACATGTGAATACGGAGCGATAACGGTTACCGACAATGTTGCTCATATAGATTATGACAAGTGTACAAGATGCGGTGCCTGCGCCGAAAAGTGTCCGAAGAAGATCATCAATGTGTGATATAGTCTGATGCACCTTCAGACATTACAATAGAAGAATCAGTCAATATCATGATAACTTCGGTATCAGGTATCGATCCGATGAGCTTAAGTGCTTCATCCGATCCGAGCAGAAGACAAACGGTGCACAGGCAGTCGGAATCGAGAGCATTTTTTGTTATGACCGTAACTGATTCGATATCGGTATCGGCACTCATCCCGGTTGCGGGATCGAGAATATGGTGATACCTGACTCCATCCTTTATGAACATTCGCTCGTATGTACCGCTTGTTGCGACGGCCATATCCGAAACACTGACGGACATAACACATTGCCCTTCGTTGAACGGATCGTTTATCCCGATATTGAAAGGCTTGTTATCGCTCTTGTGACCGAGCAGATACATATCGCCGCCCATATTTATAATAGCGCCCGTTATCGATCGGCCCCTGAGATATGATGCGATCCTGTCTGCGACAAATCCTTTTGCCGCACCTCCGACATCTATCGCCGAACCTTCAGTCAGAAGGGTGACTGTTGAAGCCGAAGTATCAACCGATACATTGTTGTGGTCGACGAGACGGCAGGCTTTTTCAAGCCGGTCCTTATCGGGAATTGTATTGCCACCTTCGTGAAAATCCCACAGGTCCGATACCGGAGCGATCGTTATATCGTATTCTCCGTTTGAAAGTAAAGAGTATTCAAGCGCTTTTGATATCAGCTCTGCCGTGTCGGGATCGACTTTGACCGCCTGGCCGCTGTTTTCGTTTATACGTGCGATATCGCTTCCGGCCGTGTGCCTGTCAAAGAGCTCCTGATAATGACCGCACATTTTCATGCATTCATCTGCGATAGCGGATAGTGCGGATTCATCATCACCATACAACTCAACGGATACCACGGTGTCAAAGAACAGCGCACTTTTTGTTATGTGCGCGGCTCTGCCGCATCCCGCAAGTGCGGATGCAAGAAGCATTATTACTGATATCATTAATATACGCGTAGATTTCATAAGACTATTTTTATCATAATTATGACCTTCGGTCAAAATCATTAAACGGGGTACATCGTTATGGCTTCAAATTTTTATAACGACGATCGTGATGACAACAGATCATATCAGAAAACGGTTGCCATGTGTGTGGCAGCGGCATCGCTTGTTATCCTTCTGTTCCTTGTCATACTGTATGTCAACTCGGATACACCGGAGACTTCCAAACCGACAACTGCCAAGAATGAGACCGAGAAGGAGGAGGAAGATTTTTTAAAGGACAGCCGTAATATAACATCAGGCGAACTTGAATTCTGGAAGGATGAGAAGAAGACCAGGCCCGTTGAAAAAGAAGAAGAGGGAGAGCTGACGCCTTACAAGGATCCCGAGAAGAAGGATGAAGAGGAGACAGACAGTACTGCCGATTCTTCAACCGAGAAGAGTAAACGCGATGATAACGGCGAGGGAGAAGGATCGCTTAACAAGGATTCAGAAAACGATGAGAATTACGACAGGGAAAAATATATTGCGATCACGGATGACAAAGGCAAGAAGAAGCTGTATGAGCTCTTAAAAGATGTGTCTAAGAATGATTACGACTTTGAAAATGATAATCTCACAAACGAAAACGGTATCCTTACATATAAGGGTAACAAGAGGGAATCGATAAAAGGTGTCGATCTTTCCAAATACAACGGGACGGTTGATTTTATGAAACTTAAGGACAGCGGAGTAGCATTTGCGATGCTCCGTCTCGGAAGCCGCGGATATGGAACGGGAAAGATCGAGCTTGACGAGAAGTTTGTTGAATATGCCCAGAATGCGAAGGTCGCGGGTATACAGGTAGGCGCATATTTCTACTCGCAGGCCATCAATGAGACCGAGGCTGTTGAAGAGGCAAACTATATTGTGGGCGCGGTTTCTGGATTTAACGTCAAATATCCGATAGCAATCGATATTGAAAAAGTTGAGAACGATGAGGCCAGGACCGACAAGCTCACAAGCAAAGAAAGAACAGCTGTTGTTAAATCATTTTGCGAAACTGTAAAAGGATACGGCTTCAAACCTATCATATATGCGAGTAAAGAGATGCTCATAGCCGGACTCGATCTTGAGGAGCTGACCGATTATGATGTCTGGCTTGCCGATTACGATACACCTACAGATTATCCCTACAGATTCAGCATGTGGCAGTACAGTAAGAAGGGACAGATAGAAGGAATAACAGGCGATATCAATCTGGATATGTGTTTTATCAACTACGAACAGAAATAAATTTGACACTTTGTAATAACATATGCTAAAATACACAACGCATTATAGGCATTTGACTGAGGAGTGTTTATGTTCAACATGTTAAAGCGCTTCATCTCCATTATGAAGAATGTCAATATTGATACTCATCTGTGGTGTGTAAGCGTTCTCGGCGGTGCGGTTCTGCTTTGTGTCAGCTTTTTCGTTGACCCTTCATCAAGAGTTGTAAACGAAGCGGCAGATGACACTATAACCGTATCGAGGGCAAGGACAATTGAATACGGATCGGTACTCGGAAGTCTGTCTTCGTCTGATATACTTGAGGATGAAGAAGTACTTGCTTCGTTCGATGAATACTATAATGAGGAAGAGGGCGAAGAAGAGCCGGATGAGGTTGTAAATGGACAGGCTGGCCTTCCCGAACTCGTTGAGGAGAAGGTAACGCAGTTTGTTGCAACAAATGATTTTAACGTTGATCTTTCGAGAGTATACTCACCCGAGACTCTTGATGTTCTTGAAAGACTCGTGCAGTGTGAAGCGGGCTGTGAAGATATGGAAGGCAGGACCCTTGTTGCCAACGTTGTCCTCAACCGCGTTAACACGGGTATATGGGGCGATGATATAATGTCAGTCATTATGGCAGAGGGACAGTTTGATCCTATCGGTAACGGAGCATATAAGGTTACTGATGCCGACAGCGTCACGAAGAAGGCGGTTATCAATGCACTGATGGGACAGGATGATTCGCAGGGTGCGATCTACTTCCAGAAGAGTAATGCGAAGATCTGGGGTGACAAGAAATATCTGTTCAGACACGGATCACATTCGTTCTATAAATAATCACAGAAATAATAAAGGCGATCATGCAGTGCATGATCGCCTTTTTGTTCGCTTATTTCGCCGATTTACGTGAAGTCGGCAAATATCCTGTCGGATATCGGAACTTTGATGTACATGAGCGCGTATTCCTTTGCCGACAGCGATTCTATGTAGTTCTGCCTGAAGTTCTTGTTAGGGCGCGCTTTCTTGATTATGTCGGCTGCCTTGTTATATGCGATGGCCGCCTCGGTCTCCGTATCGTATGTTCCTATAGTATACAGTCCGTTAACGAGTATCCGGGCGCTGTACTTAGTATATACGCTTCTTTTTACCGCATACACGCCCGTATATCGGTTGATTATCTCTATATTGTCATATCTGAAGTCATAACGGTCCCCGTTTATGAATCTGTAGTCGCGGTTTAAAACAGCATGGGGCTTGATCCCGTATCTGCTGTAGAGGTTGACCTGCATGCCATAGTCTGCTACCCACAGATGTCCGTTTCTCCTGCTTATCTTGTGTGATGCAAAATAGAACAGATCGTCTATATCAAACTTGAATATGACAGAGGGAGTCAGATAGTAGGAGAAGTATGTCTTCTCAAGATAGATCGGGTTCTTGATGTAAACATTGTTGTCCCTGAAATTGATCACGGTAACGAACTTGTCGAAATCAAGAGGCGTATCCATACGGTACGCGTCGATCGTAATGGCATTATTGGCGATTATATCCTTGGCCACCTTGTATGCCGCGTGGGCCTTCTCCTCAGTGTCGTAGCTTCCGAGACTGATGTGTTTGTTACGGTATGTAACGGAACTTCTGTAGTACGTTTTACCGTTCTTGAGTGTGGCTTTGAATGCTCCGGCAAGTGCCATTTTGGTACCTCTCTGTCTTATCTTATTTAAAAATTGTTTGTATTACACGACGTATCTATTATTACAAATTTTACATTGACAGTCAACATTATCTAGTGGTAAATTATTAATACTGATACAAGATATTGTTTTTTTAAGGCACTTCGGGAGGATAATATGGCTGTTTTGACAACGGAAGTTGATTCTAAGAAAGAGACCGAAAGCGTTGACTACGCATCGCTTTACAAGCCGGCAAAACCGGTCAAGATGATCAAGAAGGACGGAACCCACGAGGATTTTAACGTCCAGAAGGTTGTCGATGCTGTAGGCAAGTCCGCATACAGGGCTCTTACCAAGTTTTCGGAAGAGGAAAAGGCTTTCATATGTCAGAAGGTCGTAGACCGTGTCAACGAGCTTGATGCCGACGAGATCCCCATCCCGATAATGCATAATATCGTTGAATCTGCACTTGAGGAAGTTAAGCCCATAGTGGCAAAGAGCTACAGGGACTATCGTAACTACAAGCAGGATTTCGTCAGGATGCTCGATGACGTCTACATGAAGAGCCAGTCTATCATGTATGTCGGCGATAAGGAGAATGCCAACACGGATTCCGCGCTTGTGTCAACAAAGAGAAGTCTTATCTTTAACCAGTTCAACAAGGAACTGTATCAGAAGTTTTTCCTGACAACCGAAGAGATCCAGGCCTGCAGGGACGGATATATCTATATCCATGACATGTCTGCCAGACGTGACACGATGAACTGCTGCCTGTTTGACGTCGAGAACGTGCTTCGCGGCGGTTTTGAGATGGGTAACATCTGGTATAACGAGCCGAAGACGCTTGATGTTGCGTTCGATGTTATCGGAGATATCGTCCTGTCAGCTGCCAGCCAGCAGTATGGCGGATTTACGGTACCTTCGGTCGATCTTATCCTCGAGCCATACGCACAGAAGAGTTACACGAAATATATAGAGAAGTACAAAAATCTCGGCATAGATGAAGATAGAGCCATTGAGGAGGCAGAGAAGGACGTTCAGCGTGATTTTGAACAGGGCTTCCAGGGCTGGGAATACAAGTTCAATACCGTTGCATCATCGAGAGGTGATTATCCGTTCATAACGGTAACAGCGGGTACGGGAACAAAGAAGTTTGAGAAGATGGCGACGATCACCATGCTCGAGGTCAGACGAAAGGGCCAGGGCAAGAAAGAGTGCAAGAAGCCGGTTCTGTTCCCGAAGATCGTTTTCTTATATGATGAGAACCTTCACGGACCGGGCAAAGAGCTTGAGGATGTGTTCGAGGCAGGTGTAAGGTGCTCCAGCAAGACGATGTATCCCGACTGGCTCTCACTTACGGGCAAAGGCTACATCGCTTCGATGTACAAGCGCTACGGTAAGATCATTTCCCCTATGGGCTGCAGGGCGTTCCTGTCACCGTGGTATGAGCGCGGCGGAATGCATCCGGCTGATGACGATGATGTGCCTGTATTTGTCGGAAGATTCAATATCGGAGCGGTTTCATTAAACCTTCCGATGATTCTTGCTAAGTCGCGCCAGGAATCAAAAGAGTTCTACTCTGTACTTGATTACTACCTGAACCTGATAAGACAGCTGCACATCAGAACATATGCGTACCTCGGCGAGATGAGAGCCTCAACCAATCCGCTTGCGTACTGCGAGGGAGGATTTTATCAGGGCCATTTGAAGCTTACCGACAAGATCAAACCGCTTCTTAAATATGCGACCGCATCGTTCGGTATCACGGCACTTAATGAACTTCAGGAACTTTACAACGGAAAATCATTATATGAGGACGGCCAGTTCGCCCTCGAGGTACTTGAATATATCAACAGCAAGATCCAGGAGTTCAAGGAAGAGGACGGAAACCTCTACGCAATCTACGGAACACCTGCGGAAAATCTGTGCGGTCTTCAGGTCAAGCAGTTCCGCAAGAAGTACGGAATAGTCGAGAACGTTTCGGACCGTGAATATGTCAGCAACAGTTTCCACTGCCATGTTACCGAGGATATCACTCCGATCGAGAAACAGGACAGCGAATACAGGTTCTGGGAACTTTCGAACGGCGGCAAGATACAGTATGTTCGTTACCCGATCGATTACAATCTCGGGGCTATCAGGACCCTGATCAACAGGGCAATGGACATGGGACTGTATGAAGGTGTCAATATGTCGCTTGCATACTGCGATGACTGCGGACACCAGGAACTTGAAATGGATGTCTGCCCCAAGTGCGGCAGCCGTAATCTTACAAAGATCGACCGTATGAACGGATACCTGTCATATTCGAGAGTACACGGAGATACACGTCTGAATGACGCCAAGATGGCTGAGATAGCTGAAAGGAAGAGCATGTAATGAGATATCATAATATCACGAAGGACGACATGCTCAACGGTGACGGGCTTCGAGTCGTTCTCTGGGTTGCGGGATGTTCTCATTGCTGTGAAGGCTGTCAGAATCCGTCGACATGGGATGCAAACGGTGGCATTCCGTTCGATGAAGATGCCAAAGAAGAGATATTTGCCGAACTTCGGAAACCCTACATCAGCGGGATAACTTTCTCGGGCGGGGATCCGATGTACTGCAGCAATTATCCGGACGTGAAGGCGCTCGCACAGGAAATAAGAGAAAAGTTCCCGAACAAGAATATATGGTTATATACCGGTGACGTATGGGAGAACCTGTACGAGGATCCGTTAATGAAGCTTATTGACGTACTGGTGGACGGGGAATTTCATATAGAGGAGCGGGATGTTAAGCTGCTGTGGAAGGGAAGCGCGAACCAGCGCGTGATTGATGTTGCAGCAACTCTCGCTTCTGACACCCCCGAGGTGCCGGTGGCGTATTGTGACGACTACTATTAATACTATATAAGGTGCGTGGATATAATAATCCCTCGAAAACGCGCTCGCGCTCCTGTTCCGGCGTAACTGACGCTAGACTCGTGAAATACCTCGTCAAGCGCAGACGCCTTCACAAGGTTTTCTCGGGACAATTATACCCACGCACCTTATTTAGTAAAAAGAGAGGTATGACATGCAGAGGATAGCACAGTTCCAGAAGGTAAGTTACGAGCAGTTTGCGGGTGCGTATAAGGACGATTTCGGGGAAAGTGACGACGAAGTCAGGAAGGTATATGATTCGATAAAGCTTCCGAAAAGGGCCACGAGCGGATCGGCGGGATATGATTTCTATACGCCGGTTGATATTCATCTTGAGCCCGGACAGACGATAAAGATCCCGACGGGGATCAGGGCGAAGATGGAGGCAGACTGGGTTCTCATGGTGTTCCCGAGAAGCGGTCTGGGCTTTAAGTTCAGGCTTCAGCTTAACAATACGGTAGGCGTAATAGACAGTGACTACTATGATTCCGACAACGAAGGCCACATCTTCATCAAGATAACCAACGACTCCAACGAAGGCAGGATTGTTGATGTTGCTGCCGGCGGAGGCTTTGCACAGGGTATATTCATGCCTTACGGCATCACGGTTGATGATGTTGTTGATGAAGTACGAAACGGAGGGTTCGGATCGACGGATTCCAAGAGATAGATTGGCGATAGTTTTGTACTGTCCTGTGGTATAATAATGTGCATGAGAGATCACGAGCACATAATCAGCAGCGTTGAAAAGGGAAGTATCGCCGAGGAGATGGGTGTTGAACCCGGCGATGCTCTTCTTATGATAGATGGGATGCCGATTGAGGATGTGTTCGATTACAGGTTCATGATGGCAAGCGAGGAGCTTACCGTTGTGATCAGAAAGAGCGACGGCGAAGAGTGGGAGCTGGACATTGAGAAGGACGAGGGCGAGGATCTCGGGATCGAATTCGAGTCCGCACTGATGGACGAGTACAGGAGCTGCCGCAACAAGTGTATTTTCTGTTTCATAGACCAGATGCCTAAGGGGATGCGTCCGACTCTCTACTTCAAGGACGATGATTCCAGGCTTTCATTTCTGCAGGGAAACTACGTGACCCTGACAAATATGGATGATCACGATATAGACAGGATCATCAGATACCGTCTCAGCCCGATCAATATTTCCGTTCAGACAACAAATCCGGAACTTCGATGCAAAATGCTCAATAACCGTTTTGCGGGACAGGCACTTGAAAAGATCCAAAGGCTGTACGACGCCGGCATCACGATGAACGGCCAGATAGTGCTCTGCAAGAACGTAAACGATAAGGATGAACTGAAGAGGACCCTTACAGACCTTCTTAAATATGCACCTGTAATGCAGAGCGTTTCAGTTGTTCCCGTAGGCCTGACCAGGTACCGCGACGGTCTCTATCCACTTGAAAAACTTGAAAAAGATGACGCCCTTTCGGCACTTTCCATTATAGAAGACATTTCCAAAAAGGCTTTCAAACAGTACGGTACACACTTTGCCCATGCTTCCGATGAGATCTATATCCTCGCCCAAAAGCCTATCCCGCCTGCAGAAGAATACGATGATTATCCGCAGCTTGAGAACGGTGTCGGTATGCTGCGCCTTATGTCCGATGAGTACGACAGTGCATACACCCGTCTGAAAGCGGATATCAAAAAGGGGAGGATAGATACCCAAAAGTACAATACAAAGTTTTCGATAGTCACTGGCCTTCTGGCTGAAAGTTACGTAAAAGAGGCCACTTTGAAGATATGCAGCCTTTTTCCGAATGTCAGCTTTAACGTATATGCCGTAAGGAATGATTTTTTTGGAGAGAACATAACGGTCGCAGGCCTTATCACAGGGCAGGATATCATTTCCCAGCTGTCTCAAAAAGACATCGGTGAATACCTCCTGATCCCCGACTGTATGATGAAGGCCGATGAGGAGATTTTCCTTGATAATGTAAAGGTTTCGGACCTTGATAGGACTTTACAAGTACATACACATATTGTAAAATCAAACGGATTGGATCTTATCAATTTCATACTGAAAGAGAAGTTTTATGAGTAAGCCGATAGTGGCCATCGTCGGGCGACCGAATGTCGGAAAATCATCCCTTTTCAACGTACTTGCCGGACAGAGGATATCCATAGTCAAGGATACGCCCGGTATCACAAGGGATCGAATTTACGCGGAAGGATCGTGGCTCGACCGTGAATTTACAATAATAGATACCGGTGGCATAGAACCGGAAAGTTCGGATATCATTCTTTCACAGATGAGGGAGCAGGCTCAGATCGCGATCGATACTGCTGACGTCATCATTTTTATTGTTGATGTAAAACAGGGACTTGTTGATTCAGACTCAAAAGTCTGCGATATGTTAAGACGCAGCCGCAAGCCCGTTGTTTTGTGTGTCAACAAGGTTGATGATTTCAAAAAATACGGTAACGATGTTTATGAGTTCTATAATCTCGGTATAGGAGAGCCCATCTCGGTATCGGCCGCAAACAGGCTCGGTATCGGAGAACTTCTTGACACGGTCGTGGAGTATTTCCCACCGGCTTCTGAAGGCGAGGATGAGGACGAGTGTCCCAGGGTTGCGATCGTCGGAAAGCCCAATGTCGGCAAGTCCTCGATCATCAACAAGATGCTCGGAAATGACCGTGTTATAGTATCGGATATTGCCGGAACAACTAGAGATGCCGTTGATACGCGTATCAAACATAGCGGTAAGGAATACGTATTTATCGATACGGCCGGCCTTCGCCGCAAGAAGAAGGTCAAAGAGGACCTTGAGCATTACATGGTGGTGCGCACGGTTGCGGCCATCGAGAGAAGTGATGTCGTTATCCTTGTCGTTGATGCAGTTGAAGGCATAACCGAACAGGAAGCGAAGATCGCCGGTATAGCGCACGAGGCCGGAAAGGGCATAATTGTTGCCGTCAATAAATGGGATGCCATTGAGAAGGATGACAAGACGACGAACAAATTCGAAAAGAACGTCAGAAATGTCCTGTCATTCATTCCTTATGCAGAGATCACTTTTGTATCGGCTGTAACGGGACAGCGCCTTAACAAACTGTTCGAACTCGTCGACATGGTATGCGCGAATTCCACGATGCGCATCGCGACAGGCGTTCTTAATGAGATCATGACAGAGGCGGTTGCACTTCAGCAGCCTCCGAGTGACAAAGGAAAGAGACTTAAACTTTTCTATATTACGCAGGTGGCAGTAAAGCCCCCTACGTTTGTTATATTTGTAAATGACAGAGAGCTGATGCATTTCTCGTATACGAGGTATATTGAGAACCAGATCCGGAATGCCTTCGGATTCAGGGGAACGCCGCTTAAGTTCATCATCAGGGAAAGAGGAGAAAATTGACCGAACGTCTTATCTGCATTCTGATCGGCTATTTCTGCGGTCTGTTCCAGACCGGTTACATAGTCGGTAAGCTAAAGGGGATCGACATCAGACAGCATGGGAGCGGAAATGCAGGGACCACAAACATACTCCGTACCATGGGAGTAAAGTACGCTCTGATAGTCCTTCTGGGCGATGCGCTTAAATGCGGGATTGCGATCATGATCACAAGGGCATTGTTCACATCCGATTTTAAGAGTATGCTGCCTCTTCTGTTTGTGTACGCATCAGCCGGAGTTATTCTCGGCCATAACTTCCCGTTCTATATGGGATTCAAAGGCGGCAAGGGAATTGCTGCGACTGCAGGATTCATCATTTTCGGACTTCATCCGATGATGACACTTGTCGGTATCATCGTATTCTTCTCGATATTCTTTATAACTCATTATGTTTCTCTCGGATCGATAATGATCTATGTAGCACTTGTTATCTGTTCGATAGTCTTCATGAAGACTGATTTTTACAAGTGGGACCTTGGCGGAGAAGCGTATCTGTACAGGGAATATCTGATCGTTATCGTACTGCTTATGATCCTTATGCTCTTCAGGCACAAGGACAATATAAAGAGACTCTTTAAAGGCTGTGAGCGCAAGACATACCTTCGCTCGCATCCGGAGATAGACGTCAAATAAATACAGGAGGGTTATGACATGTCAGATGTCACCGTGATAGGTGCCGGAAGCTGGGGCACCGCATTATCACTTGTGCTCGCCGAGAACGGACACAGTGTTACGATATGGTCCATTGATAAAGGCGAGATCGATATGCTCAATACATATCACGAGCACAAGGACAAACTGCCGGGGGTTAAGCTTCCGGACGACATGGTCTTCACCACGGACCTCAAGGAAGCCTGCCACAATAAGGAGCTTATCGTACTTGCCGTACCGAGCGTATATACAAGAAGCACGGCTGTTCTCATGAGTCCTCATGTTGAGAAAGACCAGATCATCGTAAACGTTGCAAAGGGGATAGAAGAGGATTCTCTTATGACCCTTTCGGAAATAATAGAACAGGAAATCCCCCAGGCCAAGGTCGCTGTGATGTCCGGTCCTTCACATGCGGAAGAAGTCGGGGAGAAGATTCCGACCACCTGTGTGGTGGGTGCCAAGCAGAAGGAAACAGCAGAGTTCGTTCAGAACATGTTCATGAACAAAGTGTTCAGGGTTTATATAAGTCCTGACGTGCTGGGGATAGAACTCGGGGGTGCCCTAAAAAACGTGGTGGCTCTTGCAGCGGGGATGGCAGACGGACTGGGGTATGGGGATAATACCAAGGCAGCCCTGATTACAAGAGGTATTTCGGAGATATCACGTCTCGGCGTGAAAATGGGAGGTAAGTCGGAGACATTTGCGGGACTTACCGGTATAGGTGATCTTGTCGTTACCTGTGCGAGTAAGCATTCGAGAAACCGCAAAGCGGGAATGCTGATGGGACAGGGAATGGACATGGAGTCGGCCATGAAAGAGGTGCATATGGTCGTTGAGGGTGTGTATTCCGCCAAGGCGGCACTTGCCCTCGCAAAGAAGTACAATGTTGAAGTTCCGATCATTGAGAAAGTCAATGATATCCTCTTTAACGGTTCCAGTGTCAAGGATGCTGTTGGCGAACTTATGACGAGAGAAAAGAAGGAAGAGTATTACGGGCTCGGATGGCAGGAGTCATAAGAACTTTTGGGAAAGGATAAGATATGGATATTAATGCCGGCGGATTTTCCAGTACGCAGACATATATAGCATCGCCCGAACTGATGAGTGCGGTAAACGTTGCAAGAGCGCTTTCAAAGCCTCTCCTTATAAAGGGTGAGCCCGGAACGGGCAAGACGATGCTTGCAAAGGCCATAGCGGAATCGCTTGATATGCCGCTCATCACATGGAACATCAAGTCAACTACAAAAGCTCAGGACGGTCTCTACATGTATGACACGATCCAGAGACTTTATGACGGACAGTTCGGTGAGGAAGGCGTTGACGATATTGCCAGATATATCAAGCTGGGAAAGCTCGGAGAAGCTTTTTCAAGCGATGTTCAGGTCGTCCTTCTGATCGACGAGATAGATAAGGCAGATCTGGAATTTCCGAACGATCTTCTCTGGGAGCTTGATCAGATGGAGTTCTACATCCATGAGACGAAGGAGACGATAAAGGCCAAGCACAGACCTGTCGTCATCATCACGTCTAATGCGGAGAAGGAACTTCCTGATGCGTTCCTCAGAAGATGCGTGTTCCACTATATCGCATTTCCCGACAGGGAGCTTATGGACGAGATAGTAAGGACTCATTTTGACAAGGTGGATGAACATATACTCAGTGAAGCTATGGATGTGTTCTATCAGATCAGGGATGAAAAATCAGTCAAGAAGAAACCTTCGACAAGTGAACTGATCGATTGGGTGAATGCACTGCAGCTCGGCGGGATCAGTGCCGATACGATCAAGGCAAAGCTTCCTTTCATCGGAACGGTCGTCAAAAAGGACGAGGATCTTGAAACGGTATCCCATATGGGGATAGGGTGATAAATGTTTACCGGATTCTTTTATTTCCTCAGGGAAAAAGGAATGGATGTGGGCCTTAACGAGTGGCTTTCGCTTGTCGAAGCCATGGACAAGGGCCTGATAAAGGCGAACTTTACGGAGTTCTATCTTGTGTCGCGCATGATACTTGTAAAGAACGAGTATGAGTTCGACAAGTATGACCAGATATTTGAAGAGTACTTCAAAGGTATAAAGCACGAATTCGATGACATATCCGAACAGATGAGAAAGTGGCTCGAAAAGCCGGAGTATCAGGCGTTTCAGGAAGACCTCGAAAAGAAGAAAGCTCTTCTTGAAGAAGAGGGTATACCGATCATCGATAACGAGGAAGTTCTCGAAAAGTTCAGGCAGCGTCAAAAGGAACAGGACAGCGAACACCAGGGCGGTAACCAGTGGGTAGGAACCGCCGGAAACAGTTCATACGGTAATCTCGGCGGACATCTTGGCGGTGTCAGGGTCGGAGGGACCACGGGATACCAGTCGGCTTTCCAGGTTATCGGAGAACGCAAATTCCGTGATTTTCGAAATGACAGGGTGCTCGATAACAGACAGTTCCAGATGGCACTCAGGTCGCTCAGACAGTTCTCTACGCGTCTTGATATAGACAAGACGGAGCTTGATATAGACGGCACGATAGACAAGACGTGCAACAACGGCGGACATCTGTCGATCGAGATGATGCGTCCGCGAAAAAACACCGTAAAGCTTCTCCTTCTGATGGATTCGGGCGGTACGATGATACCGTACACGAACCTGTTAAACGAGCTGTTTCATTCGGTGAACAAGTCAAATCATTTTAAGGATATCAAGACTTACTTTTTCCATAACTGTATCTATTCGCACGTGTACAATACACCGGAATGCGAATACGGTGACTGGATAGAGACAGAGTGGCTTTTAAAAAACCTTAACAGTGAATACAAAGTCATAATTGTAGGGGATGCCGCAATGGCACCTGAAGAGCTTTATTCGCTGAGCGGTAACTACAGAGGGCCCAATGACGGATATTCCGGAATGGAATGGCTTCAGCGGCTGAAAAAGCATTTCAAACGTGTGATATGGCTGAATCCCAAGATGGCGAGCGGCAATGCCCCCTGGAGGGAAGCGGAGACCGCGGTCAAGAACACGTTCGCAATGTACAGGCTGACCGTTGAAGGCCTGAAAGAAGGTATGAAGTACCTGATGCGTACGAAATAAGAGGTAGACTATGCATAAAGTAATGATCGTCGATGACAACATGACCAACCTTATCATGGCCAAGAAGGCACTGGAGGATCTGTATGAGATCATTCCGGTATCATCGGGAAAGATCGCTCTTGAATTCCTGGAGGAAATGCCTGAGCCTCCCGATGTCGTGCTTCTTGATGTTGATATGCCTGATATCAACGGTTTCTTTGTCATATCGGCTATGAAGAACTCGGAGAAACTCTCACGTATTCCCGTGGTTTTCCTTACTGCGCAGGATGACATTACGACTGAGATAGAAGGTTATTCGCTCGGCGCGGTAGACTATATCAAGAAGCCTTTTACGGCAACTCTCCTTCGTAAGCGTGTTGATGTGCATATCAGTAACATAGAAGAGAGAAAGCATACCGAGAAAGTTAACGAGCAGCTCCAGAAGGCACTTACCGAAAAGATCCATAACATTTCCGAACTTGAGTATGCCATAGTTGAGATGTTCACATCCCTTATGGCCAGCAGATCGTTCATCATTTCGGAGCATTGTATAAGAGTTGAAAAATACATGTCTGTCTTTCTTGATTCGCTCATCGAGTCGAGGCAGTTTTCGATCGAGCCTAAGGATGCCGAGATATTGAAGTTCGCATCCAAGATGCATGATGTAGGAAAGATATGTCTGTCTGACAGGTATCTTGTTGATATCGGAGATCTTTCGATCCAGGAAAAAGAGTTCAATCATGCACATACGGTACTCGGCTCAGAAGCGGTCAGGAAGGTCATGAACGTAGTATCTGAGAACAAATTCCTGAACTATTCATATAACATGTGCAGATCCCATCACGAGAGATGGGACGGCAAAGGTTATCCGGACAAACTCATGACGACGAACATTCCTATAGAGGCAAGGATACTGGCTATCGTCAATTCCTACGATATTTTCAGAACGACTAATGACGGCGGTGACCCGCTGACACATGCCGAGGCGATCAACCGTATCCGTTTCTGGAGCGGTACGCATTTTGATCCTGAACTTGTCGATGCTTTTCTTAACATCGAAAGACAGATCGATGCTATCCGGTTTGATGATGTGAAATGATTGATTTTTTAAGATCGTTATACAATAAAGAGAATAATGAAGAGATGTATGTTCTCAATATCACACATACGATCTGTATACTCGGTATGATCCTTGTGTGCTGTATTGTGAGCTTCTTTTTTGAAAATCCGAATGCGGTATATCTGTCATTCGGTATTTGTGTTTTCTTTCTTCTGACGATGGCCGAGGCCAACAGGACCGGCAAGATAAAACGATCGATCATCATCATGTCGATCGTGTTCAATTTCGTCTACATGCCCAGTATTTTCTTTATGTTCGGCCGGAATATCAGTGTTATTCCGGTATATTTTCTTTTCGGGCTTATGTACTCCGTTATACTTCTCGATGCAAAGACAGCGGTTGTTCTCGGTGGTATTGAAACAGCATTTTATACGTCTATACTTGTATATGCAAATGTGATAAATCTCCCCACGGGACTTTCTGATCCGACACCGTCAGATATCCGTCTTTCCTATATTGCAGCAATAATATCTCTCGTTATAGTCGGTGTATGTGCCGGGGCTACCATCAGGTTCCGATTCAGGTTTTACATGAAGTCACGTGAGCAAGCTGAACAGTTAAAGACCGAGGCGATGGACGCATATGTTGCAAAGGATATGTTTCTCATAAACATGTCTCATGAAATACGTACACCGATGAACGCGATCGTCGGAACGGTCGACCTGCTTCTCGATCAGGAAGTGAACGAGCATGTCTCCGACAGTGTATATAACATATTGAATTCATGTAACGCGCTCCTGTCGATAACCGATGAACTGATGGATCTGAGTAAGTCTGAGAACGGCGAGATAGAGCTGTACTCGTCCACATATGATCTTTCCGATCTTCTCATGGAAGTCATCAACATGATGACTGTCCGTCTTACCGAGAGCAATCTCGATTTCTTCGTGGACATCAACAGAAATATCCCCAGGTTCCTGTACGGTGATGCGGCAAAGCTCCGCCAGCTTTTTGTAAACATTCTGAATAATGCTGTAAAGTTTACCGAATCGGGAAAGATCGAACTTCGTGTTGATTACAGACGCGTAGGAAATGACGTCATCGAGCTTATCGTAGATGTCGAGGATACGGGTATCGGTATCAAGAAAGAGAATATACCGTCACTTTTTGTCAGATCGGACAACGAGCCTGTATCCGAGGACAGTGCAACGATCGACGGTTCAGGTCTCGGACTTGCCATTTGTGCAGAGATCATTAACGAAATGAACGGTGAGATAAGTGTCAAGAGTGAATACCACAGCGGATCCATATTCACGTTCAAGATCCCACAGCGGTTCACTTCCATGGATACGCTTGCTTATATTCCTGATTCAAGAAACCTGAGGATCCTGATATTTGAAAAGGATATAAGATATGCGGAGCATGTTAAGAAGATACTTGATTCGTTCGACATTACTTCGGATTTTGCGAGAAACCGCGGCGATATAGAGAGACTTATGAACGTCAACAGATATTCGCATGTATTCATATCCAACGAAAGATACGACGAGTGCGAGTCTATCCTTAACAAGCGTCTTGTTGAGGAGAACATTGTCGCGTTCCTTGATATCGATGACAACGTTCATGTCAGCAAGGCCTCAACAGTACTTACAAGACCTATACATACGCTTAATATCGCCTCCCTTCTTCGTAACGAGACGAACACGTACGTGCGTGAAGTCAACAGAAAGGGCGGCTTTGAATGTCCTCATGCGACGATCCTTGTTGTTGATGATAACTATACGAACCTTAACGTTGCAAGCGCGATACTGACAAAGTATAAAGCGAACGTTCTTACCGCACTTTCCGGAAAAGACTGTCTGAGGATACTCAACGATCAGGAGGTCGATATGGTATTCCTCGATTACATGATGCCGGAGATGAACGGTATCGATACTCTTGAAAATATCCGTAAGATCCCTGGATCACGTTATGTTGCGATGCCTGTTATCGCGCTTACCGCAAACGTTGTCAGCGGTGCGCGTGAGATGTTCCTCGAAGCCGGATTTGATGATTTCCTGGCAAAACCGATCTCTATAGACAAGATGGAAAAGGTACTCAAAAAGTATCTTCGCAGAGAGCTTATCGTACCAAAGAGCATGAATGGGGACAATGAAGGATGAAAAAATGGGGTAAGATCAAAAACTTCATACAGTTCCTGAGAAACGATGATGTCTCGATGGATGCGAAGAGCCTGTATATGGTCATCATCTACAGTATCATCGCAAATCTCGTGTATGCCATTACTTTTGCGGTGACGAACGTGTCACGTGAGTGTCTGTACGTATCGCTTGGTATCACGTTCTATTATTGTCTGGTACTTTATCTTGTCACAAGATTTGATGAGATAACGTTCTTTAAGTTTGTGTTTGTTATCGGAAATAACTTTTTTATATTCCCGATGCTTTTCTACATGACCGGAAACCTGTTTAACGGAACACTTTTCTTCTTCCTGATAGGTATAGTGTTCACGTTCTTCCTGATCAGGGATGCGTGGGTATATGCGATACTCGGAGCAGAGCTTATATGGTATTCGATGGTTCTTGTACTTCCGATACTGGATTATGAAAAGTACTCAAACTTTAATTCGAAGATACCTGCAAATATCGGTATTCCTGCAAGCTTCATATCTGCGGCGTTTGCACCGATATTCATATTCATCTACCAGACAGTCATTCATGAGAGAACGAACAGACAGCTTGATGAATCCGCCAGGATCATTGAATCGGCAAGATTTAACAAGAGCAGATTCCTTGCAAACGTAACGCATGAGATAAGAACACCGATGAATGCGATCATCGGTATGAATGAGTTGATACTCAGGGAAGACCTTGATCCCGAATCAAGAGAGCTTGCAGAAAACATCAAGACCTCATCTAACCAGCTTTTAAAGATCATCAACAACATACTCGAATTCTCCAAGCTTGATTCGAACAAGATGGAGCTGTATCCGACAAAGTATGATTTCAAGAAGCTCATAAGCGAGATCATAGATTCCGTATCAAACGAATATGCATCCGAGAACAAAGAGTTCTATGCAAGGATCGATTCGACGATCCCCAAGACTCTGTTCGGAGATTCGATAAGGATCAAGCAGGTATTCATGTACCTTCTGTTCTCATCGATCCATCGCATGCCGCACGGTAGAATCTCGATGGAAGTATCCGGCGAAGTAGATATGGCTACAAACACCGTGATGCTGTCGGGAACGATATCCGAGTCGGGATTCGGACTTTCCGAAGTTGAGATAGAGGCGATGCTCTCTGCGTACACGAAGTACGACAGCCGCCAGAAGAGTGATTATAAGGGTATGGGTCTCGAACTCTCGATATGCAAGGAGATACTCGAGCTGATGGGCGGAAGTCTTTCGATCCAAAGTGTCGAAGGCGTCGGAATGAGCGTTCATTTCGAGTTCATCAACTATATCATCGAGGATATTCCTATCGTCAGGGTCAGCTCTCTTAACGAATACAACCTGCTGATCTATACGAAGAACGTAGAGGATCATGATGTATGGATCGACATTCTCGGGCAGTTCTCTCTGTATCCGAACTTCGTTACCGGTCCTAACGCGTTCAGGCAGGCGATCGAGAACAGGAAATATACTCACATCTTCGTTGATGATGTGTTCTATCCGATACTTAAGGATACGATAAAAGCGGCCCAGATAAAAGACGAGATATACGTTATCACCGAGGCCGGAAGCATATACAGCGATTTTGACGACTGTAAGATACTTCGCAAACCGATGACATGTATCGGTGTGGCAAACGCTCTTAACAACACATGGGATGCATCAAGCTATAAGGTTGCGCAGAAGCGTGAAGCGGTCACATATCCCGAAGGCAAGATAATGATCGTCGATGATTCGATCGTCAATCTTAAGGTACTCGAGGGAATGCTTCAGACATTCTCCGTCAACATCACGAAGTGCAAGAGCGGTGCCGAAGCGCTTGATATTCTTGAACGTGATGAGTTCGACCTTATCATTCTCGATCAGAGAATGCCTGAAATGGATGGTATCGAACTGCTTCACATTATCAGGAAAATTGATAACGCCAACGCTATGATCCCGATACTGTGCGCGACTGCGGATTTCGGACCCGAGGTTTCAAGAATGCTCCTTAACGAAGGCTTCCAGGATTATCTTGCAAAGCCCGTCAGAAAGTTCTATCTCGAGAGAATGCTCAGAAAGTATATGCCGCCTGAACTTGCCGTTAACATCGTAATTGATGATGAACCGGTTCAGGAGATTACAAGGAGCGAACGTAAGGAAGAGGATAAGCCCAAGGATACGCGTGACATCAACTTCAAGGGCGGACTTGAGAACCTTGGCGGAAACATGGAAGCATTTGCTTCGGTTGTTAATGCATATTACAAGGAGGGTCTTATCAAGGTCGATCTTGTAAGGGATCTTCTCGAGAACAAGGATTACCCGAATTACGTTGTTGAAGTCCACGCGCTTAAGTCCTCAAGTGCCGCGATAGGCGCAGAGGGAATGAGCCTTAAGTTCAGGGAACTTGAGTTTGCGGGCAAGGCCGATAATATCGAGTTCATAGAAAATCATACCTCTCACGTTCTCTCAGCATTCAGGGAAGTCCTTGATATCGTAAAGACTTATCTTGTCGAGAACAACGTGTTTGAGGGTGAAGCACAGGATAAGCTTCCCGAAGGCGATGAGGTGCCATTCGATGATACGATAATTGATGAGCTTATCACAGCACTGTCTAACTTCTCGATAAAGGAGACGGAAGACAGGGTTAATGAATGTGTCGGCATAAACTACGGAACGGAAGTAAACGAGGCGCTCAGAAACGTCAAGAACTGCCTTGATATATTTGATTATCACAAAGCAAAGGAAGAGCTTAATGAGCTTAAAAGGAGGAGAAATGAATCCGGTATTTGAAAAACTTCAGAACTGTTATGAAAGCGTCAGAAAGAAAACCGATTTTGTACCTAAGGTAGCGATCGTACTCGGATCGGGACTCGGAAAATTTGCAGACGAGATCGATGTTGTCGAGAAAGTTTCCTACACCGAGATAGAAGGCTTCCCGACATCAACCGTTCCCGGTCACGAAGGCAGATTTGTTTTCGGATACATTGACAAGGTTCCTGTAGTCTGCATGCAGGGAAGGGTACATTATTACGAGGGATATCCGATCACGGATGTTGTTCTTCCCATAAGATTAATGGCAAAACTTGGGGCAGAGTATCTGTTCCTTACAAACGCATCGGGCGGTATCAACCGTGATTTTAAGGCCGGTGATTTTATGATGCTGACCGACCATGTATCTGTGTTCGCACCCAATCCGCTTATCGGCCCGAACATTGATGAGATCGGAACGAGGTTCCCGGATATGTCATCCGTTTATAACCCGATACTTCAGGACATCATCATGTCTGTCGCAGATGATTTTGACATAAGCATTCAGAAGGGTGTGTACGCACAGCTTACGGGTCCTTCATTTGAGAGTCCCGCAGAGATAAGGATGCTCTCAAAGCTCGGTGTTGATGCGGTAGGAATGAGCACGGTTGTTGAAGCGATTGCCGCAAACCATATGGGAATGAAGATATGTGCGATATCATGCGTATGCAATCTTGCCGCAGGAATCTGCGAAACACCTCTTACGCACGACGAGGTACAGGAGGCAGCCGCCAAGGCAGCACCTCTGTTCAAGCAGATTCTCAGGGAATCAATAATCAGGATCGGAGCTTTATAATTTGAACTTACACATAAGAAAAACAACAGCATTAATTCTTTCGGCAATAGTTGCCTTATCGCTTGCTGCCTGTGGTGGCAGCACTGTCGGATCGTCATCCGACCAGCCTGTGGATGTAGTTCTTGTCACCGACTTTGGCACCATAGATGATAATTCATACAATCAGGGTGCTTGGGACGGAGTAAAGCAGTATGCGGAAGAAGCCGGTCTTAAGTACGAGTACTACCAGCCCGAGGATAATGATCCGGACAGCATAATGGCCCAGATCAAAAGGGCGGTATCTAATGACGCAAAGCTCATAGTCTGCCCCGGTGCGATGATGGAAGTGCCCGTTTACAAGGCAATGAAGAAGTACGATGACACATCGTTCATTCTCGTTGACGGTATCCCGCATGATGAGGAAAACAAGGAAACCGGTATCGCGGATAACGTTTCGTGCATCACATTTGCCGAGGAGGAAGCAGGTTTTCTCGCAGGCTACGCGGCTGTGCGCGACGGCTACAAGGGACTCGGATTTGTCGGAGGAATGCCTGTTGACCCCGTTATAAGGTTCGGATACGGATTTGTTCAGGGCGCTGACTATGCAGCTATCGAGATGGGTGTTAAAGTCCACATCAGATACACATACACGAACACATTTGCAGAGGATCCTTCGATAGAGGAGCTTGCCGGTGCATGGTTTGAAGACGACACCGAGGTCATATTCGCATGCGGCGGCCAGATCGGACAGAGTGTTATCCGCGCTGCAGAAAATCATGGGGGCAAGGTCATCGGCGTTGACGTTGACGAATCGTCGGAGTCGGAGACTGTTATAACTTCAGCCATGAAGGGCATCAAAACAGCCGTATACGATGATGTGAAGGCTTTCTTTGAGGGAAATTTTGCCGGAGGAATGGCGACAAACAAGACCGCAAAAACGAACGGTGTGTGTCTTCCGATGGATACTTCACGTTTCGAGAAGTTCGATCAGGAAAGCTATGATGCGGTATTTTCGCATCTTGTCGACGGTATGATAGTTCCTTACAAGGAAACAAACGTCGCAACATGCGAGGAACTGACTCTTATCAACACAGAAGTAACATATATAGATTTCTAAGGTTTTAAGAATGGATATAAAAGAACTTGTTAGTGCAGCCATAGCTGCACGCCAAAATGCATACGCACCTTATTCGGAGTATCTTGTCGGCGCTGCCATCCTGTGCGATGACGGAAGTATCGTTACCGGATGCAACGTTGAGAACGCTTCATACGGGGCTACCGTATGTGCGGAAAGATGTGCCGCATTCTCCGCTGCAGCGCAAGGCAAGAGAAGTTTTTCCGCAATAGCGATCGCGGGCGGAAAGAGCTCTGAGAAGGATGAACTTTCCGATTACGCATATCCATGCGGTGTATGCCGTCAGGTACTGAGGGAGTTTTCGGATCCGGCAAAGTTAAAAGTGATCGTTGCCAGGAGTATATCCGACTACAGGGAATATACTCTTGAAGAACTGCTCCCGAACAGCTTCGGGCCCGATCATGTAAAGTAACAGGAGGATACAGATGAACACACGTCTATATAACGCACGTATTCTTACGATGGAAGAGGGAAAGGATCTTTTCGACGGTGAGATACTCATCGAAGGAAACAGGATCGCATATGTCGGAAGATCACTTTCGGCTGATGAACTTGCAAAGAAGGGAATTAAGTTTGATAAAGAGATCGACTGCAAACGCAATGTCCTGATGCCTTCATTCAAGGATGCACATACACATTCGGCCATGACCGGAATGAGATCTTATGCAGACGACATGCCGCTCTGGGAGTGGCTCTCGACAAAGATATTCCCTCTTGAGGCCAAGCTTACGGCGGACGATATGTACGAGTTTACCCGCCTTGCTGCACTTGAATATGTCTCCGGCGGAATCACCGCAGCGTTTGATATGTACATGAATCCCGAATACTGTGCACGGGCTCTTAACGAGATGGGAGTACGTTACGTTGGATGTTGTGATATCAACAAGTTCGGACCGTCTCTTGAGGAGGTCGAAAGACGTTACAAAGTACTTAACAAAAATGACGGATTCACAAGCTATATAATGGGATTTCATGCTGAATATACGTGTACGAAGGAACTTCTGCAGTCCATAAGCGACATGGCAAAGTCATTGGGCTCCCCTGTGTTTACTCACAATTCCGAGACGAGAAAAGAAGTAGACGAGTGTATAGAGCGTCACGGATGCACGCCCACACAGCTGTTTGAAAGCCTCGGAATGTTTGAGAACGGCGGCGGCGGATATCACTGCGTATACTTTGACGATAAGGACATTGAGATATTCAAAAAGCATGATATGACCGTGGTCACAAATCCCGGATCAAATACTAAGCTTGCAAGCGGTATTGCACCGATCTCAAAATATCTCTCGGAAGGCATAAAGGTTGCGATCGGAACCGACGGACCTTCCTCGAACAACTGCCTTGATATGTTCCGCGAGATGTTCCTTGTTACGGGACTTGCAAAACTTCATGACATGGATGCTGCAGCGGTTGTTCCTGCAGAGGTCATGAAGATGGCAACTGTTAACGGTGCACGATGCATGGGCCTTAATGACAGCGATACACTTTCCGAAGGCAAGCTTGCGGATATCATCATGATCGATCTTGAACAGCCGAACATGCAGCCTATCAACAATATCGTAGATAACATCGTATATTCCGGCAGCAAGACAAACATTAAGATGACGATGTGCGACGGAAAGGTCCTGTTTATGGACGGGAAGTATGCCGACGGCGTCGATCCCGAGGTGATATACGCGAAGGCCAATGAGATGATGGCCAAGTACAAGGAATGATAAATGGGTAACGTCGTATTCTGGATCTGTTTTGCGATCCTTCTCATACTTGTTCTGATCACAGGGGCAAACAGAGCAAAACAGAACAGGGCAGCAGCACTTGAAAAGATAAAAGAAGACTACCTGTCGGATGATACGGTGTTTTCTGCAGACAGGTTTGACAGCGAGCCGGAACTGTTCAGGCATATTAAAGAAAACGCCGTGGATGATTTTTACCCCGATGATATCACCGTGTCGGACCTGGCACTTAAGGATCTGTACAGCCGAATGAACCGCACGGTAACAGGCGCGGGCGAAGAGTATCTGTACACGAGGTTTCATCAGATGTACAGGGATCATGAGGAGGCGGCAAAAGAGTATGAGGCCGTATGCGAACTGTCAAAAAAGGAAGATGAAGTATTTCCGCTGCTGTTTGCACTTTCTGACTGTAAAAAGCTTAAAGATACAGACGGATTCTCACTCATAAAGGCACTTATAAATGCAAAGACATCGGGCATCGCAGCAGATATCATACCTCTTGTTCTTCTGGTTGCAGCAATAGCGATAACTCCGATTTATCCGCTTCCCGGACTCATTGCGGTCATTGTCATGATCATCGCCTGCATAGCGACATACTTTGCGGGAAAGAACGTGATGGATGAGAACATCCGCGGACTGTCGCTTGCGATAAGATACATTGAATGTGCCGAAAAACTTGCAAAGCTCGGCAGGGCTGAGTTTGATCATTACAGACCGCTCTTTTCACTTACAAAGGCCGGATTTCTCATTCCGTATACGGACGGCACGACATCCAATCCGCTCTCGATACTGTATGATTATCTGCGGATGATCACGCATATAGATCTTATCGCCTACAAGCTCAAGATCTCAGCGATCAAAAATCATTACGATGAACTGCTTTTGCTATACACCGATATCGGACGGCTTGATACACATATCGCGGTATCGTCATACTTTAGATGCAGATCAAACTGTGCGGTCAAGTTATCGGACAAGAGTATCATTAAAGAAACAGCACTCTATCATCCGCTCGTAAAAGAGCCGGTAAAGAACGATATATCAGCTGTCCGCGGCATAGTCATAACAGGCTCGAATGCATCTGGTAAATCAACGTTCTTAAAGGCTGTCGGGATTAGCGCATTATTTGCGCGAAGCTTCGGATTTGCATTTGCCGATTCGTATGAAACGGGTTATTTTGACCTGTATACGTCAATGACACTTTCCGATAACCTTCTCGGGGGCGAGAGCTATTACGTCGTTGAGGCAAGGTCATTAAAGCGTATATGTGATGCGGCAGATAAAGGTAATGTTCTTTGCATCGTTGATGAGGTTTTAAGGGGAACAAACACCGTTGAGAGGATAGCGGCAAGCACGCGGATCCTGATGTCGCTTGCAAAGTCGAGCGTACTTTGCTTTGCAGCAACGCATGATCTTGAACTTCCCACGCTGCTTGAAGGCGTGATGGACAGCTATTATTTCACGGAAGAGATACAGGATGGAAATGTTGTATTCCCTTACAGGATAAACAGCGGAGTTACCGACAGGACAAATGCCGTAAGGCTGCTTGATGTTCTGGGATTTGATAAGAATATAGTCAGCGGCGCGAACGATCTTGTTGCAGGTTATAAACAGACAGGAAAATGGGTGACCAGATGAAAGTGACCATATATACCGACGGCAGTGCCAGAGGTAATCCGGACGGACCCGGTGGATACGGTGTGATACTCCAGTACGTTGATCCGAAGGGTGAGCTTCACGAAAGTACCAGAAGTGCCGGATATAAGAAAACTACAAACAACCGGATGGAGCTGATGGGCGTTATCGCAGGCCTTGAGAGCCTTAACCGCCCGTGTGACGTTGAGATCGTATCTGACAGCAAATATGTTACCGAGGCTTTTAACCAGAAGTGGATCGATAACTGGCAGAAGAACGGTTGGCGCAAGGCCGACAAGAAGCCTGTGCTCAACGTGGATCTGTGGAAGAGGCTGCTTGAAGCTGCAAAAGATCATAACCTTACGTTCACCTGGGTAAAGGGGCATAACGAGCATCCGGAGAATGAGAGATGTGATAAGATGGCGGTCGAAGCGGCGCTCTCATCCGATCTGCTGGACGATGTGGTGTCAATGTGATATATTTTCTACAGTGAGTATGAGTATAAACGGAGGAAAATCATGGCAAATTTTACAAGTTTTTTCAATACGTTCCTGTCGTATCTGATCCTTGTCGTGATCAGCATGGCGGTAATCGTTGCAGGTGTTGTTTCCGGCAAGAAGCTTCGCGAGATGAAGGATGCCAAGGACGCCGCAAAGGAAAACGGTGAACAGTAATGGAAATGATATACAGAAGCACCAGAGGTGATAAAAAGGAATTCACCGCCTCACAGGCGATAATACATGGTATCGCCGATGACGGCGGTCTTTTCGTGCCTGACAGTATTCCGGAGATGGACTTTACGCTTGATGAGCTGTGCTTAATGGACTATAAGGAGACGGCTTACCGTGTACTTCGTCTGTTTCTTACGGATTATACCGACGAAGAACTCAGATCATGCATAGAAAAAGCATATGACGATAAGTTTGACACAAAAGAGATAGCACCGGTTAAGGAAGCTTCGGGGGCATATTTTCTTGAGCTTTACCACGGAGCGACGATAGCGTTCAAGGATATGGCGCTTTCCATACTGCCGCATCTTATGACTACGGCGGCAAAGAAGAACGGTGTCAAGAACGATATAGTGATCCTCACCGCAACGAGCGGAGATACCGGAAAGGCAGCTCTTGCCGGTTTTGCTGATGTTAAGGGAACACAGATAATCGTCTTTTATCCGAAGGACGGCGTCAGCCCGATCCAGAAGAAGCAGATGGTGACCCAAAAGGGTGACAATACGTTTGTTGTCGGTATCGAAGGAAACTTTGACGATGCACAGACCGGAGTCAAGAAGTTATTTACCGATCCCGAGCTTCATAAATGGATGGAAGAGCACGGGATGCAGTTTTCATCCGCAAATTCCATAAATATCGGACGTCTCGTTCCGCAGATCGTTTATTATTTCTACGCATATTCAAGGCTTGTGAAAATGTCGGTGATCAAAAAGGGTGAGCCTGTCAACTTCACTGTACCGACAGGTAACTTCGGTAATATCCTTGCGGCATATTATGCATCGCGTATGGGACTTCCTGTAGGAAAGCTCATCTGCGCATCAAACGAGAACAAGGTGCTCTATGATTTCTTCGGAAGCGGCACATATGACAGGAACAGGGAATTCATCCTGACATCATCGCCTTCGATGGATATCCTTATCTCAAGTAACCTTGAGCGTCTGATATACCATATTTCCGGAAACGATCCCGTTAAGTGTGCAGAACTTATGAAGAAGCTTTCGGGTAATGGAAAATACGAAATAACGGATGATATGAAGGCAGGTCTTGAAAAGTTCTACGGCGGATTTGCAAACGAGAGCGAGTGTTCGAGAACTATCAAGGACGTATTCTTTACATCAAAATATCTGATCGATCCCCACACAGCTGTAGCTGCTTCCGTATACTTCGGATACAGGGACAAGACAGGTGATGCGACTCCGACAGTGATCGACTCAACTGCAAGCCCTTATAAGTTTACAAAGAGTGTGCTTGAAGCGATAGCACCCGATAAAGTGTCGGCAGATGATTTTGAAATGGCTGACAGACTGAGCGAGATATCAAATGTCGCGATCCCCGAAGCAGTTACGGGTATAAGAGATGCAAAAATCCTCCACACATGCATCTGCAGCGTGGAGGACATGAAAACCACGGTTATGAAAAGGCTGAGCTGATATCAGTCGTTCTCACAAAGGAAGAACTTGACCGTTCCATACGGAAACATCACGGGAATTACTGTTATTGACTTGTACTGGGCAAGGTCAATGGAGAAGTTCCCGCTTTGTTTGGGAGCATCAAGCGAGAGCTCGCAAATATTGCTCTTAGAGAGCATTACAACGAACAGTCCGTTGTGAAGATTCAGGAAATCAAGTATCGCCTCTCTTGCAAGCACATCAAATGATGTTATCCCGAGATGAGAGTAGTGCTCCGCAAATGTCGTGAGGGCGTCTTCCTTACCGTCAACGCATGAATAAGCACTCGGAACACCAGTGATCGCCTGGGAGAGCTCGCATTTACCCGAGAAATCGGACAGTATCTCAATGCTTCCGAGAGTGAACTCATTCTCGACATACATGCTTATGTTGTAGACAAGCTTCTCTATGTATGTGCGGACAAAATCCGACATGTTTGTAAGTGATGCAAAGTTCGATGCTTCAAGGATCTTTGCACATGCTTTATTGTTATCCATTTACATTCTCCAATACGTGCTTGAACAAATCCTCATCAATGGGCTTCTGGATGAAATCTTTCGCGCCTGCTTTGATCGCTTCCTTGATATGTGTCTGCGTACCGACAGATGAGACCATGATGATCTTTGCTTCGGGGAATTCCGCTATGATCTCTTTGGTTGCAGTAACACCGTCCTTGATAGGCATAACGATGTCAAGGAATATAAGATCCGGCTTGTTTTCTTTGCAGAAATTGACGGCATCCTCGCCGTTACTTACCTCTGATATATCTGAAAAACCAAATTCGGTGAGTATACCGCACAGGCTCTTTCGGGCAAGTATGGAGTCATCACATACAAGAATCTTTATGTCCGTGTTCATTTTGTAACCTCCGTGAGTGACCTTCTGAAACGCATATTGCGTTCGTGACATATTGATTTTACCATAAAAATACTGTACTTCAAAGTTATTTGTGTATAAAATGTAACAGTGATACCGTACCACTGTTACAAGAAATAAGTAAAGGAGTTCCTACATGACGAATTCAGAAATCCTATCCCACATAGACCACACACTTCTCAAGCCCTTCGCAACATGGGAGATGATAGAAAAGCTCTGCACCGAAGCCCTCGAAAATCATACCGCTTCGGTCTGTGTTCCCCCGTGTTATGTACGCAGGATCCACGAAACGTTTCCTGAACTTGATATATGCACTGTTATTGGATTCCCGCTCGGATACGAGACACTTAAAGGAAAGCTAGCAGATGCAAAGCAGTGCCTTATTGACGGCGCAAGCGAGATAGACATGGTCGTAAACATCTGTGATGTCAAGAACGGTGACTGGGATGCGATTTCCAATGAGATAAGAGAAATGCGCAAAGTCCATAATTCTTTTGTACTGAAAGTCATCATTGAGACATGCTATCTTACCGATGAAGAGAAGAAGATGCTCTGCAAGATAGTTACCGAGGAGGGCGCTGATTATATCAAGACATCTACCGGATTCGGAACAGCCGGAGCTACGATGGAAGATATACTGCTCTTTAAGGATAATATCGGACCTGGTGTTAAGATCAAGGCTGCAGGCGGCATTAAGACCGCCAAACAGGCAGAAGAGTATATCAAGGCAGGTTGTGAGCGCGTCGGCGCAAGCTCTGTTGTAGGTGATATAAATGCTTGATAAGCTTCGTGAACTGATGTATGAGAACGACGTGGACTGGTTCATCGTCTTCTCGCAGGATGAGCATCTGTCGGAATATACTTCCGAAAGCGACAGGTATCTTGCGGCTTTATCCGGATTTACCGGGTCCGCGGGAACACTTGTCGTATCGTCTGAAGAAGCGTACCTTTGGACAGACAGCAGATACTGGGTTCAAGGTTCAGGACAGCTTGAAGGCTCAGGAATTACGCTGATGAAACAGGGCATGGCATCTGTAGCATCTGTTGAGGATTTTCTTGCTGCTCACATCTGGGACGGACAGACGCTTTCATTTGATCTGAGGACCGTGTCATACAGTTATTACTCAAAGCTTACCGGACGACTCCCGGGAAGTGTTTATGTTACAGACGGAGCCGAGATATTAAGGTCTTCTGTAGAAGATATGCCGAAGCGTGAGTTCTCCGGGATCGTTGCCGTACCCGTTGAAAAGGCGGGAATAATCACCGATGACAAACTGAAAGCACTCAGGGACAAGATAGCTAAACGCTACGTCTCGGATGAAAGCTGGACATATATTCTTTCGGATCTTACATCGATAATGTGGCTGTTTAACCTGCGCGGCAGCGATATATCATATGTTCCGGTCGCATATTCATTCGCAAGGATCACCGCATACGGTGCGGATATTTACTTAAGGCGCGACAGACTGAGTGAAGACGCGAAGAAAGCACTGGAAGAATCCGGTATAAGGATCAAGGAATACTCACAGTTTTATACTGATCTTTCCGATATCGCTACGGATATCGTTCTTGCCGACAGGTATTACAATAACGCTAAGATCCTGCAGGCTTTTGACGAGGAAGGCTTATTGACAGACTGCAGCGATCCCTATCTTATACCGAAGGCATATAAGAACGGTGCAGAGAGGACAGGAATGATATCGGCTCACTTCAGGGATGCTGCTGTTATGATAAGGTTCATCCGCTATGTGAAGGACCTTGCCGCAAAGGGCGAACTTCCCGATGAGTACGATCTCGGGAAGGAACTTGACAGACGCCGTATTGAATCAGGATGTAAGATGCTGTCATTCAAGACTATCTGCGCATATGGTTCGGACAGTGCGATAGTACACTTTATCGCACATAAAGAGACTGCCAAGAAGATTAAACCCAGGGGTTTTCTTCTTGTGGATTCCGGCGGGCAGTTCGAGTTTGAGGGAACAACTGATATTACTAGAACTATATCGCTTGGTAATGTCACAGCTGAAGAGAAGAAAGTATACACGACAGTCCTTAAGGGCCATCTAAGGCTTATGAATGCAGTATTTCCTCAGGGCTTTAAGGGCGCGCTTCTTGACGGTATTGCCGAGACTCCGCTCTGGTCGAAAGGGTATTTCTGCGGCCACGGAATAGGTCATGGTGTCGGATGCTATCTGTCGGTCCATGAATCGGAGGCCAGGATAGGCAGAAGTTCATCCGAGCGGGAAGTTGCATTCTTCCCCGGAGTCGTTGTCAGCGACGAGCCCGGCATTTACCTTGAAGGAAAGTTCGGAGTAAGGATCGAGAACCTGCTCCTTTGTGAAAAGGCTGAAAGTATCGACGGATATGAGATGTGCCGTTTTGCACCTCTCACACTCGTGCCGTATGATAAAGAGTCGATAGACCTTGAACTGCTTGATGAGAAGGAGAGAGCGGTTCTTGATGATTACAATAAACTTATCATGGAGAAGATATCACCTGATCTTTCGGATGATGAAAAACAATGGCTGAAAGAGTACACGGATCTATAAAAATAACGGACGTTATCAGACTTCTTCCCGTTATCATAGCCGTATCGGTAGTATTTCTGCTCGTGCGGGCATGCGCATATTCTATGCCTCTGTCACAGTATTCATATTTGTCGATCACATCCGATTCCATGATGTATGACATTTTCACATATATCAAGTCTGCGGCAACGATATCAGCCGCTGCAATGGCGCTTGTTTTCTTCGTGTTCTTACTTATAACCGGAAAACGTAAGATCAGGAAGACAAATATCTATATCCCTATGGCAATATATGCCTTTTTCATTCTGTTGTCGTATTTCTGCTCAAAATATAGGTACTTTGCCCTCTACGGAAGTCCTGACAGGCTTGAGGGGACTATAGTTCATCTCAGCTATCTGGTCATTCTGTTCTATGCGATCAACTGTATCGACGGTGAGCGTGAGGTCAGGTTTATAATAGATACATTGTTTGTTGCGGTTTTCATAGCATGTCTTATCGGTCTTTCACAATTATTGAATCATGATTTCTTCAGGACCGGGTTAGGAACCGCTCTTATGATGGGCGGACTTGACGCTGAACCTTTCTACGGCTATATCAAACTGGTTTACCAGACAGTTTATAACGAAAATTATGTTGCATTCTACCTTTGCATGGTAGTTCCGCTTGTTATTGACCGTATACTGGATGTTATAAGACTTACCAGAACGGAAGAAGAGGTCTCACGTTCGAGAAAGATCTATCTGGGATGGCTGGCACTGCTTTTTGTTATGATCGTGGTAAATATCGCGGGAGCTGATTCGATAGGCTCTGTACCCGGACTAATATTTGGAATAGCGGCCGTTATTATTGAACGCTTTGTAATTTACAGAAAGAAAATGGTACAGACAGTATTCGTAGTACTGATGCTTGCAGGAGCTGTCCTTGTCTCAGTCGGTGCGTTTGGAGCAAAGTATTCACCGTTCAAGGCTGACAGCTGCGACAGACCTGATATCGAATATATCAAGACTTATGGCAGTACCGTAGAGATAAAGATCAATGACAATATCCTCGCGGCAACCTACGATGCTTCCGTCGGTGAGTTCTACATTAAGGATGACGAAGGAATGGATCTTGATGTGTTCATGCTCCCTGAGAATCAGAGAAAGTTCTGGTTTGACGATGATCGCTTTAATGAGGTGATATCGTTTACCCCTCTTGCTTATGATGGTGCAGTGTTCGGAATATTTGAGACCGAAGATGCTGTATGGCGCTTTAAGTTCACTGATGCAGGCGTCAGATACGTTAATGAGATCGGACGCGATGAGCAGCTTGATGTTATAAGACACGCTAACATCTTCAAAAACTATTCATTCGCCAGCGGAAGAGGATATCTGTGGGATACGACACTCCCGCTTATCGGGGATCATGTTTTTGTCGGTGCCGGAGCCGATACATTTATGTTCGTATTCCCCCAGACCGACTATGCAGCCAGGTATTCCCACGGCCTTGAAGTCAACTGTATCTACGACAAACCACACAACTTGTACCTCCAGCTTGCTTTATCCTTCGGTGTAACAGGGCTTATAGCATTTCTGGCTATGATCGTCATGATAATTAAGAATAACCATAGTGCTACAACTGGCATTATGACCAAAGATGTGTCAACTCTCGAGAATAAATATCTGGCGTTATCCTTGTGCGCCGGTCTCATTTCATTCCTTATAGCTGCTCTTGTCAACGACAGCTCTGTCTCCGTAACACCTATGTTCTACGGCCTCCTCGGCTGCCTCGCTTCACTTGATCTGAAATAATGATCTTCCGGAAACAGAGAGGTAAACGCTATTTAGTGTTTGCCTCTCCTTTTTTATTGCATGTGACACAAGATGTTGTGAAAAATCACATTTGAATAAAAAATTGACAAAAAGTATAGGGAAGGGGTACAATGTGTACAATTGCGACATTATACAAAAGTGTCTAAGGAGGTATTTCAAATGAACAATCTACATTCGAGCGTTAAGCGGCTTTTAACGGGCATTCTTGCAGCTGCAGTCATAGCTACAAGCTTCCCTGAGTATGCTTTCGCAGCTCCCACTGAGCCCACACTCGCATCAGAAAACGAAGAAGATGCGATAGTGGAAGAGCAGGCTGCCGATGAGAGCATCGGGGAAAATGCTCACACTCCTTCGTTAAGTGTTGAAGACGATGAGTCTGAAGCCAACGGCGATGAAGGTGAACTCGAAGGTGAGGCTGAAGAGGGAGAAGAAGGAGAAACTTCGGAAGATAATAAAGACGAAGCAGAAGATCCGCTGGCAGAGAAGCAAGTCGTTGAACTTGGTTCTATGAATGCTGAGTATTCGAACCTGGCAAATGGTAATAGCATTCCAAGTCAGTATACTGTAAATTGTTCGAATAATATGGGAACTGACCATTATACTGTTCTTCCGGATGAGGATGATCCGTATAACAATAATGGTATTACAAAAGATGGCGACAATTATTATGTTTCCAAATTATATAATACAGAAGATTCGCCTGCAGGCACTTCTCTTGTGGTAAAGATTGTTCCTGATGATGGATATCATGTTGAGAATGTTTCTGCAACAATTGATATAAATGGTGAAACGGAAGATCTTGCTATATATGCACGTGAGTGGGGTGGAACATCATATGTTGTTCACAGAGGAACTAGGGAACAGGGGATTGGTGATTATCTTAACGGTAATGTAACGATCAATGTAGTAGTAGGGAAAGACTACTCTGTCAATTTTGGCAGCTATTCAGAATCGGAATTACTTGGATATTCAGTTTACCCCGAAAACTACAACGAAGATATTGGTAGTTGGCAAGAAGGTTATAGTGGAACAATAGAGTTTTATGATCCTGATACAAGTACAAGCAGATATGTTGTAAAAAAAGGCACAAAACAGATAAGATTCTATTTTTCTTATGACGAGGAAATAGCAGGCGGCGGTGAATTTGATGTTGCCGGTGCAAAAGCTACTATTGGTGGAAATGATGCATACATTAAACCGGTATTGAACAAATATGGTAGCGTTGATCATTATATTCTTCAGGTTAATGAAGCGGGCGATACGGAAATCGAGGGTAACGTTGTTATTACCCCCATATTACCTGAATTTGTAGATGTTATGTTTGTACCTACAAATGATGATCAGGATGTATCGCGGCTTTGCTCGATTGAACAGATAATTCCGTCAAGCTGGGCATCAAGACAGAAAAAAGAAGAACGAAAGAAGATTAAAAAATACACTGTTAATTCTGATCATTCCATAACATTATCAGTGAAAAAGGATGCTCAGGTTACGATTGTTCCCATTATGGCAAGGGGTACTGTAGGAACGCTTACCGGTGGTGGCGTAACTAAGAGCGGGAACAACTGGGTAATTACTGCTGATTCAGCTAAAACAGTTTTAGTCGAAACAGCACTTAGCGGAACATATACAATCCCTGTTTACGTCAGAAATGCCTCCAATCAGAACGTTCCTGCCACAGCTTCACTTGAATGGAGCAATGACAATGTTACTTCTACAAAGTTTAATGGTGGCGGAAATATTACCACAAATTATAAGAAAGATGTTTATCTGAAAGTTAACAGAGTTAACGGTTATGATGTTGAATCTGTTACCATGACAGCAAAGGATGGCAATAATCAGACAATTACCCAGACTATTTCCGGTACAGATCAGAACCCGACTGAAGATGCAATGCTTTATAAGCTTTATCAGACAGATCAGTCAGGTGACAATAATTTCCGTATAGCTACCGGTGCGTCCATTATTGTTAAGACCACTCCCAGACCTCCTGTAAATATCACAGCAGAGATTCTGGAAGAAGATGGTACGCGTTCAACAACAGAGACGATCACTCTTTCCGGTGGAGCAACGAATACAAACGGAAAGGGATGGTCTTCAAGTACTGCAACTAATACTGCAGTAACTGCAAAGTATACAGCTCCTGCAGGTAAGCAGATCAATGATAACCCCGTTCCGTCTAATTCAGAAATAAAGGGTGTCAAGCTTGTAATTAAGAACAAAGCCGGTGAAGTCGTTGATACATCTTATAATCCTTCCAATACCGGTTTTACATGGACGCTTGATAAGACCATGATCGAGCAGTTGTGGGATTCGGGATCAAGTGCGCACTTTGAAGTACAATTGAGAACAGCACGTATTCCTGTATATGCGAATACTCCAAGCGGAGTAACTATCAAGCAGTATACACCCAGTACATCAAGTACCCCCGGTGTGGTAGGGGCCGCCGTTAACTCAACTCACACAGAGGTTCTGTATAACGGTACATTCAGATTTGTTGTAGAACTTGCTGATGGACAGGAAGATCCGGATAATATCGATTACTCGAGTCTGACTCAGATTAAGAGCGTCAGCAACAACAATACTGTTCTTGCGGCAAAGACTGATGTTTATACAGTTAATGGCAAAGAACATACAGTCAAGTACTACGAAGTAACAGGCATCAAGTCAGCTGCCAACCTTAAGGTTGTTATCGGAGCAGCTACCCCTGTTTCAGCTATAAAACTTGATAAAACTGCAATTAACCTGGGAACAGGTACTGAAGCATTCCGTGAAGATGCAAGACTGTTCTCAACTGTATCTCCCGCTAATGCAACGATCAATAAAGTTGTTTATTACGCCGATGGAGTGGATGGCCCCAAGTACCTTACAGTAACCACTCATCCGGATGGAAGCGCAACACTTACACCTACGGGTGTTCTTCCGGACGGAAAGACCAGTGTTGTGGTTAAGGTCGTCTGCGCAGCCAAGGACGGAAGTGGAAAGACCGCGGTTTGTAACGTAACGCTTAAGCAGCGTGTTGAAACGCTTGAAATCCCTGATCAGGTTACTGCCGCAGTTGGTAAGAACACAACAATTACACCCGTTTTTAATGACGGACTGTATTATCAGCCCGCTGATAAGACACTTACATGGACCATAACAAATCCCACAGTTGCAACGATCAATGCTGCAGGTGTAGTTACACCCAAGGCTGGTGGATTTACAACTGTATACGCAACTTCAAGAGATGGCGGTCTTGAATCCAATAGATGCACCATAGAAGTTACACAGCCGGTTTCATCAATTACAGTTGAAAAGGCTGCATTCGATCTTGGATGCGGTTCTACGGATGAATTTAATGATTCTGTTACTATCAAAGTAACGGCACTGCCGCTTACAGCTACAACGAGAGATCTTGCTGTTGAATTACCTTCAGGCGTCGGCGATGATGTTCTTACTGTTTATGATAACGGCGATGGCACATTTACATTTAAGGCCGGTGGTTCATTCCCGCCATCAAGTCTTAAGTTGTCATATATTCCTGTTACCTTCAAGTCAACAGATGAATCAAACAAGTCTGCACAGGTTAAGGTTACGATCAAGCAGCATGTTGAGTCTGTTCATATTTTGGAATCTGCAGAGGTTGCAGTCGGAAAGACAATAGCTCTTACACCTGAGTTTAACAGGGGACTTTCTCAGACTGCTGCAAACAAAGCTCTCACATGGGAAAGCTCCAATCCCTCTGTTGCAACAGTCAGCGCATCCGGTGTTGTTACCGGTAAGGCAGGCGGAACAGCTACTATCATAGCCAGAGCTAAAGACGGTGGAATTGAATCCAATGAATGCGTTGTTACAGTAAAGGAGCTTGTTTCTTCGATCACACTTAAGCCCAATGCTGTAACATTAAGAACCGGTTCTGCTTCGTTCCGCGAGACCGCTACTCTTGATGCAACTGTTCTTAAGGAAACAGCAACTGACAGAACTGTTACATATACATCAGGTGATACGAATTACCTTACAGTAGAAGAAAATCATGATGGAACAGTTACACTTGTTCCGACAGGAAGCCTTCCTACCGGAGCTACAAAGACTGTTGTTCCTGTAACTGTTAAAGCAAATGACGATAGTAAGAAATTTGTTAACTGTACAGTTACACTTGTTCAGGCAGTTGAATCACTTGAGATAGGCGAAAAGAAAGATACATACTTAGCAGTTGACGGCCAGGGAAATATTATCGATGAATTCACTGTTCCAATGGGATCATCGAAGGCACTTACTGCTGTATTAAACAGTGCATGTTCTAATCAGCCTAACAATAAAGCTATCACATGGTCTGTTTCAGATCCTACGGTTGCAACTGTTAATGCAAACGGTGTTGTAACACCTAAGGCAGGCGGTAAGACAACTGTAATAGCAAAGGCAGCAGATAACGGTCTGGAATCAAATGCTATTACTATAAATGTTACTCAACCCGTAGCTTCAATTTCGGTTGAGAAGGCTGCATTTGATCTCGGATGTGGAACTACTGATGAATTCAATGATTCAGTAACTATTAAAGTAACGGCGTTACCTCTTACAGCGTCAAATAGAAACCTTTCTGTTGAATTCCCGGCTAAGGATAAATCCGGTAATGACCTTACAGAAGATGATTTTGCTGATTGTCTCGTTGTAACGAACAATGAGGATGGAACTTTCACGTTTAAGGCAGTAGGAGAATTCCCGCCTGCACTTGCAACTACTTCATTCATCCCTGTTACGTTCAGATCAACTGACCAAGAAGATCCAACAAAGAATAAATCAGCGGTTGTTAAGGTTACTATAAAACAGCATGTTGAGTCAGTACATATTCCTTACTCGGCAGAGGATATCGCTGTTGGGAAGAGTGTTGACCTCTCAAAGGGCCTTGCATTTAACAAAATTGAGGACCCGTCAACGCATGAGTTAAGTAATCCTTCAGTAAGACCTTATCAGCCCGCCAACAAGAATGTTACTTGGGAAAGCGTTGATCCTACTGTTGCTGTAGTTAACGCAAAGGGTGTTGTAACAGGTAAGGCAGGTGGAACCGCTAAGATCATAGCAAGATCAGTTGATGGTGGTATTATTTCAAATGAATGTACCATTAATGTTACGCAGCCGGTTGCTTCTGTTGCATTTACCGAGAAGGCTTATACTACAGGTACAGGCTCAACGAATGAATTCAGAGATCAGCTTGTTGTTAAGGCAGTAGCAAATCCCGAAACTGCTACAAACCGCAAAATTACATACAGTATTCCTGGCGAAGCTACACAGTGGGTTACAATGACAAGAAATCCGGATGAGGACAGTGTTTACTTCACACCTACCGGAGAACTTCCCGCGAATGCTTCACAGGTGGCTATTAAAGTCACAGCAACTGCAGAAGATGGTTCTAAGAAGAGTGCAGCAGCTACGCTTACAGTTAAACAGCATGTAGAGACACTTGAGATCGGTGAGAAGGTCGGAACGTCTCTTGTTTCTGATCTGACAACACCGATGGGTAAGGCAAAGACACTTACCGCAGTGTTTAATGAGGGACTTGAGCATCAGCCTGCTGACAAGACACTTACATGGGTAAGCTCGGATCCGACAGTAGCAACTGTTGATGCTAGAGGTATTGTTACACCTAAGTCAGGCGGTAAAACAACTATTATGGCTGTTGCAAACGACGGTGGCGTTGAGTCCAACGTTGTAGACTTTACGGTTACACAGCCTGTATCTTCAATATCATTGGATAAGTCGCTTGTTCTCGGTACAGGTTCTACGGATGATCTTTGTCAGTCAGCTACGCTTACTGCAACAGCACTTCCGCTGACAGCAACGGATCGTGGTATTACATGGTCGATCTCTTCTGTAGACCAGAATTATGTAGATTTTGAGAATAATGAGGATGGTTCACTTACCATCACTGCAAAGACAAGTGATACGTTCCCTAAGAACAAATCATCGGTTGGTATCAAGGTTACTGCAACAGCAACTGATGGCTCAAAGAAGAGCGCAGTTTGTGCCGTAACGATCAACCAGGTACCGGAAACACTTAGTATCGATAATGAATTAAATCTTGCTGTTGGAAAGAGTGTAGCTCTTAAGCCGGTATTTAATGATTTTGAAGTAAACACAGAAACACACGAAAAAGCTCATCAGCCCGTTGATAAGGGTCTGATATACGAAAGCTTTGATCCTTCTGTTGCAACAGTAAGCGCTACCGGTGTAGTAAAGGCTGTTGGGCATGGTACAACAACTGTTGTTGCCAAGTCTAAGGTAAACGAGCTTGTATCCAACGAGTGTACGGTTAATATTATCCAGCCTGCAACATCGGTTTCGTTCAACCATGCTACACTTACGATGGAAACAGCAGAGGACGTGAACCTCAATGAAGAAAGTCTCCTGACACTCATAACGAAACCTGAAAACGCAGATATTAAAGATATAACTTATGTATCTTCAAACCCCAATTTCCTTGTTGTTAACAAGGATTCAGAGGATGATACCGTAGTTCATCTTGCCGGAACAGGTAATCTTGGCGGCAAGTCAACACAGGTTGTAAGAGTTACAGCTACAGTTACGTCTGAAGATAATTCAAAGAAGACCTGCGTATGTACGGTTACGATTAATGAGCGTATTGAAACGATCAAGATATCGAATTCGCTAAACATACTTAAAAACAAACGATATACAGTTACTCCCATTATCAACGAGGGTCTTACACAACCTGTAGATAAGACACTTATATGGGAGAGCGACGCTGAAGGCGTTGCAATTGTCAGCAGAACCGGTGTCATAACAGCAATAGCGGAAGGTACTGCACATATCACTGCAAAATCGAAAGATGGTAGAGTTGTATCCAATGAGTGTACTCTTACGGTTCGTGAACCGATTACGAAGGTTGAATTTGCGTCGCCGACCGAGAGTACAATAACACTCGGAACCGGATATGATGAGACGACAGAATCAGCAATCATTGAAAATCAGGCGTTTGCGGTTACAATTACGCCCAGTATGGCAGATATGCCTGTTCAGTTTACGTCATCAAATCCTGAAATTCTTGCTGTAGAAGATAACGGAGATGGAACGGGAACGATATCTACAACCGGAAAGCTTCCTGCCGGACAGTCCAAGGCCGTAGTCAAAGTTACGGCAAGGACTACCGAAGGCAGCAACAAGACTGCTACTTTGACGGTCAACGTAGTTCAGCGTGTTGAATCCGTAAAACTTCCTGGCAGTATTATTCTTCGCAAGGGCAAGAAGCAGACTCTTCAGCTGACATTTAATGCCGGAAGAACTCAGCCTGCAAATAAGAAGATTAAAGAATGGAATTCAAGTGACACAGATGTAGCCACTGTTGTAAACGGTGTTGTAACTGCAGGTAATACCACAGGTACTGCTAATATATCCTGCGTATCTGAAGACGGTGACAAACAGTCCAATTTCTGTGAAGTTCAGGTAATAGAGCCTGCTACTGGATCATTGCGTCTTGATAATACTCAGATGACGATTGCTAACAATCAGAATCCCGGACCTGAATTAACGGCGCTGTTTGAAAATTATCCTACGATCACCTATGTTGACTTCACGTCTTCAAATGAAAATTATCTGAAAATCGAAAGAATAAAAGATTCCAATGAAGAAATCATTGGTGATAAGGTAAGGCTTGTACCGACCGGAGAACTGCCTGCTAAGGCTTCCAGAGTAACGGTACAGGTTACTGCAAGAACAACAGATGGAAGCAATCTGAGAAAAGTATGTAACGTAACAATAGTTAAGAAAGTTGAAAGCATTCAGATTGCGGATGTTACACTTGGAATCGGCAAGAGACATGTAATCTCGCCTGTATTTAATGACGGCGGAGTGCAGCCTGACAATAAGAAACTTGCTTATTCAAATTATGACACGGATCTTATAACAATAAGCAGTAATGGTATAATTACTGCCAATACGACTACTGCCGATACTACATCTGTTACAGCAACGGCCCTGGATGGAAGTAATCTTACTGCAGAATTTAATGTAACTGTAGTTAAACCTGTCGGTAATATGACAATAACGCGTACTACAGGTTCAGCTGATGGAAATATGATCCGGACAGGTTCCACCCCTTCATTCTGTGATGAGGCAGAGATTCTTGCTGAGGCAGACGGTGGTGACACCGGAACAACAATAAACGATACGAGTGTGTGGCCGGCCGACAGGAGAAAGTTTGAATATACTTCATCCGCACCTGAGTATCTTGAGGTCATCCCTGATGAGAACGGAGACGGTGCAAAGGTTAAGACTACAGGAAATCTTCCTGCGGGAAGAAGCAACGTATTAGTTAAGGTTACAGCTAAGGCGCTTGATGGAAGCAATAAGACAGCCGTCATGACCTTTAACGTATACCAGATTACTGAAAATGTAGAGCTGCCTCACGAGATAATAATCCCTGTAGGCAAGAAGAAAGCACTTTATCCTTTATACAATACAAATCGTGAGGATAAAAGACAGCCTCTCAACAAGGGCGCGCAGGATAATGGCTGGTCGGCTGTTGACAGCGCGGATTCATCAAATCCTTGCGCTACGGTTACAAAGAATGGTGTAGTTGAAGGACTTAAGGTCGGTGCTACTACCAAGGTAACAGTTAATACTGTTGACGGAGTTTCTTCGAATGAGTGTCTTGTAAGGGTAGTACAACCCGCAACAGGTATTCACTTTGAAGGACTTAATAGTAACCTGCCCAATGGTCAGAAGATAAATACAATGTCGGTAGGAACAACCGAACAGGGCGCAAATGTTGCTGTTGTATTTGATGGTGCTCCGACATATAAGGATGTTGAATTTGTATCATCTAATGAGCAGTATCTGACAGTCGAGAATCATCATGACGGTACTGCCAGATTCCTTCCGACAGGAAACCTTCCTAAGGGAGCAACAAGAACAACTGTACAGGTAACAGCCAAGACAATTGACGGCAGCAACCTGAGAGCAGTATGTAATGTAACTGTTATTCAGTACGTAAATAAGATCGAAATATCGTCACCGGCTACAACTGTTGATCCTGATTCGGGAAGACAGGTTATAAGCGTTATCGCAGGCAGAAGAGTGACAGCAGTTCCGAAGTTTAATAATGGAGGACTGCAGCCTGATAACAAGAGCCTCACATGGATAGCTGATGGCTCCGGACGTATAAGCGTTACAAACAGTGGTGTTATCACCGCAGCTCCTAATGCTGTTGGTAAAGCGACAATTACAATCAGGGCAAATGATGGATCCATGTACCAGACGGAAGTTGATGTTAATGTAATTAAACCCGTAACTTCTGTAATGTTTGTAGGTAATACTCCGGGTCAGGCCTTAACAGGTCCTGTTGTGCTTGCAACCGGGTCAGATCCGTCCGATCCGCTTTCAAAGATGAGAGCTAACCTTACTGTTGATGTGGCTCCGTCAGATGCTTCGCACAGGAGTGTTGAGTTTGTATCATCCGCACCGAAGTATCTTACTGTAACTAATAACAATGATGGAACATGTACGATAGAGACAACGGGTGAGCTTCCTGCAGGTCAGTCCAAGTACACTGCAAGGATAACCGTAAAGACTACAGACGGCAGCAACAAGAGTGCGTCAGTACCTGTAACGATCTATCAGAAGGTTGAGTCTATCAAACTTCCGGGCGAGATCAGGCTTAATATGACCAACAGGAAAAAACAGTCGATACAGCCTGTCTTCAATGAAGGAGGCAGACAGCCAGCAAATAAGAAGATTACGGGATGGTCCAGTTCTGATCCTACTGTGGCGGAAGTAGTAAATGGAGTTGTAGTTGCATATAAGGAAGGTGTTACTGAGATCAAGGCCACCAATATGGATGTTGAAGGCGCAGTAGATCAATTGTGCAATACATGTACTGTTAGGGTAATTAAACCTGCTACGGGAATAAGCCTTGATAAGACAAACCAGTACTTCCTGCCGGATGGTTATACAGTTATAACTGCAACTCTTGAGGGATCTCCGAATATCTCATATGTAGATTTCACACTTTCCGATGATAAGTATGTTGAACTTGAGAGACTCTCAGATACGGAAGTTAAGGTAAAGGGTAAAGAACATCTTCCTAGGAATCAGTCCAGAGTCAGTGTACAGCTCTATGCAAGAACAACTGACGGAACAAATAAGACCGCTGTATGTACGATCAACCTTGTTCAGGCGATCGTTAGAATTAATGAGATAGCTGATGTAACAATGAAGGTCGGAGAGAGACTTGTTATAAATCCTGTCGTCAACAGTGGCTGGGTGGCTCCTGATGCCTCGTTCAATACCCTTAAGTGGGAAAGCAGCAATACAGACTGTGCTACGGTAAACCGTAAGAATAATGATAGTGGAGTGGCTGTCTCTGTCGGCAGGACGGGTGTTATCGACGCAAAAGGTCTCGGTACTACGGAGATTCATGTTTACTCCCAGCCTTGGAACGATATCCTTCAGTGCAATGGAGTTCCGGCCGAACGTACATTCAGAGTAAAAGTAGTAGAATAAGTCTTTATTAATGATTTTCGAAGCACCTCTTCCGGATGGAAGGGGTGCTTCTGCATGAGTGCTCAATCAAAAGAAGTACAAACGCCTAAACCAAAAGAAAACATTGACATTATCGGGCACTTTTGCGATAATGCAGTTTGGATTTTAATTGTAGTTTTTCATATAAAGGAGGAGACTGTATGTCAACAAAAGCGTATTATCCGATCAGTGAGATCGGAAAAGACAAAGTTGGTTTTTCAAGAACGCGTTCCATCATTGAAGGCGCTTTCTATCAGAACAACGTTGTCAAGATCAACACATTAAAAGAAGCTTATGAGCTTGCAAAGAATTCTCCGGGTACTATCGTAACTGATATGCCTGTTAAGGATGGCGAGCTTTTTGGACTTGAGAAGGATGCAAAGGTTCTTCTGTTCAACGACGGTGCTGTTACAGGACGTTATGCTCAGGCAAGACGTATCAAGGGCGAGCCCGGTGTTGATGAGGTTAAGCTTGATAAGGTTGTTATGGATGCTGTCTACAAGACACGCTGGAAGACAATGTATCATGCAGAGTGCTATGTGGGACTTGATCCTGAGTTCATGGCAAAGGCTCATCTTCTTATTCCCGAAGGTGAGGAGAACCTCCTTTACAACTGGATGCTCAACTTCCAGTACATGAGCGACTCCTATAACAAGATGTATGCTCAGTCAAAGCCTATCGGCGATGGCAAGGAGCCTGATATCTACATCTTCTCGGATCCCCAGTGGGCACCCGAACCCGCTCCGGACGTAGATTACAGCTGCCTGTCTGATGATCTTACACTTTGCTACTTCGATACAAACCAGAACTGTGCTGCAATCCTTGGTATGAAGTACTTCGGTGAGCACAAGAAGGGTACTCTTACAATGGCTTGGGCTCTTGCTAACAGAAACGGTTATGCATCATGCCACGGCGGACAGAAGGAATACTCACTTGAGGGCGGCAAGAAGTTCGTTGCTTCAGTTTATGGTCTGTCAGGATCAGGTAAGTCAACACTTACACATGCTAAGCATGACGGCAAGTATGACAAGTTCGGCGGTATCAAGGTTCTTCACGATGATGCGTTCATCATCAACTCTGATACATGTGCTTCGATCGCACTTGAGCCTACATACTTCGACAAGACAAACGATTATCCTACAGGATGTCCTGATAACGATTATCTTCTTACTGTTCAGAACTGCTCGGCTACGATGGATGAGAACGGTAAGATCCAGATCGTTACGGAGGATATCAGAAACGGTAACGGACGTGCCATCAAGTCAAAGCTTTGGAGCCCGAACCGTGTTGATAAGATCGATGCTCCCGTTAATGCGATCTTCTGGATCATGAAGGATCCTGCAATTCCGCCCGTTGTTAAACTTAAAGGTGCTGCACTTGCATCTGTTATGGGTGCTACACTTGCTACAAAGACATCTACAGCTGAGCGTGTAAAAGCTGGTACAGATATGAATGCTCTTCGTATCGTTCCTTACGCTAACCCGTTCAGAACATATCCTCTCGTTAACGACTATGACAAGTTCAAGAAGCTCGTTGCAGAGAAGAACGTTGACTGCTACATCGTTAACACAGGTGACTTCATGGGACACAAGTGCCAGAAGGAAGACACTCTCGGAATCCTTGAGACTATCGTTGAAGGAAAGGCTAAGTTTGAGAAGTGGGGACCTTTCGAGGACATCGAGATCATGAATGACTGGAACGGCAAGACAGGTGACTTCACACCCGATCTTAACGATCCTGAGTACAAGGCTGCACTTAAGGCTGCTATGCAGAACCGTGTTGACGCAGTTAAGGGCTTTGCTGAGAAGAAGGAAGGCTATGACAAGCTTCCCGATGAGGCTCTCGCAGCTGTTCAGAAGCTCGTTGATGCTCTGTAATTTGTAAAATCATAATATATAGGTTTTATAGGGAAAATCCCGTGGCAATTGTCACGGGATTTTTTTGCTGTTTTTGTTGATATTTTCAAGGGTTTCGCCTTGTTTTCGTGACTGCTGTGGGGTATAATCATCATAATTGGGATAAGATGTGATAATATGCGTTTTTTATATATAAACAAGGGAGATCTGATCACATGAAGAAAAGGATACTTAGTCTTGTACTTGCACTTTCGCTCGTATTTGCGGATACGGTAACCGTATTTGCAGAGCCTGAGGTATTTGAGGGCAATACACCGACGCTGTCGTCGGAGTATGTTGAAGATGCTGAGGGTGAAGAAGATCCTGGCGCAGATTCCGAATCCGGACAGGAAATAACGGTGGACACTTCTGAAGGTACACCGGCGGATGAATTAGGCGCAAATGATTTTAGCGAAGCGGGTGAAGAAGAGGGCGAGCAGCCTGAAAGTGAAGAGCTGCCTGAAGGTGAAGTTGTGCCTGAAGAGAGCCTTGAAGGTGATAAAGCCCTTGAGGGTGAACAGACTGAGGAGGACGAGAATCCCGGTGCGGGCGCTCTTGAAGAGGGAGTAGAGTATGCGACAGGTTACGTTGCTCCTGAGAATTACAGAGACCCCAGTGTTTTAAAAGAGCAGTATCACAATCTTCGTGGAAGTTCCCTTGAATCAAGATATGTTAATGAATCTCTTCTGAATTCAATTCCACTCAGAAACCAGAACCCATATGGTACGTGCTGGGCATTTTCTTCTATAGGACTTGCCGAGTTCTCACTTGCTGCCCAGAGCAGAACTGCTAATGTCAATGCCAATCTGGGACAGGATGGACTGTCGGAACTTCATCTTGCATATTATACGATGAATTCGGTCATCGATCCTCTTGGCCTTACAGAAGGCGATCAGAGTGAAAATGTATGGGGAAAGGGATTCCTGGAGCGAGGCGGAAACTATTATCTGGCAACGCATACTCTGATGAACTGGATGGGTGCGGCAAATGAGGCTACTGTTCCATACAGTCTCGCCGGCAGTGTCGACAATCTGACTAAACTTGATGATTCCAAGGCATATGATGATGTCGCATATCTCGAATCTGTTGAACATGTAAGTCTTCAAAACAATCCGGATATAGTTAAAGAATATATAAAAAAATACGGTGCAGGTGGTATCAGTTTCTATGCTGCGAACAGTCTGGCTGCAATAACAAGCGATTCCCTCTATAACACATCTAATAATGCATATTATTGTCCTTATCCAACTTCAGCGAATCATGCGGTAATGATAGTCGGTTGGGATGATAATTTTGATAAAACCAAGTTTCCGGTAACACCCGAAACAAACGGAGCATGGCTTGTAAGAAACAGCTGGACGACCGGAAAATACAGTAATAGGCAGGAGTATTCCGGCTATTTCTGGATGTCATACTGCGATAAGAGCCTTGTGGATGACTGTGTTTTCTTCTCGTTTACGGATACATCCGATTATGATAACAACTATCAGTATGATGGTTCGATAGGTGAGCCGTTTTCTTATGAAAACAACAAGATGGCAAATGTCTTTGAAGTTGCCTCTGAAGAAGATGGAACGGAAGAACTTCGTGCAGTTGGTGTTGAAACATGCGGTTCGAATGCAACGGTTAATATAAGAATTTACACTGACCTTACAAATCCGGATAATCCGGAGAGCGGAACACTTGTTTCGGAGGAGACAGCGACTTTTCCGTTTGACGGATATCATGTTGTCGAACTTTCCGATCGCGTTGAGATGACAAAAGGCACGATCTTTTCTGTGGTTGTGGATCCTAAAGATGGTTGCCAGATCGCTGTTGAGAGTGAAAGCAATAACGGTACGGCGCAGTTTAATACTGCCATAAAGCCGGGACAGAGCTTCGCATATCGCAGCAGATGGGATGATTTATACGAAGGCAGATACTATTCCGGTAATGCCAGGATCAAGGCATTTACCAAGAATATCACGGATGCGACTATAGTACCCGTTGAAGAGATCGATATCGATGATCCGGGATATATTGATGGATATATCGATATAAATAAAGAGGAAGATTATTCTGTTAAATACACGGTTTATCCGACAGATGCTACGGATAAGAGACTCGTCTGGACTTCTTCAGATGAAGGTATTGTAACTGTCGATAAAAAAGGTGTTATCACCGGTGTCGGAATGGGCACTGCAACGATAACTGTTACAACGAGGGATAGAAACGTAAGTACCTCTTTTGATGTTCATGTTGCAAGAACATTACAGGGGCTCAGCATTAAGTGTTCTGAACCGGAACCCTTTTTTGCAGGGAAAACATACCAGTTAAGTGTTGTTCCGACTCCTGCAGGTGCAACATTTGAAGGAGATGTTTCGTGGACAAGCCTTGATACTTCTGTCGCCACTATTGATGAGAATGGTCTGATGACTGTTTTATCTACAGGTAATGCCAAAATCCTTGCATCTGTTTGCAATGGGTCGGTAGAGGGTACAAGGACGTTTTCTGTCAGTATTGATAATCCTGTTGTTACTGCAACAAAATCCGGCAACACTGTCAAGGTAAAGTTCAATGCGGTAACGGGGGCTACTGACTTCATGTTACAAAGAACCTCGGTCATTAAGACAAAAATTTCCGATACGATGTATGAATACAGTTACTCTCAAGAAACGTTGGGATATTATTATCCTGAACCCGGACAGACATATTTTGAGGTTACTGATGATATTAGCAATATTCCGAGCGGGACAACCTCTATAGAGTATCAGGTATATGCCGAAGCTTATGGAGCCTCCAGCTCCGGAAAGGCCGAGATTTATTTTACTGCATCATATAAGATTAATTATAATGCAGGAATCGGCAAGAATCCTTCTACAAATCCTACGAGATATACCCAGGGCTTCAATGTTTATTTCGACAATCCGATCGCGCCGGAAGGTTACTCAGCTATTGGTTGGTATGAGTCGCATTTACAGGGATGTACCAATAACCTTCCGCTGTATGATATGTATGGAGCCCCCTTGTATATTGATTATACACTCACGGCCAAGTACAAGCCCAATTCATATAAGATCAAATACTGGCCTAACGGCGGAACAGGTACGATGGCACCGACTCAGGCTGCATATGGGTCGAATTACACTCTGAGTGCCAATACATTTACGAAGACAGGATATGTTTTTGCCGGGTGGAACACCGAGACTGACGGAAATGGAACGACTTATGCGAATAAAGCATCAGTTAAGAATCTGACTTCCAAAGATGGCGGAACTGTCAATCTGTATGCGATGTGGAAAGCACCTATACAGAAACTTGAGTTTAATCCGTCTACTGTCTACATTCATCCTGATGATGAGTTCATTACATACCTGACTCCGACAATCACACCGGATTATGCAACTGACACGCGTCTGAGCTGGACCAACAGTAATCCCCAAATTGTTAAGATGACGGAAACGGGATACGGTGATGTAACAGTTGAACCGTTAAAGAATGGAACAGCCACAATTACTGCCAAAACACTTGACGGATCAAATAAGACTGCAACCTGTACCGTCAAGGTTACTACACCTGTTAAGAAAGTCACAATTTCGTCCAAGGCCAAGATGGTAAAGGGCGGAACACTCAAACTGGATGTTGTTTTCAATGACGCTGATCCTGTTCAGCCATCTGATACGAGCCTGAAATGGACAAGTTCTAATCCTGCGGCAGCTACGATTAATGAAACTACGGGTGTGCTTACCGGTAAGGCCGGCGGAACTACCATAGTCAAAGCTGTATCTAATGACGGTAACATTTCTTCGAATGAATGCGAAGTAACCGTTAATGAGCCGGTATCAACTGTTTCGCTTACTTCCACGAAGGCTACGCTGTTAAGCGGCTCCACAACTTCGCTTTGTGAAGAGATGGAACTTCGAGCTACGGCACTTCCGGAAACTGCAAGTGACAGGGGTATCGAATTTGAATCGGGGAATGTAACATATCTGAATGTTGTAGACCGAGGTAACGGTACATGCGTTCTGAAGCCCACAGGAATACTTCCTGACGGGAAGAGCACGGTTACTGTAAATGTTACTGCAAACGCAGTTGACGGAAGCCATAAGTATGCTGTCTGCACCGTAACGATCAATCAGAGGGTAGAATCTGTTAAGATCAGCGGTTCAGAGAACATTCCGTTTAATACAACGAAGACGCTTGTTCCTGTCTTTAATGAAGGAAAATCATACCAGCCCCAGAATAAGGCTGTCACCTGGCATACGTCTGATGCGTCGGTTGCTGCTGTAAGTACAGCCGGTGTTGTGACCGGTAAGGCAGGTGGTACTGCAAAGGTATGGGCAGTTTCAAATGAAGGCGCCATCAAATCAAATGAATGCCAGATAACGGTAGTTCAGCCTGTTAAATCGATTACTCTTTCAGAGACGAAAAAGACGCTTGGATGCGGATCCACGTCTTCGCTTTGCGATGAGTTTGTTCTGCAGGCAACCGCACTTCCGGCTACGGCTTCGATAAGAGATCTTGAAATCTATTCAGCTGATTCAAATTATCTTACTGTTACAGATAACGGTGACGGAACTGCAAAGGTTAAGTCTACCGGAAAGCTCCCTGCAGGAAAGACAAGCTTTGTTGTTAATGTTATCGCAAAAGCTGTTGATGGCAGCAAGGTTACGGCAACCTGCCCTGTAACGATCTATCAGAAGGTCGAGACGATCGAACTCAATAAATCAGAGTTGGCACTTGGCTGCGGTAAGACGATGGCTCTTACTCCGACGTTTAACAGGAAAGCCGAAGGCGCGGAACTTCCCAACCAGCCCAACAACAAGGCGCTAGAATGGAAGACAGATAATGATACAGTTGCTGTTGTTAATGCTTCAGGTGTTGTAACGGCAAAGGCCGGTGGAGAGGCGAATATTTGGGCTGTATCGAAAGAAAACGGTTCGATCGAGTCGAATAAGTGTAAGGTGACCGTTACCGAGTATGTATCTTCTGTCGCATTCACTGCCGGAACCGTGAATCTTATGGCCGGAACGAGCGCGGAGCTTTGCGAAGAGACGACGGTTGCGACTATCGTTAATCGTCCCACCGCTACAGATAAGAGTGTTGTATTTACATGCTCTAATGATCTGTATCTGACTGTTACCGATAACGGTGATGGGACAGCTACGGTAAAACCCACCGGAAACTTCCCTGCCGGGCAGGTGAAAACATCCGTTAGGCTTACTGCAACCGCAACAGATGGCAGCAAGAAGAGTGCAGTATGTACTGTCAATATCAACCAGCGAATGGAGAGTATCCGTATAAATGCAGGCCCGGTCGATCTGACTACGGGACAGTCATTTGCTATGCGCAGCGTATTAAACGGCGGTATGGTACAGCCTGCAGACAGGACACTTGTATGGTCAAGTTCAGATCCTTTGGTTGCAACAGTTAATGCATCAAACGGAACTGTAACTGCGAAGTCGCGAGGAACAGCCACTATAAAGGCAACATCAAAGGATGGAAGTATAGAGTCCAATGAATGTACCGTAAACGTATTCCAGCCCGTAACAAGCGTTAAGTTTAATAAAACAGCGCTTAACCTTTCAACAGGATCAACGGATGCGTTCAGACAGGAAGGAATACTGATTCCGACTGTGCTTCCTGATAATTCTTCACTTCCGGTCCTTAATTTTACCTCATCAGCACCGCAGTATCTGGAGGTAGAAAAAGATTCTGCTGGTAATGCAGTACTTAAACCGACAGGAAATCTTCCTGCAAAGGCTACATCGGTAGCTGTCAAGATTACTGCTACTACAACTGACGGAAGCAATAAGAGTACGGTATGTACGGTAACACTTAAGCAGGCAGTCGAGACACTTACGTTCAAGCAGCTTAACGCTGATGGAAAAGCACAGGTAATGCGTGGCAAGACACTTGGCCTTACACCTGTGTTCAATGAAGGCCTGCCTTACCAGCCGGCAGATAAAGGACTTATCTGGACAACGGCAGATCCTGAGATAGCGGTAAATGCAAACGGAGTAATAACAGGTAAGAGCGAGACCACAGTCGGTCACTACGCTACGGTAAACGTCAAATCGAAGGATCTTGTAGGTAAGGATTTCAATGTAGATGTAGAAGTATTTGAAGCAGTAACAGGTGTTAAGTTTAATAAAACAGCGCTTAACCTTGCGACAGGATCGACAGATGCGTTCAGACAGGAAGGGATACTGACACCTGAGATAGTGCCTGCAACTGCAAGGTATCAGGAACTTAAGTACACCTCATCAGCACCGCAGTATCTGGATGTAAGAGATAATCATGATGGAACGATCTCACTGCTTCCTACAGGACAGCTTCCTGCCAAGGCAGTACAGACAGCGGTCAAGATAACAGCGACATCAACAGATGGAACGAATAAGAGTACGGTATGTACGGTAACGCTTAAGCAGGCAGTCGAGACACTTACGTTCAAGCAGCTTAACGCTGATGGAAAAGCACAGGTAATGCGTGGCAAGACACTTGGCCTTACACCTGTGTTCAATGAAGGTCTGCCTTACCAGCCGGCAGATAAAGGACTGCTTTGGAGCATAGCAGATGGAGGAACAGGAATAGCTGTTGTTAATCCTAACGGTACGCTTACCGGAAAAGCTGTTGGAAATACATCGGTTATCGTCAAGTCCAAGGACCTGATCGGCAAGTCATTCACATTCCCTGTTGAGACCTTCGAAGCAGTTACAACGCTGACTCTCAACAAAACAACTATGACATTGTCAACGGGATCAGATCCCGGACGCAGGCAGCAGGGTAAGCTTATCCCTATCTACGGACCGGCAAATGCAACGTACAAGGATGTTGAGTATACGTCGTCGGCTCCGCAGTATCTGACTGTTGAGAAGGATGCTGAAGGTAATGCGATACTTAAGCCTACCGGTAATCTTCCGACCAAGGCTGTGCAGACAACGGTCAAGATCACTGCAAAGACAACGGACGGCAGCAATAAGAGCTCCGTATGTACGGTTACGTTAATAAACCTTGATTAATTTGAAAAATCGGGTATTATAGATAACCGTATGGAGGTTTGAGATGAAGATTTATGAAGAACTTGTAGCCAGAGGCCTGATCGCCCAGGTTACCGATGAAGAAAGAATAAAGGAGCTTGTCAACAACGGACAGGCAACATTTTATATCGGATTTGATCCGACTGCCGACAGTCTGCATGTAGGCCATTTCATGGCACTCTGCCTTATGAAGAGACTGCAGATGGCAGGTAATAAGCCAATCGCACTTCTTGGAGGCGGTACCGGTATGATCGGTGATCCTTCCGGTAAGACCGAGATGAGAAAGATGCTCACCAAGGAAGATATTGAGCACAACATAGAGTGCTTCAAGAAGCAGATGAGCCGGTTCATTGATTTTTCCGAAGGTAAGGCCATCATGGTCAACAATGCTGACTGGCTGCTGAATCTGAACTATGTTGATCTGTTAAGAGAGGTCGGCGCATATTTCCATGTCAACAATATGCTCCGCGCGGAGTGTTACAAGCAGAGGCTTGAGCGCGACGGCGGCCTGTCGTTCCTTGAGTTCAATTACATGATAATGCAGAGCTACGATTTCCTTGAACTGTACAGGAGATATGGCTGTAATCTGCAGTTCGGTGGAGATGACCAGTGGAGCAATATGCTTGGCGGCCGTGAGCTTATCAGGAAGAAGTACGGTGAGAAGAAGGCTGATGCGATGACGATAACGCTTCTTCTTAATTCCGAAGGACAGAAGATGGGTAAGACGGTCGGCGGAGCGGTATGGCTCGATCCCGATAAAACGTCGCCGTATGATTTTTACCAGTACTGGAGAAACGTTGATGATGCCGATGTTCTCAAGTGTATCAGGATGCTGACGTTCCTGCCGCTTGAGCAGATCGATGAGATGGACAAGTGGGAAGGCGCTGAGCTGAACAGGGCCAAGGAGATCCTCGCATACGAGCTTACTAAGCTTGTTCACGGTGATGAGGAAGCGGAGAAGGCACAGAATTCAGCGAAGGCTATTTTCTCGGCGGGTGATTTTTCGGATATGCCCGAGGTTGTGATCACGGAAGCTGATCTTAGGGACGGTGCGATAGATATTATGCAGATACTGGTGGCATGCGGATTTGCAACGTCAAGATCTGATGCAAGGCGTACCGTAGAAGGCGGCGGCGCAAGTGTTGACGGCGAAAAGATCACGGATCTGTCTTACAGCCTTACTGCAGCGGATATCGCAGACGGAAGGGTTATCCGTAAAGGTAAGAAGAACTACAAGAAGATAGTTTTCAAATAACAATATCTTGTAGTTTGGACGATTTTCATGTATAATATAAACAACCTGGAATGTACGAATAAGTTCCTGTAATTTTGAACCTACATCACTTTAAACGGGATTCCTATATTGCCGGTCGGATGTCAGGCCTCCTTGTCAGTGGAAGGCAGAAGATGCGGTTGCGGTTACCCACCTGGCACATACGCTAGGAGTCAAAATACAGGAATCGGCATTTCGGGGATTGAGATTCTATAGTTGCTATAGAATCTTTTTTGTTTGATTTTTTCAGTATTTATGCTAGTATTTATAGGTTAGAGCAATTTTACATAATATTAAGGAAGTGTTGAGAGAACTTCACTTCCCGGAAAGGTTTGAAAATGAAGGATCGCATTAATGAACTGAAAGAAAGGTTTGCATCGGAGCTTTCTGCAGTTTCGGATCAGAAATCACTTGAGGATCTGCGACTGGCATTCCTCAGCAAAAAGGGCAAAGTGTCCGAGCTTATGCAGGAACTTGCCAAGATCCCTAACGAGCAGAAGAAGGAAGCGGGTCAGCTGATCAATACTTTTAAGCAGGAGATATCCGCACGCTTTGATGCGAAGATGGAAGAGATCAGGAAGATGGAGGAAGAGCGTCTTATAGGCTCGACAGAGAGTTATGACGAGTCGCTTCCGCAGAAGATAAAGAGAGGGTCTTACCATCCGATCACGCTCGTTCAGCGTGAACTTGAGGATATATTTGAGTCGATGGGATTTGATGTTGAAGATTACAGTGAGATAGTTGATGACTATCACTGCTTTGAAGCGCTCAACATTCCGCCTTTTCATCCGGCAAGGGATATGCAGGATACGTACTATCTGACGACTCCCAACCAGCTCTTAAAGAGCCATACGTCCGCAGCGCAGAATGCGATCATGCACAAATACGGACCGCTCCTTAAGGAAAAGGGCAGACCGATCAGAGCCGTGTTCCCTGGAAGATGCTTCAGGAACGAAGCTATCGATGCGTGCCATGAGAATACGTTCTTCCAGATGGAAGGAATCATGATCGATAAGAATATTTCCATTTCAAACCTTATATATTTCATGAAGACAATGCTTTCGGAAGTATTTGAAAGAGACGTAACAGTCCGCCTGCGTCCGGGATTCTTCCCATTTGTCGAGCCCGGATTCGAGCTTGACATCCAGTGCCTTATCTGCGGCGGTGACGGATGCCCTTCGTGCAAGAACTCCGGATGGCTGGAGCTCTGTCCGTGCGGCATGATACATCCGAACGTTCTTAAATACGGTGGTATCAACACCGAAGAGAATCCGTATGAATACACAGGATTTGCATTCGGTCTCGGACTGACAAGACTGGCGATGATGAAGTATGGCGTTAAGGATATCCGTACATTCAATGAAGGCGATCTGAACGCGCTGAGTCAGTTTGTTTCCAAGTAGCTTAGAACGGAGGATATAGATATATGTTTGTTTCAATGAACTGGATCAAAGACTTTGTGGATCTTGAGGGACAGGACCTGGAACAGCTCATCCACAGGTTTACGCTTTCAACGGCTGAGGTTGAAGGCATCGAATATAAGGGACGCGATGTTAAGGACGTGGTTGTCGGAGAGATCGTCTCCTGCGAGGATCATCCCGATTCCGATCATCTTCATGTGCTGAAGGTTGATGCAGGATCAGAGGTGTTCGATGTCGTATGTGGAGCCCCGAATGCAAGGGTCGGTATCAAGACTGCATTTGCAAAGGTTGGCGGCAAGGTATGCGGAATGGACTTAAAGCCCGCTAAGCTTCGCGGTATCATGTCATACGGTATGTGCTGCTCAGGCAAGGAGATTGGGATAAGCGACGATCATGCCGGCATCATGGAGCTTGATACAACTATCGCAAACGGTACCGATATAAAAGAGATCTATCCGATCGATGATGTTATTTTCGAAGTTGATAACAAGTCGCTCACAAACCGTCCGGACCTCTGGGGACATTACGGAATAGCCCGTGAATTTGCCGCACTTACAGGCAAGGAACTGAAGGAACTTCCCATCATGGAGAATCCTTATACGGGTGATGCGACTGTTGATGTAAATATCGCAAACAAGGATCTGTGCTTCAGATATACTTCCGTAAGGGTTGAAAATATCACACGTCATGTTTCCACAAACGAGATGCAGGTAAGGTTGTATTACTGCGGATCGCGTGCTATCAACCTGCTTGCGGATATCACGAACTATATAATGCTCGAGCTCGGACAGCCGATGCATGCGTTCAACGGAAAGATGATCGATAAGATCGTGATCGATACTCCGAAGGAGCCGATTAAGTTTACGACCCTTGACGGTAACGAGCATGACATTACAACTGATACACTTATGATCTACAACGACAAGACACCCGTTGCGATCGCCGGTATCATGGGCGGTCTTGACAGTGAGATCGTTGATGACACCGAGACGCTCGTTCTTGAGTCGGCAAATTTCGATGCGGTTTCGGTCAGAAAGAGTGCGAGCCGCATGGCTCTTCGTACGGATGCTTCGGCAAGATACGAAAAGACTCTTGATCCCGAGATGACACTAACCGCCGTCAAGAGATTCCTTAAGCTCTTATATGACGCTGATAACGGTATAAAGTGCGTATCAAAGATCACTGACAGCTATGTAAAGAAGTATCCCGAGATATCGGTCCCGTTTAGTAAGAGTTTTATCGACAGATATACCGGTATCGATATTTCATCCGACAGAATTGAGAAGACGCTTCTAAGCCTCGGCTTTGGAGTAGAACGAAACGGAGATGATTTTACCGCAAAGGTTCCGTCGTTCAGGGCCACAAAGGATGTCAGCATGCAGGCAGACATCGTTGAAGAGATAACGAGAATATACGGCTATGACAACTTCGAGATCAAGACGACGTTCGAGCCGCTTTTTCCTGCAAGGTGTACCGAGCGTAAGATGAACGAAAATCATACGCGTGACATGCTGGTTAAGCGCTATAAGCTTCATGAGGTTCACTCACGTATATGGTGTGATCCCGATGATCTTAAGGATCTCGGACTTGTTCCGGAAGATAACGTTAAACTTGTTCAGGCATCCGAAGAGAAGATGACAGGAATACTTCGTACGTCTCTGATGCAGAGCCTGCTTCCGTTTGTTTACAGGAACAGGAGCTTTGACGATTCGTTCGGCATGTTTGAGATCGGAAGATGTGTACACGGTATAAATGCTGACGGATGCGCAAATGAGAGAAGGGTACTCGGAGCTGTTCTTTACAGTAAGGAGGATTCCGAAAAATCACTCTACATGCAGGCTGTTGATATCGTAAACACTCTTATTTCAGAGCTTAAGCATAAGAGCGTGACATATAAGAAGATCGAGCCGCTCCATGCATGGCAGCATCCGAAGAATACAACTCAGATAACCGTTGACGGAAAGGTTCTCGGAACGCTTAATACGATACATCCGACGACCCTTAAGAAGATAGCAAAGAACTGCTTTGTTGTATGTATCGAGATCGACATGGATGATCTTGATTCGGTTGCTGTATCTGATCTTGAGTTTAACGAGCCTTCAAGATTCCCTGCTGTTGATTATGACCTTTCTCTCGTGATACCGGATGGAACACGCTTTGAGGCACTTGAAGACTGCTGGAACAGGAAAGATAATCCGGAGCTTTCAAAGGTCAGCGTTATCGATATATATGATGCCGAGAACACTAAGAGTGTAACGATCAGGTTCTCGTTCGAGCTTGCTGACAGGACACTTACTTCAGAAGAAGTCCAGAACAGGATCGATGTGATCATAGATAAGCTTTCTAAGAAAGATGTCAGCTTAAGGGCATAAGATGAAAACGTCTGATTTTTACTATGATCTTCCCAAAGAGCTGATCGCACAGGATCCGCTTTCAGACAGGGCTTCATCAAGACTGCTGGTTCTGGACAAAGAAAGCGGTGATATTGAACATAGGGTATTTTCGGATATTACGGAGTATCTGAGGCCGGGTGACTGCCTGGTGCTTAATGATACCAAGGTCATTCCGGCACGGCTTCTCGGGGTAAAGCCTGATACGGGCGCTGCTGTTGAGGTGTTTCTCCTAAAGAGAAAAGAAGACAATGTGTGGGAAACTCTGGTGCGTCCCGGAAAGAAGCTTCGGGAAGGAGCCAGGGTCACATTCGGAGAAGGCCTTTTAAACTGCGAGATCATCGAATGTCTTCCTGACGGAAACAGACTGGTGCGGTTTGATTTTAACGGGATATTTGAGGAAATACTCGATAAGCTCGGACAGATGCCGCTTCCTCCGTATATCACACATAAGCTTCAGGATAAGAACAGATACCAGACGGTATACGCCAAAAATGAGGGAAGCGCTGCGGCACCGACCGCGGGACTTCACTTTACGAATGAGCTGCTGGATAAGATAAGGGCGATGGGTGTGAAGACCTGCTTTGTTACACTTCATGTGGGACTTGGGACATTCCGCCCGGTTAAGGCCGATGATATCGCAGATCATAAGATGCACAGCGAGTGGTATCATATTAGCGATGAAGCTGCTGCGATGATAAATGGCACGAAAAAGGCCGGAGGCAGGGTCATATGTGTCGGAACAACAAGCTGCAGGACGATCGAAAGTGCGGCACTTCCTGATGGCACGGTCACTTCCGGAAGCGGTGATACGGAAATATTCATTTATCCGGGGTATAAGTTTAAAGTACTTGACTGCCTTATCACGAACTTCCATCTGCCGGAATCAACGCTTCTCATGCTGGTATCAGCGCTTGCGGGCAGGGAGAATATTCTGAATGCATATAAGATCGCGATCGATGAAAGATACAGATTCTTCTCGTTCGGAGATGCGATGTTCATTCATTAACTTGTGTTTAAACGCAAATTGTATTATCATTTTTGCGGGTTACAAATAACTGTTGATCATGATTTTCCAATAAAGGAGAGGTTCATTATGCAGGAGAAAAGAAAAAGCAAAAGATTCGTACTTGAAGCAACGATAGCAATGGAAAGGGTTGACGGCAGCAAGAACCGTCTTGTTCCGATAAACATTATCGATGTTTCGGGTTCGGGAATAGGATTTTCCTGCAAGGAGATCCTTGAAATGAACTCCGTTTATAAGGTAGAGCTGAAGATATGGACCGGTGATACTGTTGATGCACTTGTCAACATCGTAAGATTCGACAACAGCAAGGACACTGAGTATATTTACGGTGCAAACTTTATTGGAATGCCCGGTAACGATACCTCAAAATTCAACATTCATGAACTGTTTGAGGAAGCAAACAATAACTGATCAGACGAGGAGATAAGAGATGAGTAAGAAACCTACAGTACTGATGATCCTTGACGGATTCGGTCTTAACGAGGAAAAGGAAGGTAATGCCGTATACCTTGCAAAGACGCCCGTCATCGATAAACTCAAGAAGGAATACCCTTTTGTACAGGGGCTTGCGAGCGGTATGGCTGTCGGACTTCCCGATGGGCAGATGGGTAACTCGGAAGTCGGACATCTTAACATGGGTGCCGGCAGGATAGTTTACCAGGAGCTTACAAGGATCACGAAGGAGATCGAGGACGGAGAATTCTTCAATAACAAGAACCTTATGGCTGCGATAAACAACTGTAAGGAAAAGGATTCGGCGCTCCATCTGTACGGACTGCTGTCAGACGGCGGTGTTCACAGTCATATAACGCATCTGTACGGACTGCTTGAACTTGCAAAGAGAAACGGACTTAACAAGGTATATATCCACTGCTTCCTTGACGGAAGAGATACACCTCCTACATCCGGTATCGACTATGTGCGCCAGCTCCAGAGTAAGATGCGCCAGATCGGTATCGGTGAGATCGCATCGGTGACAGGCCGTTACTATGCGATGGACAGGGATAACAACTATGACCGCGTAAAGCTGGCTTATCTGGCACTTACAAAGGGTGAAGGCCTTAAAGCTGCAAATGCGGAAGAGGCTGTAACTGCTTCATATGAGCGCGATGAGACAGACGAGTTCGTAAAGCCTACCGTTATCGTTAACGGCGGTGTTCCTGTAGGGACGATAAATGACGATGATTCGATCATATTCTTTAACTTCAGACCCGACCGTGCGCGTGAGATAACTCATGCGTTCTGTGATGACGAGTTCCGTTCATTTAAGCGTGAGAAGAAGCTTGATATCGTATATGTATGCTTTACGGATTATGATCCGCTCATCGAGAACAAGCTTGTCGCTTTCGAGAAGATCGCTGTTACGAACACGTTCGGAGAATATCTCGCTTCTCTTAACATGACACAGGCAAGGATCGCCGAGACAGAGAAGTATGCACACGTTACATTCTTCTTTAACGGCGGTGTTGAGGAGCCCAATCCGGGTGAGACAAGGATCCTTGTAAAATCGCCCAAGGTCGCAACCTATGACCTTAAGCCCGAGATGAGCGCTTACGAGGTATGCGATAATCTTGTAAAGGCGATCAAGTCCGACAGATATGATGTCATCATCATAAACTTTGCAAATCCTGACATGGTAGGACATACTGGTGTACTTCCCGCAGCTATCGCAGCAGTTGAAGCGGTTGACGAGTGTGTGGGACGCGCATATGAGGCTATCAAGGAAGTAGACGGTCTGCTGTTTGTATGTGCCGATCACGGTAATGCAGAGCAGCTTATCGATCCCGAGACAGGTGAGCCTTTCACGGCGCATACGACCAATCCGGTACCGTTCATCCTTGTTAACTATGACGAAGGCTATACACTCCGCGAGGGTGGCTGCCTTGCCGACATAGTTCCGACGCTCCTTGAGTGCATGGGTATCCCCCAGCCTAAGGAAATGACCGGAAAATCACTGCTCATCAAGAAATAAGCACTGTTAATAACAGAATAGAAGAAATACGGGTTTTGTTTGTGTATAATGCATAATCTGCTTGCAAACAAACCCGTATTTTTTTATAATATTAACAAGGTGCGCCTGCACCTGAATATTATAATTTGGAGGAAGTTACAATATGAAGGTATACCCCAGTAACAAGATCCGTAACGTCGTAATTCTCGGTCACGGCGGCTGCGGTAAGACAACTTTGACAGAGGCAATGGCATATCTTTCGGGAATCACTACCAGAATGGGAAAGACCGACGACGGTAATACCATAAGCGATTACGATAAAGAAGAACAGAAGCGTCATTTTTCAATCGGAACAAGTGTAGTTCCCATCGAGTGGGATGACTGTAAGATAAATATACTTGATACACCGGGATATTTCGATTTTGTCGGTGAAGTGGAAGAGGCTGTAGGCGCTGCCGCAGGTGCTATCATCGTAGTATCGGGTAAGGCAGGCGTTGAAGTGGGAACAGAGAAAGCATGGGAGATATGCGAGAAGTATAAACTTCCCAGGATCTTCTTTGTTACGGATATGGACGTTGATAACGCAAGTTATCGTAAGATCGTTGAGGATCTTGAGAATATGTACGGCAAGAAGATCGCTCCTTTCCATCTTCCTATCAGAGAGGATGAGAAGCTTGTCGGATATGTTAACGTAGTCAGCGAAAAAGGCTTCAGATGGACGGATGCAGGTAAGGCTGATGAATGTGATGTTCCCGATTACAGTAAGGAATATCTTGAGAAGTACAAGGTATCTCTTATGGAAGCCGTTGCTGAGACAAGTGAAGACTTCATGGAGAGGTATTTTGCGGGTGAGACATTCTCTGATGCTGAGATCCGTTCCGCACTTTATGCAAACATCAACGACGGCACGATCGTTCCCGTTACGATGGGTTCCGGTATCCAGTGTCGCGGCGTATATACGCTGATGGATGATATCATCAAGTATTTCAAGAGCCCTGACCAGAGAGCACTCAACGGTATCAATCAGAAGACCGGCGAGATCTTCGAGGCAAATTATGATTTCTCAAAGCCGAAGACGGCTTATGTATGGAAGACTATCGTGGATCCGTTCATCGGTAAGTATTCACTTATCAAGGTATGCTCGGGTGTACTTAAGAGCGATGACACGATGTTCAATTCCGATAAGGATACTGAAGAGAGGATCGGCAAGCTTTATGTTCTCCGTGGTAACAAGCCTATCGAAGTTCCCGAGCTTCAGGCCGGTGATATCGGTGCTCTTGCAAAGCTTACAAGTGTTAAGACGGGTGATACACTCTCGACAAAGGCTAATCCCGTACAGTATCCCAAGACAGAGATCAGTAAGCCTTACACATACATGAGATATAAGGCTAAGAATAAAGGCGATATCGACAAGGTTTCTTCTGCTCTTGCAAAGATAATGGAAGAAGACCAGACGATCAAGGCAGTTAACGATGCAGAAAACAGACAGAGCCTTATCTATGCGATCGGTGATCAGGCCATCGAGATAGTAGCATCAAAGCTCGCAAATGTTTACAAGGTTGAGATAGATCTTGAAGAGCCCAAGGTTGCTTACCGTGAAACGATCAGAAAGAATTCAGACGTTGAAGGTAAGTACAAGAAGCAGTCCGGCGGACACGGACAGTACGGTCACGTTAAGATGAAGTTTGAGCCTCTCGGCAATACGGAAAAGGCATTTGAGTTCGAACAGATAGTTGTCGGCGGCGCTGTTCCGAAGAACTACTTCCCGGCAGTTGAAAAGGGTCTTGCAGAATCGGTTCAGAAGGGACCTATGGCTGCATATCCGGTTGTCGGTGTTAAGGCTGTTCTTTACGATGGATCGTTCCATCCTGTTGACTCGTCCGAGCAGGCGTTCAAGATGGCTACTATCATGGCCTTCAAGAAAGGCTTTATGGATGCGGGTCCCGTGCTTCTTGAGCCCATCGCGTCCCTTAAGGTTACCGTTCCCGACCAGTACACCGGTGACGTTATGGGTGATCTTAACAAGCGTCGCGGAAGAGTGCTCGGCATGAACCCTATCGGTGGCGGCAAACAGGTGGTTGAAGCCGAGATCCCGATGACGGGCCTTTACGGCTACTGCACGGTCCTCCGTTCAATGACAGGCGGACGAGGTGTATACGAATATGAATTCGTACGCTATGAGCAGTGTCCTTCGGATGTGCAGGAGAAGGAAGTTGCCGCAAGAGCAAGCAAGCTTGTTGACGAGACGGCTGAGTAAGTAAATCTTATATAATTAACTAAAAGGGGACTGTTCTTATATGAACCGTCCCCTTATTAAATTCCTTAGAAAAAGGTTAGTTGTAATATAGTTTCCGAGAAAACCTTGTGAAGGCATCTGCGCTTGACGAGGTTTTTTCGAGTCTAGCGTCAGTTATGCCTGAACAGGAGCGGGAGCGCGTTTTCGAGGAAATTATATTGCAGCTAACCTTTAATGGAATACTAGTATTAAGCACTCACAACCTGGTTTCGCCCGTTTTCTTTTCCTTTGTAGAGCCTCTTGTCGGCGATCTCGATCAGAGTCTTGACCTTAGCCGAAGAGTAGTATGATGATACACCCAGCGTTATCGTGACATGAAGGGGCTTGCCTTCATAAATGAATTCGTATGATTCGATAGCGTATCTGATACGTTCTGCGACTTCAACAGCGGTTTCCTGAGCGTCGTTAACGAGGATCAGGAACTCCTCGCCACCCCATCTGCAGGCGCTGTCCTTTGCTCTTATCTGGGCGGTGATTATCTTTGCTATCGATTGAAGTACGAAGTCACCGCAGTCGTGTCCGTATGAATCGTTGAAAACTTTGAAATGATCTATATCCGCCATGATCAGACTGTAAGGTACGTCATTGATAATGGCATTTCTGTGTGTATGATTAAGTCTTTCGTCCATGCTCCTTCTGTTGAGAAAATGTGTGAGAGGATCATAGCTTGCTTCATCCTCAAGTCTTTCATGCTCACTTTCCATCTTAAGCTGCATTGAATTGACCTCTACCGCAAAGAGGGCCGAGAACATGAATGTAAGACCGAGACCGATTATGATGTTCATGTATGTAAAGAATATACGAAATCCGGCCGGTGTGTTGGGATAAACGGGCTGAACGAAGTGAGCAAGAGTCAGTATCGTGATATATGCAACAAATATCGTACCTGCGCTGACAAAAGGATATAGCAGCTTTCTCTTGAATGCGCTTATAGAAAATGCGAGATAGAATGAAACCGGTATCATACTGGAAAGATAGTACATGAAACCATAGTTCCAGCCAACAAATATCGTTGCCAGGCATGAATGTATAACGACTTCTGCAAGAACGACCCAATAGAGCCTTCCAAGGGTCTTGATGTTTGAGATTATCTTTGATGTATAAGCATACATCACAACTATGGCGGTATTGTATATCGCCATAAAGTAAATACCCATTATATAAAAAGCGACCATAAAGATAAAGTGGATGATAGCTGTTCCCGTCAGCATTATCGAATATCTTATGGCGTCGTAATTTGTCTGATCATCGCCCTGATGACCATATAGGAGTTTCTGTAACATTGCTACCTCCACAACTTTATTTATTATATCATTATTATTGTAAAAAATCATTTATATTGAAAAAATCATTTACAAACATATGTTCGTGTAGTAATATTTTATCATGAAAAAGAGAGACCTTGTCCTGATAGCGATCCTCATCATAATACCTGCTGTTTTCATCGCTGCGAGGCATTCGGGCAGGAGGGGAGCAAGTGCTTATGTATATACGGGAAGTACACTTTACGGAGTATATGATCTTGCTGAGCATCAGGAATTTACTATAGAGAGCGAAAACGGGATCATCAATGAGATCGCCGTTGATGATGACGGGATATACATGAAGAGAGCGACATGTCCCAACCGGCTTTGCGTTAAATGCGGACATATCAGGAACAATAATGAGAGCTTATGCTGTGCTCCCTCAGGGGTACTCATAGTGATCAGATCGGATAAGGAAGGCGAATACGATGCGGTCACGAAGTAAGCTTATCGGCATATGCGCGATCATGACGGCCGTTGGGCTTATCATCGGATATCTGGAATCATTTCTCGTTATTCCGATATCGGTTCCGGGTATCAGGCTGGGACTTGCCAATACAGTAACGCTCATATGCCTGTATCTGTGCGGACCCGTGTATGCCGCCATAGTCCTGGCTTTGAGAATAATACTGTCATCGCTGCTTTTTTCAGGCCCCGTGGCATTTATTTACAGCCTGTGCGGCGCTCTCCTTTCCTATATCGGCATGCTTGTACTGAAAAGGTTTGATTTTTCCGTTTACGGAGTAAGTGCCGGAGGTGCGGTCCTTCATAATGCCGGGCAGATAGCAGCGGCATATGTGCTTATCGGGAACGTATATGTGTTTGATTATCTGCCGGTACTCGCTATAGCTGGCGTGACAGCAGGACTCGTTACCGGAATGGTTTCGGATATCATCATAAAGAGGATCCGCAGGATCACTGAAATTTAAGAGAGGGGATATTATGATCGGATACTTAAAAGGGGAAGTTGCCGGGATATACGAGGACAGGATCATCCTTGAGAACAACGGCATCGGCTACAACATCTTCATGCCGGCAAGCTCGCTCGATCTTATCGACGGGATCGGTATCAGCATCAAGGTATACACTTATCTGCTCGTAAGGGAAGATGCAATGCAGCTCTATGGTTTTCTGACAAAGGATGACCTTGATCTGTACAGGATGCTGATAAGCGTTAACGGTATAGGGCCGAAGGGAGGACTGGCGCTTCTGTCAGTCATGACGGCCGAGGATCTTAAGTTTGCTATACTTTCAGGAGATGCGAAGGCTATAGGCAAGGCTCCCGGTATAGGTCCCAAGACAGCACAGCGCGTAATACTCGATCTTAAGGACAAGATCGATCTGCAGAGGGCTTTTGAACAGAAGCTTTCGGCTGCTGCCGCGGATCCGGGTAAGAATGAATCACTCGGAAAGATCAGGGATGAGGCATGCGAGGCGCTTGTCGCACTCGGCTATTCGCAGAGCGAGAGCTACAAGGCGGTACGCAGTATAGAGACATCTGCTGGTGAAGATGTGGAGAGCCTTCTTAAGAAGGCACTTTCATATATGTCCAAGTTTTAGGTGAATGCATATGAACAGAACGATCGAGACGAATCTTACCGAAGAGGATATCAAGATAGAGGGCAGTTTAAGACCCCAGGTGCTTGATGATTATATAGGTCAGGAGAAGGTCAAGGATAATCTTCGTATCTACATTGAGGCTGCAAAGAAGAGGTCGGATACGCTTGACCACGTGCTCTTTTACGGACCTCCCGGACTGGGCAAGACTACACTTGCCTGCATCATAGCAAATGAGATGGGGGTTCATATCAAGACTACAAGCGGACCTGCGATCGAGAAGCCCGGGGAGATGGCCGCGATCCTTAACGGCCTTAACGAAGGCGACGTTCTCTTCATTGATGAGATACACCGCCTGAACCGTCAGGTCGAGGAAGTGCTGTATCCGGCAATGGAAGATTATGCGATAGACATCATGGTCGGGAAAGGTCCCACTGCAAGATCGATTAGACTGGATCTTCCGAGATTTACGCTTGTCGGTGCCACTACACGCGCGGGACTTCTTACAGCGCCTTTAAGGGACAGGTTCGGAGTCATAAGCAGACTCGAATTTTACAATGCAGACGAACTTGCAACTATCATCAGACATTCCGCTCGCATTTTAAATGTTGATATCGATGAGAGCGGGGCATATGAGCTTGCAAGGCGAAGCCGCGGAACTCCGAGACTGGCAAACAGGCTGTTGAAGCGTGTACGTGATTTTGCCCAGGTCATTCATGACGGGGCTATCAGTGAAGCGGTTGCGATAGAAGCTCTTGATCTGATGGGCGTGGATCCTATGGGGCTTGACCAGTCCGACCGCAATATGCTCCTTACGATGATCCATAAGTTTTCGGGAGGACCGGTCGGTCTTGACACAATTGCAGCGGCTATCGGTGAAGATGCCGGAACAATATCAGATGTTATCGAACCGTATCTTATCCAGAATGGCTTTATAAACCGCACTCCGCAGGGAAGGGTTGTTTCTTCTATGTGTTATCATCACTTCGGCCTTTGCGAACCCGAGTGATATGGGTTGCCTTATTCAACCATTTTGTATATAATCTATAAAGATTTACTTATGCGGAGGAAGTCATGATCGGTAATAATGATATCGAAGTCGTTATAGGCGGTAAGGTTATAACCTTAAGCGGCTCGGAGAGTGAAGAGTATATTCAGAAGGTTGCTTCATACATCAACAACAAGATCTCGGAATACAACAACGTTGATTCGTTCAGAAGACAGCCTGCGGACATGCAGAATATCCTGTTGCTTTTAAATATTGCCGATGATTATTTCAAGACAAAGAAGCAGATTGATTCACTGCAGGATGAGATCGAAGCCAAGGACAGAGAACTGTATGATCTGAAGCATGAGCTCATCGCCTCCCAGATAAAGCTTGAGAGCAGGGAGAAGCAGATAAAGAGTTTTCAGGGTAAATAAGAGTTGGGATGTCCTCTGACATCCCAAATTTTTTTTGATATGGCAAATACTTACCGGGACAAAAATCATATTGTTGAGCTTCTCTCACCTGCCGGAGACATTGACTGTTTCAAGGCCGCCATAAATGCAGGGGCGGATGCGGTATACCTTGCTCTTGACAGGTTCGGGGCAAGGGCAAATGCGAGGAACTTATCATCCGAGGAGTTGAAATGTGCACTTGAGATAGCACATATCACAGGAAAAAAGATATATCTTACAGTTAATACGCTCTTCAAGGATGACGAGATAGCCGGGCTGTATGATTTTCTGAAAGAGCCTTACAGACTGGGGCTTCACGGTGTTATAGTACAGGACGTCGGTGTGATGTCATATATTCACAGGTATTTCCCTGATCTTCCGATCCATGTGAGTACGCAGGCTGCGGTAACATCCTCTGACGGCTGCGCTCTTCTTAAGGATCTTGGGGTAACGAGAGTTGTTCCGGCAAGGGAGCTGTCCCTTGATGAGATCAAAAAGCTTCGGAAAGAGTCGGGACTGGAGATTGAGTGCTTTATTCACGGAAGCCTGTGTTATTCATATTCCGGGAAGTGTCTTCTGTCATCGTTCATCGGAGGCAGGAGCGGAAACCGCGGGCGTTGCGCTCAGCCCTGCCGCCTTATGTATGATGATTCATATCCGCTCAGCCTTAAGGATCTGTGTACAGTTGACATGATCGGAAAGCTGATCGATGCCGGAATTTCATCATTTAAGATAGAAGGCAGAATGAAGAGTGCTGAATATGTTTACGGTGTCACTTCAATATACAGGAAGTATATCGACAGATATATTGAGAGCGGGTCGGACAGTGTTGACAGCGCTGATATGAAAAAGCTCATATCGTATTACACTAGAAGCGGCAACTGCAGCGGCTATTATTTCAGACATAACGACAGAGGGATGATCACGCCCGAGTCGCCTTCTTATGAGAGTGTTTCCGATGTGTTTGACATAAAGGAGATAACAAGGATACCGACTGCTGCAGTAAATATCAGCTGTACGATAGAAGCCGGAAAGGCTGCGAATATATGTGTTTATAACGATGATCACAGTATCACTGCCGACACTTCGGTAATACCGGATAAGGCCGAAAATCATTCGCTGACGAAAGATTCCGTTACATGCCAGCTCAAAAAAAGCGGCGGAACTTCATTTGATATTGAGAATATCGAATTGAAGCTTGATGACGGACTGTTTCTTCAAAAGAGCGCCCTTAATACGATACGGCGGGAGGGACTGGATGCTTTTGCGGATGAAATAATATCATCGCATTTAAGGATACTTCCCGAAAAACCGGCTGAAACCGGATATTCAGGAGAAAAACCTTACGAAAGCGTCAAGCCTTTGGTTAATGTTTCGGTTATGACGTCTGAACAGCTAAAAACTGTGTCAAAGAGCAAGGCAGACGGTATCATCGTGCCGATGTCATTGTTTTTGCAAAACCGGGACCGTCTTGTTGCTGAACTGAATGATAAGGATCTATATATTGCACTTCCATATGTTGTAAGAGAAGAGTCAGGCGCAAACAGTCGTGATGGCGTTATCGGTACGCTTAATGATATAGAGTCAAAATATAATGTAAAAGGGTATCATGTATCAAACCTTGAATCAGTCAGGATATTGAAAAATGCGGGATTTAAAGGTTTGATAACTGGCGATATTTATCTGTATTCTTCAAACAGGTACGCATATGATTTTCTGAAAGGGACTGGTGTTGATAAGCTGACGGTTCCTGTTGAGTTAAATTCAGGAGAGCTGTTAAGGCGCGGTATAACGGGCGAGGAACTTATAATATACGGAAGACTTCCCGTTATGGTGAGCGCAAACTGTATATTCAACACGAAGATGGGATGCGATAAAAAGAACACCGGCCACAGCATGTATCTTCGGGACAGAAAAGGAGAGAAGCTGTTCGTATACTGTAATTGCGCAGAATGTACGAATGTTATATTTAACAGTGCGGTGCTGTCGATATCAGATGAAGAAAATTTGATCAAAAAGCTTGCGCCTTCATCGTTAAGACTGTCGTTTACGGATGAGAGTGCATCCGAGGCCGAAGAAATATTGGGCAGATACTTTTCCGCCGCTGATGAAAAAGGCTTTACATCGATAAAACTTATCGATAAATACACTAAAGGACATTTGAAAAGAGGAGTTGACTGAACGTGGACAGGATAGTGATCGAGATAAGCAGATATCTGATCCTGATATGCATGTCGATATATACGATCCAGTGTTTTGCGGTCTTCAGGTTCGGAAACGAATATGACAGGAAGGGTATCTATCTTCGCCAGAATTTCTTCATGGTCATGGTTCATTTCTGCGGTTTTATATCACTTTACGCTCAGAACGGTGACATGAAGTATTTCAAGGCTTATCTGATACAGCAGATAGGCATTCTTGTCATTCTCATATCATATAAGCTTATATATCCGAGGGCTAACAGCCTTATCATCAACAATATGTGCATGCTCGTCACGATAGGCCTGCTGATCCTGACGCGTATCTCATATAATAAGGCGATGCGGCAGTTCTATATCGTAATGGGTGCTGTTGCCGTGACGATGGTCGTACCTTATATAATCAGCAGGATAAGGTTTTTTGAGAAGTTTAAGTGGCTGTACGTCGGTATAGGCATAGCTAGCCTTGCTGCGGTACTGATGTTTTCAACCGTCATAAACGGATCGAAGATAAATATTACAATCTCAAGCTATACGTTCCAGCCTTCCGAATATGTGAAGATCATATTTGTATTTGCGATCGCGTCGATACTTGCGCACGATCACCATTTAAAGGCGATAATCATAAGTGCAGTCATAGCGATGATCCATGTACTTCTGCTTGTTGCATCAAAGGACCTCGGAAGCGCTATCATATTCTTTATTGTTTATTTCTGTATGCTGTTTGCTGCAACGAGAAATATCTGGTATTTCCTTATAGGTCTGGTGGGCGGGGCGGCAGGAGCCGTCGGCGGATACAAGCTGTTCTCACACGTAAGGGTCAGGGTCACTGCATTTCTTGATCCGATGGGAAACATTACCGACGCAGGATATCAGATCGCACAGAGCCTGTTTGCGATAGGTACAGGCGGGTGGCTCGGAATGGGGATAGGACAGGGCGCGCCGCAGACGATACCTGTTGTGGCCGCGGATTTCATCTTTTCCGCGATATGCGAGGAGTTCGGCGTGATATTCGGCATGTGTCTTGTGCTCTTATGCCTCTCATGTTTTGTAATGTTCATAAACATAGCCATGAAGTTTGAAGATCCGTTCTTTAAACTTGTTGCACTCGGATTGTCGGTATCATACATTTTCCAGGTATTCCTTACTGTCGGCGGGGTTATTAAGTTCATACCTCTGACAGGTGTGACGCTTCCGCTCGTAAGCTACGGCGGAACAAGCGTTGCCGTTACATGCTGCGTTTTTGCAGTTATCCAGGGCCTGTATATCAGTAAGGGACACGATAATCGTAAACAGAAGCCGCTTACCGCAGCTGACTTTAAGACCGAAAAGCTTGATATTGTCGAGCTTCAGTGATATATGATGAAACTTTTTGATAAGATCAGGACAAAACTTAATACTTATGATAAGCAGAAGATACGTCCGGGCAGGCGTCACATCGATTCAAACCGCGAGATTGGCGCTATAGCATACCTCTTCATCGGACTGTTTCTTGTGATGCTCGTATATCTCGGTTATTTCACGCAGGTAAAGAGTAAAAACATCATAAACAACACCTACAATAAACGACAGGCCCTTCTCGAATCCCGTATCATCCGGGGAGATATCCTTTCCCGTGAAGGAAACGTTCTTGCGACCACTATGTCCGATAATGACGGCGGATACTACAGGAGTTATCCTTACAGGAACACGTTTGCTCACATTGTCGGATATTCCACGCACGGAGTGCTCGGTGTCGAATCTATGGAAAACTACACACTCCTTTCATGCGACGGCAACATTGCAAACCGTATCAGAAACGACCTTGCCGGCAGGAAAAATCATGGGGACAACGTTTATACTACCCTTAATACCGCGATGCAGGAAGCTGCATACGATGCGATGGATGACAGACGCGGAGCGGTAGTTGCAATGGATGTTAAGACAGGTGAGATTCTTTGCGTAGTATCAAAACCAGACTTTGATCCTAATGAAGTGATGGGACGTTGGGATGTTCTTAATGCGGATACAGAGAATTCACCTCTCTTAAACCGTGCATTTCTCGGATCATACCCGCCCGGCTCCACATTTAAGATAGTCACGGCGCTTGAGTATCTTAAGGAACATAACGGAAATGTTCACGACTATGGATTTGAGTGTAAAGGCAGCTTTGAATACAAAGGCTCGATAATAAACTGTTATAACGAGACGAGCCACGGATGGGTAAACTTTGACGACAGCTTCGCAAAATCATGTAATTCGTCGTTTGCAAACATCTCGTCAATGCTTGATAAGAAGAAGTTTTCGGATACTTTGTCGGAGCTTATGTTCAACAGACAGCTTCCATTGCCGTTCAAGTATTCAATGGCATTTTCGGACATCGGAAAGGATTCGTCCACCGATGATCTGCTCCAGACCGGTATTGGACAGGGCAGGACTCTCATCAGCCCGATACATATGCTCATGATAACGTCTGCCATTGCGAACGACGGAATACTCATGAGACCTTATGTGGTATCCGAGATTCAGAATACGGACGGAGGTACGATATCAACAAACAGTGTCCGTGAGTACGGAAGACTGATCGATTCCGGATATTCCGAGAGCCTTCGCAAGATGATGCGGGAAGTTGTTGTAAACGGAACTGCCCAGCGTGTTCTTGATACGAACGGATATAAGATCTCAGGTAAGACAGGATCGGCAGAGTATTCATCCAATAAATCGTTGTCACACGCCTGGTTTACCGGCTTTGCGGGCAATGATGATCCCGAGATAGCAGTCACTGTGATCGTCGAAGGCGGCGGAAGCGGAGGGGCCGTTGCGGCACCTATAGCAAAAAGAGTATTTGACGCGTATTTTGAGTGATGTTATTCTATTAATCAAAACTGACATTTAAGAAGAAAGAATGATCGCAATATGATTGAAGCGACAAGCTGCGGCGGACTTGTGATATACAGAGGCAAGATACTGCTGCTTTACAAAAACTACAATAACAGATATGAAGGCTGGGTACTTCCGAAAGGAACCGTTGAAGAAGGTGAGACTCATGAGGCCACTGCGCTTCGCGAGGTAAAGGAAGAGGCCGGCGTTGACGGAACGATCATTGATTATATCGACAGGACGATCTACTCGTTCGTTGTTCCCGAAGATACCGTCAGCAAGGAAGTTCACTGGTATCTTATGAAATCGCACAGTTATGACTCGAAGCCACAGCATGAGGAATACTTCAGGGACAGCGGATATTACAAGTACCATGAAGCATATCATCTGCTTAAGTTTGACAATGAAAGACTGATACTTGAGCGCGGGTACAATATGTACAGACAATTAAAGAGAGAAGGTAAGTGGGAATAAAAAAGCTTTGGTATTTATACCAAAGCTTTTATTGACAGATTCTTCTGTGCTGTAAGGTCTATGTATTTGCCGTCCTCTGTCTTGACCATCGGCCGTGAGAGCTTCTGTTTGTTGATCAGAACCACGACTGCTATCGTACCATCGGAAAGCTCTACCTCTTTACCGATATATTCCTCAACCATTCTCTCAAGGAACGTCATGTAATATCCGGTATCGTATTTGCCGTAGCCATCCTTCTCAAATATCTCAATGACAGTGAAGGGACAGAGCGGAGCACGGTAAGACCTGTAACTCGTCATCGCTTCGTAGCTGTCAAGGATTGCAGTGATCTTTGCAAACTGATCGATCTGCTCGTCAACAAGCCCCTGAGGATAACCTGTTCCGTCTATACGTTCGTGATGCATGAGAGCGCAGAGCTTTATTCGTTCATCTATCTCAAACGGCTGAAGCATCTTGTAACCGATCACTGTATGGTTCTTGATGGTCTTGAACTCTTCATCGGTAAGCCTCCCCTGTTTAAGCAGGATTTCCTGGGGGATCATGAACTTTCCGATGTCATAAAAGAAACCGCACAGTACGAGAGATTTTGCATCCTCTTCATCAAGCCTGAACCATTTTGCTGTATAGTTACAGATCAGTGCTACATTTATCGAATGGGTGTACAGAAAATCAGCTTCAGCTGTCTCAAGTACCGTGAGCATGTCAAGGATAGTGATCTTTGAATGTTTAAACGGGTTAGTGATATCATCGACGATCTCATAGAGCTTGTTTGAATCGATAGGATTTTTGGTGGAAAGGAACTCCTCCATCATTTTTTTCAATTCAAAGAAGTTCTTCGAGTATATCTCGTAGAACTGTTTAAATGTCTTGCTGACCTTTATCTTCTCAAAATAAGTGGTCAGAAAATCTTCAGGTTCTTTGATATTGACACAGGAGATCTTTGCGACATTAAGCTTCTGTATAAGAAACTTATCAAGAGACGTGTTCTTCTTGATAATTACATTCCCCTTATGGTCCAGAACATCCTCGGCCACAACCGCCCCCGGAGTCAACCCGATCACAGCTTTAAGTTCCATGTTATACACCCCTTTTGTTTTAGTATAAAAATCAGTAAGTTCCTTGTCAATAATTAGATTTTCATTTTCAGCGATTTTTTGTTATAATCATCTTGTTTTTGCACACGGATAAAAGGAGTAAGCAGTGGTCAGGTTTGTTGACAAGCCTTATGTTTCGAAGAATGTTGATTTCAGACTGTCATCCATAAAATGGAAGATGGCTTGCGGAATCGGAATGACAAATCTTCATTTCATCACGCTTTCCGATAATAAAAAGGATCTCTTCGACATATATCCAGCAGCCGTGTTCAAGCAGAAGAACATCAGAAAGAGCAACCGTGTTATCATCGGTATTGCGACAAGCTTTAAAGAGGCAACAGGTCTTGTTGAAAAGATGATAAATGAATGCCTCAGTGAGCGCGGGAGCATTTTTGAAGTTCGTTCATATTACGAAGATTTTATTAAGGATCATACATAATGCCCGCCGTTTTACTGACAATTCTAAAGATCATAGGTATTGTGCTGTTATCGGTTGTGGCTCTTATCCTTCTTGTTATAGCGATCGTCCTGTTTGTTCCGATAAGGTACAGGATAACGGGCGATAAGCCTCAGGAAGGCGATCCGAAGGCAAAGGCTGTAGTATCATTCCTTCTTCATATCGTACATATAAAGGCATATTACGAAGGTGAAGCCGGATATGTTGTCAGGATATTCGGGATAAAGTTTCTTCCGGGAAAGAAGAAGGAAGCTAAGAGAGCAGAAAAAACTGATAAACCTGCAGTTGAGGAACCGGTATCAGTTGAAGAAGCATCCGAAGAAGAGTTTTCGGTTGACTGGAACGGGGATACGTCATTTGCAGAAGATAATGCCGCATCAACTGACGATGATGATAAGCGGACAACTACGGAGGGATCCGAAGAAAGTCCGGTTGATATCACAGATAAATTAGAAGAGCTTATCTCAAAGATTTCTTCAAAATATGATAAGGCTTCAGAAAAATACACAAAGATCAGAAAGAACATCAGATTCTGGGACAGGATGTTTCATGATGACAGAAACCGTGAGGCGGTTGCAGTCATAAAGGCCCAGATCATAAAACTTCTTAAAAAGATAGCACCGCGAAGCGTAAAGGGATTTGTACATTTCGGATCCGAGGATCCTGCAACGACAGGAAAGATACTGATGTATCTGGCACTCATTTATCCGGCGCTTCCGAAAAAACTTACTATAGATCCCGGATTTGAGGATACGGATATTTATGGCGATCTTAAGATAAAAGGACATTTTTCGCTTATAACACCGGCTGTCTGCTTCCTTAAACTGTATTTTAACAAGGATATCAAAAGAATGCGCCGGCTTTACAAAAGACATTCGGAAGGTTAAACTTATTTCATCATATGGAGGATCATCATGGCAGAGAGCAGTTTTAATTCAGTAGTCAATTCACTTCTTGAAGGAATGGAAGGCTTTCTTTCGAGCAAGACCGTTGTAGGAGAACCGGTCGTTGTTAAGGATACGATACTTATTCCTTTTGTTGATGTATCATTCGGAGTCGGAGCAGGAACATTCCGCGGCGACAAGAAAGATAACGGTGCAGGCGGACTTACTGGTAAGATGACACCGACCGCGGTTCTTGTCGTTCAGAATAACTCAACAAGGGTTGTTTCGATCAAAAACCAGGATACCATAACAAAGATAATAGATATGGTACCGGAGATCATGAATAAGATCACTGCAAAGAAAGAGAGTACGCTTTCCGATGAAGAGGTGCTCAAGGCAACTGATAATTCGGATGAAGAGTGATATAAGCAACAAAAAAGAACCTCGTGAGAGGTTCTTTTTTAGTAACAACACGTTTGGGATGAATTAAGCTCTTTCAACCTTATCGGACTTTAAGCATCTGGAACATACATGAAGAGTAGTAGGTGTTCCCTTTACCATGCACTTAACACGCTTAACGTTTGCATGGAAGATGCGGTTTGAACGTCTGTGTGAATGGCTCACATTGTTACCGAAATGTACGCCTTTTCCGCAAATATCACATTTAGCCATAATAAAACCTCCTGAATATATATATACACTAACTACCTGATTTTTACGCAACACGGGTATTTTATCAAAAGTTCATATCCATTGCAAGCATTTGTTTCATTGTATTGTTAATTTTTGTTGTTTTCAACGGTTTGTTTTGCGTGTATAATATATCTGCTTTGCAAAAAGCAGTATAAGGGAGATAATATTTGGGATTAAAGGAGGTTTCTATATGAAGGAAGCTTTGGCAACAGGTTCCGGGAATCTTATAATCGATGTTGATGTCGTTGCTCAATATGCAGGCAGCGTTGCCGTTGAATGTTTCGGTATAGTAGGAATGGCTGCGGTAAGCATGTCTGACGGTATTGCCAAGATGCTCAAGAAGGAAAATCTCAGAAGAGGCATCAATGTGCAGATGAAGAATAATAAGCTGATACTTGATTTTCACGTTATAGTCAGCTACGGCGTGAACATCAGGGCCGTTGCGACAAATCTCGTAAACAATGTCAAATACAAGATTGAAGAGTTTACCGGATTTGATATAGAGAAGATAAACGTATTCGTTGAGGGCGTCCGGTTCATCGATTGAACCCTCGTATATAGGAGGATTGAGAGTTGCAGTCAAATAAGATCGATGCCGGCACTTTATCAAAGATGTTCCTGGCCGGTGCGAAAAGGCTTGAAGCCGAGAAGGAAATAATTAACGAATTAAACGTATTCCCTGTCCCTGACGGAGATACGGGTACAAATATGTCACTTACGATCATGTCTGCTGTCAAGGAAGTTGAAGCCATATCAGACATGAACATGGCTGCGGTATCCAAGGCCATATCGTCAGGTTCGCTCCGCGGGGCAAGAGGTAACTCCGGAGTTATATTATCCCAGCTGTTCAGAGGATTTACTAAGATCATAAAGGAACAGGAAGAACTTGACATGGAGGTGTTCACTCAGGCTCTTCAGAAGGCTGTAGAGACAGCATACAAAGCTGTCATGAAGCCGAAGGAAGGAACGATCCTTACGGTTGCCAAAGGTGTTGCCGAAAGAGCACTTTCAGTTAATAACGAAGTTGATGATTTTGATACATATTTTAAAGAGATCATCTTTTATGCAGAAGATGTACTTCAGAAGACACCCGATATGCTGCCGGTACTTAAGGAAGCAGGCGTTGTCGATTCAGGCGGGCAGGGACTTCTTGAGATATTAAAGGGAGGATACGAAGCTTATTCGGGAGAAGATGCCGACACTGTATTTGTTAACTCAAAGCCCACAAGCGGTGCCGTTGTAAAAGAGAAGATAATCACATATGAGACAAAGATGTCCGTATTTAAGAAGAGTTCATATTCCGATGCGGATGCAGATAATCTCGGTGAATACCTTGATGCATACGGAACAGGTGCAAAGATAACGGATATTGGCGAAACGCTTGATGTTTGCGTATTTACAGAAGAGCCCGGCAGGATCATTTCAAAGTGCCTTTCTTTCGGTACGATCGATGATGTTATCATCAAACCGTGGGATAAGGACGAGATAGCTCCGGTTATCGAAGAGGATGTTCCCGAAGCGAAAGAAGAAGCAAAGGTCGAAGAGAGCGTAAAGGAAGCTGCTCCCAAAACTGAACCTGTTAAGGAAGAGCCTAAGAAAGAGGCAGTTAAGTTTACAGAGCCACCGAAGGAAATGGGATTTGTTGCAGTTTCCTGCGGCAGGGGACTCGATGAGATATTCAGATCTCTCGGTGTTGACTACCTGATAACAGGCGGACAGACCATGAATCCTTCGACCGATGATATGCTCAATGCCATTGCGAATGTCAATGCGAAGTGCGTGTTCATCCTTCCGAATAACAAGAATATTATACTTGCCGCCAACCAGGCGCAGTATCTTGTTGAGGATAAAGAGATCATAGTTATCCCGACCAAGACGATACCGCAGGGTATCACGGCTCTCATCACATACATGAATGATGCCACACCTTCCGATAATGAAAATGCGATGAACGATGCCATAACACGCGTCAAGACAGGCCAGGTAACATATGCCGTAAGGGATACGTCGATCAACGGAATGGACATCAAAAAAGGCAATATAATGGGTATCGGCGATCATGAGATACTTGCCGTAGGAAGCGTTGTCGAGGTCACAACACTTGACATGCTCGAGAGAATGGTTGATGACGAGTCAGAGATCATCAGCATTTACTATGGCGATGAAGTCGATGAGGAAATGGCAAACGATCTTGCCGCCAATGTCGAGAAGAAGTATCCGGATCTTTCTGTTGAGCTTCATCCGGGCGGACAGCCGATATATTACTACATAGTTTCAGTCGAATAAAATGACGGATCTTACCGCTTTAAAAGGTATAGGCGAAAAAAGTGCACCCCTCTACAGTAAACTTGGTATCTTTTCTGTAGAGGATGCACTTTTTTACTTTCCGCGCGATTATATCACTTATGAACCTGTGACCGACAGGCTTTCATGTGATGTTATGATCGCGTTTGAAGCGGTTGTACTCGCGCGTCCGCTCATGAGAAGGGTTCGTAGGTTATCGATAGTAACAGCTAAGCTGAATGCGGGATCCGAACTCGTGACCGCAACATGGTTTAACATGCCGTTCCTTGCCAAGTCCCTAAAACCCGGAAGTTCTTACATATTCAGGGGAAAGCTTACGGTACAGGGCGATCATTATCATATTGAACAGCCGCAGATCTTCACGCAAAAATCATATGATGATCTTCTCGGCCGTATCAATCCGATCTATCATCTGACAAAAGGTCTTTCCAACAACGCGATAACAAATACTGTCAGAAAATCATTTGATCTTGTCGGTGAAAATTACAAGCACGAGATATACGACATGCATTTCCCGAAGGATGAGAAGACTCTGATCAGCGCAAGAAACACGCTTGTTTATGATGAATTCCTGCAGTTTATAATCAAACTTCGTATGCTCAGGGATGAGAGCGATTATGCGTCAAATGATTTTCATATTATGGAAGTCGCTGAATGCGAACGTATAATTGAAAAACTGCCGTACAGGCTGACCGGAGCGCAGCTGCGTGTCTGGGGCGAGATAAAGATAGACCTTTGCGAAAAAAGATCGATGAGAAGGCTTGTGCAGGGAGATGTCGGTTCGGGAAAGACGATACTTGCAACTCTTGCATGTGTCATGGTCGCTGTAAACGGATACCAGAGCGCTATAATGGCACCGACGGAGATACTCGCCCAGCAGCACTATGAATCGATATCAAATCTATTAAAGGAATCATCGCTTGATATTAAAGTCGTGCTCCTTACAGGATCGATGTCAGAATCCGCAAAGAAGAATGTAAGACGCATGATAGAAGAAAAAGAAGCTGATATCATTATTGGAACACATGCGTTATTTTATGAGAAGGTAGTTTATAAAAACCTCGCTTTAGTTGTTACCGATGAACAGCACAGATTCGGAGTCAACCAAAGGACGCTTCTGTCTTCAAAGAACTCTGACAGTGCCGCTCATGTTCTTGTTATGAGTGCAACGCCTATCCCGAGAACTCTTGCGATCATTCTGTACGGAGATCTGTCGATATCACTTGTCGATGAACTGCCTGCCCATAAGAAACCCATCAAGAATGCCGTTGTCGGAGAAAGCTACAGAAAAGCGGCATATAATCATATGGAAAAAGAGATAAAAGCCGGGCATCAGGTCTATGTCATATGTCCGCTCATTGAAGAGAGCGAGGGAATGGATGCCAGAAACGTTGTAGATACTGCTTCTGAGATGTCTTCATATTTTGATGATGATATTAAGATAGGTATACTTCACGGACGAATGAAGGCATCGGAAAAGCAGAAGGTCATGAATGATTTTGCCGCAGGTTATATCGATATACTTGTTTCAACGACCGTTGTCGAGGTCGGTGTGAACGTTCCGAACGCAACGTTCATGATGATAGAGAACAGTGAAAGGTTCGGACTGGCGGCGCTTCATCAGCTGCGAGGACGTATAGGTCGCGGAAGCGACCAGTCATACTGCGTATTCATGACATCAAGCAGCAATCCGGATACGATAAAGAGACTTGAGATATTAAAATCATCCAACGACGGATTTAAGATCGCAGAAGAAGATCTGAAAATGCGCGGTCCCGGTGATATGTTCGGGATGCGGCAGTCGGGTGATCTTAACTTCATGCTCGGTGACATTTACTCGGATGCGCAGATATTAAAAAGGGCGAGCGATGATGCCGATGCTATTCTGAAAGATGATCCGAAACTGATGAAACCTGAGCACCTGACATTGAAAAATGCCATTGAACGATCAGGTGATATAGGCTTTGTGGGAGCCAGTCTATGATGAATATATAGTGGAGAAAAAGCACGACCATACAATAAGTTGTGCTTTTTTCTTGAAAACGAAATATAATATGGTATAATTCTATAGTGTATGATTTGCGGATCATATGGGGTATTGATCCGGGTAGTATTAAGTAAGGGGTAGTATAATGGCACAACAGTCAACTTATGATGCCAAAAACATCACAGTTCTTGAAGGGCTTGATCCGGTCAGAGCTCGTCCCGGTATGTATATCGGAAGCACAACGACCAAAGGCCTTAATCATCTTATCTACGAGATCGTAGACAACTCAGTTGATGAGCATCTTGCAGGTTTTTGCAGCAATATATGGGTAACGCTTGAGAGTGACGGTTCCGCTACCATTGAGGATGACGGGCGCGGCATTCCTGTTGGCATGCATGAAAAAGGTGTGAGTGCTGAACGTGTTGTATTCACAACGCTTCATGCCGGCGGTAAGTTTGATAACGAAGTGTATAAAACGAGTGGTGGTCTGCATGGTGTAGGTTCCTCCGTTGTAAATGCACTTTCTGAGTATCTTGATATAGAAGTAAAGCGTGACGGAAATGTCTATCATGACAGATACAGCCGCGGTATTCCGACGATCAAGCTTGAAAAGGGACTGCTTCCCGTTATCGGTAAGTCACGTTCGACAGGAACTAAGATCAATTTCATGCCTGACGGTGAGATATTCGAGAAGACACGTTTCAAGGAAGAGGATATCAAATCAAGACTACATGAGACCGCATATCTTAACCCTGCGCTGACGATCCATTACTGCGATAAGCGGGTTACCCCGAATGATTCGGAAGAGTTTCATGAGAGTGACGGTATCATAGGCTTCATCAATGATCTTAACCAGCACAAGGAGACTGTTTGCGATCCCGTTTATTTCTCGGGAAGCTGCGACGGTATAGAAGTTGAGATCGCTTTCCAGTATGTAAATGAATTCCATGAGAACGTTCTCGGATTCTGTAATAATATATACAACTCCGAGGGTGGTACGCATCTTACCGGATTCAAATCGATGTTCACGAACGTGATGAACAATTACGCAAGAGAACTCGGGATCCTTAAGGACAGGGACCAGAACTTCACCGGCGCCGATATCAGAAACGGCATGACGGCTATAGTTTCTATAAAGCATCCGGATCCGAGATTTGAAGGACAGACAAAGACGAAGCTTGATAACCAGGACGCTGCAAAGGCAGTATCCAAAGTTACCGGAGATGAAGTCGTTCATTACTTTGACCGTAATCTTGAAGCATTAAAGGCCGTTCTGTCATGCGCAGAGAAGGCTGCCAAGATCAGAAAGAGCGAAGAAAAAGCAAAGACAAACATGCTCACAAAGCAGAAGTATTCGTTCGATTCAAACGGCAAACTTGCAAACTGTGAGAGCAAAGATCCCAAGAAATGTGAGATCTTTATAGTAGAGGGGGATTCCGCAGGAGGAAGTGCCAAGACCGCCAGAAACAGGAACTATCAGGCGATACTTCCCATAAGAGGTAAGATCCTAAATGTTGAAAAGGCCAGTATCGACAAGGTTCTTGCCAATGCCGAGATCAAGACGATGATCAATGCGTTCGGCTGCGGCTTCTCGGAAGGCTACGGGAATGATTTTGACATTACAAAGCTCAGGTATGACAAGATCATCATCATGGCCGATGCCGACGTAGACGGGGCACATATCTCAACGCTTCTGCTGACGCTTTTCTACAGGTTCATGCCCGAACTCATATACGAGGGACATGTTTATATAGCTATGCCGCCTCTTTATAAAGCAATGCCTTCAAAAGGTGAGGAGGAATACCTGTATGATGATAAGGCTCTGGCCGAGTACAGGAAAGAGCATACGAACTTCAAGCTCCAGCGTTATAAAGGTCTCGGAGAGATGGATGCTTCCCAGCTTTGGGAGACAACTCTTGATCCCGCAGCAAGAAGACTTAAGCTTGTCGAGATAGAGGATGCGAGACTTGCGAACAACACGACCGAGATGCTTATGGGTAACGATGTAGGCCCCCGTAAGGATTACATATACAGACATGCGCAGGATGCACAGCTGGATTATTAGTAAGGAAAGGCAGATCGCTTTATGGCTGCAAAGAAGGTAAAAGAAAAAGTATCTGAAGAAGTCATCATCAAGACCGAGTTTTCGGATGAGATGAAAAAATCATACATTGACTATGCAATGAGCGTTATAGTGGCACGTGCGCTTCCGGATGTAAGGGACGGACTTAAGCCTGTTCAGCGAAGAACGCTCTATGATATGTATGAGCTTAACAACAGATACGACAGGCCGCATCTGAAGAGCGCGCGTATCGTAGGTGATACGATGGGTAAGTATCATCCGCACGGCGACAGCTCTATATATGACTGTCTTGTAAACATGAGCCAGGATTTCAAAAAGGGAATGGCTCTTGTCGACGGACACGGTAACTTCGGATCGATAGAAGGTGACGGCGCCGCGGCAATGCGTTATACCGAAGCAAGACTTCGCAGGATCACACAGGAAGAGATGCTGTCGGATCTTGACAAGGATGTGGTCGACTTCATGCCGAACTATGACGAGACGGGTAAAGAGCCGGTCGTTCTCCCGTCCAAGTTTCCAAACCTTCTTGTAAACGGATCGGAAGGTATCGCTGTCGGTATGGCAACAAACATGCCGCCGCACAATCTCTGCGAAGTCATCGAAGCCGAAAAGGCTTTTATGAAGAACAGCGCGATCACGACACGCGAACTTCTCGAGATAATGCCGGGACCTGATTTTCCGACAGGCGGTATCATCACGAACAAAGATGATCTTCTTGAGATATACGAGACGGGAAGCGGTAAGATCAGAATAAGAGGTAAGGTTGAACTCGAGGTTGCAAAAGGGGGTAAGCCTTCGCTTGTTATAAGTGAGATCCCTTACACTATGATCGGTGCCAACATATCTAAGTTCCTTCTCGACATCGTGGCACTGATAGATGCCAAGAAAACGACAGATATCGTTGATATATCAAACCAGTCGAGTAAGGAAGGCATCAGGATAGTCATTGAACTTAAGAAGGATGCGGATGTTGAAAATGTACGCAACATGCTCCTGAAGAAAACGAGGCTGGAAGATACATTCGGTGTAAACATGCTCGCCATATGTGAAGGCCGTCCCGAGGTTATGGGACTTCGGTCGATCATATCGTGTCACGTCAATTTCCTAAGGGAACTCGCAACACGCAAATATAAAACGCTCCTTCAGAGAGAACTTGATAAAAAAGAGATCCAGGAAGGCCTTATTAAGGCCGTTGATATAATCGATGTCATCATCGAGATCCTCCGCGGCAGCAAGGAAGTAAAGATTGCAAAAGCATGCCTTACGACCGGTAATACCGAAGGTATCACGTTCAAGTCAAGGATATCCGAGAAGATCGCCACTCAGCTTAAGTTTACGGACAGACAGGCCTCCGCGATCCTTGACATGAGACTTGTTAAGCTTATCGGACTTGAGATGGATGCGCTTATTGCCGAACACGACAAGACTCTTAAGGATATTGCCGAGTTTAAAGAGATACTCACCAAGCCTGCGAAGATGGATCAGACGATCATGAAAGAACTCGATCTGATCAAGAAGCAGTACGGAAACGAGAGAAGGACTGTTATAGAGAATGCTGACGAGGTCGTATTCGAAGAGAAGAAGGCCGAAGAGATGGAAGTCGTGTTCCTTATGGACCGTTTCGGATATGCCAAGACTGTTGATGTGTCGACATATGAGAGGAACAGGGATGCGGTCGATGCCGAGTTCAAGATAAGCTTTACATGCCTTAATACCGGCAGGATCTGTCTGTTCACGAATAAGGGCGTGATGCATTCGATAAAGGTAAGTGATCTTCCGTTCGGAAAGTTCAGGGACAAGGGTATACCGATCGATAACGTCAGCAATTTCAACTCGGCTGAAGAAGAGATCGTGTATGTTCTTCCGATGAACGATCTTGTTCTTCAGAAGCTGATGTTCGGTACGAAAAAGGGAATGTTCAAGCAGGTATACGGTACAGAATTTGATGTTATAAAGAGGACCGTTGCGGCTACGAGTCTTCTTGATGATGATGAAGTCATAACGGTATTCCCGATTACAGAGCAGAAGTATATCGTGCTCCAGACGGAGTTTGATGTATTCCTGAAATTTGAACTTGATGAGGTTCCCGTTAAGAAGAAGGGTGCTGTCGGTGTACGTGCGATCAAGCTTACAGGTAACGATCATGTAGAAAATGTCTATTATCTGTTTGCTGAAGACGATACTACGGTTAACGTAGGCAACAGACCGGTTCTTCTGTCACGGCTAAAGGCTGCAAGAAGAGATACAAAGGGAAGCAAACTGAGAGGCTGATCGATGCGTGTAATCGCCGGAAGTGCAAGAAGACTGAATCTTATAGCCCCGAAAGGGATGGACACGAGACCTACGAGCGACAAGATAAAGGAAACCCTTTTCAATATACTTGCGCCCGAACTTTATGATGTAAACTTTCTCGATCTGTTTGCAGGCTGCGGCGGGATCGGAATAGAAGCACTCTCAAGAGGTGCATCATCATGCACGTTCATAGAAAAGGATAAAGAAGCGGTTTCGTGTATCAAAAAAAATCTTGAAACGACGCATTTTACCGACATGGCTGTTGTGAAGCCTTATGATGTTCTGTCAAGCATTCATAATCTTAGTACATCCGTAAAGTTCGATATCGTGTTCATGGATCCGCCATATAAAGCCGCGCTTGAAAAACCTGTGCTTACAATACTTGCGACATCGGATATAATAGATACGGACAGCCTGATCATCTGCGAGGCAGCCGCGGATACCGATTTTTCATTTGCCGACGGTATCGGATTTGATGTGGTCAGGATCAAGGAGTACAAGAATAACAAGCATGTCTTTTTAAAGAAACGGGAGAGAGAATGAAGAGAGCCATATATCCGGGAAGCTTCGATCCGGTCACTTTCGGTCATATCGACATCATCAAGAGAGCGTCTGAAATATTCGATGAACTGATAGTCGCAGTGCTCAATAACAGCGCCAAACGGCCGTTGTTTTCTGTAGATGAACGTGTTAATATATTAAAGGAAGTCCTGAAGGATATACCTAATATCAAAGTACTTTCGTACGAAGGACTTCTGGTCGATTTTGCGATGGAAAACGGGGCAGGAGTCATTGTCAGAGGCTTAAGGGCCGTAACTGATTTTGAATACGAGCTTCAGCTGGCCCAGACAAACAGTGTACTCAACAGCGGAGTTGATACCATCTTCCTTACAACATCGCTTAAATATGCATATCTGTCCAGTTCCACGGTTAAGGAAGTGGCAAGCTACGGCGGAGACATAGATAAGTTTGTTCCTCCGCTCGTTCGAAAACTGACATACGAGAAATTTGGGAAATAAAGGGGATTTTCAATTAGGAGAGTGTAAATGAGCAGCAGGATTGAACAGGTAATTGACGAGATCGAATTATTCATTTCGGAATGTAAGTACCAGACTTTTTCAACAACAAACATAATCGTTGACAAAGACCGTATGGATGAGCTCTTAAGAGACCTTCGGCTTCGTACTCCCGAGGAGATCAAGAAGTACCAGAAGATCATCAGCAACAAAGAGCGTATCCTGCAGGATGCAAGGGACAAGGCCGATGCGATGCTCAACATGGCCCAGGCCGAAACGGTCAGGATGGTCGATGAGAATGAGATAATGCAACAGGCATATGCCCAGGCCGGCGAAGTCGTTAAACAGGCGACGGAGCAGGCACAGCAGATAGTCGATATGGCAACTGTCGAGGCGAACAACGTCAGACAGTCGGCTATGGAATACACATTCGGACAGTTATCGACACTGCAGGAGATCATCAATCATGCGATCGGTACGGCAGATGCAAAGTATGGGGATCTTATAGCAAAGCTTAAGGAATGCGAGAACATAATCGCACAGGACAGATCCCAGCTTTACCCGCAGGTTGAACTTGATAACGATATTGCCGCACTTGAAGGATATCCGACGGACAAGGGCAATAACAGAGGCAGTAATGACGGTGGCGGTAAAAACGTAAGTGTGATCTGAGAAAAGTTTTAGGCGGAACCGTGAAAGGTTCCGCTTTTTTAAATAAATTAATCACGGAGATTCATTAAATGGAACGAGTACTTGAAAACATAAAGCCGCAGAAAGTATTTTCATATTTCGAGGATATCTCGGCAATACCGAGGCCTTCGGGAAAATGTGATGCTATAAGCGAGTACATAATTGAATTTGCCAAAGCGCATTCACTTGAGTATGTCAGGGATGATATGAACAACGTTCTTGTGAAAAAGCCCTCGAAGAAGGAAGACGATAAACGCCCCGTCGTTATACTTCAGGGACACATGGATATGGTGTGCGAGAAGAGCTATGATTATGACGCGAAGCATGATTTTACAAAAGACGGGCTGAAGCTTTCAGTACTTGATGATTATATATTTGCAAAGGGCACAACGCTCGGAGCCGATGACGGTATAGCCATAGCTTACATGCTCAGCATACTTGATGATGACAGTCTTGATCTTCCTGCGATAGAAGCCCTGTTTACCGTTGATGAAGAGGATGGCATGAAGGGTGCGATCGGTTTTGATACATCAATTCTTAGCGGAAAACTGCTGATCAATCTCGATCATGAGGTCGAGGGCGAACTGCTGACATGCTGCGCAGGGGGAAAGAGAGTTAAATGTACACTTCCCGTTTCGTACGAGGATGTATCGGGGATCGGCTACAATATCGTGATCTGCGGACTTGCCGGAGGACATTCCGGAATGGAGATCGACAAGGGAAGAGGAAACGCAAATCTTCTTCTCGGACGTATACTTCATACAGTAACAAAGAACATGTCCTACTCAGTCAAGTACATTGGCGGCGGACTGACGGATTCTGCTATCCCGCGTGAAGCGAAAGCAGAGATCATTATCGATCCGAAAGATGTTGATACGCTTGAGAACATTATAGAGAAATACTCCCGTATCATCTGCGAAGAGTTTGAAGGCATAGAAGAGAACATGATGATCTATGCCGAAAACAAGGGAGAAGAAAGTGCCCGGTGCATCGACAGGGAGTCAAAACGCAGGATAGGATTTCTTCTTAATACCGTACCCGACGGTATCATCAAGATGAGCCGCAAGAATGAGGGCCTTGTCAGGACTTCTCTTAACAGCGGTATCATGAAGCTGTCCGAAACTGAATTCGAACTTATCATCAACATGAGGTCGCTTGCCGAATCCGAGAAGGATGCTCTTGCCGACAAGATCGAATATCTGATAGAGACTATAGGCGGATCATATACAGAAGAATATGATTATCCGGCATGGGAATACGAACCGGATTCCGACCTTCGGGATATCGCTTTTGATGCGTTCCAGCGCATGTACAACCGCAACCCCAAGCTTCGCGGCTTTCATGCAGGACTTGAGTGCGGTGTTTTCTTCAAGAAGATCGAAGGAGTTGATATAGTTTCATTCGGTCCCGATATCAGCAATATCCACACACCGAAGGAAAGACTGTCTATATCAAGCGCGGCAAGAGTATATGAGTATCTTCTTGAGATCTTAAAGAGTATCTGATATGGATCTTCCGATTAATTTCAAGGAATCTATGAAAGAGCTTCTCGGCAGAGAAGCCGATGAACTGTTCGGTTCATATTCCGATCCGGCTCAGTCAGGACTTCGTGTAAATACATGCAAGGTTACATGCGAAGAATTCGAGAAGATCGCACCGTTTGGTATCGAAAAAATACCGTTTATCTGTAACGGTTATTATATAAGTGATACGGATGCTTGGTCTAAACATCCGTATTATTATGCAGGGCTCTTTTATCTGCAGGAACCTTCGGCCATGCTTCCGGCTTCGATTCTTCCCGTTGATAAAGAAAACACCGTTCTTGATCTTTGTGCCGCACCGGGTGGAAAATCAACCGCCATGCTGTGCAACCACCCGCGAATGCTCGTGTCCAACGATATCAGTTTTTCAAGAACGATGGCGCTCGTGAAGAACATAGAGCATACGGGACAGACAGCCGTTAGTGTTACATGCGCAGATCCCGAAAAACTTGCCCCCATGTATAAAGGATATTTTGACAGGGTACTTGTTGACGCGCCCTGTTCCGGCGAGGGAATGTTCCGTAAAGATTCGAACCTTATAAGTTCATATCTGGAAAAAGGCCCCAAAGCATACAGTGGCGTGCAGTCAGGCATACTTGACAGTGCATATGAAATGTTAGCGCCGGGCGGTAAGCTTCTGTACAGCACATGCACATATTCCGATATAGAGGATGAACAGGTCATCATAACTTTCCTTGAGAAACACAGTGATATGATAGTATGCGATATCCCTAAGGAAAACGGCCTGTGCGGACCTTATGAAAAATATACTTGTGATTCAAGAATAGCCGGATGTGTTCATGCTTTTCCGCATCACTTTAAAGGAGAAGGTCATTTTGTTGCGCTGCTTGAAAAAGATGCGAATGCAGAATTTAAGGCACCTGCTGCAATTCCCGTTCAAAAGAACATTGGCTATATGAAACTTCCGGAAACCGTCAGGGGATTTTTTGAACACCTCAGGGATGATTTTCGCCGCAAGGCGGAAGACGCCGGGTATATAGTAAGTTCCGACGGGTTTGTGTATATGCTTCCCGATGCGTTTGATGAGATATACCGCAAAGGGATACGTTTTGTAAGGACAGGGCTTAACTGCGGCAGCATCAATAAAGCCGAAAAGTTCACGCCGTCCACAGCTCTTGCGCTGGCACTGAAGATGAGTGAATTTGATAATGTGCTTGATTTGAGTGCATCCGATCCTGATGTTATAAGATTTCTGAAAGGTGAGACCATCATAAGGGATGGTGCAGAAATGAAGAAGGGGCACGTCCTTGTGTGCGTCGATTCATATCCGCTCGGATTTGCCTCATACGATATGAAGAAAATGAAAAACCTGTACGAAAAAGGCTGGACATACAAGTAATGTGGAAAGAGATTCTTAAAAAAACCGATGCCGTACTTTTCGATCTTGACGGCACAGTCGTCGATTCAATGGGAGTATGGCACGATATCGATAAGGAATACTTTGAAAAGTGCAATATCCCGCTGACATTTGATTACCAGAAGGAGATCGAGGGACTCAGTTTTTATGAGACTGCTGTTCATACGCATAATAAATACGTTCCGTGGATCAGCCCCGAGCAGCTGATGGAAGACTGGAACAGGATGGCATACGACCATTATGCGAACAAGGTTAAGCCGAAGGAGGGTATTTCGGATTTCCTTGAATACCTGCGTGAGCAAGGGATCAAAATGGGGATCGCAACCAGCAATTCCGAATATCTGTGCAGGGCAACGCTTGAGAGCAACGCTCTTATAAAATACTTCGACTCGATACTGACCGGGGAGCAGGGATGTGCCGGAAAGCCATCGCCCGATGTCTACTTGAATTCCGCAAAAGCGCTTAATGTTGAGCCTTCAAGATGCCTGGTGTTTGAGGATATCGTGAAAGGTATCATTGCCGGCAGGAGAGCCGGTATGACGACGGTTGCAGTACATGACGAGTACTCGACCTATCAGTGGGAAGAGAAAAAACAGACGGCAGATCACAGCATAATGTCATATAAGGAGATCATGGATGAAATATGTCAATCGTGATCTGAAAGGTACATACGGATATATAAAGAAACAGACGATATTTGAACTGATCAAGACTATCGTACTGTTTGCGATGGCGCTTGGCATTTTCTTCATGGGCCTTTATACGCTTCATACGAAGAAAAGCCTGTGGTCGATCATTGCAGTGCTTGCGCTGCTTCCTGCATGTAAATCGCTTGTCGGACTTATCATGTTCCTTCGGTACAGGTCGCTTCCCGAAGCCGATCATGAGAGATACATGAAGGCAACAAAAGGCGTTTCGACATTATTTGAAAATATAATCACTACATCGGATTATACGTTTTTCATTCCGGTTATCGTTGTCGCTCATCAGAGCGTCATATGTTACTGTGACAAGGCTCAGAAGAATACTGACGATCTGAAGAAACACCTGGACAACGTCCTCAAAAACGCCGGCCACAAATACACGGTAAAGATATTTGACAGTGAAGATGCTTTCATTGAACGTGCCGGACAGATAAAGGAACTCTCGGGGGATGATAAAGATCTTTCGGGTGCCGTTATCACAACTCTCAAAGCGGTGTCATTATGAAAGAGTTTGTGATATTGCCAGGTGAAGAAGGAAGACGGCTGGACAAGTTTGCGCAGAATATTCTGGCAAATGCCGGTGCAGGCTTTGTATATAAGATGCTTCGCAAGAAGAACATCGTGCTGAACGATTCAAAGGCCACCGGAAAAGAACTTCTAAAGGCCGGTGACAACGTTAAGTTCTATCTTTCCGATGATACATTTGCATCTTTTTCTGCGCCCGGGCCAAAGGTAGATGACCTGAGTGCGCTAATGCCTCCGATCGTCTATGAGGACGATGACGTTCTTATCGTTAACAAGCCCTCCGGAATGCTGTCGCAAAAATCATCCGCGTCGGATATCTCTCTTAATGAGATATGTCTGTCATATGTCAGAAGAGATGGACTGTCTTCCGATGCGGGATTTACGCCATCTGTATGCAACAGGCTTGACCGTAACACTTCCGGGCTTGTGACGTTTGCAAAGACATATGCCGCTGCAAGGTATCTGTCGGAAGGCTTCAGGGATCACACGTTTAAAAAATATTACAGATGTATTGCCAAAGGAAATGTTAAGGATGCCCATCTTGAAGGAAGGATCGTAAAGGATGAGGCTTCAAATAAGGTACGACTTACCGATGACGGCTCCGGCGATATCATCATAACAAATATCAGAAATATAAAGTATGACGGCAGAGTATCACTTGTCGAGGTCGAACTGATAACCGGTAAGACTCATCAGATAAGGGCTCATCTTGCATCTGTGGGTAATCCGATAATAGGTGACCCCAAGTACGGTGATCCGGTAATAAATAAAGAATACAAAAACAGATACGGGATCACCTCCCAGATGCTTGTATGCTGCAGGCTTGTGATACCTGATGATTTTGATATTGCAAAGATCGCAGGTAAAACGTTTAAGATACCGCCGGGCGATGATTTTTCAAAGGTGATGTAATGGCTACTTGGAATTCAAGAGGACTTCGCGGTTCCACACTTGAAGACCTCATCAACAGGACAAATGAACTGTACAGACAGCATGGACTGTGCCTTGTGCAGAAGATCCCGACGCCTATCACACCGATAAAGATGAATGAGGATCATACGCAGATCACGCTGGCGTATTTTGATCAGAAGAGTACGGTCGATTATATCGGTGCCGTTCAGGGTATACCCGTATGCTTTGATGCCAAGGAATGTTCCGTTGATACATTCGCGCTTGCCAATATCCATGAACACCAGATAAAGTTTATGGAAGATCTTGAAAAACAGGGCGGTGTGAGCTTTATCGTCATACACTACACACACCTGGACAGACTGTGCTATTTAAGATTCGTAAAGCTCAAGAAATTCTGGGACAGGATGAATGAGGGCGGCAGGAAGAGCTTTCGTCTGGAGGAACTGGAAGAAGGATTTGATCTTGTCCCTCATAACGGCATATTTGTACCGTATCTTGACGGTATCAAAAAGGATTTGACATTAAGGGATCAGATTTAATATAATTTCACGTGATAACAAGGTAGCGAATTATCAGTTTAACGCGCTAAAGTGGAGAGAATATGAGTAAGATAATGCACACCCCCGAGGGCGTGAGGGATATAACACCTTCGGAACTTGAAAAGAAATATGATGTTGCGGGTAAGATTCTTGATGTTATAAGAGGATCGGGCTATTCGCTTGTCCAGACCCCATCATTTGAATACTTTGATGTATTTGCGAACAATATAGGACTGACTCCTTCAAATGAACTGTATAAGTTCTATGACAAGGAAGGAAACACTCTCGTTCTTCGTCCGGACTTTACGCCTGCTCTTGCCAGGGCATATTCAAAAATGTATTTCAACGAAGAGAAGAGTGTGGGGCTCTGTTATTGCGGTAATACTTTTGTAAACGGATCGGATCTTAACGGAAGGCTTAAAGAGAGCACGCAGATCGGTGCAGAGCTTTACAGTGACGGGTCAGTCGAGGCAGATGCCTCCGTGATCAGTCTCGTAGTCAAATGCATGAAGGCTGTCGGTTTTTCTGATTTTGTTGTATCGATAGGAAACGGAAATTTCTTCAAAGGCGTATTTGATGAACTGGGTCTCAGTGACCCCGATGAGATGTCTCTTCGCGAGCTCATCTCTACCGGCAATTTCCATAAGGTGCGTGAACTTCTTGATTCAATGAACATTTCGGGAGATATGTGCGATCTTATCGTCAGCATATCGGACGTGTATACGACAAAAGATTCACTTAAGGCACTGAAGGAAAAGATCACAAATTCAAAAAGTCTTGAGGCGATCGACAGAATTAGCATGATCATTGATATCCTTGAAAAAGAGGGTGCAGCCGATCATATTTCCATAGACCTCGGACTTCTGAACAAATACAACTATTATACCGGGGTACTGTTCAGGGCATATACTTTCGGGTTCGGAGATGCCGTGATAAAGGGCGGAAGATACGATAATCTCGTGAAGGAATTCGGGAAGAATACACCCGCGATCGGCTTCGGTGTATCACTTGACGAACTGATGATGGCGCTGTCGGACCAGGAGAAAAAGGATAAAGTTGAGAATGAATATCTTACATTCGCACTCACAAAAGGACGACTTGCCGACAAGACACTCTCTCTTCTTGAAAAGTGCAATATCACCTGTGAAGAGATGAAGGATAAGGATACGAGAAAGCTCATCTTCGTAAACGAAGATCTGAAGCTTAAGTTCTTCCTGGCAAAGGGTCCGGATGTTCCGACATATGTTGAGCACGGCGTTGCAGATATAGGTGTTGTCGGAAAAGATACGATAGCTGAAGAGAACCGTAAGATTCTCGAGGTACTTGATCTGGGGTTCGGGAAATGCAGGATGTGTGTGTGCGGACCGCAAAGTGCACAGTCTTTACTTAAGACACGGGACATGATAAAGATCGCGACCAAGTATCCGAGGATCGCAAAGACATATTTCAATGATGTCAAACATCAGAGCGTTGATATAATAAAGCTTAACGGAAGCATCGAACTCGCACCGATCGTAGGGCTTGCCGACTGTATCGTCGATATCGTCGAAACAGGCTCAACACTTCGTGAAAACGGGCTTGTTGTACTTGAGGAAGTTGAAGATCTGTCGGCACGTATGGTCGTAAATCCCGTATCGATGAGACTTCACAAGAAAAAGATCAATGAACTGATAGAAAGGATCAAAAAAGAATTATGAGGATCATTAACCTGACAGAGGATACGATAAAGGATATATTAAACGACCTGTTAAAGAGAAATCCCGGTCAGTACAAGGAATACGAGAGCACCGTTGATGCGATACTTACTGATGTAAGAACGCGCGGTGACGGAGCCGTATTTGAATACACAAAGAAGTTTGACAAATGGGATATCACCCCTTCAAATGCACGCGTTACCGAAAAAGAGATCGAGGCTGCATATTCTTCGTATGATCAGAACCTTATTGAGGTTATGAAAAAGGCGGCTGACAATATCCGCACTTATCATGAAAAGCAGCTTGTCAACAGCTGGATAGATACAAAAGAAGACGGTACTATACTCGGACAGAAGATCACTCCGATCGAAACTGTCGGTGTGTATGTTCCGGGCGGAAAAGCCGCATATCCGTCATCAACTCTTATGTGCATTATTCCTGCCATTGTTGCGGGCGTTTCAAGGATAGTGATGTTCACGCCTGCCGATGCTTCCGGAAAGGTTGCCGACTGTACGCTTGTTGCAGCAAAGATTACGGGCGTTAAGGAAGTATATAAGGTTGGCGGGTCACAGGCTATCGCGGCTATGGCATTCGGTACCGAAACGTTCCCGAAGGTGGACAAGATCGTCGGTCCCGGTAACATTTATGTTGCGCTTGCCAAGAAAGCTGTTTTCGGACATGTTTCGATCGATTCCGTGGCTGGCCCGAGCGAGATACTTGTCATTGCAGACGAGACAGCAGATCCAAAGTATGTCGCGGCAGATCTTCTGTCCCAGGCCGAGCACGATGAACTTGCAAGTGCGATACTAATTACCGACAGCAGTGAGCTTGCGGATAAAGTATCAGGATTTGTTGATGAATTTGTAAAGCGCTTGGACAGATCCGCCATAATCACAAAATCGCTTGATAACTACGGATATATCCTTGTTGCCGCAAACAGAGACGATATGTTTGATGCAGCAAACAGGATAGCATCCGAACACGTTGAGATAATCACAATGAATCCATATGAGGATATGACAAGAGTCAGAAATGCAGGAGCTATCTTCCTCGGACAGTATTCTTCCGAGCCGCTCGGTGATTATTTTGCGGGTCCCAATCATGTGCTTCCGACAAACGGAACGGCCAAGTTCTTCTCGCCGCTCGGAGTTGATGCATTCATCAAGAGAACGAGTATCATCAGTTATTCAAAGAAGGCGCTTGAGGAAGCGTGCGATGATATAATGAGTTTTGCAAATGCCGAAGGACTCAGCGCACACGCCAACTCGATAGGTGTCAGATTTAACAAAGGAGTGTTGTGATATGGCAGTTAAGAAATCCGTTCAGAGAATAAGCGAAATAAAGCGTACAACAAAAGAGACGGATATTTCCGTACGTCTTGATCTTGACGGCACGGGAGAATCAAAGATAGACACAGGGATCGGATTTTTCGATCACATGCTTGAAGGTTTTGCGAAACACGGATTCTTTGATCTTAACGTATCCGTGGAAGGCGACCTTCTTGTTGACGGACATCACTCGGTTGAAGATACCGGTATAGTTCTCGGTGAAGCGATAAGGGAAGCTCTCGGAAGCAAAGAGGGCATAGTAAGGTATGGTTCGATGATACTTCCGATGGACGATGCCCTTGTTCTTACTGCCATTGATCTTTGCGACCGGCCCTATTTTTCATATGATGCAACGTTTCCGACTGAGAGGATCGGTTATCTTGATACCGAGCTGGTGCGCGAATTTTTCTACGCAATAAGTTATTCCGCAAGGATGAACCTGCATATCAAGGTTCTTGAAGGGATCAATTCGCACCACATCTGCGAGGCAATGTTCAAAAGCTTCGCAAGATCACTTGATATGGCAACTTCAAACGATCCGAGAGTGATAAACGTTCTTTCAACGAAAGGGACACTTTGATGAAAAAACTGATAATACCATGCGTATATCTCAAAAAAGGAAAACTGATAAAAGGATTCAGGGATGATTCGGCATTATCCGATGATCCCGTATCTTACTGCGTCAGCCTTTCAGTAAACGGTGCCGACAACATAATCCTGTTTGATCTGTCCGACGGGGACGCTGAACACGAAGAGGCTCTCCTTACGATCCGTAAGATCACTTCGGCGATCGATACAGGTATTATCGCAGCGGGAAACGTCAACCGCCTTGAAGATGTCAAAAAGCTTCTTTATGCAGGATGCAGAAGAGTTGCCCTTAATATGGCAAAACAGTCAAACATCGATCTTATCGGGGAAGCCGGCAAACGATTTTCGAAGAAAAAGATATACGTATGCGCCGACAGTATGGATCAGATCCTCGATAATCTGAAAGTAATACGCGACAATACGACTGGTTCGCTCCTTCTGTCAAAACTGTCAGACGCAAAGTTTGAAGAGATACCTGTTATATGCGTTGTAAACGATGATGCCGATCCTGCGGATATTTTGAAGATTCCGGGTGTCGGCGGCCTTTCGGGTGATATCGTAAACGGAAGATGCCCTGACCTTTATTCATTTAAGGATGAACTGTCAAGGGCAGGACTTGATATGAACACCGGATCAGGAAAGCTTTCGTGGGATGATCTTAAATGCGATGATTCGGGACTTATCCCGGTTGTATGCCAGGATGATATATCCGGGACAGTGCTCATGGTAGCTTACATGAACCGTGAGGCATTTGAGACAACTGTTCGCGAAGGCATAATGACATATTATTCAAGATCCCGTAAGTGCCTGTGGAAGAAGGGCGATACGAGCGGACATTACCAGTATGTAAAATCATTATATGCAGACTGTGACAACGATACGCTTCTCGCAAAGGTCGTACAGATCGGTGCTGCATGTCATACAGGCGAGTATTCATGCTTCTTTAATGAGATCATGAAAAAGGAAAACGAAAATACGAATCCATATACGGTTCTTGAAGATGTTATGAACGTTATCCTCGACAGAAAAGAAAACCCGAAGGAAGGTTCTTACACTAATTATCTGTTTGATAAAGGCATAGACAAGATCCTCAAAAAGGTCGGTGAGGAAGCAACGGAGATAGTTATCGCAGCCAAAAATCCCGAAGCGGAAGAAAGCAAATATGAGATCGCGGACCTTCTATATCATCTGATGGTACTTATGGCTGTCAAGGGTCTGACATGGGAAGATGTGATGGAAGAGCTTGCAAACAGATGATTTTTTAAAATTATTTTTAAAAATGTATTGCTATTTTTTATGTAAACTATTATAATCAAGTCGTATGTTATGTAATCCGACATATCGAAGATGAAAGGGGTATTTATATGAAGGGATTAGTGAAGAAATCAATTATCGGCCTGTTGGCTGTGACATTATTGGTTGCCTTCGCAGGAAACACGGAAGTTTTCGCAAAGAAGGCCAAAGCCGTTCATAATGTTACGTATGTCTATGGCGTCAAAGCAGTTACGGTTCAGGTTGCGCACGGCGCAAATGCACCTGTACCGACAGATACCGAAGTTCCGGGATATGTTTTCAGGGCATGGGTAGGAAATACACAGTGTGTTACCGAAGACCGCACGATCCTCGGTGCTTACGATAAGGTTACTCCTCCTGTAGTCAGCCTTGCACAGACTGTATACGGATGGTCTCCCCATTGGAACCAGGCTACAAGTGCTCCTCAGCCTGAATGGTGGAAGAACCTTAACATGAAGAAAGGTGTTCCCGGACAGACATGTGCAGTATACTGGGTTAACGGATGGAGCGGAGAGCTTTGGAAGACAGATATCGTTCCTTACGGATCAACCCTCCCCACACCTCAGGCACCGTGTCTTGACGGATTTGATTTCGTTGGCTGGGAAGGTGACTGGACGAACATAACTGAAGACCGTGTAATCATGGCTTGCTATTACGTTAAGCATAAGCTCAAATTCATTGACGGACTCACACATGAGACCATTGAGACATGCTATGTAAGAGACGGCGAAGGTGCTTACCCCGATCCTCCTCATCATCATGATAAACACTTTATCGGATATTATCATTCGGACGATCCGGACTCAAGACAGTATAACGGAGACGGATGTCACGAGGATCATACATTCTACGCATTATATGAAGATGTAAAGAAATAAATACATTTCGTAATATGATAAACAGGGAAAAGACGTATGTAAATACGTCTTTTCTTATGTTATTATCTATTGGTATGGGTAAACTTGCACTGTCCAAAGAAATACTGATGTCCATAGACAAACCGGCAAGATACATCGGCCATGAGGTCAATGCCGTGATCAAAAACCCTGAAGGCCTTATCAGGTTTGCGATGTGCTTCCCGGATGTGTATGAGATAGGAATGTCGCATCTTGGCATACAGATACTCTATGATATGTTCAATTCATATGAAGATGTATGGTGTGAGCGCGTTTATTCCCCATGGAACGATCTTTATCCCCTGATGAAGAAAGACCATATTCCTTTGTTTGCGCTCGAATCCCAGGATCCGGTGTCAGACTTTGATTTTCTCGGGATCACTCTCCAGTATGAGATGTGCTATACGAACATACTGCAGGTTCTTGATCTCTCTGGTATAGCATTTTACGCAAAGGACAGATGCGAGAACGATCCGATAGTTATCGCGGGAGGGCCTTGCACCTATAACCCCGAGCCTGTTGCTGAGTTCTTTGACCTTGTATATATAGGAGAAGGTGAGACCAGCTACAGAAAGCTCATAGACCTTTATAAGGAACATAAAAAGGTCGGTTATGACAGACAGAAGTTTATACGTGAAGCCGGAAAGATCCCCGGGATATACGCCCCTTCCTGTTATGATGTTTCATATAATGAAGACGGTACGATCAGAGAATTCTTCCCGCTTTATGACGATATGCCTGCCGTTATCGAGAAAGAGATAGTCACGGAACTTTCCGATACCTATTATCCCGTAAAACCGGTCGTTCCGTATATCAAAGCTACGCAGGACAGGGTTGTTCTGGAGATACAGCGCGGATGTATACGTGGCTGCAGGTTCTGCCAGGCCGGATCCGTGTACAGACCAATACGTGAGCGTGATGTCGAAAAACTTGAATCTTTTGCAAGGCAGATGATCGCATCAACGGGCCATGAAGAGATATCTCTATCTTCATTGTCATCCTCGGATTATCCGGATCTTGACCGGCTCTGTAACTTCCTGATCGATGAGTTTTCCGACAAACATATTAATATATCGTTACCATCGCTTCGTGTAGATGCTTTTTCACTTGACGTCATGAGTAAGGTTCAGGATGTAAAAAAGAGTGTTATCACCTTTGCGCCCGAAGCCGGAAGCCAGCGTATGCGTAATGTCATAAACAAGGGTCTTACGGATGAGGATATATTAAACGGCTGTAAACAGGCATTTCTCGGAGGCTGGACAAGGGTAAAGCTTTATTTCATGCTGGGACTTCCGTACGAGACTGTTGAGGACATGGAAGGCATCGCAAAGCTCTCAAATGAGATCGCAAAGCTTTATTACGACACTATCCCAAAGGAAAAGCGTGTCGGTAAAGTAAATATCGTAAGTTCAACATCATTCTTTGTTCCGAAGCCCTTCACTCCGTTCCAGTGGGCAAAAATGGCGACAATGGATGAATTCAGGATGAAAGCAAAGGTTGTTAACGATGCGATGAAAAGGCAGCTCAATTACAAAAGCATCCGTTACAACTGGCATGCTGCCGACGTTTCTGTCCTTGAAGGTGTCTTTGCAAGAGGAGACAGAAAACTGTCCAAAGTGCTTGTCAGAGCCTATGAAAAAGGCTGTATGTTTGATGCGTGGACAGAATCGTTCAGATTTGAGCCCTGGGTGGAAGCATTTGAAGAAGAAGGAATTGATCCTGCATTTTACTATAATCGTGAGAGGCCTCTTGATGAGGTCCTTCCGTGGGATTTTATCGATATAGGGGTTACAAGGAAGTTTCTGGAGCGGGAATATGAAAACGCGAAGCAGCAGAAGGTCACTCCGAACTGCAGGATGAAATGCAGCGGATGCGGTGCTGCGCGCTTTCATGGAGGTGTCTGTTATGAAAGTAAGGCTTAGGTTTTCAAAGACAGGCGCTCTTGTCTATATAGGTCATCTTGATGTCATGAGATATTTTCAGAAGCTTTTCAGAAGAGCAGGTATACCGGTTGCTTATTCCGAGGGCTTTTCACCGCACCAGATACTGTCGTTCACACCACCGCTTCCGCTTGGAATGGAAAGCGAAGGAGAATATGCCGATGTGGAACTTGTTGAACCGGTATTAAGTAAAGACGCGCTTTATAGGATTGCCGAAACATCAGTTCCCGAGATAACAGTTACCTCATTCAGACTTCTTCCCGACAGATGCGAGAACGCGATGGCATCTGTTAAGGCTGCTCGGTATGAAGTGATCTTTCCTAAAGAGATGAGTGGGTCGGATATGACAGCTGCCGCGGATGATTTTCTGAAAAAGGATAGCGTGGTTGTGCTGAAAAAGAGCAAGAAGACGGAGAAAGAGATCGATATACGTCCTCTCGTTTATGAACTTAAAGCTGATGATAAGGGGCGGGTCATTAGCATGCTCATATCATCGGGAAGTGTTGACAACATCAAGCCGGAGCTCGTATTAAATGCCATGTTTGGCGATAAACTCACAGAATTTGACACCGGAAACATTATGATAAAGCGTATCGATCAGTTTACCCTGGCTGATGATAAACTGATATCGCTTGATGAGATCGGAACGGATATAACATGATCGATAACAGGGCAGTCATAACAGAATATGAAGGGCACATTGTCCTTATGCATATCGTAAACAACAGGGCCGAGCACATTTTTGTGTACGATAGTAAGGACCCGGTTGAGATCGGAACGATAATAAACTGCCGCATAGACAGCGGTGCGGACAATATCGGATCCTGTTTTGCGATGTATGGGCCGAAGAAATATGCCTTTGTTCAGAAGAACATAAAAAACGGGACTGTTCTTCCACTCATGTACAAAAAAGAGGCATATGGTGAAAAGAAAGCTATTTTTACCGATAAACTGGCAATAGACGGCGAGTATGTTGCGGTATCAACGGATTCTTCTTACGTAAAGGCATCCGCTAAGATACCTGAGGATAAAAAGAAAGAGTATATAGATGCATTAAGTGATATAGCAGACAGATACAATGTCGGAGTAGTAATAAGAACACGAACGCATACCGAAGATAACGGTATCAAAAAAGCCGAAGAAGAGCTTGTGAAAATATGCCGGCTTCTTGATAAGATAAGCTCATCTTCAGAACATTTAAGCCAGTACTCGATACTGTATAAACCCGTGCCTGCGATAGTGAAGGACGTGTTATGGTTATGTGAAAAAGGGATTGAAGAAGTTCTGACCGATGATGCCACAGTTATGGAAAATCTCAAGAGTGATCACAGCTTTCTATCCGGATCAGTCAATGTCGCTGACCGGGTCAGTCTGAGGTTTTATGAGGACAAACTCATTAATCTGTGTAATTTGTACTCTGTTAATGCTAAAATATCAGAGGCGCTTTCAAAGAAGGTTTACTTAAAGAGCGGTGCGTTCCTAACATTCGATACGACCGAAGCGATGACCGTTATTGATGTCAACACCGGAAAGTGCGAAAAGGGCGCGGGGAAAGAAGAAACTTTCCGTGCGATAAACCTGGAGGCCGCCGATGAGATAGCGCGGCAGCTTCGAATAAGAAATGTATCGGGGATGATCGTCACTGACTTCATAAACATGGAAGATGATGCGTCATACAAAGAGCTTGAAGATCATCTTACTAATGCTTTTTCTGAAGACAGGATAAGATGCAGGTTCATTGATTTTACGAAACTTAAGATCGCCGAGATCATAAGAGACAGATCCGGCAGATCGTTATATCAGGCTTTACGGAGTTGAAGATGGAAGAAAAACTGTCTCCCATGATGGAAAAATACATGGAAACAAAGGAAGCCTACAGGGATTGCATCCTTTTTTACAGACTCGGTGATTTTTATGAGATGTTCTTTGATGATGCATTAACAGCATCCAAAGAACTTGAGCTGACACTTACAGGCAAAAACTGCGGGCTTAAGGAAAGGGCACCGATGTGCGGTGTTCCTTTTCATGCTGCCCAGATATACATAAACAAGCTTGTACAGAAGGGATATAAGGTTGCTGTTTGCGAACAGGTTGAAGATCCCAGGGAAGCAAAGGGACTCGTAAAAAGAGAGGTTATCCGTATCGCGACACCGGGCACAAATATAGACATGGAGACTCTTTCCGAGGAATCCAATAACTATATCATGTGCATTTATTACTCGGAGGATATATACGGGATCGCTGTTTCGGATATTACGACCGGCGTATTTCTGACAACACAGGTACAGGGCGAGAAAAAACTGATCGATGAGATATACAAATTCTCACCCTCGGAGATAATATGTAACGAAGCTTTTACGGTATCGGGATTTGATTTTGAATCGCTGAAATTTCATCTTCATGTTGCCGTATATCCCGTTGAACCGTGGTTCTTTGATGATGAGGCATGTACAGGTGCTATAAAGAACCAGTTCAGGGTATCCGATATTTCGGGACTGGGACTGTCCGACAAACCCGGTTGCTGTGTTTCATCAGGTGCACTTTTACGATACCTTTCGGAATCCCAGAAGAGCAGCATCGAACAGATCAGAAACATAAGTGTTTACTCGGTAAATGATTATATGGTCCTTGATTCGGCAACAAGAAGGAATCTGGAACTTACCGAGACAATGCTTGATAAGACGAAGAAGGGTTCACTTCTGTATGTCCTTGATAAAACAAAGACGGCTATGGGCGCGAGAATGATCAGATCGTTCCTTGAACAGCCGCTTACCGACAAGGCAAAGATCAACAGAAGACTTGATGCCGTTGAGGCATTTTCTGAGGATCTTATCCTTCGCGAAGAACTCAGGGAATACTTAAATCCTGTCTATGACCTTGAACGTCTGATGGGAAAGATCAATTATCATTCTGCTAATCCCCGGGATCTGATCGCATTTGCCAATTCGATCAGAATGCTCCCTCCAATCAAAGAGCTGTTATCTGATTCAAAAGTATCGGCGGTAAAAGAGCTTTGCGATGGACTTGATACACTTGAAGATCTGTGCACACTCATAGATGAATCAATAAGCGAGGATGCTCCGATCAACATAAAGGAAGGCGGGATAATAAAGACCGGCTGTTCCGAAAAAGTGGATCAGCTCAGGAATGCAAAGACCGAAGGAAAAAAATGGCTCGCCGAGCTTGAGGCTGAGGATAAGGAAAGAACAGGCATCAAGAATCTCAGGATCAAATACAACCGTGTATTCGGTTATTATTTTGAAGTAACGAATTCATTTCTTGAGCTTGTTCCCGAAGATTTCATAAGAAAACAGACTCTTGCAAATGCCGAAAGATATACCACAGAGCGACTTAAAGAACTGGAAGATACTATCCTTAATGCTGAGGACAAGCTGTTCTCGCTTGAATATGATCTTTTTGTGGAACTTCGTGAAAAGCTTGCGGCATCTGTTGACAGGATACTTACGAGCGCTAAGATCATTGCGGTTGCCGATGCATATTCATCGCTCGGATATGTTGCATCCGCAAACGGTTACGTACGCCCGAAGATAAACGAAAAAGGCGTTATAGAGATAAAGGAAGGACGTCATCCCGTTGTTGAACTTCTCACAAAGGATGAGATGTTCATATCAAACGATACTTACCTGGATAATTCATCCAACCGCATCAGTGTCATCACCGGCCCCAATATGGCCGGAAAATCAACTTATATGAGGCAGGTGGCACTCATAGTGCTGATGGCCCAGATAGGATCTTTTGTTCCGGCTAAGAGCGCAAACATCGGTATCGTTGACAGGATATTCACCAGAGTCGGCGCAAGCGATGATCTGGCAAGCGGAAGATCGACGTTCATGGTCGAGATGACGGAAGTATCAAACATCCTTCGTAATGCAACAAACAGATCGCTACTCATACTTGATGAGATAGGACGCGGAACATCTACATTTGACGGACTGTCGATAGCATGGGCCGTTATCGAGTACATAAGTAATACTAAGCTTCTCGGTGCAAAGACTCTGTTTGCGACTCATTATCATGAACTGACAGAGCTTGAAGGAAAGATCGCAGGTGTCAACAATTACTGCATAGCCGTCAAGGAAAAAAAGGATACGATCGTATTCCTGCGTAAGATAGTAAAGGGCGGCGCAGACAAGAGCTACGGAATAGCTGTTGCAAAGCTTGCGGGACTTCCGGAGAGCGTGATCGAGAGAGCTAACGATCTTGTTGCACAGCTGTCTCGAAACGATATCTCGGCCAGTGTCAGATCGATAGCTACAGGTCCGGTCAAGAGCTCGATCCCACAGCGTATTGATGACGTGGACAAGGGACAGATGTCGCTGTTTGATACTATAAGCGATGAAGAGATAATAGAAGAACTTAAGGGACTTGACTGTAATAACATGACACCGGTCGAAGCCCTTAACGCGATAAGCATGCTGCAAAGTAAGCTGAAGAACAGGTGGTAGCAAAATGGCGGAAGTTATCATTCTTGATGAGCTGACAGTAAATAAGATAGCCGCAGGCGAGGTTGTTGAAAGACCCGTAAATGTAGTAAAAGAACTTGTTGAAAACGCCATAGATGCAGACTCTTCGAACATAAGCATAGAGATAAAAGGCGGCGGTATCGACTATATCCGTGTTACCGATAACGGAAGCGGGATCGAAAAGTCAAGCATTCCGACCGCTTTTTTGCGTCATGCGACAAGCAAGATAAGATCTGTTGAAGATCTGCTCACGATATCTTCGCTCGGTTTCAGGGGCGAAGCCCTATCATCCATCGCTGCCGTATCAAGAATCGAGCTGATGACTAAAACAGCCGATGCTCTTCTCGGTTACTGTTATGTCATAGAGGGCGGCCGCGAAATGTCATTTGATGAGGCAGGTGTTCCCGAAGGAACAACTATCATCGTAAGAAACCTTTTTTACAACACTCCGGCACGAAAAAAGTTTTTGAAGAGTGCAACGACTGAAGCCGGCTATGTGACCGAGCTTATAGAAAGACTTATACTTTCGCATCCATCGGTCGCATTTAAATATACGGTAAACGGCAGCGTTAAGCTGTCATCTGATGGACTGAGCGACAGTGCAGCGGATCTTTATTCGGTATTCGGAAGGGACATCCAGAAAGCACTTGTTGAGGTATCCTATGATAACGAAGCATGTTCTCTGTCCGGTTATGTCGGAAAACCTGAGATAAGCCGGGGTAACAAGAACTTTGAGATATTTTTCGTTAACGGGCGATATGTAAAGAGCCGGGTACTTTCTTCAGCTGTTGAAGAAGCATACAAACCGTACCTTATGCAGCACAGATTTCCTTTCGTTGTGATGTATTTGATCATCCCTTCTGAAATGATAGATGTGAACGTTCATCCGGCAAAGACTGAGATCAAGTTCTCCGACGAGCGCGGTGTTTATTCGTGTGTATTTGATGCTGCAACTGAAGGGATAACGCGAAGGGAACTGATACCCGAAGTAAAATATGAGGAACCGTCAGTTCCTTCGGACAGTACAAATGTTTTCCAAAAGCAGGATGCCCCAAAGCCTGAAAAGAAGATGATCCCCGAGCCTTTTGAAACGAAGAAGATCGAGGAGATCCGCCGCAAAAGCAGGGCAAATGATTTTCAAAACAGGGAATCGTTTAATGAGGCGGGATCAGAGAGCGTGCAGGAAACGCTGTTTAAAGAAGGATTCCTTGAACCCGAAAAAGAAAATCCTCACAGGATCGTCGGACAGGTATTTGATACATACTGGATAATCGAATATGACGGAAAGATGTATATAATAGATCAGCATGCGGCGCACGAGAAGATCCTTTATGAAAGGCTTTCAAAGCAGATAAGGGAAGGCGAAGTCCTGTCACAGATGATTTCACCGCCTTATATCGTATCACTTACCGCGTCACAGGAAGATACGGTCAAAGCCAATCTTGATGCATTTGAGCAGATGGGCTTTAGGATCGAGCATTTCGGCGGAAGGGAATATGCGCTGTCATCTGTTCCGTGTGAACTTTTCCGAATGAATGCAGAGGAATACTTTCTCAGCGTAGTTGATGATCTGTCGGAAAACAGCAGGATAAGAGAACCTGAGGCGGTAAAGGACCGTATCGCAACAATGTCATGTAAAGCAGCCGTAAAGGGTAACATGAAAATGTCATACCGGGAGGCCGAGGCTCTTATTGACGAACTTTTAAAGCTTGATAATCCATACAACTGCCCGCACGGAAGACCTACGATAATCACGTTTTCCAAAACAGAACTTGAGAAACTGTTTAAGAGGATAGTCTGATATGAATCCGCTCATTGTGATCGCAGGCCCGACCGCGGTCGGAAAATCATCCCTTGCAGTAAAGCTTGCCCATAAGATAAACGGCAGTATCATAAGCTGTGATTCCATGCAGGTCTATCGCGGCATGGATATTGGTACGGCCAAGATAAGTGAAGATGAGACAGAAGGGATCAGGCATTATCTTATCGATATTCTTGATCCTTCGGAAGATTTTAATATTGTCATGTTTCAGGAGATGGCGAAAAATGCGATAGAGGATATAAGGCGGCAGAACAGGATCCCGATACTTGTCGGCGGTACCGGTTTTTATATTCAGAGCATCGTATATGATATTGATTTTACAGAGCACGGTGAAGATGAAGAGTACCGTGATATGCTTTGGGACCTGATAGCCGAAAAAGGCGGAAAGTACGTTCATAAAATGCTTGAGCAGACCGATCCCGAAGCAGCCGGACATATCCATTACAATGACAGTAAGCGCATGATCAGGGCTCTTGAATACAACAGACAGACGGGAGGCCTGATATCCGATCATAATGCTAAGAGTCTTGAAAAGACTTCACCGTACGATCTTTGTTATTTCGTATTAAACGATGACAGGCAGAAGATATATGAGAGGATCGACAAAAGAGTGGATCAGATGATGGAAGAGGGACTTCTTGATGAAGTAAAGAGCCTTAAGGGCCGCGGGCTTTCAAGGGACAATGTTTCAATGCTCGGGCTCGGTTACAAAGAGATCCTCGATCATCTTGATGGCCTTATAACGCTTGATGAGGCCGTTTACAGGATAAAGCGCGATTCAAGGCATTTTGCAAAACGCCAGCTGACATGGTTCAAACGCGAAAAAGATGTGATATGGCTGAATTTGAACGAAGATAAGGATATATATGAAAAGATATCAGGTGAACTGATAAAGAAAGGCATCATAAATGAACGATTTTCAATCGATGTATGAAAAATGCGGTATCTCAAAGGCTGTGTATGATTACGGCGAGAAGGTACTCGAAAAGCTGTCCGGAAGGTTTGCACAGTTTGACACCGTGACGGAATACAACCAGCTTAAGGTAATAAACGCCATGCAGGAAGCGAAGGTTTCCGAGGCATGCTTTATGCCTTCAAGCGGATACGGATATAACGATCTCGGAAGGGATACACTCGAAAAAGTATATGCAAAAGTGTTCAACACAGAAGACGCGCTTGTCAGGCCGCAGATAACATGCGGTACACATGCGCTTGCTATCGCGCTCGCTTCCCAGCTTCGTCCCGGTGACGAAATGCTTTCTATATCCGGAAAACCTTATGATACTCTGGAAGAAGTGATCGGAATAAGGGAAAGCACGGGATCTCTTAAGGAATACGGTATAACATATTCACAGGTCGATCTTAAGGCTGACGGATCATTTGACTTTGAAGGGATAAAAAGCGCGATAAAGAAAAACACAAAGCTTGTCGCCATACAGCGCTCAAAAGGATATCAGACAAGACCATCTCTCTCGGTAGATTCGATAGGTGAAGCGATAAAGTTCGTCAAAAGTATCGATCCTTCGATGATCGTAATGGTCGATAACTGCTACGGTGAGTTTGTCGAAAAATACGAGCCTTCTGATCTTGGTGCCGATATGACGGTAGGATCGCTTATCAAAAATCCCGGCGGAGGTCTTGCTCCGATAGGCGGATATATTGCAGGAACACGAAAATGTATCGAAAAATGTGCGTACAGACTGACTTCTCCCGGGCTGGGGAAAGAAGTCGGAGCAACACTTGATATAAACAGGTCACTCCTCCAGGGACTGTTCCTGGCGCCGACCGTAGTAAACGCCGCATTAAAAGGGGCGGTATTTGCTGCAAACATATATGAAAGTCTCGGATTTAAGGTTGTTCCCGATTCAACCGAGAGCCGTCATGACATCATACAGGCGGTTACACTCGGATCACCGGAGGCTGTAGTTGCATTCTGTAACGGTATCCAGTCAGCGGCACCTGTTGATTCACATCTTACGGCCGAGCCTTGGGATATGCCGGGCTATGACAGTCAGGTCATAATGGCAGCCGGTGCATTCATTTCCGGAAGTTCGATAGAGCTTTCCGCGGACGGACCCATGAAGCCGCCTTATGCGGTTTATTTCCAGGGCGGTCTGACATGGTACCACTGCAAGCTCGGAATATTAAAATCACTGGAGATGCTCGTTCGCGAAAAAATAGTTGATATATACATCTAGATATTCTTATGATAAAATATGCTAGATATAGTATGTGAAGATGAGGTTGTATTTTGGCTGTTAATGCTTTCGGTATAGATCTCGGTACCTATAACATCAAAATATATAACGGTTTTACAGACAGGATAGTATCCCATAAGAACATGATCGCCATACAGAACAGACGAAATCTGTTCGCTTACGGTGATGATGCTTTTACTATGTACGAAAAGGCGCCGGATAACATCAAGGTTTCATTTCCCCTGACATACGGCGTTATCGCGGACATTAACCATATGCAGATACTGATCCGTAATTTCATCAATGATGAGATGGACGGTAATATCAGAAGTGCCGATTATTACATTTCTGTACCGACGGATATAACCGAAGTTGAAAAAAGAGCGTTCGTTGACCTTGTCAAGGAGTCCAACATCAGGGCCCGTAATATCTATATAGTTGAAAAGGCGATTGCCGACGGTATCGGGATGGATGTTGAGATGCACAGATCACAGGGATTTCTTGTCGTAAACGTCGGATATGAAACAACCGAGATATCTATATTAAGCCTTGGGGGAATAGTCCTGTCAAAGCTTATCAAGACCGGTGGCAAAAAGTTTGATGATGCCATCATCAATATGATCCGTAAAGAATACAACCTGCTCATCGGAGCCAAGACAGCGGAGCAGACGAAGATAGATCTTCCCGAACTTGAGGCTTCCGAGAGGGACGCTGTTGTTTACGGAAGGGATATCGTAACGGGTCTTCCCGTTGAGCGTACTATACCGACAATGCTCATAGAACGTGCTATGCACGAGCATTTCGAGACAATAATAGATAATGTCAGGCTCATCCTTGAGCGTACTCCGCCCGAACTTGGCGCGGATATTTACAAAAAGGGAATATTCCTGACGGGAGGAAGTGCAGGTATCGGTGATCTTCACCAGCTTATCTCAAAGAGCACGGGACTGAAGGTTCTGTTCTCGCCGCAGAAAGAGGGAAGCGTTGCATACGGCCTTTCGCAGATAATCAAGAACGAAAGGCTTCACCCGATAGTTTATACTATGGAAGATTTCTCAGTCTGACAGGGGACTGACAGGGGATGGCACGAAAAAGATTTAACAGAAATAAGATTGATATACCAAGTAAGTATGTTCTGCTGGCACTGTCTGCTTTATGCATTATCATGATGGTGCTTTCTTATGCTACAAATATTATGGACGGCCCGCCTGAAGCTGTGGCCGGTTATACCGTTATACCTTTCCAGAAAGGCATATCTTATGTCGGAAGCTGGCTTTTCGACAGATCCGAATCGATCAGGGAGCTTGAGACACTTAGGGCCGAAAACGAGGAACTTAAGAAAACCGTTGATGAACTGACGATCAAGATCAACGACCTTACAACAGACAAATATGAACTCGCGGAGCTCAGACAGCTACTGTCGCTTGATGAGCGTTACAGTGATTATCCTACGATAGGTGCGAGAGTAATAGGAAAAGATGCAGGTAACTGGTATTCAACTTTCCTTATAGACAAAGGAAGTAATGACGGGATCAAGGTCAATATGAACGTTATGGCCGGTGCAGGGCTTGTCGGTATAGTAACTTCCGTGGGGCCCAACTGGGCGACAGTTAGATCCATTATTGATGATGATTCCAATATCAGCGCAATGGTCCTTAACACATCCGACACGATGATCGTGACGGGTGATCTTGAGATGTATTCAAACGGCAGCATCAAATTCACTGAGCTCAGGGACGAAGACAATGCCGTTGCTCCCGGAGACCAGATCGTTACCAGCCAGATAAGTAACAAGTATCTTCCCGGTATTTCGATAGGATATATCAAGGAGATCAACAACGATTCGAACAATCTGACTAAGTCGGGGTATATCACGCCGGTTGTTGATTTCGAACATCTTGATATCGTTCTTGTCGTTACCGAGATGAAACAGACGAAGGAATGATATGTACAGAAAGATCACAATGCTTTTGCTGATCCTTGTCGGATACCTGATACAGAGTACGATGATAAGGATCCTTCCTATGGGCGGCGTTGCTCCGAACCTTCTCATCATCCTGACTTCAAGTTTCGGATTCATGCGCGGCAAGAAGGAAGGCATGTTCATAGGCTTTATCTCGGGCCTCATTATTGATATCCTGTTCGGAAACATTATCGGTTTCTATGCCCTTGTTTACCTTGTCATAGGTTATCTTAACGGATTTTTCGCAAGCATTTTTTATCCCGAGGACGTTAAGCTGCCGATGTTTCTGATCACCAGCAGCGAGCTCGTATACTGTTTCATGATCTACGTGTTCAGATTTCTAATTCAGGGAAAACTGCGCTTCGGGTACTATTTTCTGCACGTGATCCTGCCCGAGATAGTATATACGCTGTTCGTGACCATCATCGTGTACAAGGTAATCCTGAATATCAATGAATGGCTGGAAGACATGGAAAGAAGGAACGCCTGATTGTTCGCTGATATAAAAGAATGGTTCAAAGATGCCATTTTTAACAGATTCACAATAATACTCATCGTATATGTGGCACTGATCGTCATACTCGTGCAGCGTCTGTTTGTCATGCAGATCATTAATGGACAGGAGTACCAGAATAACTTCAAGCTGACGATCAAAAAAGAGACTACTCTTAAGAGCACGCGTGGCAACATATATGACAGGAACGGCAAGCTGCTGGCATATAATAAGCTCGCATACTCGGTAACGATAGAAGATAATTTTGAATCGGGTAAAAACAAGAATGCTCTTATAAACGATTCGATATCCCGCGCGATCAAGATTGTCGAGGATTGCGGAGATACTGTAGACAATGGTTTTAATATCATATTAAATAACGACGACCAGTTTGAGTTTACTCTGACCGGAACGAGACTGACGAGATTCCTGGCTGACGTATACGGCCACAAATCGATGGATGACCTGACCACCGCAGAGCGTAACTCTACTCCCGAAGATGTCGTCATGTTCCTTGCAGGATCAAAGAAATACGGTATAGGTCATACGGTCATAGACGCCAAAGGAAACAGTAACTTTGTGCCGCTCGAAGGATATACGAAGGACGAGGTTCTGAAGATCATGACCGTCAGATACCAGCTCGCAACAAACAGCTACCAGAAGTATCTTTCAACCGTTATCGCGGACGATGTAAATGATAATACCGTTGCTGCGATCAAAGAAAACTCCGACATACTTCAGGGCGTAGGCATTGAAGTAAATACACTTCGACAGTATAACGATGCAACATATTTCGCACATATCATCGGATATACCGGAAACGCTTCCCCTGACGACCTTGCTGAACTTGCCGGTTCCTCTCATGATTACAACGGTGCCGACATGGTTGGTAAATCCGGTATTGAAAAATCAATGGAGGAGTACCTTCAGGGTGAAAAAGGAAAGGACGCGATATATGTAGATAACATGGGAAAGGTCATTGAAACGATATCCCATGTGGATCCCAAAGCAGGAAACGACGTATATCTGTCTATAGATGCGGATCTGCAGAAGGCTGTATACAACATGCTGGAGCAGAAGCTCGCCGGAATACTCGTATCAAAGATCATCAACATGAAGACCTACAACAACAGTGAGGTCAAGGAATCACGTATGATGATCCCGATAGATGATGTTTATTATGCTCTCATCAACAACAACGTCATCGACATAGGTCATTTTTCCGGTGATAACGCCGCGACATACGAAAAACAGGTATATGCCGCGTATCTCGAGAAGAAGAGTGCCGTCATGGCATCTCTAAAGGATGAGCTTTACAATACGAAAACACCTTACAAAGAACTGTCCGATGAGATGAAGGTGTATCAGAGCTACATCGTATCAAGGCTTATGTCACAGTCGACCGGCGTGCTGGTTTCTGATCTTGTTGACAGGAATGACAAGACATACATTGACTGGACAACAAACGAGACGATAAGTCTTAACGAATATCTGCATTACTGCCTTGCGAGCAACTGGATAGATGTGACCAAGTTCCATCTGGACAGCCAGTATTCGGATTCGGAGGAAGTGTACAACCATCTTGTCGATTACATAATCGGGGACATGTCTAACAATCTCGGTTTTGATAAGAAGATGTACAAGTACATGATCGCTGACAATAATATAAGCGGCAAACAGCTATGCCTGATCCTGTATGAACAGAAGATAATAACGGGGACGGCTGAAGATAAGGTGCTTCTTGAATCGGGTGCCAAGACATCATACGACTTTATCATAAACAAGATATCGAATCTTGAGATAACTCCGGGAATGCTCGCACTCGATCCGTGTTCGGGATCATGCGTCGTTGCGAACAAACAGGGCGAACTTCTCGCACTTGTAACGTATCCGGGCTATGACAATAACAGGTTCGCCAATTCGATCGATTCTGATTATTATGCTAAGCTTTTGTCGGATCTTGCAAGTCCGCTTTACAACAACGCGACCCAGCAGCTTACCGCACCCGGATCGACATTCAAACCGTGTTCTTCGGCATGTGCGCTTGAGGAAGGAGTCGTAAATCTCGGAGAGACGATCACGTGTGAAGGTGTATTTGAATACTTCGACGTGGAAAAGCAGTGCTGGGTATATCCGGGAGCACACGGACCGCTTGATGTAAAAGGTGCGATCGGAAACTCATGTAACTGTTTCTTCTACGAAGTCGGGTACCGACTCGCAACTGACGTTCACACGGAAAACTACGATGAGCAGCACGGTCTGGAAAGACTGCAAAAATATGCAGATCTGTTCGGCCTGACTTCTAAAACAGGTATTGAGATGGAAGAGAACAATCCTAAGTTTTCCGATGAACTTCCCGTCGACTCGGCTATCGGCCAGGGTAGTCACAACTATACGACTGTAGGACTGTCGCGCTATGTAACTACTATAGCGACACGCGGAACCTGTTATAAATATACGTTACTCAATAAAGTCGTTAATCCCGAAGGAGCCATTCTCGTTAAAGGCTCACACGATATACAGAACAGTGTCGTATTTGCAGACACTACATGGAACCAGATATATGCCGGAATGCGGGAGGTTGTTGAAAAGGCAGCTGCATTCAAGGATTTCCCGATAGCTGTTGCCGGAAAAACGGGAACTGCACAGACCAGTAAATCAAGAACAAACCACGCTCTGTTCATCGGTTTCGCTCCTTACGACGATCCCGAAGTCACGGTTGCGACACGTATCGCATACGGTTATACATCGGCCAACGCGGCACAGCTTTCAAAAGATGTGCTCAGTTATTACTTCAAAGTCGAAGATGCTGAATCACTCGTAAACGGTGTTGCTGACGAGGCAACGAGTGAGATCATCGAAGACTGATAAGTTATCACGAAAGAGGATATATCATGAAAGATGCAGTAACGATCAAGAGTTTTCCGAACGGATTAAAGCTTATACTTAACCCGGATATGCCCTTCGAGGATCTGTATGTTGCATTTGCACAGAGGCTCATAGAGTCTGACAGGTTTCTCGGGGATGCAAAGCTTGTCATTACGTTTGAGGGAAGAAACCTGTCGGATCTTGAGGAGAGAGCCCTTGTCGAGGCCTTCGGAGAATATACGCATGTGACCGTTCTGTGCATCATGGAGCGCAATGAAAAGAAGAATGAAGTGTTCATTCAGGCAGCCAACGCATTTTCTCCCAGTGGCGAAATGGAGAATACTTCTGTTTACAAAGGAACCCTTCATGCAGGACAGAACCTTGAAACGGAAGGAAGCATAGTCGTTCTCGGAGATGTCAATCCGGGGGCGAGCGTATCCGCAGTCGGGAGCGTTGTGATTCTCGGTACCGTATACGGCGATGTTGCGGCAGGAATAAAAGGCGATACCGGAGCATTTGCTGTAGCACTTGATATCAAATCCGAATCGATAAGCGTTGCCGGAGAGGAATGCACCCTGTTTTCGAAAAATGCGGGATTCCTGCGCAAAGTTGCAGGTGCCAAGATCATATACGTCAGCGAGGAAGGCGTAATCTGCGAAGACATTACAAAGGATTTTCTTGCAGATATCCCGTTCTAGGAGCGATCAATGTTTGAGAATTATCATTTTAAAAAATATGATTTTCTTCTTGTCATATTCTGCATAGCGATAACGAGCATCGGTATCGTGTTCATTAAAAGTGCGGACGAATCATATGTGCGACATCAGCAGGAAGGGTTCGTGCTCGGACTGGTACTGATGATAATAGTATCTTTCATAAGCTACTCGTTTGTTCTCAAGTTCTACTGGCTTATATATGCAGTCAGCATTGCACTTCTTATAGCCGTAAAACTTTTCGGTGATTCGGGCGGTGGCGCACAGCGATGGTTCGAGATAGGAGGCATCAGATTCCAGCCTTCCGAGCTGGTTAAGATACTGTTGATTTTATTCTATGCCGCGTTTATTATGAAACATAAAGAGAACCTTAACACGGTACGTATCATAGTATCGTGTGTGGTTCTGATCATCCCGCCGATATATCTGATATTCAAACAGCCGGATCTGTCAACAACGATCATGATAGTTGCCATATTTGCTGTTGTAATGTTCATCGGAGGGGTCAGCTGGAAGATAATCGCAGGTGCTGTTCTTATCGGAGTCCCATCCTTTGTCCTGGCACTGAGGTATCTGATGAGAGATGACGTCCATATCATCGAAGACTACCACAAGGGCAGGATACTTGCGTGGCTCTATCCCGATGAATACGCCATTTCTGAAGCTTATCAGACACTGAATGCCATGACCGCGATCGGTTCCGGACAGCTTTCCGGTAAAGGTATCAATAACAACGTCGTTGCATCGGTAAAGAACGGTAACTTCATTTCCGCAGCACATACTGACTTTATATTTGCAGTCATCGGTGAGGAGATGGGATTTGTCGGGTGCTGTGTTGTTATAGGCCTTCTGTTTATGATCGCGATACTGTGTATCCTTACAGCCAGACGCGCAAAGGATGTCGCAGGCCAGATAATAGCAGGCGGAATGGGCGGTCTTATAGGAATACAGACATTCATTAATATAGGAGTTGTAACCGGGCTGCTTCCCAATACCGGTCTTACGCTTCCCTTTGTAAGCTACGGACTGACCAGTCTGGTAAGCCTTTTCATAGGAATGGGCTTTGTAATAAACGTCAAACTGCAATCACCTGAAAGCATTTATTTTGAGGGAGAATTCTGATGAATATTGGTCTCATTGCACACGAATCAAAGAGAAAACTTATTCAGAACTTCTGTATCGCATACAGAGGGTCACTCAGCAAACACAAGCTTTTTGCGACCGGTACTACCGGAAGGCTCATAGAGGAAGTTACCAATCTTTCAGTACATAAATATCTTGCGGGAAATCTCGGCGGAGAGCAGCAGATAGGTGCACAGATCGAACATAACGAGATCGATCTTATGATCTTTCTGCGCGATCCTCTTGCGCCTGATATGCACAAGCCTGACATCAATTACATAGTCAAGCTTTGCGACATGCATAACATACCGCTTGCGACCAATCTTGCCACGGCGGAGCTTCTTATAAAATCACTTGACAGAGGAGATATGGAGTGGCGTGAGATGTATAAGTAAATCCCTTAAGCTGACGGGGACAACAGTTGTCATATCCATACTGCTTTCGGCATGTTCATCGGGATTACAGAACCCTTTTGATCCTGATTCGACTGTCAGTACTTTCAATATCAAAAATTCCGGTTCCGCATCAGATCTGAAACCTTTTGCTGCTGACATATGCGTCTGCGACAATGATTTTGAAAAGATGTCTCTTGCAATAGACGAAGCTGACGCCGGTGGTCTCTTTGATGCCACGGCGGCTGAAACGGTCTATGCCAAAAATGTTCATAAACAGCTCAATCCGGCATCCCTTACAAAGGTAATGACAGCGTATATAGCGCTTAAATACGGTCATCTTGATGATACTCTGACCGCCAGTTCCAATGTGCTGATCAAGGAATCCGGAGCTCAGCTTTTAGGTCTTCGTGAAGGTGACAAGATGACGCTTGAGCAGGCACTTCACTGTCTTCTTATGTATTCGGCTAACGATGCAGGAGTTCTTATTGCTGAATACCTTTCGGGAAGTGTTGACAGCTTTGCTGCCGTCATGAATGATGAGGCGAAGAAGATAGGTGCAACGAACACAAACTTTACAAATCCGCACGGTCTGACAGATGAAGCTCATTATACGACCGTATATGATCTGTATCTTATATTCAATGCGGCTATGCAGTATGAAGAGTTCAGGAAGATCATCAACACTACGGAATATAAGAGCACATACAAGGACCGTGAAGGAAACCCTAAAAATATAGAGATCAAGACGACAAATGCCTACATAAACGGTGATGTAAAGGCTCCCGAAGGCGTAAGTGTCATCGGAGGCAAAACAGGCACAACAAAGGCGGCTAAAAGCTGCCTGATCCTTCTGTCAAACGGAAGTAACGGACATACGTACATATCTGTAATACTGGGCTCGACGGATCATGACAGCCTGTACAAAAACATGACGACACTGCTTACGGACATTCACTGATTCTTGTTGTCATTTAACATCAAATACACTATAATTAGTTATAATCTTTAATAAAGGAGGATCTGTAATGATTCAGCTTATTGTTGGAGCCAAGGGCAAAGGCAAAACAAAACACCTACTTGAAAAGGTAAACAATGCGGTCAAGACCGTGGATGGAAATATCGTATATCTTGATAAAAATGCAAAGCATATGTATGAGCTCAAGAACCGTATAAGGCTCATCAATACATCGGAGTTCCCGTTCACATCAACCGATGAATTCATAGGTTTTCTGTGCGGGATAGTGTCACAGGACCACGACCTGCAGGAACTGTATCTGGACAGCTTTATGGATGTCGCTTTTATTAAAGATAAGAAGGACGTTGAAGATGTATTTGTCAAGCTTGATCACATCAGCTCACAGTTCTCCGTGGATTTCGTGATCAGCATCTCGCTTGAGGCGGATGAGGTTCCCGAAAAGTTCAGATCACAGGTGATCGTATCACTTTAATAGACTAACATTCGGAAAGTCTCGGGAAACCGGGACTTTCCTTTAAGTACATGCATGAAGCACCGTAGGAAACGCAAACAGAAGCAAAAGCCGGAAGCTCAGAAGAGCAGAAAGGTAACCCAATACCGTAAGCCGATAAGCTTTAACCCGGGAGTACTCGTATTCTTGGTTATTTTTGTGTATATGGTAATAATGGTAGTCCTGTACTTCAGACAGACTCATATAACGCCATACGAGGTAAAGCTCGGTTCGCTTGCGATAAACAACACATACAAAGGTGTTATCCTTCGTGACGAGGAAGTCATAAAGAGTGATTTTTCCGGTTATATCAACTACTACGCAAGAGAATCGGAAAAGGTTAATGCGTTTGCCATGGTATATACGGTCGATTCGACCGGAAAACTTGCCGAAATGGTCAAGGACGAGTCAAGTGATGAGAGCACGATCTCGAACGAGAGCCTGTCGGACATTAGAAACAGCATCTCATCGTTTGCGGTTGATTTTACACCTGAGAAATATATTGATACATACAACTTCAAATACAACATCGAAGGCACGGTTCTTAAGCTTGCAAACACTGCGGTACTAGCAAATATAGACAAGCTCAGGGCCGAGAATTATGCCGACTCGATCGACTTCGGATATGCGCCCGCTTCGGGTGTGATACAGTATTCGACCGACGGATACGAAGATCTTGATGCAGAAACGATCACTCCTGAACAGGTCGAGGGCGAAGACTACGAAAAGAATGCGATGCATTCGAACGATCTGATATCCGAAGGCGACAATGCTTATAAGCTCATCAAGAGTGAGCTGTGGTCGATCATCATCGAGATAGATGAAGAAAGGGCTCAGTCGCTTGCAGATACAAATTATATCGAGGTCAGATTCCTCAAGAACAACTATAAGGCATGGGCTGCGGTCTCAATACTTCGTCAGAACGGCAGAACATACGCCAAGCTTGATTTCAACAACTCAATGATAACATTCTCATCCGACCGTTTTGTCGAGATAGAGCTTCTTGATAACGCGAAGGAAGGACTTAAGATACCCAATTCCGCGATAGTAGAGCGGACGTTCTATCTCGTTCCCGAAGAGTATCTGACAAAGGGCGGTAACAGCGGAGATGACGGATTTAACCGTGAGGCTTATCTTGAAGACGGAACACTTTCGACTGAGTTCGTTCCGGCTACGATATACAATAATGTGGACGGAAACCTGTATGTTGACGAATCGGTATTTAACGTTGGGGACTACCTGATCAAACCTGATGACGGCGAACGGTATCCTGTTTCCAAGCAGGCGAGCCTCATCGGTGTTTACAACATCAACAAAGGATATGCCGATTTCAAACAGATAACGATACTCAACCAGAACGAAGAGTACGCGATCGTAAAATCTAACAGTGAGTACGGTCTTGCCGTTTATGACTACATCGCGCTCAAGGGCGATTCTGTTGAGGACAATGATTTTATATATGAGTGATATGATAAGAGAAAACCTTGAAGAAGTTAAAAACAGAATAAGAGCGGCCGAAGAGAAGTCAAAAAGGGTAGGAAAGACTACTCTTATTGCGGTATCCAAGACTAAGCCTGTTGAAATGATCCGGGAAGCTTACGATACCGGGATACGCGATTTCGGAGAGAACAGGGTGCAGGAGATAGTCGAAAAATACCCGCTTCTTCCTTCGGACATCAGATGGCACCTGATCGGACATCTTCAGACAAACAAGGTAAAGTACATAATCGACAAAGTAGTGATGATACACAGTGTCGATTCATACAAGCTTGCTGAGGAGATAAGCAGGCAGGCGGTAAAACATAACGTATGCATGGATATTCTGATCGAAGTGAACGTTGCCGAAGAAGAGAGCAAATTCGGTGTTTCCGTTGAAGAGGCTCCCGAACTTTGTGAGAAGATAAGCCGTCTTGAAGGCATCAGGGTCCGTGGACTTATGACAGTTGCGCCGTTTACGGATGATCCTGATGAAAACAGAGCCGTTTTTTGCGCTCTGCGGCAATTACTGGTTGACATAGACGGCAAAAACATTGATAATGTTTGTATGGATTGTCTGTCAATGGGCATGTCAGGCGATTATCAGGTTGCGATCGAAGAGGGGGCGACAATGGTAAGAGTCGGGACTTCAATATTCGGAAACAGACAGTATATGTAGGGGAATAAAGGGTCGAAGGATAGGAGATTATTATGGGTTTACTTGACAAAATGCTTGGTGCAATGAAGTATGATGACGAGGAAGACTACGAAGAAGACGGTTATTATGATGATGACTATGATGACAAGTCTTCGGCAAGAGGTGTAAGAGGCGGCCGCGCAGTTAAGTCCCAGACGCTTGATGACGAACCTGAAGAGAAGGCTAAGGCGCCGGCAAGAAGAACACCGAGAAACGGCAGTAACAGGCTGATGAGCAACGGAATGGAAGTTTGCGTTATCAAGCCCACATCCGTTGAAGATGCAAGAGAGATAACGGATACATTACTTGAAAATCATACCGTTTTACTGAATATGGAAGGGCTTGATGTTGACATGGCCCAGAGGATCATTGATTTTACGAGTGGAAGTACATACGCGATAGCGGGAAATCTTCAGAAGATATCGCATTACATATTCATTCTGACTCCCAAAAACGTAGATGTATCAGGTGATTTTCAGGAGATCCTATCCGGCGCGTTTGATGTTCCGGCGTTGAACAACAAATTCTAGATAACAGGCTTCCGATCACGGTCGGAAGCTTTTTTTTGGGTAAACACATTATGGAAAACAGTACACTTGAAGTTTCATATAAGTCAGCAGGTACATACCGCGTAATTATCGGCAGCGATTATTCCGATCTTGGAGGGTATGTAACAGAGCTGTTCCCGAACCTTCAGAGAATATGTATCGTAACCGACAGCAATGTATCGGGATTATATCTTGATGATGTAAAAAAAGCGCTTAAAGACTGCGCCGGACATATCACGGAATACATATTTGAAGCCGGTGAAAAGAGCAAGACGCTTGATACGGTAAAGAGCTGTTACGATAAACTGCTGGCGGATGATTTTAACAGAAGGGATCTCATAGTGGGGCTCGGAGGCGGAGTGGCCGGGGATGTTGCGGCCTTTATCGCATCGACCTATATGAGAGGATGCGCATTTATCAACCTTCCTACATCACTTCTTGCAATGGCTGATTCATCTGTCGGCGGAAAATGCGGTGTAGACTACGATAAATACAAAAATATCGTAGGAAGTATATATATGCCACGTCTTGTATATGCCGCAACATACACGTTAAAAAGCCTTCCGGACAGGGAATTTTCATCAGGAATGGCGGAAGTTCTCAAGGCCGGACTCATAAGGGATGCTGTGTATTACGAATGGCTCATAAACAGTTTTGCAGAGATCATGGACAGGAATGAGGATGTCCTTAATGAAATGGTTTATAAGGCTGTTGGGATCAAGCAGTACTATGTCACTAAGGATCCGTTTGAGCAGAACGAGAGGATGATACTTAACTTCGGACACACGATAGGACATGCTCTTGAAAAGTATTTTGATTTTAAATATTCTCACGGCGAGTGCGTAGCGCTCGGAAGTGTTGCGGCTGCTTTCATCGCGCATAAACGCAGCATGCTCTCTGACGAGGAGTTCTACGAGATACGCGACATGTTCGTTCCGTTCGATCTTCCGATATCACTTGATGATTACGAGATCGACAGGGCATTTTTAAATATTGGGCATGACAAGAAAAATACAGACTCGGGCCTTAAATTTATTCTTCTTAAGAAGATCGGAAAAGCCGTGATAGTAAACGATGTTACGGAAGATGAGATCAAAGAGGCAATGAAGAGTCTTGTTGCAGAATGGGACTGATTATGGGAAAGTTTAAAAGATGCGCGGCAGATCTACTCCTGTTCCTTGTACTTGTAGCTGCTGACCGTTATACGAAAATATGGGCAGTCGCAACGCTGAAGGACAATGCTTCGATCCCGCTAATAAAAAATGTGCTGGAACTGTATTATCTTCCGAACGGAAATACAGGAGCAGCATTTGGTATACTGTCGGGACACAGACTGCTTTTTTTGATCATAGCGGTAGCAGTTGTCACTGTGATAGCTTATCTTGTGATAAACATGCCCCGGCCGAAAAAGTACAAAGTCGTTGAGATTCTTCTTGTATTTATTGCTGCGGGCGGAGTCGGTAATATGATCGACAGGATAATACAGAACTACGTTATAGATTTTATCTATATATCCTGCATCAATTTCCCGGTGTTCAACGTTGCTGACATGTATGTATCAGTCTGCACTGTTATTCTTGCGATAATCCTGCTGTTTAAATTCAAGGAAGAGGATTACTCGGTGTTTGATGATGCATTTGCAGCTCCGCTTAAAAACAGGTTTGAGCGCAAAAAGAAATGAAAGAATACATTCTGACAGTTGACGACATATACGAAAACGACAGGGTCGACAGGTACGTTTGCAGTGTGCTTGCCGACTTTTCGCGTTCATATATACAGAAGATCATAGAAAACGGTGATCTGACCGTAAACGGAAAGAATGTACGTTCAAGCTATAAAGTGCGTGTCGGGGATGTCATAAACGTTACTGCGACAGAGCAGATACCGGATATCGTAGCCCAGGACATACCGCTTGATATCCTGTATGAAGACGACGATGTTCTTATCGTTAACAAACCGAAGGGTATGGTAGTACATCCCGCACCGGGTCATTATACTGATACACTCGTAAATGCCGTTATATTTCACTGCCGGGACAGTCTGTCAGGAATAAACGGCGTGATGCGGCCGGGTATTGTACACAGGATCGACAAAGATACGACAGGTTCCCTGGTGATATGCAAGAATGATACGGCACATGAATTTATTGCAAAGCAGCTTGCCGAACATTCGATAAAACGCGAATATATCGCATTAGTAACAGGTGTTATCGATGAGGATGAAGGTACTGTGGACAGGCCGATCAGACGCTCCGCCTCCGACAGACGCAAAATGGCAGTTGATGAAGGCGGAAAGAGGGCAGTCACCCACTATGAAGTACTGAAAAGATTTGATAAGTTCACGCTCATAAAATGTCGTCTTGAGACAGGAAGGACCCATCAGATAAGAGTCCATATGTCATATATTAAGCATCCCGTTGCAGGAGATACGCTTTACGGAAACGGTATGAAGACTCCCGTCGAAACATGCGGACAGGCGCTTCATGCTCAGATGATAGGGTTCATTCATCCGCGAACCAATGAATATATCGAGGTTTTTGCACCGCTTCCTGAATACTTTGAAAAGTTCATTTCAGCGTGCGAAAAAGATCGGTAAAATATCACAATTATTATGGCGATTAATATCATATTGTGGTAAAATATGACATTATACGCGTTATGTGTATAAAATCATATTACGGAGGGTTACTTATGAGCGAAGAGAACAAGAACACAAATCCCTACACCGGTGGATCCAAACTCACGGATGCAGACATTTCCACAATGCTTTCCAACGTTAAGGACGGAGATACACAGATAATCGCACGTCTTTTACTGGAGATCAAGAATGACAATGAACGCGCTCAGAAGCGTGTTAAGATGCAGAGCCTGTTTTCATTATGTGCTTCTGTATTATGCCTTATCCTTCTGATAATCATGCTCGTTACTGTCAAGAAGTTCATTCCTCAGATCGAAGGTGCTGTTGCTAATGCAAACGAGCTTATCGTTTCTGTATCTGAAGAAGTTGCGAAGGTTTCAAAAGTTGTTGATGACACAACTGTTATCATTAATCAGGCCGGTGATGCCATGACCGAAGCAAGCGGTGCCATTTCTCAGGCAAGCGAAGCCATCTCACAGGTTAACGGCATGATGGATGATGTAAATAACGTAGTTGCAAACCTTGACAAGAGCACCAAGGAACTTGCCGAGATCGATCTTACTCAGATGCTCGATAACGTTAACTCACTTGTTGATACAAGCGAAAAGAGCGTTGAAGAGACAGTTCATAAGCTTGATGATATCGATATCGATTCACTCAACAAGGCGATCAAGGATCTTAGTACCGTAATCGCTCCTCTTGCAAAGCTCTTCAAGAGATAAGAATTCTATAAGTAACAAAATATAAGGAAGGTAGATTTATGATTGGCTCTGATGCGATCGTAAAATGCCTGGAAAAAGAAGGGGTAACAACGCTTTTCGGGTATCCGGGAGTAGCGATTTGCCCCTTCTTTAACAGCATTTTGAACACAAAAATCGAATCAATACTCGTAAGGAGTGAACAGAACGCGGCTCATGCAGCAAGCGGCTATGCAAGGGTTACCGGGAAACCCGGTGTCTGCGTTGCGACAAGCGGCCCGGGGGCTACAAACCTCATAACCGGTATTGCAACCGCATACGCTGATTCAATACCGCTTATCTGTATCACCGGACAGGTAGATTCGAAGCTTCTGGGAAGTGATGTATTCCAGGAAGCCGATATTACAGGCGCAGCCGAAAGCTTCGTTAAATACAGTTACCTGATAAAGGACGTTGCGGATATCCCGCGTATCATGAAAGAAGCTTTTCATATCGCGACCACGGGAAGAAAAGGCCCGGTTCTCATCGATGTACCTATTGATGTACAGAACAGCACTATAACAGGGTTCAAATATCCTGACAGCGTCAATATGCGCACGTACAAGCCGACCGTAAAGGGTCATGCGGTACAGATCAAAAAGGTCAGGACGGAACTTGCAAAGGCAAAGAGGCCTCTGATATGTGCCGGAGGCGGTGTCATCCTGTCATGTGCACAGAAGGAACTTCGTGATTTTTCCCATACATATTCGATCCCCGTTGTTTCGACGATGATGGGGATCAGTGCCATGACAAACGATGATCCGCTTTATTTCGGAATGATCGGAAATAACGGAAAATCATATGCCAACCGCGCCATGAAGGAATGTGATCTTCTTATCGTTATAGGGGCCCGCATCGCTGACAGAGCAGTTTCATCGCCCGATCTTGTCACAAAAGATACGGTTCTTATACATATTGATGTTGATCCTGCCGAGATCGGCAAGAATGTCGGACCGACGATCCCTATCGTAGGTGATATCAGAAGTATATTCAACGATCTTGCAAAGGAAAGTGCGGAGTGTGATTTTCACGCATGGTTAAAAACACTTCAGGGCTACAAAAAAGCCGAAAAGCCACGCAAGGCACCGCGCAGGAAATATGTCGATCCCGCAAAGTTTATCACGGTATTGTCAGAGGCACTTGATAAAAACGCAGTTTATGTTGCGGACGTCGGGCAGAATCAGATGTGGTCATGCGGATATTACATAGCAAAAGGCGGCAGATTCTTAACAAGCGGCGGAATGGGAACGATGGGATACTCGATCCCCGCTGCGATAGGCGCCAAGAAGGCCGATATGAAGCGCGATGTTGTAGCGGTCTGCGGTGACGGATCATTCCAGATGTCGATGTGCGAACTTGCCACAATGGTTCAGAACGACATTCCTATCAAGATAATCGTGTTCAATAACGGCTATCTCGGACTTGTTCGCGAATACCAGCATAATACATATAAAGCCAACTACTCCATGGTCAATCTCGGCACATGTCCGGATCTGTCCAAGATAGCCGAAGCTTATGATCTGTTATACTGGCGTCTTGACAACAACACAGACATGGAAAAGGAAGTAAAGTCGTTCCTTGCACAGAAGAAGGCAGGCATCATGGAATGTATGCTTGACCCGATGGATACCGTAAAATAAGGTGATTTAGATGAAAAGGTTATATTCAATCCTCGTTGAAAACAGATCAGGTGTACTTTCGAAAGTGAGCGGACTGTTCGCAAGAAGGTGTTTTAATATCGATTCTCTTGCAGTAGGTGAGACCGATGATCCGGACGTTTCGTGCATTACTATAGTCAGTTCGGGAGAGAAGAGTACTCTTGAGCAGATCGAAAAACAGCTCAATAAAAAGATCGACGTCATCAAGATAAAGACTTTTTCCGAAGATGAAAGCATCTCACGTGAGCTCATGCTCGTGAAGGTCAAATATACTAAGGCAAACAGGCGTGAGATCATGGAGATCTGTGAGATACTTGATGCAAAGATCGTTGATATGTCAAAGAATCTCATGATGATCCAGATATGCGACACTCCCGATAAGACAGCGCTGCTCCTAAGGATGCTTAACGGAGTAGCCATTATAGAAGTGGCAAGATGCGGCACTCTGGCGCTTCAGAAATGTTCTCTTTCCGATTAAGCTTGCATTGACAATAAAAAATCAAAAAGCTACAATGTTCATCGTGGCACTAAGATAAAGGAGCGAAAGCGCAATGATCAAAGTATTACAGCTGATAGTCGACAACACATCCGGTGTGCTTTCACGTATTTCGGGACTGTTTTCAAGACGCGGTTACAATATCGAGAGCATTACCGCCGGAACGACCGCTGATCCGAGATTTACAAGGATCACTATCGTTACAAGCGGAGATGAAGATATTCTCGAGCAGATTGAAAAACAGGTCGGAAAGCTCATAGATGTAAGGGATATCCGGGTTCTTCATCCCGATGAGTCGGTCTACAGGGAACTTGTTCTTATCAAAGTCAGGGTAGGCGAGGAGAAGCGTCAGCCTCTCGTAACACTCTGTGATGTGTTCAGATCAAAGATAATCGATATTTCCAAGGATTCGATGATCATCGAACTTACCGGAACAACTTCAAAGATCAACGCATTTATCGATGTTCTGAGTGACTATGAGATACTTGAGATCGCCAGGACCGGTATCGCGGGACTCAGGCGCGGAAGCGACGGAATCGTCAATTTTAAGGATTGATCCTATCAATTTATTAATGAACATCAGGAGGTTTAGTAATGCAAAGAATTTTTTATCAGGAAGACTGTAATCTGTCCATGCTCGACGGCAAGACGATAGCCGTTATCGGTTACGGAAGCCAGGGACATGCACATGCTCTTAATGCAAAAGAGAGCGGATGCAAAGTCATCATCGGACTTTATGAAGGTTCAAAGAGCTGGAAGAGAGCAGAGGAGCAGGGATTTGAAGTTTACACAGCTGCAGAGGCTGCCAAAAAAGCAGATATCATCATGATCCTCATCAATGATGAACTTCAGGCAGACATGTACAAGAAAGACATCGAGCCCAACCTTGAAGCAGGCAATATGCTCATGTTCGCTCACGGATTCAACATTCATTTCGGTTGCATCAAACCTCCGAAGGATATAGACGTTACCATGGTTGCCCCGAAGGGACCCGGACATACGGTAAGAAGCGAGTACCAGGCCGGAAAAGGTGTTCCCTGTCTTGTTGCGGTAGAGCAGGATGCTACAGGAAAAGCCCTTGATATGGCACTTGCATATTCCCTTGCCATCGGTGGTGCTCGTGCAGGTGTTCTTGAGACAACATTCAGAACAGAGACCGAGACAGACCTGTTCGGTGAGCAGGCAGTTCTCTGCGGCGGTGTATGTGCACTTATGCAGGCCGGATTTGAGACGCTTGTTGAGGCGGGATATGACGAGAGAAATGCATACTTCGAATGTATCCACGAGATGAAGCTCATCGTAGACCTCATTTACCAGTCGGGATTTGCCGGAATGAGATACTCGATCTCCAATACGGCTGAATACGGCGATTACGTAACAGGTCCCAAGATCATAACAGCTGAAACGAAAAAGGCAATGAAAAAGATCCTTTCAGATATTCAGGACGGTACATTTGCCAAGGAATTCCTTCTTGATATGTCACCGGCCGGCGGAAAGGTTCACTTCAATGCAATGAGAAAGCTTGCCGCTGAGCATCCTTCCGAGAAGGTCGGCGAAGAAGTACGTAAGCTTTACTCCTGGAACAATGAGGATGACAAGCTCATCAACAACTGATAAATACAGATTAAGCACAGGCCGCAAGGCTTGTGCTTTTTTTGTTTGTGGATTATATTATTATTGTAGCAAAAATCATAGCGGAGGGTTAAATATTGCGATCGATAATAACTATAGGACGACAATTCGGAACCGGCGGACATGAGATAGGAGAAAAGCTCGCAGATAAGCTAGGTATCAAGTGCTATGACAAAGATCTTATCAAACGCGTTGCCAAGGAATCAGGGCTTTGCGACGAAATACTTGAGATACACGACGAGAAACCAACGAGCAGTTTTCTCTATAATCTCGTAATGGACACTTATTCATTCGGTATCACTAACTCTAGCTATGTAGATATGCCGTTGTCACACAAGGTTTTTCTGGCACAGTTTGATACGATCAAAAAGATAGCAAATGAAGGACCGTGCGTTATAGTCGGAAGATGTGCAGATTATGCGCTTGCTGATTACAAGAACGTTCTTAATATGTTCATATACGGCAGGATGGAAAAGCGTGTTGAAAGAATAATTGAAAAATACAATGTTTCCGAAAAAGAAGCACGTGACATGATCATCAAGAAGGACAAACAGCGTTCAAGTTACTATAACTATTATTCCACAAAGAAATGGGGCAAAGCCGAAACATATGATCTGTGCGTTAATTCATCAGTTCTCGGAAGAGACGGAACTGTTGAGCTTTTGTACCAGTTCGTTATGGACTATGAGGATACATTAAAGAAATAAAGGGAAACGGAGATATAAAATTGGACAATAATCACAGGAAACGTATCAATTACAGGATCGGCCTGAACGGCCTTATGATCGTGTGCGGTGGCATACTGTTTTATTATATTCTTTTCCATTTTGACCGGCTAACCGATCTTTTCGGGTATTTTTTCTCCATTCTGGCTCCCGTGTGGGCAGGACTTCTCATTGCATATATTCTTAATCCGCTCATGAAGTTTATAGAGAAGAAGATATGTTATCCGCTTTGGGGAAAGATGAAACGTAAGAAAGACCACGAGTATAAAAACGAATTTGTGGTAATAAGAGTCATCGCGCTTACATTAACGATCGTAGTATTCCTGGCCAGCATATACGGACTGATAATGCTCGTTGTTCCTCAGATAATAACGAACATTAAGAGTGTATATGACAGGATCAGCGCATTCTTTTTCAACTGGCAGGATTATTATGCAAGTTTTCTTAAGAAATATCCACAGGCAGATGTATTCCTTCAGCAGAACATGGGCAACTTCTATACATGGATAAATGACAAGATCAAACCTGCACTGGATATTATACTGAAAACGCCTACAAGTATACTTGGATTTATTGTAAGTGTATTTAAGAGTCTGTTTAATTTCCTGATCGGCATCATAATCGCCGTATACCTGATGATGGATAAGGAAAAATATATAGCGCAGTCCAAAAAGGTGCTATATGCTTTTTTAAAACGTGAAAAGGCCAATAATTTTATCAACAATCTCAGATATACACACAAAGTATTCGGCGGATTTATAGTTGGCAAGGTAATCGATTCGATAATAATCGGAATCCTTTGCTATATCATAATGCTGATCATAGGACTTCCGTATCCTGCACTGATATCGGTCATTGTAGGCACCACGAACGTAATTCCTTATTTCGGACCTTTCATCGGGGCAATTCCAAGTGCGTTCATAGTATTTCTGTGGCCTGTGGACGGACCCAAGAAATGCCTGATATTTCTTATATTCATACTGTTATTGCAGCAGTTTGACGGCAATATCTTAGGACCGAAGATCCTTGGCTCATCGATAGGCCTCAGCGGATTATGGGTAGTATTCTCGATCACCGTATTTTCGAAGTTTTTCGGTGTTTGGGGCATATTCCTCGGTGTTCCGGCGTTTGCTGTAATATATGCGGCTATAAGGACACTTATCAATAAGCGGCTGGAGATTAAACATATGCCGGTAAATACCGAATATTACATAAAATCCGACTTTACACCGGAAGATGAAGGTGTCGTAAATACCGGAAAACAGTTCAGATTTGCCCAGAAAACGTTTGATAAAGTCACATATGAAACATATGAGGAAGATCAGATAAAAAAGAAAGATGAAAATGCATCTGCTGCTTTAACGAACAGTTCGGGCAGTGAATCTGCCGATACCGATAAAAACAAGAAATAACAAGCCGTAATTTAAGATAAGAAGGATAAATACATTGAAATTCCTGATACAGGTTGTAAAAAAAGCGTCTGTGGACGTTGATAATAAAACCATCGGTAAGATTGACCGCGGATTTCTGATTTTTGTAGGTGTATGTGATTCAGACACGACTGAAATTGCCGACAAAATGATCAAGAAATGTGTGAACCTTCGGATATTCGAAGACGAGAACGGAAAAACGAACCTGTCCATAGGTGATATTACAGGTTCGATGCTCGTTATTTCGCAATTCACGCTGTATGCCGATTGCCGCAAAGGAAACAGACCCTCATTCATTAAGGCCGGCGATCCGGAGCATGCAAACAGACTTTACGAATACATTCTGTCGGAATTAAAGCATACATATAACATTAACACACAATCAGGATCATTTGGCGCCGATATGCAGGTAAGCCTCATAAACGACGGTCCGTTTACGGTAATGCTTGATTCTGCGGAGCTTGGGTTCTGACGGTTTTATTGCTCCGGGCCCTATTATCTATTCGTTAAAGTTGTCTTTCGCGAACAGTTGTGTATCGGACAAATCGATCTGTGTTAAATGAATTTCTAAAATACCCCATGCAATATTTAACGCAACACTGTTGAGTTTACTCTTTCGAGAAAAACTAAATGCAAACTATTGTTAGAGTCGGGTGGAAATCGCCACCCACAGTCGCATAGAAATGGCCAATCCTGGTCGGACGGAAACAACCAATGAGGTACTTAATCTCTATTTTTTCAGGATTTCAGTTTTGTTAACTATTAACAGAATGTTCATAATTCCTGTTTCGTATATAAAAGAACACGCCCCCGAAGGACGTGTCCGTCGATATTCAGTTTTTCAAACCCTTACTCCTGCTGTCCTGTAAGGATAACCCAGAGGTCCTGTTTCATAGCTTAACGGTCCTGTCGTACGGGGCGGATCGCATGTTCCAAGAGGTCCCGTCTGTGCAACATCCCATCCATTCGGCCATCCTACAGGATCACATGAGCCAAGAGGTCCTGTCCCGCCTGTGATCATTATAAGTTCATCCATATTAAGCTTTGTGTTCATCATCTTTTTTTCCTCCTTCTCCGGACTACCGGTCCGGTTCCTTTTGATGATTATGTTATACCATTTCTTAAGTCACAGAAGTGTCACACGCAAAAACGCCGCAAAATCTTTACGACGTTTTCCTCTAAAAATGAACTTTCTGTTAATGGGCCGTAAAATCAGTCATATTCTTAACGACTAGTAATGTGGCACAGTTAAAAGGGCCGCATTACTGCGGCCCTTTTATCGTATTCATTTAACATATCTTTACTAATTCATCGTTTGGAATAGTGCAAATTACCGCGACTGCCAGGAATGTTACCGTCGTAGCTTCGTCACCTGGCCAAACGACTATTCCTGCTCCGGCTTTTGGCTCTGTTAGCCAAAGAACGCTATCACCAATTGAGAACTCGCTGTTTTTCTTTGTTTCCGTCTTAAGTTCTGCTCCGCCGTAAATCATTTCCATATCATTACGTGTTACTTCTTTCATCATGATAATCACCTTCTTTCGTCTTCCGCTGTTTGCGGTAACTTTCTTTTGATGATTAAGTTATACCATTCTGACCGTCACAGTACTGTCACTCGCCCGAAGCAGAAAAAAAACAGCAAAAACGCCGCAAAATCAACGTTTGCGACGCTTTTTCCTGTAATTATGAACAAACTGTTAATAGTTAACAAAATCAGTCATTTTATATCCCTATGCAAAAACGGCTGTTTTATTTCGGCTGAAAGTGGCTGTTTCTCTCCGACGCAAATGGTTATTTCTTCCCGACCCTAACACTATAAAATAATATGATTCATAACAGTATTTTTCTTTCTGTGGCATAATAAGAATATACAACTACATTTCTTACTCCTGTAGGGTTATTGCTCCGTAATATGGAGGAATACGATGAAAAATAAGCATTTAACCCTTAGTGATAGGATCACTATCCAAGAAATGTTGGAACGAAATCAGAGTTTCAGAGCGATTGCGACAGCCCTGGAAAAGTCTGTAGCTTCAATTAGTCGCGAAATCAGGAGGAATAGATACAAAAAGTCCAGAGCAAATCTGTATCTTAACTGCAAAAAGCATCCGGGATGTCATGTGACGCATGGTTGTGAAGTGGATAGTTGCAGAAATTTCTGTGAGAATTGTTTTGGCTACTGTAATACCGATAAATGTCCCGAATATGAACCTGATATATGCCCTTCTCACATCCAAGCCCCTTTTGTATGCAATGGGTGTCCTGACGAAAAGCGTCGTCAATGTCATCAAGAACGCTACTACTATGACGCGCGACTGGCCCAATCAACATACGAAAAGAACCTAAGTTCTTCAAGAGAAGGCGTTTCTTTATCAGCAGAGGAAATGGAACGGATCGATGCAATAGTCTCTCCTCTTCTGCTCAACGGACACTCTCTTCAAGCCATTTACGAGCAGCATAAAGACGAGATCCCCTGCTCATTGCGGACGCTTTATAATTACGTTGATTCGAGCTATCTGACGGCACGTAACATTGATATGCCGCGAAAAATGAGGTTCAAACAGCGCTACAAACATGACAAGCGTTCAAAATCAATGCAATCTTTCTGCGATGGACGTACATATGCCGATTTTAAGGAGTTCATAAAAGATAATCCTGATATCAGCGTATGTGAGATGGATACAGTGCTTGGTGGGGCCGGAAGCAATAAAGTATTTCTTACACTTTTTGTGCGTAGTTGTGCGTTTATGATGATCTATATCCTGCCGGACAAATCACAGAAATCCATAATCAACACGTTAAACAGCATATGCAGAATCGTTGGAATCGAGGAATTTAGACGTGTTTTTGGGGTTATTCTTACAGATCGGGGGACGGAATTCTCAAATCCGTGCGCATTGGAATGTGATGAGAATGGCGAGATAAAAACTCGCGTGTTTTATTGCGATGCCTACTGCTCCTGGCAGAAAGGAGCTCTCGAAAAGAATCACGAGTTTATCCGCTATATCATTCCGGCAGGTCGTAATTTCGACATACTGAAGCAGACTGATGCTGATCTTATGGCAAACAACATAAACAATTATCCAAGAAGAACCTTAAACTTCAATACACCGTTTAAGGTGGCCGAATTGCTTCTGGGAAGCACGTTTCTCCAGAAACTCGGCTTCTATGAGCTGAATCCGGACGATGTTGTACTTAAACCGGCCCTTTTAAATGTACGCTTAAGATAAGGTTGGACTTGCAATAACTCTCGCAGGAGTAAATGAAACACGCATCCTTTTTTAAAGGGAAGTTGCATTTGCTTTTGCAAGAAAGTCGCCACTTCTCTGGTTAGAATGCGTGATTTTAAGTATCTATAATGATAAAATAAATGAAACAGATGGTGTGTAAACCCCATAGGTGTTGCACTTACCGTTTCAAGTTGAATTCATAGGATAGGTGTTGCGTTTACTCTTGCAACTAACGGACAAATCGATCTGAACCATAAAATGAAGAATTATATCACGTCCTGCCGCTTCGGGAAATGATAAGAATATCTTCTTTGCTTTTTCCAGATTCTCAGCCTTTTCGACCTTATCCTTTGGTTCTCCTAAAAGTTTCATAATAACCTAGGCCTGTTTTCTCTTCCTTTAGAGTGTGAAAGACCACCAGCCACCTGATCCATCTCTTCATCCGTCAGTTCCATCCCAGCTTCCTTGATGATCTTCTTTGCTTTTTCCTGATTCTCAGCCTTTTCGACCTTATCCTTTAGTTCTCCTAAAAGTTTCATAGTTGTAACCTCCATTTGATAGATGATTCGTTTATGATTTTCGCAACAGGTTTTTGTATAAATGCATTATATCACACAAACTGTCACAGAAAAGACTTAAATAATTATAGTACATTTTTAAAAAACAAAATGTGATGCCGCGTATTTATATGCATATTCAGGTACATTCCCTCCTTTAAACATAGTCGGAAGAATCTTCTCCAGAAACTCTTCTGGGGTTTTACCATCATAAACCGCTTGTATACATGCGTTATGAATCTTACTTATCATTTCATTGCTAATGCTAATTCTTCCCCCTGATACCTGCTCAAGATCTTCTGCTTTAAGTTTTTCCATTGTGTTTCCTCCTTATACGCCTTAGCGTGTGCTGTTGTATTTGATGGTTTGATTGTATCATTTTTTTCGTCACACAAGTGTCACACTGCCTGACTTGATACTAAATGCATTTTTAACCATTTCTTCGTCATTTATCGCTAGAAATCAATCCGGACCAATAAAAAAAGCGGAACCGCTCTCTTATGCGGAACCGCTTTTTAAATTTAAGAATAAAAGATTATTCGTTGTTCTTCTTGATCGTTAATGCTGCAACGAAGATCAGAACACTGATAGCAAGTGATACGAGTGAGCTGATGATCGAAGATGCACCGTTTTTAAAGTTCATGATAAGAGTGATCACCGCACATACAACAGAGATGATCGAGAATACAAAAGCGGGCATGATCTTTGAAAAATCATTAGCGGCTCTTACCGAGAAGATACCTTCAAGAAGACCAACAACACCTGAAATAAGTAAAACTGCACCTAAAATGGCAACAATTCCGCCACCGACAGCACCTACATCTCCCATACCGCTTGCAGCAATTGCACCGCCACCGGCAACAACAATAAGTCCGATCAGGAGACCGATCGCTCCAAAAACGATTTCGATGATACCGAAAATCTTAAGTATCTTTCTGCTAGCTTCTACACTCATACTATTCCCTCCATTTGTGAGTAAAAGTTTATAATACAATTAATAATTTACTTTAAAAATCGCTCAGTGTCAAATATCGTGATATAATTGTCGCATGGAACTTAAACGATTACTAAGCCTGACCAGAAAGGCTGTTGATGAATATCATCTCATAAAAACAGGTGATAAAATTGCCGTTGGTATATCAGGCGGAAAAGATTCGCTTACTCTTCTGTATGCACTATCTGAACTGAGAAGGTTTTATCCCGAAAAATACGAACTGTGTGCTATTACAGTAGATCTCGGCTTTGAAAACTTCAATACGGATCCGATAAGAGAGCTTTGCGAAAATCTTAATGTCGAATACAATGTAGTAAAGACAGACATATACAGGATCGTGTTCAATGAACGCAAGGAACCTAATCCTTGCAGTTTGTGCGCAAAGATGCGCAAAGGGGCGCTGAATGAAGCTATCCTTTCCATGGGGTGCAATAAAGTTGCCTACGGACATCATAAAGACGATGTTGTGGAAACTCTTCTGCTCTCTCTCATTTATGAAGGCAGGATACATACATTCAGTCCAGAGACTTATCTTGACAGGACAGGGATCACAGTCATAAGGCCTCTTCTGTATGTCGAAGAAGCCGATATAATCGGATTTGCGAATAAGATGACTCTTCCTGTCGCTGAAAAGATGTGTCCCGCAGACGGATACACAAAGCGAGAATACGCAAAAGATCTGGTAAAACAGCTGAACAGGGACAATCCTGGCGTTTGCGAACGCATATTTACGGCTATAGAACGAAGCAGCATAAAGGGATGGGGTATAAATGAACAATCTGAACTATCATGACAGGAAAAATGCCGATAATATGATAAAACTCCGGGAGCTGATGACTACTCTCCCCTCTTTCTGCCGTGATTTCTTCCTGGGCATCAAAGATACAACATCAACACGTACAAGACTGGCCTATGCATATGATCTTAGGCTCTTCTTTGAATATCTTCATGCAAATCATCCGCGTTTTATGAAAACGGAAATAACCGAATATGAGCTTAAATGGCTGGATGAAGTAAAGGCGCTTGATATAAACGAATACCTCGATTATCTGTCATATTATGAAAAAGGAAACGAAGCGATAACCAATGATGAGCGCGGAAAACAGCGTAAACTGGCATCTCTTCGAAGCTTCTATAAGTTCTTCTTCAATATGGAACTGATAGAGAAAAACCCGGCTGCTCTTGTGGATATGCCCAAACTTCACAAGAAAGAGATAATCAGGCTGGATCCTGATGAGGTTGCATTGCTGCTCGACCACGTTGAAAACGGTGATCAGATGTCAAAACAGCAGGCTAAATTTCATGAGAAGACAAAAGTAAGGGATCTGGCACTGATCACACTGCTCCTAGGTACCGGTATCCGTGTGTCTGAATGTGTGGGGCTTGATATAAAAGATGTGGACTTTAAGAACAACGGGATACTCATCCGCAGAAAAGGCGGTTACGAAGCTGTAGTATACTTCGGCGATGAAGTCGAAAAAGCGCTTCAGGAATACCTGAAAGAACGCCGGAGGATCATCCCCGAAAGCGGTCATGAGGATGCTCTGTTCCTGTCGCTTCAGAATAAACGTCTGTCTGTTCGTGCAGTTGAAAAACTTGTCAAAAAATACGCATCAGCGGTTACTTCCCTCAAAAAGATAACGCCTCATAAGCTGAGAAGTACCTACGGCACCAGCCTGTATCGTGAAACCGGGGATATCTACCTGGTAGCAGATGTTCTGGGCCATTCAGATGTAAATACGACCAAAAAACACTATGCAGCACTAGAAGACGACCGGAGACGCAAGGCTGCTTCAGCAGTCAGACTCCGTGAAGACAGCGATCAATAACCACTGGCAGTCTTGAAATATGGTATTACGATATAATTACCCGGAATAAGTTCCTCTCCTTCAGACAGATGATTGATGCTTCTGATCTCATCTGCCATCTTATCTGCCGATGAATACATCGGTCCATAGTTGCTGTTCGCGATCGATTCAACCGTATCACCGCAATATATCATAACGCTCTTATACTGTTTGGTCCCGAAGCAATCCGCAGTATTATCCGTATTGGCGAATGCCTTGACTGAGAAAAATGAGATAAATGCCATTGTTACAAGTACTCCTATAATAAGAAACAGTTTCTGACGTCTGACCTGACGTGCTCTTGCCATTCTCCTGCAGCGCTGATCTTCTATTCTGTTCATGTAATTGTAGTTTCCGTAATATGTCCCCATCATATAAACCTCCAAAGCATCTCATCGAACATCTGTCGCAAACATTTGTTCTTATGTTCGTATTATATCGAACGCATTTTCGAATGTCAATACGTTTTGAGTAATTTTTCGAACATATTTTCCGAAAATATGTTTGATTTATTCGAACATATATGTTATAGTCATTTTGAAAGGAGATGTTTTTCCTTTCTTCTACATCAGAATATATGATCTGCTGTCCAATAAAAATGACACATATATAAACAGGAGGTGCTCATGGCAAACGGTAATATTTCCGCGAAGCAACAGGAGATTCTTGAATATCTTAAGGAAGTTATACTGAAGAAGGGTTATCCACCCTCGGTAAGGGAGATCTGTACCGCAGTCGGTCTTTCATCCACATCAAGTGTTTTCAATCATCTTGAAAAGCTCGAGAAGAACGGTTATATCAGAAGGGATCCGGCAAAGCCCAGATGTATAGAGATCGTTGATGATACTTTCCAGCTGACCAGACGTGAAATGACCCAGGTGCCTATAGTAGGCACAGTTGCTGCCGGACAGCCTATACTTGCGCAGCAGAATATTCGGGACTACTTTCCTATTCCTGTGGAATACGCACCCAATGCCGAGAGTTTTATCCTTACAGTAAAGGGTGAAAGTATGATAAATGCAGGTATTATGGATGGAGATCAGATCTTCGTTGAACAGTGTAATACTGCCAGAAACGGTGATATAGTCGTAGCCCTTATAGATGATTCGGCCACGGTCAAGACATATTACAAAGAGAACGGCCATTACAGGCTTCAGCCTGAGAATGATACAATGGAGCCCATTATAGTAGATAACGTTCAGATACTCGGAAGGGTATACGGGGTTTTCAGATTTTTCAACTGATATCTTCCTTTCATTCGCCCCTCATATAAACGGGTCCGCAGCCTAAACCCCTGCGGACTCTTTTATTTCTTTTCCGTCTCTGTATAATCTTTCAAGATCGTAGAAACTTCTTGTTTCCTTATCAAACAGATGGAATATTACATCCTGGTATCCGAGAAGTATCCAGTTTGCGTTATCATATCCTTCCACACAGTAATGATCAAATCCTTCAGCCGACAGCTTTTCATCAGTCTCGTCACTCATGGCCTGTATCTGTTTCACATTGTTACCGCTGGCGATAACGAGAGCATCGGCGATAACACTTATCTCGGATATGTCTATGACTTTGATGTCTTCGGCTTTCTTCTCTTCAAGTGCCGCAACACCTGTTTTTATTATCTTTTCTGCTTCATTTGATAGTGCCATCTGTTATTTCTCCTGATTCTTTTCGTAGTATTCGTATGTATCCACGGTGATCCTGTCAACCGTACGAGAATGATTTTTAAGGTATTCGATCGAGTTTGCACAGGCAAATGCGACAGCCCTGTCAATATCGGTAAACGCAAGGCTTCTGATCTCATCAAGCTTCGGGATACCGCACCTGTTGGGCTCGATATAATCCGCAATGAATATGATCTTTTCAAGCAGTGTCATACCGGGTCTTCCGGTCGTGTGCCAGAATATGGATGACAGTATCTCCTTGTCTTCTATTTTATAATCCCTGCGGGCTATTACGCTTCCGGCCTTGCTGTGAAGAAGTTCAGGATTCTCTTTTTCGACATCCGAGATGATGATCCCGTTTTCTTTGGTGATCGTCATCATTTCAACGTCCTTAAGGCCTTTGGCACAGTCATGTAAAAGTCCGGCCAATGCGGCTTTTCTGACGTCATATCCGTACTTCATCGCAAGACACGCCGCTGTATCACTTACACCTATCGAGTGAAGATAACGCTTTTTACTGATACTTTCACTGAGTTTCCTGCGGCACTTATCGAATTGTTCATCAATAACGATCGTTCCCATATCATATCCCGTAAAGATGATTGGCTGTTATGTATTCCCTGACCTTATCACTCAGATAATAACGGCAGCTTCTGCCTTCGGATAACATCTGTCTGATCATTGATGATGACGATGCTATTTCAGGAACATCCATTATCATAACGTCCGCTTTATATTTCTCTTTAAGGAAAGCTGCTTTATCATAAAGGATATCATCACTCTTTCCTTCACGTTTAGCGCAAACAACCGTACACTTGTCAAATATCAGTTCCGGATGTTTCCAGTTTTCCATATAAAGTAAAGTGTCTGCACCGACAATATAGAAATACCTTACGTCCGGATTCTCTTTGGTTAAAGTATCAAGTGTTTCGTATGTATAGGAGTTACCTTCACGTTCCGTTTCGATAAGAGATAATAAAAAACGGCCGTTATCTTCTATCGCAAGTCTTGTCATATTGACTCTGTGTTCAGTATCCTCAATAGTTTCGGGATCTTTAAGATATGATACACCTGATGGTATGAACAAAACCTCATCCAGTCCGCAGTGCTCCAGCGCATTCTGGGCAAGAGTCAGATGACCGATATGTATCGGATTGAAAGTTCCACCGAGTATCCCTGTTCTTTTTTGATAACGTTTGTTATTCATTGATCAGTCAAGCGGAAGTATGATCTTCCGGTCTTCTTTTTTAGGGTTGGCTCTGTAAAGGACTATCTTTTTGCCAATAACATGTACAACCTGGGAACGTGTTCTCTCGGCAAGAAGTTCTGCAATATCTCTTGGATCGTCCGCGCAGTTTTTCAGCACACTGACCTTGATAAGCTCTCTTGCAGCCAGTGCTTCACTAACGGCATCCACCATTGCCGGTGTGATACTGCTCTTTCCGATCTGAAATATCGGTTCATATGTACTTGAAATGCTCTTTAAATATGCTCTCTGTTTGCTCGTCATGATTTTCTCCGAAAGTGATGGTTAGATCAATCATAATATGTGAATTCCCAGCCGTAAAGCCTTACCGTATCGCCTTCCGTGATACCGAGGGCCTTCAACCGGTCTATGATGCCGTTTTCGACCATGAAGTTTGAAAAGAACGTGTATCCCTTTTCCGAATCAAGGTTCGTATATCCGAGCATCTTGTCGATCTTGGGACCTTCAACGCAGTAAACACCGTCTTCTTCATCATAAAAGACTTCAAATGAGTTGCTGCCGTCATCCCTTGCCGGTGTGTATTCGCTTTCAAATACGACCGGTTTTACCTTGATATTCTCAAGCTCTGCTCTTACTTCGTTAATGAGCTCGCTGATCCCTTCATTTGTAGCGGCACTTATCGGTATTACCTTTATACCTTTTGGCTCAAATTCGGCCTTTAAACGCGCTACGGGATCATCATCGCCCATTATCGCATCGATCTTGTTTGCGGCAATTATCTGGGGAAGCTTTTCCAGTTCCTTGCCGTATGCTTCAAGCTCATGATTGATAGCATATACGTCCTCAACGGGATCGCGGCCCTCACAGCCCGATGCATCCACGACATGAACGAGCATCCGCGTTCTTTCGATATGTCTGAGAAAATCATGCCCGAGGCCTACACCCCCCGCTGCTCCTTCTATAAGGCCGGGAATATCAGCCATAACAAATCCGCGGCCGCCGTCAAGGTCGACAACGCCCAGATGCGGAGATATCGTTGTGAAATGATAGTTCGCTATCTCCGGTCTTGCGTTTGAAACCACCGATAAAAGGGTTGATTTTCCGACATTCGGGTATCCGACAAGTCCGACATCGGCTATGACCTTAAGCTCAAGATCAACAGTCAGTTCCATAGCGGGCTGTCCGGGCTGGGCATATTTCGGCGCCTGCATCTTCGGAGTTGCATAATGCTGGTTGCCGTTACCGCCAAGTCCGCCTTTAAGAAGGACCACGCGTCTGTTATCACCGGACATGTCAACTATCACCTTGCCGCTTTCGGACTCCTTGAATATCGTTCCGGCAGGGACTTTGAGGACTATATCCTTACCGCTCTTGCCTTTGCAGTTGCGTTTTCCGCCGTTTTCGCCGTCTCCGGCCGAATACTTCCTGACATGACGGTAATTGGTCAGCATGTTCATGCCATCGTCCACTTCAACAATGACATCCCCGCCGCGTCCGCCGTCACCGCCGTCCGGTCCGCCGTTGGCAACATATTTCTCGCGTCTGAAGGAAACGTGGCCGTCTCCCCCTTTTCCGCTTCTGACATATATTGTCGCTCTGTCTGCAAACATGGATCACCTTTACAAAAACAAAGGGCCTTAAAGCCAAGCTTTAAGACCCCAAACTTTACTGTTCTACGGGATAAACGGAAGCCTGCTTCCTGTCTCTTCCCTTTCTCTCGAAACGAAGAACACCGTCTACAGTTGCAAACAATGTATCGTCTCCGCCGCGTCCTACATTCACACCGGGGTGAATCTTAGTCCCGCGCTGTCTGTAAAGGATGTTTCCGGCCTTCACAAACTGTCCGTCAGCTCTTTTGGCGCCAAGTCTCTTGGCTTCGGAATCTCTGCCGTTCTTGGTGGATCCCATTCCCTTTTTATGAGCAAATAACTGAAGGTTTAACTTTATCACTTTTTACACCTCCTCTACTCTGAGTGTAAGATATTTTCCCTTATACTCTTCTTCAACGGACCTAAGTCCGATCAGAAGCGAATCCATCAGAAGTGATGCTTTTTCATCAGGCTTATCCGTAAACTTCCATGATAAAAAGCCGTCATTCTCGTTCACATCAATATTACTGTCAGTCAGTGTCATTATCGAATTGGCTGTATTGATCGTCAGCATTGAGATCGCCGAACAGACTATATCCCTGCCTTTTCTCATGAATCCTGCGTGTCCGCTGCATTCAAATGACACATAACCCGATGAATTCTTAATTACCGTTGCAGTAACCAAATTACCACCTGAAGTCTGTCTTATGCGTTGATCTTATCGATCTTAACCTTGGTGTATGCTTGTCTGTGACCGTTCTTCTTGTGATAACCGCTCTTTCTCTTGTAACGATAAACTATTACTTTCTTGCCTTTGCCGTTTTCAACAACTGTTGCGGAAACGGAAGCAGACTTAACGTCATCGCCTACAACGAGCTTGTCACCACCGATTGCAAGAACTTCATCAAACTTAACAGTATCTCCGGCTTCTGCTGCAAGCTTCTCAACCTTGATAGTATCGCCTTCGGAAACCTTATACTGCTTTCCGCCTGTTGCAATGATAGCGTACATATATCGAACCTCCTGTATCATTTCTCGCCAGCTTCGGTGGATGATAAACATCGCTTATAACCCCACTGTGCGGCATACCCTAGCATATTATCATCAGAAATACCATATGTCAAGCATATTTACATACGAAGCATCACTTCACTGTGCACTACATTTCCGTCTTCAATATAGATCCTGTGAACGCGCTTGCTGACAGCACATACGATCTCATATGGAATTGTGCCGGCCATTTCAGCCATATTCTCGATCGGATTGTCAGGTCCGAATATCTCGACTTCGTCTCCGACCGAAACACCGGGTTTATCGGTAATATCGATCATGCACATATCCATGCATATCCTGCCTCGTACTTCTGCGGCACCTTCCGATGTATGAACGCTGTAGCGGTTTGACAGACATCTTAAGAAACCGTCGGCATAACCGTAAGGCACAACGCCGATCCTCGTCTGTTTATCACAGGTATACAGACCGCCGTAGCTGATCTTAGTACCCTCCGGATATATCTTGATCGTACTGATCGTTGTTTTCATAGTCATTACGGGCTTTAAACCGAGCTTTTGCGCAAACTCCCCGTATCCGTACAGGAGCAGCCCGGGCCGGACCATATCAAGATGCATTTCCTTATGATCCACTGTAGCGCCCGTATTTGCGCAGTGTTTTATCTTAAACTTCCTGCAAGTCTTATGTTCAACATGCGTGATCACATCGGTAAACAATTTAAACTGTTTATCGGTATACACAAGGCTCTCTTCATCGGGCTCGTCGGCTACGGCAAAATGAGTGAATATGCCTTCGGCATCCAGTCCGGGAAGACCGCACGCATAGCTGATCCCGTCAACACCATGCTCAAAATAGTCTCCCTCGCAAATGTAACCGAGACGGCTCATTCCCGTATCGACCTTGATATGTACCTTAAGCGTACCACCGTACTTAACGGCTTCCTCGCTGTATTCCACTGCCTTGGCCTCGCATGTCACAGCCTGAGTTATATTAAAGCATATAAGTCTGTCCACCTGCTCACGGGGCGTATGTCCGAGTATGAGTATCGGCATAGTGATGCCGTTATAACGAAGTTCCATAGCCTCATCAATAGATGATACGGCAAGATACCCTGCTCCGAGCTCCTGCAGTTTTTCCGCAACCATGACCGCTCCGTGTCCGTATGCGTCCGCCTTTACAACTCCACAGAATGCGACCTGAGGCCCGATATGCTCTTTTATCTTTTTGTAGTTATATGTAAGGGCTGACAGATCTATCTCAGCCCATGTTCTTTTAAGTGTTGATTTCATAGCCACTCACTCTGGATCATATAACAGGGGACGGTTCTGTGATACGGTACCGTATCGCAGAACCGTCCCCGCTGTTACGCAAATATTATAACTATTAATTCAATCTGATATTTACTGTCAGAACTTTCCTGCCTTGGCAGCTTCCTCGATAGAAACAGCCGTTGAAACCGTCATACCAACCATCGGGTTATTACCTGCACCGATAAGTCCCATCATTTCAACGTGTGCGGGAACCGAAGAGGATCCTGCGAACTGAGCATCGGAATGCATACGTCCCATTGTATCTGTCATACCGTATGATGCCGGACCTGCAGCCATGTTATCGGGATGAAGTGTACGTCCCGTACCGCCGCCTGATGCAACAGAGAAATACTTCTTACCAGCTTCGTTACGCTCTTTCTTGTATGTTCCTGCAACGGGATGCTGGAAACGTGTCGGGTTAGTTGAGTTACCGGTGATAGATACGTCAACATTTTCCTTCCACATGATAGCAACACCTTCACAGACATCGTTTGCACCGTAGCAGTTAACCTTTGCACGCGGTGATGAAGGATCCTTGCTGTAGCACTTCTTGGATACTTCCTTAACAGTGTTCGTGTAAGGATCGTACTCTGTCTCAACAAATGTGAACCCGTTTATACGTGAGATAACCTGAGCTGCATCCTTACCAAGTCCGTTAAGGATAACGCGAAGAGGTGTCTTACGAACCTTGTTAGCCTTCTCGGCGATACCGATGGCACCTTCAGCTGCTGCAAATGACTCATGTCCTGCAAGGAATGCAAAGCACTCTGTCTCCTCTTCAAGAAGCATCTTGCCAAGGTTTCCGTGGCCAAGGCCAACCTTACGTGTATCTGCAACAGAACCGGGAATACAGAAAGCCTGAAGACCTTCACCGATAGCAGCTGCAGCATCAGCAGCCTTACGGCAGTCCTTCTTGATGGCAATAGCTGCGCCTACAGTGTATGCCCACTTAGCATTTTCAAAACAGATGGGCTGAATTCCTTCGATAAGATGATATACATCGATACCGGCCTTATCACAAATCTCTTTACATTCTTCGATGGATGAGATCCCGTACTCCTTAAGCTTGGCAAGGATCTGGGGCTCTCTTCTTTCATATGATTCAAATAATGCCATTTTCCGTTTCCTCCTTACCTTACTTTACTTCTTTGTCAGTTCTGGGATCGATGAGCTTAACCGCATCGGCAACGCGTCCATACTGTCCGCTTGCCTTCTCGAGAGCCTTTGCGGGCTCGTCGCCGGCCTTTATGAAGTCCATCATCCTTCCGAAGTTAACGTACTTGTAACCGATTATAAGATCCTCTTCATCAAGAGCGATCGCTGTGATATAACCTTCAGTAAGTTCAAGGTATCTGGGACCCTTCTTGAGCGTACCGTATGTTGTACCTACCATTGTACGCATTCCCTTACCGAGATCCTCAAGACCTGCACCGATAGCAAGTCCGTCCTCAGAGAATGCAGACTGTGAACGTCCGTAAACGATTTGGAGGAACAGCTCTCTCATTGCAGTATTGATCGCATCACATACAAGGTCTGTATTGAGTGCTTCCATAACAGTAAGTCCGGGAAGGATCTCAGCTGCCATAGCTGCAGAGTGTGTCATTCCCGAGCATCCTACAGTCTCAACAAGCGCTTCCTGGATGATTCCGTCCTTTACGTTAAGGGAAAGCTTGCAGGCACCCTGCTGGGGAGCACACCATCCGATACCGTGCGTATAGCCGGAAATATCTTTAACTTCTTTTGCTTTTACCCACTTTGCTTCTTCGGGTATGGGAGCACAGCCATGATGAACGCCCTGCGCTACCGGACACATTTCTTCAACTTCTTTTGAATAAACCATGCAGAATTACTCCTTTCAGAATATAATGAAAACCTTATATATTTTCTCACAAACGCGTAAAAAAATCCATATATTATTTACTTTTTTTGCCCGTTTTATAATACTGGGACGACTCGTTAAACATCGAACGGATAGCCGACTGATTGGCAAGATCCCTGACAAGGTTCGTACGCCTTGCAACATAGTCGTTAAGCTTAGTCATGTAATCGTCAGGAGGAAGCTCACCATCCGCGACCATCGTCAATCCCTTCTCCCAGCTTGCCGTAAGCTTGGGATCAAGGAGCGGTCTGATCGACGAATCCACAACATCATATACCATCTCGCCCAGCTGCGCCGGTGTTATGACCTGCGTCTTTTTGTTCATCTTCAGGTAGTTTATCTTCCCGAGCTTTTCAAGTATTCCCGCACGTGTGGCGCTTGTTCCGATACCGCTTCCCTTTATCTGAGCCCTGAGCTCTTCGTCCTCGATAAGCTGTCCTGCATTTTCCATGGCAAGCATCATTGTTCCTGTCGTGTAACGTTTCGGCGGGCTCGTCTCACCTTCCTTAAGGTTAAAATCATCTGCGGCAACTTCAGCACCCTTCTTAAGCTTCTTCAGTGTTTCAAGAAATGCTGAATCTATCGCGATATCTTCTTCTTCATCGGCCCCTTCCTTGTCTTCGTTATCTTCCTTTGCGGAATCCTTATCCTTCCAGTATGACGGTCGGGATACGGCCATATATCCTTCTTTATCAAGCACCTTAAAGTTTGATATAAAGGCTTCATTCGCAAATTCCGAAGTCAGCCTTACCTTCTGGTAAACTGCTGCGGGATAAAAGATCGAGAGAAAACGCCTGACGATCAGTTCGTATATTTTTGCAGAGGTATCGGAAAGGCTTTTTAATGCTTCGAATCCCTGCCCTGTCGGTATGATCGCATAATGGTCCTCGATCATCTTATCGTTCACATATCTTGTTTTTGCGATGCCCTCGTATGACTTCTTTTCAATGATATCGGCGGCAATATCTGCTACAACGCCATACCTTGTAAGGCCCTTTATGTTCCTGTCTATCTCTTTTGCAACAGCAGTCGACAGTACTCTTGCATTAGTTCTCGGGTATGTTGTCAGCTTCTTCTCATACAGTTCCTGTGCAACGTTAAGAGTATCCGCAGGACTGATCTTGAAGAACTTCGAACAGTCCGCGGACAGTTCCGTAAGATTATACAGATACGGCGGATTCTTCGTCTCCTTCTTTTTCTCTATTTCCTTAAGGGTCCCCTTCATCTGAGACTCTTCTGCAATACTTTTCAGAAAATCATCTGCATCGGCTTTCTCAAGAAATCCGTTGTCTTTGTAAAGTTTGGGTGACATGAAATAACGGCTTCCCTCAACAGCTCTCCAGTCTGCCTTTATCTTAACATCACCTATCCTGCAGTTCGCAAAAACCCTGTAAAACGGTGTTTTGACAAATGTTCTTATCTCACGCTCACGCCTGACGACCATTCCGAGAACACATGTCATAACACGTCCGACAGCAACGACGCAGTATTTCTCTCCAAGAAAGTTTGCCATCGTATCGCCGTATTTGAGAGTAAGCGCACGCGAAAAGTTGATACCCATCAGATAATCTTCCTTTGCGCGCAGATATGCGCTGTCGGCTATATGATCGTATTCTGATATATCCCTGGCGTTCTTTATACCGTTTCTGATCGCTTCTTCCGTCTGCGAATCGATCCAGACGCGTTTCTGTTCTTTACCCGTTACATGTGCCTGTGCAGCAACAAGCCTGTATATGTATTCTCCTTCTCTTCCCGAGTCGGTGCACACATATATTGTCGAAACGTCATCCCTGTTTAAAAGTGAGCTTACGGTATTAAACTGTTTTTCGGATGATTTTATGACCTCGTATCTGTATTCGGACGGCAAAAAAGGAAGTGTAGCAAAGCTCCACTTCTTGTATTTGCTGTCATAGACATCGGGATAACTCATCGTGACGAGATGTCCGAAGCACCAGGTGATGATGCAGTTTTCCGACTCCAGATAGCCGTCATATGATCTTGTCTTTAGCTTCAAAGCCTCGGCAAACTGTTTGGCAACGCTTGGCTTTTCGGCTATAAAAACGCTTTTGGACATATCAAATCATTTTTTCGAGAAATGCTTTAAGACGTTCATTCTGCGGGTGCTCGAAGAAGTTTTCGGGATCGTTTTCTTCAAGTATATTTGTATCCGCCATGAACAGGATACGATTTGCAACCTCTCTTGCAAACGCCATTTCGTGTGTTACGACGATCATCGTCATCTTATCTTCGGCAAGTTCGCGCATAACTTCAAGAACTTCACCGACCATCTCGGGATCGAGCGCACTCGTAGGCTCATCAAAGAGCATTACATCAGGTTCCATACAGAGGGATCGGGCTATAGCTATACGCTGTTTCTGACCTCCGGACAACTGGTTCGGAAACGATCTTGCACGGTCTTCAAGCCTTACACGCTTTAACAGTTTCATTGCGCGCTCTTCAGCTTCTTCCTGCGACAGGCCCTGAAGCTTGATCGGACCTATAGTAAGATTGGACAAAACACTTAAATGCGGGAACAGATTGAACTGCTGAAATACCATTCCCATCTTCTGCCTGTGCCTGTCGATATCAACATTCTTATCAAGAATATTAACTCCTTCAAAAAGGATCTCGCCGCTGCTGGCTTCCTCAAGTCGGTTAAGGCAGCGAAGGAACGTGCTCTTTCCGGCTCCGCTCGGTCCCACTATAAATGCGACATCACCTTTATTGAAGCTGACGTTTATGTCACACAGAACTTTCAGATCCCTGTGTCTGCTGTTATTAAATTCCTTGAACAGGTGCCTTACCTCTATGAGGGGGCTTGTCGTTTCAGTGGTCACTGCTCTTTAAGTTCCTTTCAAGTTTCTTTACGAGTCTGTCAAATATAAGTACGAAGAACAGATAGATAGCCGCAGCCATAAGAAGCGGAACAAATGCCGAATATGTCTGGCTTCTGATTATATCTGCTCCCCTTGTAAGATCATCCATCGCTATATACCCGGCAACCGATGTCTCCTTCAGCAGCACGATCATCTCGTTTCCGAGTGCGGGAAGAACGTTTTTTATCGCCTGAGGAAGTATGAAATAAAGCATGGTCTGCGTATAGGAGAACCCGAGACTTGCTCCTGCTTCAAACTGTCCTTCGTCTATCGACATGATCCCGGCTCTTATGATCTCAGCAACATACGCAGCCGAATTAAGTCCGAATGCGATGAACGCAACAATGATCTTCGGTATGTTAACCGATGCGAATATAACAAAGTATACGATCAGAAGCTGCAATACCATGGGAGTTCCGCGTATCACGGTTATATACAGATGCGCGATCAGATTCGGTATCTTAAGTTTACCCGTCTTGTCATGTGTCGAACGGATATATGCCAGAAGAAATCCAAGCAAAATACCCACCACGACCGCAACGATCGTGATGAGTAAAGTGTTCTTAAGACCGGACAACAGATACATATACCTGTCATCCTTTATAAAATTGAGATACAGATTCTCTTTAATGCTCATTATTACTCGGCTTTGATATACTTTCCAATGATCTCGTCGATCTTGCCGGAATCCTTGAGCTTCTTGAGTGAAGCATTGATCTGGTCAAGAAGTTCCGTGTTTTCTTTTGCAACACCGATAGCATATTCTTCTACAGTGAACTCTTCGTCGATCATCTTGAGCTCGGGATTTTCGCTTACAAATACTTTACCGGGTTCTCTGTCAACGATAACGGCATCTATCTTGTCCTGGAGAAGTGCGTTGATAGCTTCAAAATACTTGGAATATCGCTCTATCTCGGCATTCTCGATGTCCTCAGCATAGATATCACCGGTCGTTCCGATCTGAACACCGATCCTCTTTCCTGCAAGATCATCAGGAGATGCAACGGTTGAATCATTCTTAACTACTATAACCTGAGCAGCCTCTGTATAAGGATCTGAGAAGTTGATGTTCTGCTTTCTGTCTTCCGTAACAGTCATTCCTGCCATGGCTATATCAGCCTTTCCCGACTGAACGGCAGCAATGATCGAATCAAATGCCATATCCTCAATGATGAGCTCCTTGCCGAGATCATCAGCGATAAGCTTTGCTATCTCCGCATCGATACCTACGATCTCTTTTCCCTCGATGTACTCATAAGGAGGAAAAGCAGCATTAGTAGCCATTACAAGCTTATTTGAGGATGATGCGCCACATGCGCAAAGTGTCATCATCGCACTTACTGCAAGAATTGAAACCAGTAACTTTTTCATAATATACCTCCGATTTGTCTGTAAACCTTAAAACGACTTATATAATTTATCATTATACAATCAAAGTGTCAACGCAACCTTTGGTCTGCTCCGTCTATCAGTCTGACTCCCGGAGTAACGCTCGCCGACATGGTAAGTTTCTGGTCAAACCCGCCTGCGGAGAACAGCCAGATATTATCACAGTTTAACTTGTTCTTCCTGACAGATGTCTTCACGTCTTCAAGAGTCTTATGGCTCATATGCGGCGGTGCATATCTGCATGCACACGCGATGACACTTCCGCCGGCAGCAACAACGACAAAGTCTATCGCATCGTTCTTATCATAGTACTTCTCGATGGATGAAACCCTGAAATTGAGCATATTATGTTCCATCAGCCATTTAACATGCTCCATACAGAAGATGGGATAATACTCTTCCACAAAAGAAATACGCTCATGGTCAATGTATTTCCTGTAAAACCTCTCGGATCCGAGCATTTTAAGCGACGAAAGACGGCTGAACACATACCGGTAATAAAAGAGCGTATACCGGTCACTGATCATGTATTTTCCCTTCTGCGTTCCAGAACTGTCTCCGACATCGGCACTGACCGCTTTTTCAACAATACCGCAGTTTATAAGATGTTTTATATAGACGGAAAGCTTTGCCCTGTCTATACCGGTCAGGTTATGAAGGTCATTGAGCTTTGACGAGCCCGTTGCTATACCGCAAAGTATAGTATTGTACAGCACCGGCTCTCTGATATCCGAAGGCAGGAACGAATCGGGGTTAAAATCATCCGCACGCCATCTCTCAAGAGATGCAGTAATGACATCCTTTACCGTTGTTTTGTCGGTAATGTCATCATAAACGCCGCTCATACCACCGAGGAATGAATATATCCCCATCAATTCCGATAAAGGCATCTGGGGAAATACTTCCCGTATCTCTGTTGCCGAATATTCATGAAGCTTTACGACACCGGATATCTCCGATGATTTTCGTCCGACTATGCGCACCATATCGTTCTCGACCCAGTTGATATCATCGCAAACGAGAAGTATCATAGCCGCACCGGGAGTACTCTTCTGAAACAGAAGTCCTGAAAGAAAGTTTATGAAAGTGGGATTTCCCCTGATAAGAGGGATAAAGTCATCGAAAACTATCAGTCTTTTTCTGTCGAAGTTTTCGTTGATATAACTGCTTATGAGTCTGTCGTAATCGTCATCGGGAAAGATCGGTGATCTGGTCTGTTCGTGAAGTTCCGCGGCAAAGAGCTGCCTCTGCATGCGGTCATTTACCGATGATGCCCTGTAGTAAAGGCACTCTTTATCCTTGATAAAATCAGACAGAATCTGTGCAAGACCTGACGTGCGATTTCCGTAAAGAACGGCGATATCGTTTGATCTTCTGTCAAAGATATCCTGTAGATACTTAAGATCGGATTGCCTGTACATTAATTAAGGAACCTGTCTGATAAGAAGTTTCTCAAACTCAACTTTGCTGATGGGCTTGCCGAGAAGGTAGCCCTGTATGATATCTATATTCTTCTCGCGAAGGTAATTGAACTGTTCTTTTGTCTCGACACCTTCCGCAACCGTTTCAAATCCGAGCTTCTTGGACATCTGAATGACGCTCTCATAAATGATCGATGAACTGTCGTCCTTGACGGCGGTCTCTATGAATGAGCGGTCGATCTTGATAGTATCGATCGGAAGCTGCTTGAGGTATGAAAGCGATGAATAACCTGTTCCGAAATCATCAAGGCTGACTCGCATTCCGAGTCCTCTGAGCGTTTTGATCTTATCAATGACATCCTCGAAATTGTTGATAAACACCGACTCAGTGATCTCGAGTTCTATCGTCTCGGGATTGATACCGTACAGATTAATGGCATGCGATATATTATCGACAAAGTTCTCTTTTTCGAGAGCAACTGCCGATATATTGATCGATAGTATCATCGGGATATGGTATTTGTTACGCCAGTCAGAAAGCGTTCTGAGTGCTTCCTTGGTGACAAAATTACCAATCGGGATGATCGCGCCGTTCTTCTCGGCGATCGGTATGAACTCGCCGGGCGACGTGATAAAGCCGTTACCTTCGGGATCGGGCCATCTGATAAGAGCCTCGGCTCCGCGAAGATTACCGCTTGCCGCATAATACTGCGGCTGGTAGTAAAGCTGGAAGCCTTCTGTTTCGATCGCTTCCTTTAACTGCTTTTCAACAGAAATGTTCTTGATGAATTTGTTAAGTATATCAAGTTCGAAATACTGGATGCCGTTCTTGCCGCGCTCTTTTGCCTTGTAAAGTACGATCTCTGCATTCTTGATGACTTCAAGCGCAGTCCTTCCGGCATCGGGATATTCGGCAACTCCGACAGATACAGTGAACATCATCTCTGTCTTGTTTGTAAGCGTGAACGGATGACGCAGTCTTTCCTGTATCTTGCGGTAGATCACATCACTGCTTCTCTGACCGCACGGATTATATATCGCTATTACAAACACATCGCTGCCGAAACGTCCGACATTGACATCTTCACCGTTAAATCCTTTAAGATACTGTCCGAACTCCTGAACAAGCTCATCACCGAACAGCAGGCCTATCGAATCATTGATCTTTTTAAAATCATCGATATCCACGAACATGATCTCAACGCTGACCTTCTCACTGTCGGCCTTCTCGCACATGTCGCGGAACTTCCTGACAAAATAATTTCTGTTATATACTCCTGTAAGAGAATCGTAAAACGCAAGATACTCAAGCTCTTCGGAGTTCATTTTGATCTTGGTGATATCTTTGATCGATATGATCTTCTCGACGGGATTATGATCTTCATCATAGGTCACGTTCGCAAAGCACGACAGCCAGTAGCGTTTATTTCGGCTCCTGACCTCGACCGTATCTGATTCAAGACCTTCTCTTTCAAGTTCAAGCATATGTATCCTGAACTTATCCTGGTCCTCATCAAATAACAGATTCAGCATATAAGATTCGTCGTAAGGATGATTGGCGATCTTCTCGCCGACCTTGTCATCCCACGGACCTACCAGATCTACCTTCGTAGGAGTACACTTGTAATCAAAATACATGAAAAGAGTGCCGGAACATTCCGCAATGTGCCGGTACATCTTTTCACTTGCAAGCAGTCTCTCATTTAATGCTGTAAGCAGATCTATCTGATACTTTAAATCTTCCACTGATGTTACTCTCTTGGTTTATTTCTTCGTAATGTAGCCTTTAGCCTTCAGAAGCTCAGCGCAAAGAACAGCACCACCTGCTGCGCCGCGGACCGTATTGTGTGACAGTCCTACAAACTTATAATCATAGACCGTATCCTCGCGAAGACGTCCTATCGAAATGCCCATACCATTCTCGAAGTCAACGTCAAGCTTAACCTGAGGCCTGTTATCCTCTTCCATATATCTTATGAACTGTTTCGGAGCAGAAGGAAGATTCAGTTTCTGGGGCTCACCCGAGAAATTGACAAGTTTTTCGATAAGCTGTTCTTTTGTGGGTTTCTTCCTGAACTTAACAAATACAGAAGCCGTATGTCCGTCAAGAACAGGGATCCTGATGCACTGGCAAGTTATCACGGGTTCCGATGCCTTAACGATCTGGCCGTTCTCAACCTTACCGAATATGCGCAGAGGCTCCTGCTCTGATTTTTCCTCTTCTCCTCCGATATAGGGGATAACATTTTCAACCATCTCGGGCCAGTCCTTGAATGTCTTGCCTGCTCCCGAAATAGCCTGATATGTAGAAGCCACTACTTCATAAGGCTCGAATTCCTTCCATGCAACAAGGCAGGGAGTATAGCTCTGGATCGAGCAGTTAGGCTTTACGCAGATGAAACCTTTCTTGGTTCCGAGTCTCTTTCTCTGCGATTCAATGACTTCAATATGCTCAGCGTTAAGTTCCGGAACGATCATCGGAACATCGGGTGTCCAGCGATGTGCGCTGTTGTTTGAAACAACAGGTGTCTCGGTCTTTGCGTATTCCTCTTCGATAGCGCGGATCTCATCCTTTGTCATATCAACGGCTGAGAACACGAAATCAACTTCAGAGGCAACCTTCTCAACTTCGTTAACGTTCATTACGACAATATCCTTGACCGATTCAGGCATCGGTGTCTTCATCTTCCAGCGGTCACCGACTGCCTCTTTATATGTCTTGCCTGCGCTTCTGGGTGAAGCCGCTATCACCTTAACCTCAAACCAGGGATGGTTTTCAAGAAGAGAGATGAATCTCTGTCCTACCATTCCGGTTCCGCCAAGAATTCCAACCTGTAATTTCTCACTCATAATATCATCTCCTCAGATACTCTTTTGCGCCTTTGATGAACTCTTCGATCGCCTGTTTTGACGGTCCGCCCTTTGTAAGTCTCTTTTCGACACATGTTTCAAGACTTATCGCGGGATATATATCCTCATCAAACTTATCGCTTATCTTTCTCAGCTCATCAAGGCTGCAATCCTCAATAGACTTTGAATTTTTGTCACAGTATACCACAATCTGACCGATAATACCATGTGCGTCTCTGAACGGAACGCCCTTGCCGACAAGATAATCCGCTGCGTCGGTAGCATTTGTAAACCCGTTCATGGCGCTTTTCTTCATAACATCATTGTTAAATGTCATTGTTTCGAGCATCCTGGCAAAGATAAACACACAGTCTGCGACGGTATCCATCGCATCAAATGCTGCCTCCTTATCCTCCTGCATATCCTTGTTGTATGCTAGCGGAATGCCCTTCATGACAGTCAGAAGTGACATCAGATCCCCGTAGACACGTCCTGTCTTGCCTCGTGTAAGCTCGGCGATATCGGGATTCTTCTTCTGGGGCATTATGCTCGATCCTGTTGCAAACGAATCATCAATGTTTACAAATCTGTATTCGTTGCTGTTCCAGATGATTATCTCCTCCGAAAGCCTCGACAGATGCATCATGATGATCGAAAGCGCCGACAGATACTCAATAAGATAATCCCGGTCGGAAACCGAATCCATCGAGCTTGCCGTAGCACCCTTAAAATCAAGCTCCTTTGCGACCATTTCACGGTCAAGCGGATATGTTGTTCCGGCAAGTGCTCCTGCACCGAGCGGGCAGTAATTCATTCTGTCAAAAATATCGCAAAGCCTGTCGTGATCTCTTCTGAACATCTCAAAGTAAGATGAAAAATGATGCGCAAGTGTTACGGGCTGAGCCTTCTGAAGATGCGTAAATCCTGGCATGTAAGTATCTTTGTTGTTCTCGATGATAGAAAGGATCACATTAAGAAGCGAGATAAGATTACCCTTCATTGCCGTAATATCGTCTCTTGTGTAAAGCCTCATATCAAGAGCGACCTGATCGTTACGGCTTCTTCCGGTATGCATCTTCTTGCCGGCATCCCCGATCCTGTCTATAAGATTGGCTTCAACAAAGCTGTGGACATCCTCGTAATCATCAGTGATCTCAAGCTTTCCGGATCTTGTGTCGGACAGGATCCCCTCTAGGCCTCTGATAATCGCAGTCTTCTCATCCTCTGTAATGATCCCGACAGCACACAGCATATTGACATGCGCTACAGACCCCTTGATATCCGCATCAAGAAGTCTCTGATCAAACCTTATGGAGGCGTTAAAATCATACACCGCTTTGTCTGTTTCCTTTGTGAATCTTCCGCCCCAGAGCTGAGCCATACTGTGATCTCCTGAAATTTGTGTAACAAGGGGACGGTTCTGTGATACGGTACCGTATCGCAGAACCGTCCCCTTGTTTCGCTACTGCATACCCCTGTTATAAAACAAGAGCTCCCGGCCGGACTCGAACCGGCGACCTACGCATTACGAATGCGTTGCTCTACCAACTGAGCCACGGAAGCATAGGTTGTAAGGAGGGACCCGATTTGCGGAGCAAATTGGGAGGATTCCTTACTACACGACGAGCCCCCATTCGACGAAGTCGAATTCAAATGGGCGAGTCTCCTTTGGTAATCTAATGCGCGACTCTCAATAAGTCCACGTAATTATATTAAATGGACACACTTTTGTCAAACAAATGTAATGACCGTTAAACGTCCCAGTCGTCATCATCGCTTACATCAACATCGAAGTCCCAGTCATCATCCGAAGATTTTGTGATCTTCTGATCGTAATCGATCGGCTTGTGGGCCTTCTTCTCGGGAACGGGAAGAGGATTATGTATCGGCTTGCCCGGTGCAGGCTCTGCAGGAGCAGCCTTCTTTGCAGGTGCACTGACTACCTGTGTCGCAGATACTCCGCCGGCGCCGACAGTCTTGATTCGTCTTACAGCCTTACCGCCTGACATCGTATGAGTGGCTGTTGAAACAGGTTTTGCCGGTTTCGGAGGTGCTTCCTTCTTAGCCTTCTCAGGCTTGGGTGCAGGTTTAACCTCATCTTCCTCTTTATAGACCATATCCTGTTTCTTCTTTGAAACAGGTGCAACCGCGATCTTTTTAGTCTTCCTGTTAAGTTTCTCAACCTCAGGCTCAGGCTCAGATGTAGTTATTCCGGCATTAGCCTCAAGCGCATCTCTTCCTTCGAACGATGAGTGAAGCTTCGACAGTTCGACATCGTCTTCATCAAACATTTCCTCATCACCGAACTTCTCGGGACGCTTCCATGCAGGAACGGTCGTATTATTAAATGCCTTGCTTGCACTCTCATGCATCTCAGCATTCGGCTGGTATGCGTCACCGCCGACAGTCTGCCTGATACCGTCAGGAGCAACAGTCGTGACCTTGACCTCAAGTTCAGCATTATCTTCACTGTCAAGGAAGAAATCATCATCATAATCGTCAAACGATTCTTCTCGCGAAATCCTGCTCTCCGACCGGTCAAGTGCCTTCTGGTGCTCTTCTTCCTTGATCTGATGATACAGTTCCTCGTCGTTTCCGACAAAGATAAGAGCTCGTGCACGTCTGACAAAATCATCCTCGCTCATGCGTGCCGCATTCTTAAGGTTACTCCTTGTCGCCGCTGCGATCTCTTTTCTGCCGGTCTTCTCAAGAGCATCAAGTGCATTGATACCGACCTTAAGTTCAGGATGATGGTCCAGATACAGATAGTGGATACCGGTTGCCGATGCGATCACAAACACAGTGATCACAAGGAACTTCTGATTATCCCTGTTCTGCTGGAACAGAAGCATGATAACGGACCCGACTATAAGCGCACTTATGGCCACGACATAGTCCTTCTGCTCCTTGACGGCCAGAATCATACAGCTGATCGTCATCATCAGGACAAACATGTACATGATCTGGTTGAGCACGATGACCCATGAAACGCTCATTTCGGTATATGCGCCGGCCCCTGTCGAATCAGATATGAACATATAGTTATCTGTTATATTCTTATCAGTTGATGAAAGATCAACATTGAACTCGTGGTAAACATCACCGAAGCTCTGCTCTTCTCCGGTATTTCTGTTAGTCGAAGGATCAAACGCCGAAACTTCGGATACCATGACATCCGAGAACGGAACGTCCATATGCGCTGACTTGACAAAGCACAGAAGAACCATCAGGACTATACCGATCGCAAACGCGAGCAGCATGTTAAGTGCCTTGGCCTTACGTGAAATACTTCCTACAAGAACAACAAGAGCCATCGGGATTATCATGAAAGGCTCAACAAATATAAGAAGTCCGACAAGGATACTTCCTATTATTGTGTACAGAATTCCGGCAAATTCCCGCTTATCTTCTTCAACTTCCTGGATATGCTTGTTATACGAATAAAGCGATATCATCGACAGAACCGAGCCAAGGAATATAGCTGCTACCATCGGTTCGGAAGTCATCGAATAAACGGCAAATGTCTGTGAAGGGATAAAAGCACAGAGAACTGCGGCAAACAGACCGCAGAGAGAATTCGTAAACTTTGTAACGATCTTATATGTCAGATATCCGCACAGGATGATAAAGAACGCATTGGTCCACAGAAACGGCTTGCTTCCGGGCTCAACGATCCTGAACAGGATCGACAGGACAAGAGAATACAGATAATGTCCGGGATTTGCATTTGCGGCTTCAACAAGGTCACGGCTCTGCGAATAAGTACCGTCAGCCATAGCGACTGCGCCTCTGTATATCGGAGATTCACCGGGATAAAGCTGCGTTGAATAACGCATTCTCGTAACAAGAAACAAAGCTGCGACCACAACAAGACCGATCGCAACTATTAATCTTCTGTAAGAGCTCCGCTGCTCACCGACCGATATAGCAATGAGCTTTGTGAACAGATTGCACAGAAGGAACAGTACGAGCAGGATGAATCCGAAGATCACTGCATAGAAATATCCCTGATTCTGGCTGATGATCTGTTCAAAAACGGTGATGTAGAATACATAAACCGTTACCAAAAGCGCAACAGCGGCGGAGACCAGTAAAATTGGATCAACTTTTTGTTTTTCCACCTGAATGTTTATTCCTCAAGGTTAGTATAAACAGCCTGTACATCATCATCCTCATCAAGAAGATCAAGTGTACGGTTAAGATTCTTAAGTGCCTCTTCATCAGTCACGCTGACGTAGTTCTGAGGGATCATCGTAACCTCGGCGGATACCATCTTAATACCCGCATCCTCAAGTGCTTTTCTGACACTCTCGCACGAGTCCGGATCTGTCAGTATCTCGAAGCTGTCATCCTCTTCGCTAAAATCATCCGCTCCGGCATCAAGGGCCATCATCATAAGCTCGTCGGGATCAGTATCACACTCTTCCTTGTCGATGATGATCTGTCCTTTTCTGTCAAACATAAACGATACACAGCCCTGTGCACCTATAGATCCGTTACCTTTTGTGAACGCACTTCTGACATTGGCAGCAGTCCTGTTCGCATTGTCTGTAAGCGTCTCAACAATAATCGCGATACCGTTGGGGCCATATCCTTCATAAGTAAACTGCTTGTAGTTTACGCTGTTCGTATCGCCTGCAGCCTTCTTAATACCGTTGTTGATCGTATCGTTGGGCATGTTGTTTGCCTTTGCCTTTGCGATGACAGCGGCAAGCTTGAAGTTATTGTTAGGGTCGGGGCCGCCTTCTTTTACCGCAACCGCGATCTCACGTCCGATTATCGTAAAGATCTTGCCCTTTGCGGCATCGTTCTTTTCCTTTTTATGTTTAATATTTGCAAATTTCGAATGTCCTGACATAAAAACTCCTTTTACCTTTCAAAACCGTATTTTTCCAAAATGATATTGTAACATTTATATAAGGGAAGGTCAAAAACTATTCTTTGTTCTCTTCTCCCTTATTCTCTTTCTCATTAGCGGGTGTTTTCAGCTCCGGAGCCTTGTGAATCGTAGGAACATACTTCATATCGAACAGTTCCATGACGACCGGTCCGAAAATGTCATGCATATACGAGTAAAGCTCGGCATTATACAGTTCTTTGTCCTGCTTCTTTACAAGATTCTTTTTGAGCTGGACCCTTATATCCTTAACCCACTCAGCGATCTCCTCGATCTCAACCGTGTTGCTCTGAAGCCGTTCATAACACAGATCCATCGTGGCAAGCATCAGCTTTTTGTTCACACCGTCTATCTCTCGCGGAAGATCCTTAAGTTCCTCCTCGTTATTATCAAGCTTCTCGTTGACATCATTTATCAGGCGCTTGTTGTCATTAAGCTTCTTATCAACAGTCTCGTCACTGTCTCTCGTATCAACACCATCAATGTTTGATACGATCTCACTCATCAGATTGCTCTTGATCTTCTTCAGATCCTTATTCTCATTGACAAGCTTTCCCTGGCGCTTGAGGAGTTCGGACAGTTCCTTCTCGAGTTCCTTGATCTCATCGGTAGGATTCATCTTACCGAAGATCCTGTGCCATTTGTTATCGAGTATAAGAATGGGGATCTTGACAGTACCTATGGCATTGTTGAATTTTTCCCTATCAGCAGACATATGCCTTATCTCCTTGATAGATTATATGACAGCCTCATCAGGCTTTCCGACAGGTGGACGTTCTCAACTATGACATCATCGGGAACCGGAAGATCAACGTGGGCGAAGTTCCAGATCGCCTTGATGTTATATTTTACAAGCGTTTCGGCAACAGCAAGCGCGCTTGTTTTCGGGATCGTAAGCACTGCGATATCTATCTCGCGGCTCTTTATGAAGTCCTCAAGTTCCTCCATGGGGCTTACCGCAACTCCCCTGATCTTCATCCCGACCAGTTCAGGATTCTTATCAAAGATCCCGAGGATATGAAAGCCGCGTCTTTCAAAGTTCACATAGTTTGAGAGTGCCTGTCCGAGATGTCCGGCACCTATAACGACGAGCTTATGATTTTTATCAAGGCCGAGTATCTTTCCGATCTCTTCATAGAGATTCACTACGTTGTAGCCGTATCCCTGCTGCCCGAATCCGCCGAAATGATTAAGATCCTGCCTGATCTGCGAAGCCGTGACATGCATGAGCTCGCTCAGTTCGCGCGAACTGATCCTGTCCACACCTTCATCGGCAAGTTCACCCAGATATCTGTAGTAGCGCGGAAGCCTTTTGATGACCGCCTGCGATATATTTATATTATCCATTATATGAGAGTTTCCAGTTTCTTCCTGACAGCAACAATAAAATCATGTGAATTGAGTGTTACCGTTTCCGTCATGGATGTGATGAGCGCTAGGTCCTTGGTCATCTTACCTTCTTCGATCGTCTGCTTTGTCGCAAGTTCAAGCTTGTCCGCAAACTTTACAAGCTGAGGGATATCATCAAGCTGACCGCGCTTTCTGAGAGCACCTGTCCATGCAAAGATTGTTGCGACCGAATTTGTACTCGTCTCCTCGCCTTTCAAATGATTGTAATAATGTCTCTGGACAGTTCCGTGAGCAGCTTCGTACTCGTAAACACCCGAAGGTGACACGAGAACAGATGTCATCATCGCAAGTGAGCCGAACGCAGAACTGATCATATCGGACATGACATCCCCGTCATAGTTCTTGCACGCCCAGATCATGCCGCCTTTCGACTTCATGATACGTGCGACAATATCATCGATGAGTGAGTAGAAATACTCGATCTGGGCAAGTTCAAACTTCTCTTTATATTCCTTCTCAAATATCTCATTAAAGATATCCTTGAACGTATGGTCATACTGTTTGCTGATAGTGTCCTTTGCTCCGAACCACAGATCCTTCTTCTGATCTAGCGCATAGTTGAAGCAGCTTCTTGCAAAGCTCGTTATCGAATCGTTCACGTTGTGCTGTGACTGAACGATACCGGCACCTTTGCCAAAATCATGTATGAGCTTTTTTTCCGTCGTACCGTCTGCTTTGGTAATAAGAAGTTCCGCCTTGTCGCCTGCAGAAAGCTTTGCCTCTACGTTCTGATAAACATCACCGTATGCGTGCCTTGCGATCGTGATCGGCTCTTTCCAGTTCTTAACACAAGGCGTGATACCTTTAACTATAATGGGTGTACGAAAAACCGTTCCGTTAAGGATGCCTCTTATCGTACCGTTTGGGCTCTTGTACATCTTCTTAAGACCGTACTCTTCAACCCTTGCGGCATTCGGTGTGATCGTCGCACACTTTACCGCAACACCGTGCTTAAGCGTTGCATGTGCGGAATCTATCGTAACCTGATCGTCAGTCTCATTTCTGTGCTTGAGTCCGAGGTCATAATACTCTGTCTTCAGATCGATGAACGGCTCCAACAGCTCATCCTTGATCATCTGCCACAAAACCCTTGTCATCTCGTCTCCGTCCATCTCAACGAGCGGAGTGATCATTTCAATCTTTTCCATTACAGTCTTTACCTTTCAGTCATTTTTTCTTCGACGGCCTGTACAGGACAAGGATTCCGGCAAGTGCCATCAGGATAATTATTATAAACCATTTGGGTGAAACAGGTCCATATACCTTTTTGTTAAGAGTCTGCCATGTACCGCCCATCGTAAAGCCAGGGCCTGCCGCACCTTCTTCATCAACACTCTCAAGAATATTTCCGTTCTCATCAACCGTAGTTTTACGTGAAGACCTTGAATAGATAACGTATGTGCTACAGTGTCCGGTTATGAACTTGATGTTCTTACCGTCTGACTCATCAACTATCTCGCTGGAAAGCGGTTCAAGAAGTCCGTTGTCATCAAGGCTTGCGATGCCAACACCCGGATCGTTCTCCATACCGGTCGGCAGAGGAAGCGACACTTCCATCTTGGAATTGCCAAGCTTGTGTATCGGAACGGTTCCGCTCTTATCATAAAGATCTATGGAAAGCGGCACATAATCGTCGGGAACCTTTCCTTCGCTGTGCATGAATGCGGCATTTATGTTTTTTGAAGCCGAATCATCCTCGGTAATATTGAGCGAGTATTTATCATCATCTCCTGGAATGTTCGCATATGCACTTCCTCTTGTCGGGATACGCTTTCCGTCTGCAGTGATAGTGATATTGCTCTTAACCTGAGGTTCTAAGTCTTCTGCTTCGGCATTTGCCACGATATTGGAATTGACATCGTCAAGGAGCGACACAAGCTCACCGCTCTGCTCACCGTTTACCGATACATTCGTCGGCCTGTTGTCATAGTATTCATTCCAGTTTCTGTAGTGATCGAACGCATCACTCTTAACCTGTCCTACAGTATATGTATCGCCTGCGATATTGACAATCTGGTCGATCACGACATTTCCGTTTACATCGGGCGGAGTCAAAACGCGTTCAAGAACAAGCATCTGCTTGTCTGCAGGATTGATCGAATATACTTCACCGTCAAATCCGTAAAATCTCGGGTTAAACATCGTTCCGGCATTGAGATCACAGTTAGCACCGACTATCGCATATTTTGCCCCCTCAAAAGCACCTGTTCTCAGGTTCTTGGCCGAGAGTCTCGTAGCGCTGTCATTATACGTAACGTTCGGGACATTATCTCCCATGAACACAACACTCTCAAGCTTTCCACCGTTATCAAATGCGGACAGTCCGATACCTTCTACAGAATCGGGAATATAGACGGCTGTAAGATCAGAGTTCTTAAACGCCCTGTCGGCAATGTTTCTCACGCCCTCAGCCATCACTAGTTCCTTGAGATTGGTGCAGTCACAGAACGCTTCTTCTCCGATATCACTGACATTTCCGGGAATGATAACGCTCTCAAGACTGTGGTTTCTCACAAACGCTGACGGTGCTATATGTTTGATGTTTTCAGGGATCGTAATCTTCTTATCATGTCCCTTGTACGACAACAGAATCCCATCACCCACTACGAGAAAATCATTTCCGTCTTTTGTATTCTTAAAGTTCTCAATGAACGGCGTGTTGTCAAACGCACCGAGAGCGATACTTGAAACGCTGTCAGGAATGTTGACATATGAAAGGTTCGGACATTTATAAAATGCAGCGTAGTCTATGCTCGTGACACCGTTCGGGATATCAACGGAAGAAATTCCGGATCTTGCAAATGCAAACTCTCCGATCTCCTTGACACTGTTCGGGATCTCAACTTCCTGAAGGTTTGTGTTCTTATAGAACGCACGGTCACCGATCTTTTTTACACCTGAAGGGATTGAGACGGAACTGTTCTCACCGGAATATGATGCATAAACATCACCGAGGATATCATCATCTGACTTTCTCTCGGGCTTTGCAGCGGTTTCGGTGTACGTGTCCTCATACTCGGCATTCTCGAAGTTAAAGCCCTTTACCGGAACTTTGCTCGACATACGAAGTACTGCAACACCGCCGACTATCTTTCCTGCGCCCAGATCGGACTGACTCAGATTATTCTCGTAGTCCCTGTATTCGATCTGCGTATCCCACGGATTGCTGCCGCTGTCACTTGCCTTGTAATATCCGTTGTTGTAAGTGTGTTCCTTATCAATGATATTGGAAGGTGCTGTCGTCTCCTGATAACCGGGAGCCGCTCCGGACTGCGCGCTTGCCGAACCGTTATCTGGTACATCTCCTTCATCAAGCGGAGTCACATCGGTAGGATCAAATCCACTGCCTGTTGATGTCGTTCCATCCTCGTAATATGTAGTTGATCCGTTGCTGTTTACAATGGATGTGTTTGAATTGTTCTGATTATTCTGGTTAGTCTGATTGCTTTGATCACCCTGAGAGTTCTGTCCTGCCTCACCAGCTCCGGTTCCGTCTCCAACTCCGGCTGCGGTTGTGGATCCGTTGTCAGCAGGAGTAGTTGTCGGTGTTGCAGTAGTGTTTGCAGACCCATTTAAGTTGTTTACATTATTCTGCGAATTGGCCTCTTCAGCTGCGTTTGCGGAATAATCAGGCTTTGAAACAGAGCTTGCACCCCCGGTGCCGCTTCCGTATTTGTCAACATCCTCGGAGTTGAATGATTTTACGACGTTTCCGTTTGAATCAACAAAACGAAGGATCGTGCCCTTTGTGTTTGCAAATGCACGGTCGTCAATATAACCGATCGAATCGGGAATGTTAATGTAGGAAAGGCTGTCGCAGTCCTGGAACGCATATGCGAATATGGACTGCACCGTATTGGGAAGTGTTACATGCTGAAGACCCCTGCAGTTTGAAAAAGCATATTCGGGGATCTCCCTGACGCCCGGTGTTATAGAAAGCTTTGCGAGATTGTTGGCACCCCAGAAAGCGTACTCTTCTATCTCGCGTACGGTTCTCGGCATCTGATATGTTGTTGAAGGACGGCCGGCAAGATACTGGACAAGCTTCTTACCGTCGGATGTGTATATCGCACCGTCATAGCTCGTGTAGTTTTCATTCGTTGCGGCAACGGGAACATTTGCAAGTGAAGTACATCCGGCAAACACACCCGAGCCGATATCCCTTACAGTTCTCGGGATGCTTACGGAATACAGGCTCTTACAACCCGAAAAAGCGGCAGAACCAAGTGTTCTGACGCTTTCGGACATTCTGACAGTCTGCAGGTTGTCACAGTTTGAAAATGCACCGAAATCAACCGTTGTAACGGTATCAGTCATGACAAGTTTAGTCATCTTGTCATAGTCATTAAAAGCCTCTTTGCCGACGCGGTTGATCCATGCCGGAAGGGTTACTTCAGTGTCGTCTCCCAAATACTTGGCAGCCGTAGCTCCGTCATATTCATAATCACCGTGAACCGATGTGGCATCTGCCTCTCCTGCGGGCAGGACCGCAAGAACTACTGCGGTCGCACACAGAAGAACTGCGATGACCCTTCGAATGATCTTACCCATATATTCAGGCTGCTTTCTTCTTTAAGTACTCTTCAGGATCCTTCTTCAGGAACATAACGATCGCGATCGCCGCCAGTCCGAAGCACAGGAACCACTTCGGATGGATACCGTCTGCCGTCTTCGGTGTAGCATCCATTATGCCGGCTTCGGTAAGGTTTGCAGTATCTACCCATACCATGTAAGGCGAGAAGTGTGTACATGTATATGACATGCAGGGCACACCGTTAATGACCGTAAATCTCGGAGTCATGACATCAAGCACTCCGCCCGTTGTACATGCTATCTTTGCATTACCGCCGTAGATCGCAAGATCATCGGGGATAGGCATTGTGATCGTTACGCTCACACCCTCGGGAACAGGACTGATCTTGTTCGTACCCGTCGAATCATAAAGCGATATATCAAACGCAAGGTATCTGATAGGAGTGATGTCATCGCCGTACTTGTTATGAAGCGCGGCAACACCCATTTCATCTGCTTCCTGTGTCTGCGTGATCTTGATGACATAGTTGTCGCTCGATCCGTTAACAGTTGCGCTTATCTTACCTGTATCACTTATTCCGCCGGTAGTAGAGATAACGGATGCATTTCCGCTGCCCTTGCTTCCACCGCCGGATCCGCCTGATCCACTGCCTGAGCCTCCCGAACCTTCATCGATATAAACTGTCGAGCCTGCACCCGTAACATAAGGTGCCGATCCTCCAGCGTAAGTATCCTGGCTGTTCACATATACCGGATAAGCAGAGGAGCTCGATGATGATGATGACGATTTACTGCTTGATGAGCTGCTCTTAGATGAGCTGGAGCTCTTTGAAGTTGTTCCTCCGCCGGTTGAGGATGTTGTTGAAGTACTACCCGATGAACCAGTTGTCGAATTAGGCTTCTTATGATATACGATTGTTATATCATCATAATCTTTTGACACATAACTGCCTCGGGTAGGCTCATTTTCCATCGAGTCATAAACCCAAATAATACTACTGTCAACATCGTCCGGAAAATCTGTTGGTATTCCTAAAGAGGCAACCCACTCATCGGTGTAAATTTCATTTTTACCAATTTCTACAGTTTTAAACTTTCTTCCGTTCCTTACTCGTGATTCATAATAATATGTCAATGTATATGTATCAGATTTAAAAATGGGTTCAAAAGTTGCATTATAGCTAAGCGTATCTTCAGCTGTGACTGCTTTTTTGCTGCCATCCGGCTGATCTTCCCATCCTTTCCAATCCAGCGAAGTCGGAGTGATATTATTATATTGGGGAAGTTTCTTCAATTTACTGTAATACGAACTTGCCTTCGGATACATATCATTTTCATCCGTAGGAATAGTTTCAGGTGTATATGTTGTATCAAGACCTCCTGTATAAGTTATATTAATGGATTTAGGCAATGGATCAACAGCTTTTATATTCTTATATGGATTCTCATCTTTAAACTTTTCATACACTCCTCTTGCATCATTTGCTTTAAACGTCACAGAAGGATACGATTTCAAACTGTCAGCCGCAGGTTTAAAAGCATCATTTGCTAGAGTTGCAACATCGCACGGGAATTTAACTTCCATAGGTGTGCTTATATCAGCAAACGCCATATCCTTTACCGCAATAAGCTGATTGGGCATATTTACCTTTTCAAGTAAATCACAATCTCTAAAACAACCATACGAAATATCACATCCATTCTCTGGGAAAGTCACCCTTTCTAATGCATCGCAATCCCTTGCAGCGTAAATTGCGTAATCATCTACATTACTCAGTTCTGAATCACTAATAAAAGGTGAACCAAAATAATACTCTATGGTTTCATCGTTTTCGTTAAGAATGTCCCCTCTACTTGGCGCAATCTGTACAACCTTAGTCCGGCTTCCATTATTACTCTTTATGATTCCACCAGTTACAGAATATGCCTCATCATCTTTTGAACCCTTATCGCCTTCTTGCGAAGAAAAAATAATGTTCTCAAGATGCGATTTATTTTCTTTATCTGATTTTCCACCCGGACCCTTATGATCAAAGGTGTCCTCAGCATATTTCACAAATTTTGTACCATCACACTCCGTATCAGGCATATAAAACGGAAGATTACCAATATTTGAAATATTACCTTTGAATTCAACTTTTGTCAGATTACGGCATCCCTCAAACATCCTGTCAGGGAAATTTTCTACACTACCATCTTCAAAGGTTACACTTTCAAGGTCGGGGTTATACATGAAAAGTACATAGTATTCTCCACCCATTGGCGTAAATTTAGAATAATCTCCTGCCGTTATATCACTATAATAGTATTTTCTAACAAAGCCATTTGTACTCTGATCCTGATATAAATCTACATCATCATTAAAAACAAGGTACTGTTTTGCAGTTGTATAATCATTTCTTTTAGTTTTCGCCAGATCAATGTAATCAATACCATACGGAATAACTGGATTTTGGGTATAAATAATACATGCCGATTCCATGGGGGTTCTTGGATTTTTTGTCACGAGACTGTTAACCGTTACAGAACCACTAGCAGACTCAATATCATCCGTATCCATTTTAGATGACATATTCGGATAATTAAGGAGACATACTCCCCCCATACCCGGATTAAAATACAAGGATTTTTTTATTTCATTGTTTTCAAGATTTTTTTGAGTTCTAGTAAATGGTTGAGTTATGTATTGAACAGTAAGATTCCAAGGGTTACCAGAATAATACTTGACATATACTTCATTACTGGAAATTTGTGAAGCAGGATCAATTGCAAACTCATAAGGCGCATAGTCTTTATACATAGGACCTTTGAAGATCAACTCATCTGCCTCAGAATCTGTTCTTCCTGCTGTATAAAATGCATGACTTTTTATAGAGCCCGGGAAAAAGAGTGCATACTGATCCATATTACCTGTGGAAAGATTATCATCGTAAAAATCTACATTTTTAAGCCCACTGGTCTCATAAAAACAATAGTCTTCAATATTGGAGCCAGATCCACCTCCATATGCCAATGTAGCTCTTACGAGGCTACTATTATTCGCAAATGCATATTCATCCAATGTTGTGCCGCTAACAAACGTCCACATCTGAACAACTTTGCTTCCCTCAAAAGTATTCTTTCCAATATAATCAAGAGTTTCAAACTGGTTCTCTCCTGTTCTGGTTCCCAATTGCAAATATTTTATTGTAGTATTCCCCTGAAAAACAGGTTTTTTGGGATTCTCAATACTATCTATCCTGCGAATAATGATCGGACCTCCAAAATCCGGTCCTCTTTGACCTATCTGAGTGGAAATCCATAGATTAACTGAATTAGCCGCTCCCGGATTCCTTTCGAAGTACTTACAAAGAGTATTATTATTCGAAGGATTTACAGCGTCTGATGTAACAACATCAAAAATGAATTTACCAGTTATTTCTCCTTTCTTCTCGGTAAAAAATTTATCCGGATCTTGAGGTGTATATCCGGAAACATTAGCGATCTCATGCTCAACATCATTATCATAATATCTGTATGTATAATCATTAGTGGTGCTTAAAGACGATACATATGATGCGCTACTATTAGGAGTCCCTGGTGAAGGGGAGCCTGGATCCAAATCATTACCGCTGTGCTTGGGTTTAGGACCCTCAACAGTTATCTGCCACTTATCAAATTCACCATCTGTAAACGTTCCATCCTTATCATTGAAAATAATATGTCTGAATTGTTCGCAGGATCCAAATGTGTCCTTTTGAAGTATTCCAGAGAAAACATCCGGCATTTCTGCCTTTGTAAGATTCTCGCACTGAACAAAAAGTCCTTTAACAGAACTAAGATTATCTATATTGGATGTTCCGGCTTCATTACTCAGGTCCGCTTCAGACAGATTCTTACAACTAGCAAATGCATAATGCCCTACACTGAGTGTTCCTACTCTCGAAAAACTCAATGTAGACATAGGAACAGCATAAAAAGCCGCATCACCGATTTTTGTTACTGTTTGCGGAATAATAAACCCACTGCTTTCATCTTCTCTGCAAAGTGTTTTTAAGAATTCATTTTTTCCAAACGCTTTTGCACCTATTGTTAAATTTGACATATCCGAAGGATATTTAATGGTTTCAAGTTTAGAGTTTTCAAATGCACATACTCCAATATTAGTAAGCTGCGTACCCAAAGTCAGATTTTTAACAAATGAATTCGCAAAAGAACTATTCCCTATCGAAAGAATATTCTCAGGGAATTCTACAGTATTAATATTGGTGGTGTTTGCGAAAGCGCCATCACATATTTTTGTAACGGAAGCAATCTCGTCACAAACATAGTATTCTTCTGTCGGATCATCAAACCATTTATTTGCTGGATCTGGATCTTCTCCCGGACCAGGGGTGGGATAATAGAACATCATCACACCATTAAGTTCAAATTCTTCATTTGACTCTTCTATCGGAACATTTTCAGTTACTACATTCTCTCCGCCTTCGGTATTCTCTCCTTCAACGTTTTGCTCACCATTGTCAGGCTCAACTATTATTTCCGGATTCTGAGTTCCCTCAGGAGTGTCTTCTCCAGATCCTGTTTCACCGGAACCATTCTCTTCGGAAGATGCACCCTCAGGCTGAGCAGGAGGCTCTTCACCTGATGCATTCTCTTCGTTCACACCATTATCCGGTTCTGCAGTATCTTCTTCGGGAGAACCACCTCCAACAGATGTCAAAGAACTCGTCGCATCAATATATATTGCCTTAACAGACATAGACTGCTCTACAACATAGTTCTTAGTAACATCCGGGCTCCATGAACCTATCTTTCCAGGCTTAGTTGGGACCTCAGGGACATCATTTTTTGTAAGTTTTGTACCTTTATCGACAATCATATATGTTACAGGAGTAACACCATCTTCATGGTAAAAATCTATCCTGCATTTTTCCGGTGTATCCCTGTCATATATTCTTACCCTTTTTGTATATAAATATTTATAACCGTCATACTCCTCTTGCATTACTTCAGTCTTGTATAAACGGTCATTAATAATCTTAATTGTTTCACTTTCTTCTTTCTCATTAACGTATCCAATACAACCATTTACAAGATTGAGTTTTCCGTCTGGTGTGTTATATGTATCATCTCCAACCGTTTCAAGGAACTTATCAATCTGATATCCACCATCATCAAGTACATAAATGGGCCTTTTTGCTTTCGTGTAACCTCGTTTTACATCAACAATATAATACTGCTTATCGCCAATAAGAACTTTCTCGTACTGCCCTTGATCATTAGCTTTTAAGGGAAATCCCCCCCTGAACTTTGTCTTGTCAGTTTTGTTGGAAATGTTGGGCACACTACAATCACTTGTCTTGCCTACTAATGCTGTATCGGGATCTATTGAATCATAGTCGGGAGCGGTTCCATTAGCACCTTTATATCCTGTAGAATCCGCTGATACGTTACCTACAGGAATAGCAGCGACAACAATAGAAGTAGCAAGCATAAGGCTTCCAATTGTACGTCTTACGCTCTTTTTTAACCTAAGCTTTTTCTTACCTTTTCTATGTCTTGTAGTTTTGTCCACAGGCTTAACGGTTGAATTATCAACAGTTTTAACTGTTTCTTCTTCCTCTCTAAGCTGCTCCTCGATGGATTTGTAAACAATCTTCTTTTCTTCCATGATAATTTTCCTTTTTTTAATTCTTTTAAACTCCCACAGAATTGCTTGTTCTTATAAAACTAATGAAATCTCTCAAACATTCAAGTGAAGCCTCTACCGACTCGACAAGATCTTTTTTTTCTTTAAATGTTGTTTTGTAGAACCCTACTGTCATGTGTTGCCCATATCCTAATCTGTCAGGCTTATTGAAGCCAAAATCCAAAATGCAATTTACGATAGTATTTCTGAATTCAACGATGTTTTTCTTGTTATCACTGTTTTTGTTTTCTGATTTACTTTCAAGTTTTAAACAAATATCTATTGCATATTTATTCCGTTCATAATTCCATTTTGTTTCTATCTGTAAATATAAAACATATACAAATCCATCTATTGCTTTTATTTCATCATCATTAATACCATACCAAAGTCCCCAGAATCCTCCTGATTTATTGGGCACATAATCATACGAAGCCCAACAGTCATCCTTTTTTTGAATAATCCACTGTATTTCATCATAAAAACCGTTAACGGCCTGCCAATCAGTCCATTCATCAACAGGTTTTGTTTCGTAACTACGGGTTATACTTTCAAATTCATCCCAATACTCTTTATATGCTTTTAGGATATCATTGTTAGAATTATATTTGCCAAGTAAATCGAGTACATCTTCTCTGTCAAACAGATGATATTCCGCCTCTTTTACTCCCGAAAGATTTGATTGAAACCCCGTTTTAAAATATATACCTATAACATTTTCATACTCTTTTTTTATCTCATCTTTATATCTAATCAATTGATTATCGTGTTCTGATGAGTGCGTTTTATCTTCTACAATAATCTTATAAATCGTTTCGTCATATTCAACAGTCAACAAAACGTCAATATTCTTATATTGCTTCTGAACTTGTTTAAGGAATACCTTATCATACTCAATGGTCTTTCCTAAACCTAGAATCATAAATCTGTTAACAAGTTCATGCGCACATTTAACAAGCTCACTATCAGTCTGATCTGCATCTTCCAAAGCAAATGAACTTAACCAGCATATAAACGCATCCTGAGATAATTCTTTTGTTGCGTAATAAAAAAGATTATTCTTTAAAACCGCCATTAGTTAATAAATTCTTTAGTAATATCAAAAAAGTCCACAAAGACTAATGATATCTTCTTCGCTCCAATACTCATTGGGCCACATAAATGTTTCTTCTTTACGTTTCTTAAATATCCTGAACGGTTCAAACGAATTATCATAAATATGTAATACATCGCATACTTTTACCAACTCAGGGATAAGCTTTATCGCTTTAGCATACCTTGAACGGACTTTTTCCGCCGGAACCCCATGACCACCAATTGCCTCGCGAGCATTAACTCTTGCAACATTGATCTCAACATCGGCAGTCAATACATATATCCCCCGGACAAAGTACCCGTTATCTTTAGCTTTCTGAAGCAGTTTCAGATTTCGATCAGTAGACAAAACAGTTTCAAAAGTAAAATCCTTTTTCTCCTGTATCATCTGTTCACGAAGTTCTTCAGCTTTAACAGCTGCCTCCAGGTCCGAACAGACTGTCGTCCTCTTTATATCATCTGCATTTATATATTCACCTACGACCTTGGCCATCTTGGTGATCGTAGTCTTTCCGCTTCCATTTGGGCCTGCGAATACAATAATCTCAGGAAATCTGTTATCATTACTTACCATCGAAATACTCCCGTCTTCCATCAGGATATTCAAGGTATGCTCTCCTTGCCTCCTTGTCATACTTGGGGAACGGGGCTCCTTTTATTCTTCGTATTTCGTCGTCAATTCGAATTGAGGCTTTAAAACGTTCTGTTAATTCATCATCAGAGATGCCACATGTCGAATCCAATTCATTAAGTACAGTCATAATTTACCTCGTCTATTCTTCTCTTACACACAACAAACATACATAACGTGATCTTCCCTATCCGTAGTTCTTGATCAGCGAATATGTAGGCGCGTCCGTGCATTATATGCAGTTTTCTGATTCAGATCCCAATGACCCTATCATAGTTTTTATCGGCAATTATTTAGTGAATTATTAGAGTTTTTGCCGATTTTTCACACAATACGCCCTTTTACATAATCATACATAATATATTCTACAATATAATGCGTAAAAAGCAAGCAAAAAGTACATATTTTGTGGTATAAGAAAAGACCCGCCACAAAATGTGACGGGTGGGGCGATTTTAATTTATAATCTGTTATAATCTGTTATCATTTTAAATTTCTTTTATAATCTGTTATCATTTGTTATCATCTGTTATCATTTAACACGTTTGGCAACGACCACAAACCTCTCGGCATCCTTCTCGTAATCGCACGTGGAAAGAGTGATGATATCTTCACCGTACTGCGCCGTAATACCGAGGTCGTACATGGATTTGGCGGACATGTCATTCATCGCGGAGTCCCACTCTTCCTGAGATGCCGCATCTATGAACTGGTAATATTTGAAGGCGACTTCGACCTCATCGTAAACATTGTCGCCAAAGACGTACATAACCTCATACTTGCCCTTATTGTAAAGCGTATCAAAGTAAATATACGGATGTGATCGTGCAAATTCTTCCTGCTTGTACTTCTTCAGGTCACCGAACATCTTGCCGCTCTTCATGTTATGGCCGTACATGATGATGTTCTGGCTCCTTGGCCATATGCTGCAGGCGCTGTCTATGAAGATCGAGCCGTTATTGTCCTTCTCCTGGTTGAAGTTGTGGTTCAGATAGTAATCGTTGCTCTGCGACTGCATTACCGGGTAATCGATCAGCGTGTCATCTATCTTCACCCACCCGACAAGACTCTTATTGTTGTTATAAAGTGTCATGTATTCACTCAAAATGTCAGGTGCATCCTCATCGTGGGTCAGATGCATTACAAGAGCAGGCTTGTTCTGCGTATAATCAGTTCCCTTCAGATCAGACAGGTGCTCATAGTTTGACTGTGTGTCGCTCGCCTCTTTAACGTAAAAAAAGAAATACCCAAGGCAGCCAAGCCCGACCGCCATGAATATCCAGGTAACTATCTTCCGTATCTTTATTGATCTGGGAAGCTCACTGAAGCGTATCTTCTGCTTCTTCTTTTTGCACGCCATCAGGCTGCCCCTCCCTTATCAAGTAGTCTTGATTTCTTGTCGAATATTCCTGCGCCTTTATCGGGCTTGATGAAGAACAGCCTGTACTGCATGATACCGTCCTTGACACCTTTCTCGACCTTGTCGCACAGGATGACGAGAAGCTCGTTCATGACCGAACAGAACTCGTCAAATATATCAACATCCACGTTTCCGAGTCTCGTATCTATCAGGAAGTCAACCCTAATGGCATTCGGGCCTTCCTTGATCTCAAGCTTCGCGCGATACCTCTCCATATTCGTAGTAAAGCCGAAGCTTATGAAATGACATACAAAACCGATAAGCTCACCGAGCTCACTTGCCTTCAGGCAGTCCGCGCCGAGAAGTTGGAAATGCCTCTGCTGCTCTGTGTTGTTGACGTTCTGCTCGATAAATCCGAAATACTCTTCCGGATTGAACGAACTGATTATGAACCTTTCAACGAACTCATTAAGCTCATCCGCAAAGAACGAACTGATCCTTCTGGCATATTCCTTCGGAAGATCGATGCACATACTGTCAATGCATGTTGCATAGAGCTTGATGATATGTGAATAACACTCGACACGCGAATTAAGGACTGCGGACATCTCATTCATGGAATCCTTGTACAGACGCTCTTTCTCTCGGTATGCCTTGGCCTCTCTCTGAAGGTTCTCCTCGGCATTGTAGAACTCAACCTCTTTGTCGAACATCTCCTTCAGAGTCTCAACAGAAAAATTATCCCTGGGGATAATGAACGACCTGTCAAAGAAATTGAACATGTTGACCGCAAGCTCAGTATTTGTCTCCTCATATATGAATATGAACCTGACATTGGGATTATCATCCGCAACGACCTGTGCGATCTCATCACCGTTCATTACACTCATGGAAAGAGTCATCGCACAGACGGCAATGTCAGAGCGCTTTGACATCTCAAGCGCTTCCTCGCTTGTTTGGGCAAACAGATACTCATAACCGGTCTTATCCGAAAAACCGGTCCTGATCCTGTCAAGCAGTAAATTATCTTCACTTATGAACATCCCTTTAAGCATACATCATCATTTTACAATACCTGTATCAAAAATCAAGCCAAAAGCACCATATTTTGCGTATAAAAATACGGCCTGCCACAAAATATGACAGACCGCATATATAACGGAATCAATATTATCCTTTTACTGCACCGGCGATAAAGCTCTCCTGGATCTTACTTGACAGGAAGATGTAGATAAGCAGCGTCGGGAACGTTGCTATTACAAGAGCCGCACCGATCGGGCCCCAGTCGGTCGTGTAGGCACCGGACAGCGCCTTGATACCGACAGGCAGAGTTCTGTGCGCCGAATCACTTATGAATACGTTTGCAAACATGAACTCATTCCAGCACTGAAGGTATGCATAAATACCTATCGTTGAAAGTGCCGGTTTCATGAGTGGAAGTATTATCGCAAAGAATGTCTTCCACAGTCCGCATCCGTCGATCCTTGCAGACTCATCAAGGTCATAAGGGATATCAACCATGAATCCTGTACTGATAAGTATCGACATCGAAAGTGTGAAAGCCGAATACGGGATGATCAGCGTAGTATAATGGTTGAGCCAGTGAGCCTTTGACAGGATGACGTAAACCGGAACGATCGAAGCCTGGATCGGGATCGTAAGACCGAGCATCAGGAACGAATTCATGAGCCTGCTCCCTCTCCATTTGATCCTTGTCAGCGCATATGTTGCCATAAGTGCAGCAAAGATCGAGATCGCGATCGAAGCCGTCGTAACAAGCAAACTGTTCACAAAATACAGTCCCATGTTACCTGTGTTCATGGCTGATGAGAAGTTTGACCACAGCCAGTTTCTGGGAAGTCCGATGATGTTCTCACCGAATATCTCATCGTTTGCCTTCAGCGAGAAGGTGAACATGAAGTATATCGGGAACAGGTTTACCAGAGCCCAGATTATCAGAAAGATATATGTTATTACCCTTGCGACGGGGTTTGTTTTCTTGATCTCAGTAAATTCATAACCGGAGAACGTATCGCGTTTGGTATTTTTTCCCATGATCACGCCTCCTTATCCCTGAATGCCGCTGTTATCGCAAGTGCAAATGCGAAGCAAAGAATTATCAGCATTACAGATATTGTACTACCCATTCCGTATCTGTTACGAAGGAACAGCATGTTCTCGAGCAGTGTCGAGGGAACTTCGGTCGTCTGGAAAGGACCGCCTTCTGTGAGGATACGAACAAGGTCGTATGATTTTAACGAACCTGTTACCGCGAATATAACGCTTACACGGATGATCGGCTTGATGATCGGGATGACGACATATCTGTCAACCTGTGTTTTGGTCGCGCCGTCAAGCATTGCAGCTTCGCGAAGGTCGGTTGATACGCCTTTAACGCCCGCGTACATGAGCAGCATATGATAACCGATGTACTGCCATATCGTAGGAACGATGATACTGCCGAGCGCCGTCTTGACGTCTCCAACCCATACATGCTTCCAGTCGCCGAGATTGACGGCTTCAAGGAATCTGTTGAGAAGACCGTAATCGGGGTTGTATATCTTCAGCCATAACTGACCGATAACGACCGTCGAAATCAGAACGGGCATAAAATAGATCGACAGGAATGATTTTTCCCCCCTGACCTTACGTCCGAGAAGAAGCGCCAGGAAAAGTGAGAACGGAAGCTGTACAAAGACAGAAAAAAATGCGATGAGAAGTGCATTCTTAAGGCTTGTCATGAACTTGATCGATCCGCTCGTGAACAACTCCTTGTAGTTCTCCAAACCTATAAACGTTCCTTCAGTGAAACCGTTCCAGTCGAACATGCTTCGATACACCGACACAATGATCGGTGCGATAAGTATGCTTATAAAGAGTAACAAAGCAGGCAGAAGGAACAGGAATATCGTAATGCCTTTTCCGACATCCAGCTTTTTCTTATGATTATTAGCCATTGCCAATACCTTTCACCAAAACGGCCCTCCCTTTTCTCCCACAGGAGGCTCGGGAGGGCCGAAAATCATACTGCTAAAACTTTACAACAATTATCTGATGTCCTTTGCAAGACCTTCGATGAACTGTGTTCCGTTAACCTGGCAACCATAAACCTGATCAACGTATGAAAGATATGTGTTAGCATCGTCAGCGTTCATAGCTGTATCACCAAAGAGAACGTATGACTTAGCGTTTGCACAGATCTCAGAAACAGCCTGTGTAAGACCGTTTACAGAACTTGTGTCACCGTAAGGTGTCCAAGCGGGAAGTCCGCAACCATCAAGGTAACCATAGTGGCAGATAAGCTTACCAAGCTCAACAGCGTAAGCTGCTGCTGCTTCAGCGTTCTGAGAAGAAGCTGCTACTGCAAGAGTATCTGAAGGTCCACCGATGAGCTGGCCAAGAGTAGCCTTGTCAGCATTGATTACAGGGAACTCAGCAACTTTAACCTTCGGGAAGAACTCCTCGTTAGCTGCGAAGTCTGCGCAGTTCCATGTTCCGTTCATGTAGAATGCATACTTACCAGCCATGAAGTTAGCCTTAACTTCGTCGTTTGTAAGACCAGCACCTGAAGGATCGAAGTAACCGTTTGTAACAAGTTCCTGGAATGTATCAACAGCAGCGCCAACATCAGGGTTATTCCATGTAGCTCTGCCAAGGAAGATGTCGTTAAGTGCATCAGCACCAACTGACTTCTCGATAACAGACTCAAGGTACTCTGTTACACACCATGTCTCTTTTCCTGCACAACCGAAAGGAATGATGTTCTTAGCCTTAAGAGCGTCACAGCACTTGATGAAGTCTTCGTATGTTCCGGGAACCTCATCGTATCCTGCTTCCTTAAGGAGATCCATGTTAGCGAAAAGACCAACGATGTTCATTGTTGTAGGAACGCCGTAGTGCTTTCCGTCATATGTTGTGTTACCAAGCATAACTTCAGGAAGTTCATCCTTGTACTTAGCAAGCTCGTCATCAAGGCAGTAAACCTTACCTGCTGATACGAAGTCGCCAAGGAATGCACAAGACCATGTGAAGAAGATGTCGGGCATCTCGTCAGCCTGAACAGCTGCTTTGATCTTTGTCTTGTAAGACTGGTTCTCGAAAGCTTCCCAGTTAAGAGTTACGTCAGGATGGTTAGCCTGCATCTCTTTGATAGCTTCCTCGTAAGCGTGGCGGTTAGAGTCAGACTCTGTTGCAATACACCACATCTCAAGTGTTACAGCACCACCTTCTGATGCTTCTGCTGCTGCAGGCTCTTCTGCTGCGGGCTCTTCTGCTGTCTCAGTAGCTGCAGGCTCTGCTGCGGGCTCTGCAGGAGCTGCAGGAGCAGCTGCGCCGCCACAAGCTACGAGTGAGAATGCCATAGCACCTGCTAACAACATTGAAACTACTCGTTTCATTTTCATAATAAATATACCTCCTTTAAATGTACCCCGGTAACACTATGCTACCGGATCTATCAAAAGCGGCCGGGCCGCTTATGACCTGTTATTTGATCGTTCCCTCATCCACGGGTCCGCCAAGATCTGAGCCTGTATGTACCAAAGCCCAGGGATAATCGATGGTCAGCGTGTTTCCGTCAAGTTCATAATATATGACCGTATCCTCAAGGGGCTCGTCATACATCAGCTTTATCGTTTTCGCGCCCTCATCAACATTGAAGTGACCGTAGAATATGTTATCCTCGGCAAATGTGCCCTTTTCGGTAAACTGGAAGCTTGATCTTCCGTTATCGTCCACCCATGCTCCGATAACGTTTTCAGGACTGCCTTCACCCTGATAATTGAGCTTCAGCTTCTCGTAGAGGACCATCTTTTCAGGCACTTCCTGAACATATCTCAGTTTCAGTTCTTTGTCCGAGTCATCCTTTAACGTTATAAAAGAGTCATCTTTTGTATATTTATAATTGCTACCTTTGTATACAGCTTTTCCGTTATCCGAAAGAGAAAGGATCTCCTTCTCCGGTTCATGTACATATGCCCAGCTGTCGGCCTTTGCTCCGCATGCGCACAATGAAAATGCCGTAATTACAAAGCATGCGAGAACTGTTGAAATCTTATTGCCCATATTCACGCTCTCATGGGAACTTTGTCCAATCCTTTTACAAAATATACGAATAATTTATCACATTTGACTATAATTATCTTGCAAAATATTGTTTTTTTGTTCCTAATTATTGCTATTATTGACTAGTTACTTCATCACAATATTGACGATCTTGCCGGGAACATAAATCTCCTTGACGATATTACCGGTAAGCTTGTCGGCAACGGCCTCTTTACCTTTAGCGATAGCCGAATCCTTTGACTCGTCCTTGTCGATCATTATCGTAGTCCTGAGTTTACCGTTTATCTGGACAGCTATCTCGATCGTCTTGTCCACTGTCTTGGCCTCATCATACTCAGGCCACGGAGCAACAGCTGCAAATCCTTCACCTCCGAGTGTCTCCCAGAGCTCCTCACATATATGCGGTGCAAACGGAGCAAGAAGTCGGATGAACACTTTAAGATCTTCCTTTGCGATCGATCCGTTTGCATAAACCTCATTCATAAATGTCATCATCGCAGCGATCGCGGTATTAAACTTCATCTGCTCGATATCTTCGGAAACCTTCCTGATCATCTTGTGAAGGCTTGATTCAAGCGATGTATCGCCCGGCTTTGCATCAACGATATCGGTAAGAGATGCAAATCTGTCGATAAACCTCTTACATCCCTTAACACCGTTCTCGCTCCAGGGTGTAGCAGCGCCGTAATCACCCATAAAGAGAACATACAGGCGGAGTGTATCCGCTCCGTACTGGCTCACAATATCCATCGGATCAACAACATTTCCCTTACTCTTTGACATCTTGTCGCCGTCCGAACCGAGGATCAGGCCCTGATAAGAACGCTTCGCATATGGCTCGGGAGTGTTGACGATACCCTGATCATAAAGGAATCTGTGCCAGAACCTTGAATATATAAGGTGCCTTGTTACATGCTCCATACCGCCGTTATACCAGTCAACCGGCATCCAGTATTTGAGCTTGTCGCTGTCGGCAAGAGCTTTGTCGTTCTTCGGATCGCAGAACCTTAAGAAATACCATGATGATCCTGCCCACTGAGGCATCGTATCGGTCTCACGCTTAGCTGCACCGCCGCACTTTGGGCACTTGCAGTTTACGAACGAATCTATCTTGGCAAGCGGCGAATTACCGTCCTCTCCGGGCTCGAAGTTCTTAACATCAGGAAGTTCGAGAGGAAGTTCTTCGTAAGGAACAGGAACAACCCCGCACTTATCACAGTGAATGAGAGGAATCGGCTCTCCCCAGTATCTCTGTCGGTTGAACGCCCAGTCCTTCATCTTATACTGGACACCTTTTTTACCGATGCCCTTTTCCTGCAGGAACTTTAGCATTCTTGCTATAGAGTCTTTTTTGTTCGTAAAGCCGTTCAGGAAATCGGAATTGACCATATTACCGTCGCCCGTATAGGCTTCCTGAGTGATGTCTCCGCCCTCTATGACCTCAATGATATCAACACCGAACTTCTTTGCGAACTCCCAGTCGCGCTGGTCATGTGCGGGAACGGCCATGATAGCGCCTGTTCCGTACCCCATCATTACATAGTCCGCGATAAAGATCGGTATCTCCTTGCCGTTAACCGGATTGACAGCGCTGATGCCCGAAAGTTTAACGCCCGTCTTGTCCTTAACGAGCTGTGTGCGCTCAAACTCTGTCTTCTTCGCACATTCCTCACGGTACTTCTCAACTTCGTCAAAGTTTGAGAGCATGTCCCTGTACTTATCAATAAGCGGATGCTCTGGAGCGATGACCATGAACGTCACGCCAAACAGCGTATCGCATCTTGTCGTGTATATCTCGAGCTTTTCGTCAATGCCCTTAAGTTCAAAATCAACGAATGCGCCTTCACTCCTGCCGATCCAGTTGACCTCCTGCTGTTTTACGTTTTCCGGAAAATCAACGGTATCAAGTCCTTCGAGAAGCTTATCTGCGTAATCGGTTATGCGAAGGTACCAGACGCTCTTCTCCTTCTGGACAACGTCACTGTGGCACACATCGCATTTACCGCCCTGTGAATCCTCGTTTGAAAGTACGACCTTACAGTGCGGGCAGTAATTTACGAGCGTATTATCCCTGAACACAAGTCCCTTCTCAAAGAGCTTTAAGAATATCCACTGTGTCCATTTGTAGTAATCAGGATTACTCGTTGCAAGGTCCCTGTCCCAGTCAAACGAGTAACCGACGGACTTAAGCTGCTCCGTAAAATGTTCTATGTTCTTCTGCGTTATCACCGCAGGATGAGTTCCGGTCTTGATCGCATAGTTTTCTGCGGGAAGGCCGAACGAATCATATCCCATGGGGAAAAGCACGTTATATCCCTGCATGCGGCGCTTTCTCGCGATGACCTCAACGCTTGAATAAGCCTTTATGTGTCCGACATGCATTCCGGCGCCGGAAGGATACGGAAACTCAACAAGTCCGTAAAACTTCGGCTTCTTTGAAAAATCATCGGCCTTGAATATCCCGGCCTCTTCCCATCTCTTCTGCCATTTCTTCTCCACTTCGTTGTGGTCATACATTTTTCCCATTTCATTTCTCCTCTTTTAAAGTCCCCATATAATAAAATCCCTTGCATTCATCCAATTTCACGTCCACGATCTGACCGATCAGTGACGGATCGCCCGGAAAGTGAACGTTCATGTTATTTGACAGGCGGCCGGTAAGAAGCGAAGTATCCTGGCGGTTAACGTCCTCAACAAGGACATCCATGATCCGGCCCTCATTCTTCATCGCCTGTGTCATGCTCATCTCCTGGACCTTCTTCAGCACCCGGTCGAAGTTACGCTTAACAACATTTTCAGGTACCTGGTCAGGCATTGATGCCGCAGGGGTACCGGTCCGTTTTGAATAAATGAAAGTAAATGCCCCGTCAAACCCGACTTTTTCAATGACATCTATTGTATCATCAATATCCGCATCTGTCTCACCCGGATACCCGATGATTATATCAGTGGTTATCGCTATATCGCAAATCCGCTCCCTGATCTTTGAAGCAAGCTCTACATACTGCTCTTTCGTATAATGCCTGTTCATCGACTTGAGAATGCGCGTTGAGCCCGACTGCAACGGAAGATGTATGTGGCGGCATATCTTCTTCGATGCGGCCATAACGTCTATCAGTTCATCCGACAAGTCCTTCGGGTGGCTTGTCATGAACCTGATACGCTCGATGCCGTCTATCTCTTCAACCTTCTTTAGCAGCTGAGCAAATGATATCTTCTCTTCAAGCCCTCTTCCGTAAGAATTCACGTTCTGCCCGAGGAGCATAATCTCTTTAACGCCGTCTGCGGAAAGCCTCTTTATCTCGTCAATGATATCGGCACTCTTCCTGCTCCGTTCCCTGCCCCTTACATAAGGCACTATACAGTAGCTGCAGAAATTGTTGCAGCCGAACATGATATTGACGCCGCTCCTGTACTTGAAGTTACGTTTTACCGGTATATCTTCGACAATAAGATCGGTATCATCCCATATGTCGGTAACGGTGCTGCCTTTTCCTTTTGTCACGTCCCGCGTCAGAACCCTTACGAGCAGTCTTGCAAAATCAAACACGTTATGTGTTCCGAATACGAGATCAACGAACGAAAACGAAGAAAGGATCTTCTCTCTGGCGCTTTCTTCCTGGGCAAGACATCCGCAGACACCTATTATCATATCCGGTCTCTTTTTCTTAATCGCCCCGATACTTCCCAGATGGCCGAAAAACTTCTGGTTTGCATTATCCCTGACCGTACAGGTGTTATATATCACTATATCAGCATCGAGCTCATCTTCTTCACGGATATATCCGCACTCTTCAAGTATTCCGGCCAGCTTTTCGGAATCCCTTGCGTTCATCTGGCATCCGAAGGTCGTCACATGATATGTGAGCGCTCTTCCTGCGGCTTTGCTCCTGTCTGCCACAAGTTCCTTTGCGATCCCCGTGCACTGTCTGATGATCTGAAGTTCTTCGGCATCATTATCGGGTTTTTTATTAATAACGTTAGTTATTGAATTATTCATTTTCTGAAAGCACCCGACTCGGTTATTACCATATCAACTTCCCGGTCGCTTCCTTCCGGCTCAAAATCATCAGTTATCTGTATGTCGTAAGCAAGCCCTATAACGGTTCGCGGCCTGTTTAATCTGATGTATCTGTCATAGAAAGCTTTTCCGTATCCGATCCTGTGGCACTTCCTGTCAAACACAACACCCGGCGTTATGCATATGTCGGCAGGCCCCTTGAAAACGTCCGTTATTTTATCGGTGTCCGGCTCAAGAATCCCCTTGAACCCTTCCCTGAACTGATCACGCTTTGTGATCGGATAAAAACAGAGATCCGGCTCTCCGTCTACGATCTCGGACACCGGATATGCCACCGTTTTGCCATCATTCAATGCCTGTTCAAATATCATCTCGGTATCAACTTCGTTGTTATACGCTTTGTACAACAGTATCGTTGAAGCCTTTTTGTATTCTTCGCTGTCAAGGAAATTAATGCAGATCTTCTTGGAAAGGTTAATGCTCTCCAATTCGGAAAGCTCTCTTCTCATCGCAAGCTTTTCCTTCCTGAGCATCGCCTTCTTCGTTCTTATCTTTCCTGTGCTTGAATCATGTACCATCATATATCACCATTGATCCTCATGTTTACGAAATCACGGAGTGAAAAATCACTGTCAGTGTTTGCAACAAACAGCGTACCGTAGTTCCTGCCTTCCATGATCTTATGTATGACGGAAACATCCTTTCCGTTCGCGATGACCATGTCTGCCCCCGATGAGGTCGCAACCCTTGCGGCATTTATCTTTGCGTTCATACCGCCTGTTCCGATCCCCGTACCTGTCGTGGCCTTTGCCATTTTCTTGTATCTGTCGTCAATCTCTTCAATGACAGGAATGAGCTTTGCATCCTTGTTCTCATGCGGATCATCCGTGTACATACCGTCTATATCCGACAGCAGAATAAGGAGATCTGCACCGGTAAGCGCCGTTACCACCGATGCGAGAAAATCATTGTCGCCGAAAGTATCGAGCACTTCGTGCGTTGCGACCGTATCGTTCTCATTAACAACAGGGATCACACCGAGTTCAAGCAGCTTGCTGAATGTGTTCTGTGCGTTTGTCCTGCTCGAATCTTCTGTCATCGTATGCATTGTCAGAAGTATCTGTGCCGTCAGATGATTATACTCGGCAAAGAGCCTCTCATATATCATCATGAGCCTGGCCTGGCCGACTGCCGCACAAGCCTGTTTGAGCGGGATATCATTGTCCTTCGGGACCAGTCCCACAGTCTTCTTTCCTACCGCGATAGCACCCGATGATACGAGGATAACGTCCCTGCCTTGATTTTTGAGCTCGCAGAGCTCTCTGACCAGACGCTCCATCTTGGTAAGATCAAGCTCACCCGTTTCCATATGATGAAGTGAGGAGGACCCGATCTTGACCACGATCCTCTTCCTGTCCTTAAGTTGCGACCTTACCGCCGATTCACTGTCACTCATCTTTGCTGCCATTTATGCTCTCCGTATTATATCTTCTGATTATCATTTCCGCGCATCTGATGCCGTCCGCCGCGGCACTTGTGATACCGCCCGCGTATCCGGCTCCCTCGCCGCACGGATACAGTCCCTTTATGTTTGACTCATAGTTTTCATCACGGCTTATCCTTACGGGCGACGAAGTCCTTGATTCCACTCCGCACATGATCACCGAATCAGAGTCAAATTCTTCCCTAGTATAACCAAATTTGTTCACGGATTCAATTATTGCTTCATCAATATCACCGGGGTAGATTCCGCGAAGATCAGCGGGTACGGTCTTTCCCTTTACCGCTTCTTTTGCATATCCGGTATCGGTTGATACTCTTCCGTCTCTGAAATCAACGTATTTCTGGACAGGAACCGCACCGTTAGCACGCTCGAAGGCTTTCTTTTCAATGTTTCTCTGAAAGTACATACCCGCAAGCGGATGATCGCTCTTTACCATATCCTGCTGAAAATCATCCGGCGTTACTGCTGCGATGATCGCGGAATTTGCGTATCCGCTGTCCCTATTATGCTCGCTCATACCGTTGACGCAGACCATGTCATCCTCGCTTGAGGCATTAACGACATAACCGCCGGGGCACATGCAGAAACTGTAGACACGCCTGCCTTTTGACGTTTCGTTTGTGACTTTATAATCCGCAGCAGGAAGGCCAAGATCATTTGATGGCTTGCCATACTGCCATTTATCGACGGTATCCTGCGGATGGATGATCCTGAATCCGACTGCAAAGTTCTTCTGCTCCATCCTGATGCCTTTACAGAAGAGCATCTCAAAAGTATCCCTTGCACTGTGTCCGGGGGCAATCACGCAGACCCGTGTGGGGATGCTTCTTTCTTTACCCGATAACGTATCAGCTACGGTTATGCCGGTGATATTTCCATCCATAACAGTAATATCCGTAAGCTTTGTATTAAACAATACCTTACCGCCAAGTGATATTATCTCTTCACGGATATTTGCAACGACGTTTCTGAGCACATCGGTACCGATATGAGGCTTTGCGTCATATACAATCTCTTTGGGAGCTCCGTGTTCGGCGAATGTCCTTATCACAAAGCTGTTACGGCCGTTTACATCCTTTGTAAGAGTATTAAGCTTTCCGTCCGAAAACGTTCCTGCACCGCCCTCACCGAACTGAACATTGGATTCCGTATTAAGTACACCGTCAGTGAAATACTTCTCAACACTCTTTGATCTGTCATCAACACGTTCACCGCGCTCGATAACGACAGGTCTGAATCCCCGTCTTGCCAGCAGCAGTGCGGCAAAAAGTCCGCACGGACCTGTTCCCACAACAACAGGTCTGTCCGGTAAAGCCTCGCTTCCGCATTCGGGAATAACGTATTCTTCCATCGGATCAGTTAAGATCTTTTCGAGTGCTTTTTTGATCTTACGGTCCGAACCGTTTTTCCTGTAATATGCAAGTATCTTCTCTTCTTCCTGTCCGCTTATAAGTATCCTTACCGTATATACAAAAAAGATATCCGGTTTCTTTCTCGCATCGATACTCTTCCTGAGCACTTCAAAAGAGAGGTCGGGATAAGAATTGCCCGGATAAATCTTATCCAGGCACATAAGAGAAGCTATCGTATCCATCATATCGGACGGTGTATGTCCGATCGGAAGTTTTATATCCCTTATCCGTATCACTTTGCTGCCTCCCGGCCCGCCAGAAGACCTGAACTTGCTGCCCACTGAAGATTGTATCCGCCACAGTCTCCGTGAACGTCGAGTATCTCCCCTGCAAAGAACAGCCCCGATACAAGCCTGCTCTCAAGGTTTTCCTTAAGTTCGGACATCTTCACGCCGCCCTGGATGACCTGCGATGCTTCGGTATCTCCCGAGCCGGTAACTATAGTATCAAAACGCTTTACCATCTTACAGATACTTTCGATCTGCTCCTCAGACAGACTGTCACACCTGTCCTTCAGACTGAGTGAGCATCTTTTTATGATCAGTATACCGAGCTGCTTTGCAAGAACTCCTATGAACAGTTCTTCAAGCGGTCTTTCAGGTATATCCGATATCCTCTTCTCCATAAAGTCCGGAAGTTCTTCTTTTGTGATATCCGGGAGAAGATCGATCTCAACTTTGACCTGTAAATTCTCATCAAGTGCTCTTACCGCTATATGTGAGAGATTGAAGACACATACACCCGATATACCGGTCTTTGTAAGCTGCAGCTCACCTTCTTCCATTCCGACATAGTCATACGAAGCATCCTTTGAAGGCTTTGTAAAGAGGCTGACAACTGCCTTTGTCCTGATCCCTGCGATCGAGGGATAGAAATCCTCCTCACATGTCAAATATGTAAGCGCGGGAAGCGGCTTAACAAGCTTATGTCCGAAGCTTTTTGCAAGTTCGTATCCGCTTCCGTCAGATCCGGTATTTCGGTTCGCATTCGATCCGCAGCAAAGGATCACCCTGTCAAAAGTCAGTTTTTTCGAAGATGTAGTAATGACAAACTTATCTTCAACAGTCCTGTCATCCGTTGCCCTGACCCTTTCGATCTTTCTGATGTCACAGTCCGTATGAAGATCGATGTTACGGTCCCTTATAGCAAAACGCAGGATGTCAACCACCGCATACGACTGCTCGCAGTACGGATATATACCGCCTTTGCGCTCCTTTGTGTAAAGGCCGAGCTTATTATAAAATGTCAGCGTATCAGACTGCGGACATTTATTAAGAACCGACTGGATTGCCTTGATGTCATTACCGTGAAAATGGGATATATTCATATCAACATTTGAAATGTTGCACTTTCCGCTTCCGGTAAGAATGAGCTTTCTGCCGATCCTGGGCATATGTTCAAACACTGTAACAGAGGCGCCACAGTCTGCCGCCGCTATCGCTGCCGTCATTCCCGATGCTCCGCCACCTATGATCGCAATGTTCATGGATTATCTCCTTACAGAAGTCTGAAGAGCTTAGCTATCGCTACGATAACTCTGCCTCCGGGCAGGCTCTTAAGCTCGCTCTCTCTTACGCCTCGGAGAAGAAGAAGGACAACAAAATAGACAAACACTCCGACACATGAAGAGATAAGAACGCTGACAAGTTCAGTTGAAGATTTGGCCAGAATGAAATAGAGGAGCCAGACGACACCGCCCATAACAATTGATGAAATAAGCGGGATCACAAAAGTCCTTCTGACCTCCTGATGATAATTCAGATATTTCGCAATCGAAATCCAGTTGAGGATACACATCAAAAGACCGAATGCCATACATGATACGACTACTCCGTACAGCTTCCAGTCAAGCACTCCGATCGTCAGATACAGTATACCGATATGAAGAACGAGTGCTATCGCAGCATTCCTTACAGGCACCTTCATTTTGTCGATACCCTGGAGAACACCGTTTGAAAGAGTAGAAAGCGAATAGAAAATAACTGAGGCAGAACCCATTCTTAGAAGCACTGCGGGGATATCCACCTCGCCCGTGAACATAAGGCTGATGAGCGGACGACCGAGGATCGCAAGGCCCACCGCACACGGAATGGAGATCATCATTACAAATCTTGTGCCGATGGCAACTTTATGTCTGGCAAGTTTTCTCTCGCCGTTTTCCATACAAGCTGCAAGGCTTGGCATCATTGACGAACACAGCGCATTGGCGAGCGCTATCGGAACGTTTGTGAGAACCCTGTATTTACCGGAATAGATACCCCAGTACTCAGCCTTTATGGCCGTATAGCCTTTTGTATCCATGACGTAGTTAAAGAGGCCCTGATCTATCGTGTCGCTGATATTATAGATCGTCGTGCTGAGTATGACAGGAAGCACGGTCACTATGATCACAGAGAATATCTTACCGTACGAATCGACGTATTTTGCATTGTCCCTTACAATGTTCTTCTTCATCCGGCGTTTATGGACAAGGAACATTATGAGAAGAACGATAAGTCCGGCAAGAGCACCTGCACCTGTTCCGAGCGTTCCGCCGGCAGCACCCCATGCACTCTGATAAGCATCATCTCTTAAAAGTGCGGCAACCTTTCCGCCGTATTCAAACAGATAAACACCGGCAACTACAGAGATAACGGCATTTACTATCTGTTCTATAAGCTGTGAAAAAGCTGTGGGAACCATTGTTCCGAGGCCCTGGAAATAACCGCGTATAACGCCCATCACCGCAACGATCAGAAGCGTAGGTGCAAGCATACGAAGTGCGATCGCTGACTTGGGCATACTCATGATGTTTCCGGCAAGTTTGTCAGCACCGAACAGCGCGATCAGACACGTTGCGCCGCCTGTAAGTATCGCAAAGAGAAGTGCACCGTGGAAAAACCGTCTCGCATTCCTGTACTGCCCTTTTGCGGCTCTTGCCGCAACAAGCTTTGAAACAGCTACCGGAAGACTGTATGAAGATATGATGAGCATGATCGAGTAGATCTGGAAAGCTGCGGAATAATAACCCATTCCGGCGTCCCCGATCGTATTCTGGAGCGGGATCCTGTAAACGAAACCGATGATCCTGCTTATGATCCCCGCAACGGCCAGTATTCCGCCCTGCACTATGAAATTGGAATTCTGCGGATTATGGTCAGTCATTTACAATGAGCTTCGGAAAATCACCGGAAAGAGATTCCATTATGATCTTCTGCCTTTCTTCCATCAATAAACGGTCTGCTTCTTCAATATGATCGTATCCGCACAGATGAAGCATACTGTGCACGATAAGAAAAGCGAATTCACGCTGAATGTCATGTCCGTATTCATGAGCCTGTGCCGCAGCCCGGTCAGCCGAGATCACGATATCTCCAAGCATAAGTTCTCCCGTTTCGGGATCAAAATCATCACCGTGCTCTTCGACCTTCGAAAAATCAGACGGCTGCTCATACTCAAGCATCGGAAAACTGAGAACATCAGTTGCGGCAAGAATATTCCTGTTCTCGAAATTGATCTCTTTTATCTCTTCATCATCAGTAACAAGAAGGGATACGGAGACTTCATATGGACAGTTCTCGGCCGAGAGTACAGCCTCAACGCAGCTTTCGTAAAGCTTAACGCAGTCAAAATCCCACGTGATATCAACTTCTGTGTCAAACAGACATGTCATTTTGATTTCTTCTTTCCGCTCTTGGCTTCGTATACTTCATAAGCCTTTACTATCTTCTGAACGAGAGGATGCCTTACAACATCACGGCTCGTAAGATTGCAGAATGCGATATCCTCAAGATTTGAGAGAACCTTAACCGCAACATCAAGACCCGATACTGCGCCTAGCGCCAGATCCTTCTGGGTACGGTCACCGGTTATGACTACCTTTGATCCGAAACCGATACGCGTTAAGAACATCTTCATCTGTGCAGGCGTGGTATTCTGTGCCTCATCAAGGATGATATAAGCATTATCAAGAGTTCTTCCGCGCATATATGCAAGAGGCGCCACCTCTATAAGGCCCTTTTCCATGTTCTTCTGAAAGCTCTCTGCTCCCATTATCTGATAAAGTGCATCATAGAGCGGACGAAGATACGGATCGATCTTGCTCTGAAGATCTCCGGGAAGGAATCCGAGCTTTTCACCGGCTTCTATCGCGGGACGTGTAAGGATGATCCTTCCGACCTCTTCCTTTTTGAACGCGGTTATCGCCATGGCCATCGCAAGATATGTCTTTCCCGTTCCGGCTGGTCCGAGTCCGAATACGATCATGTTCTTTTTAATCGCATCAACATATGCCTTCTGTCCCAGAGTCTTCGGCTTTACCGGCTTTCCGTTCATCGTATGGCAGATCATCATGTCGTCTGCCTCAAGAAGGGAATCTTTTATGTTTTCGTTCTGCATTTCCACGGAGTATCTTACCTGCTGTTCGGTTATATTATTTCCTCTTTTGGACAGTTCATAAAGTTCGTCAAGAACACTCTCGGTTCGTCTTATCGCATCGGTATCACCTATGATCTTGATGTTACCGTTACGCTCAACGACTGTTGTATTAAACGCTTCCTCTATGATCTTAAGATGTGAATCAAACGGCCCAAATATGTTCTTAAGGCTCTGTTCATCCATGCAAAAAACATCCATTACTCAACTATACCTTTAATGAGCCTGTTCTTCGAAACTTCCTGATCAGAGAATGTGTATGCTCCCTTAAGACGCTCCAATGCGTCCGACAGCTTTGCGTCATCGTTTCCGTAAAGAGTTGCTACAGTCTCTCCTTTTGAGCATTTCTCGCCAACCTTCTTTGACAGGTATATTCCTACAGACAGGTCGATGATATCCTCTTTCGATCTTCTGCCGCCTCCGAGAAGAAGGCTTGATATGCCCACTTCCTCACTCATGATCGATGATACATAGCAGTCCTTGTCAGCTGTAAACTCAAGTGTTTTTGAAGCCTTGGGAAGATTTGAAGGATCATATACATCCTCTCTTTTTCCACCCTGTGCTCCTATGAAATCGGCAAGCTTATCGAGTGCTTTGTTATTTGAAAGGTTCTCTTCGAGCATCTTTCGGGCTTCTTCAGTAGAGGAAGCCTTACCTGCAAACGTTACCATATGGCTTCCGAGAGTAAGACAGAGTTCTCTCAGATCTTCGGGGCCTTTACCGTTTAGAGTATCGATTGCCTCCTTAACCTCCATCGCGTTTCCGACAGCACGTCCGAGAGGCTGGTCCATATCTGATACTACAGCCATTGTCTTAACCCCGGCATGCTTTCCGATAGCGACCATCTTTTCCGCAAGCTCGAAAGCATCTTTATCATTCTTCATGAATGCCCCGCTTCCCGATTTTACATCCAGAACGATACCGTCCGCTCCGGCAGCGAGCTTCTTGCTCATGATGGAACTTGCGATAAGGGACATGTTGTCTACCGTTGCGGTGACATCACGCAGTGCATACAGAAGCTTGTCCGCAGGCGCCAGATCCTTTGTCTGTCCCATGATCGAAATGCCGACAGTGTTTACATTATGAATGAACTGCTCGTTTGTGATCGCGGTAGAAAAGCCCGGAAAGCTTTCAAGCTTGTCGATAGTCCCGCCCGTATGACCGAGACCTCTTCCGCTCATCTTTGCAACGGGAACGCCGAGGCTTGCGACCATAGGCGCGAGAACGAGTGATGTCTTGTCGCCGACACCGCCTGTTGAGTGCTTATCAACCTTAAAACCTTTGATCGCGGACAGATCGAGCACTTCTCCCGAATGGAGCATTGCCTGCGTAAGCTGTCCTGTCTCTTCATCGTCCATGCCTTTGAAGAAAATAGCCATCATAAGAGCAGACACCTGATAATCGGGTATCTCTCCTTTTACATATCCGTTAATGAAAAAATCGATCTCTTCCTTCGACAGCTTCTGTCCGTCGCGTTTTTTTCTGATAAGGTCTACCATTAACATAGCATTCACCGTTTTGATCAGTTATTTGTTCTTAAGATATTCGTCTATTCCCTTTGCGGCAGTCTTACCTGCACCCATTGCAAGGATAACAGTTGCTGCACCAGTTACGGCATCACCGCCGGCAAATACTCCGGGCTTGCTCGTTGCACCGTTTTCTTCCTCGGCAACGATACATTTTCTCTTATTCGTATCAAGTCCGGCAGTTGTCGAACTGATAAGAGGGTTCGGGCTTGTTCCGAGGGACATGATGACTGTATCTACGTCAAGAACGAACTCGGATCCCGGGATCTCCTTCGGAGAGCGTCTCCCGGATTCATCAGGCTCACCGAGTTCCATCCTGATACACTTCATTCCTTTAACCCAGCCGTTCTCGTCAACAAGGATCTCTGTCGGGTTGGTGAGAAGGTTGAAGATGATGCCTTCTTCCTTCGCATGATGAACTTCCTCAACTCTGGCCGGAAGCTCTTCTTCCGAACGACGGTATACGATATATACTTCTGCTCCGAGACGAAGTGCAGTCCTTGCAGCGTCCATTGCAACGTTACCGCCGCCGACAACAGCAACTTTCTTACCGGGGCGGATCGGTGTATCGTAATCATCCCTGAAAGCCTTCATCAGGTTGCTTCTTGTAAGGTATTCGTTTGCAGAGAACACACCGCTTGCCGTCTCACCGGGTATTCCCATGAACTTCGGAAGTCCTGCGCCCGAGCCGATGAACACTGCTTCGAATCCTTCCTTTTCCATAAGGTCATCGATGGTAACACTCTTACCGATGACAACGTTTGTCTCAATCTTAACGCCGAGTGATCTTACGTTTTCGATCTCGGGCTTAACAACATCATCTTTTGGAAGACGGAATTCGGGAATACCGTAAACAAGCACCCCGCCGGGCTCATGAAGAGCCTCAAAGATCGTAACGTCATATCCCATCTTTGCAAGGTCTCCGGCACACGTAAGGCCTGCAGGGCCCGATCCGATAACGGCAACCTTGCGACCGTTCGTGCTCTCGGGCTTCTTCGGCTTGATGCCGTTCTGCCTTGCATAATCTGCAACAAATCTTTCAAGCTTACCGATCGATACAGGTTCTCCCTTGATACCGCGGATACATTTGCCTTCACACTGTGTCTCCTGAGGGCAGACTCTTCCGCAGACAGCCGGAAGAGCTGAGGACTTTCCTATAACGTAACCGGCCTCCTCAAAGTTTCCTTCCTTGACCTCCTTGATGAATCCGGGAATATCGATAGACACGGGACAAGCCTTTACACACTGTGCATTCTGGCATCCGAGACATCTTCCTGCTTCTTCAACTGCTTCTTCTTTGTTATATCCAAGGCACACTTCATCGAAATTGGTGGCGCGTACTTTGGGATCCTGTTCTCTGACAGGTACTTTCTTTAAAACGTCCATTTTTCTTCCCTCCTAATTGCAATTCCCACAATTTCCATGGTGAGTGTCGCCTTCCTGTTCACGGAGCATTGCACGTCCTTCGTCCGTCTTGTACAGGTTCTGGCGCTTCATTGCCTGGTCAAAATCAACTAAATGACCGTCAAATTCAGGTCCGTCCACACATGCGAACTTGACTTCATCACCGACTATAAGCCTGCACGCACCGCACATTCCCGTACCATCGACCATTATCGGGTTCATCGATACGACAGTGGGTATTCCGAGCTCCTTTGTGAGCAGGCACACAAATTTCATCATGATCATAGGACCGATCGCGATGCAGACATCGTATTTATTTCCCCGGTTCTCTACAAGGTCCTTGATGACCTCTGTAACCATTCCTTTTCTCTGATACGATCCGTCATCGGTCGTTATATACAGATTTCCGGCTACAGCCTTCATCTCATCTTCAAGGATAACAAGATCTTTTGTCTTGGCACCTACGATGACATCAGCATCGATACCGTGCTCATGGAGCCATTTGACCTGAGGATAAACAGGCGCAGTTCCGAGTCCGCCGCCGACGAAGAGGATCTTTTTCTTCTTAAGAGTCTCGATATCTTCGCTGACAAATTCAGAAGGCTGACCAAGAGGTCCGACAAAATCGCGAAATGAATCTCCTGCTTTAAGCTTCTGCATCCTTGTTGTTGATGCACCGATAGTCTGGACAACGATAGTGATCGTTCCGGCCTCTCTGTTGTAATCGCAAATGGTAAGCGGGATACGCTCACCTCTCTCATCCATCTTTACGATGACAAACTGTCCGGGCTCACATGCAGCTGCCACACGCTTTGCTTCAACTTCCATCAGGAAGATGTTTGAAGCGAGGTTGCATGCTTTTAAAATCTTGTACATTTTTTCTCCTCCTTGCTAAACCTGAACAACTCTCCGCTTAATATATCAACGGCAAACATTCTGCCTGTCGAAGAATTCCCGTTATATTCACTGATTATGTAATACGTCCGTGCCTGATCCGAGAAGCCGTATTCGGCCTTATATGATTTTCCGAGGGTGACCTCTCCGGTGCTCATGAGCTGATAAGAGATCGCATATTCGGCCATATCCTTTGCAACCGCTACGCTCATATTGAGGTTGTAGTTTGCGACAACCGGTTCGGACATCATCCCATTTGAGTTGACGCACACGAACGTGTACGTGCTCTTTCCGAGAGGCATCAGGAATGGTTCACTGTATTCCTTGGAATCGATCGTCGGCATTGATCCGTCACTCGTGTAGTAAACCTTTTTGTCATCGGGCGCCAGTACTCCGATAAGCTGCGGCTTGGAAATATTCCCTGATTCCACAAGAAGTTCAGGCGCATCAGGGACATCGAGCTCAACTTCATATGTGTTCGTGACTGTATCGCTGACGATACCTTTTTCATTTATATAGATCGCGGATATTACGTTCTTGCCCGTCTCAAGCGGTATCGGACCCATGTACGAGAACGAATCCTCGGTCGGCTGCGTTCCGTCAACCGTATAGTATATCTGTCCGTCACCCGGCGCCGACAGCTTGATCGGATCGGGTTCTATGTATGTTCCCGATTCAAGCGAGAACGTCGGTGCTATCGAAACGTAATCCGAATACCTCAATGCAAGCGTCGAATCCTTGCTGTTGTTTATCAGTTCGTTGATGCCCTTGCTGTCGTTCTCGGACTTGTAACAGTCAACGATCCTGTCATAAAGCGTAACGTCATCGGGATAGTCGTTGAGCGCATCGTAGAGTACCGCTATCGCCGCATCGAAGTTATGATCCGCGATATAACTGTCCGCCAGAAGTATCTTGCCCTTTTCATCGTTCCCCAGCGATGTTAAATGCTTCGCGGTCTTGATCGCGGCTTTAAAATCACCGCTATCATACTCCGCCGACGCTTTTTTGAACTGGTGCTCATAGGAAAAATACCTCGAGATCGCGATCCCGCCGATCACGCATCCTGTCACGAACAGGGCGACGAGTATGCCTAATAGTATCGCCCATTTTTTGTTGACGATAAGGGGCTTTTTCGCATCCGTTCTGTCGGATTTCTGCGCTCTGTCCGTATGTATTTCTTTTGTTATGTCACGCTTTAAAGCTATATTCGAAAGATCCGGGATCTCCTGTGTCTTTGACAGGGCCGCCACATCTATGTTGTCCTCGAGCTTGATCTCAAAATCGGAAACGATGATGATCTCTTCGCCGCACACCGGACAATACATGTAGCCTTCCGGAATAAAAGCGTTACAGACTTTACACTGCATTGTTTATCTCCGCTTGGCCGCCTTTACACAATTGACCATGAGCATAGCGATAGTCATCGGGCCAACACCACCGGGAACCGGAGTGATGGCACTCGTATGAGGCGCAACATCGTCAAAATCAACATCACCGCAAAGCTTTCCGTTATCCATCCGATGGATGCCGACATCGATCACGACCGCACCTTCCTTGACATATTCGGCTGTTATCATCTTCGGTTTTCCAACGGCCGCAACAAGAATGTCGGCACGTTTGCAAACCTTTTTAAGATCTTTTGTTCTGGAGTGGCATACCGTGACCGTTCCGTTATTTGCAAGAAGCAGAAGCGCCATAGGCTTACCTACTATATTGCTCCTTCCGATCACGACACACTCTTTTCCTTCTATCGAAACATCGCTTCTCTTTAACAGTTCGATGATCCCTGCAGGCGTACAGCTGACAAAGCCTTCCTGACCTATGCACAGGTTACCGACACTCTCGGGATGAAATCCGTCAACGTCCTTAAGCGGTGATATCCTGTTGATTATCTTCTCGTCATCAATGTGCTTCGGTACCGGAAGCTGTACAAGAATACCGTTTATCGAATCATCCGCATTAAGTTCGTCGATAAGCTTAAGAAGTTCCTCTTCCGTTGTCTCTTCGGGAAGTTCGAATGACTTTGAACCTATCCCGATGTACTCGCATGCTTTCTTTTTATTTCCGACATAAACACTGCTCGCGGGATCGTTTCCGACCTGAATGACGGCAAGTGTTGCTTTGATGTTTTTGTCTGCAACCTCCTGCTTCAGTTCATCCTTTATCGTTGTGCTTATCAGTTTACCGTCTATGAGTTTGTACATTTTATCCTCCGAAAATCATTTGCAAAGGTCAGAATAACCCGGTTATCTTTCCGTCCTTATCGACATCTATATCGTATGCCGCGGGCTTTTTCGGCAGTCCCGGCATCGTCATTATATTGCCCGTAAGTGCCACGATAAATCCTGCACCTGCGGAAACATACATATCCCTGACATTAAGTGTAAACCCTTCGGGACGGCCAAGAAGCGCGGGATCGTCCGACAGTGAATACTGTGTCTTTGCCATACATACCGGAAGCTTTGAAAATCCCTGCTTTTCAAGTTCGGCCATCTTTTTGACAACGGCATCGGCAAAGTTAACGTTTTTTGCGCCGTATATTTCCTTTGCGATCGTCTCGACCTTTTCCCTGATCGGAATGTCGCATGAATATATAGGTTTATAATCACTCTTTTTATTCTCGAGAGTATCAAGCACTGCCCTGGCAAGCTCTTCTCCGCCTTCACCGCCCTTGGCCCACACTTCCGAAAGTGCGAAGCTGCAGTCCTTATCCTCGCAGAAATTTTTAACAAACGAAAGCTCCTCATCCGTATCGGATACAAAACGGTTGAGCGTTACAACAACCGGAATATTGTATTTCTGAATGTTCTCGATATGCTTTTCGAGATTTACGATCCCTCGCTTTAATGCATCGAGGTTTTCCGCAGACAGATCATCCTTGGCAACTTGGCCGTTATACTTAAGTGCCCTGACCGTTGCAACTATAACACAGGCATCAGGCTTCAGGCCTGCCTGTCTGCACTTGATATCCAGGAACTTTTCAGCTCCCAGATCAGCACCGAATCCGGCTTCGGTGATAGCGATATCACCCATCTTCATCGCGGCTTTTGTAGCCCTTACGGAATTACATCCGTGTGCGATGTTTGCAAAAGGACCGCCGTGAACGAGTGCGGGTGTATGTTCAAGAGTCTGGATAAGGTTCGGCTTGATCGCATCCTTAAGAAGCGCCATCATCGATCCTACCGCATGAATATCGGCAGCCGTAACGATGTTTCCGTTTATATCATATGCAACGACCATGCGTGACAGACGGGCTCTTAAGTCTTCAAGATCGGATGCCAGGCAGAGTATAGCCATGATCTCGGATGCGACCGTTATGACGAAATGATCTTCTCTTACAAAGCCGTCAGCCTTTGCCCCGAGTCCCACAACAACATTACGAAGAACCCTGTCGTTCATGTCTTCGCAACGCTTGAGCACAATGTTTCTCGTGTCGATGTTCAGTTCATTTCCCTGCTGGATATGATTGTCAAGAAGTGCTGCGCACAGATTGTTTGCAGAAGTTATCGCATGAAAATCACCCGTGAAATGCAGGTTCAGCTCATCCATCGGAACGACCTGAGAAAATCCTCCCCCGGCTGCACCGCCCTTAAGGCCGAAGCACGGACCGAGCGAAGGCTCACGAAGTGCAAGAACGGCTTTCTTTTGAAGCCTGTTAAGGCCCATTGCAAGACCGATGCTCGTCGTTGTCTTTCCTTCTCCCGCAGGAGTCGGATTGATTGCTGTAACAAGAACGAGCTTACCGTCGGGTTTGTTTTCCAGACCTCTTAAATACTCTTCGGTTATCTTACACTTGTACTTACCGTACAGTTCTATATCATCATCAGTCAGACCGAGCTTTGCTGCCACCTCGGTTATCGGCTGAAGCTTTGCCTCCTGGGCTATCTCAATATCACTTTTCATTGATGATTTTTATCCTCCAGCAATTGATTGAACTCATCCATTGTCATCCTGATCTGTCTGGGCTTCGTACCCTCTTCAGGACCGACAACACCTTCTTCGCAGAGCTGATCCATGATGCGTGCCGCTCTGTTAAATCCGACCTTGAACTTTCTCTGAAGCATTCCTATGCTTGCCTTCTGAGATTCTATGACTGCGGCACCGCATGCCGCAAACAGATCATCAAACGCTCCGTTCGGATTGACCAGTCCCGGTGATGAACCGCCGCCCGATGATACGGCGCCCGATTCAACGATCTTCTGCGCCTCTTCATCGTAGTTGTTTCCGTCAGTCTGGTCTTTAAGGAAATCAACAACACGTGACACCTCATCATCACTGACGAATGCGCCCTGCACTCTGGCGGGTTTGTTGTATCCTCTCGGATAGAAGAACATGTCTCCGTTTCCGAGAAGCCTCTCTGCGCCTGCCATGTCAAGGATAGTACGCGAGTCGACATTTGATGAAACAGAGAAAGCTATACGGCTCGGCATGTTTGCTTTGATAAGACCGGTTATGACATCAACCGACGGACGCTGCGTTGCAAGTATCAGGTAAATACCCGCCGCTCTTGCAAGCTGTGCCAGACGGCATATACTCTCTTCAACTTCCTTGGCTGCGACCATCATAAGGTCTGCAAGCTCGTCGACAACTATCACTATCTGCGGAAGCTTCTCCTCGCTCTTGGCGTTGTAGCCTTTCATATCTCTGACTTCCGCTTCTGCAAATTTCTGATAACGTTCGGTCATCTCGTTTACAGCCCAGTTAAGTGCCGCACTTGCCTTCTTCGGATCCGTAACGACCGGAATGAGAAGGTGCGGTATACCGTTATATACAGAAAGCTCGACCATCTTCGGATCGATCATGATAAGTCTTACTTCTTCAGGTGAAGCCTTATAAAGGATACTCATTATAAGAGTATTTATGCACACCGATTTACCGGAACCTGTCGCACCTGCGATAAGAAGATGCGGCATCTTTGAGATATCGGCAACAACTATATCACCCGCAAGATCCTTACCGACCGCAAATGCGACCTTTGAATCCTTGCTCTTGAACTCTTTACTGTCAATGAGTTCGCGGAAGTGAACCATCGTACTCTCTCGGTTCGGGATCTCGATGCCGACAGCCTTTTTACCGGGTATCGGAGCTTCGATCCTTATATCCTTTGCACCGAGACTCATCATGATATCATCAGCAAGTCCGGTGATCTTCTTGACTGAAACGCCCGTGGGCATCTGTACTTCGTATCTGGTTACCGCAGGACCGCGGCTCGATCCGAGTATCTGTATATCAAGTCCGAAGTTCTTAAGCGTATCCTTAAGTTCCCTTGCTGTCTCGTTAAGCTCTGCTGAAGGATTTACCCTGCCCGTTATCTTAACTTCGTTAAGCAGCGATACCGGAGGCTGCTTCAGCCTTCCGCCTCTTTTTGCCCTTATCGCTTTTCCTTTTGTTACATCTCCTGCTTCCGGAGCCGGCTTTCTGTTTTCCTCGGCAAGATTGATGCCGTGTGAAGTCTTCGGCTTCTGCTTCGGAACAACTTCCTTGGCATTCCTTCTGTCAAAGATGTCCGCCACATCACCGTAATCTTCTTCAAATGTATCCTCATCATCAACAAACATATCCCTCTCGTAAGCTTCCTTTTTGACAGCTTCCTCTTCGGGGCTGATGTTGATACGATGGTTTGTCTTGACCGTCGGTCTCGGAGTCTCGGTAGGCTCGGGCTTTCCGAAAAGTTCCTCTTCGCTCGCGCCTTCGTAAAATCCCGTTATCTCGGTTACTTCTCCGCTGTAATCGCGCCTGTCGAGCTTAGCCGCAGACATGATACCCGCAGGCTTTTCTTCTGTCTCCTCAGGTGCTTCTTCCTTCTTGACAGTTGAAACATATGCATCCGAGCTTCCGTAGAACATCGACTCGGGACCTGATATCTCGCGAAGTTCCTCTTCACTGACAACAGTTTCGCCGGGATATGTATAAGTGTCATCCGGCTCTTCCTCTACAGTGTCCACTTCAAGCTCCGCCTCTTCATAAGCAAGCGGCTCCATATCCTTGGGTGCGTTCTTCTTCAGATCACTGGCATCGAAGTGCATCCTGCCTGCATTCTCGGCCTTACGCTCTTCGGCACGGCGCTTTCTTTCCTCGAGCTGTGCGGCACGCTTTGCTTCCTGCTTTGCAACGTGGCGCTCATGATTTTCGCGGCGCTTTTCCCAGCGTTCCATGTCTCTTTCTTCACGCTCCATGCTGCGCACTTCGTTGATCTTGCGGCGGTACTCGGCATTACGCCTGGCATCTTCGCTGATCATCTTCGTGCCTTCCTTGATGCTCGTGAAGAATGATCTGTCCGTCAGTAGGACTATGCAGATTATAAAGAGAACGATCAGGATTACGATCGTTCCGGCCATTCCGATATACTTCCAGAAAAAGTGCGCAAGGCTGCCGCCGATGAATCCGCCGTTAAGGCCGCCGTTTGTATAGAGTGCCTTATAATCGAGCGAGGCATTATCAGGGTTTATTACCTTTCTGTTAAAGATCAGATCAGCAAAACAGCACAGAACAATGATAAGCGCCGTGCTAGATCCGAGCTTAACCTTGGCAACCTTTTCCCATTTATTTGAGATTATGAATGCGCAAACAATAAAGAAAAGAAAAGGAAAAAGGAATCCGATCATTCCGAAGGCGCCGACAAGTATGTCATGAACGACCTTTCCGAACGACCCCAAAAGCCCGCAGCATCCGAGAAACAGTAGGATCGCTGCACCGAGAGATCCAAACAGAAGAATCTCCTCGGCTATCCCGGGATTCTGGTTTTTCTTCAGTTTTTTCTTTGACCTTGGCGAAGGTTTTCTACCCCTCTTGGAACCCGTTGCCATTTATTCTCTCCCTCTTTTGATAAACTTTTACGCCCTTTTCGCAAAAGAATGATCAGTCTTTAACAAAATACACGATGATCGAGATAATGCCGATCAGTGCACAGTATGCCGCGAAAAACTTAAAATACCTGCTCACGACAAGATTCATCACAACTCGCAGAGCTACATATCCGATCGCTGCGGCGATGATCATACCGAGAACATAGCATCCGACATCACCCATAGTGATCGATTCGCTTCCGATGTCGAACAGTTCAAGTACGAGTGCACCGAGCACCGCGGGGATGCTCATGATGAACGAATATTTAGCTGCAAACGTACGGTCAAGTCCGCATAAAAGGCCTGCAACGATCGTGGTTCCGCTTCTGGAAAGCCCCGGAAGCGTTGCAACACCCTGCGTGATACCTACCGCAAACGCGTCTCCGTAATTTGCCTCCTTCAGCTTTTTCTCACCGTCAGCAAGAAAATCCGAAAGAGCAAGTATCGCGCCCGTACATATAAGGCATATACCGGTTACGAGAAGGCTCGATGACGTAAACTCAACGACATCCTTCATGAATATCCCGATGATACCGGTCGGAATCGTTGAGATGATGATCATCAGAACGAACTTGCGGTATGCCGAGTTGATGACCTTGACGTACTGCGGATCGCGTCCTCCCGACAGACTCTTTCCGAGCGCTGCTATGTTAAGCCCTATGTCTCTGCACATGCCACAGAATTCGAGGATAAGCCTTAAAACATCCTTGTAGAAAACAGCCACAATCGCGGCAAGAGTTGCAAAGTGCAGCAGTATGTCAAACAGTATGCTGTTATTCTCCGCGCCAAACAGCGCCTTTATAAGCCCGAGATGTCCCGAAGAGCTTACCGGCAGAAACTCCGTCAGTCCCTGGACAATGCCCATCAGTATGGCTTTACCGATACTCATATGTTATCCTTCCAAACAGATTTGTTATTATCAAAAAACCCGAAATATTATACCAGAAAATGCCCTTTTCTTCAATGTTTGCGCTTTCTTCTCTTTTTGACGGGAGCATGATAGTACTTGAGCTCCTCGGGTTCAAAGAATGTGCATGAAAAAGCCGATACGGAAAGAGCGGGGACGTTGATCCTGATCGAGTATTCACGCCCGTCACACTCATCTGCCTTTGACCTTTTTACACGGGGATTCGTGACTCCTCTTCCGCCAAATGCGATATCGTCGCTTGAGAAGATCTCCTTATACTTACCCGGGAACGGAACACCGATCTTGTAATCGGTCCTGTCGATATCCGCAAAGTTTACGACAACGAGTATATTGTTGAGCGCGGTATCTTTTCTCAGGAATACGAGTATCGTCTCATTTGCGGAAATATTGTTGATCCACTCGAACCCGTCAACGTTGTTATCAAGCTCGTAAAGGGCCGGTGTCGTTTTATAAAGTTCAATCAGTGATCTTACGTAATCATTAAGTCTGATATGATCTTCGTACTGAAGAAGATCCCACTCTACGCTTCTCTTTTCATTCCATTCATCCCATTCGCCGATATCCTGTCCCATGAACAGAAGCTTCTTGCCCGGATGCATATACATAAATCCGAGGGAAGCACGAAGGTTTGCAAACTTGCGGTCTCTCTCGCCCGGCATCTTTGACAGCAGGGATGATTTTCCGTGTACGACCTCATCGTGTGAGAACACGAGTATGAACTTCTCGCTGTAAGCATAGATCATCGAGAACGTAAGCTCACCGTAATGATCCCTTCTGTAAAGCGGATCGAGTCTGATGAATCCGAGAAAATCATTCATCCAGCCCATATTCCACTTGTAGTCAAATCCGAGTCCCTCGTCATCAAGATCGCCCGTGACCTTTGGCCAGGCGGTCGACTCTTCGGCTATCATAAGGGCACCGGTGTTCATCTTTTTGTTAATGCTGTTGAGGTGCTTGAGCATCTCCTCGGCTTCGATATTCTCGTTGCCGCCGTATATGTTCCTGACCCAGTCACCGCCCCGGCGACCGTAGTCAAGATAAAGCATTGATGCGACCGCATCCATACGGATACCGTCGGCATGATATTTTTTGATCCAGAAAAGTGCATTTGCGATCAGGTAGTTTGATACCTCGGGCCGTCCGTAGTTAAAGCAGAGCGTTCCCCAGTCGGGATGATTCGCACGCCTCGGATCGGCATGCTCATACAGGCACGTACCGTCAAAGTTTGACAGACCCTGAATATCTCTCGGGAAGTGTGCAGGAACCCAGTCAAGGATGACTCCGATACCGTTCTCGTGCATCTTATCCATGAAGCTCATGAAGTCCTCACACGTTCCGTATCTGGATGTCGGTGCATAAAGGCCTATGACCTGGTAACCCCACGACTCGTCAAACGGATGCTCCATGACAGGCATCAGTTCGATATGCGTGTATCCCATCTTCTTAACGTACGGGATTATCCTGTCAGCTATCTCAGTGTAGTTGAGAAACTCCCTTCCGTCATCGGGCTTTGCAAAGCTTCCGAGATATATCTCATAAACAGAGAACGGCTTGTCCTTGGCATTAAGCTCTGCTCTGCTATTTACAAATTCATCGTCATGCCATTTATATCTGTCGATATCATAAACAACCGAAGCACTTTCAGGGCGAAGCTGAGCGAAGTATCCGTAAGGATCTGCCTTAAGGCTTACCATTCCGCCTTTGAGCTTAAGTTCGTATTTGTATATGTCACCCTCTCTGACATTGGGAATGAAGATCTCAAATACTCCCGAATCCCCGAGACGTCTCATCTGATGACATCTTCCATCCCAATCATTAAAATCACCGACCACGGAAACTCTCACCGCATTAGGCGCCCAGACGGCAAAATTAACGCCTTTGACACCATCCGTCTTTCTTACATGAGCACCGAGATGTTCATATATGTCATAGCAGATGCCTGCGTTGAACGCCTTCAGAGTCTTCTGGTCTATAGCGGATCTGAACCTGTATGGATCCTCAACGATATATGTGCTCTTTCCTTTTGTGACTTTGAACTTATATGATATCTTCGACTTGACGACAGCCCTTATGAGGCATGAGAAGAATCCTTCCTCATCCATCATGTCCATCTTATATTCCCTGTCACCGACAAGAGCGCTTACTTTATCGGCCCCCGGAATAAAGGCAGAGATCATCCAGCCGCCCTTTACGAAATGTGCTCCGAGATATCCCTGAGGATCATCCTCTTCCGAGTATACGATCTGTTCCACCCGGGCCCAGTCCATCATTTTGTACAGTTTCTTGTCCACTGTTTACTTACTACCTCTCTATCTCATGTATGAACAGTCCGCTCCTGAGCTTCGGCTCAAACCACGTTGACTTCGGCGGCATGAGAAGATGCGCGTCTGCAACGGCGAACAGTTCCTTAATGCTTGTCGGATACATCGCAAATGCGATCTTGCAGTCATCTAAAACGCGGCGTTCAAGTTCTGCAAGTCCTCTGATCCCTCCGACAAAATCGATCCTCTTGTCAGTCTTGGGGTCTTTGATATCAAATAAAGGATCGAGAACATTCTTCTGAAGTACCGATACATCAAGACCTTCAACGGGATCATCGGGAATAAGCGCTTTGTCAAACTTAAGGCAGTACCACTTACCGTCAATGAAAACTCCGACCTCACCCTTTTCCTTCGGTCTGTATGCAACATTTTCTTCCGTTAAACTTCCAAGTTTTGAAAGCTTATCAAGAACTTCCTTTACACTGTTTCCGTTAAGGTCCTTTACAACACGGTTATAATCCATGATCATAAGTTCCTCATCGGCAAATAGTACCGACAGGAAAAAATTAAACTCCTCATTGCCCGTATAGTCGGGATGCTGCTCGCGTCTCTTTAATCCGACCTTAACCGCTGAAGCACATCTGTGGTGGCCGTCCGCTATATAGATGCCGTCCGTATCTGCAAACGCATCTTCTATAGTCCTGATATCCTTATCTTCCCTGATGATCCAAACTCTGTGTGATATACCGTCGGGTGACGTAAAATCATAAAGAGGTTCTGTCTTCTTTACCGCATTGATGACCGTCCTGATATCATCACGGCCGCGGTATGCCAGAAAGATCGGTCCTGTCTGGGCGCTGAGTGAATCAACATGATTGATCCTGTCGACTTCCTTATCGGCACGTGTGTTCTCATGCTTTTTGATAACGCCCGATATGTAATCATCTATCGAAGCGCATCCGACAATACCCGTCTGGCTCCTTCCGTCCATTACGAGCTCATAAATATAAAACGATGAATCGGAATCGGTGACGAACGTATTGTCATCGATCCTGTTTTTCATAAGAGTTCTTGCCTTCTCATATACGCGCGGATCGTATGTATCGACATCGTCGCCCATCTGCGTCTCCGCCCTGTCAATGCACAGAAACGAAAGCGGTTCCCTTGCAGTTTCCGCCTTTGCTTCGGCACGGTTATATACGTCATAAGGAAGCGCCGCCACACGGGAAGCTATGTCCTGTCTCGGCCTTATCGCACGAAACGGTCTGATTGTTGCCATAATCTATCCTCCAAAAGATCTGAACACGATCAAATTCTACAATATGTTGTATAATATGAACCCGGAGCACACACTATACACGACTTTACTATTGTACCAAACATGTCCATGCTTTGACAACACATATTATGAATGTTAGGATGAATGTCAAACAGATAAGGAGAATACAGCCATGACAGCAGAAGATGCTATATTTCTTGAAAAGATAAACAAATACGCCGAGAAGGTTCTCGGCGACATAGATCCTCAGAAAACCCATGTATCCGAGCAGCTTCAGAAGCTGCGCCCGGTTATGCAGGAGCTTGCCATGGAATACAAGATGGATGTGGAAGACGTATTCATTAAGTATATGGATCTGGCAAGTGAAGCGAATGTGACCGCGAATGCCGAATTCAAGGCAAAGTACGGAGAAGATGATGTGATGGATCTGCCAATACGTTAAACGATCCCCTTCATCTTCCTCTTCTTCATGTACATTTCACCATCAGCTTCCCGGAATACTAAAAGGCCAATGTCCCCATTGGGGACATTGGTCCGATAAATACTGTTTTGATCTTTCTTATGTCTGACTCATTTAATGACTCTGACTCTGATCACTCCGTCTATACTTGAAAGCTTCTCGACGAAATCCGGTGTGATGTCCGAATCAACGTCGATCATCGTGTAAGCGTATTCACCCTTTGATGAATTGACCATGTCCGAGATGTTGATGCCGGCCTCTGAGAAGATACCCGAAAATCTCGTGATCATGTTCGTGACATTTTTGTGGTGGATCGTAACACGTCCGAGCGTTGTGCACACGCCCATGTCTGCCTTCGGATAGTTGACCGAATTGACGATGTTACCGTTTGTCAGGTAATCGATCATCTCCTTGACAGCCATCTTTGCGCAGTTATCCTCCGACTCTTCCGTTGAAGCGCCAAGGTGAGGTATTACGATACATCCTTCCGCATTTGCGGTCGTGGGATTCGGGAAGTCCGAAACGTACTTTGCGACCTTGCCCTTTTTGATCCCTTCGATGATCGCATTCTCATCACACAGAAGATCCCTTGCAAAGTTAAGAATAACAACGCCGTCCTTCATCTTGTCAACGGCTTCGGCGTTGATCGTATTTCTCGTAGAATCCATAAGAGGAACATGGATCGTGATGATGTCGCAGTTTGCATATATATCATCAACCGAAAGCACATGCTTGATATCCCTTGAAAGATTCCATGCAGCGTCAACCGAAATGTAAGGATCGTATCCGTAAACTTCCATTCCGAGATGCTTTGCGGCATTTGCCACTCTCACACCGATGGCGCCGAGTCCGATGATACCGAGCTTCTTATCCATGATCTCGTTACCGGCGAAGTTCTTCTTCTCTTTCTCGGCAAGCTTTGCGATATCGGGATTAGTACAGTTATCCTTAACCCAATTGATACCGCCAACGATATCGCGGCATGCAAGGAACATTCCCGCAAACACGAGCTCCTTAACACCGTTTGCATTTGCACCCGGAGTATTGAAGACTACGATACCCTTTTCAGCACACTTATCAAGAGGGATGTTGTTGACACCTGCTCCGGCACGTGCTACGCACAGAAGCTTTTCCGGCAGATCCATCTCGTGCATCGATGCACTTCTGACAAGAACACCGTCTGCATCCTTTATGTCATCAACCTTTGCAAAATCACTTCCGAATCCGTCAAGTCCTACCTGGGCAATGGGATTTAAACATGTGTATCGAAACATTATGCATTCTCCTTTTCAAACTTCTCCATGAACTCGACGAGCTTCTTAACGCCTTCGATAGGCATCGCATTGTACATGCTCGCTCTCATACCGCCGACCGTCTTGTGACCTTTGAGGTTAACAAATCCGGCATCAGCAGCTTCCTTGATGAACTTGGCATCAAGATCTGCATTACCCGTAACAAAAGGTGCGTTCATAAGAGATCTGTCCTTGGCAACAACGGTACCCTTGAACATCTTCGATGAATCGAGGAAATCATAGAATATCTTTGCCTTCTTCTCATTGTGCTCTTTCATTGCAGACAGTCCGCCCATCTTCTTGAGCCACTTGAACACCTTGCCGCAGATGTAGATCGTGTAGCACGGAGGTGTGTTGTAAAGTGAGAGCGCATCAGCCTGTGTCTTCCACTTAAGAAGGGTCGGTGTTCCCGGAAGCACATCGTCCGTTATAAGGTCTTCCCTGATGACTGCGATCACGCAGCCTGCGGGGCCGACGTTCTTCTGTACGCCACCGTATACAACACCGTACTTAGTAACATCCATGGGTTCTGAGAGGAAGCATGAACTTACATCCGAAACGAGGATCTTGCCCTTCGTGTTAGGAAGCTCTTTGTACTTCGTTCCGTATATCGTATTGTTCTCACAGATGTAGACATAGTCCATGTCGTCAGTGATCGGAAGATCGCTGCAGTCGGGAATGTATGAGAATGTCTTGTCGGCAGACGATGCAAGCTCAACAGCCTCACCGTATATCTTGGCCTCGGCAAATGCCTTCTTTGACCACTGTCCGGTAAGGATATATCCGGCCTTTTTGTTCTTCATAAGGTTCATCGGAACTTCGGCAAAGAACTGCGAAGCACCGCCCTGAAGGAACAATACCTTGTAGTTATCGGGAACTTTCAGGACTTCACGGAAATCAGCCTCAGCCTCTTTGATGATGTCATCAAAGACCTTTGAACGGTGGCTCATCTCCATTACGGACTGACCGCTTCCCTTGTAGTTTAACATCTCATCTGCAGCTTCTTTGAGGACTTCCTCAGGCAGAACTGCGGGCCCTGCCGAAAAGTTATACACTCTTTCCAACTGTTTCTCCTCCTTACTTATGCTTAACGCGCCTTACGGCGAAAATCATTTCTTAAGGTCTTTTGCATCAAACACCTCGGATATCGCAGCCCCGGGTGATACCATCGGGAATACTTTATCGTCGCTGTCAATGACACATTCTATCATAACGGGGGCTTTCATTTCAATTGCCTTCTTGAGAGCAGGCTCCACTTCTTCTTTCCTGGTCACCTTGATGGCCGCACATCCGAGTCCCTCGGCAACCTTGCAGAAATCAACCTTATCCGTCAGCACCGTGTTCGAATATCTCTTGTCGTAAAACAGTGTCTGCCACTGACGTACCATTCCGAGAACCGAATTGTTGATCACTATCTGAATGATCGGGATATCATATCTTGATGCCGTTGCAAGCTCGTTCATGTTCATCCTGAAGCATCCGTCACCGCCGATATTGCAGACGATCTTGTCGGGACGTCCGACCTTTGCACCTATACATGCACCGAGTCCGTAACCCATCGTTCCAAGTCCGCCCGATGAAAGGAATGTTCTCGGCTCTTTGTACTTATAGTACTGTGCAGCCCACATCTGATGCTGTCCTACATCGGTCGTTATTATCGCATCGCCCTTTGTGACCTCGTAAAGCTTTTCGAGAATATACGGGCACGTTAGACGGCTCGTATCATATGTGAGCGGATACTGCTCCTTAAGATCCTCAACATGCTTTGTCCACTCGGGATTTGAGTGTTGGGAAAGCTTTGAGTTGAGTATCGAAAGAACTTCTTTCACATCACCGATAATGCTCGCACTCGTTTTGATGTTCTTGTTGATCTCAGCCGGATCTATATCAATATGAAGCACTTTGGCCTTCGGTGCAAACTTTGCGGCATTTCCGATAACGCGGTCCGAAAACCTGGCACCGATCGCAACAAGAAGATCACATTCGCTGACACCGAGGTTTGAAGCCTTTGTACCGTGCATACCGATCATACCGGTATAGAGAGGATCGTTTCCGTCAAAACCGCCCTTACCCATGAGCGTGTCGCAGACAGGTGCATCGATCTTATGAGCGAATTCATTAAGTTCCTTTGAAGCTCCGGATATAACAACACCGCCGCCCGCATATATATAAGGCTTCTTAGCCTTCTCTATCAGCTTAACTGCTGTCTCGATATCCTTATCCGTATATCTCTTCGGAATTGCAAGCGGCTCCGGCTTCTTCTTTGTAAAGTTACATTTTGCAGCCGTAACATCCTTTGTGATATCAACAAGCACCGGTCCGGGACGTCCCGACTTTGCGATCGCAAAAGCTTTACGCAAAGTATCTGCAAGAACGTTCACATCCTTAACAATGTATCCGTGCTTAGTTATAGGCATCGTAACACCTGCGATATCAACCTCCTGGAAAGTATCCTTTCCGAGAAGAGGAAGATTGACGTTAGCAGTTATTGCAACAAGCGGAACGGAATCCATGTATGCCGTTGCTATACCCGTAACAAGGTTTGTCGCACCGGGTCCCGATGTTGCCATACAGACACCGACCTTTCCGGTTGCCCTTGCATAACCGTCGGCAGCATGTGCCGCACCCTGTTCGTGGCTCGTCAGAATATGCTTTATCTTATCGCTGTACTTATACAGTTCATCATAAATGTTAAGTATCGTTCCGCCGGGATAACCGAATACGGTATCAACGCCCTGCTCGAGCAAACACTCCATTACTATCTGTGAACCGGTAAGTTCCATCTCTTTCTCCTTCATCAAAAATCACTCCTCAGTACTGCACCTTTATCCCCGCTCGTTACAAGCTTCTCGTATCTTGCAAGATATCCCGATGTAACCTTCGGCTCACGCGGCTGCCACTTCTTGCGGCGCTCAGCCATCTCTTCATCGGATACCTTTACATTAAGCGAAACGTTCGGGATATCAACACAAATGATATCACCTTCCTCAATAAGCGCAATAGGACCTCCGACAGCAGCTTCAGGCGACACATGTCCGATGGAAGCCCCGCGGCTTGCACCCGAAAATCGTCCGTCGGTTATAAGGGCAACGCTCTCACCAAGTCCCATGCCTGCAATTGCGGATGTAGGATTGAGCATCTCGCGCATACCCGGACCGCCCTTGGGTCCTTCATATCTTATTACGACAACATCACCGGCAACAATCTTACCGCCCTTTATCGCAGCGATCGCATCTTCCTCACAGTCAAATACACGTGCAGGTCCTTCATGCTTAAGCATTGAATCGGCAACCGCAGAACGCTTTACAACGGATCCGTCAGGTGCGATATTACCGGTAAGAACTGCCAGGCCGCCCGTCTTCGAATACGGGTTATCCATCGTCCTGATGACTTCGGGATTTCGGTTAACGCATCCCGCAACATTCTCACCGAGTGTTTTGCCGGTCACCGTCATACAGTTTGTATTAAGAAGTCCGGCATCTGCAAGCTGTTTCATAACGGCATGCACGCCGCCCGCTTCATTAAGGTCCTCCATGTATGTCGGGCCTGCAGGAGCAAGATGACAGAGATTAGGAGTCTTCTCCGAGATCTCGTTTGCCATCGTGATATCAAATTCAAATCCGATCTCATGTGCGATCGCAGGTATATGAAGCATAGAGTTTGTCGAGCATCCAAGTGCCATGTCAACCGTAAGTGCGTTGATGATCGACTCCTTCGTGATGATGTCTCTCGGACATATATTCTTCTTATACAATTCCATGACAGCCATTCCGGCATGCTTTGCAAGAGCAAGGCGCTCGGAATAAACAGCTGGAATAGTTCCGTTTCCTGCAAGTCCCATACCGAGAGCTTCGGTCAGACAGTTCATCGAATTGGCAGTATACATTCCCGAACATGATCCGCATGTGGGACATACTTTACGTTCGAATTCGCATACTTCCTCATCAGTCATCTTTCCGGCTGCCTGTGCTCCGACTGCTTCAAACATCGATGAAAGACTTCTCTTCTTGCCCATTACATGGCCTGCAAGCATCGGACCGCCTGATACGAAAACCGTAGGAACATTTATACGTGCCGCTGCCATCAGAAGTCCAGGAACATTCTTATCACAGTTCGGTACCATGACGAGTGCATCAAACTGATGTGCAAGTGCCATACACTCGGTTGAGTCGGCGATAAGATCGCGCGTCACGAGTGAATACTTCATTCCGATATGTCCCATCGCGATGCCGTCGCATACTGCTATCGCAGGGAATACTACCGGTGTTCCGCCTGCCATCGCCACCCCCATCTTAACGGCTTCGACGATCTTGTCTATGTTCATGTGACCGGGTACGATCTCATTGTATGAGCTGACAATACCTACAAGAGGCCTGTCCATCTCTTCCTGTGTAAATCCGAGCGCATGAAACAGTGATCTGTGGGGTGCCTGTGCACTTCCCTTTTTTACGGAATCGCTTCGCATGTTTTCTTATCCCTCCTGATTATTTAATAAAAGGATGTCCTGCCCGGACATCCTTTTTAATGTGCATGATAACAGGATCATTCCGTGGCCGCAGAGTCCTCGGGCTTCTCGACCTGAGTTATCGCAGTTTTCTGCATAGGTATTCGACAGTTCTTGTTATTTCCGAATTCAACGATAACGGTGTCGTCCGTAACATCAATGACAACCCCGTAGAAACCGCTTGTTGTGAGTACCGAATCACCCGCAGCCATTGTGGAAAGGAGAGCTTCCATTCTCTTCTGCTCTTTCTTCTGCGGCTTGATCATAAGGAAATAGATCGCAACACCGAATATCGCGATATAAACTACCATCATAAGTATTCCGCTGTAACCACCGCTGCCCTGTGCTGCGGCATCGCTAAGTATTATCGAATTCATTTAGCTTCCTCCGTATAGTTCAAAATAGGCTTTTTCTATAATACACAACAAATATGTTTGTTTCAAGGACTTTTTATTCGGTTTTGACCGACTTGATGACGAGTATCTCTACCTTTTCTCTTGTAACATTTACCTTTATATCATCTGCAAGCGCGACAAGTATCGATTCTCCGATCTGTGCAGCATTCGGTTCCTCATTCATGGACCACTCGAAATCCTGTCCCCTGTCACCGGAACTGATACTGATACCTTTTGTCACGGTCTCCCTGATCTTATCCGAAAGGGTCTTTACCGCCTCATTCTTGCCGGATGTGGAAAGAGACAGCAGACGCTTGTACTCATCAATACCGACGGATGTCGGGAATGACATGTGTATCCTGAACTTCTGGCCGCTGCCGTCGATCCAGAACTTCGCCTTGGCATTACCCGCAATGGAGCTCATGATACCTATCACTTCTTCGGACATAAGCTCAAGCTGCCTTGTAATCTTATCGGTAAGGCGCTGTTTCTTTGCAAATGCCCTGGCTGTCTCCAGTGCGTCCTCTATCATATCAGAGTCCATTGAAACCCTGATCGTATCGGTTCTCGTACTTCTCTTTGACGGTGCTGTCTTCTTTTTCTTAACGCCGGCTGATTCGTCGGCTATATATTCGCGCTCAACAACATTAACATAGTTATAAGGTATCTCGATGCCAAGCTGATTGAACATCTTATTGATACGCATATTGACATCGGTTACCGCTACGTAACTGACAGTATTCTTATCGATCCATATCGTTGTCTCAAGGATAAGTGCGCTCTCACCGTATTTAAGGAAGTATACCGGACCCGAGTCCTCCGTGATACCGTTCGTCTCAACCTGAAGTGTGTAGGGGCTTTCCGCAACGCAGTCTCTTATTGCATCGACGGCAAGTGTCAGGTCGGTATCATAACTTACCGAATATGTCAGATGTATACCTCTTCTGTCTTCGCGGCTTGTATTAATGACAGTCTTGGAATTGAGTGTGCTGTTCGGAACAATAATACGAAGGCCGTCGTAAATCCTTATAACGGTATGCCTGAGAGTGATATCTTCAACGATACCCGGTTCTATCCCTTCGGCTATGATACGGTCACCGATCTCAAACGGTTTATTGATACTGATAAGGAAACCGCATATAAGATCCAGGATCGCAGGCTGTGCCGCAAAACCGATTATCGCAACGACCAGCGCCGATCCTTTGAGAAGCGTTGAATGAATGTTCATATTCGGATTAAAAACCCCGAATATGTTGATTACACAGATAACGATAACGACAAGATTCAGGAGACTTCCGAGATATCTCCTGTGAATCTTATCGCTCTTTTTTAATACTCTTTTGAAGACAAAACGCAATGCAATGAGAACTGCGATACTGATCGCGATCGTCAGTGCAATGGTGATCCAATCTTTGTTCTGCATACGATTCAGATTGTATAAACCCTCTGTCAGTTTATGATTTATGAAGCTTTATTTGGGTGTAAATCCGGCGTTTGTAACCGTTCCGATCTCAGTCCTGGTACTGTTGTCTCCCTGTTGTGTATTTCCATATACCTTGTATGAAGACTGACTCCAGTTTATCGGACCATCGACCTGAATATCATAATATGTTTTATCGTTATTGTTATTATCTTTTAGAACCGTTTTACTGTAAGTATTATTATTGGCACCCGTTTCAGTGGTAACACTAAGTCCCTGAGTTGAATTACTGTCTGCAGGATATGTTGTACTTGTAATTCCGTTACCCGGCATATTATTTATATAATCATGTCCGTCATTCAGGCTCTGTTTATATGACGATGCAGTATCTCCGGCTTTAACGACTGCAGTATATTCACTGGGATTATTCTGATTTCTTTTAAGTGTCGAGGCGGGGCCGACCAATTCTTCGAGCTGGGAATTATTAGTTTGATTCATAAATCCAACCATATCTCTGCCGTATACATTACCGCCGGTCACACTGGTAGCCGCACTCAGATCAAGTTTTTTTACATTTTGCATCGCAGTATTGTTAAAATCCAAAGATATATTCGAATCATTAGGACCAATACTTATTCCGTAATCATAATCTGTATTTGTCGAACGATCATACGCCTTAAATGAAGTAGGAAGAGTGACCGTTGTATTATTTCCTTTATCAGGCGAGTTTACATTCAGGTTCCATGTGCCGCGTTGGCCCGGAATATTGGATGCGGTATAGTTTGCAGTTGCCCCGGCACCGGATCCGAACGACACTGTACCCTGATTGTTATTACTCGGATTTATGCTTACAGTACCATTTGTGGAATTTGTACTCGACTTTTGGGCATTCTGACTGCTCTGGTTGCTGTGATGCTCTTCTTCCGCCGGCGCCGGCTCTTCAACCCACTGCGGGATGATCGTAGGTGTAGGCTTAATAGGTCTGATAGGCGGTCTTCCTTCTTTTTTACCGTGCTTTAACCAGTGTGACAGGAGGGAGTCAGGATCTGTTCCGTATTCATCCACAACATCCGGGTTATCCTCAGCGTAGAATGCAGGATCGAACAGTGTTCCGTCATCAAGTGCACGAATACCTGTTTCGGGATCGATAAATACGACCCTTGCGCGCGCTTCGGCACGGTCTTTATCGGAAGCACCCTTTGTTGGCTCTTCCTCAGTATCTTCAGGGATCTCATCTGTAAGATCATCTATATCAGAACCCGTATCCGGAGTTTTGTCATTGTCATTCTTATGAGTATCGTCCTCGACTATAACCTCGGGCATATCGCTTTCTTTATGCCCCAGTATCCACGGCTTGTCCCATCCGGTCTCGCTGCAGACTTTATCGAGGAGCTCACGATTTTCGCGAAGGCGGTCAAGCATGAATTCGGGAAGATCACGCTCCGTTACTTCCTCAAGGAAGAACTCTATACTGTCAACTGTTCTGTCGTTATAAAGATAAACTGTGATACGCTGTCCGGCCTTTACATCGATCTCCTTGACCTCACCTGTTACCGGGTTCTTACCGACAACATGAACGACACCGTCGGAAATGATCAGGCTTTCGTGCTCACCTTCAACGGATACCCAGCCCGATGTTCCGCGGATACCGACGACCATCGTGCTCGTACTTATATCGAATGATTCATCTGATTCAAGGGATTTGCTGACTTCGAAGAAGAGACTTCCCGCCGTCAGATCGAGATTGAGCTTTCTGCCGCTCTGGTAGAATTCGGCACGGCTCTTTTCATCAAGAGTTACTATCTTTGTATCATCAAGTCCTATCGAAACAAGACTTTTTATCGCAGTTGAAAGGGCATTTCCGCTGTTAAGACGAAGGTTGTTTGTTATCGTCTTGGGCTTTCCTTCATCCTCGAGCGTTACCTCACCTTCAATACGAAGTATGCGCATCGTTGTCGCGCTTATCTTTGATCTGAAATAGAGTACGAGAAGAGCCGCCACGAGAATGAGTACAATGGCGGCGATAAGTATTATTATCTTCTTTTTGCTTTTTTGTTCACGGTTTTCTTCGTTCATGGCTTAAATGATCTTAACACTTTTCTGTTACCGGTTATAGGAAACATTTTCAAGCTTCTGCTTCTTGTATGCGGCAAAAGTTCCGTTATCAAGAGCATTCCTGATCTCTTCCATCATCTTATTGTAGAAATACAGGTTGTGCATGACGCACAGGCGCATTCCGAGCATCTCTTTTGCCTTGAGAAGATGCCTGATATATGCCTTCGAATAGTGACGGCATGCCGGGCAGTTGCAGTCTTCCTCGATCGGACTGTCGTCAAGCTCGTACTGTGCGTTGAGCAGCCTTACGGTTCCGCGGTTCGTGTAAAGATGTCCGTGACGGCCGTTTCTTGACGGGTAAACACAGTCGAAGAAATCTACTCCGCGCTCCACGCCCTCGAGAATATCCTTCGGTGTTCCGACTCCCATAAGGTATGTCGGTTTGTCCTTCGGAAGATAAGGCACGACATGATCGAGAATGTCATACATGACTTCGTTCGGCTCTCCGACCGCAAGTCCGCCTATAGAGTATCCCGGAAGATCAAGCTCCGAAATACGTTTCGCGTGCTCGATCCTGATGTCGGGAAATATCGCGCCCTGGTTGATGCCAAAAAGCATCTGCTCTTTATTTATCGTATCGTCAAGCGAATTAAGACGTTCAAGTTCCGCTTTGCAACGTTCAAGCCAGCGTGATGTGCGGTCCACCGATGCCTGCACATAAGAGCGCTCCGCAAGAGACGACGGACACTCGTCAAATGCCATCGCGATCGTGCTTGCAAGGTTTGACTGTATCTGCATCGACTGCTCGGGGCCCATGAATATCTTGCGCCCGTCGACGTGTGAATTAAAGTAGACGCCTTCTTCCTTTATGCGCCTGAGGGAAGCCAGGGAAAATACCTGGAATCCGCCCGAATCGGTAAGTATCGGCCTGTCCCAGGCCATGAACTTATGAAGTCCGCCGAGCTTTTTGACGACCTCGTCACCGGGACGAACATGAAGATGGTACGTGTTCGACAGCTGTATCTGGCATCCGAGCTCTTTAAGATCCTCTGTCGATACCCCGCCTTTAATCGCCGCAACGGTTCCCACATTCATAAAAAGAGGAGTCTGCACGGTCCCGTGAACCGTAGTAAACTCCGCTCGCTTGGCGCGTCCTTCAGTAGCAAGTATCCTGTACATCACAGATCGCCCTTTAAATATTCTTCAAGACAGACGCCACGCTCCGTTATATCCTTCGCGTAGTCGCGTCCCACATATCTGAAATGCCACGGCTCGTAAACAATGCCGGTTATCTCTTCCTTACCCTTCGGGTATCTTAATATGAATCCGTAATCAGGTGCGTTTTCAGCAAGCCACTGTCCTGCCTTCGTCTGGCCGAATCCGTCATCCATCGCGGTATAACTTCCGGTCAGTATATCAAGCGCAAGCCCGATATGATGCTCACTCGTTCCGGGCACGGTAACGTTCATAGAGCCGATCTTGTACGCCTCAAGATAAGTCATGCCCTCGCCCATAAGCTTGTTGATCTTGTTGTTAAAGAGCCTCTCCTGTCTGTCGTATGATCTGTAGGCACTGCATATCATCAGATCAACTCCGTCATCGGAAGCCGCATCCATCATCTCGTAAATGTCGTTGATTATCCTTGTATCTGCCGACATCGAGGCGTTGATGTTTGAAAGCTTAACGTTAAATCCTTCGGGAACAGGATTCTGCTTATTTACAAGCATGAGACGCCAGTCATCGGGATCGAAGATCGGAGCATCTGATTTTTGCTCTTCTTCCTTTGGTTCCTCTTCTGTCTCCTCAGTCTCTACCGGAGCCTCGTCTGTATATACGTCTTCCTCATCAGGCTCGTTTCCGTTTGAGATACCGTTCTTTTTGAGCTTATCGAGGTACTCGTGAATATCTTCCTTGTCTGCAGCCTTTTCATTATCAAAGAGAAAATCATCCGCTGTCATGTAGTCGGCATTCACCGATGCAACGTATCTGATATTAACAGACTTCATGTTATCGGCAGCATTCGCATCGTGAGACAGACACGCCAAAACGCCTCCCAGGAGGGAAGCCATATAAACAGCCGTTATGCACTTGTCGACGTAGTAAGTAATTGGTCTCATAACTTCTTGGTGATAATGCAGTTACCGCTCGGAACCTTTATGAACGGTCCGTTAAGCACAATGATGTTATCTTTAAGATTAAGGTTAAAGAAGCTCATAGTGTTCGATTCGTGATTAAGGCTCACGATATGCTTTGAATCAGGGAAGAACGCAACGTCCTTCGGATAGTCTCCGGATACGGGAAGATTGAACCTCTTATCAAGAAGGCCCGTCTTCTCATCGACCGAGAATACCGTGACGCTGTTGTTTCCCGCAACAGAACACATAAGGAGCTTGTGATCGAGCGAGAACTTCATCGCACACGAAATACTTCCTGTCGTTTTGTAGTCCTCGTTTATCGTTGAAACGGATCCGATCTTTTCAAAATCGGGGATCCCCTTTTCATTCGTATAAGAATAAATGTCTATCTTGTTCGCCATCTCGTGCGAGACATACGCAAACTTTCCGTTCTTGTGAAACTTGATGTATCTGGGCCCGCTGTCCTGATCGCAGTGGATCATGTCCTTGAACTTAAGCTTTCCGGTCTTTGATTCAAACTCAAATACCTTGACCTGGTCCATACCGATATCGCATACACACAGGTACTTGTTGTCCCTCGTCATCTTGGCGCACGTAACATGCGGAAGGAATGAACGCTCTACAATGCTTCCGAGACCCGCGGAGAATACCTCGTCGGTAATGTCGCCGACAGCACCGTCATCGTTGATCTTGAGAACCGTGACCTTTGCGTCATGATAGCCTGCAACAAACAGGTACTTGTCCTCATAATCGGTGGATAGGTAGCATCCGCGCATTCCGTTGATCGATGCCGTACCGAGCTTTGTCAGCTTTCCGTCAGCTTTGATCTTGAAGCTCTCAACGCCGAAATCAGTAATGGCATAAAGGTATTTTCCGTTATGTGACAATGAAATATAGGAGGAATTGGTTATCTCGACTTTGTCTTTTTCCGTAAACCTTCCCTTTTTGTTATCCACATCATAAATATGAATACCTAACTTCGCATTGCGCGTGTAAGTTGAAACGTATGCGACGTACTTGTCGATTTTTTCTTTTTCTTTTGCGCTCTCTGCCATTTCCGACCTCTCGCTGATACGGATAAAACCGCATACATGGTTATTGTCGGACTGTTGGGCTGTATTGTCAACTACAAGATGTTGTGGGGACGGTTCTGTGATACGGTACCGTATCGCAGAACCGTCCCCCCTGTTCCATAAAAATAGTACTTTATCTTTACCGGGGATTAATGTATAATTTGCTGGATTGTTACAAATCCTACATAATTCAGTGATCACGTAAAGCCGTGATCCACCTGCCGGAGGTTAAATGGTTGAGCAAGAAGCTTATTGAACTGAATCATATTTCAAAGTCTTTTGACAACACGCTCGTGCTTGACGAACTGGACCTTTATATAAGGGAAAATGAATTCGTGACTCTGCTCGGTCCTTCGGGCTGCGGCAAAACAACTCTTCTGCGTATCATAGGCGGGTTTGAAAAGCCCGATATCGGATCCGTTTTCTTTGACGGAATGGATATAACGATGCTGCCCCCCAATCACAGACAGGTAAATACGGTATTTCAGAAATACGCATTGTTCACACACATGACAATTGCCGAGAATATCGCATTCGGTCTCCGCATCAAAAAGAAATCAGACGCTTATATTAAAGATAAGATAAAATACGCTCTCGATCTCGTGAATCTTCCGGGATTTGAGAACAGGATGCCCGATTCATTATCGGGCGGCCAGCAGCAGCGTATCGCGATAGCACGCGCCATTGTTAACGAGCCTAAGGTCCTTCTTCTTGACGAGCCTCTCGGTGCGCTCGATCTGAAGCTCAGGCAGGAAATGCAGTATGAGCTCATACGTCTCAAGAACGAGCTCGGTATAACTTTCATATATGTAACACACGATCAGGAAGAAGCACTTACGATGTCCGATACGATCGTTGTAATGAACCAGGGGTACATACAGCAGATCGGTACTCCCGAATGCATCTACAATGAACCGGAAAATGCTTTTGTAGCTGATTTTATCGGAGAAAGCAACATCATAGACGGCGTAATGCTTGAGGACCGTCTCGTTGAGATCGGCGGTCAGAAGTTTGCATGTGTTGATACAGGCTTTGAAAAGAACGAGCCAGTTGACGTTGTGATACGTCCCGAAGATGTTGAACTGGGTGAACCTGAAGGCGGACAGACCGAAGGTACCGTGACATCGATCATATTCAAAGGTGTTCACTGGGAGATCCAGGTTGAGAGCATCATCGGTATAACGTTCATGGCACAGACAACACAGCATTTCCCTGTAGGTAAACGTGTCGGCATCAGTATCATTCCCGACAATTTCCAGATAATGCACAAACCTCAGTCAGAGGACGAGGAGAAGCTCATTGAAGAGTAAGAAGGTTCGCGTTCTTGCAATACCATATGCGGTATGGATCGTAGGGTTCACTCTCATCCCGCTCATGTTCGTGCTCGCAAAGGCAGTCACAAGTCCTGCCGGCGGGTTTACTTTTGATAACCTTCTTGCTATCTTCGACCCCGTGAACAGAAAATCACTCATTCTGTCTCTTCTTCTCGCATTCATAAGTACAGTCATGTGCATACTGATATCATATCCCGTTGCACTCATTCTCAAATCATCAAAGATAAAGAACAAAAAGATACTGATGTTCATACTTATCCTTCCGATGTGGATGAACTTTATATTAAGGATCCTTGCGGTTCAGATGCTGCTGTCAAAGAACGGCATCATCAACCATTTTCTGACGATGGCAGGTCTGTCACCGATCAACATCATAAACACACCGTATGCGATAGTATTCGGTATGGTATACGACTATCTTCCGTACATGATGCTGCCGGTGCTCAACTGCATTCTCGCGATCCCCGATGACATCATCGAAGCATCCAGGGATCTTGGCGCAAACCGTCTGACCGTGCTTCGCAGGATAATAATACCGCTCTCGCTTTCTGGTATCGGTAGCGGGATAACCATGGTGTTCGTTCCGTCAATGACCGAATTCGTTATCGCAAACATTCTCGGCGGCGGCAAGATACAGCTTCTCGGAAACATAATCGAACAGGAATTCTCCGTTACCATGAACCAGCATCTCGGATCGGGACTGTCGGTAACGCTCATGATATTCGTGCTTCTGACCACTCTTCTGTTCGGCAGGCACGAAGATACAAATAAAGGATTTGTATTATGATCGGTAAGACTCTTCGAAAAATCTATATTGGTCTTGTGATCCTGTTCATGTATGCGCCGATAATAGTTCTCATCGTGCTCAGTTTCAACAACTCACGATCACGTGTCGTATGGGGTGGCTTTACACTTAAATGGTATTCCGCCCTGTTTTCGAGCAGTTCATATATGAATGCGTTTTATACAACGATAATCCTTGCTGTCCTTTCCGCAGGTATTGCGACAGTCATAGGACTGGCTGCGGCTCTCGGTATTACTGCGATGAGGAAGAGAAATATACAGATAATGCTTTTCTTTACTAACATTCCTCTCGTAAATGCCGACATAGTTACGGGTATAGCACTTATGCTCTGGTTCGTAAGATTCCTTCCTCTCGGTTTCATGAGCGTGCTTGTCGCACACGTGACATTTAACATGCCATATGTTATTTTATGTATTTTGCCGAGGCTCGATGCGATGGACATGCATCAGTTCGAAGCGGCCCGCGATCTTGGTGCCGGCATACGTTATGCGTTTTGGAAGGTAATGCTTCCGGATCTTATGCCCGGGATCTTTTCAGGATTCTTCATGGCCGCAACGATGTCACTCGATGATTTTGTCATAACCTATTTCACAAAAGGTCCGGGCGTTAACACTCTTTCGACAAAGATCTACACTGAGATCAGGAAAGGTATCAAACCTGAGATGTACGCTCTGTCATCGATACTCTTCCTGCTGGTTCTGATCATACTGATACTTATCAATGTTACGGGAAATAATGCATCACGCAGCATAAATAAAACAATTGAGGAGAAATAAGAGATGAAAAAAAAGATCATGTGTCTCATCATGAGTGTTTGCATGCTTACACTCTGTGCATGTTCGGCAACAGGTCAGACAGCCGGAGAAGACAACTCGGAGGAACAAAGCCTTACAGTGTTCAATTACGGCCAGTATTTCGAACCGGAAATGCTTGAGCTTTTTACAAAAGAGACCGGTATCAGGATTAATTACGAGGAGGCTGCAACACCTGAGGAGCTTTATACTAAATATGTTTCCGGCGGTATCTCATATGATCTTCTGTGCACTTCCGATTACATGATAAAACGCCTTATCGATGAAGGCGAAGCAAAGGAAGTAAACTACAGAGGCATGGAGCACTTCAAGAATATCAATCCTGAATTTCTGAAGCTGTCCGACAGCTTCGATCCGGGTAACAAATACGCTCTTCCCTACTTCTGGGGTACAGTCGGTATATTGTACAACACGACGAAAGTCAACGGCCCGATCGACAGCTGGGACGTTCTCTTTAACGGTGAGTACAGCGGACAGATCATAATGCAGGACAGCATGCGTGATTCATTCATGGTCGCACTTAAGTATCTCGGATATTCGCTCAACACGACGGATGAGAAAAAAATAAGGGAAGCAGCGGATCTTCTGAAAAAGCAGAAACCGGATGTTGAAAGCTATCTTGTTGATGAAGCCAGAGATGAAGTCGTTGCCGAAAATGCGGTCATGGCCGTTGTATATTCCGGTGAAGGATATCTCGGACACGAATACAATCCCGATCTTGCATATGTTATCCCAAAGGAAGGAAGCAATCTCTGGGTTGATTCGTGGATCATGACAAAGAACTGCAAGAACACGGAAGCAGCACTCAAATTCCTTGATTTTCTGTGTCGTGAGGATGTAGCAAAAGCAAACTTCGAATTCCAGTATTATTCGTCACCCAACAAAACAGTTGTCGATAAGATGGATGAAACGCTTAAGGCCAACAATGCCATTAATCCGTCATACGATTCTCTGAAAGACTGTGAAGTGTTTGAAGCTCTTGACGAGAAGACGACCGCTCTTTACAGCGAACTGTGGAAAGAGATCAAATCGGAATAAAAAGAGGGTCATCTGACCCTCTCAGGAAAACCTACTTTCTTCTGAACTTTGCGAAGTGTTTTGTTTGAAACGTACTGTGCTTTTTCGGCATTGTTCTTAATAACGGAATCAATATAGTCTTTGTTCTTTTCAAGCTCTGCCATCTTCTCCTGAAGCGGGCGGAGCTTTTCTACTACACTCTCGCCGACGGCTGTCTTGAAATCGCCGTAACCTTTTCCGTCAAATTCTTTTTCGATATCATCGCGGCTCTTGCCCGTGCAAGCACTGTAAATATCCATGAGATTACAGATTCCCGGCTGCTCTTCTTCGTTATACCTGACCTGTGCAAGAGAGTCGGTCACGGCACGTTTGAACTTGCGCATGATCGTATCCGGATCATCCATAAGATAAATGCTGGCGTTTGGATTTTCATCGGATTTACTCATCTTCTTTGCCGGATCCTGAAGGCTCATGATCTTAGCTCCGACCTTTCCGATGTATGGTTCGGGTATCTTGAACACGTCACCGTATATTGAATTAAACCTTCCGGCGATATCCCTTGTAAGCTCCAGATGCTGCATCTGGTCGATGCCAACAGGAACAACGTCAGCCTGATATAACAGAATGTCTGCTGCCATCAGGACAGGATACGTAAACAGACCCGCATTGATATTGTCGGCATGTTTTGCACTCTTGTCCTTGAACTGCGTCATGCGCTGAAGCTCGCCCATGTATGTAAAGCAGTTCAGTATCCATGCAAGCTCCGCATGCCCCGATACGTGTGACTGATAGTAGATGCAGTTCTTCTCGGGATCAAGTCCGGCAGCTATGTACAGTGTCAGAAGCTTTCTGGCGCGCTTTCTAAGCTCACCCGGATCCTGCCTGACTGTTATCGAGTGCATATCGACAACCGAATAAAAACATTCGTATTCATCCGAAAGCTTGACCCAGTTCTGCAGCGCTCCGAGATAGTTTCCGAGTGTGAGATTTCCCGTTGCCTGCATTCCGGAAAACAGAACTTTCTTATCCCCTTCCATTAACGATCATCCTCTTTTCTGTTTTATTATCTGCGCTCTCTTTGTCCTCTTCGCTTGTGAGAACACATACGCATCTGTCGGGTACTGTAACGATGTCGCCTCCTTCAGAGAGCGTTTTATATATTATCTTTCCTGCGTTTTCATCGCACGTGATAAGACACACCTTCCACTTGAGCCCTTTGGGAAGTTTCGGAAGTGCAAACGTGTGATCCTCCCAGTGCATGTTGTAAGCGAAATAGAAAAAATCATCCTCGCGGGCACGTGTCAGACGCGCATATTTTCCGCACAGCATTATTCCAATATGACGCAGATGATTTTCGAATCTCGGATTCCATGCCTGTTCGCCGTGATATGACAGATCCGGGAATCCGCATGCCGCATAATCCATGATCCTGAATTCCCTTTCGGGATGAAGGATCGGATGTGTCGTGCGAAGCTTTATGAGCATTTTCGTGAACTCATATATCTCTTTGATCCTCTGGTTCTGCTTCCAGACGATCCAGCCGGTTTCGTTGTCCTGACAGTACGGGTTGTTGTTTCCGTTCTGCGTATTTAATAATTCATCACCCGAATTGAGCATCGGAACACCCTGTGCAAGGAGCAGGAAGACGAGCGCATTTTTTATCTGCTTCATCCGAAGCTGTATGATCGATTTCTTTCTCGACATTCCCTCGACGCCGCAGTTCCAGCTGTAGTTAAAGTTCTCGCCGTCGGTGTTGTCCTCAAGGTTCTCCTCGTTATGCTTGTAATCGTATGAAACAAGGTCACGGAGCGTGAACCCGTAGTAATCCGCAATGTAGTTGACCGTATGTACATCGGACGGATTCAGACGCTGTCTGTATAAAAACTCTGACAGCTGATTTTCATCGCTCTTCAAAAACTTACGGCATGTGTTCATAAAGTCGGAATTAACGAATGCCATGTTTTTGTTATACCCGTACTTTTTACGGACAACACTGTCTCTGTCAAAGAACGGATTGTATATCTTGCGGTCGCGAAGATAAACATCGGCCGCTATCATGTCGATCGGTATGTCGGCACCCATCAGGAAAAAGCCGTCCACATGGTATGTGCGTGCCCAGAATTCAAGAATATTCGGGATGAACGATTTGTTCGCCGTATCCGGGAAATAAAATCTCATCACGACTTCTATCCCGGCCTTGTGAAGTTCACGAACCATATGCTTGAACTCGTTTACGGGCTCACCGTTTGAATACGAAGCCTTCGGCATAAAGTACGAGCCCTGAGTGAATCCCCAATAGTTGATCCTGCACTTGTCATCCGACGGATCGCTCTTATAATCGATGTTATCCATCGTCAGATTTTTGTTCTTTCGTGTTATCTCATCAAACTCATAACAGGGCATCAGAACGATCTGATTGACGCCGAGATCTTTAAGGTGCGCTATCTTTTCGATAATGCCTTCAAACTTACCCCTGTTTTTAACCTTTGATGAGGAATGAGCTGTAAAGCCGCGAACGTGCAGCTGGTATGCGATGACCTGATCGTACGGGATATGTAATGCCTCATCACCTTCCCAGTCAAAATCATCGGATGCGATCTTAGCGTTATCCGGTGCACTCTTCTGGTCTCCGAACTTTCTCTTTGCAACGCTGTCCGTCATGAACGGATCGGAAACTTTTATTCCATCAACTTCATAGCAATATGATTCATCAGACCAGTCAGATCTGATGATACACGAATAAACGCCCGAAGGTGCCATGTGATCCGTCATGTTGACATGATCGATCACTTCGCCTTTGCGGTTATAGATATAAAGTTCAAGAGTCTTTTTGAAGGGAAGGTTTGTAGAAAACTGTACACCCTCATGAAGCCTTACGGCTCCCATCGGATATCCCGAACCCGTGATATGCTTTTGTTCTTTTGATTTTGTGGTCATACGAATGACATTATACCGAAAATCACGCATTTTTTCAACAAAAAGCACCATTATCATTGCTATGGGGCCGCATTTTTGTTATAATCAGCGAAATGTTTTGCTTATCACACGTAAAGGAGCGAAAAAATGGGTCGTAAGGAAGAAAATGACGATACAGATATGACCGTGGAACTTGAGCTTACCGACGGTAAGAAGGTCACATGTGCCATAATAACGATACTTACAGTAAATGAAAAAGACTACATTGTACTTCTGCCCCTTGATGAGGACGGAAATTCATCCGAGGGTGAAGTGTGGTTTTACGGATACAGTGAGGACGAGAACGATCCGAATGTTGAGCCCGAGCTTACATACATCGATGATGACGATGAATACGAAGCCGTTGCAGACGCATTTGATGAATACCTTGATAACGAGGAATTCGAGATGATGAAGGACGAATGATCATATCCTGATAAGATCGAGTTCGTCGTCGATACAGTGTTTCCTTTTGGATGCTTCAAAGATAAAGCGCGACCGGCGTTTTCCGAAAGTGGTGCTTACTGAGCACATGTAAAGGCGCTCTATCGCACGTGTCATCGCAACATACATAAGTCTTCGCTCTTCTCTTGCATTTTCTGACATATTCCTGTGATGCGGAAAGAGACCTTCCTGAAGGCCGATAATGAAAACACACTTAAACTCCAGACCTTTTGAGGCATGAGCCGTCATTGAAATGACGTCCTTTATGCCTCTTCTTTTTGCAACTCTTTCAAACATCTTTGCGCAGTGAGCACTTCTGTATAGCACCGCTATGTCGCGAGCCTCATATCCGGCGATTTTAGTCAGCTGTTCTATCATGTCACATACGAATTCTGCCTGAACATCTGTATTCTCAGCATTTACGATAACTACCTCACCACCCGCTTTTGCATCGGTCCATCTCTGCATCGGACGGTCGAGCCTGTCGGTGTTGTGACGTATGAGCGAATCCGCGACTCCTATGATTTTCGATGAACATCGGTAGTTCATTGAAAGAGTCACCTGCCTGCAGCCGGGATACTGGTGCAGGAACTTCTTCATAAGCTCCGGGCGTGCACCGCGGAATGCATATATCGACTGATCATCGTCCCCAACTGCGAACACATTCCTTTCATCCCCCGCAAGAAGTCTTAACACATCGTACTGGAGTGAGTTGATATCCTGGAATTCATCGACGAGAAAGTACCTGTAAATCTTCTGCCATTTACGAAGAACGCTCTCATGCTTTCGAAGAACATCCCGGCATCTTACGATCATATCGTCAAAATCGATCAGGCCGGCGTCTCTGACGGCTTTGCAGTAATTATCAAATATGCGTTGGAATTCGTCTCTTTCATACAGTTCGAACTCTCTTGCGAATTCATTTCTCACAAAGAATTCTTCTCCGAAGTTTTTGTATGCCGAGATAAGTCCCGCTATATCATCGGTATTATCCCGGGATCTTAAAAAATCTGAATCAGGCGCACATTCAGTTACGGCGCGTCTTACAAATGATCTTATCTCTTCTTCTGTTATCAGTCTTGAAATGTTCGGATCGTACTGCTTAAGAATGTTATAGAAAACTGCGTGAAATGTCCCGAATGTGACGGGATATGATGTGCCTTCGACACATTTTTCAAATCTTCGCTGCATCTGGCGGGCGGCCTTTTTTGAGAAAGTGATGACGAGGATGCTCTCCGGCGGGATGTGTCTGTCCTCTATCATCATCCGTATCCTCTCGACAAGAAGATGTGTCTTGCCGCTCCCGGGCCCTGCCAGAACAAGCATCGGGCCGCTTAAATGCACCGCGGCCCGGTATTGTTCTTGGTTAAGATTCATGTTACTCCTTGGTTATTTCAGTTTAATGATCTGTCCGGGGATAATAACGTTTTTGTTTTTGATCGAGTTGAGTTTTAACAGCTTGCTTACTGTCGTGTTGTTCTTCCTGGCGATCCTCGCGAGGGTATCTCCGCGCTTGACAACATAATAATCAACGGCACCCGGAACTGTAGTCAATGCAGTATTTGTGAGAGCACCCGGTACGGCAGGTGTAACCATTGCGTACTGTCTGTAATTTGCAAGAAGGTACAGAGGTCCGTACCACTGAACGAGCGGATTGGCCTTAACAGCACTTCCGGGAAGTGCGAACACGAAGTTCATGCCGGCGTATGTACACTTGTATACCAGAGTGATGTTCGGATTACTCTGCAATATGCTCATGACATTGTACGGAAGAGCATCTCCCTTGTCCCATGTAACGGTCTGCTGGATCGCACCGGCTTTTGCTCCTTTTAATGCCTTGAGTGCAAGGGTGTTTGATATCGCAGCCGAAAGCTTTCCATACAGCTCATCATAATTGACCGATCCAACAACATTGGACGCTCTGCCTGATGAGCCTGAAGATCCCGATGAACTGCCGCTTCCGGATGAACTGCTGCTCGATGAGCTGCTGCCTGACGAACTTGAACTGCCTGAGGACGAACTTCCTGATGACTTGCCTCCCGATGAACCGCCACCGGATTCTTTTGCTTTGACTGTAAGTTTTCCGGCCACATATTCGATATCGTAGTTTGCGGTAACGTTCATGTTCGTACCGTTTATAACGATAAGCGCAGCTGATGGAGTGATAGTTCCGTTTGTTGTCGCGCTTCTCGTACTGCTCGATGAAAGAGTGATGCTTTTCAGGACATCACCCAAAGCCGGATTATCCATCAGGACATAACCGGTACCTTTTGATATCGTACCACCGACATTAACTGTCTGATCGGATGCGATGATACGCGTACTTCGCTTTGCGATCGTAACCTCCAACACATTGGAAATGCTTGATGCCGCATGATCATCGTCGCTGTCAACCCTGTACCATACATAATATGTTCCTGCATCAGTCATCTGCGGGATCGTTTCGGAGTACTCTTCCGTTGCGGCTGTAGCATTTCCGAGTGCATACTTAAACGTTCCACCGGTAACGGTACCTTCATTGATAAGGTCCTTTGCTGCTCCTGAATATATAAGATTTGTCCTGGCCGAAGGATACTCTGTAACCTCAGGTTCCTCAGGGTCAGCTCCTCCACTTTGAATGGGGAGAAGCGGAACAGTCGCCTCAATGCTGGAATTCTCGATACTGAATCCTGATTTGGAATTAATACCGTCCATGTCGGGAAGAATATAAAGCACAAGACGATGACCCGGCTTTAACGTATATACCGTAGGTATCAGGGATACCACATACTCATTGTACTGACCGTTTGTAACCGCATTTTCGGATGCCACGGCCGTCTCCGGTCTGTATTTGGCATTCGGTGTCTTCAGATTGATCATACCCTTTGTGATCATCTTCTTTTTTTCGGTTGATGTCTTTTTATATCTAACCAGATCAGCGGGGTCCTGGCCTAGTCCTTTATCGAGTTTTCCGGCCGTTACAACCTCTTTTTGCACATTATCATTTACCAGATTATATATGTCAAAATTCGTATCTGCTTCGTCATAAAGCATGAACCCGACCATCGTAAGATCTTTTGAAGTATCATCAACGGCAATTTTCAGTTTGACATCGGTCCTACCGTTTATCGTTGTATCCTTTGTGATATCTTTAGTTATGGCTATGAATTCAACCGGTTCGTTTTCATCGGTTTGTGGCTCATTACCATCGTTGCCTCTTAATGATTCGTATGTCTGTCCGATCGACTCGAAATAATCGTCGATCGTATAATACGCATCCACATTAGGATCCGGTTCACTGTATTCATCCGGATTCGATGTTCCGTTACCCGATGAACCATTGCTTGAATTTGCCTTGATCTTTGTTATCCCCTGCTCGGAATAGGTGAGCTTAAGGGTATCTTCTCCTTCCCATTTGTCAAGTGACGCAAAATTACCCATAGCGGTCGAGCCGAGGTCAGCATTACTCTGGACCCAGAAATCCGGAATGGTCTCACATATACCGTTGACCTCATCCAGAAGGAAATGGCAGAACCACATGTTAAGTATCTCGTCATATGTATATTCGCCATTTATATACATATTATCCGGCGTCTCATGAGCTCCCTGGTGAAGAAGTACCTTGACATTCTTGCACCCATTGCTTTCAAATGCCTTTCGCATCAGGTCTGCCTGCTTGGGCTTGACATTAAAATCATTAAGGCCGTGAACGATCAAAGCCGAAGCCTGCATACCGGAAGGCCGGGAATGATCTCTGTCTTCCCAATATTTCCCGTACAGACCCTTAAGATCTTTCTGTGATTTGCGCATATAACCGAGAACTTTGTTGTACTTTTCCTTCAAAGCTTCCGTTGCGGTACTGTCTCTTCCAAAGAATCTGCTCGCACAATATCCCGCAAGACACGTGGTATAATCGTAACCATTTTCATCAGAGCCCCAGTATCCGTTACTGAGTCCCTGTGTGTTCGAGTAATCATACCAGCTCGATATAGCACCTTCCGGAACGACAGTCTCCAGGCCTGCTACACCGGTAGTAGCTACCTCATATGCCATGGTCCCGTCATAAGAAAGGCCTTCCATTGCGATCTTCTTGTTCGACCACTCGGCTTCTATCGGTATATTGCTAACTTTATCGGTATATGCCTTCCTGTCACCATGGATCCACTCGACGATATTCTTAAAGGCATCCCTTTCCGCAACACTTCCGCATGTTTCAAAGCCTTCCGAACCGTTTGCTCCCAGTCCTGCAGACAGAACGACTGCAAATCCCCTTACGAGAAAATAATCATGGTCATGTAATGAACGCAAATAATAATTTCCGACAATTTCCGGATCAGATGATATGTTTTCATACTTGTAATACCAGTCATCCTTGTTAGGGGTCTCTGCAGCCACAAGACTGGATACCGGCTGCTCCTGCGCCGGAGTCCGGCGTTTGTCCGTCTTCACGTAAAGATCTGTTTCACTGAAAGTGCCGGGATCCGTATTAAGGTCAAACCTTTGCGAAATCTGTTTGTCGGAACATCCGGCCATATAAGGACTTGCATGAAAAATTGTGGGGGCTTCATATTTTCCGTATACAGCAGCAGTCGGAACCTGGACAAGTGCCTGAACCAGATCATTCTTACCGTCCTGATCCGTATCATAGTCAGTTTCAACATAAACGCAGAACCTTAAAATGTCCTTATAATACCTGTAACCATTATCCTCATAGATATTGCTGTATTCACCCTCATCAGGAACATCGTTATAAGTGTAATCGATGATCGGACTTGCCATACCATTTTGGATTTTTATCTGGAAGTTTTTATTCGCATCATTGGGATGGGGCCAGGTCGCGGTTGTGCCCTGAGGCTCTCCGGCATTATTGGCAACCGGTTCCTCATTTTCTGAAACTGTTCCTGTTTCGCCGTCTTCGGAATCCGGAACGGAACGCAGAGTTCTAAGGGCCGATCCGGTTTCCTCTTCAGGATCAGACTGCTCGGTTACATCAGTTTCCTCAGTTTCATCAACCGACTCTTCATCATCATTCCGAAGGGTCGGCTCTGCATAATCCTCCTCAGATCTTTGCACTACCCTTCTGGGTTCTGCATATGCATCGACAACCGTCACGTTAACGGCAATGATACATGCCATGATAAGTGATAATAACCATTTGCCTGATCTTGGGGTTTTTCTCATACGTTTTCCTTTCCCGGGGTGGCTGTTTCGGTTTCAGGACAAAAGCCTGATCGCAGCTCTTATCCTTGACAGTGACTCGTCTTTTCCGAGCACTTCCATCAGTTCCGTTGCACCTCCGGGTGTCATCTGCTTACCCGAAAGTGCAGTTCTTATCGGCCACATAACAAAGCCGGTCTTGTATTCATGTGCCGTCGCAAATTCCGACAGAACAGAGAACAGATTGTCATTGGAATAATCATCGCACTTCTCGAGGATCGGAAGTACTTCGTTTAAAAGTGCAAGACTTGATACCGCATCGGTCTTCATCTTTTTGTGAGTATACAAGGAGATATCGTATTCAGGTACTGCTTCAAAGAAGTCAATATGATCCCTGATATCCGGGAATATCTCTATCCTCGTCTTGACCATCGCTGCGATCTTTTTAAGATCAAGGTCCTTCGTGATGACCTCCTTAAGGTAAGGAAGCGCCATATCGTAGAACCTGTCAAAATCCATGGCTTTAAGGTATTCACCGTTCATCCACTTAAGCTTTGTAAAATCAAACACAGCAGGTGATTTACTCATCTTCGTGTAATCAAATTTTTTGATGAGTTCTTCAAGTGACATGATCTCAACATTATCTTCCGGCGACCATCCGAGAAGCGCCACAAAGTTAACGACTGCCTCGGATACGAATCCCTGCTCTATAAGGTCTTCGTATGACGAGTGACCCGATCTCTTTGAAAGCTTCTTGTGCTCCTCATCGGTTATCAGAGGACAGTGAACATATATCGGGATCTCCCAGCCGAACGCATCATAGAGTCTGTTGTACTTCGGTGTCGATGAAAGGTACTCGTTTCCTCTTACGACATGTGTGATGCCCATAAGATGATCGTCAATGACATTCGCGAAGTTGTATGTCGGATAGCCGTCCGACTTGATCAGGATCATATCGTCAAGTTCGGCGTTATCAACCGTGATGTCTCCGTATATCTCATCGTGAAATGTCGTTGTACCTTCTGTCGGATTGTTCTGCCTGATGACATAAGGCATCCCTGCCGCAAGATTTGCCTCTATCTCCTCTTTTGACAGATGCAGGCAGTGCTTGTCATATACGTTTATCTCTTTATCGCCGACGGTCCTTGTCAGACCCTCAAGCCTTTCCTTTGTGCAGAAACAGTAATATGCCTTACCCTCATCGATGAGCTGCTTTGCATATTTAAGATAAATCCCTGATGCCTGACGCTCGCTCTGGACATAAGGGCCGACACCACCGTCCTTATCGGGTCCTTCATCATGGATGAGACCGGTCTTCTGCATCGTTCGATATATTATGTCAACCGCACCTTCAACATATCTTTCCTGGTCGGTATCTTCTATTCTCAGCAGGAACTGCCCATTCTCATGCTTTGCGATAAGATACGCATATAATGCCGTACGCAGGTTTCCCACATGCATGCGTCCCGTAGGGCTCGGAGCGAATCTTGTTCTGACTGTTTTCATTTAAATCCTTCTTTCCGTTGATATTCTCGTGTTTTCGTAATAAGCAACACTAGTTATTATACTTTATTTTGATGCAATTTTACAGTAGAAAAAAGCGAAAACAGTTGATAAACTATATGTTGGTTTTTATTAAAATCAAAAAGGCAGGTAACAAATGGCAGAACATATGGAAATTGAAGATATAAGACCGGTAGCGCCGCTCGGGCTCATCATTCACTCAAGCTGCAAAAAGCTTGGTGATTCGGTTGATCGACGTATCGCAAAGTTTCGTAAGACCCAGAACCTGAAAAACCGCGATACGAGCGTTTTCTTCGAATACGAGAAAGACTCTTACATCATAGACTGCGAATGGCCCAGATTCGGAACCGGTGAAGGAAAAGCAATACTGCGCGATACGGCCAGGGGACGTGATATATATATCATCACTGATGTATGCAATCACAGCATTTCATTTACGGTTAACGGTTTTGTTCACTACATGTCTCCCGATGACATATACATGGACCTGAAAAGGATCATCGCTGCGATCGGCGGAAAAGCTCACAGGATAACCGTTATCATGCCTTTTCTGTATGAATCACGCCAGCATAAGAGAACTCTTCGTGAGTCACTCGACTGCGCCATGGCAATGGCCGAGCTTGCTGACATGGGCGTAAACGACATAATCACATTTGACGCTCATGATCCGAAGGTTCAGAATTCCACACCGCTTTGCGGATTTGATAACTTCACACCGCCCTATGAATTCATATCTTCACTCATACACTACGAGAAAGATCTGATCATCGACAAAGACCATCTTATCGTCATCAGTCCCGACGAGGGTGCACTTGACCGTGCGGTCTACTTTGCAGGCGTTCTCGGAGTTAATACCGGTATGTTCTACAAGAGAAGGGACTACACGAAGGTCATAAACGGTAAAAATCCGATAGTTGCTCATGAATTCCTCGGGGATAACATCGACGGCAAAGATGTCATCATCATTGATGATATGATCTCATCAGGCGGAAGTATGATAGATACTGCCAAGCAGCTTAAGGGGATGAACGCGAAACGCGTATACATTTGCTGTACTTTCGGCCTCTTCACCGAAGGTATCGATCAGTTTGACAAGGCATATGATGAATGTGTATTTGAGAAGATAATATGCACGAACCTTTGCTATCACGACCCTGTGATCAATTCAAGGCCCTATTTCATCGAAGCAGATATGAGTGAATTCCTGGCAACTGTCATCGATTACATGAACCATGATATCGCAATGTCCAAGGTACATACGAACACCGAGAAGATCCAGGAAGTACTGAGGAACTACAACCGCAGGCTGGAAACTGAATTCCTTGCAGATGACAACGCCTAGTACATATATGTAAAGGCATTTTTGTACCATCGAAGATCATCACCTTCAATGGCGATAACATCAAATCTGATTTTGGTATTTTCGGGGATCTTTTTAACGACTCGATAATAATCGGCTACTTTTGATATGATCTTTGCTTTTCTGATATCAACCGCTTCTTCGGGTTTCCCGCATGAAGCGGTTTTTCTGTACTTGACCTCGACAAATACCAGATAATCTCCGTCCCTGGCAACTATATCTATCTCACCGAAACGGCTCCTGAAGTTAAGATCGCAAACCTTAAGACCGCACTTTGTGAGAAACATCGCGGCCTCATCTTCCCACTTCGATCCACATTTTCGTTTGTTCATCATTTTGTTAGTTTACTTCTGATCTTCTCCATATTATCGACAAATACAAGGATCTCAGCTACGACCTCATACAGTTCGGGCGGTATATATTCTCCGATATCAAGCTTTGAGAGCGTTCCCGCAAGTTTTGCATCCTCATGGATCGGAACGTCATTCTCCTTTGCCTGCTCAATGATCCTCTCGGCAACCTTACCACGGCCCGTCGCAACAATCTTCGGGGCCATATCATTGGGATTATATTCAATGGCAACAGCCTGTTTTATTTTCTTCTCTTCGTCTTTTGCCATATCAAGCCCTTACGTCAAACCGCATCTTTGACACGATCATCTTTGCATCTTCGTGCATCTCATCCTTCGTAAACTCATCAGTTATCGGGGTAATAGGCACTCCCGGCTGCTTCTGAGATACTTTCATCGTTGTATTGTAACCCTTGTCGGTAAGGCGTTTGGTAAGCTCATCTATATGCGACTCGATAAAATCAAGCAGTTCCTCCGTCTGCAGATAGAAATTGGTGTTAACCCTTGTGTAGTCACGCATTGAAACATACACGTCCATAGGGCCGAGATGTTCCATATCCAGATGCAGAAGCGCTGAAAAATTGCCGTCACTGTTTGCAAGGTTCTTTTTGTTTGTATAGACGTAAAGTTCGCCGTTGGCATCCTCTCCTGCCATCTTAAGCGGAAGCTGCACGTAGTTTACAAATTCATTAAGCTGGTTCATGAAATTGACATTGTCAGACAGGGCATTTGCCGACTGTGCCGCGGGAGAGTCGCTCCTGCCTATGCTCTCCATGAGCTGCGTTATCCTGGCCGATGTCTTCTGTATCCTGTCATACAGTTCGTCTATTTTTCCGTTTGAGGCAACCTCTTCGGGCTTTATCGACATCTGGGCCTTGATGCTGTCCTTTACAAGTTTTGAAAAACCGTCGGATTTGAGTAATTCGTTGAGCTTTTCCGCAATCTTCAGCCTGACCGATTCCCCGGTTATCTCTGTATTGCCTGTATTTTCGGGACTTAAGGCATTGGTATTACCGGAAGCGTTTGCAGCGTTTGCAGCATTTGCTGCATTATCCGCATTTTTCATGCCTGCGATATCCTTTTCTGCAGCAAGATTGAGATTTTCTTCATCGACAGATTCATATGTCTCTTCGGAATACCCTGAGATCTCAGCCTCTATGACCTTAACATCCTCGGGGGGATACTCGCTCACAAGCTGCTTTATCTGCGCCATGACCTGCGAAGGATCAAGCGGCTCATAAATATCGGATGACTCCTCTGCAAGTATCAGTATATCCGAAAGCTGGCTTGTCAGAAGCTGCTGCTCCTGGGCATCAAGCGACAGATTTGTGTTTATCGGAATATCATTTTCTTCCGCAAGCTGAGTATCGGGCGAGAACATGCCCTTCAATCCGGATATTATGCCATCGACGGTATTCTTAAGCGTCCCGGCTTCATGAACTGGCGGGGCGGCTTCCGGTACAACGGCCTGATCCATAGCGGATGCCTGAGCAGGGATCTCCTCATTAACGACAGACTCTGAGACCGCTTCCGGCTGAGATGTCACTGCAGCTGTATCAGGTGCTATCGTCTCAAGAGAATCCGTATCGATAAGGTTTAGTACCTCACTTATGACCTCCTGTGGTGACATACCGCCAAAGTCAGCAACACTCTGTGAATCCGTTGCATGACCCATGGCCTCCTCAAACAGATCAGCCACGGACTGCGCTGTATTTTGAAGATCATTTGTTATCTGATGTTCAAAATTACGGTAGTTATCGAATTGGATGACATTGGAATCCGTAAGCGGCATATTCAGTTTCGTCATCTGTACGATAGATTCGGGAGATACGTTCGAATGAGCCGAGACATTCCTGAACATTTCGGTAAGTGCTGCTCTGTTTACGGGCATACTCTCAGACATCATCTTATCTGTCATGGAAACAGTTGTATCATTTACGGGAAGATTCGCGGCACGAAGTGCTGAAACCGCGGCACTGTTATTGGCAAGATTTGAATAGAGCGGGCGAAGGGACATCTGATTGTCGGCACCTTTTGCAACTTCAAAAGTCATCTTCATTCCGACTTCGATATCGGCATTCCCCTGAAGCTTTGCGGATATTGTCTGATTATCCGACAGCTTTATCGTGACTTCATTACCGTCTTTTCCAACGATTTCACCTGTTATTGTTGATCCGGGCGACATTAAATCCCTGCCGGCAGACGATATTGAGGCATGCGAAGAACTCCGGATACTTTCAGCGGATCCGCTTCGATTATACGAAACTTTATTGTATTCGTTGCCGGGAAAACTGCTGTTATCGATATTGATCGGCATTCATACACCCCGTGATCAGACAAAGTTTTTGATAAACGACCTTCTGTGGATCGGACATGGACCTTTCTCTTTAAGTGCTTTTATATGATCTGCCGACCCGTATCCTTTGTTAGATGCAAAACCGTACCCCGGATACTTTAAGTCCATCTCCTCCATCATCCGGTCCCTTGTAACTTTTGCAACGATACTGGCAGCAGCGATCGAACAGCTCTTGGCATCACCTTTTATGATGGGAACCTGCTTAATATCTACCTGAGGTATCGTAACTGCATCATTTAATAATATATCGGGTTTTACGGCAAGATTGTTAATGGCCTGACGCATTGCTTCATATGTTGCCTGAAGGATATTTATCTCATCGATCCTGCAATGATCAACGATACCTACGGAAACCGCAACCGCCTTATCGTATATAACGTCATACAACTCGTCCCTCCTGGCTGCCGTCAGCTGTTTCGAATCGTTTAGATACAGGATCCTCTCATCTTTCGGAAGAATAACGGCACCGGCAACAACAGGGCCAGCCAGTGGGCCTCTTCCAACCTCATCAATACCGCAGATATATATATAACTGCTGTATTCTTTTTCAAACGATAACATGCGTTCAGTCCTGTCGGTCTCTTTCTTCAACTTTTCGATCACACGGGTTGCTTTATCGACAAGTTGAATAACACCCCGCCTGTCATCCGATGAGTATTGTTCGATAAATTGCTCAAATTCGCCGTCTTTGAGATTATTAAATTTGGATTTGATATCACCTATGCTCTCTGTCATTTGAATATCATCCGTTTCATATATATTGTTATTATTAACGAATCAGGCCACTATATGTTGTGGTCTGTCAGAAAAATTTGATCTTATTGAACGGGAATACCCTCATGAACATCCTGCCGATTATTCTCGTGGATGTAACATTACCGACCTGCTCATATCTCGAATCTATACTTTCACTTCTGTTATCACCTACAACAAAATACTCGCCGACACCTAGTTCTACCGGATTTTCTGCCAGTCCTGCTTCTTCAGGTGCATCAAGTCCTTCAATGTCTTCTATCTCAGAGCCGTCGATGAAGAATTTTCCGTCTTTGATCTGTACTGTTTCAAAAGGAAGGCCGATCACACGCTTAACAAGTTCCTCTCCGGATCCTTTCTTCCTGAATACTATGATATCAAATCTTTCAGGATCACGGAACCTGTATGAGATCTTGTCGATCATCACACAGTCGTCGGGATTCAGAGTACTTTCCATCGAATGATTGGTTACCCATACTCTTTCCAATACGAATTCGGACAGAACGTAAGCCATGATCAATACGGCCAGTATAAAAACGCCCGCCTTGATAAGCGTCATCAATCCGCTGTCTGTTTTATTTTTCTTTTTGCTCATAGCCCTACAGGCTCCTTTATATGTTATTCCAGTGTGATCTTCCCAAGTTTTCCCGCCCTGAATTCATCAAGAAGAATACGGGATGCTTTATCGAGATCGGCTTCACTGCCCTTTTTCAGGCATCCGCGCTTTAATGCGATCTTCTCAAGAATAACGGTATCCTCTTCCGACTCGTCTGTCTCAAAGCGTGAATACAGTACTCCGGCATACCGGCTCTTTAATGTTTCGATAAGCTTTATCGCCAGTTCCGCCGAATCAATTATCTCATCATTAATGGATCCGATATAAGCAAGATTGAGCCCCGTTGTCTCATCATCAAACCTGGGCCAGAGTATTCCGGGGGTATCAAGCAGCTCAACGCTCTTATTAAGTTTGATCCACTGTTTTCCTTTGGTGACACCGGGCTTGTTACCGGTCTTTGTGCTCGCCCTTTTTGTAAGAGAATTGATAAACGTTGATTTACCGACATTAGGGATCCCTGCGACCATTGCGCGGACCGGTCTTCCGATTATGCCTCTTTTTCTGTCGCGCTCCAGTTTTTCCTTACAGGCCTCCTCAATGGCCTTTCCGATAGCATTAAAGCCCTTACGGTTTTTCGAATCCGTAAGAAGCGCTATGATACCCTTATCTTCAAAGTATTTGAGCCACCTTTCGTTTGATGCGGGATCTGCAAGATCCGACTTGTTCAGAAGAACGAGCCTTGCCTTTCCCTTTGCAAGCTCATCTATGTCGGGATTGCGGGATGACATCGGTATCCTGGCATCAAGCAGTTCGATGACAAGATCGATCAGCTTGATATCCTCCTGCATCATCCTCCTGGCCTTTGTCATGTGTCCCGGGTACCATTGAACCTGCATCATTCAACCCTCCCGGCCGGCCTGTTTTTGCTCTTTAAGTGATACCATGCTTTACCTTCGATCATTCCACGGCTGATATTTCCGATATTTGCGCTTCTCGAGTCCTCGGAATTTCTTCTGTTATCCCCGAGCACAAAGTATTCATCTGCCCCGAGAACTATCTCCGAGGCTGCAACTCCGGGATCCGGTGTATCCTCAGCTCTGTCATCCTTGTAGACGGCACCGTTGATAACTACCTTACCCTGCACGATCTGGACCTTGTCTCCGGGTGTTGCAACAACCCTTTTTACCGATAAATGCGTGTTTTCGTTTCCGTTCGGGCGGAACACGATGACATCGCCCTGTCTGGGTGATGAGAACTGATATGCTATCTTGTTGATCAGTACTTCCTGACCGTTAGAAAGCGAAGGCTCCATGGATTCCCCTATAACGCTTGTTCTGATACCGAATGCGAACACAAGGGCAACACCGAGAAACACCGCGATGAATACGAGGAATATCCACTGGATGACCTGATATAGAATATTAATGTTGAATTTTCTCTCACGATTGATATATGAAAGTGAAGCGGCACCCCTGCGTGCCGGTCGTCTTCTGAACATATGATCTTCCCGTTATTAAAACAAGAAGCACCTGCAGATCGCAAGTGCTTCATAATAAACTGTCTGTCAGCGGATGAGCTCTTTAACCTTAGCACTCTTACCGGAACGTTCTCTTAAGTAGAAGAGCTTAGCCCTGCGGACTTTACCGCGTCTTGTAACCTCGATCTTCTCTACATTCGGTGAGTGAAGAGGCCATGTCTTTTCAACTCCTACGCCGTTTGAATTCTTGCGGACCGTAAATGTCTCGCGGCTTGAACCGCCCTGGCGCTTGATGACCGTGCCTTCGAATACCTGGATTCTCTCACGGTTTCCCTCTTTGATCTTACCGTATACCTTTACGGTATCACCGATAGCGAACTCGGGAACTGACTCCTTGAGCTGTTCGCTCTCGATCTCTTTGATAATGTCGTTCATTTCTTTCCTCCTATTGATCCGGACGTTCTTACCGGCATCCGGCAGAGGACCGTCTTTTATAACAACTTTGATATATTAACACAGGAATGTGCTTATTGCAAGTATTTCTCGTACAGATCGGGCCTTCTCTTGCGCGTTCTGATAAGAGACTGCTCATGTCTCCACGAATCCACCTTTGCATGATCCCCGGAAAGCAGTATTTCCGGCACTCTCTTGTCATGCCAGACTTCGGGCCTGGAATACTGCGGATATTCAAGTAATCCGTCCGAAAAAGACTCGTATTCGGAAGAATCGTCATTATGAAGTACTCCCGGAACCAGGCGGGAAACCGCATCAACAACGATCATAGCCGGAAGCTCGCCGCCTGTTAAGACATAGTCGCCTACCGAAATATTGTCGGTGACGATCTCTTCAAGAACTCTCTCATCTATGCCTTCGTAATGACCGCAAAGCAGGATCAGGTCTTCCTCTTTGGCAAATTCCTCAGCCGTCTTCTGGTCAAAGATACGTCCCTGCGGGGTGAGATAGACCACACGGACTGATTTTCGCCCCAGGCGGCCCACAATATCTTCATAACAGCGATATACGGGTTCGGCCTGCATGAGCATACCCGCTCCGCCTCCGTATGTGTAATCGTCGACCTTATTGTGTTTGTTATCCGCAAAATCGCGTATATTGACTGCTTCTATCGACAGAAGGCCGTTCCTTACGGCGCGTCCGATAATGCTTTCGGAAAGGCCGGACATGACCATTTCCGGAAAGAGCGTCATGATATGAAAGTTCATCAGTACTCCTTTACATTCAGTCAAGAAGACCCGGAAGAATGTGTATGATCATCTTTTTCTCTTTAACATCAACATCAAGGATGCATTCCCTGATCGCAGGTATCAGGACCTGCCTTTTGTCGGAAAGTTCGATCTCATACACATCATTGGCACCTGTTTCGATAACGTTCGTGATAGTGCCTTCAAGCCCAAGTTCCGGATCTTCCACCGTCATACCGATAAGATCAGCGATAAAGTATTCATCCTTATTGCACTTAACGGCATCCGCTCTTGTTACGAACAGGCCCTTCTGACAGTATCCCTGAACAGACTCGATGCTGTCATGGTCTTTGAACTTGAGGATGACAAACTGCTTAAAGAACTTCGCGCCCTCACATTCAAGCTCGGTATAGCCCTTTCCGGTATCAAGCAGTGCCTTTTTCAGTTTCTTGAAACGTCTGACGTCATCGGTCATGGGAAAAACCTTGACTTCCCCACTGACTCCGTGAGTTCTTGTGATAACGCCGATCTGAAGCAAATCTTCCAAGCAGAACTCCTTTACAAATAAACAGGGGCAGCAAGGCCGCCCCTTTTCAGAACATCTTCCAGATGATCATTCACTGTACTATGTCAACAAGCACCTTTTTCGGCAGGTCAGCCGAAGCAGCTTTTACGACACCGCGGATCGCCTTTGCGATCCTTCCCTGCTTGCCGATGACCTTACCCATATCCTGGGGGGCAACCTTAAGTTCGATCACGATGGATCTGGAATCTTCTTTTTCGGTTACAACAACCTGGTCGGGATTTTCAACCAGGGCTTTCGCGATAACCTCAACAAGTTCTTTCATAGTATCCCTCCGCAGTCTTTATTTTTCGATACCGGCAAGCTTGAAGAGCTTTCCTACGACCTCAGTAGGCTGGGCACCGTTATCAAGCCACTTTTTTGCCTTCTCGGCATCGATGTTGTATGTGGAAGGATCCGATGAAGGATCGTATGTTCCGATCTCTTCGATACATCTTCCGTCGCGGGGACTCCTTGAATCTGCTACAACGATCCTGTAGTAGGGAGCCTTCTTCTGACCCATTCTGCGTAATCTGATCTTTACTGCCATTTTCTCATCCTCCAAATGAATTGATTGTTAATATTTAAAACGGGAGTTTGAATCTTCCGCGTTTTCCCATAAGCTGAGGCATCTGCTTCATCATCTTCTGCGCCTGTGTGAACTGCTTGATCAGCCTGTTCACCTCGGCAATATCTACGCCCGCCCCTTTTGCGATCCTGTGTTTTCTTGAGGGGTTCAGAATATCGGGGTTCTGTCTCTCCTGCTTGGTCATGGACAGCACGATCGCCTCTGTCCTTGCCATCTTCTTATCATCTATCTGATCGGTTAGATCCGCCATATTGGCGCCCTTCGGGAGCATTCCTCCCATTCCGGGAAGCATCGACATTACCGATGCAAGACCACCCATCTTCTTCATCTGGTTCATGCTCTCAAGGTAGTCCTCAAAATCGAACTTTCCCTTTTTGAGCTTTGCGGACATCTCTTTCTCTTTTTTTTCATCTATCTGCTCGCCGGCCTTTTCGATAAGGCTGAGCACATCGCCCATTCCGAGTATACGTGAGGCCATCCTGTCGGGATAAAACTGATCCATATCAGTCAGCTTCTCACCCATACCGACAAACAGTATCGGCTTGCCCGTAACGCTCTTGACGGAAAGCGCTGCACCGCCTCTGGCGTCGCCGTCCATCTTTGACAGAACGACACCGTCTATACCGATCTTCTCATTGAACGTATCAGCAACATTAACGGCTTCCTGTCCGGTCATCGCATCAACAACAAGAAGTGTCTGATGAACAGTTACTGCTTCCTTGATATGAACGAGTTCTTCCATGAGAACATCATCTATCTGAAGACGTCCGGCCGTATCTATGATGATAACGTTATCGTTCTTTGATACCGCTTCATCCATCGCCGCTTTAACGATCTTAACGACATCATTTTCGCCCTCGATACCGAAGAAATCAGCTCCGACCTTTTCGGCGTTTATCTTCAGCTGCTCATAGGCTGCAGGCCTGTATACGTCACAGGCAACAAGAAGGCTCTTCTTACCCTTCCTGAAAAGCTTTCCGGCGATCTTTGCCGCACTTGTCGTCTTACCCGAACCCTGAAGGCCGCACATCATGATGACAGTCTTTGCCTGTCCCGGCTGGAATTCCAGCTCGGTGACTTCGCTTCCCATGAGCGATGTCATCTCCTCGTTAACGATCTTGATGACCATCTGCCCGGGATTGAGTCCGTTCAGAACATCTGCTCCGACAGCTCTTTCTTCAACGCTTTTGACAAACTGCTTTACGACCTTGAAGTTGACATCGGCCTCAAGGAGCGCCATCTTGACTTCCTTGAGCGAGGCCTTGACATCGGCTTCGGTCAGTCTGCCTTTGCTGCGAAGGTTCTTGAACACATTCTGAAGTTTATCGGTAAGGCTCTCAAATGCCATGCTTACAACTCTTTGATTATCTCTCTTGCGAGCTTTTTGATCTTTTCATCATCCGACAGCTGTTCGATAGAAAGTGCCTTCTTCTTTACAAGATTGAACCTTTCAACAAGCTTGAGCTTATCCTCGTAGTCCTCGAGTATTCTGTCGCATCTCTTTAACAGATCATGGACGCCCTGCCTTGATATCTGATACTCCTCGGCAAGCTCTGACAGTGAACAGTCATTGTATACCGCATCTTCATATATCTGACGCTGATGTTTGGTGAGAAGTTCTCCGTAAAAATCATATAGCAGATTCTTTTTCGCGATATCGTCCATAACATTCGATAGTTTATAGCATAAAAAAACAGGTGTCAAGTATTTTTTCTTGACACCTGTTCGAGTCTTTAATTCAGATTATTTACCGCTCTTGTAAGCTTCCTCTTCGGGACCCATCCATCTCATCTCTTTAAGATCGAATGAAGGGTTCTCTCTCTGCCACTCACGCTGATGCTGGTAGTTATCAAATGCAAGGTTGAAATCCTTGTAATTGAGAGTATTGAGATTGTTCTCAAATACTGCAGCCTTTGCGCTTGCATCTGCCGCATACTTGGCATATTCAGCCTTTAATGCGTTAAGCTTCACAGTAAGTGAATCGATAGCTGCCTGGTAAGCGTAAGGCGATACAGCAAGCTGTGTCTGATATCCTGCGATGGCCTTCTCTACATTCGCAATCTGCTGTGCAAGACCGTTTGCGATGTTTGCGGCTCCGTCAGCTTCCTGCTTGGAAGACTTGAGAGTCGTAAGAGCTTCAACAGCTGCTCTGTTTGCCCAGAACTTGTCCTCAAAGTTTCCTCTGTCGGAGATGTTCTTAAGGTAAGCCTTTGCATTGTTGAGCTGGTCGAGATTCCACTTGGTAACGTTTACTGCATTTGCATAGTTGAAAGCAGCCTGTTCGTACTCAAGCTGGCCATGGGCGGGATTTGCCTTGATCGCATTGAAAGCTGCGAGAAGATTGGCCTCGTTAGCCTTTGCAGCTTCATAAGCAGCATTTGCGGCAGCGATCTGAGCGTTTGCATCATTGATTATATCGATGGTGCTGGGAAGCGCTGCCTTTGTGTTAACGGAAGCCGCAACAATAAATGCACCTGCAAGTACAGCACCCGATAACAACTTGATTGCCTTTTTAATCATTTCTCCACCTCATTTCCGATGAAATAAACAAAATAACAACAGTATTTTACAACCTTTTGCGTTATTACACAATAGGTTTTTCCATATTAGATGCTCGTTCTGACTATCTTGGGTTTATATCCCGTCTTTTCGAGCGAATCGATTATCTTATTCTTATGATCGGTACCGAATGCCTCAAGCGTGATACGAAGTTCCACTGCAGCGTTTCTGTTCGTCGAAACAAACTGATTATGCTCGAGCTTGATAACGTTTCCGTTCTCTTTTGCAATGACGTTTGCGACTCTTGAAAGTTCTCCGGGCTTGTCGGGAAGAAGTACGGATACGGTAAATATCCTGTCTCTCATGATAAGCCCCTGCGATACTACGGATGACATCGTTATAACGTCCATGTTTCCGCCCGAGAGTATCGATACGATCCTCTTGTTCTTAACCTTGAGATGGTTGAGCGCAGCCACTGTAAGAAGGCCGGAATTCTCAACGATCATCTTATGATTTTCGACCATGTCGAGGAATGCAACGATGAGTTCCTCGTCACCGACCGTTATTATCTTGTCGATATTCTTCTGAATATAAGGGAAGATCTCCTGACCGGGGGTCTTGACAGCTGTACCGTCGGCTATCGTTGAAACACCGGGAAGTGATACAACCTTTCCTGCCTCAAGCGATGCCTTCATGCACGCAGCCCCCTCGGGCTCGACCCCGATGACTTTGATCTTCGGATTAAGAAGCTTTGCAAGAGTTGAAACACCTGCCGCAAGTCCGCCTCCGCCTATCGGAACGAGAATATAATCAACAACCGGAAGATCCCGGAAGATCTCCATCGCTATCGTACCCTGGCCGGTCGCAACGGCAGGATCGTCGAACGGATGGATGAACGTGTAGCCTTTTTCCTTTGCGAGCTGAAGCGCTTTATCACATGCCTCATCATATACGTCACCGTAAAGGATGACCTCGGCGCCGAGATTTTTGGTACGGTTTACCTTGATGAGCGGTGTTGTCGTCGGCATAACGATGACTGCCTTAAGACCGAATTCCTTTGCCGCATAGGCAACTCCCTGTGCATGATTGCCTGCGGATGCGGTAATGATACCCTTGGCTCTTTCTTTCTCTGACATCGTGCTGACCTTATAGTAGGCACCGCGAAGCTTGTAGGCACCGGTCATCTGCATGTTCTCGGGCTTCAAATATACTTTGTTACCTGTCCTCTCGCTGAGAAAAGCACTGTAAACAAGCTTTGTTTCCTTTGTAACTTCCGTGACGATCTCACTTGCTTCTTCGAACTTGTCAAGTGTGAGCATATCTGTCTTATTCTTCTGTCTCGCCGGCATCGTCATCCGCTCCTTCCCTGTAGAACAACGCTCTTACATATGTATCTGCGTCAAACTTCTGAAGGTCATCAACACCTTCTCCGACGCCTACGAACTTGACCGGGATCGAAAGTTCCGACTGGATCGCGATCGCGATACCGCCCTTTGCGCTTCCGTCAAGTTTTGTGATCACAATTCCGGACACATCTGTCGCATCCTTGAATTCCCTTGCCTGGTTGACTGCGTTCTGTCCCGTTGCACCATCAAGAACGATGAGCGTCTCTTTGTAAGCATCGGGATATTCCCTCTCAATGATCCTGTTCATCTTCTTAAGCTCTTCCATCAGGTTCTTCTTGTTGTTGAGCCTTCCGGCAGTATCGATGAGACAGATATCAGTATCCCTTGATCTTGCTGCATTTACAGCATCATACACAACCGATGAAGGATCCTGTCCGTCCTTTCCGGTTATAAGATAAGCACCGCTCCGCTCTGCCCATACCGACAGCTGGTCCTGTGCTGCTGCCCTGAACGTATCAGCTGCGGCAACTATGACCTTCTTACCGTCAGCCCTGTACTTTGCGGCAAGTTTTCCGATCGTTGTTGTCTTTCCGACTCCGTTAACACCGACAACAAGTACTACGGACTTTCTGTTCTCAAACTCATAGTCAGCTTCGCATGTTGCCATCTGATCCTTAACCTTTAAAGCAAGATGGCTCCCAAGCTCATTGGGTGACTTGATCCTGAGCTTTTTTGCATCTTCCCGAAGGCCATCTATTATGTTTTCTGTTGCCTTAACGCCTATATCAGCAAGAATCAGCAGTTCCTCAAGATCGTCGTAAAAATCATCGTCGATCTCATCTCTTGCAAATATCTCAGCAAGTTCGTCATCAAACTGCGCTCTTGTCTTGGACAGTCCGGCAAATAGTTTGGAAAATAAAGCCATGATCAGTCATCCAGATCCTTATCGATAAGATTGACGGAAACAAGCGCGGATACGCCCTTTTCCTGCATCGTGATACCGTACAGTCTGTCCGCTTTTTCCATAGTACCGCGTCTGTGCGTGATAACTATGAACTGTGTATGTTCGGTAAGCTTATTAAGATAACCCGCAAACCTTCCGACATTTGATTCGTCAAGTGCGGCTTCGATCTCATCAAGAAGACAGAACGGCGAAGGCTTAAGGTTCTGGATCGCAAACAGAAGTGCGATCGCTGCAAGCGCCTTCTCACCACCCGAGAGCATCATCATGTTCTGAAGTTTCTTTCCGGGCGGCTGTGCATTTATGTTGATACCTGCTTCAAGGATATCCTCGTCATTATTGATCTCAAGAGTACCCTTACCACCGGCAAACAGTTCCTTGAACACCTTGTCGAACTCTTCCTGAATGAGCTTGAAGTTCTCCGTGAACTGCGTGGTCATGAGCTTATCGAGTTCTTCAAGTATTCCGATAAGATCCTGCTCCGCTTTGACAACGTCGTCATGCTGCGTCTTCGTCAGCGTATAACGTTCCATGAGCACCTTGTAATCCTCAATGGCATTGACGTTAACGTCACCAAGCTTTCTGATCTCGTCACGAAGTCTGTGTATGTTCTTTCTCATTGAAGCCTGATCGGTAAGTGTTTCGTCACGAAGCTCCGCCGCATGAGAGAGGGTGATCTCGTATTCGTTCCACATGTAGTTGATGCGGCCTTCCTGCTCGTTTTCACACTTTTCCTTCTGTGCGTTCAGGCGGTAAAGTTCCTTATCAAGATCTGCCAGCTTCTTCGAGATGGCTTCACGCTTGTCGAAGAATGATTTTTGCTTCTCGGCAAATTCTTCTTTTGTCTTTATCGCTTCATTAAGGGCGATCTCATTCTCATCTGCGCTTGTTGCGCTCGCTTCGATCGTCTCCCTGATCTTTGCGATGTTTTCCTGTTTTTCCTTTATCTCTTCTTCCGTATCCTTAACGGACTTAGCGATCTCTTCGGATTCCTTGCGCAGGTGCTCGATCTCGGCACGTACTCTTTCCACGTTCTGCTTTGCAAAATCCTGCTTCTGCTTTTCTCTTGTTACTTCAAGATCAAGATCCGACTTGGCAAGAACCTTTTCGTTCTCAACATCACGCAGTTTTTCGAGTTTTTCACCGGCTTCGCTGATCGCTTCATTAAGCTCGGCCTCACGTTTTTCTGATTGCGCGAGTTCTTCCTTGGCGCTGTCCTGATCGGTTGTGATGCCTTTCTCGGCTTCTTCCATCTGTTCAAACTCAGTAAGCAGGTTCGCATGCTGCTCGGTCATCTCATCCATGTGAGCCTTTGCAGCATCAACGTTCATCTGTGCGGTGTTCTGCTGGATATACAACTCCTGCAGTTTTGCCTTGAATTCTTCTATGTCTTCACGGACTTTCGCGCGCTCATCCTTTGTTGCGTCGATCTCATCCATGATCGACTCCATGCTCTTAAGGCCCTTCTTTGCCTCTTCCTCAAGCGCATCTATCTCACGCTTCCTTCCGAGAAGATTGGAAGCGTTCTTGAACGATCCTCCGGCAAGTGCGCCTCCGGGTGTCAGATATTCGCCCTCAAGCGTGACTATCCTGAGCGTGTAGTTATACTCCTTTGCAAGCTTCAACGCATTCTCTACGGTATCGATGACGATGATCGCACCGAGAAGCTGGCTGATAACATCATCGTATTCGCTCTTTGCAGACACAAGTTCGTTGGCCATCCCGATAAAGCCCTTTGCATTCCTGACTTCGGGCTTGTCGAACTCGCCTCTGTTCCTTGTAGTCGTAAGAGGCAGGAACGTAGCACGTCCGGCCTTGTTTTCCTTAAGGTATTTTATAAGCTTCTTGGCAACTTCCTCATCCTTTGTAACGATGTTCTGGATGTTTCCGCCAAGTGCCGTCTCGATCGCGGTCTCGTACTTCGGATCGACCTTCATGATATCGGCAACAACGCCGATAATGCCCGCCATCTTGCTCTTCTGCTCCATGACACGCTTAATGCTGCTTCCGTATCCGTCATAACGCTCCGCAAGGTTCTTTAAAGTGTCGAGCTTTGATTTTATCCCGTGATAAGCCATCTGGGCTTCGCCGAGCTTTGTGTCGAGTTCCTCCAGCTTGGAGCGAAAATCGCCCAGCTTCTCTTCCATCGACTCTTTCTTCTGATCGATCGAAGCGATATCAGAGCATATCGTATTAAGCTCAAGCGTCAGTGAATTGACGAGCTTCTCCTGCTCCACTTCCTCACTCTTGGCGCTGATGAGCTTGCTCTGTATCTCAGCCTTTCTTATCTTGTTCTGCTCGAGCATCGTTCCGAACTGACCGAGCTTTGACTGTATACCGGCACGGTTGTTAAGGAGCGTGATGATGAGATTCTTGTTAGTCTCGACGATATCGTTCTGCTCCTCGATCTGCTTTACAAGATCTTCGAGTTCTGCAACAGCCTCGTCACGCTTTTTGATAAGTTCATTCGTTTCTGTATCCAGAGTTTCCTGCTCTTTTGACAGTCTCTCGCACTCAGCTTCCTTGGCAGCGATATCATCAGTGAGCGCTTTCTGACGCGTATCAAAATGCTCGCGCGAAATGTTTGCCGAATTGATCTTCTCATTCAGGACGTTGATCTCGCCCTCGAGCTTTTCTTTAAGAAGGCTTGTTTCGGAAAGCTTTGCACGCTTTTCTTCTATTCCGGCATCAAGTTCGGCGATCTTCTTTTCGACATCGCTGTACTCTTCCCTGATGCTCTCGTTCTCTTCGTTAGCATTCTTAAGGTCGTTCTCTGCAACCTCAATCTTCTTCTCGCACTCTGCAAGTTCTTCCTTTGAACGCTCATTATCAAGGAGGAAGATGTTGACATCGAGCTTCTTAAGTTCTTCCTTCATCTGCAGATAGTTCCTTGCAACCGCAGACTGCTTCTCAAGCGGTTCAACCTGGCGCTCAAGTTCTGCAAGTATATCGGAAACACGTACAAGATTTGCGCGCTCCTGCTCCAGCTTTTTGAGCGCGGTCGCTTTTCTTCTCTTGAACTTGACTATACCGGCAGCCTCGTCGAACAGTTCTCTTCGCTCTTCGGGCTTACCCGAAAGGATCCTGTCGATCTGGCCCTGCCCGATGATCGAGTATCCTTCTTTACCGATACCGGTATCGTAAAACATCTCGGCAACATCCTTCAGCCGGCATGTTGCACCGTTTATAAGATATTCGCTCTCACCCGAGCGGTACACCCGTCTTGCAACGGTCACTTCCTCGTAATCTATAGGAAGCGCATGGTCGGAATTATCAAGCGTGATCGCAACATAGGCATAACCCATGGGCTTACGCATCTCTGTACCCGAGAAGATAACGTCCTGCATCGAAGATCCGCGAAGCTGCTTTGCGCTCTGCTCACCGAGCACCCATCTGACCGCATCGGCAACGTTACTCTTACCCGAGCCGTTAGGGCCTACGATAGCGGTGATCCCGTTATGAAATTCGAAATTGATCTTGTTGGCAAAGGACTTAAATCCCTGCACTTCTATATTTTTTAAATACATTGATCGCTCTCCGTATTAACGTACTTCTTCAATATGGAATATGCGGCGTTCTGCTGTGCGGCTTTTTTGCTCTTTGCAACTCCTGTCTCACTTATATCATTGCCGAGCTTTGCCCTCATAACATATTCCCTGTCGTGTTCCGGACCTCTTTCCTCAACGAGCTCATACTCAAGCGCAAGTCCGTGATCCTGCGCGTACTCCTGAAGGATAGTCTTGGAATCGACAAATTCTATCTTCTTCGCATAATCGGTCAGAAGGAAACGTTTGATGAATGCTTTTGCACAGTCAAGTCCGCCGTCAAGATATATGGCTCCGATGATCGCCTCAAAAACGTCGGAAATGATCGAATCCCTGCTCCGTCCTCCCGATGCATCCTCGCCTTTTCCGAGAAGAACGTACTTTCCGAGTTCAAAACCTTCCCTTGCACAGTACGCAAGAGTCGGTTCACATACAAGAGATGCGCGAAGCTTTGTCATCTCGCCTTCCCTCATGTCGGGATTCTCATTGTACAAAAACTCACTTACGGACAGCTCAAGAACGGCATCCCCCAGAAACTCGGTACGCTCGTAGTCATCATGTCTGTCCGCTTTTATCTCGTTAACGTATGAACTGTGTGACAGAGCCTTAACAAGACGCGCGCTGTCGCGAAAATCATACCCTATACGATTCTGCAGTTCTTTGTAACCATCCTGAATATTCATGTTTAACAATACTTCAAAATAGAGTTCCGCATATCCGGAACTCTATCAGCCGAACACTTAATTGTTGAACCCGTCAGCTTATTGCAGCTCTTATCTGCTCGATCGCATCGGCGACGGTCACGATGGATTCAGCGTTATCAACATCTATCTCAATGTCAAATTCTTCCTCAACGCCCATAATAATCTGATAAACATCAAGAGAATCAGCACCCAGATCATCAATGAATTTGGTATCCATCGTGATCTCGCTCTCATCCACATTCAGAACCTCTGTGATGATCTTTTTAAGCTTTTCAAGTTCCATTTCAACTACCCTTTCTATTCATCCTTTATTATTATCTTGTCGGCGATACGCTGACTGATATTCTGTGTTTTGAATGTCTCGCACTGCTTTATCGCATTGGAGATCTCTTTTTCGGTCGCATTGCCGTGAACCTTTACAACAAGACCGTTAAGTCCTAGAAGCGGAGCCCCGCCGTATTCGGTCGCATCAAATGTCTTGACCACACCCTTAATGAGAGGCTTGATGATAAGTCCGCCGATCTTTCCTCGAAGGCTGCTCATAAGAGTTCCCTTTATCGTACCGAGCATCATCCTGCCGACACCCTCGTACATTTTGAGGATCACGTTTCCCACAAACGCCTCGCAGACTATAACGTCCGCACCGCCGTTAGGGATCTCACGTGCTTCGATCGAACCGATGAAATTGATATCGGGACAGTTCTTCAGAAGCGGAAATGTTTCCTTTACGAGCATATTGCCCTTCTCTTCCTCAGCTCCGATGTTCACTATCGCAACTCTCGGATTCTTAACTCCGAGAACATGTTCCATATATATCGATCCCATCTTGGCAAACTGTACGAGATGGGAACTTCTCGCATCAACATTCGCACCGCAGTCAATGATAAGCGATACGCCTCTTTCTGTCGTTGAAGGAATGAGCGGAGCAAGCGGCGGGCGCTCAACACCTTTTATCCTGCCGACGATAAGCTGTCCTCCGACAAGTATCGCACCCGATGAACCTGCCGAAACAAAGGCATCGGCCTGTCCGGCCTTGATAAGGTTCATTCCCTTTACTATGGAAGAATCCTTCTTACGCCTTATCGCCATAACGGGTGCCTCTTCAGTCGATATGACCTCATCGGCATTCTCTATGAAGAGCCTGTCCTCGGGGTACTCCTTGCCCTCAAGTTCGCCCTTTATCGCATCTTCTTTACCGCAGAGTGTGATCTTAACCTCTGAAGACGAATTAAGGGCCGTTACCGCTCCTTTTACAATTTCATTAGGGGCGTTGTCACCGCCCATTGCATCAAGTACAACGTGTACCATTACCTGTCTCCGAATACAGTGTCTTTAAAACCTATACTACTATACTAGACATATCCGTAAAAAGCAAATAAAAAAAGATACAAAAAAACCACGGGAAAACCCGTGGTAATTTAAGCATTTGCATCAATCCTGGCTGATGATCTCTTTCTTATTATAAGAGCCGCAGGCCTTGCATACTCTGTGAGGAACCATAAGCGCTCCGCACTTGCTGCACTTTACGAGTGTAGGAGCAGACATTTTCCAGTTTGCTCTTCTTTTATCTCTTCTTCCTTTGGAAGACTTATTCTTAGGACAGATTGACATTAGTAACACCTCCTTTTCAAGGATGTCTCATAGACGTACTTGGATAGTATACCCATCCTACCGGTTGTTGTCAATAATATTTTTTCAAAATTCTGCTATAAGGTGGGCGGGCATAATAATTCCTCGAAAACACGCTCCCGCTCCTGTTCAGGCGTAGCCGGCGCTAGACTCGAAAAAACCTCGTCAAGCGCGGACGCCTTCACAAGGTTTTCTCAGAACAATTATGCCCGTCCACCTTTGAAGTGAAACAGACAAAATTTACAGGAGCTGAGCCTGGACTGCGGTGAGTGCCACAACTCCGACGATGTCGTCGGCGTCACAGCCGCGGGACAGGTCGTTGACGGGACGTGACAGGCCCTGGAGCATCGGTCCATATGCTTCGGCCTTGGCAAGTCTCTCAACAAGCTTGTATCCGATGTTCCCGGCATCAAGGTTCGGGAATATGAGTACGTTGGCCATACCGCCGATCTCGGAACCGGGTGATTTATGACGTGAAACCGCAGGAACGATAGCCGCATCGGTCTGCAGTTCTCCGTCAAGGAGAAGCTGAGGGTATTTTTCCTTTGCGATCGCTGTTGCGGTAGCAACCTTATCTACGAGCGGATGCTTTGCACTGCCCTTTGTCGAATGTGAGAGCATCGCGATTATCGGCTTTGCGCCGACAAGTGATGTAAAGCTCTTGGCTGATGTATTGGCTATGCTTGCAAGCTCTTCGGCTGTCGGATCCTGATTCAGTCCGCAGTCGGCAAACAGGAATGTTCCGTTCTCGCCGTATTCACAGTTCGGAACGTCAAGAATGAAAAATCCCGATACAAGGTCAACTCCGGGTGCCGTACGAAGTATCTGAAGCGAAGGACGCAGTACATCAGCTGTTGCATGGCATGCACCTGCAACCATACCGTCGGCATCGTTCATCTTGACCATCATAACACCCCACATCAGATTATCCTTGTGAAGTATATCCCTGGCCTTCTCAAGAGTCATTCCCTTCTTCTCACGAAGTTCAAAAAGCTTCTGTGCGTAATTCTCGAACTTGTCACTCGTTTCGGGATCAACCACCTTAACCTTTGAAAGATCAAGCTCCAGCCATCTTGCACCGTCCATGATCTTCTCTTCCTTACCGATCATAATGAGGTTCGCGATGCCTTCCTCAAGTATTTTATGAGCCGCCAGAAGAGATCTTCTGTCGTTGCTCTCCGGCAGAACTATCGTCTTGACGTCCTGTTTGGCACGTTCCTTGATGCTCTCAATGAAATTCATTTGTGATTTCCTCCTTATATCGACTGTCTTTTCTGATCGGCTTCCCATATCAGTTCTTCAAGAGACTGATACAGTCTGTCCGGTTCGACCGGTTTGGAAAGATGAGCGTTCATTCCGACCTGAAGCGATCTCTGAACATCCTCATCAAATGCATTTGCCGTCATGGCGATTATCGGAACAATTCCGGCATCGGCTCTCTTCAGCGCCCTGATCTTCTGTGTCGCTTCAAGTCCATCCATCTCAGGCATCCTGACATCCATCAGTATCGCATCATAATAATTCTCTTCGCTCTTTTCAAACATATCAAGAGCAATCTTACCGTTTGATGCATGCTCGGTAACCGTCTCTTTGACAGCGAGCACTTCCTTCATGATCTCGGCATTGATCTCCATATCTTCAGCCAGAAGGATCCTTCTGCCCTTAAGGTCAGCGTGATGTTTCTCCTTAAAAAGACTAATGTTGTTCTTGCGTGCTATGCGTTCAAACTCATCAACAACATTAGACGCAAAGAGCGGCTTTGCAAGGAAACTGTCAACACCGATACGGAATGCCTCATCCATTATATCGTCCCAGTTGAACGATGTCAGTATGATCACCGTAGTCTCATTATCATATCTCTTTCTTATCTCTTTTGCGACTTCAAGACCGTCCATTTCGGGCATCTTCCAGTCAAGCAGAACAAGATTGTAATGTTCCTGTTTGGTATGTGCCAGTTCAAGCATATTAAGGGCCTCGGACCCCGACAATGCGATATCCGATCTGATCCCGGCCTCATCAAGAACAAGCTTTGCGTGTTCCGCTGCAACTTCCTCGTCATCAACGACAAGTATCTTCAGATCCTTATAGTTAATATAATTGCTGTCAATGTTAGCATGTTCACAGTTCTTCAGTGTAACGACAATGGTAAAGCATGTCCCGACACCCTTTTCGGATTCGACGGATATCGTTCCGTTCATGAGCTCAACGATATTCTTCGTGATAGCCATGCCAAGGCCCGTGCTTCCGTACTTACTGTTACGGCTCGAATCTTCCTGCGTGAAGGATTCAAATATCTTCGGGATGAAAGCCTTATCCATTCCGATACCGGAATCCTTGATCATAAACTTGAGAGTACTCTGATCGTCAAATACGTTCATCCTCTCGATCATCAGATTGACTTCTCCCGGAGCATCGGTAAACTTTATCGCGTTGCTCAGGATGTTGATCAGTATCTGCTTGAGCTTCATATCATCGCCGATATAGTAATCGGCAACACCGCCGGTTACCCGGCACTCGTATTTGAGACCTTTCTCATTACACTGGGACATGACCATCGTATTGATCTGCTCAAGCATCGCGCGGAATGAGAACTCTTCTTTACGAAGTACGATACGCCCCGATTCAATACGGCTCATATCAAGTATGTCATTTATGAGTCCGAGCAGATGTCTTGCGCTGTCACCTATCTTCTCAAGATACTCCCTTGTCTCATCCGGAAGTTCCTCTTTCCTGAGCGCCAGTGAATCAAGTCCAATGATCGCATTCATCGGAGTTCTGATCTCATGACTCATGTTGGACAAAAATGCAGTCTTTGCACGGCTTGACTCTTCAGCAGTCTTAAGCGCATCTGAAAGCGCCTGGTTTTTAGCAAGATTCTCCCTCATTTCGGAATCAATGTCGGTAAATCCCGCGCCTATCGCATGAATGATGTGGTCATCGCGGTCCTTCGGATGACGTACACCGGCCATTCTGATCATCTCATACACTTCTTCGCCATTTCTGTTTGTCAGATAACGGTATGTTATTATTTTGTTCTCTTTAAGATTCTCGCGTATAGAATCCGGGCTGATAAAATCAAGGAAGCCCTCTCGATACTCTTCGGATACAAACGTCTTTGCATATTCGGAGAACTTCTTCCGGTAATCGAATTCATCACCGGGGCCAATTCCGTTCTCGGCAATATCATCTTTCCTGTAGCATATGCTCCTGCCGGTGTCGAGATCGACATAGTATACGCTCCTGTAATCCGAAGCAAGTGCGGTGATCATGCTGTCCTGCTGCGTCCGCGCCTTTTCCTGTTCAAGAAGCTCATCCTGCAGCGCTACTCTTTCCTCAAGTTCCTGCTGCAGTGTTTCGGCATTTTCTCTCTCGGCATCAAGTCTTACAGCCCGTCTTGTCTGTATGATCATGAACACCGAAATAGCAAGCAGTACAACAGTCATAATAACTGAAAGTATCAGGCTTCTCTCAATGATACCGGCTGATATCGCATCTATCTGGTCACTTATAACGCTCTCTCTTATAAGATACGTGAGCATCCAGTCCGTGCCGTGTATCGGAACATAACTCAATGTCTCCTTTATGCCGTTATAGGTAAAAGAAACGACGCCGCCATGATTTTCTTCGAAATCCATTTTTACGTTTTCGTAATTGTATCCGTCATCATACTCGGCATGTGAAAGCGCACCGAGAAGGTTGTCCTCCGCTGACAGTCCACCAAGTACAAGGCCGGTGAACGACATACCGTTCGGCTTGTAGATATTACAGAATGTAGTGCTGTTGTTACCGGATTTAAGGGAAACTTCATCAAGGAAGTTGTCCATACTGATCTCCATAAAACACGCAATAAGCGTAGATCCCGCCAGATTAAGCCTGTCAACAGGAACCGCTATGATCACCTTCTTGTCATTGATGCCGGAATCCTTTATCGATATCGAAGGACCGGAAAGCGCATTATAGTCAAAATCATACTGATCGATATCTTTTCTCGTGCCGCGCGATGTGTATATGAGACCGTTCTCATCGACAAATGCGAACTTCTCAAGACCGAAAAGCGTCTTCATCCTGAGCTGATACGCCTGCAGGTTCTCGATGCTCGCAAGATCATTCTTTTCAATGAGTCCTATCGCCACATCCATATCAGTGATATGACCTTCAAGTGAAGATGCAACGACCTGTTCACGTCTGCCGGCAAGCTCATCAAGGTACAGAAGGCTTACGTTCCTGACAGCTTTTTCGACATCGCGGCTGGCACTCTTACCGGTCACGATAGTACCAACTATAAGGATAGCGGCAACAATAAGGCTGCCTACGATGGCCGCCTGAATGATCCCGCTCCTTCTCTTGGAAGAATGCTTTGTGAACAGATTATCATCAAAGCTGCTCAAGTCTTCTCTTTTCCTCCATTAGCTTTGAATACATTTCCGAATAATCCGTATCGGTTCCTGAACGCAGAAGTTCGGTTATCAGGGAAGCCTGATCAAAAAGCGGAGTCAGCGACAGATTACCGAGCACACCTTTGAGAGCATGCGCGGTTTCAAAAGCCGCATCAAGATCTTTGCTGTTCAGCAACTCCCCGAGCTTTTCAAATCCTTCCTCTGTCACAACCGATCCGACAAGTCTTAAATAAAGTGCCTCGTTTCCCATGCATCGCGCAAGGCCGGTGTCCGTATCGGCGCCGAACTGTTTAAGTGATTCCAAAGTGATCATGATATCTCCTTTCACTGCTTCGATGATACCACAGAGCGCGGCAAAACTCCACTTGTAACTTATGTTTATGTGTTCAGTTTACGGTTGAAAGAAATGAACGGTTGACTGTATAATTAAACATAGCTTATGAAGGAGCAGGACTATGTCTGAAGAACAATTCACAAAACATGCCAATGACAGAGCACGTGTTCTGATAGTGGATGATATGCCGGTAAACCGTACGATACTCTCATCCATGCTCTCAACGCTCGGTATTTCATGCGATCTTGCAGGAAGCGGTGCGGAATGTCTGGACCTTTGCCGTAAGAATAATTACGATCTGATCCTTCTTGATCACAGGATGCCCGATATGGACGGTGTCGATACACTGGTCGAACTGAAAGAGATATTCAGAAAGTCCGGTTTCGAATCACCGGTCATATGTCATACAGCTGAAGAGGGACGCGGTTATATCAATCTCTATAAGGCCGCAGGCTTTGCCGATGTTCTCATAAAGCCCGCCGATCCCGGCCAGGTCATGGTAATGCTCATGAAATACCTTCCCGACGGCGGCTTTGAAATGCCCGAGGACGAAGAACAGAAAAAGAAAAATGCCAAAGAGCTCTCATCTCTCCCCGACTGGATCAAGCAGATCCCCATGCTCGATCTTATGTCCGGTATAGAACACTGTAATACAGCTTCGGACTATATCGATGCTCTTATGATCTTTACGGGCTCGATAGAAGAAAAAGCTGCTGATATCGAACGTTTTGAAAAGGACGGGAACTGGCCGATGTATCTTCTGAAGGTACATTCCTTAAAGAGTGTTGCCGGACTCATCGGAGCAACTTCTCTTGCACAGGCAGCATCTGATCTTGAATTTGCCGGACACCGCGAGGAATACGGACTGATACATGCGGGAACAGGTGCGCTTCTGAAAGAATACAGGAATATGCTCCCGCAGTTAAAGCGCATTCTCGACGGGAAGGATATGACTGCCCTTGTCAATAATTCAGACAACGAAGGTCATAAGGGAAAGCAGAACAAACATATCGAGCAGTCAGTAATGTTCATCAGCGATGACAGCGGCATCGTCGGACGCGGTATAACGAAATGCCTTGAAGACGAAGGCTTTACGGTCATACCCGTCAAGGATGTTCCCGAGATAATACTGAACCATCGCGGTGATTCGGATCTGCTTTTATACTATCCTACAGGCGACAACGATCATATTAAGCTTGTGAGTACGATCCTGACCGAAATATGCAGGGACGACAACAAAACTCTGTGCCTTGCCGGAGATCCGCTCGATATAAATGTTGCGCTTGATATTCATGACAAAGACTATATAAGCTCCGTATATCCGCGTCCTGTTGACCTCGACAGGATGGCATCGGACATGGCGCAGTACTATAATGTACAGGCAGAATACCAGCGTACCAAAACGGTTCTTGTTATCGATGATGATCCCGATTTTCTTGCGATAATTGACAAATGGCTGTCGGAACAGTATGACGTGGAATGTCTCAGATCAGGTGAAAGTGCACTTGCATATCTTGAACATAAAAGACCCGATCTGATCCTTCTGGATCTGGAGATGCCGGGCCTTAACGGTGATCAGGTCATGAAGCGTATACGCTCCAATCCTAAATGTGAAAGGATACCGATCATTTTCCTGACCGGCAAAAATGATAAAGACGATGTCATTAAGATACTCGAGCTCAAGCCCGACGGGTATCTTCTCAAATCAATGCCGCACGAAGTACTTCTAGATTCGCTCGACAGATTCTTTGCGGGATCTATCCTGTCAGGCGATCTGTCCTAAAGTTCCTTTCTGATGAGTTCTTCAAACTCACCGGCAGGAAGCGGTTTTGAAAAATAGTATCCCTGTATGATCTGACAGCCCATGCTCTTCAGTTTGTCGAGCTGGGCTTTTTCTTCGACCCCCTCTGCAACAACAGGCACATCAAGGAATCGTGAAATATCCATTACAAGCTCGCACAGCTTTAGGCTCTTCTCGTCCTTTAACATGTTGCTGACAAACTTCATGTCCATTTTCAGAACATCTATCGGTATCGTTGTCAGCATGTTGAGCGATGAATAACCCGAACCGAAATCATCCATCTCGATCCTGAAACCTTTTTTTCTAAGGTGTTCGATAACTTCAATAAGCCTTGAAGCGTTATCAGAGTATGCGCTCTCGGTGATCTCAAGAAGCAGATCAGAAGTAGTCAGCCCGTTCCTGTCAAGGATATCCTGCAGTCTGTCTTCAAGCTCCGGATCATAGATATCTATCCTTGAAACATTTACCGACACAGGCACGGACACTCCGAATTCCTTCTTCCATTTTGCAACATTTGAAGCGGCTTCTTCCCATACAAAGCGATCGATCTTCTGGACAAGTCCGTTACCCTCAAAGAGCGGAATGAAATCTCCCGGGCTTATCATGCCGAGCTGCGGATGCTTCCACCTTATGAGTGCCTCCGCACTTCCAAGTTTCGGTGTATCGCCCTGGATCTTATACTTGGGCTGGAAGAAAACAACAAAGTCATGATTTTCGATCGACGAATCTATGTCATGAATGAGTCTTGCCTGATAAAGCTGTCTGTCATTAAGGTCCTTATCATAATATGCGACCTGTCGTGTGTAATCGCGTCTCAGGCCGTCACATGCAAGCTTTGCGTGATCAAACCACTGTTCACACGTTTCGCTCTTTTCAACGTTTCTGCATATACCCAGACGAAGGCGTATATGCCCCGGCGATAATGACAGGCTTCCCATCTCTTCTATCATCGCATCAAGAAGATCGTTGTAGTCATCCATCGCATTATGAAAAACATAAAAAGTGTCCGCGATACTTCTGCACGCGATACCGGAACCGTCTTCGATCCGCTTTGAGATTATCGAGGCGATAGTCTTCAGTATCCTGTCGCCCTCGTTTCTTCCGTAGATCTCATTGATCAGATGGAAATGCTCGATATCGATGACAACAGCATCCATCTGAGCGTCTATGTACTGGCTGAGCTGTCTGATGTACTCGAAGAAAAAATCGCCGGAATACAATCCTGTCAGCGGATCAGACTCGGCTGAATCGATTATGGTCTTCTTTTCGTACAGATCGATGATCCTCTCGCACCTTGCCAGAATTACTTCAGGCATGTTGTAAGGCTTCTTGATAAAATCATCCGCTCCGGCCTTTATGCTGTCTACTTCGGCATCCTTCTCCTGAGTCATGACGATGACAGGAATGTCCGAAAGCATCGGGTCGGATCTGACATCTTTCAGGACAGTCTCGCCGTCCATGACAGGCATCAGAAGATCCAGCAGGATAAGCGAGAAAGTTCCTCCCTGCTGTCTTAAAATATCAAGTGCCTCGCGTCCGTTCTTGGCAAAGGCAACATCATATTCGCCCGCGAGCATGTTACCGAGTATCTCGCGGTTTATCATCTCGTCATCGACAACGAGAACCTTTCTTTTTACGTTTCTGTTTTTGAGTATTCGTTCCATATTATTCACCTGTTACATTATATTATCACAACTTCCCTTGCACAGTCGTGTTCCGGCTCTTTACCGTACTTAAACGTACACGCCCTGTCGTAAAGGTTTGCCGCATTAACATCAAGTTCAAACATATGCAGCGCTTCGTCGTCAAGCAATGACGGTGCGTCAGCCGCCTTGCTGATGACAGGCACAACGCAGTTTTCCTTGAGGGCTGTCAGGAGCGCCGATGCCGATCTTCTGAAGCCGAGGATCCTGATATATGATACACCACAATCCTCGAGATCGTACGGATAATCTTCTTTTCTGATATCGAGCATGATATGGAGAAGTGCTCTCATAACCCTGCTCTTTGTATATTCCTTGGAATGAACGAGTCCGACAAAGCTTTCATAATCCCTGTATTTTACGATGTTAGCCCTAATCCGTCCTTCAATGTTCGCGGACACATCCATGAATTCCTGAAGTACTGTTTCGGTATCTTCCGTCTGAGTCAGAATTCGAGAGAGGATCGTATGAAGCTGAATCGAAAAATCCTTCGCTTCCATCGGGAAAGAAGCGGAATGGATCTTCTCAAGCGTACGGTAAGTGTACTTCGGAACAAGATGCGCAAATCCTTCCCTCGAAAAGATCTTTTTCCTGACAGATGCTGCAGAGAGCGAATCGGCTCCGGTATCATTATATCCGCCTCCCATTCGTCTGATGCATACCGGTTCTATCGATGATGACAGCATCTCAAGTGACTTTAAGTATCTGACTGCAAGCATGTCATTTGATGCATATTCGTTACCCGTGACCGTGGCGTACGCCTTGGCGTATGACATTCCTTCCTTTAGAAGCTGTGTGATCCTGTAATTCCTTGTCTTCTCGGATCCTTCACCCTGTGAGAGGATGTGAAGTCCGGGATCGGATTCAGTCCGGATACCTGCACACGACATCAGCATGTCAAGATCGCCGCATTCGCTTCCGAAGCAGAGACAGTCCGTTATACCCATGCTCTCGGCTGCAGAGACACCGCCCTGAGCAAAGTAATCTGCTGATGCCGTAGCATATGCAACGGGAAGTTCAACGACAAGATCTGCCCCGCCGTTTAGCGCCATATGGCACCTTGCGTATTTATCGCATATTGCCGGAAGCCCGCGCTGCACGAAATCACCGCTCATTACCACAACCAAAAAATCCGCTCCGGTAAGCCTTCTTGCTTCCCGGAACAGATATTCATGACCGTTATGGAACGGATTGAGTTCACAAATGCATGTGCAGACTTTCATGTACCCTCAGTTTTTAAAGCTGTGTATCGGAGCTGGTATTCTTCCTTTTCTGTTTATGAATTCCTCGCACGAAAAGCCGTTGACAGCCATGACGGGAGCATGGCCCAAAAGGCCACCGTATTCCACGCTGTCGCCGACCTTCTTACCCTTTGCGGGGCAGAGTCTTACAGCGGTAGTTTTGTTGTTGACCATTCCTATCGCCATCTCATCGGCAATGATACCCGAGATCGTTGAACTGGATATGTCTCCCGGTACCGCTATCATATCAAGTCCTACCGAGCATACGCACGTCATCGCTTCAAGCTTTTCAAGAGTGAGTGCTCCCGCTTCGGCAGCGTTTATCATACCCTGGTCTTCGGATACCGGAATGAAAGCACCGCTGAGTCCTCCGACATATGAACTTGCCATGACACCGCCCTTCTTGACCTGGTCGTTCAGAAGCGCAAGCGCCGCAGTTGTTCCGGGTGCTCCGGCATATTCAAGTCCCATCTCGCAAAGAATATCCGCAACCGAATCACCTATCGCAGGTGTCGGTGCAAGCGACAGATCGACGATACCGAACGGTATACCGAGTCTTGTCGATGCTTCCTTTGCAACAAGCTGTCCGACACGCGTTACCTTGAAAGCAGTCTTCTTGATCGTCTCGCAAAGTTCCTCGAATCCCAGACCTTTTGTCTTGGCAACAGCACGCTTTACAACACCCGGGCCCGATACACCGACATTGATAACCGCATCACCTTCGGTCACCCCGTGAAAAGCTCCTGCCATGAACGGATTGTCATCGGGTGCATTGCAGAATACAACAAGCTTTGCGGGGCCTATGTCAGACTTCTCCGATGTCTCTTTGATGATGCGTCCCATCAGACGGACTGCATCCATATCTATACCGCAGCGCGTCGATCCGACATTAACCGATGAACATACAAGTGTCGTTTTAGCAAGTGCATCCGGGATAGACTTTATAAGAGTCCTGTCGGCTTCCGTCATCCCTTTTGAAACAAGTGCCGAATAACCTCCGAGAAAATTCACACCGACAGTCTTTGCTGCCCTGTCGAGCGTTTCGGCTATCTTAACGAAATCATCCGGACTCTTTGCCGCCTTTGCTCCGACAAGAGCGATCGGTGTTACCGAAATACGCTTGTTAACGATCGGTATACCGAATTCAAGTTCTATCTCCTTACCGGTTGCGACAAGATCCTTTGCGACCGTTGTGATCTTATTATATATGTTATCGCAAAGAACATTAAGATCATCAGATACACAGTCGAGAAGACTGATACCGAGTGTTATCGTTCTGACATCGAGGTTCTGTTCCTCGATCATCTTATTTGTTTCGTTTACTTCAAAAATATTGATCATGGCTTATCCTTATATCCTGTGCATAGACTCAAATATCTCTTCACGCTGGCAGTGAATGTCCACACCTATCTCCTCACCGATCTGTATAAGCTCGGAAGAAACATCGGCAAACGGCTTGGCGGAATCATTCATATCAACCACCATCATCATGTTGAAATATCCGTTAACTATAGTCTGCGAAATATCAAGGATGTTGATCCTGTTGTTAGCAAGATATGTGCACACTTTTGCGATGATACCCACGGTATCCTTACCGACGACCGTGATGATTGTTTTTTTCATTTTGATCTCCTCTTTCTGTTTACTCTCTTACGTCAGATCGCTACCGCCTGGGAAGGCTCCGATCTATTTGCAACCTTTATATCAAAATCGGTGGGCTTGTATTTACTCTCATCCATTGTTATCTCAAGCCTTACCGCTTCATATGCGAGTTCTGCGAGATTATTCTCGGCGCTTAAGTGTCCGAGCATTATCGATCTCATGTCGTCATGAAGAAGCTTGCACAGAAGTCTTCCGCAGTTCTCATTTGAAAGATGACCTCTGTCGGACAGTATCCTCTGCTTCAGCACATACGGATATCTTCCGACCTGTAACATCCTCACGTCATGATTTGCTTCGATCAGAAGTGCATCGACTCCCGAAAATCCCTCGATGATCTTATCGGTATATACCCCGAGGTCGGTACACACTCCGACGGACCTGTTTTCATGTTCGATCCTGTATGCAACAGGCTCAAGCGCATCATGACTGATCTCAATCGGGCGAACATGAAGGTCTTCTATCTCAAAAGGATTATCTGCGCTTATCTCATTAAACAGTGTTTCGTCAACAGTGCCGAGACACTTCTGCTGCATGATCCCTTTTATCGTACCTTTTGTTGCGTACATCGGTATACCGTATTTTCTGGAAAGCACTCCCACACTTGCAATATGATCCGAATGCTCGTGTGTGATCAGAAGAGCGGAAAGATCGCTCGTCGTAAGACCGATCCTGTTCAGTCCTTCTTCGATCCTCTTACCGCTGATCCCGGCATCGATTATAACATGTGTGTTGTCACTTCCGACATAGATGCAGTTTCCGCTGCTGCCACTGGCAATGCTGCAGATACGCATTAAAGACCCCTCCTTACTTTTACTCCCATCTTATATCCAAAAAGTCCCCTTCTTTAAGCGGTTCGGAGAACACAGCCTTCTTGCTGTTAAGTTCCGTCACTATACCTTTCCCCGCAGGTCTGTTCTTCAGGTCAAAATCTATGTGATCGAATATATCTGTGAACACATAACTCTCTTTATCATTCAGAGTGACCGGATCACCGTTAACGAAAACCGTTATCGTCGTATACCGGCTCTCTTCTTCTTTGCGCCTTGCTTCTTCCTTGGCCTGCTTATACTCGACATACTCTTCGTCAAGAGTTCCGTCATCGGCATATTCCGAATTCTCTATCGACTCTGCTTCAACGGCATCCTCGTAGTTTTCTATCTCTTTCTTCTTCGGTGCCTTCTTATTTCCGCTCGCCTTTGCTTTTTCCTCTTCCTCATCGGAAACATCCGAAAGCGAAAGATCTTCCATCGTCCAGATGACCGAGAAATTGTCGTAACACTTCGTGTCCCTGTCGGCCTTCTTGTTGTTGACGTATACGTTCATCTCAGGATTAAGTATCACATCCATGAACTCGATTATCTGTGACACAGTGTAGTAGTTCAGCATCTTAATGTCATCACCGGGCCGGATGTCATAGTACTCTGACTGAAGAGATCCGTTGACTTCGGCAAACTTGGGAAGTTCGACTTTCTTGTCGTTGACAATGACCGAAATGACACTTCCGTATTCAAGGAGCGATCCGATCGTTGCGCTTGCAGCCTCACCCTCCGTTGACTCCTCAACTGTTATCCTGTCGCCGCCGACAATGGGTGATGTAAGACTCACTTCCTTGCCGTTAAGCTTAACTACAGCACCTTCTCCAACCTGTCCCCTTACCATATGCGGCTTATCATTAACGGTAAAGTTAAGTTCCGGACCTCGCTTCGGGAACAGTCCCTCGTTCGGGAAGCCCGCCTGCATAGCAGCATCGGCAATGGTAAGATGACCGTTGTCATACAGTTTGACGCGCTTTTCGTTGAAGGTAACGAATATGAAATTATTTCGCTGGTCGTAGAAGTTAAGACATATACCGATCGGCGTTACATGTGTACTGTCAAGTATCGCGCCGTTGAACTGGTAATCAATATCCTTTAAGACTTCCTCGCCTCGAAGAGCAACACGCTCCGCCATGATACCCATTTCCTTTGCAAGAGCATCGGTAAATCCGGTAATCTTACCGCCGCCTCCGACAACGAACACAGCCGATACGGGTTTGCCTCCGTTCAGTTCTTTTATCTTATCCGAGATGTCCTTTGTGATATCGGCGATGACACCCTCTGCCATCTTATGGACTTCCTTGGGCTCAACCTTATGCTCCAGTCCCATTATGTCCGTAAACTTTACCGGTGCCTTCCTGCCCGAATCGATCTTGACATGCTCCGCTTCGTTAAAATCAAGCAGCAGGTTGCTCGCTATAACTTCGGTAAGCTCATCGCCGGCCTTCGGTATCATTCCGTATGCGATGATACTTCCGTCCTTCGTGATCGAGATATCACTCGTTCCGGCGCCAACATCGACAAGTGCGATGTTGAGCATTCTGTACATATCGGGAATAGCTGCAGTCATCGCAGCGATAGGCTCGAGCGTGAGGTTTGCCACTTCAAGATCAGCTATCTCAACAGCCTTGTACAGACCGTCAACTACATCATCGGGAAGGAACGTTGAAATAAGATCGACCGAAATGCTTGAAGCCTTATGACGCTCAAGCGTTGAGATCGGATAACCGTTCATGTAATACTTTACGACCGTATATCCGACACAGTAGAACTTCATGTCTGTATTGTTCTGAGCCTGGAAATCCTCGTATGCCTGTTCAACACCGAGCATCTCAAGCGTATATACGTGCTCAGCATCTATCGTAGTCTCTTCGGGAAACTCAAGTGTGGCCGATGAATTGATCGTCTTAAGAACTCTTCCGGCAGCAGCTATACAAACTTCATGAAGCTCTTTTCCGATTATCGCTTCAAGATCGTTCTTGACATCCTTGATGGTCTTTCCGACCTTCTCGATGTCATGTATCTGTCCGTCAAGCATCGCGCGCGTTTCATGCTTCCTGTCGCACTGTGCGACAACATGAAAAGTATCATCGGTACGGTAACCCACCGTTCCGACTATGCTCCTTGTGCCTATATCAAGGCCAAACACCAACTGTCCGGGATTCTTTTTTCCGCCTGCCACTTTAATACCTCTCTGACTCTTATCCTAGCAATTTCTCAAGCTGCTTTTTTGTATCATCAAGACCGCGCGAGTTATCAATCACAACCCTGCAGTATCTTCTGAAAACATCATCCGAACTCTGCGACTTGATGATGTCATCTATCTTCTCATCCGAATATCCTCGGCTGTCCTTAAGACGTTTTCTCCTCGTATCTTCATCCGCCCGGACATACCACAGTTCGTCAACAATTTTATCATAACCGTCTTCGATCAGAAGAGCCGCTTCAATGAAGAAATAATCCACCGAGCCCTGATCTTTGGCATCAGCGATCATTGCTGTTATGCGCTCCTTGACCGCAGGATGAACGATCAAATTCACCTGCTTCAGAAGCTCCTCACTGCCTTCGGCAAAAATCACCTGCGCCATCTTCTTCGGATCGATCTGACCATCATCGGCAAGAACATGCTCTCCGAGAAGCTTAACGAGCGGTTCATAGCAGACTTCGCCTTTAACTTCAAGAGAACGGGCAAGGTCATCCGCAGTAACGATGATGCAGCTGGCCATATCCCTGATCATCTTCAGCACTTCCGATTTACCGGCCCCGACACCGCCTGTTATCCCGATGGTCTTCATGTCACTTGGCCTCGTACCAGTTGCTTCCCGTCGATGTCTCAACCGACATCGGAACGGTAAATCTTACGGCGTTTTCCATTTCATCTTTCAGAAGAGCTGCCGCTTTTTCGACTTCATTTTCGGGAGCCTCGATGAGCAGTTCATCATGCACCTGAAGGATGACTCTCGATTCAAGGCCTTCCTTTTCAAGACGCTCCTTGACCTTTATCATCGCTATCTTCATGATGTCGGCAGCGGTTCCCTGAATGGGGGCGTTCATCGCAACGCGTTCCCCGAATGATCTCTTCATGAAATCCGAGCTTGAAAGTTCAGGCAACGGACGTCTTCTTCCGAATACTGTCGTAACATATCCGTCCTTTCTCGCCTTTTCAACACCGGCATCTATGAACGCTTTGACCTTGGGAAACGTTCTGAAATATTCATCAATAAAATCCTGCGCTTCCTTCTTCGCAATGTTAAGATCGCTCGCAAGACCGAATGCGCTTATCCCGTAAATTATCCCGAAATTAACTGCCTTTGCGTTCCGTCTCATGAGTGATGTCACTTCTTCGGGCGCAACATGGAATACTTTTGATGCGGTTATCGAATGGATGTCTGCGCCTGTCCTGAACGCTTCGATAAGAGTCTCATCACCTGACAGGTGAGCCATCACACGAAGTTCGATCTGTGAATAGTCCGCATCAACGAACATGCAACCGTCCTTCGGGACAAAGTATTTTCTGATGAGCCTTCCCTGCTCCATTCTCGCGGGAATGTTCTGAAGATTCGGCTCGGTGCTTGAAATCCTGCCTGTTGCGGTTATCGTCTGGTTAAACGTGGAGTGGATCCTTCCGTCTGCAGCCAGATACTGCTGCAGTCCGTCCGTATATGTTGATTTAAGTTTGGTAAGTGCCCTGTACTCAAGTATCCTGGAAACAAACGGATAGTCTGGTGCAAGCTTTTCAAGCACATCGGCTGCAGTCGAATAACCTTTCTTGGTCTTCTTGCCTCCGGGGATACCCATCTTTCCGAACAGGATCTCACCAAGCTGCATCGGTGAATTGATATTAAACTCCTGACCGGCTTCTTCGTGTATCGAATGTTCCAAATCCTTTATCTGGGCGCCGAGAGTATCTCCGTAAGCCCTGAGCTTATCCGGAAGGAGTCTGATGCCGAGTCTTTCCATATCATACAGACATACGATGAGCGGCATCTCGATATCGTAATAAAGTTCTGTCATCCCAAGCGAGTCCAGCCTGCGCATCAGCGGCTCCGAAGCCTTCAGGCAGACGTAAGCATACGTACACATATACTTTGCGACTTCGTCGGACATTATCATATAGCATTCGGACATATCCAGTTTCCCGAATATCTCCGAAGCGCTTTTGATCACAAGAGAAGCATATTCACCTGCCACATCTTCTATCGAATAGTCATTCTTAAGCGGATTGACAAGGTATGCTCCTATGCACAGATCTGATATACGTTCCTTCACAAAAGAGGTGTCACAGAACTTCGGAAGAAACTTAAGCTGTGATTTCAGATCAAAAGTGAACAGCTTAACACCGCTCTTTATCACCGCATTGGAAAATGCATCACATATGCGTTCTATGGTACGCTTCCCTGATGCCGGAACAAATACCGTATCATTTTTATATGATAGCGCGATACCGATATCAGTTATGAAGAATGATGCACTTTTTGCATCCGAAACGGACTCGATCACAGAATCGTATTCGCCGTCTTCACCGACGGTTCTGAATGAATCGGCATAGTTTAATGCATCTTTTATCGACGCGCCTTCAAACCGCGAGAACATGTTCTTAAAGCCAAGCTCTTTAATGATCGCATATGCATCATCGGTATAAATGTTTCCCAGCTTTGCTTCTGAAAGATCAAGTGCTATGTCGGCATTTATCTCTATCGTTGCGAGCTTTTTTGACAGGACTGCCATGTCAAAGTTCTGCTCCAGTGTCTCTTTGACAGACTTCTTTGTGATCTCTCCGATATGCTCCTTAAGAGTTTCTATGTTGCCGTACTGCTTAAGAAGCTCTGTCGCAGTCTTTTCACCGATCTTCGGAACACCCGGGATATTATCGGATGCGTCACCCATAAGTGCTTTGAGTTCGATTATCTGAAGCGGTGTAAGTCCGTACTTCTCGATCACGTCTGCAGTATGATAATTCTCTATCTCAGTCTTGCCGCCCTTTGTCTTCGGTATCCTTATAAGGATACTGTCGGTCGCGATCTGAAGAAGATCGCGGTCCCCCGATACAAGAGTGACCTCCATCCCTTCCTTCTCGGCACGCTTGGCCAAAGTTCCGAGGATGTCATCCGCCTCAAGTCCGCCCTTTTCCATAACGGTTATATCCATCGCACGAAGCAGGTCTTTAAGGACCGGCATCTGCTGCTTGAGTTCATCGGGCATACCTTTTCTGGTACCTTTGTATGCCTCATACATTTTATGACGAAATGTAGGTTCGTGAACGTCAAATGCAACCACAAGATGATCCGCATCCTCCTCACCGAGGATCCGGAACAGTATATTTAAAAAGCCGTATATGGCGTTCGTGTGCATCCCCTTTGCATTGGTAAGATCAGGGATTGCAAAGAAAGCTCTGTTTGCTATGCTGTTGCCGTCAATAAGAACAAGTTTTGAGGCCATTTCAAAGTCCTAAAACACAATACCGAAAAAGTGCGACAGAAAACCGAACAGTTCATAAGACACTATTATCATCGATATGATCTCAAGGATCCTCAGAACATCTTCGTTGAAATAATGGAAATACATTGCCCTCTTCGTGACCCTGATCTTCTGGTAAAGCTCGTTCTTAAGATCGATGGATTCTCCGTTCTCAAGTCTTCCGAGCGCTTCGGCGATAAGGTATCTTATCTCCAGTTCCTCAAAGCATTCCGGACATTTTTCGACATGCGTAAGAAACTGCCAGAGAGTCTCTCCGACAAGCCTGTTCTCGATGAACGGATTCATATGAAGTTCGCATTCGTTACAGTCAATGTATTCCATATCACATCATGGTGCGCAACATATTGGCCCACACCCTTTCTATGATACCTAAATATTGTGTTTTTTGCAATACGGGAATTAGTGAGAAGAAACGACGTTTATTGACATTGAATAGAGTTTATGTATATGGTAATATTAGCGTTGGTCAGTGGAGTGTCGCGCATTACTACTGTAGGAGACTCGCCCATCAGAATTCGACTTCGTCGAATAGGGCTCGTCGTGTAGTAAGGAATCCTCCCATCTTCGATGGGTCCCTCCTTACAACCTTTCGCAGGTGTGGCGGAATGGCAGACGCAGCAGACTCAAAATCTGCCGTAGGCAACTACATGCGGGTTCAAGTCCCGCCACCTGCATCCTCTGGTTTTTCTCTGAGGTCGTAATCTTTATCTTCATCGATCATGTTAAGAAGATGCTGCGCAATATCCGGATCGAACTGGGTGCCGCTGCATCTTTCTATTTCTTCCCTGACTGCAGGCTGGGTCATAACAGCTGAATATGACCTTTTGGATGTCATGGCGTCATAACTGTCGGCAAGGCAGATGATACGTGCCTCCTCTGGAATTTCTTTTCCCTTGAGTCCGTCAGGATAACCCGTACCGTCATATCGCTCGTGATGCCATCTGGCGCCCTTTGAAAGCCACGGTATCTCATCGATCGTCTTGAGTATGTCCCATCCGATGATAGTGTGTTCCTTGATCTGATCAAACTCGTCTTTCGACAGTTTGCCCTCTTTATTGATTATCGCTTCGGATATCCCTATCTTTCCTATATCATGAAGAAGACCGAGTTCATATATCTCTTCCTGCTCCTTCTCGCTCTTTCCCATCCTCTCAGCTATCATACGCGCATAGAGAGCCACCCTCTCGGAATGACCGTTTGTATAATGGTCCTTTGCGTCAACAGCCTTGGAAAATGCAAGCAGGACCTGTCTGGAAAGATTTTCCTTTTCAAGCGCGGCAGTTTCCCTCTCTCTTGCCGCGTTCAGCTCGGCCCTGGTCTTTAACAGTTTCACGTAGTCAGGCGTTTCGAGCGAGATAAAGATAACGAGCACACCTATCGATGCAATAAACAACGTAATGAGTACATTGTCGAAGAACAGCATCTGAAGAAGGAACAGTATTGCAGCCGAGATTATCGCGATCACCATTACCCTTATCTGGTTCTTTCTGTATCGTTCACGATGCCTCATCATATATATGCTTCCGAGCATGAAGAACAGTATTGGAAATCCGTATGCGACAGGAACGAAAAGAACTTCATGGATATAGTTTCCTTCTGCATCATATGTGAACACCCATCCGGTGAACGGGTTTGTAAGAAGCAGGATGTAATTGATCGAAAGAAGCGTGATATTGAAAACATTTCTGACCAGCTTCGGCTTCGGTCTCATCTCGGAATATGCATAGATGTAATATGTAAATGTAAATGCTGCAAAGGAAGTAAAAAAAGAATCGGTAATATTGAAGATGTAATGTATCCAGTTAGGTACAAGGCCATGTGCACTCGTGACTATCGCTGTGACAACATCAATAATGTCAGCGATCATCACAACAAATGCGAATCTTCTGAACGCTACATTTATCTTCGTCATGTTGGTATAACGAAGCACAAGATAAGAATATATGATGATGTTGAGCGGGATCGCCGCAACCTCGAGATAGATATTATAATCCAGTGTCATCTTCCGTGCTGCTCTCTCTTATCGTACACGCACCGCTGCCCGGACATGCATCGCATCCGCACGAGCACCTGCCGCGTCTTCTGTCCCTGATAATGCTCACAAAGGCAAATATGACTGCAGCAACAATTAATATGCAGACTATGATAGTTGAAACATTCATCAGGACACTCCTCTAATGTTATATTATATCATAATCTTTGTATTTTGCGGGATTAATGGCTCAACAGATGTCCCCCTGTCTCGTTGAATGTCAAATGCCTGAAAAGGAATTATCTGGATGTGTATTGCAAAAATGTGATAATAGATGTGATGATAGGACAAGGGGACGCCTTTGTGTTATCTTTTCAGATACCTTTAAGAAATTATCACAAACGCCCCAAAACGACCTACATTGCACTGATTTGTATGCGATATACACGGAAACGGTCATATAAACTATCCGATCAGCATCCTTACCCTGAAAACATCCTCTTTGGAAAAATAGCGGATCTCGCTGCCCGTCTGTCTTACAAAAGCCCTCACGCTCTTTGTGCCGATACCGTGTCCCGTCTCATCCGTAAAAGGATACCCGTCCTGATCAAGCCTGACTGTTCCCCTGCACGAATTGGATATCTCTATCAGAAGCTGGGTTTTATAGCTTGATCTTACACTGATATACCTCTTTTCCGGCTCCACCTTCTCACAGGCATGGATAGCGTTTTCCATCAGATTACTGATCGCTATCGCAAGCTTGATCTCATCAACCTGAATCTTCTCCGGGATATTTGCAGACACTTCCACTCTTATGGCCTTACTTTTTGCAGCAAATACATAATGAGCAAAAGACGCATTGACTGTCGTATTGTCGCAATATCTTATCTCCGCTTTCGGCTCTTCTAAAAGTCTCTCCGAAAGACATCTTTTCGCCTCTTCCGTCCTGCCTTCTTTGAGAAGTTCCATCAGCAATGCCTCAAAGTGTCTTCTGTCATGGCGCATCCGCCTGTCCTGACGCGCGGCCTCTTCGGCTGCAAGAAGCCTCTTTCTCATGCTTATGGCAGCCATCTCAAGTATGTCCGCATCTGCTCTGAGCTGCTGCTCTTTTTCTTTATGTTCTGTTGCATCAAGAAGTGCGTACAGTTTTCCGAATGACTCACCCTTGACCTTGAGTTCATTTTCTTCCGGTGAATATATCCTGTTGTTTGCATTGATAGTCTCTTGGGCGGATACAGCTTCTTTTACCTGTTTAACAACGGATGCAGGATCGGAATACAGTTCGGGAAATATCGTTCTTGCAGGCTCGTTAAAATACTTTACGTTCCCTTCGTTATCTACCGCTATCACACCTTCCGCAAGTCTGTCGATCATAAACTCTCTTGCAATGTCCATCACACCGAGAAGGTTATACCTGAATATCGCGATATACATGAACACCATTCCGACAGCAAGACCAAGTATTGAAAAATCAAATGGCTGGAGCGCTGAAAACCGTCCCCAAAGCTGTATGACGATCGACATTCCTTCAGAAACAAGTGCCGCCAGGACGAGCAAAAGACGCTTTCTTGCCGTTGCTGACTTCTCCCTGATAAGTGATAAGATAAGCCAGTAAAGTGCAACGATCACATAGATGATGAGCAGATGCATAAAAAAGATAAACACGATACCGTTTTTATGAACGTAAACAGGAAACATTCCTCCTGTCTCAAATCTTCCGTTCCGGTAATACAGTGAGTGATGACTTATCGTCATTATCAAAACATAAACGGCAACATGAACGATGACAAGTGATTTTGCTATTAGAGAAGGGATAACGACATGGCACAGTTCGGCGATGAAGAAAAGCATCGCAAGAGCGATAAAAGTCCTTCCCGAATATGAAAGCCTGAGCGCGTTCATATATGAGTCTTCGCATTTTGATTTCAGTTGCAGAAGATATCCGATACTGTTGACAAGAGTTGCTATACAACTCAGAAACAGATATGAATGAAGCGGTGTCTTGATATTTCTGAAAACGATCCAGCATTCCATGAACATACACAATATGCTTGAATACATCAGTCCTAACAGAAGATCGTGCATGATTTTCCCCGGATCATAATCTGTGATCCATATACCTTTCCAGAACAGAAGAATACCGGCTCTTCGAGACCGGGATGTGTTCATTATTGCTGAGCGTGATGTCATTCTTGGACAGCTTTATTATCGCATTGATATTTACAGCGATCGATTCATGGCAGCGAATGATTTTATCATGCGGATGATTGTTTTCAAGATACTCCGAAAAACCAATCCTGATCGTCGGAAGCTTGATCGTATCATGCAAAAAAGTATGATACGAAACGACATGATTCCCGTATTCGACATAAAGAATATCATCAACAGGTACAGATACCATCCCATCCCTGGTACGAAGATTAATATACCTTTCCTTTTCAGGATCGACTCGTCCGATCGCAAGATCGAGCGTCTGGAACAGTTTCTCTTTCTCAATCGGTTTAACTATATAATTGATGGGATTTACATCAAATGATTCGAGAGCATACGATGTCTCGGATGTCGCAAATATGATCTGTGCATCCGGCTGGTCCCAGCGCAGTTCGCGGGCAGCCTCGATGCCGCTCAACATTGGCATTACTATGTCAAGAATATAGATATGTGGTCTGAAAGCTTTACACTCTTCAATAAGGGCATCCGGATGATCAAACTGCCGGACATCCGCCCGGATATCCTTTTCTTTCAAATATAAACCGACCAGGCCGTGAACCCTCTCGCGGTCTGATCGGTCATCATCACATACAGCTATACGAAGCATACTGATCCTTAAAACTTATAGTCTGAAAAATCAAACGTCGCAAAATAATCCTTCGGAGTCTCGGCACGTCTTATCATCTCAAAACTCTTGTCGGGATGAAGAAGCACTTCGGCGCTCCTGAGCTTACCGTTGTAATTGTATCCCATGGCAAAACCGTGAGCACCCGTATCATGTATGAACAGAAGATCACCTTTTTCGATCTTCGGAAGATTTCTGTCTATCGCAAACTTGTCGTTATTCTCGCACAGGCCGCCTACAACATCATACATCTGTGTACACGGTTCTTCTTCTTTTCCGAGAACGGTTATATGATGATAACTTCCGTACATTGCAGGACGCATAAGATTGACCGCACAGGCGTCAACACCTATGTACTCCTTGTATATGTGTTTCTCGTGGATAGCCTTTGTTACAAGTGCACCGTAAGGCCCCATAACAAAGCGGCCCATTTCAGTATATATCGCCACATCATCCATTCCTTTCGGAACAAATATCTTCTCGTAAACTTTACGGACACCGTCACCGATGACGAAAATATCATTGGGTTCCTGATCGGGTGTATACGGTATCCCCACACCGCCTGACAGATTTACAAAAGCGATATGAACACCTGTCTTCTCATGGATATCCGCAGCAAGTGCAAAAAGCTGTTCTGCAAGCATAGGATAATAATCGTTCGTTACCGTATTGCTGACAAGGAACGAGTGGATCCCGAAATGTTTAACACCTTTATCGGAAAGCATCTTAACGGCTTCATACATCTGCTCGGTCGTCATACCGTACTTTGCATCCTGGGGATTATCCATGATGCCGTTGCTGACGGTAAAGACTCCGCCCGGATTGTACCTGATGCTCATCGTTTCATTGACACCGCACAGCTTATCGAAATATTCCACATGTGTGATGTCGTCAAGATTGATTATCGCTCCGAGCTCTTTTGCAAGGATATAGTCCTCTGCAGGTGTCTCATTTGAAGAGAACATTATATCATCGCCTGAAAAACCTACTGCCTTTGAAAGCATGAGTTCCGTAAGACTGGAGCAGTCCACTCCTATCCCATTCTTCTTCATTATCGACAGGAGAAACGGATTGGGAGTTGCCTTGACCGCAAAATACTCTTTAAATCCTTTGTTCCATGAGAACGCAGACTTGATGTTCTCAATATTCTTAACGATCCCAGCCTCGTCATACACATAAAACGGCGTCGGTATCTTTGCCGCGATCTTTTCGGCAGTTGCTTTGTCAATAAATGCTTTTTTTCTCATCTTATTCCTCCCGGATAAGGATCACTCCTCTATGAATCCTTCCACTCCTCGTTTTGATCCGTCACTTGTAAGGCTCTCGCTCTTATCATCTGTCTGCGCTATTATGTACTGTCCCTTTACACCGGAATCTTCCTTGCTTGATTTTGCGGCTATGCCGTCCTTGGCTGTATACTTGAACGTTCTCTTTGCACCGGAGCGGGTCGTTCCGACAAGAGTCATCGTTCCGTCCTCAAGACCGTCCGTGTAGTTTCCGGAAATCTCTTTTGTTGCAAAATCATTCGCACTTATCTTGTCCTTAAAATAACTGGACTTTGCGGTTCCGTTTCCGTTCGGTTTATCATCTGACCATTCGCCCTCAAAGATAAAAGACCCGATCGATGAACTGTCCGAATAACTGGCACGCATCAGGACTCCGTGTCCGCTGCGCTTGTCATCATGGTATTCACCATAGTAGTAATACCCGTTTTCATAAACCGCGATACCGTATCCCTCGCGCTTTCCGTCAGTATCGTAATCACCGACATAATAGGAATTGTCACCGATAACCTCGTCGGAAAAAGCAACGTATTCCTCCTCGCGGAGCTTATCCTTGATGGCATCGTAATCCTTGGCGATGAACAGTTCCTTTAACGGATCAAGCTTGGCTGCCCTTGCCTCTTCTTCGGCACGCCTTGCTTCCTCTTCTGCAATCCTCGCCTCTTCTTCAGCCTGGATCCTTGCGCGTTCCTCTTCCACGGCAAACACTTTTGCGTTCATCGATTCGTCGCCCGTATCATCAAACCCTTTGTGAAGCACTTCGAGCATCGTATCTTCATCGCCGCGATTTTCATATATGTTTGCGATCGACCAGTAAGCAGTCTTGTTATTTGGATTGACGGCAAGTGCATTCTGATAGCAAAGCAGGGCCTCATCGCCTTCACCGTATCCTTCCGCCATCGACATGTAGGCCTTGACTATGGCCGACTTGATCTGCTCATTGTTCTCCTCGTGTTCAAGTGCTCTCTCATAACACTCGATCGCCTCGGAGTAACATTCGGCCTCCATGTACCTGTTACCCTTATTTATCAGATCGGCAACTTCGTTTGCCTCGTATCTGTAACTTTCAAAATAAAATGCGCCGAACAGAAGTGCTATGACAAGCACAGCTCCCACAAATATCTTGAGGGCCAGCGCCTCCTTTTTTCCCATTACTGTTTCTCCATTTTTATCTGTTTTCAATCTGCCAGTCGATCGGCTCTACTCCGTTCTTTGACAGAAAATCATTTGCTTTCGAAAAATGCCTGCAGCCGAGAAAACCTCTGTATGCAGAAAGCGGGCTCGGATGTGCGGCTGTGAGCACAAGATGCTTCGGATTGTTGAGCATCGATGCTTTTTGCTGCGCACTTCTTCCCCACAGCATGAACACGATCGGGCGGTCCTGTCTGTTAAGTGCTGCGATCGTCGCATCCGTGAACTTTTCCCATCCTTTGTTCTGATGAGAATTGGCCGCATGCGCCCTTACGGTGAGCACCGAGTTTAACAACATAACACCCTGGTCTGCCCACTTAACGAGATAACCGTTATTCGGAATGTAACATCCGAGATCATCGTGAAGTTCTTTGTATATGTTTACAAGACTTGGAGGAATATCAATCCCGGGATTGACCGAAAAGCACAGCCCGTGGGCCTGTCCCGGTTCATGATACGGATCCTGTCCGAGTATCAGAACTTTTACGTTTGCAAGCGGCGTCCTGTCATATGCCGCAAACACATCGTTCTTTGGCGGATATATTGTCTTAGTGTTGTATTCGGTGTTTACGAATCTGTAAAGATCGGCATAATACGGTTTCTTAAATTCGGCAGAGAGCGGTTCAAGCCAGTCATTATCTATCACGTTTGTCTCTCCTTACCGATATGCCGTTTTCGCTAAGGTAATCCTTAAGATCGCTTATCTCAAGTTCTTTGTAGTGGAAAAGCGATGCCGCAAGTGCCGCATCAGCGCCTCCCTCTGTCAGCACTTCAAGGAAATGTTCTTTGGTGCCTGCACCGCCACTGGCTATAACGGGAATACCGACATTGTCTGATATGATCTTCGTAAGGTTTACATCAAAGCCTGCCTTTGTGCCGTCACAGTCCATGCTCGTCAGCAGGATCTCTCCGGCTCCGAGCCTGTCTGCTTTCATTGCCCATTCGACGGCATCGATACCCATATCTACTCTTCCGCCGTTTTTGTAAATGTTCCATCCGCTCCCGTCGGAACGCCTCTTGGCATCTATTGCAACAACAACGCACTGGCTTCCAAACTTGTCGGCCGCATCCGAGATAAGATCAGGATTCATTATCGCTGCGGAATTGATGCTTATCTTGTCTGCACCTTCCCTTAACAGATACCTGAAATCATCTACCGTTCTGATCCCGCCGCCTACCGTAAACGGAATAAAGATCGTTTCGGCCACTGCCCGTACCATATCTGCCACGGTATTTCTGGCATCGCTTGAGGCAGTGATATCAAGAAATACAAGTTCATCGGCTCCGGCTTTATCATAAGCCGCAGCTATATCAACCGGGTCACCCGCATCTCGGAGATTTACAAAGTTAACGCCTTTGACAACTCTTCCGTTGTTGACATCAAGGCATGGGATAATTCTTTTGGTATACATCGTAAGCTTTACAGTTTGATAAAGTTTTCAAGTATCTTAAGTCCGACTGAGCCGCTCTTTTCCGGATGGAACTGACATGCGAACAGGTTGCCCGATTCAACCGAAGCATCGATCCTGACATTGTAATCGCATGTTGCAGTGACCGTGGATCTGTCCTTTGCATCAAGATAATACGAATGTACAAAATAGACATATGAACCTTCGTCGATCCCTTCAAACAGTCTTCCCCTGTTAGGAAGCTCAAGGGAATTCCATCCCATGTGCGGGATCTTCCTGTACTCTCCGACCGGAATCCTGCGTATCCTTCCGGCAAGGGCTCCAATGCCCTGTGCACCGGGTGCCTCATCGCTCTCCTCGTAAAGTAGCTGCAAGCCGAGACAAATTCCGAGAAATGGTTTGTTACTGTTGATAAGATCTTTTATGACCGGAACAAGGTTGTATCCGTTCAACTTATCCATCGCATCTCCGAATGCTCCGACTCCCGGTAGTATGATCTTATCTGCAAGGTTCAGCGTACCCGGATCCCTTGTTATGACAGGTTCCTCTCCGAGTGCCTTGAGGGCCTTGACGACACTGAGCATATTGCCGGCATCATAGTCTATTATCGCGATCACAGATTGTTCTCCTCCGCGTTGATGACCTCATTGTCATTGTCTGTCGTATCGACAACAGGCGGCGGATTGATCGGCTCATCATCCTTTACCCCCGATGTATCACGAAGGCATTCATACAACGCCCTTGTGTACTCGGGTGAACCTTCAAGTTCTATCCAGCCTCTGGCCCTGTCAACAGTTACGCCGAACGTGTTATAAAGCTCATCATATATCTTGCGTGACAACTGGGAATACTTATCTATTATACCGAGTGATGCCGCTTCCTCGGCATACTTATCCGACATCTGTATTCCCTGAACGAGCGCATTCAGCGCCTCCATTCGAAGCCCCATTTTCATATAGTTCTGGTACGAATCATACGGCCTCTTAATGCGGAGCAGTGTCGTTGTCTTGTTATACAGTATCTCGTCATCACTTGTAAGTTTATGACCGCGCATATACTCATAAGTCTTCTGGTATTCACCCGTTGCATAGAACTTCTTTGCTTTCTTCATGTCCTGTGAATACGGATACATGAACGCAAGGAACGTGATAACGATTCCGATCGTTATGCAGAAAAGCGATATGGCAACGACCTTCTTACGCGGCAGCTTCTTGCCCGGAGGCTCCGGAAGCTTTTCTTTCTTTTTCTTTTCTTTTTTCTTTTTCTTGGGCTCCTCTGCCGGCTCTTCGCCTTCTTCTCCTTCGGCGCCCCCGTCCTTCTTACCCTTCTTGTCTTTCTTTTCTTTCTTTTTCTTTTCTTTCTTCTTTTTCTTGTCCTTTTCAGCGCCCTCTTCTTCCAGTTCAGAAAGGATCGCCTCATTCTCCTCGGCACCTTCCTGGGCGATCTCAACAGCTGTCTGTTCTATACCAAGAAGCTCATTTTCACTCTCTGCATCATCACCGACCTCTTCAAAGAGTTTGGCAAACAGATTGGCAAAGAATCCGCCCTTCTTTTTCTTTATTTCCGATTCATCAGGAATATCGAGAAGATCCGGATCGATGAGCATCTCCTCATCTTCGCCGATTATCTCTACATTATCGCTTTGCTTTTTCTTTTTACCGAATAATCCGCGTTTCTTTTTCTTTTTCTTCTTGCCGCCGGATTCTTCTTCATCTATTACATTTTCAATGCCGAACAGATCTTCTTCGGAATCGGATGCAAAGAGTGCTTCCGCAGTCTCGGTATTGGGATCTACAAGTTCGGAGTTTTCATCTTTTTCAAGAAGATCACCTATATCGGACAGATCTCCCGATCCGTCATCAAGTGATCCGAGAAGATCATTAAGGTCCGATGAATCAGTTATATCTTCAGATGCACCATCCTCCGGTGATTCAAGCGAACTCGTTACATCATCGAGCATAGCGGACAGATCGGTATCGAACATGTCTATTCCGCCAAGGTCCAGATCAGATGCAGACTCAGCAGTTTCATCCGTTGCCACTTCATCATCAGCCTCCGCAGGCTCTTCTGCGGCCGCTTCTTCCGAAACTTCATTCTCCCCGGTGATCTCTCCGAGTGTAGACAGAAGATCCGATATCTCCTGGTCGGCTATAAGAGGTTCCTCATCGCCTTCATCCGGAATGGTAAGCTCTTCAAGATCCGCATCCGCTGTTTCTTCAGGAAGTTCATCAATTACGGGCTCTTCAAGTGCAGGCTCTTCTATGACTGGTTCTTCAATTGCAGATTCCTCGATAGCAGGTTCCTCGATAGCAGGTTCCTCAATAGCAGGTTCCTCAATAGCAGGTTCTTCTATTACAGGTTCTTCGATGACAGGCTCTTCTTCGATCACCGGTTCTTCTGCAGCATCTTCTGCGTTTGCGCTCGCAAACAGAGCTGATATCATATCCGGATCGAGCGCCTTGCTACTGTCGTTCGGGTCAAGGTCATCTATCGAAATTGAAGGAGCTGCCATCTCTTCAGCTGCAGGTTCTTCGACGGTGGGTTCCTCAATTGCAGGTTCCTCTGTGATCACAGGCTCTTCTGTAATTAATGGTTCTTCTATAATGGGCTCTTCTATGATGGGCTCTTCTGTAATTAACGGCTCCTCAAGAACAGGTTCTTCTGTGATTACCGGCTCCTCTGTAATTACAGGTTCTTCGATAATGGGTTCTTCCGTAATTACAGGCTCCTCAATGATCGGTTCTTCCATAATCAGAGGCTCTTCAGTGATCAAAGGTTCCTCTGTGATCACAGGTTCTTCTATGGAAGGCTCTACAAGCCCCTCGGGAATTGTATGCTCAAGAATATCCAGATTATCACCCGGTTCTATCACCGGTGAATCCGGAATTATTACAGGCTCTGACATTAGAGCCGAAAGATCGTCATCTGATAATTCGGGAATGCTCTCTTCACCCTGCTGTGTGGTTTCTTCGACGGCAGCAACAGACTCCTCAATATCGGGAAGGAGATTCTCGGTTATAACAGGAGTCTCTGTTACAACAGGACTCTCAATTTGAACTGTATCTGTGGGGATCTCGTCTGATTCGGTCCTTCCGATCACCGGAGGTGCATCGGGATCAGGTAAATCTTCAGCGGGGATTTCGACAGCAGGAGTTTCAACAGCAGCCGGCGTCACTGCAGGCACAGGTTCCGGCGCAGGAATTTCGATCTCGCCCTCATTTGTAAAGGACGCATTATGATCATAAACATTTCCGAGAATAGCAGAATTGGACCCCGTAAGACCTTCAGCCATTGCAAGAACATCATCCCTTTCAAGTTCGGGTGACGGTTGCACTTCCTTGACCTCAGGCTCGGGATCAGGTATGCCCATTGCCTGTCTGAGCAGACTGTCTAAATAATCTTCAGTGGACTGCGCCATTTGTTCCTCCGCATTACACAAAATATCAATTTATACTATCATATTTTGGCTGTCCAAACAACTAAAAAACGGAGCCGGGTAACCCGACTCCGTAACATTTTTTATTTATTCTGCAGCAGGTGCCTTTACTCCTGATACAAGCTTGTCGATAAGAAGAACAAGATTGCCGATCTCAGGTTTGGAAAGCTGTGCATCTGCACCAAGTGCTTCACCCTTGACTCTCATCTCCTCATTGACAAGTGACGAGAAGATAATTACAGGTATATCCTTAAGCTCATCGTCGGTCTTGATCATGTGCGTAAGTCTGTGACCATCCATCTGAGGCATCTCGATATCAGTGATAACAAGCTGAACTCTCTCATTAAGTTCGCCCTTTTCCTTGGCATCAACGATATAATTCCATGCTTCAAGTCCGTCGTTCGTACGCTTAACATTAATATATCCGGCTGCCGAAAGTGCATCATTGATGAGCTTGTTAAGAAGGTGTGAATCTTCTGCGATAACGATCGGAATATCACTCCTCTCTCTTTCTCCGAGTGCATCTATCTGGTTCATTCTAAGTCCTGTCTCAGGACTGATGTCTGCAACGATCTTCTCGAAGTCGAGAATTATAACAAGTCTGTCATCGAACTTTACGATACCTGTTGAAACACCTTCAATCTCGTTATTGACAGTTGCATCAGGTTTGATGATCTCCGTCCAGTTAACACGGTGAATACCCATTACCCTGTCAACATGAAAAGCAACATCAAGCTTGTTGAAATTGGTTATGATAAAGAGTCCCGAATCACTTGCATCATCCCCCATCTGAAGAGCATTCTTCAGACTGATGGCTGTGATCATCTTATCTCTGGGCATGAAAATACCTTCTACCGAAGGGTGTGCATTAGGAACAGGCGTTACAGGCTGATATGTGATTATCTCACGTATCTTCGCAACGTTGATCCCATAAGAGTTCTCCCCAAGTTTGAACTCAAGGATCTCTAACTCATTAGTACCGTTTTCCAACAAGATTTTGCTATCCATACCTTCACCTCATATGATAATGTCTCGATCGTAAAAAAATCTACAATCAGCGAATTAATTATATCATACATTTTCAGAAAAATATACAATAATTCACAATACTTCGACATATAAAAAGCGGAGCAGAATAAACTGCCCCGCTTGGGTATCTTAACAACCAAACACTGACAACGAACCGACATCTTTTTAAGAAAGCCTTCGACCGATTAGT